>DMMY01000017.1:0-42308 GCA_003452935.1 Elusimicrobiota bacterium
CATCACCCAGGACCTCTCCGCCCGGGACGCCATCGTCGATATTATCAAGAAGCACGACTTGGCCGGCGAAGGTCCCGAGGCCGTGGTGAGCGCTCCTGCCCGGCGCAACATCAAGGAGCTGTTTCCGGAGAAGAGCGGTCCCGCGGCCGCTCCGGCTCAGGCGGACGACGGGGACGCGGATCCAGACCGAGACGGCTACTCGGACGGCGGGTACTACAACGGCGGAGCAGACAGCGCCATGATGGACATGATGGACGCGGACCGGCTGATGAGTTCCATGCCTTTTACCTCTCCCAAGACCCCCGGCGCCTGGGACAAAGTCACGCCCGAGATGGAGGCATGGGCCAAGGTCCTGGAGGATATGGCCCGCATGCTCGCGCGATTTCCCCTCCTGCGCTTGGTGCCTTTCTATTACGTTGAAAAGCGCGGCGAATCCATAGAGGAGACCTCGCGTCGCTGGCGCACATTGATCGATTTGTTCGAGATTCATTATCTCCCAAATGATATGGGCGAGCTTGACCGGGAAGTGGCGCAGGGCCGCACCGCGCATGAAGTATGGCATCTTCTTTTCAGCCGGCCCGATCTCATCTTGGACGAGCCTGAGCTTATCGACAATATGTCTTTCCAGGCCTTGTGGTGGGCCGTGGAGGATCCGCGGGTCAACAACCTGGGCCTGGCGCGGCACCCCGGGGCCAAGCCCTGGATAAACGCGGCCTACGCCAAGGACTACGCCATACACAATCTGGACGAGGAACGCCGGTTTTGGGACGAGCGGATCCCCATGCACATGCAGTTTCTTTACGCCCTGGTGTATCAATGGTGGGCGGGCCGGCCTGATCCGCGCGTGACGGACCCGCGGGTGGCCGAGGCGCTCAAGCGCGCCGGGCCGGCTATTCGCCGGGCTATCAAGACGCAAGACGCGGCGCGGGCCTTTGCCGTTATCCGCGACCAGATCTGGCCCATCTACAAGGAACTCATCGAAGAGCAGGTCCAGGATAAGTCCCGCCAAAACCAGCGGCAGAATCAGAAGCAGGACGGCCGGCCCAACGACCAGAAGCAGGACGGCCAAAGCCAGGGCGGCGAAAGCCCGGACTCGGATGGAGAGCCCAGCGAGGAGGATGAGCGGCACCAGAGGGCCCAGGAGCAGGAGGCGCGGGACCAGGCCGAGCGCGAGTCCAAGGATTACCGCGAGAAGCACGCGCCGTCCATGTCCCAAGACCCCGAGAAGATGTCAAAGGAGCAGCAGGAGAAGGCCAAGAAGGAGATGGAGGAGGCGCGCGACAAGATGGAGCAGTCGCAGCGCGAGAGCCAAGGCGGGAGCCAAAAGGAAAAGCAGCAGGGCCGGCAGGGTGGGAAAAAGGCGGATCAAAGCCAGGGCCAGCAGTCCAGCCCGGATAAGAACAGCGGCGGCACCCAAGGACGGGCCGATCAGCCCGACAAGGCTGATGACCCCAAGCAAGCGGCCAAGCAGAAAGAGCGTCTGGGCAAGGCCGATGAGGAGCATAGGGCTACTCCCGCCGACCGTGTTTTGTATCAGGACTATCTGAGGCGGGTGCAGAAGTTCATTCCTTTCATGCGCCAGCAGTTCCAGCATGCACTGCGCCAGCAGCTGCGCCAGCGCGTCATCCACAACCGCGACGACGGCGATCTGGACCCCGACTCATTCCCCCGCATACCCATGGGCGCCCGGGACGTGTTCTCCGAGGAGATGTCTCCCAATAAGGTGCTTTATCGCGTCTCTCTACTCATTGACTTCAGCGGCAGCATGAAAGGAGAGAAGAAGGAGAGATCCATCGAGGGCGCGGTCATGATGATGGAGGCCTTGGAAAAGGTCCCGGGCGTGGCCTTCGAGATCGTCATTTACGACAGCGTGCCCCTGGTGTTGAAGCCTTACAACAAGAAACTTACTCCCGACCTGAAGGCCTCGATCGTGGGCATCATCAATGGTAACGGAGGCTCCACCGACACTTTCACGGCGCTCAAGGAAGCCATCGGCCGCGTGCGCATGGGCCGGGGCGACAAGATGATCATCGTGGTCAACGACGGCGACCCGGACAAGAGTTTCGATCGCGAGGCCTTCCGTCAGATGGTGATCGCGGCCAGGGATGTGGAGATCCATGGCATAGGCCTGGGCAGCGAGGCGCAGATGGTCCTGGATCTCTTCCCGCCGGGCCGCGGCTGGTGGCTCAAGGACGTGGCGGATTTCGTCAAGAACCTGCGCCGCATCCTGACCAGCAAGCTGATGAGCGTTCGCCGTTAGGCGCTGGCCTTATCGGGCAGGCCGACCCAAGGCCCGCGCCGCTTCCAGTCCGGAGAGGGGTCGTCGTCACGGAGCAGATGGTCGCTGTCCAGGTCCACGAAGCCGAAAAAGCCCGTGCCCAGGGCCAGGTGCACGCTGGGCATGAGCCCGCGGCTGGTCTCGGCCATGCAGCCTATCATGAGGCCCATTCCCGCGGCCCGGGCCACCGCCGCGATCTCGAGGGCCCGCAGCAGCCCGCATTTGGCGACCTTGATGTTTATGACCGAGGCGCTGCGCGCCATGGCCACGCGCACCGCGTCCTGCGGGGACTGGACCATCTCGTCGGCCGCGACCGGGATGGACGAGCGCTTGGTCAGCTCCGCCATGCCTTTGAAATCCGTCTTGCCCAGCGGCTGCTCGATGAGGATTATCTTGATTCCCGACTTGCGGCAGGCTTCGCACAGGCGCAGGGCCGAGGACACGGTCAGGCCTTGGTTGCCGTCCAGGATGAACCGGAGCCTGTTTCGGCTCTTGCCCGCGGCGGCGAAGACCAAGCGCATGCGCTCGATGTCGTCTTCGGGCTTTCCCCCCACCTTGACCTTGAACGCGCGAAACCCCTCTTGCGCGGCCTCGGCCGCGGCCTGGCCTATGAGTTCCGGGTCGGTCCAGGCCGATATGGTGATGTCGGATTCCAGGGCGGAGAGCTTGCCTCCGAACCAAGAGGCCAGGCTGAGGCCTTGGCTGCGCGTCCAGGCGTCGAGCAGGGCGCATTCGAACGCCGACGTCGCCGGCCCCTCTTGCGCGTGACGGCGCCAAGCCTCCTCTATCAAAGGTCTCGGCGAGGCCGCATCGCGGCCTACCGCGCTTTTGCCCAGGCCCTGGAGCACGCGCGCCAGATGCGCGGGCCGCAGATGCGCCATGGCCAAAGAGGCCGAAGCCTCGCCATAGCCCCGCGTGCCGTCGCGCAGGGTCACGGTGAATCCGACGTTGCAGGTGGCGGTCTTCCGGCCCAGGGCCGTTACAAAAGGCCGCTTCAAGGGCGTCTCGAAAATGCGCGACGAAAACTTGCGGATGATCGTTCCTCTCATCGCGCCAATATATCATAATTGGGGTCAGGTCTTGATATTTGACATTTGACACAACGAGCCCCCGGCAGTTTTCGTATAATTCGCTATATGCTTCACTCATTGATTTTGACTTGCTTCCTGGCAGCTCCGGTCGGGGCGATCCCATCCACTGCGACGCTCCAGGGCGTGGACGTCTTTCGTTCGGAGAGGCTGACTGCGGTGAAGGTCTCGGCCGTTCTGGGAAGAAAGATTGCCCGGTATGTTTCCCTCCTCAACGCAGGAGGCCCGGCTCTGAAGCGCGCCGAGAGACTGAAGGCCGAGATGGAGTCTCAGGTCCGGAGTTTGGGGGATTTTGCCTATGTCTCTCTGCACGTCGGCAGGCATGTCACCGCTTCCGAATATGCCATAACGATCACGTTCGACGTGGTGGACGCGCAAGACGCCGCCACGCGGATGCCTTTCGGCCCCCGCCCCATGGGCCGATTAGGCGACCCCGGAAAGCTGCTGGCGCGGTGGCGGCGTTATGCCGCATTAGGAGCCGCCATGCGCAGGCGCGGCGACTTGATCGTGGAGAGGCCCGCGTGCGCTGGTTTCTATTGTCCTTGGCTGGCTCAAACGGAAGAGGTCAAGGCCTTTGACCGGAGTTTCGCCGCGGAGGTCCCTCTCCATGAGACGGCCCTGACCCGCGTCCTTGGCGAAGACTCAGATCCGAGAAAGCGCGCTGCCGCCGCTTACCTGATCTCCTATTCGACCGACGGAAAGGCGTTGGCCGAGCGTCTCATACGGGCCGCCTCGGATCCGGATCCCGGGGTGAGATCCGCGGCTTTGACCGTGCTGGCGGACTTGGCAACCTATGCTCGGACCCCGTTTGTGGATCCTCCGCGGCTTCTGTCGGCCCTGGATTACCCCTCCACCCAGGACCGCGTCAATGCATTGGCCGTGTTCGCGGGTCTGGTTTCCACGGGAGGACATAAGGCCTACGTGGCCAGCCGCGCTTCCACCCAGCTGCTGCGCTTGCTGCGCGCATTGGACCCTAGCGTGCGCGACCTGGCATATACCTTGCTGGGCATGGTTTCGGGACAGGATTTAGCGCCTCAGGATTTTTCCGGTTGGGAGAAGTGGGCGGCCGCCGTTTCGAGCGGGACGCTCCCGTCGGATTCTTCGGATGCAATACACGACCGTTAGCGGCCTGGACAATGACGCCCCCACGGCTTCCGTGGTCGAGCCTGCCTCGGAGCCGGGGCAATTTAACATCACCCAAGGCTTGGTGTTGAAGGCTTCGGCAAGCCTGGTCTTGTCCGCGGCCGGGCTTTATATTCTAATCCAGGGCAAAAAGAACCAGAGCCTCCAGCGTATGCTTCTGGGGGCGGCCCTGATAATGCTGTCTTTGCTGCTCTTTTAGCCCGGCTTTTTTACTGCTCCAAAGCGTCTCGCCGCTTTTCGATCTCGCCCTGCATCTCCTTTTCGAGGTCTTCCATCTCCGAGATTTCCTTCTCGATGAGATCCGCGGCTTTGAAGGGCTTGACCGGAGTGAGGATTTTTGGCTGGCTGGGCCTGACGGGGTGAGCCTGGACGGGCTCGGCCGTGGCCGGGGGCTGAGGCTGCGCGGGCGTTTCGACTTTGGGTTCGGCCGCGGCTTGCGCGGGCTTGGTCGGGACGGGCTCGGGTTCGGACGGCGTGACGGCCGCAGGCGCTGATTCCGCGTCCGCGGGTGCGTAGGCCACGTTCGAGCCGGCTTTGGCCAGCCAGTCCTTTACCACGTTGGACTTGATGGCGAAATTGACGCTGGTGATGGTGAGCCCATCCTTGGCCTTGCGCGCCATGGAGGTATTGACGCCGATCATGGCCCCGCGGTTGTTGAGCAGAGGACCGCCCGAGTTCCCGCGGTTGATGCTGGCGTCGGTCTGGAAAACGTCCTTGCCGTCCACTCCTCCCAGGTTGGCGATGACGGTGCTCACCACGCCCTGGGTCAGGGTCCATAGCCCGCCCTGTTCAGGATGTCCGATGGCGACCACGGGGTCTCCGGCCTCCACCGTCGAGGCATCGCCGATGGGAACGATCTTGTAGGCCGAGGGCTTGGCTTCCAGCTGCAGCAGGGCCAGGTCCAATTCCCGGTCGAACCTGAGGACCGTGGCATTGATGGGGTCGGCGAGGTCGCGCTTGGGGTCGCCGGTGAGTTTTGCGGGCTTGAAGTAGACGTGGAGCGTTTCGAAGGGCCGCTGGGTGGACTGCCTGATCACGACATGGGCGTTGGTCAGGACATGTCCGTCGGCGTCGATGATGCTCCCCGTGCCCATTTCCCCCGTGCCGTCCTTGTTGACGCTCAGAATCAGGACGACGCCGGGGCCGGCGCGCTGGTAAATCTGGCGCGGGGAGATGTCTCCTTTCATGACCACCGCAGCCCATGACGGCTCTGAGGATAACAACCCGAGGTTGAGGATCAATGCGATCAAGCAGTTCATGACTTTACCTCCGTGACACTTCAGTCTAGCAAAACGCGGACGCCAGAATCACATCAGGGAGCAAGGCTAATCTTGATAGAAGTCGTGGCTCCAGCCGCCGAATGCAACGGTCATTTGGCGGCCTCGGCCGCCTCTGGAGAAGCTTACTGATTCGTCGATGTCATTTCCCCAAGAGATGCGGCCGACGTCCCTGTTCGCGTCGTAGGAGAGGCAAATTTCGAAGCATTGGTCCCGGGCAGGCTCCCACGCGCGAGTTTTCCGGGACCAATATCTGCCGGCGAAGCGCAAGACATCCTTGCCCGCGGCGGGATCTCGTTTGATGTGGAATTCTCCGTCGATATACCCGGTCCTGACCGAGAGGGCGGTCTCGAATGGCTCGTTTTTGAGAACGCGATATCTGCCGTTGCCCTGCAGGCCGGGGCCGTCGACCTTGCCGGTCTTGCCGGCCGGGCCCAGGGCCTGGAAGCCGGTATTGATGGGGCTGGAGCCCCCGGGCTTAAGGCGCTGCTGAGGTCGGGCGGCAAGGCCGCGCGAAAAGTCCTTCATGCGGAGGATAATGTCCTGGGCCGCTTCGATGTCGGAAGAAGGGAAAGGGCCCGGGAGGACCGGCGCCGTGCGCGCCGTCAAGGGCGCAAACGCCATCAACGTCCACGCGAGACAGAGCCGGTTTCTCAAGCGGGAATATTCTAGCAAAGGAGCGCGCGCTTCTGGGCTCTAAAGCGGGGTGCGGCTGCGTTTGCGGCCCGCGAAGCGGACGGTCTGCGTGTAGCCGGCCTCCCGGGCAAGAAGCTTGGCGGGACCAAAGAATCGGTCGATATCACGGGGATTGTGCGCGTCGGCATTGACGAGTATCTCAATCTTGCGCTGCCAGGCGGCTTGGAGAAGCGCGGGCGAGGGATAGGCTTCCTTGACGGGATGGGACCAGCCCGAGGTGTTGATCTCGATGGCCATCCCGGCTCGCGCGACGGCGTCGAGCGCGGCCAGCGCGGCGCGGGACGTGTTTTCCTCCATGGCGAAGCCGAAGCGCTTGGGGAGGTCGAGATGCGCCACGAAGTCGAAGATGCCGCTGCGGGCCAGACCCGCGATGCCGCCCCAATAGGCCGACCACTTCTCATCTCTTTGCAGGGGCGAGAGGTCCTCCCATTTCTTGCGGCTTTCGTCCACCATGAATCCGCCCGCGAAATGCACCGAGCCGATGACGTAGTCGAAGGGGTAGCGGCCGAGGAGTTCGCGCAGCTGGTCCGCGGTTTCCTCGAAGAAGTCGGCTTCGATGCCGAGGCGCACCGGGATATGTGCATTGCGGCCGGCTTCCCGGACCGCGGCCACGTATTCCTCCAGCCGATTGAGAGGCATGCCCCATTTGAATGTCCTGCCTTGGGGATGGATGACTATGTGGTCGGAAATGCCGACCTCGCCAAGGCCCGCCTGCTGCGCCGCCGTGACCATGTCGGCTGCGGTCGCGGTTCCGTCGCTGAAGAGGGTGTGGTTGTGGTAAGAGGTCATGCGCTTATTGGAAAATCGTGTCCCCGAGGGGAATCGAACCTCTATCGACCGCTTAGAAGGCGGTTGCTCTATCCATTGAGCTACGGGGACATGGAAGGATTGTAGCAAACGAGCAACCGCCTTCGGATATTAAGAAAAAGTCAGCGCAGGCGTTCCTGCGCTGACGCGGCGGTTGCTCTATCCATTGAGCTACGGGGACTAAAAAGTGATTATACCAAAGCAATTTAAGCATTGGCGGTTTCTCGTTTTTCGGCTTGGTGTCCATTCTTGCGCAATATGCCGTTGATCCATAATCACGGATTGCGCCCTAGCAGGCCGGAACCCAGAACAGGTCGACGGCGAACCCGCAGCCTCGGCTGCGGCATAGCGCCTGGACAACTCCGTTGAGGAAGCGCAGCTCGGCGGGACCTCTGACTCGCTCGTGGCACCGAGGGCACTTGCCGCCGTGGAGGCTCACCCGCCGGGGATACGCGCCGGGCACTGGGTCGAGATCAATGGGGGTCAACGGCCGGGACGGTATGATGAGCCCCGGGACGCAACAATCCTTCTCCAAAACAGCCGGGCCGATAAAGCTTCCAGTTTCTAGTTTCATACTCCAAGGATAACAGAAGCCGCTTTCGTGCCGCTTAAGCCCGTCTAAAGAAGGGTTTAGATGAACAGGGGCGTCTGCTTTATATTGAAACGACGATTTCTTCCACGCGGACATGCTGAGAAACGCCGGAAAGACTTGCCACGCCATGATCTCTTAGCTCGAAGGCGTCTTTGAGCAATTTGGCGGTTTCAGGTCCGACTAATATTTGATCCGGTTTGGCGATCTCTTCCAAGCGTGAGGCGATGCTGACGGCATCTTCGATGACGGTGTATTCCGTCCGCTCGGCAGTCTCCAGGCAACCGGCCACCATCTCTCCCGTATTGATCCCCATCCCGACCCGAGCGGGATCAGGCCCTTCTCTTGCCTGGCGCGAGCCAGCGATTCTATTGCCTGCATGGCTTTGACGGCGGCCCTGCTTGCGGCAATACCGTGATGGTCCAAGGGCGCGGGAGCGCCAAAAAGAGCCATCATGCCGTCCCCCATGAACTTGTTGAGTATCCCGCCCTCGGACTGTATGGCCTTGATGATACAGGAGAAAATTTTATTGAGCGCGGACACTGCTTGTTGCGGCGGGACTTTTCCCGCAAAAGGCGAGAAACTTCGAACATCCGCGAAGAGCACCGTCAAGGACCTTCTGCTCTCCCGTCGCGGACGCTATTTGGATTTGCCAGCACGAAGCGCGCCACCTCCGGAGTGACAAACTGCCCGAAGGTTTCGCGCACGCGTTCCATCGTCGAGAGTTCGATGTAGGCCCGATCCAACTCGGCACGAAGAGCCTTTTCCCTGGCGAGTTCTTTGGAAAGGTTGCGTTTGTCCAGGCAACGCCGTGCGTCTGGCAGGCCGAGCCCGGACCGCTTGGCGCGGCCGGCCGCGGGCAGGGCCAGGATAAACTCGCTTCCTTTCCCATCCTCGCTGCGCACGGAGACCGAGCCGCCATGCGACTCGGCGATGCGCCGAACGATGGCCAGCCCCAGCCCTAAGCCGCCCACCTGGCGGGTCAGGAACCCGGCAGCCTGGTAGAACCCGTCTCCCAGCTTTGGGAGGTTCTCCGCCGGGATGCCGATGCCCGTGTCGCGAAACGAGATCCGGGCCTCCTGCGCGCAAACCTCGCCGCGCACGGTGACGCTTCCGCCCGGGCGGTTGAAATAGATGGCGTTGAACAACAGGTGCTTCAAGGCGGTCTCCAGAAGGCCGGGGTCCGCCTGCAGGGTCGGAAATCGCTCGCTGAAGGAAACATCGACCTTGAGTTCCTTCTCCTCCCAAAGGGGGCGGTAGCGGGCCACGAGCCCGGCGATGATCTCCGGCGCCCGCGCTGCCAAGCGCTTCGGCCGCGGGTTCCGGGTGCACATTCGGGAATAGAGGGACAGGTCATCCAGGAGTCCTCGCAGCCTGCCCAGATGCGCGCTCATCATCTTCCGGAACTTCTTGAGTTCCTCGGGCGTGGTCGCCTCGTTCTCGCAGGCCTCCTGGGCCATGAGCACGACGGCGAGCGGCGTGCGCAGCTCGTGGTGGAGCCGGTTCAGGAACGCCTCCTTGAGGCGTTCGAGCTTCTGCAGCTCCCCGTAAGCCGCCTCCAGCTCCCGGCGCAGGGCCTGCTCGCGGTCGAGCTCCGCGCAGAGCCGGCGCTTCTCGAGGCAGCGGGACACCGCGGCCTCGAGAACCTCAGGCGTGAACGGCTTGGCCAGGTAGTCGTAGGCGCCCTTCCTAAGCGTGGCAACAGCGCTTTCCAAGGTGGGATAGGCGGTCATGATGATGACGTCCGTCGAGGGAGAGCGCGACTTGACCTCCCAGCAGAGGCGCACCCCGTCCACCTGCCCGGGCATGGAGATGTCCGTCAAGACCAAGTCGAAGCGTCCGCGTCCGAGCATGGCCAGGGCCGCTTCGCCGTTTTCCGCGCTCTGGACATCGCAGCCCAAGCCGCGCAGTATCCGGACGCACAGATCGCGCACGGTCCCCTCGTCCTCCGCGACCATTATCCGGGCCGTTGGGAACCGCGGCAAAGGACGCATTGCCTCGTCGTCCGCCGCGACATCCATTTTATCCATGACCATAGTGTTGCAGGCCGGGCTGATGCGAAGGTTGCGGCGCGCTTAAGAGACTCTTAATCCGGATGAGCCTCGACTTAATGCCGGATTAAGCCGCGCGTCAGGAAGGCATATCGCCCAAGGGCTAGACTATGGGCATGGATGACATGATGACGACGGCGACGGAGAGTCTGCGGCAATCGGCCCACGACTGCGGCAATCGCCGCGCCCGCGTCCTGGGGGCCTTGGCCGCGGCCTTCTTCCTTTATGGCGCCGCCTCGGCCGGGGGCTTCAAGAGCATGGCCAAGGAGCTCTCCCGAGCGGCCCACGGCTCGGGCATCATCCGGGTCGCTGTCATCCCATTCGAGCCGGCCGACTCGAGCAGCCCCAAGGACGGCCGGGCCATCGCGGAGAAGCTCACCACCCAGCTCGTGCGGACGGGACGTGTTCAGACCGTGGAGCGCTCCCTCATCGGCAAGCTTTTGGACGAGCACAGCCTGGCCAAGACCGGCCTTATCGACCAAGGGACGCTCAAGAAGCTCGGCGCGGTCTTGTCAGTGGACGGCATCGTCAGCGGCAGCTTCGTGACCTTGGGGTCTCGGGTCCTCATCAACGCCCGGCTCATCAACTTGGAGACCGGGCTCATCGTCGCGGCCTGCGAGAGGGAAGCGCCGCGAGAATGGTTCGATGGGCCGGGGCTGGTCTTTGTCCCGGCTCCGGAGATGACGGTGGAACCGCCGACGGACTTCTTCGTGGGTGTCCCCCGCTTTTTTTCCGATGACGCAGGCGCCTTTCGCGACTCGGTCGCTGAGGATGACTGCGCCGGGGCGGCCGATCGCGTGGACCGGATGGAGAGCAATATCCTCGAGCTCAAGGCCCGCTACTGGGCCCTGCGGCTAAAGAAGGGTCTCTTGGCCAGGGACCTCAAGTACAACCCGGGCTCCATCATAACGGATCCGCAGCTCAAGAAGAAATTTTACGACCGGATGACATTTTGGTACCGCCAGGACGCTATTCCGGCGCTGACCATAACCGAAGTGGGTCTCTTCGTGGCCATGGACAAGCGGGCGTTTGCCCTGCACCGGAGATGCGGGATATGAGACTGCAAATCCCGCGCAACGGATAGGCTCAGCCGTTTCACCCTCGACCGGAGGCCGGAGCGGAGGATTTAACCGCGCCTTAAGCGGCGCGCGCAATGCTCGGATCGTAATCGAAGCAAGGAGGCTGTCATGGAGTACGGGAAATTCGCCGGCCTAGTCCTAGCCGTGCTGCTGACCGGATGCGGGGGCGTGACTTCCCGCGTCAGGCAAGGACGTGTGCCCGCCACCCTGGACCAGACGCCGGAGCACCGCGACTATATAGAGGCCATCGGCATAGGCGCCTCGGACCCGGCCCTGCCCACCGAGACACAACGCAAGTCCCTGGCGCGGGACGCCGCCATCGTGAAGGCTCAGTATGAACTCCTCTCCATGGTCAAGGGAGTGGAACTCTCCGGCGGCATCCGGGTGGAGCGGGCGCTGGAAAAGGATTCGAGCTTGGAGACCCGTATCCAAGAAGTCATTCGTGGCGCCGAGGTCCTCAAGTCCGAATTCACATCGGACAACGGCTGCGTGGTGACGCTGCGGCTGTCGAAAAAGAAGCTGGCCAGGCTCATGGGAGTAAAATTCTGATGACCACCCTGCGGGCGGTCGTCCTGATTGGGGCCGCCGGACTGTGGGCCGGCTGCGCCGGTTTGCCCCCGGGGAGTTCTCGCGAAATACTTGTCGCGGCCGAGGGCTGGGCGCCCATTGACGCCAGGGATTCATCCGGGACCAGGCGCCGCGCCCTGGCCGACGCGCAGCGCAAGGCCGTTGAGCAGGTCTCGGGAACGGCGGTGGCTTCTCTGATCCACGTCCGGGATGCCATGACCGTGCGCCAGAAAGTGATCACTGAAGTCCGCGGCTTCGTGAGCCGCACCGACGTGCTCGATGAGAGGAAAGAAGGAGGCTTTTTCAAGATCCGCATCAGGGCCTTTATCCGTCCGGAAGAGCCGTCCCGGCCCGCGGGCCCTCTTCCGGCGGAGGCGCGCTTTGCCCTGACGGTCACGGGCTTGGGCCTCCGCGATGAAGACCTGGGCGCCGCGGCCGCGGCCGCGATCCGCAAGGAACTCTTGGCGCGGGGCTTCGACTTAAGCGATGACTCGACTGGGCCGGATTCCTGGCTGCTGCAAGGAGATGCCGCCGCCGTCCCGATCCTTGATTCCCGGCTCGGGTCTTTCCATTCGGCGCGGGCGCAGGTCAGTCTGCGCGTCCTGGAACCCAAAACCCAGACCGTGGTTTGGGAGACCTCCCAGGAATCCTCAGCCCTGGGGTTGGACCCGAGAAGCGCGGCGCTCGCGGCCGCTCAGGCGGCCGGGGCGCTGGCAGGGCAACATGCGACAGGTGAAGTCTTGGATGTCTTATGGAAACGGTTTTAAGAAGATGCTGGATTGATGTATGCAGCCGAAGCGGGGTGGGGCCTTACGCCAATGCTTCCTGCACCTTATCCAGCAAGGCCTTGGCGGTGAAAGGTTTTTGCAGGAAGCGGTTCTCGGGCCGGGACAGGATGTCGCGGATATCCGGATTATCGGTGTAGCCGGACATGTAGATGGCATCGAGCCGCGGCCTGTCCTTCATTAAATTGGCCGCCAGTTCCACCCCAGGCATGTCCGGCAGGACGATGTCCGTCAACACCAAGTCGAAATCCTTATCCGAATGCGCCAGGGCTTCCCGCGCGGACCCGGCCTCCAAGACCGCGTAACCCGCGCCATCGAGCATCTTGCGGGCCATCCGCCGCACGGTCACGTCGTCTTCGATCAATAGGATCGTGTAGCGGCCTTTTTCCACTCGCCGTTTTTCTTCTTCTTCTCCTTTTCCTTCCGGGGACGCGGCTGCGACCGCCGGCAGGAAAATCTTGAAGGTAGCGCCCCGGCCAGGCTCGCTTTGGACGTCAATGAACCCGCAACTCTGCTTGACGATGCCGTAAACGGTGGCGAGGCCCAGACCCGTGCCCCTGCCGAGTTCCTTAGTGGTGAAGAATGGCTCGAAGGTGTGTTCCAGGACTTCCGAGTTCATGCCTGCGCCGGTGTCGCGCACCGTTAGGAGGACATAGCGGCCCGGCGGCATCACGGCATCATGATTGAGGGAGCAAATTTCCGCGATGTCGACATTGTTTGTTTCGATGCCAAGATGTCCGCCCTTTGGCATGGCGTCACGCGCATTGAGCGCCAGGTTCATGACGACCTGCTCCATCTGCCCGGGATCCGCCTTGACCAGGGCCAAGTCCTTGGCGCAGCAGACCGTGAGGTTTACGTCCTCGCCGATGAGCCGCCGAAGAAGTTTCTCCATGTCCTTCAACCCGGCGTTGAGGTCAAGCACCTTAGGCTGCATGATCTGCTTGCGGCTGAATGCCAAGAGTTGCCTCGTTAGGTTGGCGGCGCGTTCGCCGGTGCTGCGTATCTGTTCCACTTCCGCGTGCCTAGGATCGTTTTTTGGGATCTCGGTTAGGAGGAAGCTGCAGTTGCCGAGGATCACGGTCAGAAGGTTGTTAAAGTCATGGGCCACGCCTCCGGCCAGGCGCCCCACGACCTCCATCTTGTGGGAGTGCCGGAGTTGGGCCTGCATCTTCTCGCGCTCCTCCTCTGCCCGCTTGCGCTCGGTGATATCCCGGAATATGCCGAAGCTGCACTCCCGGTCATCGATGGTAATGCTGCCCGCGCTGACATCGGCATAGAAGATCGTCCCGTCTTTCCTGAGGCAAGGAAGGGCATGCGCAAGAGTCTTGTCTCCGCGGGCCTGGGCGTTGAGCTCGGCTATGCCGGAGGGTAAAACGTCTTTTGGATGGATATCCGTCAGGCCCAGCATTTTCAATTCCTTCTCGCTATATCCAAGCAATCGACATATGGCGGGGTTCGCGTACCTGAACATCCTGGTTGCAAGGTCGGCGATCAGGATTCCATCGGTGCTGGCTTCAAAGAGCACGCGATATCTGGCATCGCTCTTGCATAGAGCCGCCTCGGTCTTCTTGCGGCCGCCATGGATATTGAGCCACGCGCCGCGACTTTTAATCAGAGCGAATTCATGAGTATCGAGCACCTCGATGATGTCGGGCAAGGCGCATTTCTCGAGAGAGTACGTGCAGGCAGCCATGATCCGGTGCTCCCCGATCATGCCATCCACCGTGCGCTCCTGATCCAGAAAGGCGCTCCAGTCTCGGCCCTGCAGCCAGGAAGTGTTGATGGTCAGGCGCAGACCGGCGTAGCCCTTAGCCAGCCCCCAGGCCTTCTTCTTGACCCACCCGTTGATCACCGCATTCGCCTCGAAGCGTCCGGACTTGGCGGACCACTGCTCGTAGCCAAGGATTTCGATCTGTCCCCGCCGCCGGCGTTCCTCCAGGTCAGGCACGGCCTCGGACAGCGCTCGCTCGGCTTCCATGGACACCAAAGGAGCGGATGTAAGCCATAGGCACAATTCGTTGCTTTTCAGACCGGCCACAAAATAGGGCACCAGGATATCGAGAAGGTCCTCCTTGGATTCATAGAACTGGCAGAAGTGCGTGCCCCAAGGCAACGAGCCTAGGACTTCGGTCCCTGAATCACGGAGGGAGTCTTTCACAACCGGCCACGGTTTGCCGCGGTTTTTTCTGCCGCAATCAGTCTCTGCTGAAGGAGTATTCTTTTTACCGGCTTCCATGACACAGCCTCCCAGTTCGAAGAATCAAAGATCGCTCCTGATCCGATTTCCGAGACGCGGCTCAGCCATCGAATTTGTAACCGTGGCCGATCACGGCCACGAGACGCTTGGCGAGCTTCGGGCCCAGCTTCTTGCGAAGGTGGCAGATATGGACCTCGACCGTGCCCGGGTCGTTGTAGTCGCCAGGGTCATAGCCCCAGACGGTTTCCAGAAGGTACGGGATGCTCAGAGCCCGGCCGGACTTGCTTAAGAGAGTCGTCAGCAGATCGAACTCCTTGCGCGTCATGGATACGCCCTTGCCGTTGACCTTGACCGTGCGTCCGGCCGGGTCGAGCTCGATGCCGAACCGTTTGAGCTTCTCCCCGGACTGCTCCGAAGTCTTATAGCGTCGCAGCACGGCCTGGATGCGCGCCATCAGCACGGCCAAGGAGAAGGGCTTTAGCACGTAGTCATCCGCGCCTCCCTGGAAGCCCGCCAGGATTTCTTTCTCGTCGATGCGGGAGCCGGACATGATGATGACCGGGATGGCCCGGGTGGCGGCCTCCTTCTTTATGACCCGGCAGACGGCTGGGCCGTCCAGGCCGGGCATCTCGGCGTCCACCAGGATGATGTCGGGGCGGGATTCCCGGACCAACATGAGCGCTTCGGAGCCGTTATCCGTGACCACGCAGGACATTCCGCCGGCGGCCAGATAGCGCTTGACCATCCCAAGGATGGCCCGGTCATCGTCAACGACTAAAGCTTTCAGCGTCATGACACCTCTGCCTGCCAAGTACGGCCTTTTCAAGGCCACCCTTCACGGTCTGGAATCCGGATTCTCAAGGGCAGGCGCCCTGCCGCCGGACAGCTTCGGCAGCGATATGGAGAAGACGCACCCCTTTCCCGGGATATTGCGGACCGCGATGTCGCCTTCATTGCGCACGATGGCGCGACGGCTGATCGCCAGGCCAAGCCCACATCCCGTACGGTCGGCGCCTTTCTGAGTGAAGGGCTTGAAGAGTTCCGAGGCATAGCCTTCCGGCAGTCCGCCGCAGCAATCTTCCACGTCGAGCATGACGGACTTGCCATCCTCGCGGCTGCTCAACGATACCGATGTTCCGGGTTTGGTGAATTTCATCGCGTTTTGCACCAAGTTCGCCACCGCGGATATGAGGCATGGGCGATCGGCGTTGACCTTGAGCGCGGGATCCACATGCACGGACAGGACGATGCCTCTGGAGCGGCACGCCAAGGCCGCCCCGGCTTCGACCTCCTGGGCCACGTCGATGACGCGCAAGGGATGTCGATCCAGAAGCGGCTCGCTGTTGAGCCGCACCTCGGCCAACGCGCCGTCGATCAAATCGCGCATGCGGCCCAGGTTTCTTTCCATAACCTTGCCGGTGCTGCCCTGGACGCCGACAGTGCCCTGCTTGATCAGGCAGTAGGCCAGGCTGGCGCTGGAAAGGGCGTTGCGCAACTCATGCGCCAAAAACCCCAACCGCTTGATCTCGTCGACGCCGGATTGAACAATGCGGACTTTTTCAAATTCCGTGACCGCCTCGGCGATGGCCTTGTCCAGGCAGAGATTGAGCACGCTGAACTCCCTGGCGCCGAACCCGATACCCATGGTTTCCGCCGTTTCAGTGATCGCCTGGCAAATGGCGCCATAGCCGTGTACGACCTGCGACACGGTGTATCCAAGCCGGGAAAGTTCCTTGCCATGTTCGGAGGTCGCCAGTAAATCGGCCTGGGGACGATCCTTCTGCCGCGGGCCTTTCTCAGCCCTCAACGCGGAGATGAGGTATTCGTAGAAAACAGGCAGCCCTCGTTCCAGGACTTCGGAGTTCGGCCTCGCCTCCGATATATCCGCGGTCTTTTGCCTGGTCAAGGCCAGTATCAACTCTCGATGGTTGGACAGAAAGTCATACAACATATCAAGCTCCTCCTCCGACCGCATGGGGGCGCGATTTGTCCGAACGACTGCCCAACGGCATCTGCCGCTTCCGTGCGTCCTAGGGCAATTCCACCTGGAAACGGATTGTCCGGGATGTGGCTTTCTGGCCGTCATTCTGCGGCTGGATCCTGGAGATTGCCTGGTGCTTCCCCGACATATAGCCTGACCAGTCATACCACCAATAGCCTTCGGCCTGACGGCAAGGCTGCCATTCATTCTGATCGATCGATATCTCCACCCGGCTCGCCCCTTTCGCCTCGATGCGGAACGTATAATCCGGGCTCGTGACACGCTCCCTCTCTTGAGGATAATCCATCGTGATCTCCGCCACGGCAACCGGTTCCCTCATTGCGTGTGTTTTCCTCATTGGCATCTCCTCCATATCAACTGCTTGCGCATATGCGTGCATGCGCTTTTTAAATTTTACCCCCTAACCGTTATCGCGCCAATGCGGAATTATACGAAGGCCGGGCGGTATAATTCCGGAGTCAACGAGTCGGGCGCCGGCGAGAGGAGCTATTTGAGCGAAGTCAGCCCGTGGTGGATGGCATACTTGGTGAGGCCGGCGACCGTGCCGATTTTAAGCTTGCGCGACAAATGCTCCCGATGGGTTTCCGCCGTCCGGACGCTGATGCCCAGCTTGCGCGCGACTTCCTTATTGGCCAATCCATCGGCCAAAAGGCGGAGCACTTGCCTTTCCCGGTCGGTCAATGCGGCGGCGCCGGCTTCGCCCGCGCAAGGCTTCATGTCGGGAGCCAGGATAGCGTCAGTCATGTCGGAAGGGAAATGCAGGCCGTTATTAAAAACATGCCTGATGACATCGAGAAGATGTTCCGGCGGCTCGTCTTTCATGACATATCCGTGCACGCCGCACCGGGCCATCCTCACCACATATTCCTTGGTGTCGTGGATGCTGAAGGCCAGAAGCTTGGCCTTGGGAACGACTTGGCGCAGGCGCTTCGCCAGTTCCCCGCCGTCCAGGGATGGAAGGTTGACGTCCAGGACGATGACGTCGGGCGAGAGCTTCTTGGCCTTGCGCAGGGCCTCATTGCCGTCAGAAGCCTCCCCGACCACCACGATCGAACCTTGGCTGGACAGATAGGAGCGCACTCCTTCCCTCACGATAGGATGGTCGTCCACCAAAAACACCTTGATCCCGGACGAATTCCCGCCTTTCATCTATTATTCTGGCCTGCGCCGTCCAAGGGGGCTCGAACGACGAGCCTGGTCCCCTGCCCCAACTTGGAATAAAAATCCGCGGCGCCCCCGACCGACGCGGCCCGCTCCCGGATATTGACCAGCCCCCCCCGCCGCCCTCTCATCCGCATCCGGTCGTCCGAACAGCCGCAGCCGTTGTCGCTGACGACCAACTTGAGCGCGCGACCCGTTCGCGAGAGGGACATCGCCACTCGCGTCGCGCGGGAATGCTTGCCGACGTTCTGGAGCGCCTCTTGAGCGATGCGGAAAACGGCCAGCGCCAGATCCGGATCGACGAGCCTTGGAGCGCCCGCGCTACGAAACCGCACGGGGATGCCCAAGCGCTTCTTGAACTCGCGGCAAAGGGCATGCAGGGCCGGCTGCAGTCCGAGATCTTTCAGCTCGGAGGGCATCATGTCCTGGGAGACTCGGCGGATCTCCGCGATGGCGCGATCCAGGACTTGCGTCACGCTGGAGATCTTCTCGAGGGCCTTCTTCGGAAGGCTGCCCATCTCCCCCGGCAGGGATTGCAGCCTGAATTTTACGCCGGAGAGCATCTGGCCGATGCCGTCATGGAGTTCGCGGGAGAGGCGCTTGCGCTCCATCTCCTGGGCCGACACGACGCGCGCATGCAGCCATCTCAGCTCCCTCTCGGTCCGCTTGCTTTCATCGATATCAAACAAGGCGAGCACCGTGCCTTCGGCCTCGCCGACCTCGGTCCGGTAAGGCCTTATCCAAAGATGATACCAGCGCCCGTTATGCCGGACCTGCCGTCCTTCGACATCGGCGGTCCTGATCACTTTCCTGAGCATCCCCTCCAGCTCCGGGACGTGGGACAGGAGCCGGCTGCGCAGTATGGAGCGCCCGACCTCGGCACGGGGGATGCGGAGTTCCCTCTCCGCGGCCGGGGTGAGAAGACGGATGTTCATATCCGGCCCCAGCAGGATGATGGGGATATCTGCGTTCGCCAGGAGGTTGGTCAGATCATTGTTGGTGCGGCGAAGGCTCTCATTGCCTTGCCGGACCTCCTCATTCGACGCGATCAGCTCCTCGTTGGTGGACTCGAGCTCCTCCTTGGCGGTCTCGAACTCCTCATTGATGCTTTGCAGCTCCTCATTGCCGGAGAGAAGCTCTTCATTGGCGGACTTGAGCTGGGAGTTGGTGGACTCCTGTTCCGCGATGATGGATTTCAGATGCTCGTCGGAGACGGCCAGATCCTCTTTGAGCTGGACGACCCGGGCGTTGTTGGACCCGAACCGAGCCTGACGGCCGCCCACCTTATCGGGTTCCGCCGGGGCGGCCTCCTCGAAGAGGACCAAAAAATGATTCTTATGGAATCTGGAGGCTGTCATGGGGATCACTTCGAATTGGACCCGCCCGCGCCGGGCCGTTGGACGGGAAGGCGCCGCCACTTTGCGCACCATGCTCCCCGACTTTTTCGCCATGTAGATCGCCGCCCGCAGTTCCAGGAGCAGCTCACCTGAAGCCATCCGGCGCAGATTCAGGCTCGGCTTGCCCGGCATCGGCCGCAGATATGCGGTGGTGTCTCCCAAGAATTGGAGAATTTCCAGGTCCCCGTTGACGATGACGCCGTTAGGAAAGAACCGGGCCGGCAAGATGTCCGCCAGCCCTCCTTGATGATCGGCCGCATCCACGTTCAGGCTGTCCGCCGCCAGATCGCCCTGTTCCCCGACGGGAACAGGCCCTGTTTCCGATAAACGGCTGGGCACAACGACGTCCAAGCCCGTCTGTGAAGACGACGTCCGCTTGGAATAAAGCTTGCGCTTGGCATCCAGAGGTGAAAATTTCTCGGACATATCCCCCACGGTCTCCGAACGGCCCAGCATGAGAACGCCCCCGGGCCTCAGGGAGTAATGAAATATCCGCAGCGCCTTTTCTTGCAGGATCGGCCCCAGGTAGATCAGCAGATTGCGGCAGCTGATCAAGTCCATGTTGGAAAAAGGAGGGTCCTGTACCAGGTTCTGACGGGCGAAGACGCAACGCTCGCGGATAGCCGGCGCTATTTGGTAGCCGTCCGCCGTTTCGATGAAAAAGCGTCGCAGCCGCCCGGGCGGCATCTCGGATTGGATTTCCTTGGGGAAAAGTCCCACACGGGCTTTTATGATCGCGGAGGCATTCACATCCGTGGCGAATATTTGAAAGGGGATGTCCGCGGCCCTGGTGTCCAGGAATTCAATGAGGTTGATGGCATGGGAATAGGCCTCCTGGCCCGCGGCGCAGCCGGGAATCCAGATGCGGATAGGCCTCGATAACCCGCGCTTGAGGAACTGAGGGTAGACTTTGCTCTTCAAGACCCTGAAGGTGTCCGGTTCACGGAAAAAAGAGGTGACGGATATGAGGACGTCCCGATAAAGCGCCTCCAACTCCACGGGGTCCTTCTCAAGTTCGCCAACGTAACTCTCAAGATGGACGATCCGCCTCAGAGCCATGCGTCTGAGAATGCGCCGCAGCAGCATGCTTTTTTTGTAGAGATCGAACTCGACGCCCTTTGATGCCTCCAGGAGAGACAGAACCCTCTTGAGAGATTCGTCTCTATGGGTTGCGGGCCAGCCCGGCTTCACGATCCGGGCCCGGCATGGTCCGGCGCTGTCCCGCCGGTAGCCCAACCTTTTGGCGATCTCCACGGGGGAAAGGACGAAGTCCACGCAGCCGGATTGCGCGGCCGATTGCGGCATACGCAGGTGCATCGCCGTCTTCTCATCCTGAGCGAAAGTAACGCCGCCGCCGGCCTTGATGGCTTGCAATCCTTTCGTGCCGTCCGAACCTTCCCCGGACAAAAGGACCCCGATCGCCCTATCTCCCTGATCCTTTGCCAGTGAGCTGAAGAAACCGTCAATGGGATTGCGGCGTCCGGACTTGGCGCGCAGGCGCAGAACTCCGCCTTTGATGACCATCTCCCGGTTGGGAGGGACGATGTAGACACGGTCGGGCAAGACCATCTCGCCGCCTCGCACGGCGCGTATTGGAAGCTTGGTGGTGCGAGAAAGGATCTCGGTCAAATGGCTCTCGTATTTGGGAGCCAGATGAGGGAACAGCACGAAACCCATGCCGGGATTGATCGGGAGAGAACTTAAGAGCTGCGTAAACGCCTGCAAACCGCCGGCGGAAGCCCCGATCCCCACTATGGGGAAGATCCGGTCATCGCCCCGGGTTGCGGCCCGGACCAAGCCCCGCCGAGCCGGATGCTTTGCGCCCTTATTAGGGTTTGTCCTGCCCCGTTTAAAATGCGGCGTCTCAAGCCTCTGTTCTTTCGACAACCTCAGCCTCCCGCGCTCTTCTTGGGGTCGCCACATCCCTCTATAGATAAAATTATTTCCAACAAATTGACATAGCGACTCCAAGATAATATGTCATATAAGAATTGTAATATAAAGCCGCTTGCAATACAAGACTTAAAGTCGCATTTTGTGGCCGAGAGTCGAGGAGACGGTCGAACAGCGGCATTGACAGAACCGGAAACCGAGGCTATCCTTCTAATATCCGGCTCTTATGCCGCCCTCATGAAAAAAATCATAGGCTTCGCGGCGGCCGCCGTCTTTGTCATCGCCGGCTCGGCCGGCGTTGTCCTGCATCGGCGCTGTCCTCTTATCTCCCTGGCCGTCGGCGAGGCTTTGCGCGACGGGCTGGCCGACAACGGGCAGCCAGCCTCGGACTGGCAGCCGCTGAGCGAGAGCCAGTCCTCGGAATTGGCCGTACAATTGGCGCCTTATAGAAACGCCCGGCTGACGGGGCCCGAAGTCTCGGCTGGGGCCGGTCGCAAACGGCTGATATGCATCGACCCCGGACATCCTTCCCTTTTCAGCCGCGGCGACAAGCCGCTTAACGGCACCACCGAGGCGCACATCAACTGGCTCGTGGCGCTCAGGCTTCGCGACGTTCTCAAAGCCGGGGGCGCCGACGTGATGATGACGAAGTCCCTGGAGGAGGAGCTGGTCGACAACAGGGACCGGGCCGTCATGATCAACAAGGCGGCCGCGGACTATCTGGCGGAAAATCCGGGCGCGGCGGCGCTGGCGGTTCACCTGCACTGCGACGACAGTCCGGATCAAAAGGGCTTCGCCGTGTATTACCCGGACCGCGAGGGAAAATATGCCGGCGTCTCCGGCAACGAGCCCGATATCGGCTTCGTCGGACCCGATGAGGAAATCCGGCGCTCGAGCCGATGCTTGGCCGAAGCGGTCGAGGCGGGCATGAAGAAACGCCTCAAGGGCCGGCTCAACGCCTTGGGCGTCAAGGGAGATTCCAAGACCTACGTCGGAGGCTGGCAAGGCGCCTTGACGGCCTCCATTTTCTCCAAGGTCCCTACCATTACCATCGAGATGGTGACGCTGAACAGGATATCCGAGGCGGAGTTCATCAAGACCCCGCGGGGTCAGAAAAGGATGGCCGAGGCGATCGCCGCGGGCTTGCTGTCCTATGGACCGGAAAACACGAGGCCGGAATAGATGACGAGAATGATGTTGTCGCTGACGATCCTTCTGGCGTGCCTGGGCGCCGAGGTCCGGGCCGCGCCCGCTGCGGCCGGCGGCGTCGTGGCGAGCGGCCAAGCGGCCGGCCAGGAGATGACGGAGGACCAGTTCCGCCAAGGCCTTGCCCAGTTGAAAAAATACCTGGAGAGACGCGGCGAAGACGAGCGGTTCCTCGATATTTTCATAAACAGCATCCAGAACGCGTTCGCCGATCCCGACGGCGACGGCCGGATCGCCGTGGCCCGGCCGGTTTTCGACGCGTTCATCAGATATGAGGTGGCCTGGGCGAGAAAGACCCGGGACGGCAAGAATCCGAACGTGTCTCGGGAACAACTTCGCCGCGAGGTAAAAAAAGCCGATCGGCTGAAGATGGAATTCCGCGCGATAGCGCACGAAATGTCGCCCGCGTTCTACGCGGCTTTCCAGGCCGCGGTGAAGGCCGTCAGACGGGCCCGCCCGGGACAGCCGAGCGCCGGCCTGTTCACGGGCCAGACCGACGACTCATATTCGCATGTCGATGCCGGCGGCGCGGACCTGCAGCAGGGGGACGCGGCCGCCGCGGCCGCTCAGGCCCGCCAAGCGATCGCGGAGGAGCCGGGCAATTCCGAAGCCCACTCGCTGCTCGCCGCCGCCGCTTATGCTCAGGGCCGTTATGCCGCGGCCGCGCGGGCTGCCGCGGCGGCGCTGCGGCTGGACCCGGGCAACCAGCAGGCCCGGGCCGTCCTCGCCTTGTCCGGCAGCCGCGCGCCCCGCGCTCCCGGCCCGCTGGCGGCCGCCGCCTCCGCGGCCGCGGAGATATCGGAAGATATCGCGGCCCCGACCGAGCCGGTCCCGGCTTCTGGCGCCCTGCCCGCGGCCCGCGCTCAAAATGCCCCCCAATCCGCCGACCTCGCCGGGCGGGCCCAGGCCGCGATCCGATCGGGGGATCCTCTCAAGGCGATAGGAGAGTTGAACCGGGCGATCGCCCTTGACCCGATGAACGCGCAAGCCTTGAATCTGCGCGCGATAGTCGAGGCCGACGGCCGGCATTATGCGGACGCCTTGCAGGACATCAACCGGAGTCTGATGATTTTGCCGCACAGCAGCGCCTCGCTCGATACGAAATCGATGATCTCGAACCGGGCGAAAGATTATGCCGGGGCGCTCGCCGCCGCCAATGAGGCGCTGAGGATCGACTCCCGGGACGCTTACGCCTACTTCAACCGGGCCCACGCTCTAGCCGGCCAAGGCGACCGGGACGGCGCGCTCGAAGCCTTGCGGCAGGCCGCGTTCTTGGAGCCCTCCTATGAACGTCCCCTGCAGGAGGCGCGCGCGCTGCTTGCGTCGGCGGATATGACTTTGCTGTTTCCGGACCGGGAGGGACTTCTGTCCGCGGCGTGCAGCCGGCCCGTCGCGCGCCGCCGGGCCTCGCCTTTCGCCCGGTTTCTCCGCCGCAGCGGGATCATGCCCGTGGTGCGGGAGATCGGGTCCCTGCGCGCGCTCGGAGCGCTCGGGGTCTTTATGGCGGGCCTGCTGTTTCTTGTGTCGCGCCGCAATTAGGCTGTATCTCTCCAATCGACCCCCGCTGAAAAAGATGATGTTTTATTGATAATTTGCCCGTATAGTATATTGACGCGGGTGATGCCGGGCTGGAGGCAGCCATGAAAAGGGGAGCGGGCTTGTGGATAGACCACAGAAAGGCCGTGATCGTGTTCATCTCGGACGAAGAGCAGGCGCTTGTAGAGATCAGGTCGAACGTCGAGAAACAACTGCGCCCGCTCGGCGGCGAGCGTTCCCAGACCCAGTACGGACCGCAGCAGGCGCCGGCGGATGACATGCGCGAGACCGTTTTCATGGGGCATCTCGCCGTCTACTTCGAAAAGGTGGTTTCCTGCCTTCGCGAGGAGCCCGCCATCTTCATATTCGGTCCCGGCGAAGCCAAGGGCGAGCTGAAAAAGCGCCTGGAGAAAGACAAGCTTGGCGGACGCGTCGTCGCCGTGGAGACGGCCGACAAGATGACCGACAATCAGATCGCGGCGAAAGTGAGGAAGCAATTCCTGGTCCCGGCATGAAGACTTGATCCAGGCGGACGGCCGTCAACCTGGGCGCGGGATTTGTTCAGTTCTCCTGCCAGATGGGCAGGCGGAAAGAGAATCGGGAACCCTTGCCGGGCTCGCTCGCTATGTCCAGGCGGGAGCCGTGTTTTTCCAGGAGCTGATTGACGATCATGAGGCCGACGCCGAAGCCCCGGGCGAGCCCGCGGCTCTTCGGCGTGCGGTAGAATCCCGACTTGATCCGCTCCAACTCGTCCTTGGATATTCCGATGCCGTTGTCTTGGACCGAGACCAGAATTTCGGAGGCCGGCTTGCCCTCCGGGTCGACGCTGACGGTGACGGCGCCTCCCGGGGAGGTGTACTTGATGGCGTTGGTCACCAGGTTGTTGATGATGACGGATAAGCATTCCGGGTCGGCGCGGACCGCTGCCGGCGGCCCGTCCGGGAATCCCGTTTGGAGGCTGATCCGGAGCTCTTTGGCCTGGGCGAGCGGCCGCAAGGAGACCAAGGCGTTCGATACCACGTCCCTGACGGTCGTGGGCCGGAGATTGAGCTCGAACTTGCCCGATTCCAGCCTGTGCAGGTTCAGGAAGTTCGTGGTATAGCCCCGCAGATTCTCGATCGACCTCTCCAGGACCTCGCAGGCATGGCTTCGGGCCCCGTCGGGTGGCGTCGTTTCCTCCCCTTGGATCAGGGTCAGCGCCAGCTTCATGTTGGTCAGCGCATTGGCGTATTCGTGATTGATGAGAGAGATGAGGCCCGAGCGCATTTTTCCGGCCTCTTGGAGTTGCGTCTGCGCCCGTTTGCTCTCGGTGACATCCCGCGCGACGTGGACGCAGCCGACCACCGCTCCCCGTTCGTCTTTGATGGATGAGACGGAGATCGAGAAGTCCCCCATCAGGCGCGCTTCATGCGTTTCGACGGCGTGTTCCTTGCCGTCGGCGCAGGTGAGCGCGTGCGGGCAATAGGGCGGCGGCTGGTCGAGACCATGGAGAACCTCGTGGCATGGCCGGCCGACGCATTGCTCGGGAGGCACGCCGAGACGGTCGGCCAAGGCCTTGTTGACGCGGGTTATCCGCTGGCGGTTGTCGATGATCGCGATGAGGTCCGGGACCGTGTCGAAGGTCCTCTGCCACTCGGCGTTGGCCCGGGACGCGGCCTGCTCCGCCAGCCTGCGATCGGTGATGTCCTCCATCGCGATTCGGCATTCCTCGGCCCCGCGGGCGGCCCCGGCCGTGATCCTCACGAAGCGAGGCGCGGTCCTTGAACCGAGGAGCACCGCCTCGCAACTCTCGGGGCCCGCGCTTGCGAACGTTTTCTTTAGAAACGCCGCGAACACGGGCTGGGATGACGGAGCCAGGGATAGGTCCAATCTCCTGCCGACGAGCCGTGAGCGCTCGATCCCCAGCAGGGAGGCGGCGGTGAGGTTGATTTGGCGTATCGTCCCGTCGCGGCCGATGGTCGCGTAGCCGGTCGGCGCGAAATCGTAGAGGTCGGCGTAGCGCTTGAGCAGCGCCTCGGCCCGCGCGCGGGCCTGGCTGAGTTCCTCGTTTTGAAGCTCCAGCTCGATCTGATGGACCTGCAATTCGTGTAGGAGCTTGCGCGCCTCGGTTTGCGTCCCGGGCAAGTCGGCCCGGGCGCCGTGGCGCCGCAGCCGGCTTTCCGCGCGCCGGCGCAACTGCTCGGCTGCCAATGGCGCGGCATGGCGGATCGCGGCGCCATGGGGCGTCTTCGGGCCATCATGAGTTTTTCGAGTCACACCCTGCTCCGTTTAATCTCATGCCCATAATTTAGCCCTGGAATATCAAGCGGCGATCAAATTCGTCGGCACCGGGGAACTGCCCCAAATGGTATACTCACGGACGCAATTGAGACCTCGCCGTTAAGGCGCCGGCCGAATGCCCGCTCAGAACCCGCAAAATGAAGAATCGTGATATGCCCGAGACCGGCTCCCGGAGAGACAAGCGTCCCGCGGTCGCGGCGCCGCTTAAGGACCGGCGCTTCCCCATCGTGGGCATCGGCGCTTCGGCCGGAGGGCTGGAGGCCCTGGAGAAGTTCATCAAGCATGTCCCGCAGCGCAGCGGCATGGCCTTCGTCATCATCCAGCACCTCGATCCCACGCATAAAGGCATCATGCCCGAACTCCTCCAGCGGGCCACCTCCATGGCTGTTATTCAGGTCACGGATCGCCTGAGGATCAAGCCGGACCGCGTCTACGTCATCCCGCCCAATAAGGACATGTCCATTTTGCACGGGGTTCTTCATCTCATGGCTCCGGAGGCCCCCCGCGGGCTGCGCCTGCCCATAGACTTCTTCTTCCGGGCCCTGGCGCAGGACCAGCGGCAACGCAGCGTCGGCGTCATCCTCTCGGGCATGGGCACCGACGGCACCCTGGGCCTCAAGGCTGTCAAGGAACATGAGGGAGTGGTTATCGTTCAGGAGCCTGCCTCGGCCAAATTCGACGGCATGCCGCGCAGCGCCATCGAGACGGGCTTGGCCGACATCGTGGGCCTGCCCGAGGAACTGCCCGAGAAGATCATCGCCTATTTCCGGCGCGCTCCCGCCGCGGTCCGGGTCAAGCCCTTCCTCGAGGAAAAGAACCAGAGCGCCCTGGAGAAGGTCGCGATACTCCTGCGTTCCTCCACTGGACACGACTTCTCCCTTTATAAGAAGAGCATGGTGTATCGCCGCATCGAGCGGCGCATGAGCATCCACCAGATCGACGGCATCGACGCCTATGTCCAGTACCTGCGCAAGAATCCCGTCGAGCTGAAAATCCTCTTCAAGGAGATGATGATCGGCGTGACGAGCTTTTTTCGCGATCCGGCGTCGTGGGAGCGGCTGCGCGACCAGGCGCTGCCGGCGCTGCTGGCCAGCCGCGCCGCCGGCCAGCCGCTGCGGGCCTGGACCGCGGCCTGCTCCACGGGAGAGGAGGCCTATTCCCTGGCCATCGTGTTCAAGGAGGCCTTGCAGCGGCTCAGGCCCAAGGCAGCTGCCCTTCTGCACATCTTCGCCACGGACCTCGACGCCGACGCGATCGACAAGGCCCGCCAGGGCGTTTTCCCCGCCAACATCGCGGCCGACGTGTCGCCGGAGCGCCTGTCCCGGTTTTTCGTCAAGCAGGGAGACGGCTACCGGGTTTCCAATGAGATCCGGGAGATGGTGGTCTTCGCCCAGCAGAACATCATCATGGAGCCGCCGTTTACCAAGCTGGACATCCTCTCCTGCCGCAACCTGCTCATCTACCTGGATGCCGAACTGCAGAAAAAACTTCTGCCCTTGTTCCACTACAGCCTCAATCCCGGCGGCATCCTGTTCTTGGGCAACGCCGAGACCATCGGAAGTTTCGAGACTCTCTTCGCTCCCTTTGACCTCAAGTCGCGCCTGTATGCGCGGCGCGAGTGGATCAGCCGCGCCGCGCAGGTGGACTTTCCGGTCTCCTCCCCAGCCGTGCCGGCGGCGGCCAAGGCGCAGGCGTCCAGACCGGCGGCCAATCTTCAGTCGCTGATGGAGCAGCTGCTCCTGCAGCGCTACTGCCCGGCCGCCGTCGTGGTCAACGACCTGGGAGACATCCTCTATATCAGCGGACGCACGGGCAAGTATTTGGAGCCCGCGGCAGGCAAGGCGAACTGGAACGTTTTCGTCATGGCGCGCGAGGGCATCCGTTACGAGCTGGCCGCCGCTTTCAAGAAGGCGACCCGCCAGGGCGGCGCGGTCACGGTCAAGAACGTGAAATTGGGCGGCGGCGCGCCGCGCGTGGATATCACCGTCCAGAGTCTCTCCGAGCCGGCCGCCTTGCGGGGGATGATCCTGGTCGTCTTCTCGGACGTTTCCCCCTCCTCTGAAAAGAAGGGCTCGGAGCCGGCCCGGCCTCCCGCTGCGCGCGGCGCGCGGCTCGATGAGCTGGAAGGGGAATTGGCCAGGGCGCGCGACGAGCTTCAGACCACTCGCGAGGAGATGCAGACCTCCCAAGAGGAACTCAAATCCGCCAACGAGGAGATGCAGTCGACCAACGAGGAGCTCCAGTCGACCAACGAGGAACTGACCACCTCCAAGGAGGAACTGCAATCCTTGAATGAGGAACTCCACACGGTCAACGCCGAGATGCAGCTCAAGCTCGACGAACTCTCCCGGACGAACAACGACATGCAGAACCTGCTCAACAGCACGGACATCGCCACCGTGTTCCTGGACAACGACCTGCGCATCCGGCGCTTCACCCCCCAGGCCACCAAGATCATCAGGCTGATTCCCGGCGACGTGGGCCGGCCTTTTTCGGACATATCCCGCGACTTGATCTATCCCCGGCTCAACGATGACGCGCGCGAGGTCCTGCGCACCCTCGTATCATCGGAGAAGCAGATTTCCAGCGCGAAGGGGCGTTGGTTCCAGGTCCGCATCACGCCCTATCGCACGGAGGAAAACCGGATCGACGGGGTCGCCATCACCTTCATCGACATCACGGTGACCAAGGCGCTGGAGGCGGACTTGAGGGAGCGCGAATCCCAGGTTCTCAATTTTCTCGAGTCCCTGCCGCTGCTGGTTTGGACCTGCCGTCCGGACGGGGCCTGCGACTACCTCTGCGGCAAGTGGATGGAGTTCACCGGCGTCGCGCAGCCGCAGCTTCTCGGGTACGGCTGGCTCAACCAGCTCCACCCGGCTGACCGCGGCCGGTTCAAGACGCTGTGGGAAGATTCCGTCGCGGCCGGCGCGGCCGTCGCGGGCGAGTTCCGGCTTCGCCGCCAGGACGGCGCGCACCGGCTGTTCAAGGCGCAAATATCGCCTGTCCGGGACGCCCAGGGCGCGATCGTGAAATGGTACGGTTGCGCCATAGCCGAGGGCGGCGGCGGCGGGACCGAGGCGGCCGGATCGTGAATAATCGCGCGGATAAGGCGGCCGACGCGGCCTCCGGCGTTGACGCGCGCCGGCTCATGCACGAGCTCCAGGTCCACCAGATCGAACTGGAGTCGCAGAATGAAGAGCTTCGGCAGGCGCGAGACCAAGCCGAGACGCTGCTGGCCAGGTACACGGATCTCTACGATTTCGCGCCGACCGGCTATGTGACCCTCGACCGCGCCGGGACCATACTTCAGATCAACCTCGCCGGAGCTTCCTGGCTGGGACTGGGGCGTTCGGACCTCATCGGCAGACCCTGGGCCCTGTTCCTGGCTCCGCAATCTCGCCCCGGCTTCACGGCGTTCCTGGAGGATACGTTCTCTGGCTCCGGCCGCTCCATTTGCGCGTTGGAACCCCTGCAGACGGCGGACGGGCGCCGCTATATAACCATCGAGGCCGGGGCCTTAAGCGGCGCGCAAGAGTGCCGCCTCTCCATATCTGATTGCACCCAGAGGAAGAAGGCCGAAGAGAGATTGGCTTGGCTGGCCACCTTCCCCGAACTCAATCCGAACTCGGTCATCGAGGTGGATCTGGCTGGCGGCATCCAATACATAAATCCAGCCGCGCGATCCTGCTTCCCCGATCTGCCGGCTCGCGGGTTGGGGCATCCGTGGCTGGCCGGCTTGAAGGCTATTCTGGACGATTTTAAAGCCGGCAAGGCGGCGGCTGTCCGGCGCGAAGCGGAGGCCGGCGGATGCTGGTACCTCCAGTCGATATTGCACGTTGCCGGGACCGGGACGGCGCGCATTTATGGGGTCGATATCTCCGAGCGCAAGAGGCAAGAGACCGAGCTGGCCAAGCTCAGCCGGGTCAGGGAGGCGCTCCACCGAAGCGGCCAGGCGCTTATCCACGCCGACGATGAAGCGCAATTCCTGACCGAAGCCTGCCGGATCATCGTGGAGATATGCGGCCATGCCATGGCTTGGATAGGCTTCGCGCAAGACGACGAGGGCAAGACCATCCGACCGGTCGCGCATGCGGGCTGCGAGGACGGGTATCTCCAGACCTTGGGTCTCACCTGGGCCGAAACGGAGCGCGGCTTGGGCCCCGGGGGCGCGGCCATCCGCACCGGAAAACCCGCGTTATGCCGCCATGCGACGAGTGACCCGAAATTCGCGCCCTGGCGCGCGGAGGCCATGCGCCGGGGCTACCAGTCGTTTCTCGTCTTGCCCCTGTTGCGCGATAGCGGGGCCTTCGGCGAGCTGACGGTCTGCTCTTGTCTGCCGGACGCGTTCACTCAAGAAGAAGTGGAGATGCTGGCCCAGCTGGCCGACGACGTCGCCTACGGCATCTCGACTTTGCGCCTGCGGGAGGCCCACGCCCAAGCGCAGAAGGTTCTGCGTCAAGCTCATGAGGAATTGGAAATCAGAGTCGCGCAGCGCACCAAAGAGCTCCAGGAAACCAATGCCGAGCTGCGCAAACAGATCGACGAGAAGGCGGAACTCGGCGTCAAGTTCCGCCATTCCCAGAAGATGGAGGCCATCGGCATGCTGGCTGGAGGCATCGCCCACGATTTCAACAACGTCCTGACCACGATAGTCGGCTACAATTATTTCTTGACGGAAGGTCTCGGGGCGGGGCATCCCCTGCGTGCTTTCTGCCTGGATATCCGACGCAGCGCGGAAATGGCGGCCTCTCTGACCCATCAGCTTCTGGCGCTGGGACGCCATCAGGTGGTGCAGCCGCGAGTCATCGACCCGAACAGCGTGCTTTTGGCCATGGCCAAGATGCTGCGCCGCCTCGTGGGCGAGAATATCGAGGTCGTGCTGGCCGCGCATCCCTCGGTATGGCCCGTCTATATGGACAGCGGGCAATTGGAACAGGTTTTTTTGAACCTGGCGGTCAATGCCCGCGACGCCATGCCCAGGGGCGGCCGGCTTGCCTTGACCACGAAGAACGTGTTCGTGAGGAAAAATCAAGTTCTTGGCCCCATGGCAGGACTGCCTGTTGGGCGCTACGTCTGCCTGGAGGTCCGCGACACGGGCGTGGGCATGGATAAGCCGACCCAGGCGCGGATTTTCGAGCCGTTCTTCACCACCAAGGAGATCGGACGAGGCACGGGTCTGGGCTTGTGCACGGTCAAGGGAATCGTCGAACAGTACCGAGGGAGCATAACGATCTCAAGCGAGCCCGGCAAGGGCAGCTTGTTCCGCATCCATTTTCCCGTCGCCCCCGGGGGCGCCAAAGCCATGGTGCCCGGCGATAGCGACAAGAGCCGCGGCGAAGGCGGCGATGAGGCCGTGCTTCTAGTCGAGGATAACGACGCGTTGCGGGCCATCATCAAGCAAGTCCTGCAAGAGAAAGGCTACCGGGTCAGCTTCGCGCGCAGCGCCGAGGAGGCCGTGGCGCATTGCGACGACGGCAAGGCGAGCGTCGACGTCCTGCTGACGGACGTGGTCCTGCCGGATATGGACGGGCTGCAGTTGGCCAAGCTCCTGGAGAAGAGCCGGCCCGGGTTGAAGGTCATCTATATGTCCGGTTATGTCGGCAACGCCCTCAACATGCTGGTGGAGCGCCCGGACGCCATACTCTTGGAGAAGCCTTTTTCCCCGGAGAAGCTGCTTAAGACCCTGCGCGGGCTTTTGAAAACCGCGACGGGATGAATCGGGCCGGCTATTTTCCCCTGGCCGGAGGCATGGCCGCGGGGCCCGCTTCCACGGGCGGCGGCATGCGCATGGAGCCGCACATGTGCGGGCCGCCGCAGCGGCTTCCCTTCAAATATCCGATGATGCCGCCGATCAGGAAAACGAGGATGATGATCAGGGCTTTTCCGCAACAGCAGCCGCACTTCTTCACGTCTTCCGGCTTGCATTCTTGGTTTTCCATGAATAAATCCCCCTTTCCGATCTTGGTTGAAATGATACCAAAATCGGCGGCGCGCGAAGCGTCCGATCCGGCCTATTTCAATGCCATGCTCCTTCCTAGACTCCCCGGCCGACCGCCGTGAACTGCGGCTTGGCCCATTCGGCGTTGGCCAGCACCTCGGCGAACGTCGTGGCGATGATGCCGTAGGTCTGCTCGAGGAGCCTGATGTCGACGTTGTAGCCCACGTCGTTGAACCACTTGTACATCAAGGCCATGTCGCGGCCCACCATCTTCTCCGCCTGGTCCTCCGGAATCTGCTGGAAGATCACCTCCTGGCGCATGCTCTTGGAGAGCATTTCCGCCGCCTGCGGAAAGGTCAGGATATCCCCCGCCAGCTCGATCTCGGCTCCCAGGAATTTCTCGGGCTGCGAGAAGGCCGCGGCCGCGTAGTCCCCGATGTCCCGCAGCGCGATCATGTGCAGCTTGGTCTGCGGCTTCATGGGCGCGGTGAGCGCGCCCCTCCGGATGGCGGGCAGCAACCACGTCCCGAAGTTTTCCATGAACCACACCGGCCGCAGGATCGTGTAGGGTAATCCCAGCTTCTTGATGTGCTGCTCGATGCGGTACTTGGTCTCGAAGTGCGGGATGCCCGTGCTGCGCGTCGCGCCGCCCACCGAGGTGTAGACGAATTGCCTGATTCCGGCCGCCTTGGCTACGTCTGCGAGCATGCAGCCTTGCGCCACCTCCGTCTCCATGCCGCCCTCGAACGGAGTCGACATCGCGAAGACTCCGTCGGCTCCTTGAATGGCGGCCTCCACGCTGGCCCGGTGGCTGAAGTCCCCGCGAACGACTTGGGCTCCGGCGCCGACCAAGGCCAACGCCTTTTCCGTCTTGCGCGTCAGGGCGCGGACCTTCTGCCCGCGCCGCAGCAAGGCCAGGGCCACGGCCCCGCCCTGCTTTCCCGTCGCGCCCGTCACCAGTATGGTCCTCTGTGCCATGATAGTTCTCCTCTTGGGCCTGCATCCTGAAAATAGGTTAGCCGGCCGGCATAAAGAAAAGGTCAAGCCTCTGCCGGGCACAAGAGCAGAGGAAGCCGCTGCGGGCGGGTTCCGTTCCTGGCCAGGAAGAGTCCGAACCTGCGGCGTTGGGGATGGGACCTTGGACCTGACTTACGTTTAGTACTTGTGGCCTGCGGGAGAGGGCCATTCGGCTCTGGCGGTTGGAGAGTGCGCAGCTTACCATATCCGTAGCGAGGTGAGATTTATGAAAAAGACGATTTCCATCCTTTTGGCCGCGGCCTTGGTCTGTTCCTCCTGCCCAAGCGCTTGGGCAGTCATGGCTAAGGCCGCGGCCGTGGGCAAGCCGGGGCTGGTCGCGGGCCTGCCGTTGTCCGGCTCCGGCGCATTGCGCCAGACGCCTTTGTCCTCCCTCGCTCCTCTCAACCTGGCCGTGGCGCCCGGCGTGGCCGGCAAGGTCGAGGCGGGCCAGGTCCTCGCGGCCGCGCCTCAAGGCCAGGCGGTTGCGCCGAAGGTTTCCGATATATCGGCTCAGACCGCCCCCGCAATGCCCAAGGCCGTGTCCGTGCGCGAGGCCGGACCCTTGGAAGTCTTGAATTATGCGGCGGAGAGAGTCGCGGGGCTAGCCCAGCCTTCAGCGCTTGGCGATGAGTCCGGCCCGGCGGTAATGAAGCAGGTCTTTGACGGCGAAGCCAAGGGGCTCTCCGCGCCGATTTCAGCGGCTGGGCTGGCCGGATCGTACATGGATAGAGGGCCGGGGCTGGCCCCATACACTGAAGACGAGCAACGAGCGCGGCCAGCGGCGTCTGTTGGATCTTATGGACGAGTCTCGCGGATGCCGGAAAAGCCCGAGGGCAAGATACGCTCGGCGTGGGAGTCCTTTAAGAGGCTGGCCAAGATGACGGCCGCGCGCGTTATCATCGCCGGCGTCATCGGCGCGACCACAGCCGGGGCCTTCAGCTTCAATCATGAAAGCGACAGGGACAGCTATATCCCGGTCGGTTTTTCGGAGATCACCCAGATCGAGAAAGACGCGGCCAGGGCGGGCCGCGAGATCGGGCCTCTGACCAGATACTATACCAGCACCAATGATCTGGCGATGAATATTTTTTCGGCTTGGAACGATTCCAAATCCACGCCCCTGACCAGGAATGACATTCATAGTTTCGCCAAGGAGCTCGACATGAAGATGGATCCGACCTTCCGGGTCCATCACTACGAGATCCCGGATTTCGTCAAGAAGCTGCCTGGCGAGGCGAACCAAGCCTTGGAGCAGCTCAAGCCCTTCAGCAAGGTCCAGCAGGAGATGGCCGGGATCAACGATCTCTTCGCCAGGACGTGGGATGAATCTCATCGCGATGAGACTAGGACGGAAGAATATGAAGTGGAGGTGGATGTGGATGATGGAAACGGGAAATCCCACAAGGAAAAGGAGAAGAGGACACGAGACGTTTACGATCATACGGACCATTCCTACGACTATCACAAGGCTCAGGGCGAGAAGGCGTCGGCTGATTTGGACCGGACTATAAAGGAAAATGAGGGCGCGCTCGCGGTGAAGGAGAAGATGCCCGTGGCCTCCAAAACCAATGCCGAGGGAGAATATGCCGCCGAGCTCAGCAGAAAGGGGCAAAGATTCGACCAGAAGGGGTATGATCGGATCGCCCGTTCATGGAATTCCGGCGCCACTTTGACGCAGAATCAGAATACGATCGCTTCTCTTTGGGACGCGCTCCATAAGGATGCCGATGCGTGGCGATCCGCGAAGCAGACGGCTCATGACGAATCTTACCAGACTTCTTCCCATTCCGACTCGGGTCCGCGCGAATACCAAGTGGCGAACAAGGCCCTTGAAGACGGCCAGGCCCTGCACTCGTCGATCTCCGAGGTGCTGGGAGGCATGGAGTACACCCGCAAGATGACGCCCGTGCTCGAGGCCAAGATCAAGCAGCTCATCGCCATAGAGCTCGACATGAGCCAGAAGGGCAATGCCAAGAAGGTGGCCAAGGAGATCCGGCAGATCGCCAAGGAGATGTATTCCCTCAATTTCAAGGGCGGCTTCAACGTCTACAAATTCCGGGCTTGGATGGTCGTCCTGTCCGTTATGGGCGGCGCGGTCGGCGCCGGAGGCGTAGCGGCCGGGATTGATTATCTCCTCAAGAGGAAAGAACTGTCCTGAGGCCGGAACTCAGCGCAAGAAGGCGGCTGAGCGCGCCTGGGCGAAGCCTTGCGCAAGCTGAATCTTCGTGAATCAGCCGAACCTGTAATGCTTGCGTATGGCTTTGCTTATGTTCCAGGTGCAGTCCAGGCCTCGAGGGAATATCACCAGGTCGCCGCCGGCAAAAGAAATCCGCTCGTCGCCCGCGCGGATCGTGGCTTCGCCTTCCAGGATCAGGCAGGTTTCCGGTTCATCATAATGCCAGGGGAAGGATGATGCTTCCTTGGTCCAGATGGGCCAGGACGCGGCGGTTTTCTTCTCATCTTCCGTAGGCTTGCGCACTTGAATTTTCATGGTTAAAAATCCTTTCCCGGTTGCCGCTATCCGAGGATTATACCATGGATTTTCCGGGCACAATCCGCTTCCGGGGCGTAATTTGTACAATAGACCGATGCCGCCAGAGCCGCCTCCTTATTGCGCCGACCTGTTCAGCTATCGCCGCCGCCGCACCCGCGTGGTCATGGTGGGCCGCGTGGGCCTGGGCGGCGAGAATCCCTTGCGCCTGCAGTCCATGACCACCACGGACACGCTCGACGTGGAAGCTTCCGTGGCCCAGGCCCTGCGCCTGGCCGAGGCCGGCTGCGAGCTCGTGCGCTTGACCGCGCCCACGCTGGAAGCCGCGCGCTCCCTGGAGGCCGTCAAGGCCGGCCTCTTGCGCCGCGGCGCGGACGTGCCCCTGGTGGCGGATATCCATTTTTCCCCGGAGGCGGCCCTGGCCGCGGCGGACTTCGTCGAGAAGATCCGCATCAATCCTGGCAACTTCGCCGACAGCAAGACTTTCGCGCGGCGCGAGGACTCAGAGGCTGATTATGCCCGCGCCCTGGACCGCGTCCGGGAGCGTCTGGCGCCATTGGTGGAGAAACTCCGGCGCCTCAAGCGCAGCCTGCGCATCGGCGTCAACCACGGCTCGCTTTCGGACCGCATCATGAGCCGCTACGGCGACACCGCGCTGGGCATGGTGGAAAGCGCTCTGGAGTTCGCGCGCCTGTGCGAGGAGTTGGGCTACAGGGAACTCGTCTTTTCCATGAAGGCTTCCAATGTCAAGGTCATGATCGCGGCTTACCGTCTCTTGGCGGCGCGCATGGCCGAGTCGGGCATGGATTATCCTTTCCATCTGGGCGTGACCGAGGCCGGAGAGGGCGAGGACGGACGCATCAAATCCGCCATCGGCATCGGCAGTCTGCTCGAAGACGGCATCGGGGACACCTTGCGCGTTTCCCTGACCGAGGAGCCGGAGCGCGAGATTCCCGTCTGCCGGGCTCTGGCCCGCGGCTTCCAGGGGCGTCCCGGCGAAAAGAGCCGGCCGGAGTTCGCGGGCCGGCGTCATTGCCCGGACTCATATGCGTACACGCGGCGGCCCAGCCGGCGCGTCATGGCCGGCTCATTGGCCTTGGGAGACGGGGAGCCGGTCCGGGTGGCCGGGATCGACGGCGCGGGTGCGGAGGGTGGGCCTGAAATGGTCATCCGGCGCGTACGCGACGCGGCGGCTTCGGCCGAGGAGGGAGCCTCGCTGCTTTCTTGGCTGGACTGGCGCGGCGAGGACGAGAAGGCTTTCCTGCAGGCCGCAAAAGATCGCGGTCTTTCGCTTCTCGTTGAAGCGGAAACCGCGGCCGAGGCTCTGCGGCGGGGTCTTCTCGCGCGCGAGATAGGAATTGCGGCCGTCCTGGGACTGCGCGGCTGCGTCGCGGCCGCGCTGCTGCGCGAGTATCGCCTGCTGGCCGCGTCGGCCGATGATTTCCCCCTTCATTTGCGCGCGCCCAGGGCTGCGGACGAGCAAGGCCAGGTCCTGGATTCGGCGGTCCTGCTCGGCTCCTTGCTCTGCGACGGGGTGGGCGACAGCGTTGAGATCGACGCGGGATCGGGCCCTCTGCGCGAGGCCCGGCTGGCCTACGATATCCTGCAAGGCGCGGGCGTGCGTCTGAGCAAGACCGAGTTCATCTCATGTCCCGGCTGCGGCCGCACGCTCTTCGATCTGCAGGCCGCGGCCGAGCGGGTCAAGAGGGAGCTTGGGCACCTCAAGGGAGTCAAGATCGCGGTCATGGGCTGCGTGGTCAACGGTCCCGGCGAGATGGCGGACGCGGATTTCGGCTACGTGGGCGGCGCCGCGGGCATGATCAATCTCTACGTGGGCAGGCAGTGCGTCCAAAAAGGCGTGCCCGCCGCCCAGGCGGTGCAGGCGCTCAAGGACCTCATCCGCGCGCGAGGACGGTGGGTCGACAAGAAGTGAGGCGTTGGGGCGCGATGGCTTTGGCCGCCTGTTTCTTTTCCGCCTGCTCTCCCGTTTACGTTATGAAATCCGCGGCCGGCCACGGCCGCCTGCTCTGGCATCGCCGGAATATCGCCTCCGCCCTGCGCGACCCGCGCTGCGAGGAGCGGCTCAAGGAACAGCTGCGTCTCGTGCTGGAGGTCCGGCGGTTCGCTTTTGATCGGATGGGCCTGAGGCGAACCCGGGATTTTTCCGCCTATACTCCGGTCCGGGGCGCGGTCACGTACGTTGTCTCGGCCTGTCCGCCAACGAGCCTGACCCCTTATGAATGGTGGTTCCCGATCCTGGGAAAGGTCCCTTATAAGGGGTACTTCCGGCAAGAAGATGCGGTCCGGGAGATGAGAGGGCTCGAGGCCGAGGGATTCGACGCGCGCGTAGGCGAGGTCGCGGCTTACCGCACGCCGCTGTGGATACCGGACCCTCTGCCGTCAACGGCGCTGGAGTACCCCCCCGGCCTGCTGGCGCAGCTGCTCATCCATGAGTTGGCCCATGGGACCGTGTGGTTCAAGGATCGGGTGGATTTCGATGAGGCCGCCGCGAACTTCATCGGTCAAGAGGGAGCCGCGGATTTCCTGGCCGAACGCTTCGGCGCGGACTCCCTCCAATTGTCCGAGTACCGGAAATGGCTGCGGGGCGAGGCGGCCTTTGCCGCCGTTATGGGGCAAATCCGAGGCCGGCTGGAATCGCTTTACCGCGGCCCCGTCTCGGAAGCGGATAAGCTTGCCCGCCGTCAGGAAGTATTCGCCTGGGGTCTTGCCCGCTTCGAGGAGATCGGACAAAGGCCGGGTGAGCCGCTCAATAACGCGGTCATCCTGGCTCACGGCCTTTACAACCGGGACCTGGACGCTTTCGCGGCCCTGCACGAGCGCAACGGCCGCGACTGGCGCCGCACGATCGGCGCGCTCAAGGCCGCGGATCGCAAGGACCCATTCGCGGTCCTCCATGGGCCGGGCGCAAGGCCGTCATCCGGCCAAGACTGAGCCGGCTATTTCACCACGACGATGGTCTGGTGCTGCTTGGCGCCTGATGAGTCCGTGATCCTGGCCATGTAGGCGCCGGACTCGACCATCTTGCCTGACTCCTTGCCCGTCCAGGTGATCGGCGCGCCATTTGTGCCTGCGGCCTCGAAGACCTTCTTTCCCCTCATGTTGAATATCTCCACCTTGGTCGCTTCCGTGCCGAAGATAATTCCCGTGGCGCTGCTTGGCGAGAGGAAGCTTTTTCTGGCCTTGGCCTGCCCTGGCGGCGTTTTGCCTGAGGATTTGATCACGTTGACGGTGATGGACTGCGCCCCGCTGTTGCCCGCCGCGTCATAGGCCTTGACCATGATGGCATGGCTGCCCAAGGCCAGGACCGAGGCGTCGAGGCTGTAGGCATAGGGTGCGGAAGTCAGGGTCGACTTGAGCAGTCCGTCGATATAGAACTCGAGCTTGACTACGCCCGTATTGTCCGAGGCCGCGGCCGCGACATCGACCGTTCCTGAGACATTTGCCCCATTGGCCGGCGAAATGATGGCGGCCGTGGGAGCCAGGATGTCGGGCAGGGCCGAGGTCCGGGCAAAAGCCGCGGCGCTGTTGGCTGACGTGTTGCCCGCCGCGTCGTAGGCGCGCAGCCGGGCGTAGTAGGCCGTGCCGGCCGAGAGTCCGGTGATGGAAGTGTTCGTGACGCTGCCCAAGTTTTTGCTCTGGTAGCCGGTCACGAAGCTTGAGAAGGCCGGGTTCAAGGAGACGTCGAGCCTGTAGCCGGCCACGGCCATGTTGTCCGTGGAGGCGGACCAAGCCAGGTTGAGGCTGGAGGCGGTAGGGCTGTTCAACGTCACATTTCCGGGGGCCGATGGCGCGGTCGTGTCGTTGCCGGAGACAAACTCATCAGCGCCTATGTCGGCGTTCGCGCCGCTCGGTCTGGGATTGCCGTCAAAATCCGCGGGCACGGAGGCTAGCGCGGCCACTTTGTCTATGACGTTTGTCCTGGTTGAAGAGATGTCGAGCAGATGCAGATTGCCGGAATCCGGATCCGCGAACATGCTGGCCGCGGCGCTGAGATAATTGCCGCTTTGCGCGAAGCTGGCGCCGTCCCTGCCGCCGATAGGCGCGTCGGCCAGGTTGTTCCTGGCCTCTGAGCCCGCGGCGGCGAATCTGAATTCGATGCTTTTGTTCGCGTTGCCGTTGGCCAGGATCGTGTTGTGGGCTATGATGGTGGAGGGCGAATCCCATGCGATGATCATGCCGTCGGAGCTTGCCTTGCGGGTGGCGCTCAATAGATTGGGCGCCAGGTACACGAAATTGTTGCGGATGACGCCTCCGGAGTGGTCGGAGCCCGTGACGTCCTGCAGGCCGTAGGCGACGGCGCGGTCCACGTTGATGAAGATGTTGTTTTCCGTCGTGGTGTTTGAGGAATGGTTCCACATGAGGACCGCGGGGTTCCAAAGATAAGTCGCGGAATCAGGCGTGTGAAAATTCTTGAATACATTGCCCCTGATGATCCAATTATCGGAGGCATGGGCGCTGAGGCCGTTCGTGTAGCCGGGGCCGGCGCCATGGTCCGCCGGCGTCCCGTTCGTGTACTCCATCCAGCAGTATTCGATGATGCCGTTGTCCACGCCGATGCCGTTGGGGCCGTCGGTGGGGTTGGCTTTGACGAACTGGGACCCGGCGTTGAGCAATTTCACGCTGTAGATGCGCGGCGATTGGGCGCCGCTGTTGAACATGATCTCATTGTCGTAGGTGTCGCGGATCGTGAGATGGGCGATGGTGGTATTGAGGGAATTGGACCAGATGCCGAATTCGACGCTGCCGTAATTGGCGTTGTCCATGCCCTTGCCCGCCAAGACCACGTTGTCGCAGCCCGAGGCCCCCCTGACGGTCACGTTGTTCTTGCCGTTGATGAAGAGGGTTCTGGTCAGGTTGTAGGCGCCGTTGGCGAGTACGATGGTGTCGCCGGCCTGCAGATTGTTGATGGCCGTCTGCAGTTGGGTCTCATTGGACACGTTGATGATGCGCGTGCCTGTCAGGGGCAGAGCCGGGGCGTTGCACGCGGCGCCGATGGCGGCCGCGGCGCCGGTGGCGCCCCAGGCCCAGGCGCTGTTGGCCGAGACGTTGCCCGCCGCGTCGTAGGCGCGCAGCCGGGCGTAATAGGCGGTGCCGGCGGATAGGCCGGTAATCGAGGTGCTCGTCGCATTGCCCAGGTCCTTGTTGTCGTAGCCTGTGACCAGGCTGGAAAACGCTGAATTTTGGGACACGTCCAGACGGTAGCCGGCCACGGCCGCGTTGTCCGTCGAGGCGATCCAGGAGAGATCGAACGAACTGCTCGTTGGACTGCCCAGTGCCAGATTGGTCGGAGCGCTGGGCGGCGCGGTGTCGCCGCTTGGGCCGCTTCCGAAGGTTATTTGCCTGCCGGCGCTTGCGTTGCCGCCGGCGTCGATAACGTAAAGATAGCGGTTTGCGGAATTCGGGATCGCCCCTTGATTGACGGCCACTGTTACGGCTGTCGCGGACCATGCGGAAGGGATTTGGATTTCACAATCGCCGCGATTGGCCCAAGTAGAGCCGGAGCATATCTCAACCCTTGCCGGCGTGGTGTCGATATAATAGTCATCTATCCAAAAATAATATCCATTGGATGTGCCATAGCTATCGTTTCCATCAAAAGGAGTCATCACGTAATCGATTTTACTGCTGCTTTGGTCGACCGTCCGAGTTATCGCGTTGACGAGGTTGATGTTTTTCTTTGAATTGACCCATTGTTCAAAAGCGCCATTGGCTGTCCCCGCAGGGCTAGAGAGCTTATAATGGTATTCTGTCCGATTCCAGCGATCGGCATTCTGACCTTCCATATACGTTGCTGCATTATATGTCGTGCCGGTATTGGTAACATAACCCGCATCCCCGCCGTAGACAAAACCGCTGCTATTCGGGCGTATGGTCTCATAGAATCGCGGAATACCGCTATACGATGGATTAGACCCGCCACGAGACCATTTAAAAATAAATGACGAGCCCCCGGACCCGGCATAATGGGTCCAATAAGCCTGAAAGGAAACATACACTTCGGTTGCTCCTCCCGATATGTTAGTTCCAATGCGCGGAAACATCGAATTTTCGCCAGTCGCGTAATCCATCTTTGCGCTTTTAGACCCTTGGAGTCCATAAGCCTTATCATTTCTGATGTACGCCTTGGATCCGTCACCACCTTCATTGTTGTAGCCGCAAGCAGCAACGATGTCGCTTCCAACCGCGCATGCCTCATGATTGTTCCACACCAACGGCGCTGCCGGATTCTTGGTCCCGAATCCGCTTCCTGAAATCGTGATATTGGAACCGTTGATTATGTTCCCCGACACGCCGGATATCGTGGGCGCTCCCGGAGGCGGCGGCACGGAGTTGGACACCGTGACGGATACCGAGGCCGATTGTCCCACGTTACCCGCGGCGTCATAGGCCTTGGCCAAGAGCGCATGGCTGCCGTTGGCGAGCTGGGTTGTGTCCAGGCTGTGGGAATAAGGCGAGGAAGTGTCCGTGGCCTTCAAGTTCCCGTCGACGTAGAACTCGACCTTGGTCACGCCCACGCTGTCAGCGGCAGCGGCTGAAACGCTCACCGCGCCCGACACCGCGGCCCCTGCCGTCGGAGCCGTGATGGAAGCGGTCGGCGCGGTCGTGTCCGGCGCCGCCAGCGTGGCTGCCGAAACCGCGGCGCTGTTGGCGGAGACGTTGCCCGCGGCGTCGTAGGCGCGCAGCCGGGCGTAGTAGGCCGTGCCGGCGGAGAGGCCTGTGATGGAGGCGCTGGTCGCGTTGCCGAGGTCCTTGTTATTGTAGCCCGTGACCAAGCTTGAGAAGGCGGAGTTGAGCGAGACGTCGAGCCT
>DMMY01000017.1:42436-42926 GCA_003452935.1 Elusimicrobiota bacterium
GTTGTCGGTGGAGGCGGACCAGGAAAGTCCCAGGCTCGAGGCGGCGGGATTGCCGAGAGCTGGATTGGCCGGCGCCGAGGGCGAGGCCGTATCCTTGCCGCCATCGAACGCCGCCAAGGTCGAGAAGTAGGTCGGGCCGATCCGGGAATCGTCGACTATGAAGTCGTCGAGCCAATACCTGCCGTCTAGATGGCTGCTGGTGGTCCCGGTTCTTCTGTTGCCGCCCAGGGTGATCTTGTTGTAATAGTGATCGAACTGCGTCAATTTCAGCTGCCCGGCCGCGCTGTAATGACCCTTGATGTTGCCGGCCTTGTCATAAATATACAGTTCGGTGGTGCCGTCGCTATGGCCCATCGTGCCTATGTCGGATATGATCTCCAGCGCCAACCAATCGCCAGCGGCGCCCGTGGCGTAGACTTTATTGATATCAGCGCCCGAGGCGGGGTAAGCGCTGTCGTTGTTGGTCATATTTACCGACTTAACCACGTGT
>DMMY01000017.1:43187-43716 GCA_003452935.1 Elusimicrobiota bacterium
ATGTAATCCACGTCGGCCTGGGCGCCGGTGACCCCGAAAAAGGCGGGCGCGAACTTGATCATCATGAAGACGTGGATCTTCTTGTAGCCGCTTTTGCCGCTCGCTCCGTCGCCGAAGAATACTCCCAACCGCTGGGCACCTACGCCTTTGAGGGCATTTGCGTTGTCGTTGTCGCCCAGGTTCATTAAGAGGGACTTGCCGTTGCTGCCCCAGGTGTTGCTGCCGTGATTGGCGATGATCTTGGGCCATTCCACCATGATCGCGCCGGCCCCGGAGGTCAGGCCCGTCAAGGCGTCGCCTGGCTGGAACTTGCCGTTGGAGGGGTAGGTGCCGAACTGCAGATAGGTCTTGCCGTCGATCTGCCACGATTTTTCGAAGGGGAACTGGGCGCCGGAATTGCTCCTTACAGTTTCCCCTGGCGAGAAGGTTCCAGTGATCGAGGCGGGCATGCAGGTGGGGCCCTTGTTGTTCCAATATCCCCAGATGGATTGGCTGTTGTCCAGTTTTTTGGGCAGGAGAGCGGGATCAT
>DMMY01000007.1 GCA_003452935.1 Elusimicrobiota bacterium
GTAGTGCGTGATCGCCGCGGTCAGCGTGGTCTTGCCGTGGTCCACGTGCCCGATCGTTCCGATGTTGACGTGCGGCTTGGTGCGCTCGAATTTGGCTTTGGACATGATCTCAGTCTCCTTGCATTCTTACGCCGGCTATGCGTCGCAAGACGGCGTATTGTAACAATTTGCGCTGCTAAAAACTAGCTGGGAATGGGAATCGAACCCACGACCTTCTCCTTACCATGGAGATGCTCTACCGGCTGAGCTATCCCAGCGATGATGTGCTAAATTTCAATGAGCTGGAGCGGGCGATGGGAATCGAACCCACGTAACGAGCTTGGAAGGCTCGTGTTCTACCATTGAACTACGCCCGCGTCCCGACCGCCAGCCCATAGACATTCCCATCGCTTGCCGGAAAATCCAGGGATTTGCGTCGGCGGGACTAAAAAGCAGTATAGCGCATTCATGGAAAGGGTGTCAATAAAAATCCGACGAACCATCCGGACCAAAACCCCGCCGATCCGTGGCCGGATTTAAGATATAGGCCTAATGGCCTATGCGGACCCAGGCCCCATGGCCCTGACGCGGGCGGCATAAAAAGCTTATCCTATTAGCATGAGTATGATAAGTCTGCTCTTGATGACGGCCCTGGGCCTGGCGGCCCCGTCCTCGGCAAAGGTCTCGGCCTCAACCCAAGGCAAGGCCATAGTGGTGCGCGATCAGCTCCTGGTCTTGGGCGACGTCCAGGACTGGCAGGATTTCCTGGCCAAGGCCGATCCCTCTACCAAGGAGCAATTCGCTTCAGAGCTTGACGCCATCAAGGAGCTGGCCGCCGGGTCGCGAAGCGTGGAGGAGCTGCGGCCCGTGGAATTGCGCCTGGAAGCCTGGAAAAATGGGCTTAAGGAGGAGCTTTTCCCATTTCTCAGCGATTCCTGGACAGAGCCAGACGAATCGGTCCGTCTTGCCCAAGCCCAAGTCCAGGCCTTTGCCGAGCTGGAGAAGCTCCAGCGCCGGGCCATCACCCAAAGGCATCAGAAATTTCTCGCGGGCCTGAAATTCAAAATAAGCGCAGCCCCTAACGAGGAAACCCTTAACGAAATTTTTGACAAAGCCGGCCTTTCCCGGCCCGCTCCCGTGGCCGCGACCGACCTGCCGCCTTCCTACCGCGGCTCAGCCGCGGCGGGTTCCGCCAAAGGCCTCAGGATTTACGACGTCCCCAGCCCCCTCTCCCTCGCGCCCGCGGATCGGTCCAGATTCGTCGGCGTCGCCGCATATCTCAGAAAACGAGGCGCCAGCCAGAAAATCATCGACCTGACCATTCAGGAGGCGATCCGTCAGAAAGTCGATCCTCTCATAGTTCTATCCGTCATCAGCGGAGAATCCGAGTTCATCCCCGGCGCAACAAGTCCCGCCGGCGCCAGGGGCCTGATGCAGATCATGCCGGCCACGGGCAGAGCTTTAGGCGTCAAAAATCCAGGCCAACTTTACAATCCGCAAACCAATGTCCGGGCAGGCATAAGCTTCCTTAAGGATTTATGGGGACAATTCGCAAACATTTCTTTTTCCAGCCTATCGCGCATCGATCCGTTGGCCAACCGGGACGTAAAGAAAGCCATAGCCGCCTACAATGCCGGCCCCGGCGCCGTGGCCAGGTACGGAAACGTCCCGCCTTACCGCGAAACCCAGAACTACGTGGTCAAGGTTCTCAAGACCTACAAGCAGCTGCGCAGCGTTTATCTGCGCGGCTAGTCCTTCCCGCCTGAAGTCTTCATCGCCGTCAAAGCGCAGACCTTGGCGTCGCCTATAAGGTTGTCGAGGATGCAGGATTCGTTGGGCTGATGCGCGGTCTCCTCGAGCCTGGCCGACACCACGGCGGGCAAGCCCAGCCTGCGAAACACCGCGGCCACGGTTCCGCCGCCAATGCCCATGGGCTTGGCCTTGACCCCGTGGATTTCTTTGATAGCCTCGCTGATGAGACGCACGATCTCGGCGTCGAGCGGGGTCGGGGGCGCGGCCTCGGAGCGCTGGGCCGTCTCGAAGGCTATCTTGACGCCATACCGCTTTTCCACGGCCTTGGCCAGCTTCCGGATCTCGGCCTCCACGGCCTTGAGCTTGTATTGGGGCAGGACCCGGCTGTCGAAGCAGAACACGTCTTCCCCGGGTATGGTGTTGATATTGGGAACGTTGGCTTCCTTCTTGGTCGGCTCGAACGTGCTCATGGGTGGAAAGTAAAGCTTGTCTTTCTTCGGGAACTTCTTATAAAGCCCCTGCAGCCGCGTCACCAGGTCGCTGGCGGCCTTGAAGGCATTGCGCCCTTGGTCCGGCATGGAGGCATGGCACTGCTTGCCGCGGGTCGTGATCTTGAGCCACCACAGCGACTTCTCGGCAATCTCCACCATGGACCCGTCGGCCTCGCCGCCGTCCGGGACCAGGAACATGTCCGCCTTGCCGAAAAGCTCGGGATGTTTCTCGGCCAGGTAGATGGCCCCGTAGTCCGAGCCGGTCTCCTCGTCAGCCACGAACATGAGGGCCAGGTCCACCGGAGGCCGGTAGCCGCATTCCATCATGGCGCGCGCCGCGAGCATGCTGGCCACCACGGCCTGCTGGTTGTCCTCGACCCCGCGGCCGTAGAGCTTGCCGTTTTCCACATGCAGGGTATAGGGGTCGGTCTTCCAAAGCTTGCGCTCGCCCGGAGGCACGATGTCGAGATGGGACATGATCCAAAGGGTCTTTTTAGAGCTTTGGCCGCGCCAGCGCGCCACGATATTGGGACGGATGCCGTTCTTGGCCTGCTGATGCGGCGCGTTATACCACTGGATGTCGTCGAACTGGAGCTTGCGCAGTTCCTGGTCCAGCCACACGGCCTTGTCGTGCTCGCCCTCCCCGCCGCTGGAAGGCGCGATGGCCGGGATGGCGGTCAGGCCGCGCTGCAGCTCAACGGCGTAGTCGCGATAGCTCTCGATCTTTTTAAGAATCTGCTCTTTCATGGAAATCTCTCCCTATGTATTCAAGGATGCGACTAGTCTAGCAGATTCCTGGGGAGATCAAGCTGCCGCGGCGCCGCGCCCTGGCGTATCCCCAGGATCATCGGCTTATTTTTGGAATAGCTTCCCGCGTTATTTCACCCGCAGATTGCGGGGCTTGGCAGGAGCGGCCGCGCTTGCGGACGCAGCGAATGACAAGGGATAGCCATTGGCATTGACATTATCCCCTTCATCGACGATATACAGATAAGCCTGCGCTCCCTGAGGAAAAGAACCCTTGTTGACCGAGAAAGTCACGGAACCGTCTGACCAGGCAGTCGGAATCTGGATCTCTCGGTGGGCGCAGTTGTCATAGACAGGCTTGTCTCCGATCTCTACGCGCGCGAATGAATTGTCTATATACATAGAATCAAGATGGAGCTTGATGGTGCTGCTGGGCCATGGATAATCAAAAACCTTGCTCCAATGCCCCGGGTCCATATCAGGAGTCACGGTCGACAAGACATCGCCGGTACAGACATAGGCCTTCGTGCTGTAATCGACTTTCGCGCCGGCTTTATAAGAGCCAGTCGGGGTCCAATGGTTATTGCCTCTTTTCTGGGACCAGAACCAGAAGGCCACGGCATCGATGTAATCCGAAGACCTGACCTCGTGCCAATCATCCGTATTCTGATCAGGCGGCACGTTGGGATCTTTGATGCTATTCGATCTGGCCGCGTATCTTTTCCCATCATACCAGACAGCCGAAGGACTGGTGCCCTGGCCCGCAACCCAGGAGGGACTCACGGGAACAACGCTCTTATTAAGCGTCTTCCAGACCCCATATTTCGAATACCCAGGCCCCACGATACAAAGCTTCTCACCGCCATTCTCCACGCCAGCGGTCCCTTGGTCTAATTGCATCTGGATGTTGTACCACCCTTGGGACTTGAATATATTGACGGAACTGGCCAAATCATTGCGAAACACCGTCCCGTTCAGCGTCACAGGTTTTGGCGTATAGACCGACACCATGATCTGAGAATTTTGCGGGGCATCGTTTTCCCAAAAACTCATATTCCTCGACGGCAGCACATAACTCGCATAACCCCAAGGCCAGGCAGCCAAGACCTGCGTGGGCATATGGATGAATTTCAATTGAGTGTTGATATTCTCATTCAAGGGGCTGTCGGAAAAATCAGTGTACAGCCAGAAATTCAAATAACTCTTATGCGTCTCCGCAAAGCCGGCATTATCCTTATAGAATGTCCTGGACTCGCTTCCTTCGGACAAAGAATGCGTGCTGGGATGAATGCTGGCATCCAAGACATCCTGTCCCGGAATACGGGTGTTCTGTGAAGTGACCCTCGGCCACAACGTGTTGGCCCCGTCCCGCCACCAGCCAGAACTGGCTTCTTGGGCGGTCTTGCCAGCGTTGTTCTTGCCCCAGGTCTCAAACCTAAGAGGAGCCGCCTTGGTTTTGACGCCAAACCCATTGCCCGAGGCCGTCACGCTCTGGCCTTGAGACACAATAGCCTGACTCAGCGATGAGATATTCGGCACGGACCAAGCTTCAAAAGGAAAAAGCAAAACGGCCAGCGACAGGCTGGCGCTTTTGAAGCTTATTTTATCCCGGAACACAAAATCACCTCATCAAGCCTTGGCGCGGGGGTGCAAGCCACGCGTCGGAGCCCACGGCGGGCCGTAAACCCCGCCAACTTATAGCAAACAAGATACCTCTTTGTCGCGGGCTTAAGGTCGCAAATTTACGACCTTAAGATTCCCATGGACACCTGAAGCCGCGTCTCTAGTGTATAATAGCGGTCCTGTCACCATGAGGCTGCCCTGATGCTGCAGATGTTCGGCTTCATCTCCACGGTCGTCCTGATTTATCTGGGAATGCAGTATTACGTGGCTTTTTGGCTCATCCGCAACTTCCCTGGCCTGCCCGTCGAGCCGCGCGCGGTGCGCATCGCCGTTCTTCTCGTTTCCTTGAGCTTTCCTCTCTCCATGTATTGCTTGCGCTCCTATCGCGGCGCCTGGACCGGCTATTTCTCGTATCTTTCCTATATATGGCTCGGCATCGTCTTTATCTGGCTGACCTGCGCGACCATGGGGGACTTGGCCCTGCTCCTGGCCCGCCTCGGAGGCGCGGCACAGAGAGTCCGGCCCTTGATCGCGATTGCGGTCCTGGCCGCGGCGGCGCTTTCCAGCCTCTGGGCGACCTACAACGCCTATCGGCCGCCCCGGGAGAAACACCTGGACATTCCTCTGCGCGATCTCCCCCCGGAGTTGGACGGCTTTACGATCGTGCAGCTTTCAGACCTGCATCTGGGCATAACCGTGCCCTTGGAGAAATTCTCCCGCGTCGTGCAGCGGGCCGTCCAACTGCGGCCGGATCTCGTGGTGCTCACGGGCGATATCCTCGACGCCGGCCTGCGCGGCGAAACCGACGCCGCGCGCATCGGCGCCGGACTCCAGGCCCGCTGCGGGGTGCTGGCCGTCCTGGGCAACCATGAGTTCTACCACGGCGTCGAAGCCTCATCCCGCGCTTTTCGCGACATGGGCGCGCGCCTGCTGCGCAATGAGGCGCTGTCCTTGCCGGGCGGCCTGCAGGTCGTTGGCATCGACGACATCAGGACCGCCGGGCTCTCGGCCCAGGACGTCTCCACGATCCTGGCCCGGCTCGACCCAACGCGGCCCTCGCTGCTGATCTCTCACCAGCCCCTGGACTTCGATGTCGCGGCGCGAGCCGGCGTGGGCCTGATGCTTTCCGGCCACACTCATGAGGGGCAGATCTTTCCATTCAATCTGATCGTGCGGCTTGTCTATCCCTACTTTCACGGCCTTTACGAAAAGGACGGCTCCTGGCTTTACGTCACGTCCGGAACCGGACAATGGGGCCCGCCCATGCGGCTTTTCACCCGCGCCGAGATCGTGCGCCTCACCTTGCGCCGCAGGGCCGCGCGTTAGTACACTAGCTGTGTGAAAACCGTCCGCGTCGCCGTCGCAGGCCTCGGCGTGGTCGGCTCGGAAACCGTCCGGTTGCTGCGCAGCCGGCGCGAAAGCCTGGCCCGCCGACTCAATGCCAAACTGGAGCTCGTCGCGGTCTGCGACCGCGCGATCCATTCCAAGGCCCGCGGCCTCCGCCTTCCCGCCAAGATCAAACGCTTCAGCGATCCCTCGCGCCTGGCCGCCTGCGGCGCGGACATCATCGTCGAGCTTCTCGGCGGCCTGCCCGCGCCCCGCAGCCTCGTCTTGGACTGCCTGCGCCGCGGCCGGCACGTGGTCACGGCCAACAAGCGCCTTTTGGCCCATTGCTGGCCCGAGTTGCGCCGCGCGCAGAGTCACGGCAGCCTCCATTTCGAGGCCAGCGTGGCCGGCGGCATTCCCATCCTCAAGGCCCTGGACCTCAGCCTGGCCGGCGACCGCATCGAGGCCGTCGGGGGCATACTCAACGGCACCACCAATTTCATACTCACGCGCATGTCCGAGGGTCTGGGAGCCTCGGCCGCTTTAAAAAAAGCCCAGGAACTGGGCTTGGCGGAAAGCGATCCTTCCCGCGACCTCAACGGCCAGGACGCCGCGGACAAGGTCTCGGTTTTGGCCTCGTTGGTGACCGGCTCCTGGCAGAAACCGGACCGAATTGAAACCCAAGGCATAGAGGGCATCGAGAGCCAGGACATCGCCTTCGCGCAAAGCGTCCTGGGCCGGCGCATCAAGCTCCTGGGCATGGTCCGTCTCAAGGACCGCGGCGTCGAGGCCTTGGTCTGCCCCTTCCTAGTGCCCCTGGCCCATCCCCTGGCCGCGGTCCGAGACGAGTTCAACGCGGTCCTGGTCCAGGCCGCTTCCGCCGGCGAGCTCATGTTCTACGGCCGCGGCGCCGGGGCCGGACCGGCGGCCAGCGCGGTCATGGGAGATATCTGCGTCGCGGCGCGCGATATCCTTTCGGGAGTCCGGGCCGAGGCCGCAGCAGACCGCCACGCCGAAGCCAGGCCCGCGTCCTCGCCGTGGAGTTTCTATCTGCGCCTGGCCGCCTTGGACCGGCCCGGAGTTCTGAGCTCCGTGGCCTCGGTCCTGGGCCGCCGCGGCATCTCCATTTCCACCATCCATCAACCCGGCGCAACCGGAAGCCGCAGCGTCCCGATCATCATTACCACTCATCCGACCTCGGCCGAGGATTTCTGCCGGGCAAAACGCGAGATACTGGCCCTTTCCAGCGTATCGCGACAACATATGATCATGCGCCTGCTGCCATGACCTCGCTGCTAGAACGCTGGCGCGACCGCCTGCCGATCACCGCGAAAACCCCCATCGTCACATTGGGCGAGGGCGCCACGCCGCTGATCCGCGCCGACCGCCTGGCGCGAGCCGCCGGCTTGGCCCCGGGCAGCGTGCATCTCAAATTCGAGGGAACCAACCCGACCGGTTCCTTTAAGGACCGGGGCATGACCCTGGCCATGTCCAAGGCTCAGGAAGAAGGCAGCCGAGGCGTGTTATGCGCCTCGACCGGCAACACCGCGGCCTCGGCCGCGGCCTACGCGGCCAAGGCCGGACTGCGCTGCGTGGTCTTTTTGCCCCGCGGCGCCGTGGCCCTGGGCAAGCTCAGCCAAGCCATCATGCACGGCGCCGAGATCGTGGAGGTGCGCGGCAATTTCGACGTGGCCCTGGCCGCGGCGCTGCGCATCGCCGCGGAGCGGGGATTCACCGTGGTCAACTCGTCCAACCCTTATCGCATCGAAGGGCAAAAAACAGCGGCTTTCGAAGTGGCCGAAGCCTTGGGCCGCGCCCCGGATTTTCAGTTCATGCCCGTGGGCAACGCGGGCAATATCACCGCCTATTGGAAAGGATATAAGGAACTAGGCGGGACCAGGCCGCGCATGATGGGTTTCCAGGCCGCGGGCGCCGCGCCCTTGGTCCTGGGCCATCCGGTCAAGAATCCCAAGACCGTGGCCACGGCTATCCGCATCGGCGACCCCTATTCCAGGACCGGAGCCCTGGCCGCCCGCGACGAGTCCAAGGGCCTCATCGGGTCGGTCACCGACGCGCAAATCCTCGCCGCTTACCGTTTCCTCGCGAGGGAGGAAGGCGTATTCTGCGAGCCGGCCAGCGCCGCCGGCGTGGCCGGCCTGCTCAAGCTCGCGCGCCAAGGCCGCGGACCGAGAGGCAGCGTGGTCTGCGTGCTGACCGGGCACGGCCTCAAGGACCCGGAAACCCCGCAAAGATTTTCATATCCCAAACGCTCATATTCGCCTAAAGGAGACTTCAAACTTTGAGCCTGCTGGCCAAGGTGCGCGTCCGGGTCCCGGCTTCGACAAGCAATATCGGTCCTGGTTTTGACTGCCTGGGCATGGCCTTGGGTCTTTACAATGAACTGGTCGTGGAGATGCACTCTGAAAAGGGCCCGCTCTCCTTCGAAATAGAGGGAGAAGGCGCCGAGACCCTGCCGAGGGACCGCGGCAACGTCATGTTTCGCGCCGCCAACACCGTGCTCGCCGGACGCTTCCCCAACCGCCTGGTCTTCAAGGCCGTCAACCGCATTCCCCTGGCCCGCGGCCTGGGCTCAAGCGCCGCGGCCATCGTGGCCGGACTCTTCGCCGCCAACCGCCTCATCAAGCCTTCTCCCTTGACCCAGGAACAGCTTTTCGAATACGCGCTGGTTCTCGAAGGCCATCCGGACAATATCGCCGCGGCCATCTTCGGCGGCGTGACCCTTTCCATCAAGGACCGCCGTGACGTGCGCAACCATGCGCTCAAGCCCCACAAGGATCTCGTGGCCGTAGTCTGCATCCCGGAGTTCCAGTTGGAGACGGCCAAGGCCCGCGCGGTATTGCCGGACATTGTCCCGCGCGAGGCTGCGGTGGAAAACGTCTCGCGCGCCATGCTTTTGGCCTCGGCCATGGAGCGCGGCCGCTGGAAAGACCTGGCCGCGGCCATGGGCGACCGGCTGCACCAGCCCTATCGGGCCTGCCTCGTTCCGGGATTTAAGGACGTGCTCAAGGCCGCCCACGACGCCGGCATTTGCGGCGCGGCCCTCTCCGGCTCGGGGCCGACGGTGCTGGCCCTGTGCCGCAAGGGACCGCAAGCGCAAGCCATCGGCGAGGCCATGGTCCGGGCCTTCGCGCAGAACCGCATCAAGAGCCGCGCCCTGGTCCTGCCCATCGATCACCAGGGAGTGAAGGTCTGGGCCTCATGAATATCCTGGTCATGAAGTTCGGCGGGACCTCGGTGGCCGACCCGGAAAAAATCCAACGGGCCGCGGACCGGGCCATCGCCGCGCGGCGCCGGGGCCAGGCCGTAGTCGTCGTGGTCTCGGCGCCCGGGGAAATGACCGACGAGCTCCTGACCCTGGCGCACCGGGTCGCGCCGGAGCCCGAGGGCCGAGAACTCGACCAACTGCTGGCCACGGGCGAGGTCGTGGGCATCTCTCTTTTCGCCATGGCCTGCCGGGCGCGCGGCGCCGCGGCCGTCTCCCTGACCGGCCCGCAAGCGGGCATCGAGGCGGGAGGAGCCCACACCCGGGCCCAGATCGTGCGCATCCGGACCGGAAAAATTCTTAAGGAGCTGCGGGCCGGCCGCATCGTAACCGTGGCCGGCTTCCAGGGCGTCAACCCGGCCGAGGACGTCGCCACCCTGGGCCGCGGCGGCTCGGATTTGACCGCGGTGGCCCTGGCCTCGGCGCTGCGCACCCGCCAAGTCGAAATTTTCAGCGACGTCAAGGGAGTCTACACCGCGGACCCGCGCCTCGTCTCCGAGGCGCGCAAGCTCGACCGCATAACCGGCGAGGAGATGCTGGAGCTGGCCGGCGCCGGAGCGCAGGTCATGCAGCCGCGCTCCATCGAGGTGGCCGAAAGATTCCGAGTGGCCATCCACGTGCGCTCCGCCTTCCACCCCCAGGCCGGAACCTGGATCGTGCCCAAGGAGAAAAACATGCTCGAGAAAGCCTATGTCTCGGCCCTGGCCCTCGACAAGAACGAGGTGCGCCTCAACGTCATGGACGTGCCGGACCGGCCGGGCGTGGCCGCCGAGGTTCTCTCGACCTTGGCCGAGCTCCATATCCCGGTGGACATGATCGTGCAATCCGCCCCCTCGCGCAGCGGGGTCAACGACATCTCGCTCATGACCCCGCGCACCTTCGCGGCCCAGGCCCGGGAGGCCCTGGCCAAGCTGGCCCGGCGCCTGGGCGCTCGCGTGGACATCCACGATGAGGTGGCCAAGGTCTCGGCCGTGGGCACCGGGTTTCGCCACCACCCCTGGGTCGCGGCCAAGATGTTCGAGGCCCTGGCCGCGCACAAGATCAACATCCACATGATCGTGGCCTCGGATTTGCGCGTGTCCTGCGTGGTCGACCTCAAGCACGCGGAAAGCGCCCTGCGCGCCTTGCACAAGGCCCTGGGCCTGGCGCGCAAACGGAGGCCCGATTGAAGCCCTCCCGCCAAGCCGCCTCGCGGGAAGTCCCTTCGCCGGCGCCCCATTTCGCCGCCATCGACTTCGAGACCGCGGATACGGGCGCGGACAGCGCCTGCGCCGTGGGCGTGGTGGTCGTCAAGGAAGGCCGCGTCGCCGAGCGCTTTTACCGCCTGATCCGGCCCCCGCGCCGGAATTTTCTCTTCACATACATCCACGGCATCACCTGGGGCCAAGTCTGCCGGGAACCGAGTTTTTCCGAGCTGTGGCCCGACATCCAAAAAGCCCTCGGCGGAGCGGAATTCTTAGCCGCGCACAACGCGCGCTTCGACCGCAAGGTTCTGGAGTCCTGCTGCCTCGCCTCCGGCATCGCGCCCCCGCAAAGACGTTTTGTCTGCACCGTCGAGCTGGCGCGCAAGACCTGGTCCATCTTCCCGACCCAGCTGCCCTCGGTCTGCGGCCGGCTGGGAATCCCGCTCAATCACCATGAGGCCTTGTCGGACGCGGAAGCCTGCGCGCGCATCGTGCTGGCCGCTCTCAAGGACGGCTGGAAACCGGCCGTGGGCGGCTAATCGCCGCGCGTTCGAGCCAGCGCCCAGGACAAGACCGAGCGGACCCCTCTCTCGTTTTCCCTCTCCAACGATCGGGCAAGAAGCTCGGCGCTGCCGGAGCCTCCGATGCGCGCCAACGCCAGAGCCGCTCCCGCCCGCACCATGGGCTCGGGATCACGCAAAGGATTGGATAAGGCCTTGATGGCGGCGTCCGTGCCCAGCTCCCCCAAGGCCAGGACCGCCTGAAACCGGACCTGCCAGGCGCTATCCGCGCGCGCCGCGCGCCTGAGCCAGCCGGCCGCGCGCGGTTTTCGGCTGCGGCCCAAGGTCGCGGCCGCGGCGTAGCGCACCCACCAGGACGGATCGCTGCGCAGCAATCTTTCCAGACCCGCCCCGCCTTGGCCGCCAATCTGGCCCAAGGCCATGACCGCGGCAAAGCGCACTCCGTCGTGAGAGTCCAGAAGCGCGGCCGACAAGAACCGTTGGGCCCGGCTGTCGCCGATACGGCCCAGGCCCTCGGCCGCGGCCATGCGCACCGCCGCGTCCTCGTCGATGCGCAAGAGGATGGCGCTGACGTAGGGAATGGCGGCGAAGTTTCCCGGCGTGCTGAACGCCGCGACGGCCGCGGCGCGCTGCTTCGAGTCCGGCTGGCGGACGGAGATCAGAAACTGCTCCAAGGTCGGACGAGGAGACGCCAGGCTGTCGCGCAGGTCCTCGCCGATTCTCTCCACTTCCCGCACCGCGGCTTGAGCGCGATGGATATCCTCTGCCGACTCAAAAAAGGCCGCGTGTTGATAGCCCGGAAGATGCGAGAGGCGGATGTCCGACTCCTTCCGCGCAGATTCCGAAGGCGCGGCAGGCGCCTGCGGGCGGGGCAGTGGTTGGGGAGACAGGCGCAAAGGCAGGACGCTGACCGCGATGGGTTCGGCCATGATGCGGGCGACGGTGTTTTCAGGAGGAACCGCCCATACGCTAGGGAGGCTGAAAATAAAAAAACCGAGAAGCAATATTATGGCCATTGCGATTGTTCTCGGCGAACGACTAAATTATAGGTCTAGCGGCCAGCCCTTGTCAACGCGCGGACGGGGACGCTCATTGAGTCGAAAATTTACCAGACTCGCACAGGCTTTGTCGCGGTCATGGGCGAATGTTCCGGACAAGAAAAAGCCTCTTTAAATTCCGGCATATTCAGCACAACGCCATTGACGCGGTACATAGGGGGGGAGTGCGGATCGGTTTTAGCTCTGACCTTGGCCAACTCATCGCGCATTTTCGAACACCATATCTGTCCCCAACTCAAGAAGACGCGCTGTTGCGGCGTGAAGCCGTCAATAGGCGAAGAATTCTTTCCCGCCTGGGATTTTAGGGCAAGATAAGCCAGACGCAAGCCTCCATTATCCGCCACATTTTCTCCGAGAGTCAACTCGCCATTGATCTTGATGTTTTTGGCTTCATCCGTCGGGTCCTTGTAGGCGACATACTTTGAATATTGACCCACAAAGCCTTGCGCGCGGGATTCAAATGCCGTTCTATCACCTTCGCTCCACCAGTTTTTCAGATTGCCGTCCGCCCCATACTTGCTGCCTTCATCATCGAAAGCATGCGTCAACTCATGAGCGATGACACCGCCAAGACCTCCAAAATTGGCCGCATCATCCGCATTGGCGTCAAAAAATGGAGGCTGCAAGATTCCCGCGGGAAAATTGATGTTATTCATTTGAGGATCGTAATAGGCATTGACCGTAGGAGGGCTCATGTACCATTCCCCCCTATCCACGGGCTGGTTGATCTGGGACATTTGCCGTTGAACCTCAAAACTAGTGGCTCGGAGATCATTGCCTACCAAGTCGCCTGGCGCGATGGAGAGCTTTTGGTAATCGCGCCATTGGTCAGGATAGCCGATTTTATTGGTGATGGCAGCTAATTTCTTCAGGGCCTCTTGCTTCGTTTCTTCGCTCATCCAGTCCAAACTCCGGATGGTATCAGCCATGGTTTTTTCGATGGCATGAATCATCTCGAGCGTGCGCTCCTTGCTCTTTTCTCCTCCGGTACGTTTGACGTATTCTTTACCCAGAGCCTCCCCCAGGTAACCGTCCACGAGATCGACACAGCGCTTCCAGCGAGGCTTGTCTTGTTTTGCCCCGGTCAGGGTCTTGCCGAAGAAATCGAAATTCTCGGAAACGAATTTCGATGACAGAATATGGGCTTTATCGTTCAGGAGCTTCCAGCGGAGATAGACTTTAACCTCTTCCAATGAAGCAGCCGCGAGCACGTTATCCATGCCCTTGAAAAAGCCGGGATCCACCACGTCGAGCGTTTCAATCCGGGGAGCGCCGGCAGCAGAAAAATAATTATCCCAATTAAAGGATGGAGTCCAAGCCTGGAGTTCTTTCAAAAAAGTCTTGTGATGGACATTGGACGGTTCCCGGCGCTTGACCCGGTCCATGGAGGCTTGCGCCAAGGCCGTCTCAATACGCAGAACAGAAGACGCATGCGCGGCCGCCTGGCTGGAAGTTTCGCCTGCCAGTTCGAACATCTTGGCCACGTGCCGGCCATAGGCCCCGAGCTCTTCGCCGAATTTCCGGTCCAGATAATAGTCGCGATCAGGCAGCGAAATCCCTCCCTGATCAACGGCCGCCACCATCCGGGTCGCATCCTGGTAGTCCTGTGTCGGTCCGAAACCAAAAAAAGCATAAACGCCGATGGAATGGAAGTACGCAAGCTCGGTCGCCAGCTCCGACTTGTTTTTCAAGGACCTGATGCGGCTCAGCTGCGATTGAAGCGGCGCGATCCCCTTGGCTTCAGCGGTCTTCTCATCCATGCAAGCGGCATAAAAATCGCCGATTTTTTGTCTGTTGGCTTCGAGGTTCTTTGATAAGGATTTTGAAGCCTTCTCAAGAATATCGCGCAATATCAAGCGATTGTTATCGGCCAATTCATTAAACCGGCCCCACCGCGCCTGGTCAGGAGGGATGTTGGTCTTTTTTAGCCAGTTGCCGCAGGCGTATTGATAGAAATCCGCGCAGGGATTGACGCTTTTATCAATTATGCTTGGATCCACGCATTGAAGGGCTTGGGGGGACTCGAAATAGGCGGATTTGGCGACAGATTCCGATGCCGCGGACGCCGGCTTCACGGAGGATTTGTTTTTGGCCAGGACTCCGCCGGAAACATCCCCTTTTGACGCGTTGCCGTCATAGGCCCGATTGGCATCGGCCAACGCTGTTTTGGACGCGGCCAATGACGAAGTGATCTTGTCGGCGGCAATAGGGGACCTGTGGGCCGAATGTTTCCCGGCATGGGAAGATTTCTCTCCCGTTTCAACGCGGAAGTCGCCTCCCCATGCGGCCGACAAGTCCTTGAGAAGGATTTCCCGCTTATGCTGGTCCATGGCTTTAGCCCAGCCTTGGGATTGAAAGCGAAGGATAACACGATCAGATTCCTTCAGAAGTTCAGAATTGGCCTCAGTCCCCAGCAGAGACAGAATGGCTGTTCGAGCGTGAGCCGTTTTACGATCACTCAATTGGTTTTTCAATTTGGGCGTGCGCAGCCATATCGTGACAGGGCCGGAGGCGCCGGCTACCGCAGCGACAGAAGATTCCCGCTCCGCGTCAAATTGAGCGGCTTGCACACAATGGTTCGGGAACAATATGCCGGCAAGAACTATGAATATGACAAGCAGCATATTTAAAACCTCCGCAATCAAAATGGAGAGCGTAGAAGCCTTATTGAAGGTTAGCCCCGGCCGCTGATTTTGTCAATGACTACGCGCCGCCAAATTCGGGAAGAATTCAGCCGACAGTCCAGGTGCGGCAACAATATTGGACCTAAGCGATTGCCGGCGTCAGCCCGCGTGCCGAGGCGCCGGATGCTCGCCAATCCTGGTCGCCTGCCTTTCCTGCGCCTGCCATTGGCCATAAAGCGCTCCGGACGCGGTCAATCTTTCCAAAGCGGCCTTAAGGCGCCGCGGCATGCGCCCCGGGACCTGCGCGGCCAGGCGGGTTTGAGGCAGCGGCAAGAACCAATGCGCGTGAATGCGCGCGCCCAAGGCGATCAATTCCTTGATAACCGCCAGGGTGCGCTCCAAATCCTCCTCCGTCTCTCCGGGCAGCCCGAAAATAAAATCCACGTTGGCCTTGAGCCCCGCCTTGATGGTCAAAGCCGCGGCCGCGATCACGTCCGCGACGCAATGGCCCCGGCCGCAGGCATCGAGGATGCGCTGGCTGCCGGATTGGGCGCCGATGACGATATTATCGTTGCTGGCGTACTCGCGAACCAATTTGAGCGCGGCCTCGGTGACGTGCTCGGGCCTGACCTCGGACGGCATGGAGCCGAAAAAAAGCCGGCCCGCCGGACCCATGGCGAGCCTGGCGGCGGCCAAAAGCTCCCGCATGGCCTCGAAGTTCACGGAGCGGCCGTCGGGCGATCCATAGGAAAAGGCGTTGGGCGTAATCACGCGCACGTCGCGCATGCCCCGGCCCGCCAGCAACGCCATGTAGCGGGCCGCGGAGCGCGGGCTGCGATGACGCTGCTGGCGTCCAAACAAAGCCGAGGTCTGGCAGAAGCCGCAGGCATAAGGACAACCCCGGGTGATCTCGATCGGTCCGAATTTAAGATGGCCCGGCGCGAAGGGCGGCAGGGCGTCCAGGTCCACGGGCGGGCCCGCGGGCACGGACTGGAAAGCGCCCTCGCCGTCTATATAGGCCGTGCCCGGGATTCCCCTGCCGTCGCCTCCCGCCTCCAAGCTCTCCAGCAGCCGCGCCAAGGCGACTTCGCCCTCGCCACGGATCACGAAGTCGAAGCCCGCGCGCAAACAGCCTTCCGGATCGGCCGAGGGATGGGGACCGCCGGCCAGAAAAATCGCGCGGGGAGAAAACTCTTTCCTCAGATCTTCGACCAGCGGCTCGATACCGCATAGCTGGGGCGTGGCGAAGGAAAACCCCACGACCGCGCGATCCATACGGAGCAGCGCGGCGCGAAGACTCTGGCGCAACTCAACGGCCTGGGTCGGAAAGGACATCTCCAGGCCGCGCAGGGTCTCGTCAATCTCCAGGGCGCCGGCCAAGGGATGGAAGCTGAACCGGTTAGGCTTCGTGTAGTAAAAAATCAGGGCTGTGTTCATGGACGATTCGACGGCCGCGCCCGTATCATACCATAGGAGCGTCAAGACTGGTTTCCCAGCCCGTCATATTGATAGCATGAAGCGACATCCACGAAATCATCAAGGAGAACCCATGCCCTTTTTAACCCAGGTCGCGGCGGGCGCATCACACGACCGTTTGGAGAAGCTCATGAAGCAACGCGTCCAGCCCGGAGCGAACAAGGACGCCATTGATCGAAGGATATGGGACCTCTTCGGAGAGGAATGGGCCGTCATGTTCACGGACCTCTCGGGCTTCTCTAGAAAAGTGGCCGAGTTCGGCATCATCCATTTCCTGCAGATCATCTTCGAATCCGAGCAGGTTTTTGTTCCCTGCATCGACCGGCACGACGGGATCCTCCTGAAAAGGGAAGGAGACAGCATGCTGGTCATCTTCCGGAGCGTGGCGAGAGCCATCGAGTGCGCCATGGAGATGCAGAGGGCCGCCAAGGCCTATAATGCGGACAAATGCGCCGCCGAAAAAGTGCTCCTTTGCGTCGGCCTGGGCTTCGGCCGCATGCTGCGCATCGGCGACCATGACGTATTCGGAGCCGAGGTCAACGCGGCCAGCAAGTTGGGGGAAGACACGGCCAAGGCCTGGGATATCCTGGCGACGGAATCGGTCAAAACCGCGGCGCAGGACTTGCCGGGGCTTTCCTTCGAGGCCCTCCCCGAGGCCCCCCCGGGGGCCAAGGCCGCCTATCGCATAACCTATCAGTTGTAAGACGCAAGACCTGCCGCATATCCTGAAACAGGCCGAGGGTTCTTCGTTCAAGAACCGCTTATCGGGGTATAATAGAATCCATGGCCTTTCCTCGCCGGACCATGCTCTGTGCGCTCCTGGCTCCGAGTTGCGTCCAGGCCGCTTTCCTGCCGCCTGCGCTTCAAGCGGCCCCGGCCCTGGACTGGAGTCGGGATCCCTGGACACAGCTGCGCGGCGGCCTCCCCCGCCTGACCCGGCCCGTGGCCGAGGTCCGGATGCGCGGCATCTCCATTTCTCCTGAGGACGTGCAGCGCATCGGCCGCCTCATCTGGAGAAACGAATGCAACGCAACCCTGGCCGGTCTCACCTCCTGGAACCAAGGCGAGGAATTCGCATCCTTGGGCATCGGCCATTTCATCTGGTATCCGGCCGGCCCGCACGGCCCCTTTGAGGAAAGCTTTCCGCCCTTGCTCAAATTTCTCGCGGCCAACGGCTCCGCCATTCCGGATTGGCTCTCGGGCAATCCCGACTGCCCTTGGCCGGACCGCGCCGCCTTCCATGCGGAGCTGGACTCCAAGCGCATGAGGGAACTGCGCGGCCTGCTGGCCTCGACCATCGCTTTGCAGGCCCGCTTCATCGTCGGTCGCCTGGAAGCCGCGCTGCCCAAGATCCTGGCCGCCTTGCCCGAAGAGCAGCGCGACCCGGTGCGGGCTCAGTTTTACCGCGTGGCCGCGGAACCTCTCGGCGTCTACGCGCTGGTCGACTACGTGAACTTCAAAGGCGAGGGCATCTCTCCTTCGGAGCGCTATCGCGGCCAAGGCTGGGGCTTGCTGCAAGTCCTGCAAGGCATGCAGGGCACGCAGCCGGGACAGGCGGCTCTCGATGAATTCGCCCTTTGCGCGGACCGGGTCCTGACCCGCCGAGTCAAAAACTCGCCGCCCGAGCGCCACGAGGAACGCTGGCTGCCGGGCTGGCGCGCGCGTCTTGAGACCTACCGCGTCGGCCCCTTAGGCCGGTAGCCGCATTATCCCAGCATGAGATTCGCGGCCTGGAACAGATACCATAATCCCGCCAGGACCAACGCGGCGCGCCCCGCGATCCGAGCCCAGCTGCTGCTCAACCATGGCCATATGCCCAGAACCGGCAGGAGATAGAGGGACGTCGCGACGAAGAAGGCCCCAAAAAACACCCCTCCGGCCCAGGCGCTGCCCAAGATCAGGGCGCGCATGAGCCCGATAACGAAAGGCGGACAGACATTGATGCCCGTGAGCAGTCCCAAGGTGAAAGGCATCCGCGCCGGAGTCATCCAGCGTCCCGCGGCCTGGCACAGGGAAAAGCGCGGCAGGCTCTTGATCGCCGCGTAAGCCAGCATCAAGAGGGCCGTAAGCCCCAGGACCAGGCCGAAGAACCAGCCGGGCAAGACCGGCCCGAACGCGCCGCCCAGAGCTCCGGCGACGCAGCCCACCGCCAGGTAGGCCAGGAAACGACCGGCCAGGAAACGTCCCAGGGCGGCGAGATTGGCCGCCAGGCCGGGCCGCGCCTCGGAGCACAAAAGCGGCAACAGCAGCGGCGCGCAGCTCATGAAGCAGTACGGCCCGGTGGAGAGGCCCAGCCAAAACCCTTCGGTCAGGGCGCGCATGAAAGCAATGATACGCGATTATCTCCGGGATGAAAAGAAGCCGCCGCTTCAGAAGGTCGAACTTCCCCCACGTTCCCACTGCAGACGCCCCTCGTCCGAATGGTCGTTCTTTGCTCAAAAGCAAAACGATCCGAGAAAGGAGCAAATGAAGGCATTTATTTTGCTTCTGATTGCACAAAAGCAAAGAACCAACAAAGGAGCTGTAATAGCCCCGGACCTTTTCGAGGACATATTAGTATCCATTCCATGTACCCAAAGCGCCATCTCCCGCATGGCCTCGTTGCTCAAGCAGCTGAGATTTGATCGCGCGGTCTCCCCGCTCCGGTTCGTCGATCAAGCGGATCAACCATCCGTCGTCAACCGGGCGCAACGCGAAGAGGACGGCCGGACTTCGCCTTGACGCCCGCGTCCAATCCTGTTATGATCACTGCACGACGCCCGGACCGCCGACGAGGCTTCCGGCGTTTTTTGGTTTTGGAGGAACGATGCTGTCCAACAAGCAGATCGCGGTCGTGGGCGCGGGGCACATGGGAACGGCCCTCATCGGCGGCATGCTGCGCGCCAAGCTCACGCTCCCCAAGAATGTCACCGCCGCGCGCCGCAACCCGGAGGCCTTGGCCAGCCTCAAGAAGCAGTGGGGGGTCAACACGACCACGGACAACAAGAAGGCCGTCTCCGCCGCGGACATCATCATCCTGGCGGTCAAGCCCCAGGTCTCGCCGCAGGTCCTCGTGGAGATCGCCCCCTTGGTCAAACCCGCGCAGCTCGTGGTCAGCCTCATGGCCGGAATCACCACCAAGACCATCTCCCAGAAGCTCGGCCAGCCCTGCCCGATCGTGCGCGCCATGCCCAACACCCCGTGCCTCGTCGACGCCGGAGCGACCGCCATCGCCGCGGGCGCGCACGCCGGGGAGAAGGACCTGGCCCTGGCCGAGCGCATCTTCTCTTCGGTAGGCCAGGTCGTGATCCTGCCCGAGACGGCCATGGACGCCGTGACCGGGCTTTCCGGCACGGGTCCGGTCTATATCTTCATGGTCATCGAGGCCATGATAGACGGCGGCGTCAAGATGGGCATCCCCCGCGACGTCGCCGCCAAGCTGGCCGCCCAGACCGTGCTGGGCGCGGCCAAACTGGTCATCGAGACCGGCCGCCATCCCGCTATCCTCAAAGACGAGGTCACGACCCCGGGCGGCACGGCCATCAACGCCATTCACATGCTCGAGACCAAGGGCCTGCGCAGCGTGCTCATAGACGCCATCGTCACCGCCACGCAAAGATCGCAGGAGCTCAGCCGTCTCTATGGCGACTAGATGACGACCCCGCCTCGCCGGACTGACAACGTCCCCCCCGCGACCCTGGTGACGGCCAGGGAACATCTGGAGGAGGTCGTCTGCGAGCTGCGTCAGGAACCCCGCCTCGCCCTCGACACCGAGTCCAACGGCTTCTACGCCTACCAGGAGAAAGTCTGCCTGGTGCAGATATCGTCGGCTCGGGAAGATTTCGTTATCGATCCCATCGCGATCCGGGATCTCTCGGCGCTGGCCGCGGTCACCGAGGACCCCCGCATCGAAAAGGTCTTCCACGCGGGAGAGTACGACATCCTCTGCCTCAAGCGCGACTACGGATTCCGTTTCGCCAATCTATTCGACACCATGATCGCGGGCCGCATCCTGGGAGTCAAGGAGCTGGGCCTGGCCGCGGCCATTCAACGCCATTTCGGGTTGACCCTCTCCAAGAAGCTCCAGCGCGCGGATTGGGGCCGGCGCCCGCTCAGCGACGAGCATTTCCGCTACGCCCAGTTCGACACCCACTTTCTCCTGGATCTCGCCGACATCCTCAAGGCCCAGCTGCAGGAAAAGGGCCGGGCCGAGGACGCGGCCGAGGCCTGCGCGCAGCTGGCCCTGCTGCGCCCCGTGGTGAGGACCTTCGATCCCGAGGGTTTCTGGCGCCTGGCCGGCCGCAACCGTCTCTCCGGGCCGCAGCTCGCCTGCCTCAAGGAGATATATCTTCTGCGCGAACGCCACGCGCGAGTGCTCGACCGCGCGCCTTTCCGGGTCATGGCCGAGGACCTTATGGTGCGCCTGGCCTTGGCCCTGCCCTCATCCGAATCCGAGGTGGCCCGGGTGCGGGGCATGTCGCCCTACCTTTTGCGCAAATTCGCCGGCGCCATATGCGAAGCCGTGGCCCGCGGCCTGGCTTGTGAGCCGCCCTCCCAGCCGCCGCGCTCCTCCAGCCGCCGCAGCGGCAAGGAGCGCCGCCTTTTCGAGGAGCTGCGCCAATGGCGCAAGGCGCAAGCCGCGAGGGAAGGGGTGGAGCCGGTCGTTATCCTGGACAGCGAATCTCTCCAGGAGATAGCCGGCCGCGCCGCCGCCCAGGAGGCAGACCCTCTCGAGGGACTATCCGAACTCAAGCGCCAGCGCTACGGGACGCAGCTGCAGAGCATGCTCAAGCCCTACTCGTCGCCTTGAAGCCGGAAGATGATGGCTTGATTGAGCTTGACCGGCACCGGCCCGTTGCGTCCCAGCGCCGGCGAAAAAAGCATCCGGCGGGCCACTTCACGCGCCGCCGCGTCGAAAGCCGCGCCGCCTGACTGCGCGATGTCGACGGGATCGACCCGGCCGTCGATTCCGATGTGCAAGGTCACGAGGACCGAGCCCTCGCGGCCCGCGCGGCGCTCGATCTCCGGGTAAAAGCGCCTCAGATTGGCCAGAAGCTCGTCCCGGTTCAAAAGCCGGGGCAGCTGCATGAGCCCGGAGCCTCCGGGACCGGTGCCTCCGGGAACCCCGTCGTCCGCGCCGAAGCCGGAGCCTCCGATCTTGGCCGCGGTGCCTGTGCCCGTAGGCGTGCCGCCCGGGGTCGGCGCCGGCTCCGCGGGCTTCTCCACCGCTTTGGTTTTCGGTCCGGGCAGCACCCAGTCCTTGGGCGGAGCGGCGGCCGGATCCGGGATTTTCGGCGGGGCATTGGTTTCCGCCGGCAAAGGCAGGCCCTTGGCTTGCGGCACGAGCCGTTTGGGCGCTCCCAACTTGGCCGGTCCGCCGCCCAGAAGGGGCACGGTCAAGTCGACCTCGATAAGCGGCGGGGTGCGGGAGAAAGATCTCGGAAAGAGGCGGCCTCCCAGAAGCAATAAAAAATGAGCGGCAAAGGAGACGGCCAAACACTTTTGGAAGAGATTGGCCCCGCCCCAGGAGAACGGCGCTTGCCCCCTCAACTGCCCCCCCTACTTGGGCTTGACCTCAAGCCCGATCTTGCGCACGCCCGCGCCGCGGATCACGTCGAGAAGTCCCACGATTTCCCCATAAGGGACGCTTTGGTCCGCGCGCAGGGCCACGCGCACATCGGCCGAAGAGGCGCTCAAACCCTTGAGAAATCGGCCCAGTTCCTCCCGGGTCACGAGCTTGCCGGAAAGGTAGACCTCCCGCTGGGCGTTGAGCATCACCTGCAAGGCCTCGGTGGCCGCCTTCTCGTGCTGGGCGGCCTTGGGCAGGTCCACTTTCATGGCGCGATTGTGGATCAGGGGCGCGGTGGCCATGAAGATGATGAGGACCACGAGTATGATGTCCACCAGGGGAGTGACATTGATCCCGGTAATCGACGTTTCATCCGAACTCGTGGAAGCCATGGCTCCTAGCCGCGGCCCGCGTGCTGCGCCCGGACCTGGGCCAGGAGTATGCGGCCCAGGGCTTCGGTCTGGCTCATGAGGTCCTTGGCCTTTCCCGATAGGTAATTGAAGCTCACGACGCAAGGAATGGCCACGAAAAGACCAACGGCCGTCGCCACCAAGGCCTCGGAAAGGCCCTGCATGACCACCTCGGGACCGGACCCGCTCTGGGAAAGGTCATGAAAAGCCTTGATGACGCCCAGCACCGTGCCGAAGAGGCCCACGAACGGGGCGTTGTTGCCCAGTGTGCCCAGGATGAGCAGGCGCTTCTCCAAGCCCCGCTTCTCCACCAGCGTGGCCGCGACCAGATGATCCTCCACTCCGGCCGGCCCGTGCTGGGCCTGGGCCAAACCCGCCTGCAGTATGCGGGCCGAGGCCCCGGGATGGCGGCGCACGGTCTTTTCGAGCTCGGACAGCTCTTTGGCGCCGACGCCGCGCAGCAGGAAGGCGTCGAGAGCGTCGAGCTCGCGCTCCTCGCGCCGCAGCAGGATGGCCCGCTCCACGATCACCGCCGCGGCCAGCACCGAGCAGAGCAGCAGAATGTAGATAACCCAATCGCCGCCGGTCAAGGCCAATGTCGTCAGGATTTTCAGATCCATGTCATTTATCCGCGAATTTCTGAAGATTCAGGAGGGCCGAGCACATCTCCGCCCGGACCGCCTGGTGAGCCTCGTAAGAAAGCCAGAGAAGTATCTTCCGATACTCATCGGCGCCGCCCATCTCGCCCAGATAGCGGATGGACATGGCGCGCACGAACCAATCCGCGTGCTGGGCCAGGCGCAGAAGGATCTCCCGGCCGTAAATGTCTCCCATGCGCCACATGCCGGCAGCGGCGTAAATCTGCACCGCCAAAGAACTGTCGGTGCGCGCCGCGTTGCCCACCTGGAATTGGACGGCCGGGTTGTCCATGATCAAAAGCGCCTCCAAGGCCCCGAAGCGCACGGTGATGTTGGGATCCAGCAGGGCGCCTTGAAAGAGCGGGAGATAACGCAGATCGCGGGTGTAGGCCAGGGCCACCATGGCCGCCGCGCGGGTCTGGACATTGGAGCCCTGGCGCACCGTCTTCTCCAGTTCCGACGCGAGAGACAGGTCGGTCACCCCGGCCAGGCCCTCGGTCAGAAGAAAGCCCAGCTCCGTATAGCGGGTCTTGAGCTTGTAGCCGGTGACCGTGGACAGCTTGCTCAGGTTGCCGACCGAGGCGTCGAGAGCGGCCAGGGAATCCGGCCTGGCGTCCTGCCTCTGCTGGAGCAGGCGCAGAAGGTGCTGGTTGATCTGGGGATCGATGGCCAAGGGCTTCTTGATCTTCAGGCGCGGCGCCGTGATGACCAGAGGCTCGAGCTGCAGGGCGTTGAGATCCATGGCCAAACTGGGAGTCTGCGCGGCCAGGGGCTGCGCCAGAGCCAGCGACACGACCAACCAGACGCGGAGAGTCTTCATGGCGATTTCTTGGGGAAAAGCTTGAGCGCCGCGATGCAATATTCGGCCACCACGAAATCGTTGTTCGTTTCACGGCCGATGCGCGAGACCATAAGGTCGTAGTCCTCGGCTCCGCCGAATTCTCCCAGATAGCGCGCCGCCATGGCGCGCACCAGCCAGCTGTAATGATCCAGGAAGGCGCGCAGCCGCAAGGCTCCGCCCGAGTCGCCCAGGCGGGCCAGGGCGCCCGCCGCGTAGACGCGCAGGAGGGGTTCCGAGTCTCTTTCCGCGGCCAAGGTGAAGAGCGGCATGGCCTTATCAGGATGGTCCCACGCCAAGAGCGCGTCCAAGGCCCCGAAACGCACGGCCGGATCCAGGTGGAAGAGGGCCTCTCGAAAGACCTCGAAATGGACCGAGTCATGGGCGCCGGCCAAAGCCACCAAGGCCGCGGCCCGGGCCTCGCCGTTGGAATCCCAGCGGGCCAACGTGATGAGGCGCTCGCGAAATACGGGGTCCGCGTTGCGCGAGAGCGCCTCGGCCAAGGGCACGCCGAGATTGAGGTAGCGGTTGCGCAGCGCATAGCCGATGGGGGAGCCCAAGAGCAGCAGGTCAGCCAAGGGCGTGCCCTGGGTCTGGCTGAGATCCACCTTGAACCGGTCCTTGCTTTGGACCAAGTCCACCAGAGCGGTGGATATCTGGGCGTCGGTCTTGATCGGCGCCGGAGCCCCGGGCGAAGCCAGCGGCGGGTTGCCCAGTTGGACATGGGGCAAGGTCGGTATCGAGCCGCATCCACCCAGCAACAGCGCCGCGGCCAGGGACCCTGCCCAGCGCGCGTTCTTCATAGTTGTATTCTAGATAATATCAAACCGTCAGCGCCCGCCATCAGGTCATTTTCACGACGATATCGCCGATGATGTCCGCGGCCTCGTCGCCGCGGTCGGCGGCATTGGACATGTGCCGGTAAAGCTCGCGCAGCTTGAGGATCTCGACCACGTCCGGGTTCTTGAAAAGCTCGGCCAGGGCTTCCCGATAGCGGTGCTCCACGAAATTTTCCGCCTTCTTGGCCCGTATGATGTGCTGCTGGCAGACATTGGGATGGGTCATGATAAGCGGTATGGCGGCGGCTATCTCCTTGCCCGCCTCGCAAAGGCCCTCGGCCATGCGCCTGAGATGATCGTTGCTCTTGGCCTCGAAAAGGGTCATTTCCTCCACCGTGGATTTGGCGTAGTCGATCATATCGTCGATGGCGCGGGAGAGGGCGTAGATATCCTCGCGGTCGAACGGCGTCACGAAGGAGAGATTGAGCTCCTCGATGAGCAGCCGGCGCATCTCGTCGGCCTCCTCCTCGAGAAGCATGACCTTCTTGCCCTTCTCGACCGTCGGGTCCTGCACGTACTCCTGCAGGGCCTCCAAGCCTTCGGCCGTCTTTTCCGCCTGCTCCTTGAGCATTTTCACGAAATCCCGCTTGGGCGGAAAAAAAATATCGCGCAGTCCCATTCACAACCCCCTGCAGAGGCGCCAGACGCCCCGCATGACAAGATAAGTCCCGCCGGAAAGCAAGGCCGCGGCGGGGATGGTGACGATCCAGGCCAGGAAGATGTCGAAAGCCGTGTTCCAGCGCACCGCCTTTATGCGCTCCGCGCTGCCCACTCCCGCGATGGCCGAGGACACCACATGGGTCGTGGACACCGGCCCGCCGAATACGGCCGCGGACATGATGACCGAGGCTGCGGCGCTTTGCGCGGCGAAGCCGTTGATGGGCCGCAAACGGTATATCTTGTCGCCCACGGTCTTGATGATGCGCCAGCCGCCTATGGCCGTGCCCAAGCCCATGGCCCCGGCGCAGAGGCCCACGGTCCAGACCGGGACCGCGAAGCTCGGCAAGGCCCCCATGGATACCAACGTCATGGTGATGATGCCCATGGCCTTTTGGGCGTCATTGGTGCCGTGGGAGAGGGCCAGGGCCACGGCCGAAACGATCTGCAATCGCTTATAGAGTTCATTGATCCGGGGCGTAGCGCCGCGCGACAGAAAAATAAGGATTTTTTGGAACCAGTACCCGGCCATGAGACCGATGATGGGCGACGCGAAGAGCACGATAAGGATGGAAACGAACCCCCGCACTTTAAGATGCGAAAAGCCGAAAGCTGCCAGGACGGCCCCGGCCAAGCCGCCCACCAAGGCATGACTGGACGACGAGGGCAGGCCGAAATACCAGGTGACGATATTCCAGGCAATGGCCCCGAACAGCGCCGCCAGGATGACGCCAACCTGCGCGGCTTCGGGATCGATGATTCCCTGGCCGATGACCCTGGCCACGGCCGTGCCGAATAAAAAAGGACCAAGAAATTCGGCGGCCGCGGCGATGATGAGGGCCGTCTCGGGCTGAAAGGCCCGGGTCGATATCATCGTGGCCACGACATTGGACGCGTCATGGAATCCGTTGACGAAGTCAAAACCCACCGCCAGCATGATGATGACGACCGCGATCATGGGGACCAAGCTTGGCAAGTCCAAATTTTACCTCATCGAGAATAAAAGGATATTGTCATCAAGAAATCGAACCGCCCGACGCCCTTGCTCCGAAACAATTCCGTCACATCATTGCGCTATAGTATGGCCAGGTTCGCAACAGCTAGGCGCATCTCGTACGACAACAGCCGCAGACTCTCCTGCCACGAGCGCCGCCCCGGAAGTTTGACTTCCGGGGCGGATTTATTTACTGCCGCCCTGATTCGGGCGCTCCGACGCTTTGGAAATGCTTGAGTATTTTCTCCAGCCAACGCTGGTCCATCTCGTCAAAAACCCCGCGCGCCAGGCTCTCGGCGTAAAAAACCGCCCAGGCCTTTCCGGCCTTGTCGAAGACAGGCAGGGCGATCTCGCAGACGCGGCGCGCCTCGGGGCCTGGCTGGGCCTCGCCCAAGACCCCGGCGTCCGACGCGATGAAAGCCCTGCCCTCGTTCAAGGCCCGGCCGCAAAGCCCCTGCCGCGGCAAAGGGGAGGCCCTGGGATGATCCCGATGGGGGCCCAAGATCAAAACCGCCGCGTCCGCAGAGAGAAGGTAAAAACCGCACCAACAGTAGGGGCTCTGCGCGAAGGAGTCCCAGAGCGCATCGACCACCTCGCGCATCATGCGCTCGGGCCTGAGTTCGCGCCGACGCCACTTGCGCTCCAGGGCCAGATGCACCTTGTCGTAACGGGCGCGCGACGGCCGCCCCTTGAGGAGGTCTGCCTCCGCCGGCATATCCGGGATATCTCCCATCTCAGCGCTCCTGTCCCATCAGCTGGCCGCAAGCCCCCTGTATCTCGACTCCCAAATTCTGGCGGATCGTGGATTTCAGACCGGCGTCGAGAAGCGCGCTCTGGAACTTCCTGGCCTCGACCTCGGGCGTGGCTTGGAAAAGCGTTTGCGTCGGATTATAAAGGATGAGATTGACGTGAAAAAGCTCCGGACGGCCCAGCCCGCGGACAAAGCCGACCAAAGCTTCCCCATCCTGCGGCCGGTCATTGACCCCGGCCAGAAGCGCGTATTCCAGCAGCACTTTGCGGCGGCGGCGGCCCAGGTACTTCTCCAGGGCGCGGGCCAAGGCCGAAAGCGGGTAGGCCTTGTTGACCGGCACCAGGCGGCTGCGCAATTCATCCGTGGCGGCGTGCAGAGACACGGCCAGGTTGATCTGCGGAAAATCCTCCCCGAAACGCTCGATGCCGTCGGGCAAGCCCACGGTCGAGACCGCCACATGCCGCGCGCCGATGCCGTGCTGTTTCTGGTCCGTCAAGCGCCGCAGACTTTCGGCCACGTTGTCATAATTGGCCAAGGGCTCGCCCATTCCCATGTAGACGACATTGTCAAGCCGCCCCTCCAAGCCCTCGCGCCGCATATACTGCCGCCAGAACAGGACTTGATCCGTGATCTCTTCCGCGGTCAGGTCGCGCTCGAAGCCCCCCAGGCCCGTGGCGCAGAAAACGCATCCAAAGGCGCAGCCGACCTGGGTGGAAACGCAGGCGGTCCAGCGCCGGGGACTCGGCCGCAGGAGCACGGTTTCCACGGCCTTGCCGTCGCAAAGAGTCAGTCCGGCCTTATACGCCCGGCTGTCTTGGGAAACCAAAACCTCGCGCAAGGTCAGGCTCAAAATGGGCGCGCCGCGCTCCAGGGTACGGCGCAAATCCAAGGGCAGGACCGCGATTTCATCATAAGAGGAAACGAAGCGCCCATAGACCGCTTGGCGCACCTGATCCAGGCGGAAGGCCGGGGCGCGGCGCTCCCGAAGGATATCGGCTACGCGCTTGAGCTCCACTAAACGGTTCCCTCCATGAAATTCATGCCGGCCCGCATAAGCGGTATATGATACTAAAGCCTGGGCCCTCAGGCGGCCAAAAGCGTGTCCGCGGTGCGCAAGGTCTCCAAAAGAGCCTCGGCGGTCTTGGCGCGCAAAAGCTTGCGCCTCAGATTCTCGTTGGTCAACAGAGCCGCGATGCGGCCGAGTATCTTGAGCTGGGCCACCGGCGTCGCTGCCGGGGTGAGGATGAGGAAGAACAGCCGCACAGGAATGTTGTCGGGAGTAGGACAGGGCACGGGCCTGGAAAAGCGTCCCACCGCGATCAAGGGACGGGAAAGCCCGGGCAGACGCGCGTGCGGCACGGCCGCGCCCCGGCCCACGGCGCTGGAAAGCTTGGCCTCGCGGTCCAAAACGGCCTTAAGCGTCTCTCCCTCATTAAGCTCCGGAACCGCGGCCTTGAGCCGGGAGAGGATTTGCGCGATAGCGGCCTTGCGGTCCGAGGCCTGAAGGCCGACGGCCACGGCCGGACCCACCACGAGGCTGGCCAAGGACCAGGCTTGGGGCAGGTCGAACTCGTCGTTGATTTCGCCGACGAGCTCCTCCATGATATCCTCGAGAGTGAGCAGGCCCGAGACTTGGCCCGCGTTGTTTCTGACCAGGGCCATATGAATGCCTTTATCGGGAAACGTCTTGACCAGTTTCTCCAGGGATTCGCTCTCCGGGACCTCCACCAAGTCCCGCTTGATCTGGCGCAGATCCGGGGCCGGCGCGGCTTGAGGTTTGAGCACCAGGTCCTTGACATGCACAAATCCCACCGGGCTCTCCAGGCCGCCGGCGCAGATGGGATAGCGGGAAAAGCGCCGCAGGTGGATGACGGCGAGATTGTCCGGCCAGGACTTTTGCAGCGAGAGATAGGCAACGCGGTCCGCCGGCACCATGGCATCCGAAACCTTGGCCGAGCCGAAATCGAAAAGGTTCTCAAGAAGAAGCAGCCGCTCCAGGGGCAGGGCTCCTTTCTCCTGGGTCTCTCCCAGAAGCACGCGCACCTCCTCCTCGGAGACTACGGACTCGGACTCGGCCGCGGATTTAAATCCCATCAGACGCAAGATCCTGACGGAAAGCCCGGACATGAACAGGACCAGGGGCCGCAGGGCCCGGGCGAACAAACGCACGGGGAATGCTCCCCACAAAGAGACGATATCCGCCCTCTGTATGCCGATGGCCCGGGGCACGAGCTCTCCGAAAACGATATGGACCATGGACAGAAGTCCCAAGGCCAGAACGAAAGCCGCCGCGTGCACCAAATGGGCCGGCAGACGCAGACCGAGCGGCCGCATCCATTCGCCCAGCCATCTGGCCAGGGCCGGTTCCCCGATCCAGCCCAAGGCCAAACTGATGACCGTGATGCCCACCTGTATCGCGGCCAGGTACTCATCGAGCCGGCCGAGCATGTCCTGGACCCGGATGGCCCTGGCATTGCCCTGCCGCGCCAGCACCTCGATGCGCGACGAGCGCACCCGCACCAACGAGAATTCCATCAAGACGAAATAGGCGTTGCAGGCGATGAGCAAAAGGCAGACCAGCAGTAATGTAAACATCCGCGAGTATTATATAACTTCCCCCGCGGATATGATATGATTGGGCAGCGGGAGGAAACATGGCAGAATCCAGAGAATTCAAGCCGCTCAAGGAGTTGGGAACCATCGCCCTCTCCGACACGACCCAGATCAAGTTCTATGTGGATGAGTACAAAGGCTACAAGTACGGCTCGATGCGCACCTTCATTCAAGGAGAGTCGTACAGCGGACCGACCAAGTCCGGAATCACCCTCAATGCCAGTCTCCTGGACAGCGTCATTCCGGTCCTGGACAAGCTACCCAAGGAGCCCGACACCCTGGAGGACAAGGAACTGGGGCGTTTCCCGAAAAAGGCGGGCGTGGAGCTCGTCTTGCGCATAACGATTTTCCGAGACACGACCGGCGTGGACCTGCGCGAATGGGTCGAGGATACTTCCTATAAAGGATGGTCCAAGAAAGGAGTCCGCATCCCTTATAAGGACCTCGCGCAAGCCGTTTCCTATCTTAAGGAAATGCGTCAGCTGGTCGCAAAGTAAGACAGGCTCGCCCGAGCCCGGGTCCTGCCGCCGCGATGCGGGGCCGGGCGAGACCGTTGTTGGGACCCTTTGCCCCTGGCAAGAGCGATGAATCCTATCTATACTTACATCATGTCTGCGCGGCGACGAAAAACCCTGCGCGCAGCGTTTTTGGTCCTGAGCCTCAGCGCGGCCTGGGCCTTGCCGGTCCGGGCCGGCCTCGAGGCTCCCGCGGCCGCCCAAGTCGTAGCCCAGCTCGTGGCCCGCATATTCGAGCAGACCCACTACAACCACCGCCCCATCGACCACGCCCTGTCCCGGCAGATGCTGCGCAACTACCTGGAAGCCTACGACTACAACCACATGATCTTCGATAAAGCGGATATCGATGATTTCGAGGCCCGCTACGGGGATAGGCTCGACGACGCCATCAAGGAAGGCAATCTTACGCCGGCCTTCGACATCTTCGATCGCTTTCTCAAGCGCCTGGAACAGCGCAAGGCCCAGATCGAGAAGTTCGCCGCTTCCACGTTCACCTTCACCAGCGACGAGACCTTGGTGGCGGACCGCCACGAACTGCCCTGGCCGGCGGACGAGAAGGAGGCGGCCAACCTCTGGCGGCTGCGCGTCAAGCTGGAGATCCTGCAGGAAAAAATGGGCGGCACCAAACCCGAGGAAATCGTCAAGACCGTGCTGACCCGCTACGAGCGTCTGCTGCGCAGCTACAAGGAGTTCGACGCCAGCGACGTGCTCCAGGCCTACCTCAGCGCCCTGGCCCACTCCTTCGACCCCCACTCGGACTACATGGCCGCTCCCCAGGCGGAAAACTTCAGCATCAGCATGCGCCTCTCCCTGGTCGGCATCGGAGCGGTCCTGCGCTCCGAGGACGGCTACGCCAAGATCGTCTCCCTCGTGCCCGGCGGCCCGGCCGCGACGGACGGACGGCTCAAGCCCAACGACCGCATCGAAGCCGTGGCCCAGGGCGAAGGGCCTTTCCTGGACGTGGTGGGCATGAAGCTCGACCGCCTCGTGCAGCTCATTCGCGGGGAGAAGGGCTCGACCGTGCGCCTGAAGGTCGTTCCCGCCCAAGCCGCGGAATCATCGGCGCGCACGGTCATCGCCCTGGTGCGCGACGAGATCAAGCTGACCGACCAGGAGGCCAAGGCCAAGATCATCACCCTGGCGGCCGCGGCCGGCGGCAAGGCCGCGCGCCTGGGCGTCATCAATCTGCCCTCTTTCTACGCCGACCTGCGCGGAGCCGGAGACGCCAAGAGCACCACTCGCGACGTGCTCAAGCTTCTGGGCAAACTCAAGGCCGAGGCGATCGACGGACTGATCCTGGATCTGCGCCACAACGGCGGCGGATCGCTCTCCGAGGCCATCGCGCTCACCCGTCTTTTCATCGACGACGGCCCCGTGGTCCAAGTCAAGGACACCCGGGGAATGATCAAGACCTTGTATACCCCCAGCCTGGAGAGCGGCATCCCCTACGCGGGGCCGATGCTGGTCCTGACCTCCCACGCCTCGGCCTCGGCTTCCGAGATCCTGGCCGCGGCCCTGCAGGACTACGGCCGCGCCGCCATCGTGGGACACAAGAGCACCTTCGGCAAGGGCACGGTACAATCCGTAGTCGAGCTCGACCAGTATCTGCCTTCGGCCATGCGCTCCTACAAGCCCGGCTCGCTCAAGCTGACCATCCAAAAATTCTACCGCGTCTCGGGAGGCTCCACCCAGAACCGCGGCGTGATCCCGGACATCCGCCTGCCTTCGGTGACCGACCACATGGAACTGACCGAAACCTCTCTCAAAAACGCCCTGCCTTACGACGAGGTCGACCCGGTGCCCTTCCGGCGCCTGGACACGGTCACGGGCGTGCTCGCCAAGCTGCAGAAGGGCTCCAATGAACGCCTGGCCTCTTCGCCAGAATTCGGCTACATCCGGGAAGACATCGAGCGCTTCAAGAAGCAGCAGGCGGACAAGGCCGTCTCGCTTAACGAGGAGAAACGCCGGGCCGAGAAAAAGGCGGAGGAAGACCGCGTCAAGGCCAGGAAGGACGAGCGCGCGGGACGCAAGAAGCCCAAACGCCAGGAAGTGGAGATCACCCTGTCCTCCATCGAAGGCAAGCCCGCGCCCGCGCCTGTCGCGGTGGCGGCGTCCACCGCGGCCAAGACCGGCGAAGGCCTAGGCGACGAGGAGGAAAACAAGGACCCATCGGCTCCCGACGCTTATCTCGACGAATCCCTGCAGATTCTATCGGATTGGGTCTTTTTGACCGCGGGCCGCAACCAGTCCGCGGGCGCCCCGGCCCCGGTCGCGACTCCGTAAACGCGGCCTATGCGCGCGGCATTGCTCATCGCGGCCTTGGCCGCCCCGCTCCACGGGCAGGTCGCGTCCGCCGGCTCCGTGCGCCTGGCCCTATTGGAAGAAATCGGCACTTCCCTTTCACTGAGCCTCCCCGCGACTCTCGAGGCCCTCTCCAGGGAACGCGCTTCCAGCGTCATCATGCGCGAAAACCAAGTCATCCCCGGCTATTACAGCGGCGACGACTTCTTCCTCAAGATCCCCAGAGCGGATTTCCAGACATCAACCCAGCCCGCCGTGGCCCTGGTCTCGGGCCAGGAGACCGCGGTCATATATCCTCCAGTCCCTTCTTTTGTCGAAGCTCTGCTGCGCGCGGCCGCGGATCCGGCCACGTTCCAAAATCAAGCGGTCTTCCGCTTTTCCACGGCGCCCCTGACCGTATCTCTGACGCGGACCTTTGAAGGCGAAGGACTGATCTCGGCGCGCCGCGGCCTTGAGCTGCCTCCCGGATCGCAATGGAACAACACCGTAGCCGCTTTTCACCGGCTGAGTTGGGAAGGGAAAGAGATCACCGTAGCCGAGGCCGGCAAGGTCTTCAGCAGCTTGGGCCGCATGGCCACGGCCCTGGAGCGGGAAAAAGCCAACGGCCCTCCCATCATCGGCTTGTCCCGGGGACGAGTCTTCGGCACGCCCACGTCCGACCTGCATGGCGCCGCCCTGGCCCGGGCCCTGGAGCAATTGGGCCTGCGGTTTAGCGCCGTGAGCGGCGCCGAACTAAGGAATTGGCAGCAATTGCATGCCTATCGCCAGGAGCGGCCCGATGGCATCCGATTCTTGTCCGCCAATCTGTCATATTCCAGCGCGCCCGCGATCACGCTCCTGCCGGCTCATGCCCTTGTCGAGGCCGGGGGCTTGCGCGTGGCCGTCGTGGGAATCACTCCTCCTTCGGCCGCCAGGTATCTCCCGGAAGCCGGGCTCTCGCATGCGCAGATCGCGGATCCGGTGGCCTCGCTGCGCCCGCGTCTGGCCAAGCTTCGCCAAGAGGCCGACCTGGTGGTGTTGCTCTGCGAACTCGGGCCGGACACGACCATGCTGCGCTACGTCGCCGGCGCCGACGTGGTTCTGGCGGACGACGTCGAAGATCTCGACAGCCCGCCCTCCGCCGAAGCCTTCCAGGCCGACCGGGGCCCATTGGACTGGCCCCTATGGACCATGCAGTCTTTCTATAGATCGCTCGACGTCTTGGAAACGGCCATGACGCGCTCCGCGCATACGACGAGCTTAAGAATAAAGGAATCGCATATCCCTCTGGCCCCCTCCATTCAACCGCACCAAGATTTTCCCCTATTCGACCCCGCCTCCTTCGGCATCACGCGGTCCACCGAGCCTCCCTTGATACCGGCCGCCCAGCGCATCTTCCCGGGCCGCTCGCCGCGCGGCAACCGGACCGCGGCCCTGGAATTCTGGACCATGGCCGCCTCGCTCTTGGCCGAGGACTCGCAGGCCGAACTGGCGATCCTGCCCGCTCATCCCCAACCCATCCAGCTCAGCGACTCCATGGACGTTCCCGAAGGCGTCGCGCGCCTCTGGCTCGAGACCGGGGAGAATCTGGCCCTGGCGCGCATGAACGGAGCCCAGGTGCGTGCCGCGCTCGGAGAAGCCAAGCGCCTAGCCGCGGCCCACTCGCGCGGAGAACTGCCGTCGGACGTCCTGCCCCTGGCCTTGGGAGCCATGAGCCAGGACGGCTTGGTGCACGGCCTGCCTTTGCAGGACGACTCCTTCTACCGCGTGGCCACGACTCGTTCCCTGGCCGCGGCCAAGGGTTGGGAGCAGGACCCCGCCGGGCCCGGAACGACGGTTGACGACGCCGCGCTCAAGGCCCTGCGCCGCAGGCAAGGCAGTCCCGCGCGGAGCTATCGGGACTGGATGGAGGGCAGGCCGGTCCGGGAGCGGGGCCTTTGGGAGATCAATTTCCGCGACGCGGCCCTCAACATCCAGAACACCAAGATCGTGCGCGACGACGCCTTCGACACCGTGCCCAATTCCCGCATCCAGGGCAACGACGAGCTGTTGATCGGCGGCGTGCTCAAGACGGACGCGGACTATTTTCTCAGCCGCTACAAGTGGTCCAATTCCCTGGAACTCGAATACGCGCGCAGCCGGCTGCGGCCCAGAAACCAAGCCACGGTCAGCAACCTGACGGCCAACCGGGCCAGCTTCCTCACCAGCGCCACGCGCCGCGCCGGCGCAGTCTGGGCCCGGTGGCTGGCCCAGTCCTGGGGACCGTCCTTGGCCCTGCAATACGAGGGCCAGTTGGAGAACACCCCGCCGCTGCGGCGCCGGCAGGTTTACTCCGCTTACCCCGGCGTGGAGTTCTACGACGGCACGTTCGTGCGCACACTGCGGCTGGCGGCCAACATCAAGCGCGACCTCTCCCGCGATCCGCCCGATACCCAATACGGTCTGCGCACCCGCGCCCTGGTCTCCCATTCTTGGGGACCGGCGCCTCTGAGCCTGGAAGGAGAGTTCTGGGCCAATTATTTCTTTTTAGCGCCCCGCGACCAGCCCCAAGACCTGCGCCTCGAGGCGAACGCAAATATAAAATTACGCTTTCCGATAAGAAAATATCTCAACATCTCCCCTTTCATCGATTACTATGTCTTCTGCCTCAAGTCCCGGCCGATCTGGGGCTACAGCGCCATGACCGGAATCACGATCGGATTCTCGCGGCTCTGGAAGCCTCAATACGAGAGATTCTGACGGCCCCTACCAAGGCAGAGACTTAAGATAGGATTGGGCGGGGAAATCCTTCTTGACCAGGAGCCCGACCGCAGCCCGCGGCGGGGCCGTTGCTCCAAAAATCCGCAGCCTAAGCTCGGCCAGCTGGGCGTAAAGCAAATCCCCGGGGCAATCCGTGGCGGGATTGAAATCGCGATGCGCCTTGATCCCTGCGGGAGGGATATTGTAGTCCCGGCTCAGCCGGCGCGCCAAGGCCGCGAACGCATCAAGGCCAGACCGGGCAGGCTCGTTGGAGACCGAAGCCTGGAAATCACCCATGAAAGAGACTCCGAGGTTGCCGGTGTTATTATGCAGGACATGCGCGCCGAGCACGCCTTCGGGCCGGCCCTCGAACACATGGCCCGTGGGAGATATGACGAAATGATAGCCGATGTCGAGCCAGCCGCGGCCGTTGATGTGGTAATCCTGGATGAAGCGCATCTCCGCCGCCGCCTCGTCGTAGGCGGCGGGCATGCGTCCGGCCGTGTGGTGCATGGTCAGCTTGACCGGCATATGCTCGGCGTACGCCCCTTCGATCCGCCGGGCGCCCCAGCTCTCACGCGCGACGAATTCATAATTCGGATGCGAGGGGATCGCGGACTGCCGCGTGGTCGGCTGCCCCGTCTCCTTGCCGGCCCCTGCGTCCGGACCGGTCCCGGCGACGAACAGCTCCACGTCATAGAGCTCGAAGACATGCGCGGCCTTTATGCCGGAATCGACCACGCGCAGCCGCAAGGGCGCGCGGCTCTTGATCGCGAACTTGCAACGCGCCCAGAACCGGCCGTTTGAAAAACGCCGCAACTCGGCCGGCTCCCACTTGAGTCCGCCCCTGCCCGAGGCCGCGAACGCCACCTCGATGCGGACCCGCGCGTCCGGCATCCAGCCCTGTATAAGAACGGTGTCATAGGGCTCGGCCGGCGGATCGGAATCAAGAGTATCCAAGAGCACGCGGCCGGCGCCGGAAGGACGAAACTGCTCCAAGTGCGCCGCCTTCCGGCCGCGAAAGCGGACGGACTCGCCCGCGTCATCGGCAAAGACCGGGCCGACCAGCAAAACCAGCCCCAAGACGCCCGCCAGGCTCATGAGCGGTAGAGTAGCAAATCCTAACGGGCGCTCAACATCGATCAAATCCAGGATTCGGAAAGAACGTCGCCGCGCAGCCCCACGACCACGCATTTGACCGGCACCTTGCGCCGCGCCGATTCGCCGGCGCGCTTGACCAGGGCCAAGAGTCCGCCGCAGCAAGGCACCTGCATGATCATGACCGTCAAAGTATCGATCCTCGACTCGTCGATCAAAGCGCGGATCTTCTCGACGTAGACATCCTGGGATTCGTCGAGTTTCGGGCAGGCGATGGCCAGGCGCTTGCCCTTGAGCCAAGTTCCATGAAAATTTCCCAAGGCATACGCCACGCAGTCCGCGGCGAGCACCACCTGGCTGCCCTGGAAGTACGGCGCCGACGGCGAGACCAAATGCAGTTGAATTGGCCACTGAGACAGGGCCGAGGGGGTCGACGGACCCGGGCCGGACGATCCCGTCGCGCCCGCTCCAAAATCCATCATTCTCGCCGAAGGACACCCGCCGTGCGCTGCGGCCGAACGTTTCGCGGCCAAATGCTTCTTGACCGCCGCCTCGTCAAAAACCTCGGCTTCCCGCTCCTCAATGGTCAGGGCTCCTTGAGGGCATTCGCCGATGCACGCGCCCAGACCGTCGCAATAGGTGTCGCTGACCAGCTTGGCTTTGCCTGCGACGATCTTGATGGCGCCTTCGGCGCATGCCGACGCGCATTGGCCGCAGCCGTCGCATTTGGATTCGTCGATCCGGATGATTTTTCGTTTCATGATACAGGCTCCCCCAACGGCCCGCCTGCCCCCCTCAAGGGGGGCAGGCGGTGGCGCGGCGCCCCAAGGGCGCCGCGCTCGCATTCTTTACCTTGCTACAGGGGCCAAGGTCGCTTCCAGGTCAGCCTGCGCCGTGGTGGTGGGCATGATATTGAACTTGTCCACCAGAACCTTGAGCACCGGAGGCGTCACGAAAGCCGGCAGGCTCGGTCCCAGACGGATGTTGCGCAGGCCCAGATGCAGAAGAGTCAGCAGTATGCAGACCGCCTTCTGCTCGTACCAGGACAGGATCAAGGACAGGGGCAGATCATTGACCCCGCACTTGAAGGCCCCGGCCAGGGCCGATGCGATCTTGATCGCCGAGTAGGCATCGTTGCATTGGCCGCAATCCAAAAGCCGCGGTATGCCTCCGATGTCTCCAAAATCTAGCTTGTTGAACCGGTACTTTCCGCAGGCCAAGGTAAGGATAACGCAGTCCTTGGGCACGCCCTGGGCGAAGTCCGTGTAATAATTGCGTCCGCTCTTGGCCCCGTCGCAGCCGCCGATAAGGAAGAAGCGCCGGATCTTGCCGGTCTTGACCGCCTCGACGACCTGCGGAGCGACCCCCAGCACGGCGTTGTGGCCGAAGCCCACCAGGATGGTCTTGCCCGGACCGTCCGCGGCGAATCCCGGCGCGGCCAAGGCGGCCCGGATCACGGGCGCGAAGTCGCGTCCCTCGATATGCGATACTCCGGGCCAGGCCACCAAACCGCTGGTAAACAGCCGGCCCTGGTAGGAGGGCTCGGGCTTCTGGATGCAGTTCGTGGTCATGAGAATGGCGCCGGGAAACGCCGCGAACTCCTTTCTTTGGTCCTGCCAGGCCCCGCCGTAATTGCCCGCCAGGTGCTTGTATTTCTTGAGACCCGGATAGCCGTGGGCCGGCAGCATCTCGCCGTGGGTATAGACGTTGATGCCCTTGCCCTCGGTCTGCTTGAGCAATTCATCTAGGTCCTTGAGATCATGTCCCGAGACCAGGATGGCCTTGCCCTGCAGCGGCTCCACGCGCACCGAGGTGGGCACGGGCTGGCCAAAAGCGCCGGTGTTGGCCCGGTCGAGCATCTCCATCACCTTGAGGTTCATCTCCCCGCAACGCAGATTCCAGGCCAGCAAATCGCCGGCCGTCTTGTCGGTCCGGGTCAGATAATCGAGCGCCTCGTGAAAGAAGGCGTAGACCTCGTCGGACTCCTGGCCGAGGATCAGGGCGTGGTCCGCGTAGGCCGCCGTGCCCTTGAGCCCGTAGGTGAGCAGTTCCTCCAGGCCGGTCACGTCGTCGCCCTGGCTGGCCTTGCGTTTGGCGATGCCGATCTCCTCGGCCTGTCGCAGCAGTCCCGGCAGGTCTTGAGCCGCAATCCAGGCCGCGGGGCCCGACAGCCGCTCCGGCGCCCGGCCCCGGGACGCGCAGGCTTCCTTATAGAGGGCCTGGACCTTGTCCCGCAAAGCCGCGGCGCGCAAGATGAAGCCGCGCACGCGCTGCGCGTCGAAATTCACGTTGGTCACCGTCGTAAAGAGCGCCTCCAGAACGAAACGATCGACCTCGGCGTCCTTGACCCCCAAACCGCGCGCCCGAAAGGCGTGCATGGCCAAACCCTTGGTCGCGTGGACCAACAGGTCCTGAAGCGCGGCCGTGGTCGCGTCCTTGCCGCACACGCCCGCGACGGTGCAGCCCGTCCCTTTAGAAGTCTGCTCGCATTGATAACAAAACATGCCCATAAGATCCTCCTCCCTTCAATTTCCGCGGAATGAAAGCTGCGAAAGACGCTTCTCGAACTGACGCGCCACCTGTTCATTGATGGACTCGAGCAAGCTTCCCAGAATGCAGCTCCTCAGGCCGCAGCGCGGCTGCGAAAGCAGGCAACGGCTCAACTGCATGGGCCCCTCGATGGCTTCGAAGATGTCGCGAAGCCTGATCTCGGAGAGGCCCTTGCCGAGCCGGTAGCCTCCCTTGGGGCCGCGCACAGCCTTGACGATGCCGGACTTGGCCAGACGCTGGAATACCTTGGAGAGATGAGCGGCCGAGACATCGAGGGTCCGCGCCGCTTCGTTGGTGGTGATGGCTTGTCCCGGGTCCTTGGCCAGAAGCAGCGCCGCATGCAGCGCGATCACCGAGCCTTCCGAGATGTTAAGGATGCCGCTCATGACCAACCTCCATATATTGGTATTATGGTGCCAGTTTACCACTTAGCAGGAATCTTGTCAATAGATATTTTCACGCTCCCCGCGCGCCGAGCTTCTCCTCGTGGAGCGCCTCATAGACCGGCCCTCGCGGCGTCAGGCGGCTTTCAAAAAGAATCAAGCGGTCCGCTCTCTGGGCGAGGCGCGCAAATCCCGCAGAAGCCGCGGCGCGCCTGAGCTCCGCCAGATGGCGCCGGCTGCGCACGCGGCCGATGGTCAGATGCGCGCTGAAGGCGCGGCCCTCGGGGTCCGGCCCGAGTTCCCCAGCCAAAGCCGAGAGCTCCCCGGCGCCCTGGCCCACGCCCACCCAGATCACGCGGGGGTCGTTCCACGAGGGAAACGCGCCGAGCTTCTCAAAAATGATCGCCAATGGCGGCTTGCGGCAGGCTTGGAGCATGAGCGCCTTGACCTCGGCGATTTTCTCCGCGGGGGTTTCGCCGAGAAAGCGCAGGGTCAGATGCAGGTTCTCGGGCTCGACCCACTTGCAGTCCGCGCCCGAAGCGCGCAGCTTGGCCATAAGCTCGGCCGCGGCGCGGCGCACCTCGTCCGACACGTCGATCGCGATAAAAAGCCTCATGAGGTTTCTTGTCCCGGCGGCGCTTATATGATAGGAATATTGAAGCCGCATGAGAGCCCTGATCCAGCGCGTGTCGCGCGCCAGCGTGCGCCTTCCCGGAGGCGAGAGCCGAGCCATCGGCAAGGGGTTGCTGGTCTATCTCGGCGTGGGCTCCTCGGATGGCGAGCAGGCGGCGCGGCGCCTGGCGGAGAAGATCGTCAACCTCAGGATATTCGCCAACGGCGAGGGAAAATTCGACCGCTCTCTTCTGGATGAAAAAGGCGAGGCTCTGGTCGTCTCCCAGTTCACCCTGTTCGCCAACGTCAAGGGCGGCCGCAGGCCGGATTTCACCTCCGCCGCCAAGCCGGAGCTGGCCAAACCTCTTTACGAAAGCTTCTGCAGGATGCTGGCGGGACTGGACGTGGGCGTGAGCACCGGCGAGTTCGGCGCCCACATGGAGATCGACTCAATCAACGACGGCCCGGTCACCCTCTGGCTTGACACGGATTCCTTTTAGGCGCTCCTACCCAAAAGTCCTATTTCCACCCTTGACCGTCGACAATGAGAGAAATCAAGGTCTTTTTTTGACGCCTATCATCGCAAGAAGGCTGGCCTGCCGGCTATCCTATATATAGGGTAAGCGATTCATGAAGAATTATCTTTGGCTGATTCTCGCGGCCGTATCGTTGCTGGGCATGATCCTGGCTCCCGCCATGGCTCATTTTTCCGTCCTCTAATAAAGGTTTAACGCCGGGGAGATTCCGAGGGTGGAAGCGCGACTTCCATCATTTCCGGCGCCTTCATCAGATACCATAAGGCCACGGCCAAAAAAGCCACGCCCGCCGCGCAACAGAACATGCTGCAGCAGTTGAGCCCCGAACCATGCGCGACCCCGCTGCCGTACGAGCCCAGGCCGACGACTATCAAAGCGTGCATGTTGCAACTATAGCTCCTGGAAATGACAATTTTATTACGGGCCGCGGCTTATTAGTAATTCTTATTGGCAACCGTCTAAGAAAATCATAAAATAGGAGCATCATGAAAAAATCCAACTTCGCCGCAATCGACGGAAACGAAGCTGCCGCCCGCGTGGCCTACGCTCTAAGCGAGGTCATCGCGATCTATCCCATCACCCCCTCCTCCAACATGGGCGAGTCCTCGGACGCCTGGGCCGCCGCCCGCAAGCCCAACATCTGGGGCGCGGTTCCCACCGTCATCGAGATGCAAAGCGAAGCCGGCGCCTCCGGCGCGCTGCACGGCGCGGTCTCGACCGGCGCTTTGGCCACGACGTTTACCTCCAGCCAAGGCCTGCTGCTCATGATCCCGGTCATGTACAAGGTCGGCGGCGAACTCGCTCCCGTGGTCTTCCACGTGGCGGCGCGCACCATCGCGACCCATGCCCTTTCCATTTTCGGCGACCATTCCGACGTCATGTCCGTACGCGGCGCGGGTCTGGCCCTGCTTTGCTCCGGCAACGTCCAGGAAGTCACCGACTTGGGCGCCATCGCCCATGCCGCGACCCTTGAGACCCGACTGCCCTTCGTGCATTTCTTCGACGGATTCAGGACCTCGCACGAGATCCTCAAGATCCAGACCCTCTCCCCCGAGGACCTGCGCCAACTGGTCGAGCAGAAGTTCATAGACGAACACCGCCGACGGGCCCTCAACCCGGAGCACCCCACGCTCAAGGGCACGGCCCAAAACCCGGACGCCTTCTTCCAGGCCCGAGAAGCGGCCAACCCCTACTACATAGCCGCTCCGGACAAGATACAGGCCGTCATGGACCGCTTCGCCAAGCTCACGGGCCGCGGCTACAAACTCTTCGACTACGTCGGCCACCCGCAGGCCGAACAGATCGTCGTTATGATGGGCTCGGGCTGCGGCGCGACCGAGGAAGCCGCCGAGGCCCTCAATGCCAAGGGCGGAAAAGTGGGCGTGCTCAAGGTGCGCCTCTACCGGCCTTTCGATTCCAAGCGCTTCGTCGCGGCCCTGCCCGCCAGCGTCAAGAAGATCGCGGTCCTGGACCGCGCCAAGGAGCCGGGAGGCCTGGACCCGCTGCACCTCGACGTGCTCGCGGCTCTAGACGAAGCCTGGTCCAACAATTGGCCCCACCCCACGACCCGGCCCCGCGTCATCGGCGGACGCTACGGCCTTTCCTCCAAGGAATACACCCCGGCCATGGCCGCGGCGGTCTTCCAGGAGCTCTCCAAGGACAAGCCCAAGAATCCATTCACCGTGGGCATCACCGACGACGTGACCCACTTATCGCTCGACTACGACCCGGGATTTTCCACCGAGGCTCCCGAGACCCAGCGCGCGGTCTTCTACGGCCTGGGCGCGGACGGCACCGTGGGCGCCAACAAGAACTCCATCAAGCTCATCGCCGAGCAGACGGACATGAACGCCCAGGGCTATTTCGTCTACGACTCCAAGAAATCCGGCTCCATGACCATCTCGCATCTGCGCTTCGGGCCCAAGCCCATCCGGGCCAGCTGCCTGGTCAACCAGGCCCAGTTCGTGGCCTGCCACCAGGAACGCCTCATGGAAACCATCGACGTGGTCAAGGCGGCCGCGCCGGGCGCGACCTTCCTGCTCAACTGCGCGGACCCCGAGACCATCTGGACCCGTCTGCCGGCCAACATCAGGAAGTCCATCGTCGAGAAAAAGCTCAAGTTCTACGCCATCGACGCCTACAAGGTGGCGCGCGAGGCGGGTCTGGGACCGCGCATCAACACGGTCATGCAGACCTGCTACTTCCACATCACCCAACTGCTGCCCGGGTTCATGGACCTCATCAAGGGCGCGATCAAAAAGTCCTACTCATCCAAGGGCGAGGCCGTGGTCGCCAAGAACATCAAGGCCGTCGACGGGGCTCTGGCGGGCCTCATAGAGGTCAAGTACCCGGCCGCCGCCGTGGCCGGGGTCAAGGCCAAGTCCATGGTGCCTGACAACGCCCCGAAATTCGTCAAGGAAGTCACGGCCGAGCTCATGGCCTACCGCGGCGACGAACTGCCGGTCAGCGCCTTCCCGGCCGACGGCACCTTCCCCACGGGCACGACCAAGTGGGAGAAGCGCGCCATCGCGCAGACCGTGCCGCATTGGGACCCGTCGCTGTGCATCCAATGCGCCAAGTGCTCATTGGTCTGCCCCCACGCCGCCATCCGGGTCAAGGCCTATCCCGAGGCCGCCCTGGCCAAGGCGCCCAAGACCTTCGTCAGCACGGCGTACAAGGGCAAGGAGTTTCCGGCCAGCACCAAGTTCACGGTCCAGCTCGCGCCCGAGGACTGCACCGGCTGCAACCTCTGCGCGGTCAACTGCCCGGGCAAGGACAAGGCCGACCCCATGCGCAAGGCCCTGATGATGGTCCCGCTGCCGAGCGTCCTGGAGAAAGAAAAGGCCAACTTCGACTTCTTCCTCACCCTGCCCTATCCCGACCGCCGCAACGTGGCGGTGGCAACGGTCAAGGGCAGCCAGATGCTCGAACCCCTCTTCGAGTTCTCCGGGGCCTGCGCGGGCTGCGGCGAGACGCCCTACGTCAAGCTCCTCACCCAGCTCGTGGGCGACCGGCTCGTCATCGGCAACGCCACGGGCTGTTCCTCCATATACGGAGGCAACCTGCCCACCACGCCCTTCACGGTCAACAAGGAAGGCCGCGGTCCGGCCTGGTCCAATTCGCTCTTCGAGGACAACGCCGAGTTCGGCCTGGGCTTCCGCCTGGCCATCGACCAGCAGAAGGAATATGCCGAGTCTTTGCTCAAGCGCTTCGAGCCCCAGATCGGCAAGGATCTGGTCGCGGAGCTTCTCTCGGCCAAGCAAAACGACGAGACCGGAATCGCGGCCCAGCGCGAACGCGTGGCCAAGCTGCGCCAAAAGCTCGCCGCGGTCAAGGACGTCGCGGGCCGGGATCTCGACCAATTGGCCGACGGCCTGGTGCGCAAGAGCGTCTGGATCGTGGGCGGCGACGGCTGGGCCTACGACATCGGCTACGGCGGCCTCGACCATGTCCTGCGCTCCGGCCGCAACGTCAAGGTCCTGGTGCTCGACACCGAGGTCTACTCCAACACCGGCGGCCAGGCCTCCAAGGCCACGCCGCGCGCGGCCACGGCCCGTTTCGCCGTGAGCGGCAAGAAAACCCCGCGCAAGGATCTGGCTTTGACCGCCCTGGGCTACGGAAACTGCTACGTGGCGCGCATCGCCATGGGCGCCAGCGACGCGCAGACGGTCAAGGCCTTCGCCGAGGCCGAGGCCTACGACGGCCCGGCCATCATCATCGCCTACAGCCACTGCATCGCGCACGGCTTCAACATAGAGGAAGGCAAGGGCTTGGAGCACCAGAAGCTGGCCGTGGACTGCGGCTACTGGCCGCTCATCCGCTACAACCCGGACCTTCTCCTGCAGGGCAAGAACCCGCTGCAGATCGACTCCAAGCCGGGGAAGATCCCGGTGGAGCAGTACCTCGCGGCCGAACAGCGCTACAAGGTCCTGCATACCACCAACCCGGAAGAGGCCCATCGCCTGGCGAAACTCGCGGCCGAGGACGTGAAGACCACCTGGAAATGGCTCGACGGCCTGTTCAAGACCTTCGAACCCGCGCCTGCGGCGCCGACCGCGGCCCAGCCAGATCTGGCCAAGACCTGCCAGAACAACTAGATCAAGGCAAGAAAAACTCCCGAGGCGTCGCGCCTCGGGAGTTTTTCTTTTAGCGTCCTGCGGACATGATTTGAGTCCATCACGGACCGGGGCGAGGCGTACAGTGTTGGCGTCCCAAGCGAGCTACGCCCCATGTCAATGTTCAAACGATTACTGATTCCTGTATAAGTATAGGCCTATAAGCTGATGGGCTTATGGTCCTCAGCGAAGTAGGGGTTTATTCAAGGGGCATGCGCACGGCTTCACCCGTGCCGAAATATTCCCAGGTCTCGTTGCCGCCGCCGTAAAAAGGGACATGGTCGCCGTAACGGGACTGCCCTTGGCCGAGCACCGAGTGCAGTTGGACGCGGATGCGGATATCGGCCTCGATCTCGCGCGCGATGGCCTCGCTGTCCGGCCACGACCTCTCGCGCCGGGCCAGCAAGGGCGCCAGATCCAAGTCGCTCTGTTGGCTGACCGGCCGGTTTTTCTTGAGGACCGATGCGTGGCCCTTGGCCCGGGAGCCGATGGCGGCCAGATCCAGCAGGTCCTCGCCGAAATAACGCTTAAGAATGGACACGATCGCGCGAACCTGCTCGCGGTTGACGCCGTAAAGCTTCGTCTCCGGGTCCCGGGCCAGCGGCTCGGCCGCGACAGAGACCGGGACGGCCTGCTCGCCCTGGACCTGGTCCATGACCGCGGCGCCCGCGCCCCGGACCGCATCAGCCGGCATGCGGACAATTTGCTCGACGGGCAAGGACACGGCCAGAAGCCGTGAGACCGCGGCCTGTCCGCGCATCGGCACGGCGACATTAAGCGCGGGCAGGCCGCGACAGGAATTTTTGAGCCGCAAAGCCGGTCCCAAGGCCCAAGCCGGGGCCGCGGCCATGAGCACGGCTGCGGCCAAAGCGGATTTTTTCATCCTAATCCGGGATCACGACCTTCTCAGGATCAAAAGCCGGCCGGGGAAACCTAGGGTCCATGGCTTCCAGGGTCTCGCGCAAAATCCGGCCCACGGCATAATTGCGGTACCACTTCTTGTTCGCCGGTATGACATGCCAAGGCGCCCAGGGCGTGCTGGTTCGGGCCAGGACCTTGCCGTAGGCGTCCTGGAATTCGTCCCAGCGCTTGCGCGACTCAAGGTCGGCCAGGCTCAATTTGTGGCGCTTGACCGGATTATCCCGGCGATCCTCAAGGCGGATCTTTTGCTCATCCTTGGAGATGCCCAAGTAAAACTTAAGAATGGTCACGCCCTTGGCCGCGAGTTTTTTCTCGAACTCATTGATCTCCTCGTAGCGGGCCTCCACCACGCTCCGGGGCAAGGTCTCGTAGACCTCGGGGACCAGGATATCCTCATACTGCGACCGGCTAAAGACGCCTATCTGGCCCGGCGCAGGCAGGGCCTGCCTGATCCGCCAGAGATAATGATGCCTGGCTTCCTTGGGAGTAGGCTTCTTAAAAGCAGTGGCCTTGAGCCCCAGGGGATTAAGCCCGGCGATCACCCAACGGATGACGCCGTCCTTGCCGGACGTGTCCATGCCTTGCAGGATTACGAGGATCGATCTCTGGCCCTCAGCCATGAGCTTGTTCTGCAGGTCGAAAATCTTTTTCTTGTCCGCTTCGAGCTGGGCCGCGGCTTTGGCTTTGTGCTTCATCCCCGGGGTGTGCCCCGGACGGACGCGGGCGAGGTCGACTTGGCCCCGGGGCGCGTAGGGGACGCGAAACTTATCCGCGAAATCTCCCAAAACCGCGGCCGAAGCTGGCGCCGCGTCCACGGCCGCGGGTCTTCGGCCGTCTTGGTCATAGAACCGCGATAAAGTCGAGGATTGGGCCCCCTGGCCCGCGGCCCGGGAATCGCTCTCCAAAGACTCTAATGCGGGCAAAACCGCGGTTGCCTCCGTCTGCGGCGCGGCCAGAGGCAGCGCCGGCTGGGCCAGGATATGCGCCGCATTGATGCCCGACGCCGGATCTAGCACGGATAACATGATGCCCCGGCCGGCGGAAAGGTTCGGCCCGGAGAGCGGCGCGAACTTTGTCGCGCCCAGAACGGAGCCCAAGCCCGATACTGGGGCGCGGGAAAGGGCCGAGGGCTTGCCGCGCGCGGCCGCAACTCCGGCAAAGGCCGGCCCAGCCGCAAGCAGAACAAAGACGAGCGTCCGAATGATTGCCGCCATCACGGTCAGGGTAGCGGGCGCCGCATCGATCTGCCTGGGCCTTTAGTCCCTTTCCCGGCCGACAAAAGACCCCCTGCTTTTTTAGTAGCATAATGCCGGAGGAAAACCATGATCAACGCCCGACTCGCGCCTCTCGCAGGACTGGCCGCAGCCGCTTTCTTCATCACGACTCCGGCTTGCCAAGCGGATGAGGCCTCAGCGGCCGCGAGATTCTCCGCCGCCAAGCGCAGCGAACCAGAACTCGTCGCATTCCTCAAGGGCATGCCCAAGGGCGCGGACCTGCACAACCATGCCTGGGGCGCGATCTACGCCGAAAACATGCTGGATTTTGCCGTCCGGAACTCTTTCTACATGGACCCAAGCTCTCTCGCTTTCTCAACCCAGCCAGCCGCGGGCCTGGTCCCGGCCAAGGACTTGCTCTCCAACCGGCCTCTTGCCGCCAAATTCCTGGACGCGGTCAGCATGAGGGGCGGATATCCCGGCCTGCAAAGCGGCCACGATCACTTCTTCTCCGCTTTCCGCTACTTCGTCGCCTTGCTCGACGCCATGGGCCCGGATCAGCGCCTGGCCGAGGTCATAGGCCGGGCCAAGGATCAGAATGTCCAATATCTAGAGCTTATGGAGGAGGTCAGTTCGGACTCGGCCACGGAATCCGCGCTTAATGACCCGCCGGTAATCGATGACATGGAAAAGGCCTTGGCCGCCATGCGAAAGCGCTTCCCCGCGCTGTTGGCCGACTCCAAAGCCTACCTGGACGCGCGCGACCGGGAAGTCTCCAAGCTGCTGGGCATAAACGCTCCCGTCACCTCGATCGCAAGCCCCATCCCTATCCGCTACATCTTCACCGTTCCCCGCACCTGGCCGGATTCAAGGTTCTTCGCCGGCGTGGCCGCGGGCATGGCGCTCATGCAAAATGACGGCCGCGTGGCCGCCGTCAACATGCTCGCTCCTGAAGACGACCCCATTTCCCGACGGAACTTCGAGTCTCAAATGCGCATGGTCGACTTTCTCTGGAGCCGTTTGGGCCGGCCGAACCTGACCTTGCACGCGGGCGAACTGACCCTGGAATTATCCCCCTTAAGCGCCATGCGCTCGCGCATCCGCAAGACCGTGGAGCTCGGCCACGCCCGGCGCATCGGCCACGGCGTCTCCATCGCCTGGGAAGACGATTTGCCCGGGCTTTTGCGCGAGATGAGGCAAAAACGCGTGGCAGTGGAAATCTGCCTGACCAGCAACGAAGGCATTCTCAAAGTCTCGGGCGACCGGCATCCCTTCAACCTATACCGGGCCGCGGGCATCCCCCTGACCATCAACACCGACGACGAAGGCGTCAACCGCAGCAACCTGACCATGGAATTCGTCAAGGCCGCGCGCTCCTTCGACCTCTCCTACCGCGACCTCAAGGACTTGGCCCGAAACAGCCTGGAGTATTCCTTCTTGCCCGGCGAGAGCCTCTATCAGGCCGGCGACTACGCGCGGCTGCGGCCGGAGTTCAGCGGGGTCAGAGCCCTGAATTGGCGGCCGGACGCCCGGGCCCAGGCGCTCCTGGCCAGTTCGGAGAAACTAACGATCCAGGTGCGGCTGGAGCGCGCCTTCTCGGACTTCGAAAAATAGCCGGCAGGCAGCCCCAGCCGGTTGACAAGCCCCGCCGCCAAAACATATCTTCTGCAAAGCAGACCAGGAGGCATTATGGGCGAGAAGGAAATAGGCAAGATCACGCACTACTTCGGACACGTGTCGGTCGGCGTCATTGCTCTGACCGACACGCTCAAGGTCGGCGACACCATCCATATCAAGGGCGCGCACGACGACATCACGCAGACCGTGGACTCCATGCAGGTGGACCACAAGCCCGTCGTCGAGGCCAAGCCGGGCGATCAGGTCGGCTTGAAGGTGGCCAACAAGGTCCATCCGCACGACAAGGTCTTCAAGTCGGTCCCCTAGCGGCTCTGTATTTTCTGATTCGTTTGCTTGACTTATCCCCGGAAGGGTTCTATCATGCTTAAGCGCCATGATTTACGCCCTCGCGGCTTTCAACGCCGTCACCATCGGGCTCATCCTTTGGCTCATCCTCTCGCAGCGCCGCTCCAAGGCTGACCTCGACTCCCTGCAGACCCAGCTTCTGCCCGGTCTCAGGGAAACGCTGGTGCGCTTGGACGAGCGCACCACGGCCGCCGGCCGGCAGGTCGAGGAGCTGCGGCCGCACATCACGGAATATCTCAACGCCACCAAGGACGAGACCCTGCGCCAGCTGCGCGCCGAGCTCCAGTCCACCAAGGCCGATTTCCAGAACAAGACCGATACGGCCGTCTCGTCGATCCAGTCGAGCACCAGCCAGTTCATGGAGGGCCTCAAGGCCGTGACCGGCCAGATCGACAAGCGCCTGGAAGGCGCCAGCGCCACCCTGGAGGGTCTGCAAAAATCAACGGGGCAACTCATCAGCGGCCTGCAGGGCGTCTCCGAACTGCGCGATGTGTTCCTCGTGCCCCAGCGCCGCGGGCCCCAGTCCGAGGTCCAGCTGCGCGCGTTGCTGGAAAACATCTTCCCGCGGGAAGTCTTGCAGTTCTCCTATCACCCGGACCCCGGCGCTTCCGAGCACGTGGAAGCCGCGGTCAAGATCGCTGAGCGCTGGCTGGCCATCGATTCCAAGGCCCATATCGACAAATTCCTGGAGTTTAAAAAGACCAACGGCCGCAAGGAGAAGACGGCCTTCTTGGGCGCGATAAAGTCCTCCATCGAGGACATCTCCTCCAAGTACATCCGGCCTGAGCGCGGCACGCACGATTTCGCCTTCCTCTTCGTGCCCGCGGAGAGCCTTTGGATGGAGATCACCGAGTTCAAGACCGGGGAAGACGCGGGGCCGGACCTGTTCTCTTTTGCCCGGGCCAAGAAGGTCATCCTGGTCTCGCCGCAGACCCTTTACCCGTATTTGCGCCTGGTCATGGTGGCCATGGCCGGCAAGCAGCTCCAGGAGAAGGCCCAGGAACTGCACATGAGCCTGCAAGGTCTGCTCACTCGCTTTAAAGAGGTCCGCGACTCCGTGGACAAGGCTTCCAAACAGCTGGGCAACGCCAAGGTGAACTTGGACGAGGCGCGCCAAAGCCTGCTCGACTTCGAGACCAGCCTGGCGCGGGGCGTGTCCTTGGCCGCGCCGCAGGCCGCGCCGCTTATAGAAGCCGGGACAAGCCAGAACTCTTGAACCAGCCCGCCCCCCTGATGCGGCGCCGCATCTCCAAGTCCCAGTACTTGAGGGGCCTGCAGTGCCTCAAGTCCTTGTGGCTGCACAATTTCCAGCCGCAATTGCGCGCGCCTCTAGGCCCGGGCCTGCGGCACATCCTGGACCAGGGCCATAAGGTAGGCGAGCTCGCGCGCCGGCTCTATCCCGACGGCTTCCTCATCCAAGCCGAGGACATCGCCCAAGCCCTGGAGCAGACCCGGGCCGCCTTAAGAGGCAACGCCCAAGCGCTCTTCGAGCCCGCCTTCCTATACCAGGAAGTCCTGGTCCGGCCGGACATCTTGGTCAAGGCGGAAGACTGCTGGGACCTGATCGAGGTCAAGGCCTCGACCGAAATAAAAGAGGAGCATGTGCCCGACGTGGCCGTGCAGCGCTACGTGCTCGAGGGCGCGGGCCTGCCCGTGCGCAAGGCCTGCCTGCTGCGCCTTGACCCCGGCTACGTGCGCCGGGGAGAAATCGATCTCAAGCGGATGTTTCAGCTTGAAGACCTGGGCGACCAAAGCGCCATGGCGCTTATCGAGACGCCAAGCCATCTGCGCGATATGCGCGCGGCCCTGGCCCTGCCCACGGTCCCGGAGATAGAAATCGGGGCGCAATGCACCCGGCCGCATGACTGCGACTTCATGGGCCATTGCTGGAGGCACGTTCCCAAGTACTCGGTCTACAACCTGCACCGCGCGCGCTTCGAGCAGATAGCCGAGCTGCGCCAGCGGGGCGTGATGCGCATCGAGGACATCCCGGAAGGGACCAAGCTCTCGGAGGCCCAGAGGATCCAGGTGCGCTGCGCCAAGACCAGAAAGCCGCACTTGGATCGCCAGTCCGTGCGGAAGTGCCTGGCCGAGCTTAAGTGGCCGCTGTATTTCCTGGACTTCGAGACGATCAATCCGGCCATCCCGCCTTTCGACGGCCTGCGGCCCCACCAGCCCGTGCCTTTCCAGGCGTCTTTGCACGTTGAAGACGCTCCCAAAGGGACTCTGAGGCATTTGGAGTACCTGGCCGAGCCAGGCCCGGATCCCCGGCCGGGCCTGGTTGATTTCCTGGTCAAAGAAATCGGCTCCGAAGGCTCCATCGTGGTTTACAACGCGGGCTTTGAAGGCGGCCGGCTGGCGGAGCTGGCCGCGTGTTATCCGGCGCATGAAAAAGCCCTGCTGGACATGAAGTCCCGGCTGTGGGACTTGATCGTTCCTTTCCGCAAGCATTATTTTTATCATCCGGATTTCGAGGGCAGAGCGTCGATGAAGGCGGTGCTGCCGGCCCTGGCGCCGGCGATGAGCTACGAGAGGCTGGAGATCAAGAACGGGGAAATGGCGTTCTTGGCGTATGAGGCGCTGATGGACGGCTCGATCGCCGGGGAAGAGGCGCGCAGGACGCTTACGGCGCTGAAGGTTTATTGCGGCCAGGACACCCTGGGCATGGTCGAGGTGCTCAAGGCGCTTCAGCAGCAGGCGCAGTGAGTCTCTTTGGCCCGGCGCTCAATTTCCTAATGAAGCCTTAGGGGCCAGCGCAGGAGGGGCATCGAGGCTGGAAGAAAGCGTCTGCGCCAGCGCGCGCATGCGGCGGATCAACTCCGCCTCCTCAGGAACGTCGCGCTCGTCCAGCTTTGGAGTCCGTCTGGACAAGATGAATTCAAGCTCGAAGATCATGAGCTTATAAACAAACCTTGCGTAAGACAAGAACTGCTCCCAATGGCGGTCGCCGGCAGGGGCAACTTTCAAAACGGTCAGCAGATCTTCCTTAAACGCGTCCAGATCGCGCTCGAAGTCGCTGATGCTTTCGTAGGAAGTCTTGAGATGACCTTCCCGCGCAAACCTCAGCCACCGGTTCTCCATTGTTGAACTCAGCCGGCCCAGCGGGTGTCCCGAAAGCGCCGCAGCCCATGGTATTGCAAGTCGTTCGGCAAGGCGTCGGCTCAATTCCGCGCCCCGCGCCTCGTTTTTGGGAGCAAAAAAGTCCTCTCCGTCGAGCGCGGCCGGCATCCACGTGGTCTGGACGCCTTCTCCGCCGAACAAGTCCGTTCCTAGGGACATAGCGGCATAGCCACGCTGCTCCAATACCCGGCGCCCTCCCTCGTCCGCCGGCAGATCCGCGTCGAATAACACAAGCTCGATGCCCAGGCGCTCAAAAGCCGCCGTTCGCCCCGGCGGAATGGGCGTGCCTGCCCGGACCATCACCACTGAGCCTCGCGGCAACTGGTAAGGACCTAGGACCGCCGTGCCGTTATACCATAGGTTCACCAACCGCCCTTGGACAGTGCTCTGGGCCTTATCCAGGGGCACAAAGACCGCGATGTTGGCGTTGTTCCACTGGTCCACGACTCCGTTCCATGAGAACTCTATGATCTGCCGGGGACTCCGATCGAGCGGATGCGCTTCTCCGTAGCGGTTGTTGGGGTATATCCAACCATGTTCATCCGGCAAATCGTGCCTGGCGTGAACCAACACGATGCCGCGGGGATCGAGTTGCGTGCCTTCATAAAGAGGATGCCCCGCCGCTGGCCAGGCCTGAGCCGGACCCCGGGCAGTGACGTCGTATAGCTCCGGGTCGATGCCCTCCTTCGAGGCCTTGGCGAAATCATCCAAGCCGAGTTCATCCATGTCGACCGACAGCCGCCATGAACCGTCCTGATAACGAAGGCTGCGCAGGTCATAGGGAGTGATGGCCGCGAAAGCGGCGGAGAACGCCAGGCTCAGCCTGAAAAGCACTCCCGGCGCCACGCCGGCTTTGCCCGCCCTCTGCCGCAGCTCATCGGCCGCCGTGTCGCCGTAATACTTTCGAAAATCTTCCAGGTCTTCCTTGCCCGAGTACCTGACGAGTTCGCTGGTTGCCGTCACATGGTTGAGGGCCGGAACCTCACGAAACAGCGCCAGTCCAAGCTGAATTTCCCGGGGGCTGAAGCCGCGCTCGCCGGCGATGGTCGCAAACGCCTGCCTAGAGATATTCTGCCAATGGTGGGTCCAGTGTCTACCCGGGGCCGAAGACTCCACGAAGCCTGCCCGCTGCAAGGCCTGAACCATGGCGGCGTCGCCCGAGTCGTATCGGGCAGCGGGAGTGAGCCCGGAAAAAAATAGGATAAAAGCAAGCCGCGCGACTTCGTGGATGCGCAGACCATTAAGGGTTGAAGGCGTCAGGCGCTGCAAGGCCGGCTCAAGGGCGCGCATGGCCCGGCGCACGGAATGCGCAGGGCTGATGTTGCGATTGCCATGAATGAACTCCTTATATTCAGCTTCTGTGCGATACGGGGCGGAAAGGGCCGCGGCCAGGGCCGGCGGCAAGGAAGCGATCAAGTCCGGCGCGGACTCTTTGTCCAAGTCCGGGTTTGTGAAAGCCGCCCCCCCCGCCTCGTTAGAGGCGCCGATGGAGCGCCGGCCGGTCATCAGGTCTTCGAGCCGCTGCTCAGCCGCGTAAGCGCCCTCCGCGCTGATATTCGGAGCCTGGAGGATGGAAATTTCATCCGCGATGGCCTTGGAGAGTTCAACCATGGGGGCCGCGGCGTCGGTCCGCACGGGTGCGGCGGTCTCTGCTTTGCCGGGGATAGCAGGGACCTGGCCGGCCAAGACGGCAAGGACATGCTGTTGCGAAAGAGGCTTGATTGTCCGGACACCCACGAGGCCATTTGATGATAGCGGAGCAACGATCAGTGCCTGCCCCTGAAGCCGCGCAATGGCGCAAGGAATTTTGGCGGGCATGGCTTTGCCCATGGCGGCAAAGAGGCAACTGGGAAGCGCCAGGGCAAAAAGCAACTGCGCCGCGAAAACCCGGTCGTGGCTCATGTTCAGATAGCATAGCCGCCGGCATGACGCGCCGCGAGGGGCGAAAGACCTAAGCTGGGAGGGCCAACATGCCCAAGAAGAAGTCACGAGAGAATGGATTCTGGGACAGAGGACTGCTGTTCTTGGCTTGCTCAAGGGCTTTGGCATAAGTAAACAAACCGGACATCCAAGCGGTCCAGGTGGCTGCGGGTGCGGTGCCTGACGCAAACTGTTTAGACTGAAAAAAAGTTCCGTAAGTTCATGTCAGGCACTGCTATACTATTAAGACCGAAAAAAAATTCCGCAAGTTCAAGTCTGGCACCAATATGCTCTGCCCTAATTGCCGCGCTCAACAGCCGGACGCCGCTCTTGAATGTTCCGCCTGCGGCGTCATATTCGCCAAGCTCCAGGCAAGGACCCAAGCCGCGCAGGTTTTCGCCTATTCGCCGGGCGCGGCCACAGACCCGGCACAACCCTTCCGCGTCGGCATCTTCCCGTTCTTGGCCGCGGGCTTAGCCGCGCTTTGGGCGGCCATGGCCTTGTTGCCCGTCCCCCTCAAACTCTCCGCCGCGGCCCCGCCCACGGCCCAGCCCGGCGCACTTATCACCTATCGCAACGGCGAAAAATGCCTCGTGGACTCCCCGATCTTTGAATACACCTACCTGCGCAACAACAACTCCCCGAATTCCCCCGTCATCCTCATCGGCTCCTGGGCCTATTCCAACATAACCAGGACCGAACCCGAGCTCCGGCTGGCCAGCTCCGACGTTCCCATCCCCACGCTCGCCATCCCCGATATCCGCGAGATAAGATTCGTCAGCGAGTTCGACAAGTCCCGGCCGCGCGGCATGCTCGTCTCATCGGTTGAGATCGTCGCCAAATCCGGGCAAAGCCAAATCATTCCCGCCTCCGAAAGCGGACTCCTCCTGCCGGACCCCAATTACGCCTGGGGCCAAGGCTTCAAACCCCAAAAAATATTCTTAAAGGGCTCCTTCGAGTCCGCCTGCCAAAAAAACGAGCTCGCGCTTTCGGAAAAAGCGCACGACCAGGATCAAGCCCCGCTGCGTGTGGAGTTCCACTGATATGGCGACCCTCCTGCGCCTCATGGTCCTGGTCGGCTTGATCGCGGGTGCCGCCTTCTCATGCAGCCACAGGCGCAAGCAGCAGCTCCTCGTCAAGGTCGCGCAGCGCTTTTTGGATACGCACTACCGCTACTACCCCGGCAGCCAGGACACCATCACCCCTCTCGACTGCGGCGTCAAGAAAATGACTCCCGAGGAGGCCAAGGATGTCCGCCACAAAATTCCATGGCTGGGCGCCTTCACCCCGATCTCGGGGACCTGCAATCTGGATATAACGTTCAGGGACTACCCGCGCCAAGGAGAGACCGGCCGCCTCAGGCTCCAGCTCTACTATGCCTGGGCCGGCTACAATCGCGACTGGGAGCTGGTAGAACGCCGGCTTTTGGACTAAACCTTCCCCTTGATCCTGGGAATCCACCTCGGCACCGACCGCTTATACGCCAAATACTCCTCGCCGAACCGGGCCTCCAGGCCCCGCTCCTCCACCAATGGAATATAAACGAGGTTTAACGCCGCAAACAACACAAGCCAGCCCAAGATCGGCCAGGATCCCGCCAGCACGGCCTCGGCCAGCAGCATGATGAACACGCCGATCATCATGGGATTGCGCACCACGCGATAAGGCCCCAAGGCCACGAACCGCTTGGGAGGATCCCAGGGCGCCGCGGTCCCTTCGCCAAAACGCGCGAAAAGCCCCACGCTCCACAAAGCCAATCCCAGCCCCAGAACGGCAAAAAACGCGGCCATGGCGCAGGAAAGGCCGCCCCAACGCGCCCACGAGTGCGCCAGGGCGGTGTCGCGGAAGGCCGCCAGCAGAAGGCCCGGGATAATGACCAGGACGTTGAAGGGAAGGACAAGCACCGCGATAAGCCAGCGCATAAAGATTCTCTTTTCACCCATCCCAGACTTCCCCCGTGCAGAGCATGCCAAACTTCGCCCCGGCAACGCCAACTCCAAAACTTGCTAGACTAAGGGCTCGGAGGCCCTTATGCCCTATAAAAATCCATATTGCGTCCTTGCCGCGCTCCTGCTCGCCTGCGCTCCCTTGGCCCGCGCCGCTGAAAGCGGACTGGCCCAAAAACAAGCCCTTCTAGAACAGACCGCCGATCTGCTCCAGCAGCTATCCGACCAGGACTATATCGATATCAAGTCCCAATTCGAGGCCAAGCCCGGCGCCGGACATTTGCGCGCCTCGCGCGCGGAGGCCATCGCATCGGTCTACTCCACCCTCGCGGCCCTGGAATACAACCAGGCCCTCAAGACCGGGCCAGCCCCCGATGCGCGGCCCAACGTGGAGGCCGCCTTGCAGACCCGATTAAAGGAAGATGACGCGCTCATGATAAATCCGGACACCCTGGAACAGACCGGGCTGTGGGGGGATTTCGTCGAATACGTCAACCGCGACCCGGCACCGAGCTACAGGGGCGCGGCTGTAGCGGCTGTGCGCGGCGGCCGGGAAATCGACACGGAAGCGGACAAAAAAGCGGCCAAGATCAAAAAGTCGATTAAGGACCTGGAGCCGCGGCTTAAGCAGCCCGGCCTGGCGGCCCCGGAACTCGCCGCCCTGCACTATGAAAAGGGCCGGCTTTACGAGAACCTCTCCCGATGCGGACTGGGACTGGACGGCATGGACCAGAAACAGGCCCGGATTCTTCTGATCGCCGACCTGCTTGAGCAAGTCTCGGACGAAGACTATCTCAAGGTCAAGGCCGAATTGGAGGCCAAGAACCCAGGCAGCCGCTGGCCGGCCTCGCGCGGCGAGGCACGCTCAGCGGCCTACTCCACCCTGGCGGCCTTGGAATACGACCAAGCCCTCAAGGCCGGCCCGGCAACGGAGGACAAGCCCAATTTGAAAGCGGCGCTGCAGAATCGCTTAAAAGACGCCAACGCGGTCATGGTCAATCCGGACACTCTGGAAGAAACCGGTCTCTGGGGGGATTTCGTCGAATACGTCAACCGCGACCCGGCACCGAGCTACAGGGGCGCGGCTGTCGCGGCTGTGCGCGGCGGCCGGGAAATCGACACGGAAGCGGACAAAAAGGCGGCCAAAATCAAGAGGTCGCTTAAGGACCTGGAGCCGCGGCTTAAGCAGCCCGGCCTGGCGGCCCCGGAACTCGCCGCCCTGCACTATGAAAAGGGCCGGCTCTACGAAATCCTGGCCGAGAGCGCCGTCATTGAAAAGCCGCAAGCCCCCGAGGCCCCCAAAACGGCGCAGCCCCCTGTCCAAACCGCCGAGGACGCGGTCAAGTGCGAAACCAAGGAAATGGACAGCCTTGAAAAGCGGATGCAGGATGAAGTGGAGAGACGCCGCGCGCGAGTCAAATAACCGTCTACGCCATTTCAGTTTTGATAGTACGTCCGCGAATTGGGGAGTTCCTGGCCAGGGACTCCTAGGGCGAGGGCCAACTCGCGCAGCTTGGCCTGGACCTTGGCCGCGTTGCGCGGGCCCATGCGCAGGAGATGCTTCTGCGCGGGGCTCAACTGCTCCAATTTAGGATCCGCCAGCTCATAGGAAACGGACTTCTCGCCCAAGAGGACGTCGCCCTGCACCAAGGGCGTATCCAGCAGAACCTTGATGGCCTGGACAGAAGTCGCCTGGAAATCGCGATTCGCATAGCCCAGCTCCCGATAAGCGTCCTGGAACAAAGGTTTGAGCAGCACGAAGAGCTGGGCCGCCTTCTCGGCGTTCAATGAGGCGAAAACGTCGGCCGTCAGGTCGTAACGGCCGTAGCTTCTCGCGCCCATGTAAAGCTTGCCCCGCCTTTTGCGCAGCGCGAATTGTTTCTTCGGCCTGAGGAAATTGAGGCTGTCGCGGGGGCTGTTGCCCGCTGCGACGCAGTCCACCGCGGCGATGACGCGACGCAGGATATTCTCCTGCTTGAGCCACTCTCCAAATCCAGGAGAGGAGGACAGGCCCCCTTGGCGGAGCATCTCCTCGCCCTGCTCGATCGTCCAGGGCGAGGCCGTTTGCGCGCCGGGAAGATTCATCGCGGAGTCCAGCGCGGCCCGCGCAGCGGCGGCGCGCGAACTCCGGTAAAAGCGAAGGCCCAAGCCGATGGCGGCGCCGGCGGCCAGAACCACGCCCGCCCAAATCGCGATTTTCTTTTGCTCCATGGAAATCAATCGGTCCTCCTATCGAAAGCGAATGCAGACTTGCCCGCGGCCTTGGCGTATTTCTTAGTCTCCGCGCCCAGGCCGCTGACCTGGCCTATGGAGGTCAGGGGCCTGTGGGCGTTGGTCACCCCGCCGATCGCGATGCCCACCAGCGGGAAGAACTTCAGCTTGCCCTGCCGGTCCGCCAACTCCACGCCCCCGCGGGCCAGATCCTCGGCGTCATAGTGATCGGGCACCATGGCGTCGAAAGTTTCTATCACGCGGCGGCAATAGTCCTCGGCGCGGTCGGGCACGCTGACCACGATAAAATCGTCCCCGCCCACATGGCCCACGAAATCCTCGCCGTTGGCCGCGTCAAGAAGGATGCGGGCGGTCTCCTGGATGAGTTTGTCGCCCCGCAAAAACCCATAGCGGTCGTTGAAGGCCTTGAAATTATTCAGGTCCGCGTAGAGAACCGCGAACTCGACCTCGGCGCGGATGCGCGCGGAGATCTCCTGCTCTATGGAATTGTTGCCGGGCAGACGGGTGAGGGGATTGGCCTCCAGAGCCACAGAGACGCGCTTGAGGGCCCCCCGCACGCGGGCCATGACCTCCGGGATATTGAAGGGCTTGGTGAGGTAATCGTCGGCGCCCAGATCGATGCCGCGGACCTTATGATCGGTTTGGTTGAGGGAGGTCAGCAGCAGAACCGGCAAATGCCGCAGCAGGGTGTGCCCCTTGATCAAGCGGACCACCTCCCAGCCGTTCATGACCGGCATCTCGATATCCAAAAGCACCAGATCCGGGGCCGCGCTCAGGATCAAATCCAGGCCCTGGCGGCCGTTGACCGCGATGTCGACGTGAAAGCCCTCTCCCTCGAGCACGTCCTGAAGCAGGGCCCGGACCTCGGGGTCGTCGTCTACGATCAGAATGCGCCGGCCGTGGGAATCCTTGGTCATGATCCGAACCGCGCCCTTCGAGGAGCCGAGCCGTCTTGCCCCTGGCCCGCGCGGCATAGGCAATCATAGCACAGCCGGGGGGGAATCGAAACAGGCAGTCTAGGATTGTTCTTCAACGCGGGCGACCGCCTCTTGAAGGGTGTCGAGATCGGGATGACGCAGGTAATAGGCGTAATCGCCCATCGCCACCCGGAAGAGCTTGGGCAAAGGCATGTGCGTTACGAGCAGCGGCGCGACGTCGCGCAGGACCTCTTCATGCGAACGCCGGTAGCGCAGGGCCTGGCGCCGGGCCACATGCGCCACGTTGTACTTGCGTTCGTAGTCGAAATGGCTGTCCCCGCAGACCAGCAGGTCCGCCCAGGCGCGATAGAGGTCTATGTCGCAGGACCAATTCATCATGTCCAGGGAATAGCCGCCCGGAGGCCGGACATTGACTTCCAGGGCCGCGCACTCCCCGTCTTGGCCCACGATGAACTCCACGTGAAAGAAACGCTCCAGGATCCGGAAGGCATGCACGACCTTGCGCCCCGCCTCTTCGATGCGGGCCGGTATTTCCCGGCGATAATAATAATGCACCGGCCGCTGCTCGGTCACGATCTCCATGATCCCGGAACTCACCTGGTGCGACGCGAAAAAAACGATGCCGCCCTCGCGGTCGGTAAGGCCGTCGAAGGAGACCAAGGTTCCCGAGACGAAGGCCTCGACGAAGTAGTCCTTGGGCAGATAGGCCAGGACCCCGGCCAACTGCTCCTCGTGGTCCACGCGGAAGACCCTTTCCGCGCCGACGCCGATGTCCGGCTTGAAGACGATGGGAAAACCGTGGAGCTTGACGAAGGCGCGCACCTGCTCGGCCGAGGTCACGACCTCCCCGGCTGGCGCGCGCACCCCGGCCTGCCTGAAGATCTCCTTCATCCCGGACTTGCGGCGGTTGAAAGCCAAATCCGCGGGCTTCTGGCCGAAGGCGCCGAAATCATGGCGCAGCTGGGCCTCCAGGCCCAGCCAATGCTCGTTATGGGAATCGATCCGCTCGATCTTGCCGTGCTTGTAGGTCAGAAGGCCGGCGGTGCGCAGCAGCCCGTCGTAATGGCACATGTTATGGACATGAACGTACTCGCCCAACGCGGCCTGCAACGGCGCGCTCAGGCCGTCATACGGCGCGTCGCCGATGCCCAGGACATTCGCCCCGGCTTCCTTGAGCGCCGTGCTGAAGCGCTGAAAATTGGGCGGAAAATGCGGGGAGAGCAGCAAGACATTCATGCCGGGCCTTCCTTGCGCTGACGACGTTCTCCCGCGGACATCCTAAGAAAGCACATGCCCCAAGAAGTAAGGCAGCTGCTTGCGCCACCAGGGCCAGTCATGATTGACGTCCGGGCCCCAGAGGTCTAGCCAGTGAGAGATGCCCTGGCAGCGGAGGATGGAGCTCAAGCGCCGGCTCTCATCGAGGCAGACATGCTCCCAAGCCCCCTGGCCCACGCAGATGACGATGCGGCTGCGGCGGTACTGATCGAGAAACCACGCGTCGCGCAGCCCGGGCAAATACATAAGCGGGTCGTTGAAATACACGCTGTCGTCGAAAGCGTCGCCCAAGGGGCCGTAATGGCGCAGGCTGTAGATGCCGCTTAAAGCGATGACCGTATCGCACGCGTCCGGATGCCTAAAGAAAAAATTGGCGGCGTGAAAAGCGCCGCCGCTGCAGCCCGTCACGATCATGTCGCGCGGCCCCGTGCGCCCCGAAAGCTCGCGCACGAAAGGGAGCACCTCGTGAACCAGGCATGAGTCCCAGGCCTCATGACGTCGGCCGCGGTCGGCTATGGAAACGCCCCCATTGAGCCAGCTTTCCCCGTCGCGTCCGTCCACGGCGAACAGGCGGATCTTTCCCTCGGCCAGGAAGGATGAGCAGGCCTCCACCATGCCGAAGTTCTCGAAGTCGAAAAAGCGCCCCCCCACCGAAGGAAAGACCAGCACGGGTTTGCCGGCGTGCCCATAGACCTTGACCTCGAAATCCTGTCCCAGGCGCGGACTGTACCACTTGTGATAAGCGCTGATGATAGTATCCTTTGCGGCTAGGTATATTTTACAGTAATCCGAGACTCCCGGGCCAGTCCGCGGCTCTCCGGGCCGGGCAAATATGCTAAAAAGTGTAAGTCTCTCGGCAGGCCTGTAGGGAGGTCGGCATTCTCAATGGAACCCAAAAAATACGTCAGCGGCAAGCACCAGTACACCAAATGGGGGAAAGTCACGGAGGTCAGAACGATGTCTGAGACCAAGACGCCGCAGGAGCCGTCAACCCAGCTGCAGGTCGACATGGACGACGCCACCGCCCAGGGCGTTTACGCCAACCTGGCCGGCGTGATGCACAGCGAGACCGAGTTCATCCTGGATTTCCTCTTTCTCCAGCCCAACGCGCCCAAGGCCAAGCTCCGCTCCCGGATCATATCGAGCCCGGTGCATACCAAGAGACTGCTGGCGGCCCTGGCGGACAACGTGCGCAAGTATGAGGCACGCTTCGGCCCCATCGAGGCGGCCTTGCCGCCCCAGCCGGAGTCCCAGGCCTAGCGCCGCGAGAATAAGCGGACAGGGAGCTCTGCTTAACCTTTGATCTGCTCGCTCAAGAAGTTCTGCAGGCCCATCTGGCCGATCTGATCGATGCGCTCCTCGATGTCGTCGACGTGGCGGTCCTCGTCTTTGAGGATGCTCTCCAGCATTTCCCGCGTCGCGTTGTCGCTGACCGCCACGGCCAGAGCCACGGCCGCGTTGTAGGACTTGATGGCGCCCATCTCCAGGGCCAGATCGTTGGCCAGCTGCTTGGGAACCTGGTCGCCGATCTTAATCGTGCGCAGGTCGCTCACGATCGGGTGGCCCTCCAGAAAGATGATGCGGCTGATGAGCTTCTCGGCGTGCTTCATTTCCTCGATGGCGCGCTTCTGAAAATGTTCATGCAGCTTGTCATAGCCCCAGTTATCGCACACCTCGGCGTGGACCATGTACTGGTTGATGGCGGTCAGTTCGTCGGCTAGAAGCGAATTAAGCGTGTCCAGCAGTTTTTCATTGCCCTTCATAAAACCCCCTCGCGCGCCGTGTCCGAGCGCGGACCGCGCGCATTATGGAAATTCTACCCAGCGGGCAAGCCCTGGTCAATGGAAAAAACGGCCGCGCCTACTTCTTCTTGAACAGGCCCTTGAAGAGGTCGAGGGCGGGCTCGGCGATCTTCTTGACCGGATCGACCATGTCCTTGGTCAGCCGCGGCCTGATCTTAGGCTCCTCGAAGGTGCCGCCCACGTCCACGCCGATGGGCGCGATCTTGGCCACGGCGATGGTCATCTGCAAATTGAGCTTTTGCCCGGGCAAGTCGATGGAGCCCCCGGTCGCCACGTTAGCCGCCAAGCTCTTCATGTGGAAGTCCCGGATGGTCATGACGCCTCGCTCGAAGACGTAATCGCCGACGATCTCGGAAAACGCGATACGATCGAAGGAGGGCAGTATCTTGAGGACGCCGCCCAAGGACCCCAGCCGCTTGAGCACGCTTAGGGGAATGAGCAGGGCCTGGACCAGCTTGGACTGGCCTGCGGCCTTTTCCTCGGCCTCGAAGCTGCCGTCGAACGCCTTGAGCTTGGCCCAGCCCGAAAGGCCTCGCAAATCCGGCGTAATGCCCTTGAGGTCCCAGGTCAAGCCCAAATCCTTGGCCCGCAGCGTGCGGTAAAGCATCTTGCCGATGGCGACCTTCCCGCTGGTCTTCACGGGCGGGCCGGACTGGCCCGGCCGCGTTGCCGCAGGCTTAGCCGCAAGCTTGGCCGACGACTTGCCCTGGGCCGGCGCCGCTGGTCCGGCCGCGGCCGCCACCGCCAGGAGTTGGCCGGCGTCCAAAGCGCTGAGCTCCACGTCGAGACGCGCGTCCGGCGCCCGGCTGTAATCCAAGACGCTGGCCTTGATGACCAGGGAGCCGTCGCCAAACCGGCCCTTGAGCTCCGGGATATCGATGCGCTCCGGCGTCACCTGGACCTTTCCGGCCAGGCTCAAGCCCAACCCGGAGACGTCCGCGGACAGCTTCCTGATGTCGGCGAAAATCCTGCCGTTGGACAAACCCGAGAGATCGACGCGGCCATCCAACTCCGCCCTCGCGCCTAAGGATCCAGGGGCCAGCTGCTGGGCTTTGAACCCGGCCTCCACGCCGAATGGTTGGCTGAGGCTCAAGCCCGTGAGCACGGCCTTGATGTCGCTCAGGCGCCATTGCGCGCCGGAATCCTTATAGCTGATAAGGCCTTTGTTGAGCGAAACATGGCCGGCCCGCAGCTCGAAAGGAAACGTCGCGCCAGGCTCGGCTGCGCCGGGCCGAGGCGCGGAAACAGCCGGGGCGGTGGACGCGGCCACCAAGTCCGAAAAATTGAAAACGCCGGGCTTGATTTGGGTCACCGCGACGCTCGGACCGGATAGCGATATCTCGTCAATGACCACTTTCTTGCGCAAGATGGGCAGCCACTGGATGCGAAACCGAAAGGACTCGATCGCGGCGAAGGTCCCGGCCTTGAAATCCGGCTTCTCCGAAACCTCCAAGCCCTCCAGAACCAGGCCCTTGATGGGTCCCAAAGCCACGGACTTGAGCCGAACCTCGCGATGGAGCTGCTTGCCGGCCGCCTCCACCACGAGTTGGCGCACCTTTTGCGGGGGCAGATAGATCTTGAAGGCGATGGTCAAAACCAGGATCCCGGCCAAGGGAATGAGCGCCGCCGCGGCCAGAATCTTGTAAAAAGTGGGCATTCGATGTTCCATGGACGCGATTCTACCAAATCCCGGGCTATATACCGACCAGGATAAGGTCAGGATCCTCGATATGCCGGATCACGTCGTTGAGGAAATGCTGGGCATGGCCCCCGTCCACCAGGCGATGGTCGAAGGTCAAAGACAACGGCAGGACTTTCTTGACGCGAATGGCCCCCTGCTCGGCCACGGGCTTGTCCGCCATGCGTCCCACCCCCAGTATGCCGGCCTCCGGGTAGTTGATAATGGGAGTTCCAAAAAGCCCGCCGATGGAGCCGTAGTTGGTGATGGTGAAGCACCCGCCCTTGAGGTCCTTGACGTCCAGAGTCCGCCGGCGGGACTTTTGCGCCAAGTCCTCGAGCTCCCGAGCCAACTGCAGAATGGACTTCTTGTCCGCGTCCTTGACATTGGGGACGATGAGCCCGTCTTGCGTGTCCACGGCGACGCCTATGTGGTAATAGGCCCGAAAGACCACCTCGCCCCGTTCGTCATCGAGAGTGGTGTTCATCTCGGGCACGCGCTTGAGCGCCCCCACCGCCGCCTTGACCAGGAAGGGCAGCAGGCTCAGGCGCACGCCCTCTTTCCGCGCTTGGCCCTTCATCTTCTCGCGAATGGCCCAAAGTTCCTCGACATCCGCCTCGTCCATGACGGTCACCGGCGCGGTCCTGGCCAGGGACTCGGTCATGGCCTGGGCGATGCGGCGGCGCACCCCGCGCAAGGGCACGCGCTCGACCGGCCCGAAACCGTCGGCCCCGGGCTTGGCCTCGCCCGCGCGGCTGCCCTTTTGCGGCGCGCCCAAGGCCGCGGCCTTGCGGATGTCATCTTCGCTGACGCGGCCTTTGGCCGCGGTGCCGTGGATGAGCTCGATGTCCACGCCCAGCCGTTTGGCCAATTCCCGGTCCTTGGGCAATGCCTCGACCCTCGGCCTCGACAGCGTCGCGGGAACCTCCGGCGCCGCGGCCGGCGCCTCATCGAGGGCTTCCTCGAGCCTGCCCACCACTCCCACCGACGGGGTCTGCACCGTATAGGGCTCGACGACGGCTGGGCGCGGGGCGGGCGGCGGGACCGGAGGCGCGGTCGCGGCCGGGATAGACGCCCGGGCCGGGGCGGACTTCGCCTCGGCCTCGTCGCCGATGCTGGCGATGACCTCGCCGACGCGGATGATATCGCCCGGCCCGCCCTTGAGGCTCAGGATAAAGCCCTCCCTGGGCGCCGGTATTTCGACAACGGCCTTGTCCGTCTCCGCTTCGAGGAGGACCTGATGGCTTTGCACCCGATCCCCCACCTTGACCTTCCATTCGACGATCTCGCCTTCGGTCAGACCTTCGCCCACGTCCGGAAACTTAAAATCGAAAGCCATGCTGCCTCCTGTCGCGGATCCTACGAATTGAGCGCCTTCTTGGCGCCGGCCACAATGCGGCTGTGGTCCGGCAGGTAGAATTCCTCCAGCTGGGCCAGAGGCATGACCGTGTCATAGCCCGTGACCCTCTCGATGGGCGCCAGGAGGCTGGTCAGGGCCTCTTCCCCCACCCGGGCCGCCAGCTCCGCGCCCAGGCCCAAGGTGCGCGGCGCCTCGTGGGCGATGACGAGCCGCCCGGTCTTGCGCACCGAGGCTATGACCGTGTCGCTGTCCATGGGAGAAAGCGTGCGCAGATCAATGACCTCCGCCGAAGCCCCTTGCGCCTGCAGTTCGTCGGCGGCCTCGAGCGCCTCGCGCATCATGGCGCCCCACGCCACGATGGTGAGGTCCCGGCCTTCCCTCGACACCCGGGCTTGGCCGATGGGAACCGTGTAATCCGCTTCCGGGACCTCGCCCTTGATGGCCCGGTAGATGCGCTTGGGCTCGCAAAAAATCACGGGGTCTCCCAGGCGCAGCGCCGAAAGCATGAGCCCCTTGGCGTCATAGGGCGTAGACGGTGTGAGCACGGTCAGGCCCGGGGTGTGGACCAGCAGCGTCTCCGGGGAGTCGGAATGCAGTTCCGGCGCGTGGATTCCCCCGCCCCAAGGCACGCGCACGACCACGCCCAAGCCGCAGCGGCCCCGGCTGCGAGTGCGATAGCGCGCCAACTGGTTGCAGATCTGGTCCAAGGCCAGGTGGATGAATCCTTCGAATTGAATCTCGGCCACGGGCCTCATGCCGCCCAAGGCCAGGCCCAAGGCCGTGCCGATGATGCCGGCCTCGGCCAAGGGCGTGTCCACCACGCGCTGGGAGCCGTATTTCTTCTGCAGGCCGTCGGTCACGCGAAAAACGCCGCCTTCGCGGCCCACGTCCTCGCCCAGGATCATGACCCGGCCGTCGCGCTCCATTTCCTGATCCAAGGCCATATTGATGGCCGAAACGATATTAAGCTTCGCCATGGCGGCTGCCTCCCCGGCCTTGGCTTTGCAGAAAGGCCGCAAGCTCCTCGCGTTGGCGCTTCAAATACGGCGGAGCCTGCTTATAAGTGAAGTCGAAAATATCCGTGACCGGCGCCAAGGGCGCCTCGGCCTGCCGCACGGCTTGCTCCACCTCGGCCCGGGCTTGAGCCTGCAGCGCGGACTCCTTTTCCTCGTTCCAAAGGCCCTGCCTCTGGAGGTATTTGCGCAGACGCGGCAAAGGATCGAAAGCCTTGTGCCGCTCGAGTTCGTCCGCGGTGCGGTATTTGGTGGGATCATCGGAAGTGGTGTGCGGGCCCAGACGGTAGGTGAGCAGCTCGATGAGGCGCGGGCCGCGCCCGGCCCTGGCCTCGGCCAAGGCCTCCTTCATGGCACCGGCCACCGCGAGCAAATCGTTGCCATCCACCAACAGGCCGGCGAAGCCGTAGCTCGCGGCGCGCTGGGCGATGGTCGCGGCCGCGGTCTGCTGGCTGCGGGGCAGGCTGATGGCGAACTGGTTGTTCTGGCAGACGAAGACCGTGGGCGTCTTGAACACGCCCGCGAAGTTCATGGCCTCATGCACGTCTCCCTGGGAACTGGCCCCGTCGCCGAAATAGGCCGCGGCCACGCCGGGCTCGCCTTTGAGCTTCATGGCCCAGGATAGGCCCACGGCGTGCAGGGGCTGCGCCCCGACCACGATCTCTATAGGAAGGATCCGCGATCCCTCCGGGAGGATCATGCCCCGCTCATCGCCTTTCCAATATCGATATATGGAGGCAAGAGGCACGCCCCGCAGGAACAGGGCCCCGCTTTCACGGTAGGAGGGCACCAGCCAGTCGACCGTCTCCAAAAAAACGGCCGAGGCTTGAGCCGCCTCCTGGCCGTAGACCGGGGCATAAGTGCCCAGGCTCCCTTCCCGCTGCAGCTTCATGGCCATGAGATCCGCCAGGCGCAGGACGCAAAGCCGCTCATAGAGCTCCCGGACCCGGGCATCGGAGAGATCGGGCCGCAGCTCCTCTTTGACATTGCCCTCCGGGTCCAGGATGCGCAACTCCTCGCCTTTGAGCGGATCGAATCTTTCAAAATACATGGTCCCTCCCTCGCCGCTTACGCGCCAGGACCCGCTCCCTTGGAGTTGAGAAGGCGCACCAGCCTTTCAATGAAAGGCTCGAGACTCTCCGGATCAGCCAGGCGCGGCCGCCTCAAGCGCGCGGCATCGGCGATAAGTTCCATTTGAGCCCGGTAGCGCCGGCAATGAGGGCAAAAGCTCAAGTGCAGGCGCGCCAAGGCGCGGGCCGGCAAGAAGGCTCCCTCGGCCTCGCCGCTGCTCAGCCACAGGCACAAGCGACGGCAATTTATAGGCCAGGTCATAGTTTGCCCCATTTCTCCTCCAGGCATTCGCGCAGCTTGTTGCGCGCTCTGAAGAGCAGCACCCTTAAATGGGTGTCGCTCAGGTTCAAGGCGTTACATATGGCGGGCTTGGGCTCCCCCTCCACTTCCTTGAGCACGAAAGCCGCCTTTTGCAAAGGCCCAAGCCGTCCCAGGCACTGCTCCACGAAGTCAGCCGCCTCCCTGGCCAAGGTCTCGGGCTCCGGCCCCTCCGGAGGCCGGCTCCAATGGCCGACGGCATTAAAGCGCCGGTCAAAGACCGCGTCCACCGGGTCGGTGGCCAGCTCGCGCCCCTTTTGACGGGCGCGCGCCAAGGCCTGGTTGTAAAGTATGCCGAAAAGAAAGGTCTTGAGGCTTGAACGGCCTTCAAAACGAGGCGCGGCGTCCAGGAAAGCGGCGAAAACGTCCGCCACCAGATCCTCGGCCTCGGCCCGGGCCAGGCCGAGGCCCCAAGCCGCGTTGAGCAAGCCGCCGGCGTTGCTCCGCACGGCCTGCTCCACGGCCTCCGGGTCTCTGCGCCTCAATCGGGCCAGGAATTGCCCATCGACCATCTCACCCCTCCAGGCCGATTCTACAAAAGCGGACCGCCGGGCCCATGTAAAATTCATGTAACAAAAGAGATGCCGCGGACACTTATTGATGGAGAGCCATGAGGCCGCAAAGCCGCCGCCGTATTCTGTTTCAGCTCATGCTGGCCGCTCTGCCGCTGGCCGGAACCGGCGCGCCAGCCGCCGAGAAGGAGACCGCCATGCCCAAGAACAATGCATCGCAAGATGACGAGCTTCGTTCCAAGCTCACCGCGGAGCAATACCGCGTCACGCAGCAATGCGGCACGGAGCCGCCTTTTTCCAACGCTTATTGGGACAACCATGAGCCCGGCATCTATGTCGACGTGGTCTCGGGAGAGCCCCTGTTCTCATCCATGGACAAGTTCGACTCCGGCACGGGCTGGCCCAGCTTCACCAAGCCCCTGGAGCCGGGAAACACCCTGCTCCGGATCGACCGCAGTCTCTGGACGAAGCGCACCGAGATACGCTCGCGCCGCGGCGAGAGCCATCTCGGCCACGTGTTCACGGACGGCCCGGCGCCCACGGGCCTGCGCTACTGCATCAACTCCGCGGCCCTGCGCTTCATCCCGGCCCAGCGTCTGAAAGACGAGGGCTACGGCCAATACAGCGCTCTTTTCAAGGAAGCGCCGCGGATCAATCCAGCCAAGGCCAAAACCCCGCGGACCGCCATTTTCGCGGCCGGATGCTTCTGGGGCGTGGAAGCGGCTTTCAGCCGCGTCCCGGGAGTCTTGAGCATCGAGGCGGGCTATGCCGGAGGGACCTTGCGCAATCCCAGCTACGAAGCCGTGTGCACCGGAGCCACGGGCCACGCGGAATCCGTCCGGGTCCATTACGATCCGGCCAAGCTGTCCTACGACGATTTGCTCGACACGTTCTGGAGCATCCACGACCCCACCACCGTCAACCGCCAGGGCCCGGATATCGGCAGCCAGTACCGCTCCGTCATCTTCTATCAAGACGCGCGGCAAAAAGAGGCCGCCCTGGCCTCAAAAGCCCGTGTCGAGTCCTCCCGCCGCTTTCCCAATCCCATCGCGACCCAGATCGCGCCCGCCGGAGAGTTCTACCGGGCGGAGGAACATCACCAGCACTACTACGCCAAACAAGGCGGCGGCAGCTGTCCGGCCGGGAAGTACTGACTGTCAAAAGACTATAATAAACGACCGACATTGGAGGATGATCATGCCCACAACGACAAACACCACGGATGACCTAAAGACCGCGTTCGCCGGAGAAAGCCAAGCCAACCGCAAGTATCTGGCCTTCGCCAAAAAAGCGCAAGCCGACGGTTTCCCGCAAGTGGCCAAGCTCTTCAGGGCCGCGGCCGAAGCCGAGACCATTCACGCCATGGGACATTTGACGGCCCTGGGGGCCGTGACCTCGACGGCCGATAATTTGAAGGCCGCGGTAGCCGGCGAGACCTACGAATACAAGGAGATGTACCCTCCCATGCTGGCCGAGGCGCAAAAGGAAAACCATAAGGCCAAGACCATGTTCGCCTGGGCGCTCAAGGCCGAGGAGGTCCACGCCCGGCTCTACCAGAAAGCCCTCGACGCGGTGCTCTCCGGAAAGGACTTGGCCGACTCGGAGATATATCTTTGCCCGGTCTGCGGCCATCTGGAATTGGGGAAACCCAACGCCAAGTGTCCGATCTGCAATTTGCCGCCGGAAAAATATCGCCGGATGGAATAGCCGCCAGGCATGGCCAGGGTTTCTCCCAGGGAGGTATAATAGCCTCTACCGAGGAACCCATGGACATCAAGCCAAGCCATAACCGCCCCGCCAGCTCCCCCGCGGCTGGGGCGGTTATCCGTTTTCAACTCAACGGCGCAGAACGTGAATACCGCGGCGACCCGGAGCGCTCGCTTCTGCGCTATTTGCGCGACGAGCTCGGTCTCTCCGCGGTCAAGGACGGCTGCTCGCCTCAAGGCGCGTGCGGCGCCTGCACCCTGCAGGTCAACGGCCAGGCGACTCTTTCCTGCGTCTTGCCCATGCGCCGCGTGGCCGGCTGCTCCGTAGTCACCCCGGAGGGACTTGAGGCCTTCGCGGCCAAGGCCTTTGCCGAGGCCTTTGTCCAAAAAGGAGGCGTGCAGTGCGGCTATTGCACGCCCGGAATCGTGATGCGCGCCGACGCCCTGCTCAAGCACAAGCCCTCGCCCACGCGCGCGGAAATTTGCCGGAACCTGACCCCTCATCTGTGCCGCTGCACCGGCTATAAAAAAATCATCGATTCCGTCGAGGCCGCGGCTCTTGCCATCCGGACTCAAACCCCGGTTCCGGCGTCGCCGCAGAGCGGCCGGGTCGGGACCTCCCTGCCCAAGTACGACATGCGTCAGACCGTTCTGGGACAGCGGCCCTTCGCCGGCGACCTCCATGTCCCGGGCATGCTTCACGCGGCCCTGCGCTTTTCCGATCACCCGCGCGCCAGGGTCATGAGCATCGATACGTCCAAGGCCCTGGCCTTGGATGGCGTGGAGCGCGTGCTCCTGGCGCAAGACGTGCCCGGCCAAAGAACGATCGGCCTGATCGTACGCGACTGGCCCATCCTGGTCGCACGGGGAGAGATCACGCGCTACATCGGCGACGTCCTGGCCGTGGCCGTGGCGAACTCCCGGGACCTGGCCCAAAAGGCCGCGGCCCTGATCCAGGTTGACTACGAAATCCTGAAGCCCGTCCTGGACCCTTTCGCGGCGCTTAAGGACGGAGCGCCCCGCATCCACGCGCAGGGAAACGTGCTTGAAGTCTCAACCGCCAGGAAAGGCGACGCGGACCGGGCTTTCCGCGACTGCGCCTACGTCGTAGAGGAGATATATCAGACCCAGCGAGTGGAGCATGCCTTCCTGGAGACCGAGGCCTGCCTGGCTGTCCCGGAGAACGGCGGCCTGACGGTCCACTCGCCCACGCAGGGCGCCTATGAGGACAGGCGCCAGATATCGGAAATCCTGGGCCTGGCCGAGGAACAAGTCCGCGTCATCCAGGTCCCCAACGGCGGCGGCTTCGGCGGCAAGGAGGACTTGAGCGTCCAGGGACAAGCCAGCCTGGCCGCCTGGCTGCTCAAAAAACCGGTCAAGATCCAGCTGACCCGCGAGGAGTCCATCCGCCTGCACCCCAAGCGCCATCCCCTGCACATGGCCTACAAGCTCGGCTGCGACAAGGACGGCCGGCTTCTAGCCTTGCGCGCGCGCATCACCGGAGACTCGGGCGCCTACGCCTCGGTCGGAGGCAAGGTCCTCGAGCGCGCCGCCGGCCACGCGTCCGGGGCCTATGACGTGCCCAACGTGGATATCGAGGCGATAGCGGTCTATACCAACAACATACCCTGCGGCGCCATGCGCGGCTTCGGCGCCAACCAGGCCACGTTCGCCATGGAATCGGCCGTGGACGAGCTCTGCGCCAAGGGAGGATTCGACCGCTGGCAGATGCGCTGGGACAACGCGCTGACCGAAGGCCGCAGCACGGCCACCGGCCAGGTCCTGACCAAGGGCGTGGGCGTACGCGCCTGCCTCGAGGCGGTCAAGGACGCTTTTCGCTCGGCCAAATTCGCGGGCCTGGCCTGCGGCATCAAGAACTGCGGCATCGGCAACGGCATGGCCGACGTCGGCAACGCCAAGATCCGCGTCGCGGCCGAGGACAGGATCGAGATCTATCACGGCTGGACCGAGATGGGCCAGGGCGTGCACACCATGGCCGTGCAGACCTTCTGCCAGGAGACCGGACTGCCCCCGTCTTTGGTCAGCGTGCGCACGGACACGGCGGACAATGCCAAGTGCGGCATGACCACCTCATCGCGCGCCACCAGCCTGGTGGGCAATTCCCTGCGCGACGCCTGCCGAAAGTTTCTCAGGGACTACCGGGCCGGGGGCCTTCGGTCCATGCTGGGCAAGACCTACGACGGCTCCTGGTCGTGCGGCTGGAGCACCAAGCCCAATGCCGACACCAAGGGCAAGCCCATCTGCACCCACTACTCCTATTCCTACGCGGCCCAGGTCTGCATTCTCGACGACCAGGGCCGGGTCCAAGAGATCGTGGCGGCCCACGACGCGGGCAAGGTCGTCAACCCCATGCTCTTCGAGGGCCAGATCGAGGGCTCGGTGCACATGGGCCTGGGCTACGCTCTGACCGAGGAGCTTGAGATGTCCGGGGGCAGGCCCAAGTCCTTTAAGCTGCGCGACCTGGGCATCTTGCGCGCTCCGGAGACGCCCAAGATCACGGTGATCGGCGTGGAGGTGCCCGACGAGCACGGCCCCTACGGCGTCAAGGGCGTAGGCGAGATCGGCCTCGTGCCCACGGCCGGGGCCGTGGCCAACGCGTTGTGCGCTTTTGACGGAGCGCGGCGAAGATCCCTGCCGTTGCGACGGAAGAAAACGGCCTAGACAATTGCCCGGCGAGGAGGAATCCATGCGCGCAGACGACGCGGAGTTCATGCAGGAGGCCGTCAAAGAGGCCCGCAAGGGCTTGCGCGAGGGCGGCATTCCCATCGGCGCGGTTCTGGTGAAAGACGGCCGCGTCGTGGGCCGCGGCCACAACCGCCGCGTCCAGAAAAAATCCGCCATCCTGCACGCGGAGATGGACTGCCTGGAAAACGCCGGCCGCCTCAAGGCGCGCGCCTACCAACGCTGCGTCATCTACTCGACCCTCTCGCCCTGCGACATGTGCACCGGCGCGATCCTGCTCTACAAGATCCCGCGCGTCGTGATCGGCGAGAACCGCACCTTCAAGGGTCCGGAACGCTATTCGCGCCGCCGCGTCAAGCTCGTCAACCTCGATTTGCCCGAGTGCCGGGAAATGATGGCCGACTTCATCCGCCGCAAGCCCGGGCTTTGGAACGAGGATATCGGCCTCTAGGTGCCGGAGATCAAGTTATTGGACTTGTTGGACTTATTTTCCATATGAAAGATAGAGAAAAATCAGAGTCGCTTAAGCGTTGTGCCTGGGCGCAAGGCAAAGGCGAGTTATATCGCGATTACCACGATTTTGAATGGGGCGTTCCGGTCCACGATGACCGCAAGCACTTCGAGTTTCTCATCCTGGAAGGCGCCCAGGCAGGGCTGAGCTGGTCGACAGTGCTCAACAAGAGAGCGGCCTATCGCACGGCCTTTGAAGATTTCGACCCTCGCCGGGTGGCTCGTTTTAAGCCGAAAAAAAATTGGAGCCCTTCTGCGCAATCCCGGAATCATCCGCAATCGGCTCAAGATCAACGCCGCAGTGCACAATGCGCGACAGTTTTTGGCCGTGCAAAAAGAGTTCGGAAGCTTCGACGCCTATGTCTGGCGATTCGTGGGAGGAAAGCCCATTAAGAATCGTCGAAAAAGCCTAAAGGATATTCCCGCCACTTCCCCGCAGTCCGACGCCCTCAGCCAGGACTTGAAGCGTCGGGGCTTCAAGTTCGTGGGCAGCACCATCATTTACGCGCACATGCAGGCAGTGGGCATGATCAATGATCACGTCATAAGCTGCTTTCGCCATGCGCAGTGCGCTCGCGCCGACGGCCAATCGACCTATTAGCGCCGGAGATCAATTCACTAAATTTTAAAAAGATTATCGGTCACTGCCCATTATGCCGAGGGGGATGCCGACTTATCATAATTGACTTCAATTTGCTCGAACCAGCCATGGGCATCCTGCTGTTGCGGGTCCACATATCGCACCGGAGTTGAGAGATCATTGAATTCAAACCGGACTTGCGCCGCCGGCACTGTGCGGAATCGGATTGATACAACGCAATTGCTCCCGTCCGTTTGCTTGCGGCACTGATCATTGTCCTTGGTCGCGAAAACCTCCGTCCATACGCCCTCCAGGAAAGCGAGAATTCTAAACTCGGCCGGCATCTTATCTGCCCCATGAGGAACGATTTTGGGGGATTATCCCTTTGACAAAACCGCAGTAAAACTCATGCCGCAATGCTACGCCACCTAGCGACGGTCATGTGGGATACTCCCATCATTTCGGCTATTTCTCGGGTAGATAAATCCTTCTTGAGTACGGGCACGATGTATCGCTTCCATACCAAGCGGCCAATATCACCACCTAAAGTTATTTGCGGCGGGGCCTTCACCTTCTTTCTGCGCTTCTTCATGACCGTTTTCTCCTGCCCTTTTTCTTGGGCGGCGGTACTTTAAGTAACGCCTTGACCGCTTCCTCAAACCCCATAGGGGCAAGAGTAATTGCCTGGCTTTTCTTTCTCTTTTGAGCCTTTCCCTTCAAATTGCCCCCTGAGACTGTAGATCGCTGTAGACTAACCGCTTTCCTTGAGCCCCGACCAACGCAGATATAGCCCGATCGGTGTCTGACGAATCGCGCATATTCCAGCGGAAGGAGAACTCGCCGCAATACTGCGCCAGATGTTCCTTGCTGATGTGGTGGAACGTTCCCATGATTCCACGCTTGAGAAGTGAGAAGAAGCATTCTACCGTGTTGGTATGGATGTTTCCGGGCCTGACATACTGGAACTCGGAATGGTTGACCGTGTGATGCCCGCCCGCAAACTCTTTGCCGACTCCGCTATATGCGTGCCACCTGTCCGTGATTATACGGGCCTCTTTCTTGACGTTCTCCATGATTGCACCTTTGAGAGTTGAAGCCGTCGCGCTCTTGATCGGGAAGGCCCGCACGTTGCCGTTTCGCTTCACCAGGGCCATGACCGGGACTTTCTTCGGGATATCGGCCCGAGTCATGCCAGCGCGGAACCTCTCGCTAACGTGGCGATTCTCTTGCTTGCCTCCCACATACGTCTCGTCAACCTCAACCGTCCCTCCCATCTTGCCAACAAAAGACTTATGCGTCATGGCGTAGCGGATTCTATGGCACATAAACCATGCGGACTTGTAGGTGATACCAAGCATCCTGTGGAGCTGATGGGCCGATATGCCCTTCTTGCTGGCTGTCATGAAGTGGACGGCCATTAGCCATTTGTTTAGCGGTATATGGGAGCCTTCAAAAATCGTGTTTACCGTCACGGTAAATTGGCGCTTGCAGGCTCGGCAACGAAGGAGCCCGGAGCGTCCGGGCTTGGTTGATCCCGCCTTTGCCGCCATACGGTACACTTCCACCGATCCGCAATGAGGGCATTTAGGGCCTTGTGGCCAAATGATGGACTCAATGAAAGCCCGCGCCTTGTCTTCACTCGTCGCGGCCTCTGGTATCCTTGGCATTTTCTTGTTCATGGGCATAGTGTAACATAAAGTTACAGTGCTGTCAAGGGCATCTTTCATCATGATCGGCGGAATCTGGGCCTTCTATCCAAGAACACGCCAACCTGCCGTCTTTCATGTATATTTCGATCGTGTTTGAAAATGGGCCGTTCCGTGCCTTCCCGGAAAAATGCAGTCTCGCTTTGTTAAATAGATTGCCCGTTGGGAAATCCATGAGCCACAAAAAGTCTGTTGCTGCAATTTCTACTTGCTTCGAATCCACAACATGCACCGATAAGCTGCTTCCGTCTGTGCCGTAGGCAATTCCGTCAATTTGACGATACAGCACATGCGCCGAGTATGTGCTGGAGTTATGTGCAAACAAGCGGGTCATGTCGGGATCTAAATGCGGAAGCAGATATGGCGATGAGTCTCCGCCTCGATTAACGAACTGCAAATGATCCTCAATTCTTCGTAGGTCTGACGAGGGAATGCCTTCACTGCCGGCAGATTGTTTTCCTCCTGGCGAGTTGATCATTACTTGTGTTGCGGATGGCATATAATCAATGTTTTCCCAGGTGACCAATCGTTTTTTTTCATTCATAGCACCGATGTTGACGTTTATATCCCGGACGGACAGCATTGTCTCTATTGACTTTGCGGCTATCTGATTTGGTGGCGGCAACTGTAATTCGCCGTGCTTGGTGCTTGGCTTACACAAGAAGGCTAGCGCAACTAAGCACAAAGGAACTGAAAAAGCAGAAGGCCAAATCCAATACCTCCATCTTTTGACATAGATGAATCCATTTTTTTCGTTATTCCAATCGAATATGGCATCGGTTATTACGGTGTTTTTTACAGCATTGTATTCGCCATCAGAGCCGTAATTATTGGAACATTTTTTGCAGACGGCCGGTTCCCCGGAATCAAACTCTATCCGCATATTGCATGGGGGACAACGACCCTCAATTTTTCTGTCTCTCTGATCATTTGGGCTGTTAATTGCAGAAAAATGCCACAGAACTTTTCCGCGGGTGTAATATTTCTCCCGTCTGCTTATTTCCGGGTAAGACAAAATCCATAAATGGCATCCGAAAATAACAGCCGCTCCAAAAAACACGATCATCAGTGCCCATCCCGCGGTATAATGCGCCGGATATGCAATCATAGTGCCTATCGAACCGACCCCAAAAAGAGCACAAACAAGCGCTGAAACTGCCGTAACTTTATTATCCATACGACGATTCTATCAAACATATTTATGGTAGCCTGGCTCTTTTTGTTACAATCACCCGATGAGCGATCCATTTAATCTTCTCCAGGCGGGAGCCGCAGTGAGAGGAATATTCCCAGGCCTAGCAGGAACGCTAGTAATAGTCCTTGGAGTCCTATATGCGGTTTGTGACTATTTAGGCATTGGAACTGCGCCTGCAGTTGTCGTTGCGATTTCTGGGGGGATAGCAATATACCTATTGGAAGTATTGCGGACAAAAATATCAGGGCCCAACAAAGAACAACCAAAGCCGAAGTCATTTACCCTCGCAGAGAAAATACGGTATGCGGACGTGGATTGGATACCGATATTGCTCTCTTATTCCGAAAAAATGCGGAACACCATCAGGGTCACGGACCCGCTTTGCCCAAAATGCGGGGCGCCGCTGTATTACAATTGCGCGACCGATGCCGATCCGGCCGAATCTCCGACATCTGCGGAGTGCCCAACCTGCGAGGAGAAAAACAGATACCCATTTCCTAGGGGAATACACGTTACAAAGGAACTTGCCCGCCGCCACGCTATAGGGATGTCGTCTAGGAAAGAAATATTCCAGCCATGGTGGGTTCGGGGCTGGCGCTTCATAACAAAGAAGCGTCACTTTAAGCCCCTTTTGCGAAGGGGATAATCCCCACTTAATTATAAGCCGTCTAGCATAAGTCGGTAAGGGCCTAAATGCCTAAGCTCCATGGGCCTAACGACCCAGCAACCCATGTGTCAATCGGTGACGCGGCTACCCCGCGCCAAAGCCTTCTGCGCTATCCATGACTGGGTGGCGCAGGAGCAGTAATAGACGGAAAGTTTAAGGCGCCGCCGCAGCGCATCGGCCAGCAGCTCCAGGGCCGCTTCCTCGCTGCCGGCCACGGCCGACCAGGTCAAAGCCTTTGCCCGCGGCCCGGGCTTGGCCAGCCGGCCCTGCCCGGCCAAAGTCGCCGCGTTCTCGGAAGAGCAGAAAAGCTCGTGCAATATAAGATGCCTGCAGCCCAGTCGTTCAAGCTCGCCCATCAATTTCAGCACCGACCCCTTATGTTCCGGAACAACCGGGATCTCGGTTTCCACGTCCTCGAACACTTCCCGGGCCAATGCCGCGGGCCGCGCCTGGTAGCCGTTGGCCGCGAGATTAAGGCGCAAGCCGTCGACGCCGGCCGAGCGCAGCGCGCGCAGGCGCGGCAAGGTAAGCAGGTCGCCGTTCGTATAAAGGTCGATGCGCAGCTTCGGCGTCGCGCCGCGGCGCAATTCCTTCAATAAAGCCAAAAGCCGCTTCCATTCCAAGAGCGGCTCCCCCCCGCTGATGCCCACGCTGCGCACGCCCAGGCGCCGCAGCAACAGAGCGGCTTGGCGCGGCGACGAAACCTTCCGGCCATGCACGCTCATGCCGGCCGAGCGCGGCCGGGGATTGAAGCAGAAAAAACAATCCCGGTTGCACTTGAGCGTCAGGGCCAGATTGCTGCCTTGGCCGCGAAGACAAGGCCGGCAGCCTTGGGGCAAGCCGCGCGTATAGAGCGTCATGCGCTCCGGCCACCCCCGCACGCCCAGACGCTTTAGCCGGAACATAAGCTCCTTGGCGCGCCGATCGGCTGCGGCGTCTGGGGCGGGCGGCAAACTCCGGCCGCGGGACAAACCCAAAGCATAGCGCTCCAAAGCGTCTGAAAACGAAGGGTTTTTAGAGGCGGACATGAATAGAATTATATAATAGTGGGTAGTGAGGTCCCGACATGACTAGGCAGTTTTCCAAATCCTTAGCCGTCGCTTTTTTATTCGCATTTCCAAGCATCACGGGGTGCACCCGCTATACGCTCAAACCCGAGACGCCTGCCTCCATGCCGGTCAACAACTCCGGGACCTTGCCGTTGAAAGTGGGCCTGATCATCGAGGATCAAAATCCTTCCATCGGCATTTTGGGGGGCTCCGGGCCAGACTCGATGTCGAAACACCTGCTGGCAAACAGCGGCGCCAACTTCGGCCCGAGATTCGCCACGGCCTTGCGTCGCTCCAAGCTCTTCGAGGACGTCAAATATCCTTTGCGGCTCTCGCGGGATGCCCTGGAAAGCGTCGATCTGACGATCTCGGCCCAATTTGGCTACAAGTTCACCCAGGATCCCGCACAGGCGCCCAAAATCATATTGGTCTGTTTCACCGGCTTTATAACCGGAGCGTTGCTCACCGAGACCAGCCATCACGCGGCCCAGGCCGTGCTCTCCATCGCGGACCGGGCCGGCAAGGACATCAAGACCTACGATGAAACCGTGGACGTGGTCGCCGAATCCATGGTCTCCATGTTCGCGGAGATGAAAACCACGAAAGCCGGGCCGCCGGCCGCGCTCGACAATCTCATAGCCAAGCTCGTTCAAAACCTCATAGACGACCGCAACGTCTTTCAACGCCTGGGCGCACGGCCCCGCCCCAGCGCCCAGCCGGCGCCAAGCGAAGGCGCGACGCAAACGCCGCAAGCGGCCGCGAGCGCGGCGCCCCTTCCAGCGCCGGCCTTCCAGCCGGACGCTGAGCCGCAAGTCCAGACGCCGCCCAAACCCGCGGCCCCTAAGAAGCCGACGGATTTCTACGACTCCCAATTATTGCCCTGACATGGAGGCGACATGACCAAGAAAAAACTCCCGCAACCCAAGACCCGCAAGGACGATTCCACCGGCACCTATGTCTTCGACAAGCAACTGGGCAAGGTGGTAAAGGTCTCGGACAAGGTCCCATCAGTCTCGTCCAAAGGAAAGGGCGCCGATTTTTCAGACGCCGCGCCCTCGAATCCAGCCTGCGCCTCCTGCCCTTCGGGCGGCGCCTGCGGCATGGGCGGCGGCTTTGACGGGGACTTCTAGAATTCTTCCGCCGCATCCGGGGCGGGCGGTCCCCGGGCAAACGCCATGACCTATTTAAACGCGGCGGTCCTGGGCCTCGTCCAAGGGCTGGGCGAATTTTTGCCCATATCGAGCTCCGCGCACCTGGTGCTCATCCCCTGGCTCTGCCAATGGGAGTATCAGGGCAAGGCATACGACGTGGCCTTGCATTGGGGCACCATGATCGCGGTCTGCGCCTATTTCCGCAAAGATTGGATTCGCCTGATCCGGTCCGGGCTCTCGCGCGAAAGCTCCCCTGAACGCGGCCTGTTCTGGGCCATGATTCTAGCCACTGTTCCCGGCGGCTTGGCCGGACTCATGTTAGAAAAACAAGCCGAAACGATATTCAACTTGCCCGCCCCCATCTGCGCGGCCTTGGCCGGCTTCGGGCTCGCGCTGGGATTGGCCGACAAGCTGGGACGCAAGAATAAAAGCATCGCGTCTTTGAATTGGCGCTCCATATTGATCATCGGCCTGGCCCAGGCCCTGGCCATCATCCCGGGGGTTTCACGCTCAGGCATCACCATCACCGCGGGCCTGTGCTTGGGCCTGGAGCGCGAACAAGCCGCGAGATTCTCCTTCCTGCTCAGCGTGCCCATCGTGGCGGCGGCCGGGCTGCTCACGCTTAGGCACGTGGGGGCGGCCGCCCTGACAGGTCCCTTCTGGCTTGGAATAGCGGCCACGGCCCTGACTGGCTGGTTTTCCATCCGCTTCCTGCTCGCCTATCTCAAAGACCGCGGAATGGGCCTATTCGTCGCTTACCGCGTGCTGTTGGCCCTCTTTTGCATCCTGTGGGCGTGGCGCTAGTCATGGAAAAACTCCTGCGCGTGAAGGTCCATCCGGATTCCAAGGACGACCGCCTCGAGCAAACCGGACCCGCGGCTTTTGTGGCCTGGGTGCGCGCCGAGGCCGAGCGCGGGCTGGCCAATGCCGCGGTCCTGGGACTTTTAGCTCAGCGCTTGGGCGTCGAGGCCAAGCGGCTGCGCATCGTCAAGGGCGCGACCGCGCCCTCCAAGATCGTGGCGATCCTGGGCGATTAATCCACGACCGCGGCCGGGGGCCGCTCCTTGTGCGTCACCTCGCCGCGATGCTTGAGCGGCGTCTCGTGCCAGAGCCGGGTCATGAGAACGGCCCCCATGATCGAGAAAGGGATGATCATCCAGGTCCAGGCGTCCCAACCCCACTTGTCCAGAAAATGGCCCAAAAAGAATCCGGTCAGGCCCGAGGCCAAGTACTGGACCCCGTCCAGAAGTCCGGCCACGGTGGAAGCCGCCTTGCTGCCGCCAAAGTCCATGGAGGCCGTGCCGGAAAGCATGCCGTGCACGCCGAATATCCACATGCATGTAAAACCGATCATAAAGGAAGCCGCAGCCGCGGAATGGACGCGCCCTAGGATGATGAGCGACACGATCTGGCCGAGATAAAACAGGAAGGCCACGGGCGGCCGCCGGGACTGGAACCAATGGTCGGAGAGATACCCGCAGAGCAGCCCGCCGCAGATGCCTCCCACCGTGACGCCGATGGTGGCCACGGAAAAAAGCGCGCTGCCGTGCTCGATGTTATGGACTTCCTTCAGAAACGGAACAAACCAGAGCATGATCCCCTGGCGCACGAACCCGGTGCAAAACTCCGAAACCGCCAGGATAATGATCACCCGATTGGTGAAGACGCGGGAGACGAGGTGGTTCCAGTCCACGGGTTTATCCCGGTCAGGATCATGGGCCGTGGCATCTCCCGTGTTGAAATCCGGGAAGCCCGCGGCGGCCGGCGTGTCGCGGACCATAAAAAAATCCACGACGCACATAACCCCGATAGCGGCCGAAGGTATAAGGAACACATAGTACCAAGGCAAATAAGCCAGAATCCAGCCGCCCACGGTCATGGCCAGAAAATAGCCGGAAGAGATCATGATGCCGAAAATTCCGCCGAACACGCCGCGCTCCTGCACATGGAACCAGGGGGCATTGACCTTGACCACGGAAAGCGCGCCGAAAGACTGGAAGTACTGGTTGGCCGCGTAGAGCAGGGACATTCCGACGATCAGCTTGGTCTGCCACCCGCTCAAAAAAAGCAAGCCTATGGCCAAATTAAGCAAGGCGGCGCCCAAGGCCCCGAACATGATGGCCTTGCGCCCGCCGATGCGGTCCGCCAGGGGCCCGTTGAACATGACGGAGACCGCGTAGGTCCAGAAGCCAGCCGTGGCAATGACGCCGAACTCGGCCTTGCTCAAATGGAACATGTCCATCATGGTCTTGCCGGCCACGTTAAGGTTGTAGCGTCCCATGTAAAACGTCGCATAGGTCAGGCCCAGGGGGAACCAATTGAGGAACCGCCGCGCGCGATATTTGGGACTATGAACGATCAAGCTAGACATGGAAGCTCTCCTGGGAAAAAATTGAGCAACAAATTATGCCAAATTCAAGACTGGCCCGCTTCAGGCCATTTCGACCAAATGCCGGGCGCGGCCGCGCCAAACCCATAAAAGGGCCACGGCGATGAAGCACAAGCCAAGGCATAGGCCGATCCAAAAGCCGAGCGCGCCCCAGCCGGCGCGCAAGGCCAGAGCAACGCCCACGGGCAGCCCCACCGCCCAGTACCCCACGACGTTGGCGGCCATGGGAATGCGCGTCTCGCCCAACCCTCTCAAGGCGCCGGTCAATACCACCTGGATGCCGTCGAAGACTTGAAAGAAAGCGGCTACGGCCAGGAGGCGGACCCCTATGGCCGTGACTTCCGCATCAACGGTGTAAAGGCCCAGTATCCGCCGCGGCAGAAAGATGAAGGCGGCGCTGGCCAGAGTCATAAACGCGACGCCGATGACCAGGGCGGACCAGCCCGAGCGCGCGGCGGATCCGGGCCGGCCTCGGCCCAAGCCTTGTCCCACCCTCACCGCGGCCGCGTAGGAAACCCCGGCGGGAACCATCCACGACAGGCTGGCCAAGTTGAGCACTATCTGGTGGGCCGCGGCCGGAACCGGGCCCAGGCGGCCGCACAGCATGGTCACCAGGCTAAACGCCCCGACCTCGGCGAGCAGCTGCATGCCGGCGGGAAATCCGATGCGCAAAAGCTCCGCCAGGATAACCGGCTTGAACCCATGCCAGCGCCAACGGCTGCGCCGGATCTCGACGGCCGCGGCGGCCGCGGCCACGGCAAACATGACGCTGTTGGCCGCGAGCATGGCGTACGCCGCGCCGAAAACGCCGCACTCGGGAAACCCCATGCGCCCGAAAATCAGGGCATAGTCCAAGAAGGCGTTGACCAGATTGCCCAGGATGACGGCCAATAGCTGCGGCCATGTGATGCTCATGGTCTGAAGATATTGCCGGCAAGCCGCGAAAAAAAGTCCCGGGAACAGGCTCCAGCGAAGTATCTTGAGGTACGCGGCCGTGCCCGCGGCGATACGTCCATCAATTCCCATGAACGCGAAGATGCGATCCGAATAGGAGAGAAGCAGGAATACGGGCAGCACGGCCAGAAAGGCCAGGGTCAGGGCGTGGATCAGAACCTCGACGCATTCATGGTGCCTGCCCGCGCCGAAAGCGCGCGAGGAAAGAGGATCTATGCCCAGTAAAATGCCCAAGGCCACTATAAAGAGAAGAAAATAGGTCGACCCGGCCAAGCCCACGGTCGCTATGGCCGCGGCGCCGAGCCTGCCGGCGAAGAGAGTGGCCACGGTGCCATAGAGCACCATGCCCGTCTGCAGCAAGGCGATGGGGGCGGCCAGCGCCAGCACGGAACGGAACTCCTCGGCCGCCAGGAAGCGCCGCATTTTATCCGGGGTTTTCTCGCCGCCTACCGAGCGCCCACCGTTCGATAGATGCAGCCCACGGGCAAGTAGATCACCGGCACCTTGACCAGCTTGGCCACATAATCGCTCAACGCTTTTATGCCGGGTTCTTCCGCGGTGCCGTGATTGACGATAATGAGGCTCTTGTTCGCATCCAGCGCCCATTGACCGGCCTCCCAGCTTTGATTGCCGTCATCCGTGACTACCAACACGTCGGCGCCCATAAGCGCCATGTCACGCCACCTGGTGCCAACGCCGGTCCCCGTGATGATGCGCCTCGTCTTGCGGGCGGGATCGCCGACGACGCCCACGGTTCTCTGGCCCAAGGGACGCACACGCGCCGCGATCCTGCGGGAGAGTTCATCGAGAGTCAGGCCCCCCGTGTCATAAACCTCGTAAATCATATTTCCGGCCAGGGGTTTGCCCTTGAACCCCAGCCATTTAGGCCACGAGGATCGAACCCCGAACCCGGGGATCAAATCCTCAACGTTGTGGCAGCGGTAGAGCACCATCCCGGTTTTTTTGAGCCAGGCGGCCTTGCGCGCGGCGGCGTCCTCCTCGCCGGGCAATGGTTGCGCGGCGATCTGAGTGCCATAAGGCGGCTCATGCACGATAAACAAATTCGCCCCGCGTTTCAAAGCCTCTTTAAGAAGCGCCTCCGTGGCCAGCCAACTGACGGCAATGCCTCGGATTTCCGTATCGGGATCACCGGCGAGAATGCCGTCCCCGGCCCAATTCACCGGAAATTTCAGATTGCCGGCAAACATGGGATTGGCGCGCAGCCTGCGATCGCCTTCAGCTTCCAAGCGGGCGCGGATTTCCCTGGCCGTCAAGGCGGCAGCCGGGGGGCAGCAAGCGACCACCGCCGCCATGGCCAAGGCGAAACATTTAGCGGCGGATAAAATCATGGATCCACGGCGCGACGAGCTTGTGTCCGGCGGGCGTGAAATGACAATCATCATAGAATAAAGGACTCCTCATGGAACGATAATCCCTGCGCAGCAGCGGCAGCAGGTCAAGAACGTCCAAATCAAGCCTCCGCGCCAAGGCCTTGAGCCGGCGCTGAGGAAAATCGTCCACGAAATCGGACTCGACTTGAAATCGGACGGGAAACGCGACAAAAACCAGGCGTATGCCGCGCGCTCGGCATACGTCCCGGAAACGTTCCAAGACCGGCTCCATCTTCGCCCAAGAAACCTCGCTCCAAGCGCCGCCCCAATCCAAGGCCGCGTCGCAAATAAGGCGATTGAAAGCCGCCCTGTCTTTGCGCCAGTCTCCGGGCCCAACAGGCAGGCGCGCGCATAAATCCTTTTCGATCCGCCGCCGCTCCAGGCCGTTGACTCGGTAAAGAACGGAGCGCCCCAGGCGCGGGCTGAGCGCCGGCAACGCCCTAAGGACATAGCAGGCCAGCCAGCTCTTGGCGAGCACTTCCGGCAAGCGCGTCATTTGAAACGCGGGAGACGGCGCGAAATCATTGAGATAATAGTCCAACACGACTATATCGGGCCGCACGCCGAGCCCGCTCTCCTGAAGGATCGCCAGCTCCGTATCAAGGTCGACCGAGCCCACCCCGGCATTGATGGTCTCCAAGGGCTCGCCGCGGGCGCGGGCCAGCCGCTCCACCTGCCTCACGAAAGTCTCGTTTTCATCGACAAAAGTGCCGAACGTGATGCTGTCTCCCAAGAACAGCGCGCGCCGGCCGCGCTTGGGTCCGATCTCGCGGTTGCGATAGCCCAAAGAGTTGGTGCTGACGACTTGATCGCGATTAACGGGGGCGCCGTAGTGAAGCGACACGGCGCGGTTGGGACGCAAGCGCAAGCCCAACGGCGTTTCCACATAGACGCCGTCGGCTCGATTGCTGAAGAGACCGGGCGCTTGGCGGTTGACTTCGACGCTGCGCGGCCTCGGCATCGCCAACCGAAGAAAAAGCTCAAGGGCGAGCAGGGCCGTCCCCATGGACAGACATATCACGATAGCCGCGAATAAAAAATTCTTGCGGTTAAAAGGGCGTCCGCTGAGGAAAGACTTCAGTTTCATCGATGTTATCATACTCGCCGCTCAGGCGCCGAGCCAAAAACCCGTCTGCAAAGGCGGCCTCCGGCGGGAGGCCTCATCGGCCTTCGTCACGCGCGAGATGATCGCCTGACCGCCGCTGACGCGAAAGTAGGCGTCATAGTGCAAAATGAAAAACGCCAATTCCTTTTCCGGCCGCAGCTGCGCGCGATCCCGGGGATTGCGCGGGTCGTGCGAGAGGCTTTTGCTGATGAGCCTCTTAAGTCGCGCCCGCCCGCGCGCGGGAACCAGGAGACTGATGTCCTCCAAAGCCTTTGGCGCAAAGCGCACCCGCATCCGCGGGGCGCGACAGCGCCGCACCCAGCCGGTCCGGGCACGGACCGGACGATCGCAAGAAGAGATATAGGGTTTGACATCCAAAATCGGAGTGCTGTTGACCAAGTCCACACCGGAGAGGTAAAGCGTGTCGCCTTGGATGCGCTCCAAACGCGCCAGGGTCAGTCCGATGGGGGTGGGCCGGTGCGGGGAGCGGGAAGCAAATAAGCCCACGGTCTTGCCCTGCAGACGCGGCGGGTGAATTTTAGGCCGGAAGACCTTGTTGGTGTTGAGGTGAAACTCAAAAAGAAGCCAGACATGGCTGAATTCCTCAAGCCCCTGCAAGGCATGCTCCGGCATGAACTCCGGCCTGATACGCAGGCGCGCCGGGGCCTCCGGGACCAAGGCGCCCTGGCGCGGGGTGCCGAACTTCTCCCGAAAGCAGGACTCGATGACTCCGATCACGCGGGACTGCATCAGCGTTGTAACCCCGGCATCATTAGATTATAATCCATCGTCTCGGCCCGAAGCGAGGCAAGCTCAAGCGGACCTTGCATCGCGGCGTGCAATTGGATTAAATCCTCCCATGGCTCAAGATTCGGCGCGGCATAAGGAAATCATCGATTTCATCGGCAAGACAAAATCAGAGATGCCTTGGCCGCAAATCCAGAACCGCCTTCAAGCGCGCGGCTTCTCCGCCGATGAGATCATGGCGGCCGTCGAAGAGGTGTTCCCGGGGCAAAAACGCCCGTCGCAGCGCCGAAGCCTCCGGGCTGGCCTCATAGGCGCGGCCATCGGCCTGATCGCATGGCTGCTCTTAGCGGTCCTCTACCACGGTTCCCATTAGAAAAGGCTTTAGTTCATAGGCCTTATAGCCCCGACAAGAAAGGCCTATTCGGCCCAGGCGCGTCCGCGCCAAAATTCCTAAACTGACAAAATGAAGCGCCGCATCCTCTTTTTCCTGGCCCTGGGCTGGGCCAGCCTCGCGCCTCTAGCCGTTCAAGCCGCTCTTCTCAAGACGCCGGGCAAGGCAGCCCGCGCTCCGACGGCCATGCCGCATCTGGCGGGACATCTGCTTTTAATCGGATCGCCAGCCCGCGCCAGCACTCTGCCGGCCCCGGCTCTTCTAGCCGCGCCCCTGCCCGGATCAGCGAGTCTTGGGCCCGCGACCCAAGAGCCCCTGGCTGCGGCGGCGGCCGCAGCCCTGCCCGATGCCGCTCAGAAAGACGCCCCAGCCGAAGCCCTGGCAACCCGGCAGGCTCAAGCCTTTGACAATCCCCAAGCTCCCAGCGCGGCGAACAGCCCGGGACAGGCGCCGCTCATCGATCATCCTCTTCGTCTCATTATTACCGGCCCGCCCGGCTCGGGCAAGGGCACCTTCTCGTCCCGCATCGCGCGCGATTACGGCGTCGCCCATATCTCAGCGGGCGAACTTCTGCGCGAATACGCCAAGAGCCATCCTGAGATCGGCGATATCCTGGCTTCGGGAAAACTGGTGGATTCAGCGCTCGTCGTGAGCATCGTCGGCCAACGCCTGGCCCAGCCGGACGCCCGCGAGCACGGCTTCATCCTGGACGGCTTTCCCCGCCGGCCGGAGGAAGCGGCCGCTCTTGAGAAGCTGCTGGGGCCCTCGGGGCTGGATGCAATCATCACCTTGGACGCGTCGGAAGACGAACTCCTGCGCCGCATCCTGGCGCGCGGCCGCGCCGACGACAAGGCGGACGTCTTCAGGGATCGCATGCGCATCTACCGGGAGCAGACATTGCCGGCGGTGGAACGCTTCAAGCGTTCAGTGCCGACGCTTTCGCCCGACGTCAACGGTCCGGACATCGAAAGCAATTACTCCCGGGTCAAATCGGCCCTGGGCGCCCTGCTCAATAAAATACTGGGCCGCTAATCGGCGCTGACCGGCTCCCATTCGCCGCGGGCTCGCCGCAAGCCATCCTCCAGGCTCCAAGGCGCTATCTTCAAAAGACGCGCGAGCCCGGTTGAATCCAATGAAGTATCCCGCGGTCGAGGCGCCGCCAAGCGCATGTCCTCCATGCGCGCCGCCTCGACCAGGCTCTCGGAAAAGCCGAATATCCGGCAAAAAGCCGAGGCGAACTCCCAACGCGAGGCCCGGGTCGCTCCCGTCCAATGGAATATCCCGCTGATGTCCGACCGCTCCAGCAAAGCCGCGACGGCCTCGGAAATCTGGGCGTTGGCCGTGGCGGTCCGCCACTGATCCGTAAAGGCCTGGACTCTCTGCCCTTGGGAAAGCCTCTGGCGCAAAGTGTCTAGAAAGCTAGGCCTGCCGCCATAGGCCCGGCCATAGACCGTGGCCACGCGCAGGACCGCGGCCCCGGGGCAGGCTTCGAGCGCCGCGTGTTCGGATTCCAGCTTGGTGCGGCCGTAGACGCTCAGGGGATGGGGAGCGTCCTGCTCCCGATACCACCCGCGCAGGCCGTCGAACACCAGGTCCGTTGAAAAATGCACGAAACGCGCGCCGGCTTTGGCGCAGAGACGCGCCAGGCCTTGCGCCGCGTCGCGGTTGACCCGGCCGGCCAGCTCCGGCTGCTTTTCACAGGCGTCCGGCTCGGCCATGGCCGCGGTATGGACCACGGCCCGCGGCGCGGCTTCGTGGAAGGCTCGCTCCAGGTCCGCGGCGTCAGTCAAATCCACACGGATCATTCCCGGCCCGGGAGGTTGTTTGCCGCAAGTGGAAACGACATCCCATTTCACGGATAAATCCCGGACCAGACGGCTGCCGATAAATCCCGAGCCTCCGGTCACGAGAAGTCTGGGCTTTGCCATACGCTGGCCATGGTATCAGGATTGCCCGCCTTCGTCAATCGCTTGACGTCCGTGAAAATCCCGCTGGATAGGCCGCTTTGTTATAATCTATCCATGAACAAGGACCTCGAGGTCATACTCGCCCAGACCGCCGGTTTCTGCCCGGGCGTCAAGAAGGCCATAGACCGGGTCCTGGAACTGGCCCAGTCGGGCAAGCATCCGATCCATACCTTGGGGCCCCTCATCCACAACACGCAGGTCATCGAGATGCTCGAACAAAAGGGCATCCACGCGGTGGATTCCATCGACGAGGTCCGCGGCAAATCCGGCGTCCTCGTCATCCGGGCGCACGGCATCACGCCCGAAGCCGAGCGCGAGGTCCGCGGCCTGGGGCTCGAGGTCGTGGATTCGACCTGCCCCCTGGTCAAGAACGTTCATTCCGTCATCAGCAAGCACGCCTCGCAAGGCTACGACACGGTCATCGTCGGCGACAAGGGTCATGCCGAAGTCGTGGGGCTTTTAGGCTACGCCGGGCAGCGCGCCTTCGTCGTGGCCGGCCCCGATGAAGCGCAAAAGCTCCCCGAGCTCGACAAGGTCGTGATCGTGGCGCAAACCACCCAGGAAGAAGACGTCTTCCTCAAGACCGCGGCCGTCGTCCAGGGCCGCGCGCGCCAAGCCATCATAGCCAACACCATCTGCAAACCCACCCGCGACCGCCAACGCGAGACCATGGAACTCGCGGGCCGGGTCGACCTCATGATCATCGTGGGCGCCAAGCATTCGGCAAACACCGCCCGGCTCACCGCCCTGTGCCAGCGGCTCTGTCCCAATACGATCCACGTGGAAACCGAGGAGGAACTCGACGCCGCCGTCATCAGGACGGCCCGCCGCATCGGCATCACGGCCGGAGCATCCACTCCGGGCTGGATGACGGAGCGGGTGCTTGCCCGCATCAAGGAAATGCGCAAGAAAGAAGCCGTATCCGCGCTCAATGCCCTAGAAAGGCTCCTCGAGCTCATGGTCGACTCCTGCGCGTATACCGGTCTCTCGGCCGTGAGCCTGACCTACGTGTGCATGAAGCTGCAAGGCTGCCGCATCGACGACCGGCTTCTCGTCCTGGCGGGCCTGTTCGTGTTCAGCCTGCATATCATCAACCGGGTCGCTGAAAAGGGCGTGGGAGCGGCCGAAACCCGCAAGGTGGAACTCTTCGAGAAGCACCGACTGCCGCTCACGGTCACGGCCTTTGTCTCGGGCCTCATGTCCCTGGGCCTCTCGCTCTTCCTCCAGGTGAGAATCTTCGTGGTGGTATTCTCGTGCTGGCTTCTGGGAGCGCTCTATCCCTTCCGCTTCCTTTACGGCCGCACGGGCCTCATCGATTTTCCCGGCTCCCGGGACATCGCCACGGCGCTGGGCTGGGGCGCGGTTTGCGCCTATCTTCCCGGCCTGCATCAAGGCATTGTCTTCACCAAGGCCAACTATCTGGCCGTGCTTTTCGCGATCCTGCTGGTCTTCAGCCGCTCCGTCATGCTGGGCATCACCGCCGTGCACAGCGACCTCATCGTAGGCCGGGAGAATTTTTATAAAGCCTTGGGCTCAAGACGAACCTACGCGACCTTGGCCTCCATCCAAGTTCTCTTGATCGCCATCCTCGGCGCTCTTCTGGCCATGGGCTGGAAAAGCCGGCTCGTGGGCGCGCTGCTTATCGGCAACCTCATGTTCGTAGGCGGCGTCGCCTTCGGCCGCTCCCAGCATACGCCGAAAGGATTCTGGGCCGAAGCCGCGGTGGACGGCCAGTTCGTTATCCTGGCTTTCTTCGCTTGGCTCAGCGGCCGCTTTTAGAGCTGTTCGTTGCAGGCTCGAAGCACCCACACTGACACATCCTGACGCATTCTGACGAACTCGCGGTTGATAAATAAATTTCCCGCGTTATCCTGTAGATAAGGACGGAGGATAACAGTGGAAGAGTTTCGAATCGGCCAGCTCACCAAGGAACTCGTGGCCATCAAATTGCAGAAGATGTCGGATCCCTGCGCCGCGGCCGCGGAATTGGTTCAAAAGACTTTGTCCTTGGCGTTGAAAGGCCTCTCGCCCAACGACCCGGGCCTGGACCGATTGATCGCCGACGCATGCCGGGGCGGGATCACGGGCCTGCTTCTGGCGGACCAAAACCTGGCGAAAGGCGCCGTGCTCATTCTTGAGGTCGTCGCCGAGCTGGCATCGGAATTTAATTTAGATCCGGCCCAAGCCATGAAAGGCGCGCTGCACGGGCTGGCCGATCTGCACCGTTTCGTTCAGCCCGAACAAATCTACGACATAACGCACCGCATCGAGGCCAACTTCATGGGCGCCGGCGAGGCCTTCTCCCAGATCCTGGGCGAGATCAAACAGACGCAATCCGGATCGCGAGAAGAGTCGAATCTCTAGAAGTCCGCCTTCTCGCTAACCGCGTCGCCCGGCTCCCTCTTTTGATAGAGTATCTTTGACGTTGCTATCGCACCCATGACGCCCTCACCCCCGGCTGAATCCAGCTTTCGACGACTGCGCCTTTCTCTATTCGGCGCGGTTCAGGGCGTGGGCTTTCGCCCTTTCGTTTTTCGCCTGGCCGAGGATATGCGGCTCTCGGGCTGGGTCTTGAACGGTCCCTTCGGCGTGGTCATTGAGGTCGACGGCAACGAACAAGCCCTGCGTCTATTTGCGTCGCGGGTCGAAAAAGAGAAGCCTCCCGCGGCGGTGCTGGCGGCGGTAGAGACCGTCTGGCTGGAACCGTCCGGCTTCCAGGGATTTCATATAAAGGAAAGCGAAGTCTCCGCCTCAGCCTCGGCCTGGCTCCTGCCCGACTTGGCCACCTGCCCCGAATGCTTGGCCGAAATTTCCCAAAGCGGCGAGCGCAGGCAAGGCTATGCATTCACCAACTGCACGCTCTGCGGCCCGCGCTTCACCATAGTGACCGACATCCCCTATGACCGGCCCAACACCTCGATGGCGGGCTTTCCCCTTTGCGCGAAGTGCCGGGCGGAATACGAAAATCCCCGCGACCGCCGCTTTCATGCCCAACCCATAGCCTGTCCGGATTGCGGACCAAAACTATGGCTGGAGCGCGAAGGCCCCAACCGGGAAACCGGCCCGTCCCTGGATCGCGCCGCGGCCTTGCTGCGCCAAGGAGACATCCTGGCCCTCAAAGGCATCGGCGGCTTCCTGCTGCTATGCGACGCCCGCTCCCAAAAGGCGGTGGAGCGGCTGCGTCGGCGCAAACGCCGCCAGAAAAAGCCCTTCGCCGTCATGTTTCCGGACCTGGAATCGGTTCGCCGCAACTGCGATGTGTCGCCTCTGGAAGCCGAATGGTTGGCCTCAACGGCCGCGCCCATCGTGATTCTGCGCCGCGGTCCGGACGCCGAAGTCGCGAAATCAGTGGCGCCAGGCAACCCATGGCTTGGAGCCATGCTGCCCTACGCGCCCCTGCATCACCTGCTCATGGGCCTGCTCAAATTTCCCGTGATCGCCACCAGCGCGAACCTAAGCGAGGAGCCCATGGCCAAGGACAATGCCGAGGCCAAGACGCGCCTCAAGGGCATCGCCGACGCCTTCCTCATGCACGACCGGCCCATTGTCCGGCACGCGGACGACTCAATCGTGAGGCTCGCGCGCGGCCGTCAACTCGTGCTGCGCCGGGCGCGCGGCCTGGCGCCCTTGCCCTTGCGAATCTCGCGCCCCTTGCGGCCGGTCCTGGCCCTGGGCGCGCATTTGAAAAGCACCGTGGCCATAGCCTGGGACCGCCAGATCGTGGTCAGCCAACATATAGGGGACCTCGAAACCGCGGCCAGCCTGGCGGCCTTCCGCGACGCGGTGACGGATCTCTGCCGTCTTTACGGCTTCAATCCGCAGGTCGTGGCTTGCGACATGCATCCGGATTACGCCTCGTCCAGGTTTGCCGAGACCTTGGGCTTGCCCGTGGCGCGCATCCAGCACCACCACGCCCACGCGGCGGCCTGCATGGCGGATTTAGACATAGCGCCGCCGGCATTGGCGATTGTCTGGGACGGTCTGGGCCTGGGCACGGACAATACCATATGGGGCGGGGAATTCTTGATCATCCGGGACAATAGCTTCGAGCGCTTCGGCCATTTAAGGACCTTCCCGTTGCCCGGAGCCGAGGCTGCCATCCGCGAGCCGCGGCGCTGCGCCTTGGGTTTGCTTTACGAGATGGGCGCTGATCTTGGCCGCCTGAGGCCATGCTTCCCGCGAGACTGGGAAGCGGCCCAAAAGCTGCCGTCCTCCCGGGCTTTTTCGCCGCGGACCTCCAGCATGGGACGGCTCTTCGACGGCTTGGCTTCCTTGACAGGGCTGCGCCAGGCCAACGCATTCGAAGGCCAGGCGGCCATGAGCCTCGAGCACTGTCTCGATGCCGGAGAGACCGGGGCCTACCCTTTCCCACTGGCGGGCGCCGCGCCCAGGATCGCGGATTGGGAGCCCCTGCTGCGCGCCGCGCTTGAGGACATCGGCCGCGGCGTCGCGCCGGGCGTCATCTCCGCCCGGTTTCACAACGCTTTGGCGCGACTCGTCTTGGAAGCGGCCCGCCAAGCCGGCTTGCAGCGCGTGGTGCTCTCGGGCGGGGTGTTTCAAAACGCCTATCTCAGCGCCCAAGTTTGCGCCCTTTTGGAGGAAGCGGGCTTTCAAGCCCACACACACCAGCGACTGCCTCCCAATGACGGCGGCATATCAGCGGGCCAAGCCTACATCGCGGGATTGGGCTGGCTGGACTAAACCTGACCCGTTCGTCATCGCCTAAGAAAAATCTATTCTATTTCACATGGCGATGCGGTACAATGAGGCCATGCCCGTCAGCCTGAGCCTCGGCCCTCTCGATGCCGGAATTCTCATCGCCTATGTGATCGTGCTGGCCTCGATCGGCTGGTGGGCGGCGCACCGGACCTCCAAGACCACCGAGGAATATTTCCTCGCCAACCGCTCGATTCCATGGCTGGTGACCACGGCGAGCTTCGTGGCCACCTGCATCAGCGCGCTCACATTCATCGGCACGCCGGCCGAGGGCTACGCCTCGGACTACCGCTTCCTGCTCAGCAATCCCGGGGATATCCTGGCCACGATCTTCATCGCCATGGTCTTCCTGCCCCATTTCCAGAAGCTGCGCGTGACCTCCATCTACCAGGCCGTGGCCGAACGCTTCGGCCCGCCCGCGCGCACCACCTGCTCCGCCTATTTCCTGCTGACGCGCTCCCTGGCCTCCACCGTGCGCATCGTGGCCATCGCCAAGGTCCTGGAGGTCGTCAGCGGGGGCGGCATCTCGTATCCGCACTGCGTGATCATCGTGGTGGGCGGCATACTCGCCTACACCACCCTGGGCGGCGGCCGGGCCATCGCCTGGACCGACCTCGTGCAGTTCACTCTGCTCGTGACCGGCGCGGTCTCGGCCTTGGTCTATATCGTGACCCATGTCCCGGGCGGCATACCGGCCATCATCGAGGCCGGCCGCCATGCGGTCCGCCCCGACGGCAGCGTCTACAACAAGTTCAACTTCCTGGAAATGTACAAGCCAGCCAACATCGGGCTTCTCTTCCTCATGACCATCTGGGGTTTCTTCAACTCGTCGGCGGCCTACGGCACGGACCAGGACATGGTCCAAAGACTCCTGGCCTGCAACGACAACCGCAAGGCCCGCTGGAGCCTCATGGCCTGGGGCTTGGCCGGCATCCCCATCACCTTCCTGTTCCTGAGCATCGGCGTGGCCCTCTACGCTTACGCGCAAGTCCATCCCGAGCTCGTGGCCGGGATGACCGACAACGATCATGTGTTTCCTCGCTTCATCCTGGGCGCCATGCCCCATGGCCTGCGCGGGCTGCTGCTTGCGGCCGTGGCCTCGGCCGCCATGGGCAGCGCGGACTCAGCCATGGCTTCCTTGTCCACGGCCTTCACCATGGACTTTTACAAACCCTTCTGGGGCAAAGGCGCCTCGGACGCCCACATGGTCAAGGTCTCCAAACTTTCCTTCGTGGCCTTCGGCCTTTTCTTCATGGTCTGCGCCATGGCCCTGCGCCGGCTCGACAATCTGCTCTGGCTGGCCTTTCGCATCATCGCCTTCACCTACGGCCCGCTGCTGGGGATATTCATCGTGGCCATCATGACGGACTGGAAGCTATCGGCCCGCAAGGTCCTGGGGCTGATGCTGACGCCGACGATCCTGACCTTCGGCCTGGCCATGATCGCCTGGGCGTTGAGCGGCGGAGGCGGCTTCTGGGGAGAGCTGCACAAGACCTACTGGCGCCTCTACACCATCTTCGGGACATTGTTCGTCCCCATGGGCGCCTGGCTCCTCAAGGAACCGGCGCAGCGGCCGGCGGTCCGGCCTATTTAGGCGTCGCCGCGGCGCCCATGATGGCGCCGAAGCTCTCCCGATCCGCGGCCAAGGAAGCCGCGATATTGGCGCGGAAAAGTTCGGTCATTCCGGAACGTTGGCCGTGCTCGAGCCATTCCTCGGCCAAAAGCCCGGCGTATTTTTCCTGTAGGCCATTGAGCTCGTCCGCGCTCGCCAGGTTCATTAGGAGGTCGGCGCGGTCATGAAGAGGCAGGATGAATTCTTTCTCGTCATAGAGAATATGAGCCCAGCCCTTGAGATTTTTCTCAGCCGACATTCCCCTCTCTTTGCGATCCCGGACAACGCGCCGGGCCAAGCGCATGACGGCCGGAGCATAAAGGAACACATTGAGACTGGCGTGGCCGGAGCCGGCATCTAGAAGCTGGCCGTGAGCCGCATAAATGGAATCAACGACAAGAATGTCGTTGGGGCCCAGCTCCAGGAATTCGCCGCTATAAGGAATATAGGTCTCGGTTTTCATGTCATGGGCCGGAAGCTCCACCTTCTTGGCCGCAAGCGCATCCTTGATGTCCGCCACGACCCGATCGACGTGAAGGGCCCCGAGCCGGTCGAAATCCGGCAAGCCGTCCGTGCCCGTAGGCACTTCGCCCCGGGACTTAAAGTAACGGTCCACTGGAAAGACCTTGAAGCGATCCCCCAGCACTTCCTGAAGATTCTTTGCCAAAGTGGATTTTCCCGCGCCAGTGGGCGCCTCCAGATAGATGATGCTGCGGCCAGGCAAAGCCGCGGCGCGGCGGCGCAGTTGGGCCAGTTGGCCTTCCGTATCCTTGCCCGCATAACCCAGATATTCGTCATTGTCAAAAATATCCGAGAGCGCGGCCCGCGCCTTGGGAAGAAGCGCCGCCATATCCGGCTTAAAGAGTTCCTTGAACTTCACAAACGCCGCCTTGACCTTATCTTCGACCTTTACCAAGGGTCCGACCAAGGCATTGGCAAGCCTTGGCGCATAGATCTGGCCTAAAACCGTAGAGCCCGAGACAATGGCGCTGATCGCGTTCATGGCCCAGCGAATATCCGGACCCATGATCGCGGCAAAAAGATGCAGCAGACTGCCGAAGACCAACAGGGCGGGATAGAGCGGGGCAATGCCTTGAGGCGGCCTGCCTTCGGCCTTGAAAATCCGATAGTTCTGCTCGATCTGGGGCCAGCTAAGGACGACCAAAAGTCCCATGGCCGCGGCGAAGGACACGCTGACCCAGGCGGAAAGCGGCATGAAGAGCTGCAGCACTATAAACGGCAAGGGCGCCAGCGTCGCGGCAACTGTCAGCACCGTGGCTTTGAGCGCCTTGGGATCGCGCTTGAAATAATTTATCAGCCCAACGACCCCTCCGCTCTGGAGCACGCCGAGAAGATTGACCGCGCTCCATTTCCAGTCCGACCCTTGGCCCACGGACACAACGGAAAGGAGCGTGGCCGCGGCGAACCAAATCAATGGGCTGGCAACAGTCAGATCCTTGACGCTTTCCCGGCCATCCCTCAAAATGCGGACGATCTGAGGTACCCCGATGATACCCAGCGTAAGGCTGCCCACGGTCGCGACCAAACCCACGTGCGCCGCCAGCCAGGGCGCGGCCACGGCCAAGCCGGCCAACGACACGGCGGCCGCGGCCCGCTTGACCGCTGGTTGTTTCCAGAAAACCCGCTTCAATGCCGGGGCTTGAACCTGGGGCACCTGCGCTTCAGCTAAAGAACCCCGGCCGGCTTGCGGTTTTTCAAGAGCACGCTCTCGGGTTGTGGTCAGCCCCGGCTTAACGCCGACCGCGGGAACCGCGACTTCTCCATCCGAACTGGAGATCAGCTTTTCTCCGCGCATTTGCGCGAAAACCTTTTCCGCAGCGCCGCGCGAGGATTCGGAGGGCGCCTGTTCGCGCAAGCCTGGAAGGCTCAGGCTCTCGTTGACGCGCGCCGCGGACTCCTGAACACGCGCCTCAATATCGCGAGCTTGCGCGGCCTGCACAGCCGGCTTTCCCGTTATCCCCTCTAAAAGAGTTGACGCCGCGGCTGTAGCCGCTTCAGAAGCCGGCAGGGCTTGGCCGGCTTGAGACAAATCCCTGGACTGGACCTGCGGACCCTTGGTCACCGCAGTGCCGCCAGAAAGCCCGGTTAAAGCATTAAGCCGCAAAGTGGAAGGGACGCCCACTGACAGCCGCCCCATTGCCGACAAGACTGTCAACCGCACCGGGGCGGCCGAAGTTTGTTTTGAAACCACGATTTGCCCTGCGGCCGCGTAGCCGCTTAAAGTAAATGAAAGGGCTATCTGCAGAAAGGCCAAAAAACCGGCAAGAAGGCGTCGGGACATTATCATTCCTCCTGAATATCAGGACCCAATGCAATCAGTTTAATCGAAAGACAAGGAAAAGGGGTGGGTCTAGAGGCCCCTCGGCAATGAGATAAAGGTACTAGCCGGGCTTACCCAAATGGCGGTCGTCAGGTGGGTAAATTGACCTATACGCCCAGGCCCACGCGTCTGGCTTCTCCATAGGAAGTCGCGCCTTCAACAACGAGCTTGGTCAGGCTTTCCCGGAAAGGCGTCATCCCGTCAGCCTGCGCCGCCTTGAGCCACTCCTTGTCCGGCACGTCCGCCTTAAGCAAGGGCTTCAAATTCTCCCCCGCCACAAGAAGCTCGAACAAAGGCGTAACTCCCCGAAAACCAGTATGCAGGCAGGCCGGACAGCCGATCGGCCGTCCCACGCTAGCCTCTGCCCGCACGCCCAAAGCTTCAAGCTCCTCGGGCCGGGGCGCGGCCAGCTTGCGGCAGGAACAAAGGCGGCGGGGCAGGCGGTGCGCGCAAATCGCCGACAACCCCCGGCGCAGAAGGTCCGGGGCCAAGCCCATGTCGAAAAGACCTCGCAAAGCCGCCACGGCGCCGTCGCCCGGCAGGGACCCAAGAACTAGAATTCCCCCGGCCGCCGCGGCCAAGGCCTCGCGCATAATCTCCTGGCCGCTTAAATCGTCGACCGCGATCGCGTCCGGCTTGCGTTCAAGAATGCCTCGAAAAAGCGCGGCGCGGTCCTGCCCCGCGATGGTCACCGACACCCCGGCGATATCTTGGGCCGGCCGCGAAAGCAGGGCAAAAGCGCTGCGGTTCTGTTGTGAAACATGCGCCAGAGCCGCCAGCAGAGCGGTCCTTTTTCCCGTGCCGGAAAGGCCCGCATGAATGATGAGGCCCGCCTGGGCCTCAAGCCGCCTTTGATAACGTCCGAGGTCCTGATCGGAAAAGCCAAGCTCGCGGGGAACTTGAATGGACTTGGGCGGACCCTCCAAATGGATATCCAGGCGCTCGCCGTGCACGGTGGGCAGGACTCTGATGATGGCCCTGGGGCAGTCTTCCTCGGCTCTGGTCTGCCCGTCCTGGACGCGCATCCGCGCTCCCATATCCAATCCGGCCAAGACCTTGCAGCGCGCGGCCAAAGCCCTATGATAGGGAAGAGATAACTCCACGATGGGGACCAGGACTCCGGAGAGCCGGTACTGAACCAAGCTGCACCAGGACCCGGGAACGACCAGCACGTCGCTGGCCCCGCGCCGGCCGGCGTCTAGAAGCAGGAGCCCGGCCAGGCGCACGGCGGGATGCGCGACGCGGGAGCCCTCCGGCGGTTCGGGCGCTTCCGCCAAATCCTGTAGCTGGCGCAGCCCAGGCTCCATCAGGGCCGGCGCGATCGAATTCAAGACATCCCTGACATCCTTGAGATTCTGCTCATGGGAACTGGTGGAAGCCAGCTGCGCGCCGGCGCAGACCTCGTCTCGGCGGCAGCGTTTTTCCTCCTGCATAAGACGCACGACGGACCTAAATGCGCGCTCCAAATCCAAGAAGGCGCCGCGCAAGCGGTTATTGAGCTCTTCATCGTCGTTATCCGCGGCCTCGCGCGCCGAAGACGCGGCCCGGGCCACCCAACGGCCGCACGGACCTTCCAAGAATCCCTTGGCGGTCTCGAAGGCTCCCCAGCGGCCCGCGGAAAATTCCTGGCGTATGGCCTCCAGGAGCAAGCCCAGTATCTCGGCCGCCATGATCACTGCCGGCTTGAGTTTACGCGGATCCGGCGAGGACGTGTCTTGCGTCATCTAGGCGGACTCCATGCGGCGCTGTTCCTTTGGGATGAACGGAATAACGAGAAAACCGGGAAGCGTGGCTATGCAGACGATCAGGAAAAAAGCCTTGTAGCCGACGGCTTGCTGGATATAGCCGCTTGCAAATCCGGGAACCATCATGCCCAAGGCCATGATCCCGGTCGAAATGGCGTAATGCGATGTCTTATAAGCGCTCTCCCCGGCCCGCATCAAAAGATAGACCGTGAAAGCCGCGAAACCTATGCCGTAGCCGAACTGTTCCGCCGAGACCAGAACGCAAGCCAGGGAAGCGGGCGGCTGGGCATAAGCCATGTAGACGAAACAGACGTCGGGCAGGTGCAAGGCCAGGACCATGGGCCAGAGGCAGCGCTTGAACCCATAGCGCGCGATGAGCCAGCCGCCCAATATGCCGCCCACGACCAAGGACGCGACGCCGAACGTCCCGTAAACCACCCCCACTTGCGCGGTCGTCAGACCCAGGCCGCCCGCGGCCCGGGAATCAAGAAGAAAGGGCGCGGCGAGCTTGACCAGCATGGCCTCGGCAAGGCGGTAGAGCAGGATAAAGGCGAGAGTCGCGCCGATTCGCTCCTGCCGGAAATAGGACGCCATGATCTCCAGGAATACGGCCGGAGACCGGACGTGGCGGCCGCCTTGCTGGCCGTCCATGGACGGCTGGGGCAGGATGAGCTTGTGATAAGCCGCCAGAAGCACGAACAAAATCGCCGGCAAGGCCAAGGCCGCGGCCCAACTCGCGGGGGTGTTCCCCGTCGAGGTCTCCAGCCGGCCCGCCAACGCGACGAGCAAGCCCGAGCCGAAGATCATGGCGAAGCGGTAAAAAGTGGCGCGAATGCCGGCGAAGAAAGCCTGTTCCTTATCGCTCAACGCCAACATGTAGAAGCCGTCGATCGCGATGTCCTGTGTCGCGGATACAAAAGCTCCGATCGTGAAAAAGAGCAGCGACATCATGAAAAAGCCAGACTGCTTGAGGGACATGGCCGCAGCAGCCAAAGCGGCGGCCATGGCGACCTGGCTCCAGAGAATCCAGTTGCGTTTGGTGGAATACATATCCACCAGCGGACCCCAAAGCATCTTGATGACCCAAGGCAAATAGAGCCAGCTCGTCCAGAAGGCGATGCGGCCGTTGTCAATGCCCATCCTTTTATAAAGGATGACCGAGACCGTATTGATGAGGATGTAGGGCAGGCCCGAGGCAAAGTAGAGCGTCGGGATGATGGCCCAGGGATTGCGGCCGGCGGCCGCAGCTTCAGCCATGCGCCCTCCGTCGCGGGCGAGGCCGGACGGCTTGCATCACGGTCAAGTCCAGTACCTCGTCGCCCACGGGTTCCGGCTTGCGGCCTGTGACCTTAAAGCCGTGCTTGCGGTAAAAACCGATGGCCCGCGCATTTTCGGAAAGGACCTCGAGGCGCATGCGTCGGCTGCGGGGAAAGGCTCCCCAGGCCGCGGCCAGCAGCTTCTCGCCCAAGCCCAGGCCCTGGCAGCCCGGACGGACATAAAGGCGGTGCATGAACAGGGCTCCCGGCCCCGTGCGCCGTACCGTGGTCAGGCCCAGGAGCCGTCGGCCTCTCGCGGCCACGCCGAAATAGCAGGCCCGATCCCGGATTTGGCCCAGCAAGTGCTTCGGATTATGCCAGCGGCGCGAAACCCGCCTGATGGTTTCGGAAGAAAGAAAGCCGTCGAAGGTCCGGCGCCAGGTCAAGACCAGCAGCCGCGACAAGCCCCGAGCATCCGCCGCCCGCGCCCGGCGCAGGGTCACGACAACATTTCCGTCCGCGGGCTTCATCTCCCGGATTCTAGCAAAGTCGGTGTCAGGCTTTTACGTTTTTTACGAACGGCGCCAGAATCTGACAAAGGCCGGAGGTCAGAACCTTTGCCAAAAAATCCTGGACAGCGCCGCGGCCGCGTCTTCCCCGGCCAGGCGCCCCGCCGCCGCCACGGCCTTGACCGAAGCCGCGCCTTCGTCCGTGTCCAAAGCCGAGGCTTGACTGACTCCTTCCCAAGCCACTTCGCCGGTATCGGGCCGCACCGCGCTTAGGTTAAGGATCGCGGCATAGGACCGCAATTCGCCCAGACGGGGGTCTTTCACTTTGTAGGCCCTGGCCTGGGCACGCAGCGTCATATCCGCCCGGCTGGAGCCCGACGCCTCGATGACGCCGAATCCCCGCGCCAGAAGCTGGCGCCGCAGCGCCGTCTGCGCGGCGCTCTCCAACTCCTCGGCTTGCGGCCCGTCCGCCTTCACCGTGACCATCAAGTTTATGCCCAAAGGCGGAGACTCGGCCGGAGCTCCCACGGGGCGGATCAGAACCCGGGCCCGTATGCGGATTTTCAGGAACCCGTTTTCTTCGGACTCTCCCAGAACGTCGTAATGCGCGATCCCCCCGCTGCTTTCGGCAAGGACGCGGGATATGACCCCCACGCCCTCGGCGACCAGCGATGAGGCGGTCACGGAAACGCCGTTGACCTTTTCCGCGGCCCGGCGCTGCGCATCGGCCAAGGCCCGCCGCCGGGTCGTCTCCGCGTCACGGCTCTCCAGCGGCGCCCAGCCCTCCGCCTCGACCACCTTTGCAGGCGGCCCCATCGGACGCGGCAATCCCGCGCAGCCAATCCAAAGAAGCGCGCCGGCCAGAAAGGGCCGGACCCGGCATGCGGGGCTCATCACAATCCCTCGCCTATAGGCGCGACCGTATATTCCTTGGGCAGACGCAGGGTCACGACGCAGCCGTTGTCCTTGGTGAACTCCGACTTATAGATCTCCGCTCCCTGGATGGTCTCCATAAGCCGCGCCTCAAGTTTAGACTCGGTCTCCAATCCCCGGTCCACGCTGACTCCTCCCAAGAGCCGCACTCCCTTGAGCATGGAAAGCAGCTCATACTGCGCTTTGACGATGGCCGCATCACGAGCCAGGGCCCGGCGCTGGGTTTCCGTGGGCAAGGCCGGATCCGATGCGCCGATGCCGATAGCCTCATAGTAGCCGTAGGTCACGGGCATTTGGTCGATGGTGTCCATGACGCGCCCGTCCTTTACTCGTGCAGTCACTCCCGCGCAACCCTCAAGAAAAGTCGCCAGAGCCAGGACCGTCAATGCCGTTATTCTCATATTCCCTCCGCCGTTGTTATCGCGCATCTCTCGCGCAGCGCGTATGCCTTTCGCTCAATGACCAGAAAAGTCACCATCTCGGTTGGGTTGAGCTCCGGGATGCGGTCTTGCGCGGACCAAAAGTTAAAGTATTCGTAAAAGCGCCGCCTGAGTTCCGGTTCAAAGATGGTTGCGCCCGGGTCGGCCGGGAGAATCCGGCTGGACCGGCCCTTTTTCAGACGCAGGGCCCAGTAGCGGGCCTTGAGATCAAGGATGCCGCTTTCGAGCTCGTCCGCGGACCTGGCCGCGTCGCGGCACGCTGGAGCCGCCGCGTCTTGCGACGCCGGATACTCCCCGGCGCTTATGCGGGACGGCTCGAAAAGAAAGTCCGCCAGCGGCTCGGTTAGAAACTCTCCGGGCGGATCGGACGTGAACTCCGGCGCCAGCAGACGGGAAGGAGCCCGGCGCGCCGCGGCGGGCGAAGACAGCGCGGCCTCGGGGTTCATCCGTTCGACTTTTCCCTCGGCCGCGGCCAAGACCAGCCCGCTTTGCGCCCGCATCAGCCGCGCCGCCACGAGCACCTTGGCCCCTTGAATCACGAAACTGCCCGTGACGATGCCGTCGGCCGGGTCTATCCCGCCCAAATCCCTGCCCGCCTCGCTCGCGAGCGCCCCGGTCCGCGCCAACCGCTGCTCCTCGAGGACTTTTTGAATGAGATTGCGCTCCACCGTCCGCACGCGGCCCAGGCGCACGAACTGGGTGCTCAAACGCTCGGCGATGCTCCAACCTTCGCGCGCCTCAGTCCCATCCGCGGATTCAAACGGCAGGACGGTGATCCGCGCCACGTGGGCGTGGCTGGCCGCGCGGGACAGGTCGCGGGCTATTTTTTTGAAATCATCGCCCAAAACGGGCGAAGCGAAAAATAATAATATGAAAGCCCCGGCCGCGGCGATTATCTCGCGCCCCGCAGCCAGGTCCGCAACCATCCGCCGCCTGCCCCTCTCCATGGCATGATCTCCCACCCTTCACACCAATAGGTTAGGTCGCAGGCGTCAAGAAACCATCAAAGCTGCGGCCCGGGGCTCGTTCAGGAACGGGGGCAGGAATTTTGGGCGCCTCGACGTCCGAAACGATCCTTTATTGCTTAGCGAGCCCTTAGGCCAGGCAGCGGCGGATCGCGGCGTCGACATACTCGGGCAGACGCAGGCGCAGCGCCTCGGAAAGCCCCATGGCGTTGTCAACGCTTTGCGGCTCGATGCCCATGAATGTGATCGGCGGTAGGTGATAATTCATCTGGCGGGCGAACTCCAAAATCTTGAGCAAGTCGCCTTCATGCGTGGTCAACCCGGAGAGCTCCTTGCGGGTCTCCACTTGCGCGGGCGAAAAAAAAGCGTGCTCCCCCGGAGCCTTGCCCATGCGGGCGCTGTCCACGATGAGGATATGTTCGGTCGCCGGCTCCAGAAAATTGAGGAGATTCAAGGTATTGCCGGAAAGGTCGATGGCTCTAAAGCCTTGCTCCAGCCCGCCTTCGGCGATGCGCTCCACGATGCGCAAGCCTATGGAATCGTCAAAAGCGCAGTAGTTGCCGACGCCTATGAGATAACGCACGGCTCCCCCAAAACAGTCCCGCCCCCTGGCCGGGGGCGGAGCCGTCTCGCGCCTCGTCGAGGCACGATGAAGCTCAAGAGACGAATTTTACGTCGAGGAAGTGCGTGGAGCACGAAATGCAGGGATCATAGGCCCGCACCAACATCTCCAGGCGCAGTTCCATCTGCTTCTCGTCGACGCCCTGATCGAGAAGCTCCGGCACCAGCTTCTCGAAATCTTTCTGGATGTTGGCGTGGTTCTGGTTGGTGGGAATGATGCAGTTGCCGCCCAGGCACATCCCGTCGCGGTCGTATTCGTACTCATGGAACAGAATGCCGCGCGGCACTTCCACCGCGCCCGCGCCCTTGGCGTGTTTGGTCGGCTTGACCAAGGGCTCGTCCTTGACGCCGGTCTTGATGAGGTCGTCGATGAGGCCAAGGGATTCATGGAAGCTCTGCACGATTTCCACGACTTGGGCCACGGTATTCATGTAAGGGTTGGTGTTGACGGCCTTGAGCCCCAGGGCCGCGGCCGCCTTCTTGGCCTCGGGATGGAGTTGGGCATGGTTGTTGTTAAAGCGCGCCAAGGCTCCGGCCGCGTAGCTCTCCAGGCGGTTGCGCGTGTACTTGGCGGTCGAGGCGGGCACCACGTACTCGTTGGTGCACTTCCTATAATCCGATACCTTATAGGCGGCCTTGTCCCCGTCGGGCAGGATCGTCTGGACCTCGCCGTCATAGAGGGCGTAGCCGTCCCGGCTGTGCAGAGCCATGTACTCGGTAGGCCGGTCGAAAACCGGGATGGCGCCGGCCAGGGCCTTGACCGTGGCCAAGGTCGCCTCCAGGTCAGGCACCGCGGACAAAAGCTTCTCGCGCACGTCCGAGAGTTCCCGGACCGTCGGCAGCTTGGCAAAGCCGCCCGGCACCGCCTTGGTCGGATGCGTGGTCCGGCCGGCGATGAGCGAGCCCCACTCATGGGCCAGGCGCTTAAGGCGCAGGGCCCGGGCCACGACCTCGCCGTGGGTCTTCACCAGCGGAAAGACCGACGGCGCGCCCAGCAGGTCCGGCGCGGCCAGGAAATAAACGTGCAGAACATGGGAGTCGAAGTTCTCCGCGTGCTTCATGAGCGCGCGTAATTTTTCGGTCTGGGGCGTCACCTTGATGCCTAAGGCCGCCTCGGTCGCCTTCAGCGAGGCCAAGGTGTGCCCGATGGAGCAAATGCCGCAGATGCGGCTCGTGATGCGCGCCACTTCGGAGTAATGCCGGCCGCGGATCATGGCCTCGAAGAAGCGGGGCGCCTCGGGCACGGCCCATTCGCATTTCTCGATGCGGCCGCTGGCCACGTTGACGGCGATGTTGCCGTGGCCCTCCACGCGGGTGAGGTGATGGACGGCGATGTTGATGGTCTTGCTCATTTCGCGTCTCCTCTCTGATTGGCCGTGAACATCAAAGACTTCGCCTGGGCCCAGCCCTTGGGCATGCCGGCGCGCTTGTCTAGAACCTTGACCAGGGCATCATGGTTGGGCTTGTCCACGAAACCGCGGCAGGCCTCGCAAGGGATGCCGTCCGCCGGACAAGGCGCGCCGCAGCCGGAGCGCGCGGTCTGGCCCATGCAGTAATCGCCGACATCATAGCGGCAGATGGTTTCCCGACGCTTGCATTCCACGCAGACCGGATAATTGGGGATGACCGGTTCCTTGCCGTGCAGGAGGTGCGACACGATCTGAAGCACCTCGTACTTGTTGACCGGGCAGCCCCAGGCGTAGTAGTCCACCTTGATGGCCTGGTCCACGCCCAGAGCTTTCTGGCTGTCCAAATGCGGCATCTCGGCGTCCTTCCCATAAACGCACTTCTTATAATCAGCGGTATGATTCTTGAGCGCGTTGATGCCCGCCGTGGTGGCGCATTGGCCGTAGGCGATCACGATCTTGGCGCGCCGGCGGATGTCCTCCAGGCGGGCGCGGTCGGACTCGCGCGTGAAGCTGCCTTCGATGAAGGCGATGTCGATGGGTTCCTTGGTCTTCTCGGACATGGCCTCGCGGAACTCCACCACGTCGACATGCTTGAGCAGCTCCAAAAAGACCGGGTCTCCGTAATTGGTAAACTCGATCTGGCAGCCCTCGCAACAGGCGAAATCAAAAAACGCCACCTTGGGTTTAGACATCAGATCGCCTCCTCTAGATGCTCGATCTCCGCATAGGAAAAGACCGGCCCGTCCGCGCACACGTACTTGTCGTTGATCTGGCAGTGCCCGCACTTGCCCACCCCGCATTTCATGCGGCGCTCCAGGTCCAGGTAGATATGAGCGCGCGCGACGCCCAGCTTTTCCAGCTCTCGAATGACGAACTTGAACATGACGGGCGGCCCGCAGATCACGACGCGGGTGCCCGCGTCGATCTTGGTCTTGGAAAAAAGCGTCGTGATGACGCCCACGTTGCCCTTCCAGGTCGGGTCGGACTTGTCAACGGTCTCATGATACTCCACGTCCTTGGACTTGCGCCAGTCCGAGAGGTCGCTCAAGAAAAGCTGCTGCTGCGGATCGCGCGCGCCGTAGAAAAGGATGAAGCGCTTGAACTCGCCGCGCCGATCCAGCGTGTACTGGATCAGGCTGCGGGTGGGGCAAAGGCCGATGCCTCCGGCCACGATAAGCAGGTCATGGCCGCGCAGGCTCTCCAGGGGAAAGCCCCGGCCCAGGGGGCCCCGGACCAGCAGGGTGTCGCCTTTGCCGAGCCGGTTGATGGCCGAGGAGACCCGCCCCACGGTGCGCACCACGAGGTCAAAGGTGTTTTTTCTGGTCGGCGAGCTGGCCAAGCCGATGGGAATCTCACCATAGCCCAGAAGCCCCACCTCCATGATCTGGCCGGGGGCGAACTCCAGGGAAGTCTCGTCGGCCAAGCGCAAGGTGAAGATGCGCTCGAGCTCCGTGGTCTTCTCCACCCGGAGGATTTTGGCCTCCCGGGGCAGGAAGATGTTCTCCTTATCGTCCTTGGCTGGGCTCTTCCGTGCGCAGGCGCAGTTGGTGGTGGGCATGTCAGGCCTCCGGGATGCTGTTGATGACCGCGGTCGGATCGGCGATGTCCGCGGTGCAGGCGGCGGAGCAGCGGCCGCAGCCAACGCAGGCCGGGCCGCCCAATTTCTCGTTTAGGTAAGCGGCCTTGCGCATGAAGCGATGCCGGAAGCGCTCGCCGCGTTCTTCGCGGAAATTCTCCGTGGCCCCCGCGCCCAAGGATATCTTGGCGAAGTCCTCGGTCAGGCAGGAGTCCCAGGTGCGCGTGCGGGCCCCGGACTTCTGGTCCACGTGCCACCAGTCCTGGACGTCGAAGCAGTAGCAGGTGGGGCAAACCGTGTTGCACGAGCCGCAGGAAAAGCAGTCCTGCGCGAACTTCTTCCAAAGGTCTTCCCGGCCGAACGCGGCGCGGACCTTCTTGGCGATCTGGGCCGAGGTTCCCTTGAGCTGCTCCGGGCATTGCCGACCGACTTTCTCGTTGGCCTGCGCCGCCGCCTTGACCTGGGCGTCGGAAGCGGCCGAAAACTTGCCGCAGCCCAGCAGGGCCTCGCCCTTGGCCGTGCGCGTCTCGAAGACGTATCCGTCGGCGATCCGGGTCATCCACGCGTCGTGGCCGCGAGGCGGGACCTCGGCGCCGATGCTGGCCCAAAAGGCGCGCGGGGAGACCTTCTGGATGTTGGAGATGACTATGGTGGCGGCCTCGCGATGGGCCCAATAGTTGCGATCCTCATGCCGTTCCTTAAAGAGGATGTCGGTCATGTCCAGGGCCTTGACGTCATAGTAGTGGACTCCGAAGAGGACTTTCTCCGCCGGCTCCACGCAGCCGTTGAACGTCGCGCCGTCAAAGCGAATGATATCCTGCTTGGCCGGAAAGAACTCTTTCTTGGGCGGCAGAATGGTCACGTCATAGTCCAGACGCAGCTCATCCGGGTTTTCCAGCCGGCTGAAAACGAACCTGGTTTGTTGGCGGCTGGTCTTGGCCACCGGGCCCACCACGTTCTTGGCCTTGATGAGCGCGGACAAGAAGGCCTTGAAGTCTTTCTCTTTAATGTAATGGAAGCTCATGATTCCCCCATAAAAGTGCGGCTGCGCCCTATTATATAAATTTTTCTAATAGTACGGCGTTGGGAAGGCGGGTCGGCTGCGGGACTGCGCGCTACTTAAGCCGCAGCCAAACCTGCTGGGCCTTCGGCCCCAGCTGTTCGACGGGCGGCGCGATGGCCGGGTTCTGCTCCACGTGCTGCTTACGCGCCTCGCGTTCGACCTCGGGCTGCAGGTATTCGAACAGCTGACGGGTGGTGATGAGGCCGCTGCGATCCTTGTCCGCGGCGCCGCGCAGGCCCTTAAGCAGGAAATAGGTCAGCAGCCCGTGCTGGGTCTCGGGATAATAGGTGCTGATCTGCTCTCCCTGGGCCGCGGAGATGACGACCATGTTGTCGCCTGGAGCCGCCAACTTGACATTGACCAAGGGCCTGATGCCCTGGGCCAGAAACGAGCGTCCCCCGGCTCCCGAGAAGCAGCTGTCGAGAACCACGGTCACATCCTGGGTGGGCAGATCCGCCAGGTTGTCGTAAAGCTGCTTGAGCGGAAACGCCTTGGTTTCCACGTAGTTGGGGTTTCCGTCGTAAGGGATGAGATAACCCTCGCCCGTCACGGGGTTGGGCGCGCCGTGCCCCGAGTAATACACGAAAACGCGGCTTTTGGCCGTGACCCGGTCCTTGAGCCAAGGCCCGAGGTAGGTGGCCATGTCCGTGCGGGTAGCCCGCTCGTCGGACAGCCGCACCACGTTCTTGGGGCGAAAGCCCATGGCCGAGACGAGATAGTCGTACACCGCCTGCGCGTCGCGCGCCGCGAATTCAACCGCGGGGATGTCCCGATATTTCTCGATGCCCACCACCACGGCATAAGCGTCGGAATCGCTCCGAGTCCGGGTCGGCGGCGGGACATCGACATCCTCGAACTCCGCGGCCTCGGTCTCGCCCGCGGCCGCCACGCTGACCACCTGCGGCGCGGGCGTGCCCTGGCCCAGGGCCAAGCCCAGGGACCGGGAAGCCAGGGCGTACTTGGCCCGGGCTTCGGTCACGCTCACGGCCACGGGCAAACGTCCCTCGCCCTGATAGCGCCGTTTGACGAAAAACTCAAAATCCGCCGTCTTGGACTGCCCGGGCTTGAGCGTGCCCAGGCTCACGGCCGCGTCGCCCGACATGAAGAGATCCGCGTGGCCCAGTTCCAGGACTATCTTGACGCCCTCGGCCGCGCCGCCTCCCGCGTTGCGCACCGTCACGGCGACGGGCGCGGGCTCACCGGCTTTGAGCACGCCCCTGCCGCCGATCTTGACCGCGGCGATCTCAAGCCGCGGCGGCTTGGCCGCCTTGGTCCGGAACTCCACGATAACCGGGTCCGCGTCAAAGCCGTTGCCTTCATTAACGGACAGCTTGACGCGCGCTTTTTGGGAGCGCAGCTCCGGAGAACCGGCCAAAGGAACGACGGCCTTGGCGTTCTTGCCGGGCGCGATATCGCCCACCATCACCTCCGCGGGCAAGACCAAGCCCGGCACGTCGCCTTGCAGTCCAGGCACCAGGCGCACCGCGTAAGCCGGGCCCTTTCCGGTATTGGAAACCACGGCCACCAACTCGGCTTGACCGTCGCCGGAAAGCACATGGGCTCCGGTGGGCTCGCGAAATGCCACATCGGCCTTGAGCTGGGCGGGAGCCTTAGGCTGGGGCACCGCCCTGGGAGCCGGCTTGGCCGCGGCCCGATCCGCGGCCGCGGCCGGCGCGTTAAGCGCCACGATCTCGTGCTCGTTATTATAATGGAAGCGGGCCTGGCCGTTGACTTTATGGATGAGGAGCTTGGCCACCTTCCACTCCCAATCCTCGTTGCTGAGATAGAAGTCCAAATCGAACTTGCCCGCCGCGGCCTTGACGCCCTCGAATTCGACGCAGCCGAAGACCTCCGTGGGGGAAAGACGGGTGATGCGCTCGCGGAAAAACCGGGCCAGCTTAAGGTAATGGTAGCGGCCATCGACGTCGTCCTTGACCACGAAAGAACCCTGGTTTTTCTGGGACTGGACCTCCACGAACTTGGTCACGATGGCGGTAAATTCATCGCCGAAGTCCACGAATTCAGGAGGCCGCCGGGGCCTGCCATCGTCGGCTATATAGGGATAGGCCCCCTCGGGATTTCTCGGATACGGCGAACGGGGGTAATAAGGCTGGGCGCCGTAGGCCGGCGGGGTGGTAGGCGTCACAAAACGCGGGGGCGGGGGATTTAGCCTTAAAGCCCTGTCCGCCTCGGTCTCCCGGTAATGGACCGAAGGGACCCCCGAATAGGTGGCGGGGTTATTATCTCGTCCCTGGCCCGACGCCGGACCAGCCCCTAAAATCAAAACCGCGCAGTAAATCGGCCTGAACATATCCATCCTCCCTTTCCGGCGTAGTTTAACAGAAGAGCTCGAATACATCAACCCCCATGGGCCAAAAGGCCCAACCCAGGCGCGCAGATTGTGAGGTATAATGTGTCATGATTTTGACGAGCCTATTGTGCGCCTTTTTGACCTGCAGCGTGCCGGCATGGACGGCCTCAGGCCGCATGCGCCTACCTAAATCCTCGCCCAAGGCCGAGAATCGGCTGCGGTCCTGGCTTGATCAGAATGTCCGACTGCGCCAAAAGCTGGGCCAAATCCAGCCGACTGATTCTCAAGCCATGGCCGCGTCGCGCCCCGAGCCGGCCCCAGCCTTCGCGGACCGGGATCTTAAAGACGCCGTCGCAGACAACGTCGCGCCTTACGATCGGGAGCGCGAGAGGGCCGGACTCCTTGCGCGCTTGCCCGGCCTCCAGATTCCGCCGGCCAGGGGCTGTTTGGATTTTGCGCGCTGCGGCATCGCGCCTTTGGCGCTCGACTTGGAGGCCAACGAGCCCGTCGAACCCGCCATCCGCGCCATGCTGCGGCCCTGGATATGGTTGGCCGAAGCCCTGGGCCAAAACCTGATAGTAATCCCCTCAACCGACCCGAACGGTCCCCGAATCCTCGCCATCAGCCTCAAGAAATTAGGGCTTCAGGACGTAGGCCTCAACCTGCGCGCTGAAAGCGAGGGCGGGGTTCATCTTTGGTTCGACCGGGGCCTGGAGCTCGCCGACGCCTACGGCCGAGAGCACTCCCTCCGCTTCCGCTAGAAGAGCCCCTGCCGCCAAGAGGCCTAGAAGTCATCTAGGCCCTCTGCGGTCATCAATTTAGGCCTTAAGACTTATACGAAAATATCCCGGTAGAAAGTAGACTATGCCCATGCGATACCTCTGGCGAGCTGCGCGGGCCGTTTCATTATCTGCCCTCCTGCTCGCGGCATCGCCGGTTTTTTGCGCCCAATTCGCACGAGCCCCTTTGCGCCTGCCCGGCACGCTGGGCGCCGGGGCGGCGGCAACGATCAGCGGCGCGTCCGTGCTCCGCGCGATCCCGCAGCCCGGCGCAACGCCCCTTCAAACCCTTATCCTTAATCCGGACCTGGCCTTGCGTGGCCAGAGAACGGTCCCAACCCCCGCTCCGGCAGCCGCCTTCGCCCAAGCGCCCGCGCAGGACGCGCTCCCCGGCTGGACCCGCACCCGGTCCGGAATCTACGTCCCCGCGGGGCGGGCGCCGGCTGAGACAGGCGCGGTTTTTGAGCTGGAAAAGACCCTGGCCGAATCCCAAAATGTCCCGGCCTCTGAAACCATTTCAAATCTCTATGACGGCGGCCGTCAGGCTCCTGCCGCCGTCGTGGAAGATGTCGCTTTCTCCCCCGAACCAATCACGGCGAACACGCGCGCTAAAAAAGCGCCCGGCCGCCGGACCGGAACCGAGCGTCAGCAAGGCGCGGCCCTGCTGGCATCCCTGCATGAGATAACGGGCCGCGGCTTCCAAGAACACGACTACGAAGAAGCCTGGCGCTATATGTTTTCAGTCGCGGAAAACATTGTCAGCCACGGCGTGCGCGGCGTGGTGGACGCCTATTCCCTCATTTTCGTCCCGGGAACCAGCGACAACGGCTCGGCCTACCCGGAAAAGGGAGACCAAAACGAGGACGAATGGGTGGACCGCGACGGCATGAATGTCGAGCATCCCTGGCCGCAATCATTCTTCAAACGCAAACTGCCCATGCGTTCGGACCTCCATTGCATGCTGGCGACTTTTATACACCCGAACAGCATGCGCAGCAACCTTCCCTTCGGGGAGGTGCGCGGCCAGTCCGAGTACTCAAACAACGGCGGCGCCAAGATGGGCCAGGGCGTCTTCGAGCCGCCGAACGCCACCAAGGGCAAGGTGGCGCGCGATATTTTGTACTTTTTCACGCGCTATTACGACAAGGTCATCACCCAGGGAGCCTACAACAACGATTTCTTCTCAAACCGCTTGGAAATGTTCTTGCGCTGGAACCGGGAACATCCGCCGGACGCGGACGAACGCCGGCACAACGACCTGGTGGAGCGGTTTCAGGGCAACTGCAATCCATTTATCGACGACCCATCCCTGGCCGATCGCATAGGCCTGGAAGGCTTCCGCTCCCAGACCGTCTTTAATATGCGGGCCCGCAACGCCGACAACAGGAACAGGAGCTTGTCGATCCATCCGCTTGATTTCCTGCGCCAGCACAAAAAGCATGGCCGTCTAAAAAACCTGCCGCTGAAGATTCCTAAACTCGACTTTAACTTAAACTAAGCCGCGTTGCCTTGACGGCGCCCCTGTCAGCGACTATACTCTTCTATATTCAGGAGGCATCATGGAAAATCCCGCACCAACGCCCGCGCCAGAGGCCCATTTCGATTACATACCCGCCGGATTCTGGATTCGCGGCGGCGCCTACACGATCGACTCTTTTCTAGTGCTCCTGGGCCAAGCCCTGCTGAGCCTTTTATTGACTTTTATCGGCCTGCCCAAGGCCCTGGCCTCTTTGCTGGCCCAACTGCTGGGCATCTCCTATTTTGTCTGGATGCCCGTGGTCAACTCGGGCCAGACCGTGGGCAAGATGGCGGCGGGCATCGCGATGATGCGCACGGACGGCTCGCCGCTGACTTACCTGCGCTGCCTGGGACGCTGGGCAGGATACCTGCTTTCCGGCCTGCCTCTAGGAATCGGATTCTTGGTGGCTGCTTTTACGGATAAGAAGCGCGCGTTGCACGATTACATAACAGATACCCGGGTCATTTATATCCGGGAAGTCGGCATGGGCCGAAAACTGGCGGTCATCCTCCTCGGCCTGATCCTGCCCATGATTATCTTCGTCGGCCTCCTGGCCGCCATCGCCATCCCGAAGTTCGCCCAGCTCGCCCAAAAATCAAAGGAGGGCGCGGTCCTCGGGAACCTTGGAACCTTGCGTTCCGCTGTCGCCATTTACTACGGAGACAATTCGGGCAAGTATCCGACCCAACTCGTGGAACTGAGCCAAAAGCAGCTCGCTCAAATTCCTGCGCTCCAGCTCCGGGATCATCCAGCCGGCGCCGAAGTCGTCGCCTACGACGCGTCGGTCTGCGATAAAGGCCAAGTCGACCCGGCTAAAATTCGAGACACCGGCCAATGGGGCTATGTCTCGGACCCCCAAGCGCCCTGCTACGGCGCGGTATTCATAGACTGCAGCCACGCGAACAGCCAAGGCAAGACCTGGGCTTCTTACTAGGCCGGGTCACAGCCCCGTCGGGCTCCGCGGTCATTTTTGATAGAATGAAGCCGCTATGGCGCCGCTGAGCGATTTTTCCAGGCTCATCCGCAGCAGGGGAGTCGTCGGCGCCGGCGGCGCGGGCTTTCCTTCCCATATAAAAGCCTCCGCGCAGGCCCGAACCGTGCTCGTCAATGCCGCGGAATGCGAACCTCTGCTCCAGAAAGACCGGGAAATCCTGACCCATTTCGCTTCGGACGTGATCCGCGGCCTCGAGCTCCTCATGGCCGCGACGGGAGCTTCCCAAGGCGTCATCGCCATAAAAGAAAAGCACGCGGGCCTCGTCGCGAATCTGCGCAGAGTCCTGGCCTCCAAAAAAAATCTGCGCGTGCACGCCCTGGGCGACTATTATCCGGCGGGCGACGAGTTCTGTCAGGTCTATGAAGCCACCGGCAATCTCATAGGGATGGGCGGCCTGCCCCTTCAAGCCGGCGTGGTCGTCAACAACGTCGAAACCGTCTACAACATGGCGCATGCCCGCACGACGCCCGTAGTGGACACATTCCTGACCGTGGCCGGAGCCGTGAGGAAACCCTGCACCCTGCGCCTGCCCGTGGGCACTGCAATGGCAGACGCCGTGGCCCTGGCCGGCGGCGCGACCGTCCGCGACTGCGTGGCTTTGGACGGCGGCGCCATGATGGGCCGGGTCAGAGATGATTTTTCCCAGCCCCTGACCAAGACCAGCGGGGGCTTTATCCTGTTGCCGCGCAGCCACCCCCTCGTCTTGCGCAAGGCCGCGGGCCGGGTCGTATTTGACCGGGCCGGCAAATCCACCTGCGACCAGTGCTCCCTCTGCACGGAGCTCTGTCCCCGTTACCTGCTGGGTCACGACGTACAGCCCCATAAGGTCATGCGCGGTCTGCTTTTTTCCGGGTCCGACCGCAAAACCTGGAGCCATTGGTCCCTATTATGCTGCGAATGCAAACTTTGCAGCCTTTACGCCTGTCCCGAGAATCTCAATCCAGGGGATATTTGCGCCGCGGCCAAGAGAGATCTGGCCGGAGAGAACGTCTCCTGGAGCAACTCCCCCTTGAACCGCGGCCTTTCGCCGCGCGCGCACCCCCTGCGGTCCTGGCGCCGGATTCCGACCAGCGCGCTCACGGCGCGCTTGGGGCTTGATGATTACGCGGTCGAGGCGCCGTTGCGGCCGCAACCCTACGAGCCAAGCATGGTGCGCATTCCCCTGAAACAGCACGTAGGCGCGGCCTGCCGACCATGCGTAAGCAAGGGCCAAAGCGTGCGGCGCGGCGACTTGATAGCAGACTTGCCGGAAGACCAACTGGGAGCAGCCGTGCACGCCAGCATGGACGGCCGCGTCACCCAAATCCAGGACTTCATCGAGATACAGTCCTCGCAAAGAGAACTGACATGAACCAAGCGATCGGCGGCGTGGAACTCTCCAGCATGGCGCGCGGCTTTGACGTGACCGACACGATGCTCAAGACCGCGCCCGTGACCCTGCTTCTGGCGCGCACCATCTGCCCGGGAAAGTATATCGTGCTGGTCTCGGGAGACGTGGCCGAGGTTCAAGCCGGCGTGGAAGCGGGCCGCGCGCGCGCGGGGGTCTCATGGGTTGACCACTTCCTCATCGCCAACGTCCACCCCGACGTGCTGCCGGCCGTCTCCGGCACCTCGCTGGTGGACAAACTCGAGGCCTTGGGCGTAGTCGAGGCCTTCTCGGTCTCGGCATTGCTCGAGGCGGCGGACGCCGCGGTCAAAGCCGCCACCGTGCGGCTAATTGAAGTGCGCCTGGCCATGGCCATGGGCGGCAAGGCCTTCGTCAGCATGACGGGCAGCGTGGCGGCCGTGGAAACAGCCGTGGCGGCCGCGGCCGCGGCAGTGGGACGCCGCGGCCTGCTTGTGGAAAAAGTAGTCATCCCCCAGCCCCGACCTGAACTTTTGAGCGAACTCTTATAGCTCGGCAGCTCCTAGGAGCCCCATGAAACAAGAAAATGCCGTTGCCAAGCCCTCCACCTGGGCCGTGATCAAGACCTTTCCCCGCGCCCTATGGTGCGCCAACATCATCGAACTCTTCGAGCGCTGGGCCTATTATGGAGTGCGGGCCCTGCTATCTCTCTATATCGTCGACGCCGCGGCCAAGGGCGGCCTGGAATTCAACCACGTCCAGAAAGGCAGCATCTACGCTTGGTGGGCGCTGATCCAGTCGCTCTTGCCCATGTTCACGGGCGGCTATTCGGACCGCTACGGCTATAAGAAAACCATGGCTGTCTCTTGGGTGCTCGTCATCGCGGGCTACCTCCTTATGGCCACGCAGAGGACCTACTGGGGATTTTTCATCGGCTGCATGACGCTGGCCACGGGCACGGCCGTATTCAAGCCGGGAGTGCAAGGCACGATCGCCCACTCGCTAGACGACAAGCACGCGGCCGTGGGCTGGGGGCTCTTTTACCAGATGGTCAACATCGGCGGCTTCATCGGGCCCTGGGTCGCGGGATTTCTGCGCCTGACCAGCTGGAGAAACGTCTTTTACATGAGCGCGTTCATGATCTCGCTCAATTACGTCATGCTCCTGCTCTACCCCGACCCCAAACCCAAGCAGACCCAGGATTTCACCGACGCCAATCCGCTGCGTGAATTCTTCAAGATTTTCTGGAATTCCGTGACCAACGTCCTCGAGCCCAAGCTCATCAGCTTCCTGCTGCTTTTTTCAGGCTTTTGGCTCATGTTCATGCAGCTCTTCGACATCCTGCCCAACTACATCGACGATTGGGTGGACTCGTCCGGGGTCATCCTTTTCTTGGGCCGGACCCTCGGCGTCCAAAAGCTGATTACACTGGGGAGCAATCACGTCAACATCCCTCCGGAGTGGATGGTCAACCTCAACGCCGGCATGATCATCCTGCTCATGATCCCCATCGCGGTCTTGTTCTCCCGGTTCAAAGCCTTGACCTCCATCATCATCGGCATTTTCATAGCGGCCTGCGGCCTGGTCCTGGCCGGCTCCTCCATGAACGGCGCCGTCTGCATTCTGGGCATATTCGTCTTCTCCGTGGGTGAAATGGCCTCGTCGCCCAAGAAGATGGAATACCTCTCCAGCCTCGCCCCCCCGGAAAAGAAAGGCCTCTATCTGGGATATGCCAACGTGCCCCTGGCCGTGGGCTGGGCCATCGGCAGCAAGTTCGGCGGCTATCTCTATGAGAATTTCGGGGATAAGACCAATTTGGCGCGGCGAGTGCTTCAGACCGACTTCGACATGACGGCCGAAGCGGTCAGGGCCCTGCCCAAACAGGATATACTGCCCCTGCTGTCGCAAAAGATGGACCTGCCGATTCTCGAACTCAACCGGGTTCTCTTCGAACGTTTTCATCCGGACAGAATCTGGCTGTGCTTCGCCTGCATCGGCCTGGCTTCCATGGCCGGACTCATGGTCTATGATCGCGTCTTCGTGCGTCGCGCGGCGGCCAAGCCGGCGCTCGCCCTAGAGTCTTGACCCTCGCGACCCTTCTCTTAAGCGCTCTGTTCCTGGCGCCGGCGGACTCCGCCGCGGCCGGCAAGAATCCGCGGCCCTGGCTGGACGACGACTCGGCTTTGGCGGTGCGCGACTGGGTCTCCACGCGCGACAAGGCCGCGCGCGCGGCGCTGCAAAGCCGGCCGGGCCGCGCCGCCCGGCGCGGGCAGCTTGACGCCCTCCTTTCCTCGGGGACTTTGCAGGGAGCAACCCTGCGGGGCAAGCGCCTTTTCTACCTCAAGCGCGCGGGCCTGCACGAACGGCCCATTCTTTACGCGCGCGACTTGCCCCAAACCGAGTCCCGCCTCGTGCTCGACACGGCGCGGCTCGACGCCGAGGGTTTTGAGGCTCTGGCTTGGTGGCAGCCCTCTCCGGACGGGCTGCTCCTGGCCTACGGCGCGCGCCAACCGGGAGGCGATTGCGAGTTGCGGGTGCGGGAAGTGGATTCGGCGGCGGACTTGCCCGACCGGATATCCCGCGCGCCCGAGGCCTCGGTGGCCTGGCGGGCGGACAGGACCGGCTTCTATTACACCCGAGACCCGCTTCCCGGCACGTCCGCGCCGCGCCAAGTGAGGCTGCACATCATGGGCACGGACCCGGCCCACGACCAACTCGTCTTCACTGCCCGCTCGGTCCAGGAACTGCCGCAAGCCCAGTTGAGCGCGGATGGCCGCCTCCTCTTGCTGGCCCTGCGGGATAAAACGCCGCCGGCAGAAGCGCCGGCCCGCGGCGGAGAACTTTTTCTTAAGGACCTCGCCTCCGGGCCGTCCGAGTTTTCGGCTCTGCCGGTCGACCACTGCGTGCGCGCCAAATTCCTGGGCCGAACTCTTTATGCGCTCGCCGATGAAGAACCCGGGCAGGCCGGGATTCTGGCCGTGGACCTGCGCCAACCCGGAAAACCGCGGCTTCGAAAAATCGTAGCGCCGGGGCCGCTGCCCATCGCGGATTTCGAGCCCTTCGCGGCCGGATTGGCGGTGCTGGTCGAGGAACATTCGGCATCCCGCCTGCGCCTGCACGACCGCAAGGGACGGCCTCTCAGGGAGATACCCATCCCTCAAGGCGGCAGCGTCAGTTGCCTGACCGGAGCCGGCGCCTCAACGGATTTCTTTTTTGTATGGGAATCGTTTTTTTCGGCGCCGATCTTGTACCGCTACGAGACGCGCGACGCTGTTTTGAGCATCGTCGACTCCGTCCCTGGTCCGGATCCGGAGGAATTTCAGCTCGAAAGGCTGAAATCCTCCGCCCAGGACGGAAGGCCTGCGACGTTTTTTCTAGCGTCGCAGCGCTGGCTTAAGCGCGACCGTCAAAACAAAATTCTTCTGGCCATTGCCGACAACTGCGAGATGCTCCCTCGCTACAGTCCGGAACTTATACATTGGGCCGAACTCGGCGGCATCTATGCCCTGCCCGGCGCGGGAGCCTGCTCGAACGTCGCGGCCCTCCTCGCCGCGGCCCAAGAGCTCGTGCGGCGCGAGTCCACCCGCCCAGGCCTTCTCGCCGTCTCGGGCTCGGGCCGCGGCGCGAGAGCCGCGCTAGACGCCGCCGCCGCGCAACCGGGGCTTTTCTCGGCATTGATCCTGGAGCAGCCCGCGGAACTCCCCGCGGCAAGGCCCGAAAATCTTCCGCCGACCTTGATTCTGGCCGGCCCCTGCCCGCAAGGGGCGCCGGCCAAACTGAGCCGTCAGACCGCGGCCGCCCTGGAAATCAAATCGTCCGCCGGCGACCAGCCCTTGTTCCGCTGGGAGCCGCTGGGCTGCGGGGACATTCCCGTCTCCCGCGCGCTGGATAAAATCCTGGACATGGAGACTTTCCTGCTCTGGAAAACGGCGGCCGACAAACCTGCGCAGCCTCCGATTTAGAAGGGTTCACGTCGAGAAACTATATATTGAACCCGGCGCCCCGGTTTCGTACAATGCGCCTTATGAGAAAGATTCCGTTTTTCTTTGTCCCTCTGAGTCTCGCCTTGGCCGGCTGCGCCTCCGCAAAGTTCAAGCAGCAGCGGGCGCAGCTCGCGCAGTGCGAAAGCCGCTCCCAAGAACTCTCGGGGCAGGTCAAGGAAGGCGAGACCTGGATCGCCGCCCTGCAGACCCAAGCCCGGGACCTTGAAGCCCAGGTCGCGGACCTCAACGGGAAACTCGCGTCGCAGCAGGAGCGCATCGACTCCATGGCCAAGTCCAACACCGATCTGACCTCGGCCATCGAGGCCGGAAAAGGGGAGTCCTCGACCAAGATCGCGGAAATCGTGAAGGAAAAAGACAGCCTCGCCCGCCGCGTCGCCGCCATGCAGAAAGACAAAATCGCCCTGGAGCGGGCCCGCTCGAATCTTAAAGCCGGGCGCGAAAAAATAGCCGAGGAACTGGCCGCGCTCAAGACCGCGCACGAAGGGCTCTTGGCCCAGGGCGAGAAAACCGCGGAGGAACGCCGTCTGCGGCTGGGCCAGGCCAGGGAAGACTTGGGCAGCGTCGCCGACGCGATCCTCAAGGAAATCCAAGGGGAAAAGGCGCGCATCGCCCAGAATGGGGATTCGGTGGCCGTCACCCTGCAGGAGCCGCTCCTCTTCAAGCCCCAGCAGGCAAAACTCACCGAGGCAGGAACGGCTCTGCTCGACCGTCTGGGCCGCGCTCTCCAGGCTCTGGGCCCACGCAGCATCAAAATCGATGGCCACTGCGACAACGCCGCCATGAAATGGGAACCTTTCGGCAGCATCTCGAGCCGCTGGGAGCTTTCCTCCCTGCGGGCGACAGCCGTGGCCCGCTATTTGCACGAACATTCGGGCCTGGATCCCCGGCGCCTCGTCGCCTCGGGATTCGGGGAATTTCGCCCCGTGAAAGGCAACGACACGCCGGAAGGCCGCGAGGCCAATAGCCGCATCGTCTTGACCGTCGACCAAGCCGCTCCCTAGCCGGAGGACCGACCCATGCGCTCAACGAAACATGCCAAACCGATCCGCCCCGCCGCGGTCCACGCTCGCAAAAGCCGGATAACAGCCGGCGCCGCTTCCCGGCATGGGAAGCCATCCCCTTCCACGGATGAGGAACCCGCAGGCCAGACCGTTTCCGTGCTCGACGCCCAATCCGACGAGGCGGAAATACGGCGCGTCGAGGAATGGGCCCAAGTCCCATGCCCCTTCTGCGGCGAGGAGCTGGAACTTCTGGTCAGCTCGGACGACGACGGACAAACCAAGCTTGAGGACTGCTCGGTCTGCTGCCGTCCCGTGAGCCTTCACGTCACCTGGGAAGACGGAGAACTCCAGGTCGACGCCGACCGGGCCTAGGGCTTTTTCGCAGGCGCCTGGGTCTTGGGCGCGCTTTCCGGGACGCTGGGCTTGACGATCTCGAGCAGCTCGACTTCGAAAATCAGCGTGGCCCCGCCCGGGATGGAACTGTTGCCCCGGTCCCCATAGGCGATATCCGAGGGGCAGATCAGCTTGGCCTTGCCTCCCACCTTCATCTTCGGAATGCCTTCCTGCCAGCACTTGATGACCCCTTGCACGGGGAATTCCGCGGGCTGGCCCCTCTGGACCGAGCTGTCGAACACGGTCCCGTCTACGAGAGTGCCGTGATAATGGGCCTTGATGGTATCCGCGGCCGTCGGGCTGGCGCCGCTGCCGGCCTTTATTTCCTTATAAATAAGCCCGGAAGGAAAACCCTGCGCGCCCGGCTCCTTGGCGGCCTTGGCCAGGAAATCCTTGGATTTTTCCTTTTCCTTGCTGGACTTGACAGCGACCCTGGACTTGGCCAAGTCATTGAGCTTGGGCCCGTAAACTTGCAGTTCCACTTGATGGGGGTTGTTCAAGACCGCATCCTTGAAACCCATCTGAACATATTTGAGCTCCGCGGCGCTGAGGTTGAAAATGCTGACCTGCTCCGAAAGATACAACCCCAAGGCATAGAAAGTCTTTTGCTCCTCGGTCTTGGGGACCTCCGCGGATTTTACCGGCGCGGCAGACTTGGCCGCATCGGGTTTGGAGGACGCTGCGGGCTGCGCGAAAACATTCGCGGCAATCATGACGGCGCAGAGTGCGGCCAGAACCAATTTCATCGCGTGTTCACCTCGCTTGTAGCATGCCCGCTGGCGCGGGAGTTCCTATCATAGCATAACGCGCCGATCCGGCACATTTAGGTATAATGAAGCCCCGAGAAAGCCATGGAAAAATCGGTTTACAGCGAACTGGAATGGCGCGGTTTCATCAAGCAGAGGACCAGCCCCGAGATCGCCCCGCTGCTCGGCCGCGAGCGCGTCAAATGCTACGTCGGCTTTGATCCGACCGCTGCCAGCCTGCACCTGGGCAGCCTGGTGCCCATCATGGCGCTCTCGCACCTGCAGAGGGCCGGCCACGTCCCGATCATCTTGATCGGCGGGGCCACCGGCATGATCGGAGACCCTAGCGGCAAATCCGAGGAAAGGAAGCTCCTGACCCCGGAGACGATCCGTGAAAACATGCAAGGCGTGCGCGGCCAATTGGAAAAGTTCTTCTCCTTCACGGGAGAAAACGCCGCCATCGTAGTCAACAACGCGGACTGGACCGCGAAATTTTCTTACCTGGAGTTCTTGCGCGAGGTGGGCAAACACCTCACGGTCAAGGACATGCTGGAGAAAGACTCGGCCAAACGCCGCCTGGACAGGGAACAGTCCCTCTCCTACACCGAATTTTCCTATATGATACTGCAGGCGCACGATTTCCTGCACCTGTTCGACAACATGGCCTGCGTCCTGCAGGCCGGCGGGGACGACCAGTGGGGAAACATCACCCTGGGCATAGATCTCATCCGCAAGCTGCGCGGCCGGGAGGCCTACGGCTTGACCTTCCCCCTCCTCACCACCGCCAGCGGAGAAAAATTCGGCAAGACGGAGAAGTGCACCAACGTCTGGCTGGACGCGAAACTAACCACGCCCTATCGCTTCTACCAGTACTTCATCAACGTCGACGACAAAGATGCCATCCCATTTCTCAAACTCTTCACTTATCTCGGTCCGGAAGAGATACACCGGCTGGAGCAGGCGACCGCCCAAGCCCCGCAAGAGCGGCAGGCCCAGAAAGCTCTGGCCCGGCAGGTGACGACCCTGATCCATGGCGGCGCCGCGACCGAGGCGGTGGCGCGCGCCTCGGAAATAGTCTTCACCGAAGAAATCGGCTCGATTTCCGAGGAGATCTTCCACGAGGTCTTCGCCGACGCGCCCACCCAGGTCTTGCCCGCCGCGGGGCTGGCCCCGGGAGTGGCCCTGGTCGACGCTTTGGTCGCGGCGGGGCTCTCCAAGAGCCGCAACGAGGCCCGACGCCTGGTTGAACAGGGCGGCGTCTATCTCAACAATCGCAAAGCCGGCCCCGATCGGAAGATCACGGTCGCCGAGCTGCTCTTCGGCCGCTGGCTCCTGCTGCGCAAAGGCCGGAAGGAAACCTGCCTGCTGCGCTTCGAATAAGCCATCAGACGAAAGCCCCGTCCCGCGGCGCGGGACGGGGCTTTTGCTTGGCGCGACCGGCTTACTTGGGCGGCGCGGCGATGATGCCGGCCTTCATCTTGAGCTGGGTTTCCTTGCGGGCCCGATCGATGGTCAGCGAGGCCAGCTTGTAAAGCGCCTCCCTCGACATGGGCCGTTGGGCGATGCCCTGCTCGATGGCTTTCATGCCCACGGCCACGGCCTCGCGCGCGAATACCTCGGGCTCGTCCATCTTGGGAATGATGTAATCCTCGCTGATGCCCTTATCCTGCGCGCACTTGGCCAGTTCCTGGGCGGCCGCGATGCACATCTCATCCGTGATGGTCTTGGCGTGAACGTCCAGGGTGCCGCGGAAGATGCCGGGGAAACCCAGGGAGTTGTTGACTTGATTGGGAAAGTCCGATCGTCCCGTGCCCACGATGCGCGCGCCCATTTCCTTGGCGTCCCAAGGCCACATTTCCGGGATGGGGTTGGCGGTAAGGAACACGACGGCGTCCTTGGCCATCTCCCCGAGAAACTCTTTCTTGATGGTATCCGGACCCGGCGTCGAGGCCGCGGAAAGCACGTCGGCCCCGCGCAGGGCCTCGGCTACTCCGCCGCGGACGTCGTTCTGATTGGTGTGCTGGCACATGCGCCATTTCTCGCGATGGTCCTTGAGGTCGAATCGGCCCTTATGCAGGGTCCCCTTGGAATCCACGTAAATAAGGTTGCCGGGCTTGGCCCCGGCCGCCATATAGACCGTGCCGATGCGGATGTTGGCAGCGCCCGCGCCGAAGAGAACGATCTTGACGTCCTCGATGCGCTTGCCCACGATCTTCAAGGCGTTGAGGAGGCCGGCCAGGCATACGGTCGCGGTGCCCTGCTGGTCGTCGTGCCAGACCGGGATGCTGCAGCGCTTGCGCAGCTCGTCGAGAATGTAAAAGCATTTGGGCTGGGAAATGTCTTCGAGATTGATGCCGCCGAAGCAGGGTTGCAGGACCTCGACCGTGCGGATGATCTCGTCCGGATCCTTGGTGTTGAGACAGATGGGAAAAGCGTCCACGCCGCCCAAGTACTTGAAAAGCAGACCCTTGCCTTCCATGACCGGGATGGCGGCCTCGGGGCCAATGTCGCCCAGGCCCAGGACCCTCGTGCCGTCCGAGACCACGGCGACCATGTTGGCTTTGTTGGTGTGCTCGAAAACCTTGGCCGGGTTCTTATGGATGTCCTTGCAGACCGCGGCCACGCCCGGGGAATACCAGACGGCGAAATCGTCAAAATCACGCACGCAGCATTTGGGCGAGACTTCGACCTTGCCCATATAGAACGGATGGAGCTTCATGGCGTCCTCGGAAGGCTTTTGGGCCTTGGCAACAAGCTCTTCCTTGGTGAGCTTCCTGGCCGCGGGTTTGGTTTTGCGGGCGGATGATGTAGACATGTCGGGCTCCGTTGAATTGGGTTCTACGACTTAATCGGATTATAAGAAATATTCATAGTTCGAGGGGGAGAAAAATAAACGGCCTTTTTAGGGTCAAAACCGACTGAGCCGGAAACGGTGGAGATTGAGTTCGGACTTGCCGCCCACGATGAGCTGGGCCATGGCCTGACCCACGAGCGGGGCGAACTTGAACCCATGTCCCGAGAACCCGGCCATGACGAAAGCGTTGGCCGTTCCCGGCAGCCGATCCAGGATGAAGTCCTGATCCTTGGTGCTGGCATAGTAGCAGACATGGCCCTCGAATTCGGTGAAATTGGCCAGTTCCGGGATATAGCGCTTGAGAAAGACCCGGCACTTGCGCTCGAAGGCCGGGGTGATCTCGCGGTCCGGCACGTCCCCGGGCTTGCCGGGCGCGCCCTTGCGGAACTCGCCTATCTTCATGAAACCGTGGATATGCATGGGAAAGCCGTAAAAACCCGCGTGGGCTATGGAAAAAGGCGGAAAATGCTCCTCGCGGTAGCGGCCGCGGTTGAAAGGCGGCCGCAGATACATCTGCTGCTGACGCGTGACCTTCAGGGGCAGGCGATAACTCTTGAGCAACTCCGGGGTCCAGGCGCCAGGCGCGAAGAGAAAACTCTCCGCCTCCCAGACCTTGCCGGAAGAATCCTTAAGCGCCTGGATGGACCCCTTCGCTTGGACGAGCGAGGTTACTTTCACGTGCGCCCGGACCTTGACGCCCTTGCGCTGGGCCAAGCCCATGATCGAGGATACGGCGCGGGTGGCCCAAAGCATGCCCCCGTCTTTATGGAGCAGCCCGAATCGGAAGGCTCGCGAGTTCAGCATCGGATAATGCCGCTTGAGGTCGTCCTTATCGAGCACCACCGCCGGGATTTTGTGCTCCTTGAGAACTTTAAGACTGGCCTCCTCATAGCCATGGGCTTGGGTGGCCAAGTCCAAGAAACCGTTTTGAATGAAGAATTTATCCGAACCCTGCTGCACAAGCTCCCGCCAAAGGGGCAGGCTCTGCGCCGCCATCTCGGTGTAGAACGCGTCCTTGCCGTAACTAAGTCGAAAGATGCGCAATTGGTCGCCCGAGGCGCTGAGGCGATTGGGGACTTCGCCTTGCTCGATCACCGTCACTTGGCGGCCCATGCGGGAGAGCCAATAGGCCGCGCTGGCGCCCATGACGCCCCCGCCTACTATGACGACGTCATCCTTCCTTATCATCTGGCGAGCCTTGTTTCTATATTATGCAAAATCCTCTCCAATGAATCGCCCAGTCGGATATTCACCCATCTGGCGCCTTCCTCACGCGCCCGTCGGCCCAGCTGCGCGTCGCCGGTCATCACGGTGACGCTCTCCCCGCCCCTCCACCGGCGCGCCCTCACCAGGTCGAGGATAAGCTCGTCGGCCGTCTCCTCCCACGCAAAGCGCACTCGCAGGTTGGCCGGAGACTGAGGCGCGCGAGGCCAGCGCCGCCCTTCCCCGTCGAAAAAAATATCGGCCTCAAGACGATCCGGCAGTCCCCGGCAAAGAGCGCCAAAAGACTCGACCAGGGTCACGCAATCGCTCTCCTCCTGAGCCCGGAACTCCGGCCCGCCATAACCCCAAAGCACACGGACCACGTTGCTCCCGTCGACGCAGTAGAGATGCACCTGATGAAAGTTTAGCAAATAAGTTTTTGAGATTTGCGAAGCCGGACGCAAAACCGCTTGACATGGCGTCCCCCCACTCTCTAAACTCTGCATAGCACAGCCCCATGCCCCGGCAAACTTATCTGGCCGCCGCGCTGCTCTGCGCCCTCCCGCCTCTCTCGGCGTCGGGAGAGGCCAGGATCGACTACGGCTGCGACGCTCACTCCACGGTCCGCAACCTGCGGGGCCTCATGGACTCATGGCCCCGCAGCGCCGTCCAGGCCAAGGTGCTGCCCCTTCTCGAAAGCATGGACCGGGCCGCCTCGCAGCTGCCCCAAAAAGACCGCGAAAGCTGCATCATGGCACGCCTCCCCGAGCTGACCGTCGCAGCCGGCGGCCTGACCCCGGAGTCCGCGCCCAAAGGGATCATCAAGACGATCCAGAACGCCGCCGCCTATCTCAACAACCGGGCCAATCGCTGGCCGGAAAGCCTGCGCCTAAGCGAACGGGTCTTAAGCTACGACCCCAAGGACGCCGATGCCCTGATCAATCGGTCCAACGCCCATTACGGCCTGAAGAACTTCAAGAGCGCTTTCGATGACGCCGACCAAGCGGCCCGGATCAACCCCAACGACGCCGACGCCTACGCCGCCCGGGCCCTGGCCTGCTGGGGCATGGCCGATTACCTTCAGACCCTGGAGGACGCCCGCCGCGCTTTGGCTCTCAACCGCAACGACAAGACCGCCCACGCCCTCCTGCGCCTGGCCGAGGGCCGCGTGCGGCCCGTGACCATTCATGACGAAAAGACCCGGCTGGAAGTCGAGGTCCAACGCGAGTACCACGCCATGCTCGCCCAGCTCACCGAGGTCGAAGCCAAGAGCCGAGACTTGCCGCGATCGCCCGCCCCGCAATCCGCGGAACGCCTCGTGCGCGGAGCGGCCATGAAAATTTCCATCAAAGACTACTACGGCGCCATCTCCGACGCCGATCAGGCCCTCGCCGAGGACCCCGACAATGCCGCCGCTTTCTATTACCGGGCCGCGGCCCGCAACCTGCTGGGCGACTACGACGACGCCGTGGCCAGCGCCAGCCAGGCCCTGACCATAGACCCGACCGAAACCGCGGCGCGCGACGCCCGCGCTTACGCCTACAATCATCAAGGACGCTACCGCGACGCGCTGGCGGACGCCAACCATTCCCTGGCGATCAACCCGAACAATTCCTACGCCTTCGCCAACAGAGGCTTTACCCACGAAAAAGTCGGCAATCTCGATGCCATGCTGGACGATCTCAAGAAAGCCGCCGAACTCAACCCCCAATTCGAGCCTGTTTACCACGACGCGGCCGCGGCCTACGGCATCGCCCTCTCCCCGGCCGCAAGCCGGTCGTCAGCCGCCCCGGCCGCGACTTCCCCCTTGTCGCTCAAGCGGCGGCAGTTCCTGGTCATTCTGGGCAGCTCGCTCATCGGCGGCGTACTCTTCGCGCTGGGGCTGCTCCACGTCTTCGCGGGCCCGCTCCTGCGCCGGGCCGAGGCCCGGCGGCAAACCCCGTCTTGCGCTGAGCGGCCCGAGCGCGCCAAGTCCGCCATCGACGAGAGCTATGCCATAGGAGCCTCCCTGGGCCGGGGCGGCATGGGCGTGGTTTTCGAGGCCGTAGACAAGGTCTTGGGCCGCAAAGTGGCCATCAAGATGCTGCTCGACGAATTTCAAATCGACGCCAAAGCCAAGGAACAGTTCCTAGAGGAGGCCCGCACCGTCGCCGCCTTGCACCACCCGCATATAGTGGACATACACTCCATCGTTTCCGACGAGAAGGGCCTTTACCTGGTCTTCGAGTTCATTTCCGGAGAGACCGTGGAGGATCTCATAGCCCGCAGGACCCGGCTCAGCCTCGCCGAAACCAAGGTCATCCTCAAGCCGGTCTGCGCGGCCCTGGAATTCGCGCATCAACGCCGCGTCGTGCACAGGGATCTCAAGCCCTCCAACATCATGATCACGGAACAGGGCGTGGTCAAGGTCATGGACTTCGGCATCTCGCGCCGCCTCAAGGACACCTTGCAGGCGGCGGCCGGCGGCCAGCGCGGATTCGAAACCACCAATTCGGTGCTGGGCACGCCCTATTACATGGCTCCGGAGCAGGAGAACGGGGCGGTGCGGCCGGAATCCGACATCTATTCCCTTGGCACATGTCTCTACGAGATGGTGACCGGACAGCGCCCTTACGCGCCCCCGGCCACGTACGCGCAAAAAATCAACGGCAACTTTACCGCGCCCTCCGTCCAAGAGCCATCCCTGCCGCCGGAATTAGATGTCCTCTTAGCTGCGGCCCTGCACCCGGACCCGGATCAGAGGATAGCCTCGGCCTCGGATTTTTATGCCCGCCTGGCGGCCATCAATGATCGCAACGCGGACATGAGGCGCGCGTAGACCTAATTCCCATAGGCCCTTGGACCCTTATCTTGCCAACTCCATCGTGCCATAATAGCTATATGAACTGGGACGCCCCATCCAAATCCAAATGGTTCGCCGGAGCCGCGATAGCGGTCCTCGTGGCCAGTCTCTTTTGCCTGCGCGATCGCACGCCGCGCTTCTTGGTTTCAGCCCCAGACAATGACCCGGGCATGCGCGACGCGGTCGCCTCTCCAGCCATGGTCGCGGGCGGTGCCGCGTGGTTTAAATCCGCCCCGGTCTTGGGCCGCGCCGCGCTCTACCCTGACTTGCCGCGCAGGATACAGGCCGCGGACATCCTGCGCCGGCCCACATCGGGCCGCGCCGTGTTCAGAGGCGGCCGCGTCATCGTAGACCATGCCCGGCCCGGCGTGCCCGAGCCGGTCCTGACGCCCAAGCCGGACTCTCCCTAGGCCGGCTTAGCTATAATCTTGCCCATGGCCCTTTTCGCCCCGCACTCCGTGGCCTACGCCATCATCATCATCAGCCTCGTGGCGGCTCTCGGTCTGGCGATCGGCAATATCCGCTGCTGCAAGGTCAACCTGGGAATCGCCGGGGTCTTGTTCTCCGGCCTTCTCTTCGGCCACCTCGGCATCACGGTCAGCCGGGAAGTGCTGGAATTTTTGCGCGAGTTCGGCCTCATCCTTTTCGTCTACACCATCGGCATGCAGGTGGGACCGGGCTTCTTCTCTTCCCTCAAACGCGAAGGCCTCAGGCTCAACCTCCTGGCCGCCTCGGTGGTGCTGCTCGGCGCCGGCCTGACGGTCCTTATAAGCCGCCTTTGCGCCATAGAAATGCCCGCGGCCGTCGGCATCTTCGCCGGAGCCACCACCAACACGCCCAGCCTCGCCGCCGCGCAGCAGGCCTTGAAGGACATGGCCGCGGCGGGCGAAGCGGCCGCCAAGCTGCCGGGCATCGGCTACGCCGTGGCCTACCCTTTCGGCATACTCGGCACCATTCTCTCCATGCTCCTGGCGCGCCTGATCTTCCGGGTGGACTTCGCCCATGAGGCCTTGTCCGACGGGCCATCGGGCTCTCCTGACAAGGTTTCGGTCATGAACCTCGAAGTCACGAATCAAAATCTCGACGGGCTGCCCGTATCCAAGGTCCCGGCCTTGGAAAGCCTGGGCGTGAGGATTTCCCGCATCATGCACGAAGGCAAGGTGAGCGTGGCGCAAAGCGACACCGTCATGCGCCTCGGAGACGTGCTTTTAGCCGTGGGCCCGAAGGCAAGCCTCTCGGAGCTGGCCCTCGTCATAGGCCGCCCCAGCGACATGGACCTCAAAAGCCTCTCCAGCGGCATTGTATCGAGCCGCGTCATAGTGACGCGCAACGAGGTCTTGGGCAAGACCCTTGAGCAGCTGGATCTCGCCGATCATTATGGCGTGGTCATCACGCGCGCGGCCCGCGCCGAGATCGAGTTCGTTCCCGCCTCCAACTACACCCTGCACTTCGGCGACGCCCTGCAGGCCGTGGGAGAGCAAGCCGCGGTGAGCAAGGTCGCCTCCCTGCTGGGCAACTCCCCCCGGGCCCTCAACCACCCCCAGCTCATACCCGTGTTCGTGGGCATAGCCCTGGGAGTGCTCCTTGGCCAAGTCCCGTTTTCCCTGCCCGGCATGCCCGCGCCGGTCAGACTCGGCTTGGCCGGCGGTCCGCTCGCGATGGCAATTTTGCTCAGCCGCATCCGCCAAATCGGGCCGCTGTCGTGGTATATGCCCATCAGCGCCAACTTCATGCTGCGTGAATTGGGCATTATCCTGTTTCTTTCCTGCGTGGGGTTGCGCGCCGGGGATCAATTCTTCAGCACGCTCAGGCACGGCCATGGCCTGCAATGGATGGCTTGCGGGGCCCTGGTGACTTTTTTGCCGCTCGCCATCGTCGCCGTGGTCGCGCGCCTGAAATACCGCCTCAATTATTTCTCCCTATGCGGACTCTTGGCGGGAAGCATGACCGACCCTCCAGCGCTTTCCTTCGCCAACTCCCTGTCCCCTTGCAGCGCGACTTCGATCGCCTACGCCACGGTCTATCCGCTGGTCATGCTCTTGCGCGTGCTTTGCGCTCAAATCCTAGTGTTAAGCTCTTTTTAACCGATGCTCCTCCCCGTCATCGTTTCCTTCGCCGTCGTAGGCCTCGGCTGGCTGGCCCGAGAACTCAAGGTCCTCGGCCCGGGGGCGGAAAAGCCCTTCAACGACTACCTTTACTATTTCGCCATGCCCGCCCTGATCCTGGATAAGATGACCACCGCCGGCCTCTCCGGGACGGATTGGCGGCTCGTGGCCGCCAATGCCTTGCCCGCGATCATGGTCCTGCTTATAGTCGTGGGGCTATGGAAAGCCGGAGCGCTCCGAGTCAAGCTCGCGGGCGAGTTGCTCGTCACCGCCGCCTTCGGAAATACCGTATATCTCGGCTTCCCCGTCGTGGCCCTGCGTTTGGGTTCGCCGGCCGTGGCCCTGGCCGCGGCCGTTACCTCGGTCCATTATTTCGTCGTCTTCACGCTCGGCATTCCGGCCGCGTGCTGGGCCGCGGGCCGCCGGGGCCGAGGCCTGGCCAGGACCATGCTTTTTACCAACTCGATCCTTTGGAGCTCTCTGGCCGGAGCCGCGCTGTCCTTTTTCGGATCGCGGCTGCCGCGTCCGCTCGACGACGTCGCCGCCTTGGTAGGAAGCTCGACCGCTCCTCTGGCGCTCTTCGCCGTGGGCGCTTTCCTGAACGGCAAGCGGATCGGCCGCGACATCGGCTCCTTGGCCGCCATGAGCCTGGGCAAGCTCCTGGTTTTCCCGGCGCTCGCGGCCGGATGCCTGCGCCTCCTGGGCGTGTCCGGCTTGGAAGCCCAGGTCTCTTTGCTCGAAGCCATGATGCCTTTGGCCGTGACTAATTTCGTCATCGCCCAGAAACTGGGACTCGACGAGGAACTGGTGGCCGAAGCGATCCTGGTCAGCACCCTGGGCGCCATACCAACGCTGGCCGGCTATGACCTTCTCGTCCGCCTGCTTTTCTAGCTAGGCTAGGCTCGCTTTCTTTACGCCTTCCAAGGCTCCCAGCGCCCGGCAGCTGTCCACGGATTCCGTGGCCATGGCCAAGCCTTCCTTAAAATCCGCGGCCTTGCCCGCCACGATCAGGGCCGCGGCCGCGTTGAGCAGGGCCACCTCAAAAGCCGCGCTGCGCTCTCCTTTCAGGATCGCGAGCAGTATCTTGGCGTTGGCCGCGGCGTCGCCTCCGGCCGTTTCCGTCGCCTGGCGGCGGAGCAGCCCTAGGGCCGCGGCGTCGACCTCGTACTCCTCGATGCGCTCCCCACGCAGACGGGCCACCACGGAGGGAGCGGCCAGGGAAAACTCGTCAAGGCCGTCGCGCGAGCTTACGACCACGGCGGAGTCGCTGCCCAGAGCCTTGAGAGCGCGCGCCAGCACGGGGACCAAAGCCGTGGAATAGACCCCCAGGAGCTGAAGCCGGGCTCCGGCGGGATTGGCCAGGGGCTCGACGAGGTCGAAAAACGTGCGCGCGCCGAGATCCTGCCGGAGAGACGCGACGCTCTGGAGCGCGGGGTGAAAACGGCTGGACAGGAAAAAGCCGATCCCGGCCTCGTCCACGCAGCGAGCCGCTGACTCCGGCGGCAAGTCCACGCGCACGCCCAGGGCATCGAGCACGTCGGCGGAGCCGCAGCGCCCCAAGACCGCGCGGCTCACCTGCTTGGCGACCGCGACGCCGGCGCCGGCCGCGATGAAGGCCACGGTCGTCGAAATATTGAAGGCGACGGCCGAGCCCGTGCCGCAGGTCTCCAGCAGCGGCGCGCGCGACGGTTTCGCCTTCAGGCTGCGCTCGCGCACCGCCTGGGCGAATCCCACGATCTCGTCGCAGGTGACTCCGCGCAGAGCCAGGCCCGCGACAAAGGCGCCGGCCTGCGCCGCGGTAGCGCCCCCGTCTATAACGAAGCCGAGCGCCCGCCTGGCGCGGTCCGTTTCCAAGGCGCGCCCGGCGAGCACCTCTTGGAGCGAATCGGAAAAGGTCCTGCTCATAGAGGCCGTGATTTAGGAACGAACAATGTGACCGAGGCGCCGCCGTCAGGCGCGTTTTTGGCCTCGATGCGGCCCCGGTGAGATACCGCGGCCTTCCGGGCCATGGCCAGGCCCAGGCCCAAACCGCGCGGCTTGGCGGTGAAGAACGGCTCAAAGATGCGATCCCGGATTTCAGCCTTGAAGCCCGGTCCCGTGTCGCGGACCTCGGCGAAAGCCGCGTCGTCGCCCGCCCCGACCGCGACCGTTATGCTGCCGGCGCCGGGCAGGGCTTCGATGGCGTTGTCGATGATGCGGCGCAAGGCATCCGTGAGAACCCTGGCGTCCGCCAGGACCATGATCTTGACCTTGGGGCCTTCCCGCTTGACCTTGATGTGCTCGGGCAGAACGCAGGCCTTGAGCGCCTCGTCCGCCATGGCCCGCAAATCAACCGGCTCCAGCTTGGGTTCCAGAGGCCGGGAAAAAGCCAGCATATCCGCGATCAAGCGGTCAGCCCGGGATATTTCCGCGGCGATGATGCCCAAATGCTTTTCCACCTTTGGGTCCCTGTCCTTGGCCGAGCCCAGCTTCGTCTTGACGAAGTAGGCGGAGTTGTTGATCACGGCCAATGGATTGCGCAATTCATGCCCCACCACCGAGGCGATGCGTCGTATAAGTTCGGACTGCTGCTTTTCCATGTTCATAGCGTGGGGCGCGTCATATCCTGGGGGCGAACCCAGGCCTCGAACTGCTCGGCGGTCAAGAGCCCAAGCTGGACCGCCGCTTGCTTGAGGCTGAGCCCTTGGGCATGGGCGATGCGGGCGATACGAGCCGCCTGATCGTAGCCGATGCGCGGGCTCAGGGCGGTCACGAGCATGAGGCTGCGGCTCATGAGCTCGGTGATGCGCTCCCGGTCCGCCTCCAAGCCTCGGCAGCAATGCTCATCGAAGTTCCTGAGCGCGGCGGCCAGAAGCCGGGCGGATTGCAGGATATCGCGCATGATCAGAGGCTTGGCCGCATTGAGCTCAAAGTTGCCGGAGGCGCCGGCAGCCGTCACGGCCGCGTCGTGGCCCAAGACTTGGTAGCAAACCATGAGCAGGGCCTCGCACTGGCTGGCATTGACCTTGCCGGGCATGATGGAAGAGCCGGGCTCGTTGGCGGGAATGCGAAGCTCGGCCAGTCCGGCCCGGGGCCCGGACGCCAGCCAACGCACGTCATTGGCGATCTTGATGAGGGAAACGGCCAATGACTTAAGGGCGCCATGGGCGAAAACCAGCCCGTCGTGACCGGCCAAGGCTTCGAACTTGTTGGGTGCGCTGACAAAAGCCAAACCCGTCATCTCCGCGAGCCGCTTGGCGGCTAGCTGCGCGAAGCGGGGATGGCTGTTGAGTCCGGTGCCCACGGCGGTGCCGCCCAAGGCCAGTTCCTTGAGATGCGGCAGGCTGAGTTCCACGCGCTTAAGCCCGTTGTCCAGCATCTGGCACCAGCCCGAGACCTCCTGTCCCAATGTCAACGGCACCGCGTCCATAAGGTGGGTGCGCCCGATCTTGACCACGTCGTTAAAATCCTCGGACTTGGAGCGTAAGGTCTTAAGGAGCGCTTCGATAGCGGGTACGAGGTCCTGGACCAGAGCTTCGACCGCTGCCAGGTGCATGGCCGTGGGAAAGACATCATTGGTGCTTTGAGCCATGTTGACATGGTCGTTGGGATGGATGCGCAAAGCGCCGCCGCCGAGCTCCATGGCGCGGTTGGCGATGACTTCATTTGCGTTCATGTGGAACTGGGTGCCGGAGCCGGATTGCCAGACGGAAAGAGGGAAATGCTCGTCGAGCCTCCCGGACACGACCTCGTCGCAAGCCGCGGCTATGACCCGGGCCAGGGCATTCGGCAGGAGGCCCAACTCCTCATTGGCCAGGGCCGCGGCCTTCTTGACCAGTCCCAGGGCGCGGATCATCTCCCGGGGGAGAAGGTCGCGGCCGGCCCCGGCGGAAAAATGCGCCAAAGCCCTTTGGGTCTGGGCGCCCCAATAACGCTGCGCCGGCACCTCGACTGCGCCCATGGAATCTGTCTCTACGCGGGTCTTAGCCATGGCTCAACCCTATCATAGAAAAATGTTAAACTGGGCGTCATGAGACCCGTGGGCATCGCAGCCGCTTTTTTGGCCGGATTGGCCTCCTTCCTGTCCCCGTGCGTGCTGCCCTTGGTTCCCGGCTACATTTCCTTCATTTCGGGATTTTCATTGGAGGAACTCTCTTCGGGAACCTCCAAACGGGACGCCACGCGCCACGCCGCCCTGGCGACCGTGTTTTTCGTTATGGGCTTTGCCTCGGTCTTCACGGCCTTGGGAGCCTCGGCCTCATTCGTCGGACAGCTGCTCGCCGCGCACATGAAAATTCTCAGCAAGGTCGCGGGCGGGCTCATCATCGTCCTGGGGCTGCATACCATGGGACTGATTCCCATCCAGTGGCTCTACTACACCCGGCGCGCGGACACCTCCTCCGTAGCGCCCGGCTTGGCCGGCGCCTTTGTCATGGGATTGGCCTTCGCCTTCGGCTGGACGCCTTGCATCGGACCCATACTCGCCGCCATTCTCGCCTTGGCCGCGACCCAGGAAAATGTAGCCCAAGGAGTCGGCCTCCTCTTCATCTATTCACTGGGTCTGGGCGTGCCCTTCATCCTCACGGGCCTGGGACTAAACGCCTTCCTGCGCTTTTTCGCCCGCTACAAACGCTTTATCCGCTGGGGAGAGCTGACGGCCGGCGCTCTGTTGGTGGCCATAGGCGTTTTGGTTCTGGCCAACCGCCTGGCCTGGCTCGCGGCTCTTTTGCCGAGTTCTTTCTATAAATTCGCCCTCTAGCGCCATGTCCTGCCGCGGCCGATCCTGCACGCTGAGATTTTGCATCTCGGCTGCCGCTCTTGTGCTCAGCGTCCCAGTCCAGGCCGCGCAAGGATATTCCGTTTTCCCCCGTCCCTACGAGCTCTTCTCGCGCCTGCTGGCGGATCCGCGCCAGATCCAGATTGCCGCCTACTACTACCGGCAAGACGGCGATGATACGGCTGACGTGGCCCTGGGGCACTCCTGGGGACTGACGCGTTGGCAGACCGGCGATCAATCACCATGGAACTGGCAGTGGTCCGTGGAAGGCATGGCTTATTCCCGCTTCAGGCTCAACGGCGGAGTCAACGAATTTCAGACCATCGATTTTTTCGCGAACCTGCCTCTGGAACTGCGCCGCGAAAAGGTCTCGGGGAAATTCATGCTCTTTCACGAGAGTTCGCATCTAGGCGATGACTATATCCGCCACACCGGCGACCAAGGCTTTCGCTACAGCCTCGACGGCCTAAAAGCCCTGGCCTCATACGAGCCTGCCGCAGCGCTGCGGATATACGCCGGCGGTTTTTATCTTCTGCACACGGTCCCCTCCCCGCACCGGCCGGGACTTCAGGCGGGTCTGGAGCTCAAGAGTCCGGACCGCAAGCTGTTTTCAAAAGCGCCGTACTGTCTCTACCTGGGCCAGGATATCCAGTCGCGCGCCAGCGTAAGCTGGAACACGAGCTATCGCACGGTCTTCGGGGTGCGTCTGGGCCTGCAGGAACAGCGGCGTTTCATGCGCGTGCATTTGGGCCATTACGCGGGCCGCTCGCCTTTCGGCCAATTCTTCCGCCGCCAGGAGAATCATTGGGACCTGGGCGTAAGCTTCGACCTATAAATTTAAGTGGCGTGCCGTAGAGCAAAGGTCCCAAAAAAAATATAGGCCGTCTGCCACGGCCGCCTAGCCCTAAAGACTCATGTGGCGCACGACGCGTCTGCGCTATTATGTCTCCATTATGAAAAAAATAGCCCGACTGTCCGCCCTCATAATCTCGTTTTCTCTCGGCCTCTCTTCCCGACTTCCGCAGAGGCCCTA
>DMMY01000029.1:0-86261 GCA_003452935.1 Elusimicrobiota bacterium
GTTCCGATTGGTGGGACTGGACACGGAAGCCGGGACGGATGATAAGGTCCCACCCCATCGACGCTGTCAAACCCCGTGCAATCGTCACGGCCTTGAGGGCCTGGTTGGCGGCCCCAGCCCCTATCGAGATGGTCTCCACGTCCCTGCCTTCCTGCATGTTTTTGGCGATACTCGTCGCCACCTTGGCCGGGTTGGACCCAGTGGCCACCTTTAAGGACATCAGTTCTTGTGCCATGCGTCCTCCTAAGTGAATGATCTATCATGAGTCAGCATCCTCCATGCTCCATCACGTAACCCTTTCTGGACGACACAGAGGTCCTGGACGATGCGGAGCCGTCGAAGTTAGGCGGCAAACCATGTCCCCACTCGTCCTGAGGCTCTAGGAGAGATATAATAAAATCATGGCCTCCGTTGCAGTAGCCGAACTGGCGTCCAAGGTGCGGACCTTCTGCACTCCACACCCACGCCGCAACCTGCCGATCGTATCTTCTCGGCGGCGAGCGGAGAATCAATTTTCTCGCGCCTTCCAACGCGCGTTCGTGGCCTCGCAGAAGTCTCAGGGTGTCGGGGGGCACGAGTTCGAGGCGAACGGCTATGGCATCGCCGACTTTGTGTGGGCTGCTTTTGCAACGACCAGGAGTCTCACGGTGAGCAGGACTTCAGAACCTTTCCTAGGCAAGACGAAACTGATGGCCTTTGAAATGAAGCTCAATGACTGGTCGCGGGCGATTCAGCAGGCTTACCGCTACACCTATTTCGCCGATCAGTCCATTGTGGTATTGCCGACTACTGCGGCAAAGGTAGCGCGTAGGCAGTTGGCGCTACTAAGAGAGATGCGCGTCGGGCTATGGGGGTTCGACAAGTGCAACGGGCAAATCGTGAAGTATTTTACTCCACGCACTCACTGCCCTCGGAACCCGGCGGCCAGAGATCGCGCCCTCGACCTGTTATGCCGCAGGTTCGACCTCTGCCGACCTCCGAAAGACCTCTAAGGCGTCGCGAAGAGGCTTGATGTGGTCCGCGTTTGACTTTGTGTCGAGCGTAAAGCGGGCGCGATTGATCGCCGAGTAAAGCTCTTCGGCCTGGTCAAGGGCCACCAGGAACCGCTTTAGATTCTGCCGGATGTCCTTGCCCGTCAGGCTCGAATTGAGCGCGCGTAGCGCCTCCCAGGTCTGAAAGACTTCTTGATTCCTTTGTGGCTCTGATCCATCGCCTTCGGGATACAAAGCATCCGTTCCCAACCCATTGAGAACCGCAGGAAAACGCTCCCGCAACTGGTTTAGCTCGAAGAAGGTGATGCGGTTAATCAAATTTTTGCTGAGGTAGCGCGGGGTCGGCAGCCTGCCCCCCGATGACGGCCCGAATCGAGACAGTGAAAATGTCCGAAGGTTTGAGAACCACCCGGTGCAGCCCGCATCACCTCCCACGGCGCCAAGAAGCGGAGTGTAGAGGTCGGAGTATCCATTGATCACCTGGAAGCCATTGATCTTTAAGGCGTGATTTAGCAACATCCAGGCTGCCAAGACATCCGCGCTTCCAAGTTCCCCTCGGGCATCTGGAGAACTGGCCCCGATCAGGACATAGAAGCCTTGGGGCGGATCATCGAGCATGGTTATCTCGTCCAGGAAATCCGATAGCTCCTGGCGGTCGAGTAGTGTGTCCCGGGACAAGGCCAGCGTGGCATACAGCGGCTTCTTGATTTTCAGGGCACGACAAGCCGCTGCCGCGTTGCGGATGAAGTTCTTCGCGATCACGGCCTCAATGGAGTTCAAAGATCGAGGCACCAGGATATTTGGAGCTATAAAGGCGCTCACTTCCAGCCCAGCCTGAAACTCCAGCGCCCGCTTGAGGACATCATTGGCGACAGATTCCTTCTCAAGGCCACGCCGGGTCATGGGCGCGAAGTAGTTGTAGTCTTCCTCCAAATTCCCCAGGCGCGCGTCGCCACCCGACGCCAGGAAGCACGCATAGAACTGCGGGTCGAAGAGCCGTTCGGCAACGGCGTGATCCCCCGCCAGGGTGTCCAACGTCTGTTCCAATTTGGCCGCAGTGATGTCGCGAGGGCTGAAGATCACGCCGTCGATCAGCCCCTGCTCCAGCCCCTCCCCAACTTTTTGTCCATCAAGAGCGCCGTGTTGGGCGAACAGTTTCATGGGGCGACCCCTGCCTGCTGCAACAGCATCTGAAGGTTGCCCGGTCTCAATGCTGGCCGTTTTTTCAGTAGCTGGTCGATCACGTTGCAAAAAGCCTCAGACAAATCTGGGCGGCATCCATGCAGCGAAGATGGCGTGTCTCGCAACGCTCGGGAGATTGTGATCATCATGTCCTCGGGGTCTCCGGCAATGGGGTGACGCTGAGCGGCATATTCATAGATCGTCAAGGCCGTGGTATAGAGATCGCTGCGGTAGTCCAGCGTCTCTCGAAAATCGGGACGCAACATTTCGGGTGCGATATACCGATGAGTCGCCGGAACGCCAGCGTGCGTCAATGCGGTCTCGCCGATGACGTATGCGATTCCGAGGTCCAGGAGCACAAAGGGCCTGGCGGCCTCATTGAGCTTGATTATGTTGCAGGGTTTGATGTCGCGATGGATGATTTTTAGGCTCCACATTTCTTCAATCGCGTGCAAGAGGGTGGTAAACAACGCTTTCAATTCCGCCTCTGTAGGTTTCGTCCCCCCCTTCCGCAGGATTTTCCAGAGGTTGTCGCCATCAAGAAACTCCTCGGAGTAGGCGACGAAGCTGTCACCGTTGATTTCGACCGGCTGTGGACCCATCTTGCCGAGCTTGACGATCTCAGGACGTTTCAGCTTTCCAAGAAGAGCGATTTCCCGTTTGACGCGGGTCAACACCTCCTTCTGCTTGGCGATCTCTTCTTCGTTGTGGGGGTCCGTCACCGGCGGGATGTAGGCCAGCTTGAACGCCTGTCGCACCCCTTCAATGGTGCAGTCATAGACGGCCTTGAAGCCTCCCGCAGTAATGAAACGGGCGCCTCGCAGGCCCGAGAAGGCTTTCGTGACGGCCTCAGCAGAAGGTGCCTTAAATGCCATGGTCGAAGGAGATTCTACGATTTTATGAGCGAAATTCCATCTTGTGGCACGACACTTGTGGCACGGGGCTGAGGATGGTCACCGATGTAGCTCGGCCTCGGCGGCCCAGGGGCTGCGTGGTAGGGAAGAGCCCAAAGGGCCTAGGTCCGACCTTAATCATCCAGCCAGCAGCGCGGTAAACTATTATTGACCTTATGAAGGAGATGCGACATTGGGGCTCGGGGTCACAGGGGCTTTGGGGCCTCAAGGCCAGATGTCGGTCTCCGCCCTGCCCAGGGCTATTTTTACCAGAGCACTTCACGCTCTGGCAGACCGAGGAGGCACCATGACCCATAACGATAAGGCTGTTGAACAGCAGGACCGATTCGCCCATCTTTCCTCCATGCGGGATGGGCCAAAAGCTACAGACTTGGTGAGCCAAAAAGAGGCCCCCGAGCCCGTTTGACCTCAACGGATTCGGGAGCTTTTCTCAGGGTCTCTGAGGATAAATGGAGCGGGCGATGGGAATCGAACCCACGTCTAGAGCTTGGGAAGCTCCCATTCTACCATTGAACTACGCCCGCGTGTGCGACGATCCATATTCTATTGCATCGCGCCCGAGCCCGTCAACCGTTGTTTTTGATCAGCTCGAGGAATTCCTTGCGGGTGCGGGCGTCTTTCTGGAAGCAGCCGAACATCGCGCTGGTCACCGTCGGCGAATGAAGGCTGCGCGCCCCGCGCATCTCCATGCACAAATGGCGCGCCTCCATCACCACGGCCACCCCGCGAGGGGCCAGTTTGGCGTCGAGGGTCTCCGCGATTTGCGTCGTGAGCCGCTCCTGGACCTGCAGCCGGCGGGCAAAGACCTCCACGATCTTGGGAATCTTGGAGAGCCCGATGATCCGGCGGTCCGGGATATAGGCCACGTGCGCCTTGCCGAAGAAAGGCAGAAGATGATGCTCGCAGAGCGAGTAAAAAGTGATGTCCTTGACCAGGACCATCTCGTTGCAGGCTTCCTCGAAAAGCGCGCCGTTGATCACCGCGTCCACGTCGGCGCCATAGCCGCGGGTCAGCTCGCGCAGGCTGACGGCCACGCGTTGCGGGGTCTTGAGCAGGCCGGGGCGGGAAGGCTCTTCGCCCAGAGCGCGCAGGATATCGAGCATGTGCTCCGCGATGGGATCAGGCTGGCTCATGGCGATTTCAGGATAGCAAATCCGCTATCGGCGCGGCTGGCTGCGCGGCCGTCGGGCCGGGACCGCCGGCCCGGAGGCTTTGGACGCAGCGCGTCAGCGCCTCCCGGGAGGTGTCGCTGCACGCAAAGCCCGTGGCTTCCCGGAACTTTTTGCCGGCCGCCACGACCGGATAGGCGAGGTAGCTGACCACGCCCTCCGGGATGGTGGCGCCGAAAAAACGCCGTCCCAAAAAGAGCGCGAGCCAGAGCGCCGCGCGCGGGATGGGCAGGCGCCGCTTGCCCAGGATGGAGCAAATCTCGGCCACGGTGAGGGAATCCTCGGGAGCGACGTTGTAGGCCCCACGCAGTCCCTCGGCCTCCAGGGCGCGGCAGAAGGACGCCGCGGCGTCCTCCTCGCTGAGCAATTGGATGGCTCCCTTGCGGCCCAGCACCGAGACGCCGAAGGGCAGGTCGCGCAGCCGCTGAACCGGGCCTCCCGGCCTTTCTCCCGGTCCCACGATCAAGGCCAGGCGCAGGACCGCCACCCTCAGACTTTGACGCACCTGGAGCATGGCTCTGGCCAGTTCCTCTTCGATGCGGCGTTTGTGCAGGGCGTAGGCCAGACCCGATGCGCGCAGGGGATTCGTCTCGGCGAGCAGGGGCGGGTTGGCCCTTCGGGCGCCGTAGGCCGCGGTCGATCCCGCGATGATGAGTTTTTGCACGTGGGAGCTCTTGTTGGACGCTTCCAGGACCACCAGGGTGCCGTGCAGGTTGGTCTCCCGGGCCATGACATGCTCCGCGCCGTCGGCGTTCATGAAGGCCAGGTGAAGGATGGTGTCGACGTCCTCATCTTCCAGCACGCTGCGCAGCAGGTATTCGTCCCGGATGTCGCCGCTGACGAAGCGGTATTTGGGGTGTTCGGCCAACCCGGCGGGCCGGACGTCTATGCCGACTACGCGGTTGACAAGGGGATGCTCCAGGAGCCGAGGGATCAAAAAGCCGCCCAGATATCCCGAGCAGCCCGTGACCAAAACTCTTTTTCCCATCTGCGCAAAGATTCTATCTTATGCGAGGCTGGACGGCAATCCGGCCGCGGCCCGAAAAAAGGCTGAATTTAGCTGCGGCATTTCTGTTTCTTAAGACGCCGGATGAAATCCACGGCCTGCCGCCGCGTCGCCACGCGGCCCTCGGCCTGGGCTTCCCGAAGGCGTTCCAGGGTTGCTCCCACCTGGGGGCCCGGCTTGATCTCGAGTATCTTCATCACGTCGTGACCGCTCAGTATCCTTTCGGGCACGGGCCGGCGCTGCGAATCGAAACGCCGGCGCAGCAGCAGGGCTATCACCTGCAGATGGTGCAGGGTCTTGCGCGCCTCGGGCGGACGGACCTGCGTGTCGTCGAACGCGTCGGGATCGGCGGAGGCGGCCGGCAGGAGACGCTCGATTTGCCGCTGGGGCAGGTAGCTGGCGTGGTCGGCCCAGCAGACCAACAGCAGGGCGACGGCCTCTTCTCCTAGATCGCGGAAAAAGCGGTAGACCGCCTTGTCCGAAAGCGCGCCGCCCGCGGCCAGGTTCCCGGGGCGAAGGTGATGCGCCACGACCGCCGCGACCGTTTCAATGGTGTCGTTGGGAAAGCGCAAGGCCTTGAGCATGGCCGCGGCGCGCTTGGCTCCTGTCGCGTCGTGCCCGAAAAACCGAAGGCGTCCCCCCATGCGCCGGGCGGTCTCCGGCTTGGAAACGTCGTGCAGCAGGGCGGCGAGCATCAAGGTCGCGCGCCAGCCGTGCCCCGGCTGCAGCCGCGGCCCCAGGGACTGGCAGAGCGGCGCGGCCGCCTGCGGGAAGGCTCGCTCCAAATTCTCGAGCAGGAAGTCCAGGCGCTCCACCACGGCCAGGGTGTGGCCGAGCACTCCGGCCTTGCCGTAGTAGCATTGGGCGCACTGGCGCATGGGTTCCAGGTCTTCCAAGAGCGCGGTCAGGATGCCCGTGGCCTCCATCAGCCCCACCCAGAGCGAGCAGCCCGGCAGGGAGAGCATCATGGTCAGCTCCGCGCCGATCCTCTCGGCCGCAGGCTGCCTGACCCTTTGGCGCAGGCGTTGCATCAAGCGCAAGGTCCGTTGTTCGATGCCGAGTCCCAACTGCGCCCCGAGACGGAAGGCGCGCAGCAGCCGCAGCGGGTCCTGCTTGAGAATGTCCTCGCTCTCGCAGCGCAGCAAGCCCCGGTCCAGATCGGCCAAGCCGGCGCGCGGGTCGATGATCTTTTCGATGGGCACGGTCTGCGCTAGCTCCTCGTCGAGGGGCAGGGCCAACGCGTTAACCGTGAAATCACGGCGCTGGAGGTCTTCGGAGATATCTTGGCCTTGGAGTTCGCTGAGGTCGATGTGGCGGATGGGGCCGCTCTTGTCGGCGAGGACCAGCCGATAGGTTCCCGTGGTCTCATCGAGAACCACGAGGGTCGCGCGCAAGCGCCGGGCCAGGACCGCGGCCGCGGCGCGCGAGCCGCGCAAGCTCAAATCCAGGTCCGGGGTCGGCCGTCCTAGAAGCGCGTCGCGCAGGGCGCCGCCCACCAGGTAGCTGGGCTTGGGCAGCAGTTGGGCCGCCGCGCGCAGCAGCCCGGCCGCCGCGGGCGAAAGGACCACGCTGCGGCGCGGCGCGGCGGTCATGTCCCTCCTTTGCGCCGTTCGATCTCCTTGCGGCGCAGTTCGCCTTTCAGCACCTTCTGCACGGCGTTTTTGGGCAAGGCTTCCACGATTTCGATGTCCCGCGGCCGCTTGTAGCCGTCGAAGCGTTCCCGGCAATAGCGCAGCAATCCGGCGCGATCCGCGTGCGCGCCCGGGCGCAGGACCACGTAGGCCTTGACCGTTTCATCTCCGTAGGAATCGGGCACTCCGATGACCGCGGCTTCGGCCAGGGCCGGGTGCTCCAGAAGAATCGTCTCCACTTGGGCGGAGAAGACTTTCAAGCCCTTGACGATGATCATGTCCTTGAGGCGGTCCTTGATGGTGAGGTAGCCGTCGGTGTCCAGGCTGCCGGCGTCTCCGGTCTTGAACCAGCCTCCGGGCAGGAAAGCGGCCTGCGTGGCCTCGGCGAGGTTGAAATAGCCCTTCATGACGCAGTCTCCCCGGATGCAGACCTCGCCGTCTTCGCCCGGAGCCAGCTCGCCTCCGTCCTTGTCGATGATTTTGATTTGAACCCCGTGCAGGGGCAGGCCCACGGTGCCGGGCCGGCGCCGGCCCGGAGGATTGATGGTGGCGATGGGCGAGGTCTCGGTGAGCCCGTAGCCTTCGAATATGGGGACGCGCAAAGCGGTCTCGAAGTGCCTCTGGACTTCCGCGGAGAGAGGCGCCGCGCCGGAGATGGCCATGCGTACTTTCCTGAAGAACCACCAGCGCAGCAGGACGCGTTTGACGCCCACCGCTTCCTTGGCCAGCACCGCGAAGAGGGGCGGCACCGCGGTGAACAGCGTCACCCCGTGGCGCACCATGAGCTTGAGCCACAGCTTGGCCGGCGTCACGGAGGGAGCGACCGCGAACTTTATGCCCATGCGGATTGGGATGAGCACGTTGGCGGTCCAGGCGAAAGTATGGAACATGGGCAGGATGCAAAGGACCACGTCGCGCTGGCGCAGGCGCATGTGCGCCGCGGCGGAGGTGCAATTGGTGATCAGGTTGCGGTGCGTGAGCATGACCCCTTTGGGAACGCCCGTGGTCCCGGAGGTGTAGAGGATGGCGGCGACCTCCCGCTCATCGACCGGGGTGTGCGGCAAACGGCGCCAGTCCACCGAGGCCAGGTCCGCGAAGGGGTGCTCCAGGGAGCCCTGGCCGTGGTGGCGGCGGGCATGATCGTCGCGTTTGTGCTCCGGGTGGGGATCGCTGACCCAAAGATTTTTCAGGGCCGGCGCGTGGCGCGCCGCGAGCCGCAGCCCGGGCAGGAATTCCGTCTGGGTCACCGCGCCCACGGCGCCGCAGTCGTTGAGCATGTGGGCCAGTTCGTCGGGCTTCTGCACCATGAAGTTGATGGGCACGGCCACGGCGCCTAGCCGGGAGAGGGCGAAGTAGGTGACTACGAAAGGCATTCCGTTGCGGTGCACGATGGCCACGCAGTCTCCGCGCCGTACCCCGGCCTTATGGAGGCCCGCGGCCACGCTCATGACCATAAGGCGCAGGTCGCGGAAGCTGAGCTTCGTTTCAAGGGTTGCCAGCGCGGTCCGGCGTCCCCTATGACGGGCGGCCGCGTCGATGAGGTCGTTGAGGGTCCGGATATGCTTGTCGGTTATCATCGCGTTTGCCTGGCCGCGGCGTCCAGCGCAGGAGGAATGGAAGCGATCCTCCTTCTAATGGAAAGCCGAAAAACGCGGCTGGAGCAACGACGGCCTAAATGGCCGTGGTGATGAGGCTTTCCGTGGACATGACGCCGGGAATGGCGCGTATGCCCCGCACGATGACATTGGAGAGCGTGGATAGGTCTTGGGTCTCGATGTCGAGCACCAAGTCCCAGCGGCCGAAGACCGCGGTGACGTGGGCTACCCCCTCCGTTTCCCGGATTTTCGCCAAGGCCTGCTTCTCATGGCCCGCCATGAGCCGAACCAGCACGAGTCCCGTCACCATAGTCGTTGTCTCCTCGCGACAGCGATTTCACCTCGCGCCGACGGGCGCGAGGACTTTGGCAGTATATCAAATTATTGGTATCATTCCCCCCTTCCATGGGCAGACTTTCCTTGGGCAAGCGTCCGGACGCCAAGTTCATTTTCCTGGCTTTGGCGGCTTTTTACGCGGTGTTGTTTGTCGGCCGCTGGGCCTGGCTGCGCGCGGCGCGCAGCGTCCGGCTGAGCGCGGCGAAGGCCGAATACCGGCACGACGAGTTCGTGCAAATCCGTCTGAGCACGTGGGATCCGGCGTTGAACCGCGCCTGGGCCAAATCTCCTCCGGAGGTTCGAGTGACCCGGGGCGGGCGGCCGGTGGCGACGATCGGGGGTTTGCGCCAGGTGCGGATGAGTCCGGCCGGCTGGGGCCGGTGGACCGGCCTCTGGCCTTGCCCGTGGAACGCTCCCGCGGGGAAATATGATTTGGAACTGGGCACGGCCGCCGCTGTTTCCGGGACGAAAAGACTGGATACCGGCCGGCTGGAGTCGCGGCCGTTTAGCATCGCCTACCGCCGGCCCCGGCTCCTGCCCAAGGGCTTCGCGGTCATGACATTGGAAAGCGACTTGCCTCTCGACGGCCTTCGGGTCCGCTCCCCGGACGGGACGACCAAGGATTGGCGCGGGATGCTGGATTGGGTCGAGTACGCGGGGGCGGACGCCTTCTGGATTCTGGGAGGCCGGTCGCCGGGGGCGAAGCCGGGCGAGGTGTGGCTGGGAAATAATTTTCCGGTGCTGCCGAAAGTCGCGCGGGAGTGCCGACGCCGCGGCATCAAGTTCGGGATTTACGTCCAGTGTTTTCTGACCATGTCCGGCAAAGATATCATCCCCGGCTATGAATACGCCCTGGACGTCTCGGATGGCCGGATCATCCCGACCCGGGCGATTTCCCTCGGGGATGACCGCCGCGTGCGGGACGTGGCCGCTCTCCTCAAGCGCTTCAGCGATATCCCCGGGGTCGATTACGTCGGGGTCGACTATATCCGCAACGCCCTGGGCGGGATGGAACTCGTCGACGAGTTCTATAGGGATATGGCGGGCGTGGTTTCCCCTCCTCCCGAGTTCGCGCACCTCAGCCGGGAGCAGCGCATGGTCTGCTTCGCCCGCAGAAAAGCCCTGCGCAAGGATTTGGCTCTCATAGACGCGTGGCAATGGTGGCGGGCCCATCGCGTCTGCGGCATCATCCGGCGGCTCAAGGCGGAACTGGGCGAGGAGAAGCTCTTGTGGGCCTTTATGCTGACCTGGGACAAGGGCTGGCATCACGGCCAGGATCCCGTCATGTTCAACGACGCGGGCGTGGACGTGGAGGCTCTCATGCTTTATGAAGCTGACGCCGCGCAATACGGCGCGCTGCTCTCCGATTGGAGCCGTTATGTGCGCAGATCCGACGCCCAACTCATCGTGGGCGACGTGGTGGACTGGCCCTTGCACCAGAGGCATCCGGACGGCCCCAAGGAGTTTTATCGCCGCACCGTGCGCGCGATCGACGGCATCTACGCGGATGGCCCCGCCCGAGGACTCTTCGTGCATGATTTGGGCCGGGCGCTTTGGGGGCGTTTGGGGCCGTGGGGAACCAGGGGCTGGCTGGACGAGGCGCGCGCCGCCATACGCCACCTTAAGCGCGAGGCGGGAATTTCCCGATAGGGCCTAGCGCCGGTTCCTTGACCGGCAAAATGCTCAAGTCCCCGCGCCCGGTCGGTTACTTCAGGGGATGCGCCCTGACGCCTGAATGCGTCCTAGCCACAGCCAAACTCCAATCCTTGGAAATCGTCACGCCCCAATCAGACGGAATTTCCTGGACCAGCCGGCCGGTTTCCGTATCCCACAGCTGAGCAGAATCCTTGAGCGCTCCCGGAAGATACTCCACCAAAAGGCGCTTGGCATCAGGGCTGAAATGGATGCTGCTGAGCAGAGCTCCCCCCGGGCCGAGGTCCAAGGCCGATTTCTGAGTCTCAGTCTCGATATCCCATAGCAAAAGCCGCGAGGAATTCCCTGTCACGTTCAAAACGGCGGCAGTCTTGCCGTCAGGGGAAAATCCTTGAAATATGCCGGGCAACCGCGCCCAGATGCGACCGGTCTGCGTCTGCCATACGGGGCTGCTGCCCCCTTCGGAAAGACCGACGAGATACTTCCCATCAGGGGAAAATTGATCAACGGTTTGTTTGCCATCGGGCGCAAACAGAACCTCTCCGGTCCGGGCCTTTGCAACCGTCATCCGCTCTTCCCTCGAACCATCAAAAGCCACAAACCGACCGTCTTTGCTGAATACCGCGAAGCGGTAATTTTCGGCGCGATACAGTTCTTTGCCGCTAGGCATATCGTAGAGCACCATGTCGCCGACTCTGCGTCCCCACCATGTCTTGCGCTCCTGCCGCATGACGACGCGGGATAAATCCGGACTAGCGGCCACGAACATGCCTTGGAGCCGCGGGCTTATAGCTCGACCACTTTTGGTCCCGGCTAAAAATGTCGTGCCATACCCCAAAGCCAGAATCAATTCCCCATTGCGCGAATATCTGTAAGGAGTCCCCTCCATCTCGGTCAGGCGCAGCGATTTTAGATCCAAGATGGCATATGAGCCGCCTGGCTGCTCGATCGCGTAATGCTGGTCGTCAATCTTGCCGTGATACCAGCCGGGGATCGCGAGCTTTTCTTGACGGGTGGCGGGGTCGAAAAGCTTGAAAAGCCTCGGGCCATGCCAGTCGTTGAAATCCTCCGCCAACAGACCGTCGGCGGTGACATCCTTCACATTATGCCAACTCCGTTCAAAAAGCTTCTTGCCGGTCCGGGCATCCCAGGCGGATTCGATCTGGGCTTCGTTGCCGAAAAGCGTACGGCCATCGGAGCTGAACCGGAATCCGTCTATCGCGCCGGGATGGATGTTCGGACGGGTTCGCAGCGCATAGGAATCAGCATCCGCCTCGCTGGTCGCGTCAACTTTCCCGGGACCGGTCCGGGCCGGCGCCTCATCGATAACGATGGGATCGGACGGATTCCCTATGGCGGCCCTGGAATTATCAAAAGTCCGCTTCCAATCCGGTTTTGGGGAAGCGACGGCTTCCTCGGTCCGATCGAGGAGGGATCCGCCTTGAGTCTTCTTCTTGGGCGCCACGGCCGAGCTCTCGACGTTGGGTGCTGAAATCTCGGCTTGAGCGGCAGACGCTGGAAACCGAAGAGCCGTTGCCGGGCTTTCGGGCGCGGCGGTTATGACCGAAGCGGCGCCCATGATAATCGAGGGACTCTGCGACTGCGGCAGGATAGACGCGGCCCTCAAGCCGGCCTGAGAGGCCAGGGGCAGCGTGGCCGCGGCATTTAGGGGAGTGCTGAATAAATTCGCCCGCAAGGCCATGACGCCGGTAGGAGTCGCGGGCCGCACGGCCCGGCGCACCGCCGTAGTCGAGAAAGCCGGCAAAGGGCATGAAGAAAGCGTCAGCAAGCAAGAGATAAGAACGGCGGAGGCATGGGGTGTTCGTTTCATAATGACCAAATTCTAAGAAAAATGCGGTCGGGGGGCGTGAGCCCTTGGGGCCAGTTCCAAATTGTCTTAGGGCCTAGTCGCTTATGGGCCGAAGGGCTTACCTTTGGGCCCGCATTTGTGAGCGTTGCGCGTGAATTCATCCCACCTTGTATTATTAGACGCATCACGCGAAATAAGCATTCACGCGGCGCGGCGGGCGGCGTTATGATAGAATTTCCATAATATTATGAGCGCTTCCTGCCCTTGGTTCCGGAGTCGTTGGTTCTTCCTGGGTATGGCGGCAGCCGCGTGCCTGGCCGCCAGCCCCGCGTCCGCGCAGGATGTCAGCGTGGGCCCGGCCGCGGGATTGTTCTCACGCTCCCGGGTCAGCCGGGATATCCCGGAGCCGGAGCCTCTGGCCTTGGCCTTGGACCTGACTTTCGGGGCCACGGTCTGGGCGCAGGTCAAGATATCGACCGAAGGGCCGGTCGTGAGCCTGACGAGGCTGGTGCGCGGCGGCTTCTACAAGCAGGAGCTCATCGAGCTGATCCTCATGAGCGCCGAGGCCGGCAAGCCCCTGCAGCGGGCCGTGGGCAAACGCCGAAAGGGCGCCAAGCTCTCCGCCATCGCCAAGGAATACGGTTTGGATTACGACCGGCTCCATGAATCGGCTCTGGCCGTGGAAGAGGTGGTGGACCGGGAATACCTGCCCAGGTTCCCTGAACGCCGGCGTCTGTGGGGCAGGCATCCATGGAAAGAATCCGACTGACCTGCTGCGCGCTCGCCCTGGCCGCTTATGCGGCCGCGGCCCCGGCTTCCCCGGCCCGGACGCGGCTGCGTTTCGCGTCGGGCCGGCAAATCCAGGCGGATGTGGTCGATACCCCGGCGGCGCGGGAGCGGGGGTTGATGTTTCGCAAGTCCCTGCCCAAGGATTACGGGATGCTTTTCGCCTTCCCGGCGCAGATGCGGATGCAGTTCTGGATGAAGAACACCTGGGTGAGCCTCGATATCGTCTTCATCGGCCAGGACAAGCTGATCACCCGCCTGCATGAGCGCGTGCGGCCCTCGACGAAGAAGACGACGGACGAGGAAGTCTCCCGGGTCAGCGGCTTGGCCCAGTACGTCCTCGAACTGCCGGCCGGAGCCGCTCGGCGCTATAAGCTTAAGGAAGGGCAGGCGATCGAGTTCGACGTGCGGGTTCCGGAGCGCTAGCCGGGCGCCTATGACCGAGAAACGGGAATGGTTCGGCGGGCCGGTGGACGGAGTGGTCTTCGCCTTGATCATGGTCATGGCCGCTTTTTTGGGCCGGGAGAATCCGCGCTTCGTCTATCCCGAGATACTGTTCAGCTTCTTGGCCCTGCTTGCCTTCAATTTCGTGAATTTCTCCATCCTGCCGCGTTACGCGGCGGAGGCTTGCCGCGCCGCCTTGGCCGTCGGCTGCAACATACTGCTTCTCACCCTGGTCCTGCATTTTTCCGGCGGCTCGCAATCTTATTTTTGGGTGCTCTATCTGCTGCCCGTGTTCAACGGCTGCCTGGCTTTCGCTCGCCGCGGGGTTTTCTTGACGGCCGCGTCCGTGATCGTCATCCTGATTCTCTTCCAGGCAGGGGCCTTGACCCGGGGCATATGGGCCGAGGCCTTGGAACTGCTCATCAAGGCGGCGACCATAGCGGCCTCCGCGGTCGTGGTCATGGGCGTGGCCGGCCGCGAGCGCGAGGCGCGACGCCAGCTGGAGGATGAGCAGAAGCGCATCGAGCGTGAGCGCGTGCAGACCCGGGAGCAGCTCCAGCGCATGGACCGTCTGGCCATATTAGGGACCTTGACCGCGGGAGTGGCGCATGAGCTCAACAGTCCGCTGACCACGATCCTGGGCTACACCCAGATCACCTTGGACCACCATTTTCCCATGACGGACGCGCGCAAGATGTTCGGCCGCATCGAGGAGAGCGCGCGCCGCTGCCGGCAGATCATCCAGGACATGCTGGCCTTTGGCCGGCAAAAAAAAGGCGAGCGCAAATACTGCGACGTCAACGCCCTCATCCGGGAATGCGTCGAGCTCAAGGAGCATGACTGGGTCCTCGAAGGCCTTCAGGTCGATGAGGATTTAGCGCCGGACTTGCCCCGGACCATGCTCTTCGGAGCGGAGTTCCAGCAGGTGATATTCAATCTCTTGACCAACGCCCATCAGGCCATCCGGTCCCAGGGCAAGGCCAACGGCCGCATCCGCTTGGCCACCCAGCGCCAACAGGATTGGCTTCTGATCGTGGTTCAGGACAACGGCCCGGGAGTCCCGCCGGAGATGGCGGAGCGCATATGGGAGCCTTTTTTTACAACCAAGGCCGAAGGCGAGGGCACCGGCCTGGGCCTGGCCATCTGCCGCAAGATCGTGCAGGCCCAGGGCGGGACGCTGACCTTGGAGACCACCGTGGGCGCCGGCGCCGCTTTCCTTATTCGCCTGCCGATCGTGACCGATGGGGCTTTCGAGCCGGGCGGGGCGCCGGCGGCGCGAGCGCCGCGCCGCGCAGTCTCCAAGATCCTCGTGGCGGATGATGATCCGGAGGTCCGGTTCCTTCTGGATCGGCTGCTGATGCCCTTCGGCATGCCCGTGGAGTCTTGCGTTGATTTCGACCAAGTTCTCTCTTCCCTGCGCTTGGAACTGCCCCGGGCGCTGGTCTGCGACCTGGATATGCCCGGCGTCGGCGCTTACGAGTTCTTCCAGCAGGCCCAGCGGGAGGGCTTCCTGGATAGCCTGCCGGTCGTGATCATCTCCGGTTCGCCGCCCGGCCCCAACGTGGAGGCCTTCATCCGCGAGCGCGGCTGGGCCCAGCTCAACAAGCCTTTCGAGAAAGAGGCGTTCCTCGAGACGATGGCGAAGAGTCTGGGATCCGCGGGCGAGCGTCAGGCGTCGAATCGGTAGCCGAAGCCGCGCACGGAGACGATCTTGTCGGCCGTGGGCGCCCGCGATCTTCCTCGAACGTCGCCCCGTCATCCTCGGGCAGTGACCCTTTAACGGGTCCATACAAGCAACGACAGGGTATGGACCTTTTTAAAGGTCCGTACTTTCATTGGGGAAAGCGCGGGCCTCAAAGGGATCGAAAATATGAAAGCGCGCGTTCCGGAAATCCTATGATTACATGCGGTCAAGCCGCAAGCACAGGAGGAACTTTTTTTGATCTCATTCGTATCCATGGGTATGAGGATGCGCTGGGTCGTGGAGGATTACGAGGCGCTGGCGCGCTTGATCGACGGCGCCAATCGCTTTGGACGCGATGAGACCGCGCTCGCGCCCGGCCGACTCATACGGCTGCTGCGCCGGGGTCTCCAGGTAAGCCAACTTCAACTGGCCAAGCGAGCAGGCGTACCTCGCTCGCTCGTCGAGCGGGTTGAGTCAGGAGGAGACGTTCAAATCGGTTCGCTGCGCCGCCTGCTGGGAGCTCTTGGCTGCGGGCTCGTCATCTTGCCGGCCTCGGATGGTCTGCTCGCCCGGTTTAAGGCCAAGGCGAAGGAGAAGCGCCGAAGCGACCGGCAATGGGAGCAGGTTTGCCGGAGGCTGGAGAAGAGGCCCGCTCCGGCCAAACCGCAGGAAGTCCTGCCGGGCAATTCCAGACCACCAGAGGGACCTGTCGCATTTTCGCCATCATGCGCGAATGTAATGATCCGAAGTCCCGTGCTTCGCGTAGCGCGACAATACCCCAGACGGAAATTCTAAAAATCGCGGGGGAGTACATGTCCCCCGCTGGCGTGCGCAACTTCATGAAAGGACTTTCATGGGCGCGGCGCGAGAGCGGAATGGCTCGCCGGGCTTGCGGTCCTCGGGCTGCGCCCTCGGATCGCAATCTTCGGACGGCACGACAAGCCGGCTGCTCTGGGAGTTCGCGCAAAACGCATTTGCCGGGAGGATGGCGAAAAAACCGGGTCGCGCGGGCGGGCGTCAGTCGTCGAATCGGTAGCCGAAGCCGCGCACGGAGACGATCTTGTCGGCCGTGGGCCCGATCTTCTCGCGCAGGTGGGAGAGGGTCACGTCGATGACCTTGGTGCTCAAGTCGAGCCCCTGCTCGTAGCCCCAAACGTGCTGGAGCAGGAAGTCTCGGGTCATCACCCGGTTGCGCCGGTGCATGAGAAACCAGAGCAGGTCGAATTCCTTGGCGCTCAAGGGCACTTCCTTGTTCTTGACGAAGGCCTTGCGCGAGCCGCGGTCGAGCTTGAGTTCCCCGGCCTCCTGCATGGCCGGTTCCTCCAAGGTTCCCACGCGGCGCAGAAGAGTTTCCACGCGGGCGACGAGTTCCTCGGTGTGGAAGGGTTTGGTGATGTAGTCGTCGGCTCCTTCGCGCAGGCCCGCGACCTTGTCCGTCACGGCGTTCTGTCCGGTCAGCACCAGGACCGGGATCTTGCTCGTGCGCGGATCGGTGCGCAGTTCCTTGAGGAGTTCCAACCCCTCTCCGTCCGGGAGGTTGCGGTCCAGGATCATCAGGTCGGGCAAGGCCCGCGTCAGGCTCTTGCGCGCCTTGGCGAGGCTCTCGACGACCTGGATTTCGCAGCCTTCATCCTGCAGGACCTCGCTGATGAGATCCGATGTCGCGGGCTGATCCTCGCATACCAGAATCTGAGCCTTCATTTCGGGAGCCATTATAGCACATCAAAGCGGAATATTACCCCGGTTTTCGTGGGCTCCGGGCTGGCGCTTCTCGCGCAGCAGGCGCAGGGCGCTGATGATCTTGCAGCGCAGCTGGCCGGGCTCGATGACTTCGTCGATGGAGCCCGTCGACGCGGTCTGGTAGGGCGAGGCGAATTTCGCCGCGTACTCGGCCGTGAGCCGCGCGCGCAGCGCTGTTTTTTCGGCGTCGCTTTTCGCCGCGGCCAGCTCGCGGGAATAGAGTATCTCTATGGCGCCCGCCGGCCCCATGACCGCGATCTCGGCGCTGGGAGAGGAGAAGTTGAAATCACCGCCGAGACGCTTGGAGCTCATGGCGATATAGGCGCCGCCGTAGGCCTTGCGGATGATGACCGCGATCTTGGGCACCGTGGCCTCGCAATAGGCGTGCAGAAGTTTCGCCCCATGGCGGATGATGCCTCCGTGCTCCTGCGTCAGGCCCGGCCAGTAGCCGGGCACGTCCACCAAGGTCACGATCGGGATGTTGAATGCGTTGAGGAATCGGATGAAGCGGGCGGCTTTGTCCGCCGCGTCTATGTTGATGGCTCCGGCCAGATGGGCGGGATTGTTCGCCACCACGCCCACGGCTTCGCCGCCCAGTCGCATGAATCCCACCACGATGTTCTTGGCGAAGCCCGCGTGCGCCTCGAAGAACTTGTGTTCGTCGGCGATCTGCCAGATGACGTGATGGATGCGGTAGGGCTTGCGGGGATCCATCTCGCACATCTTCTCCAGCAGGGGGATGGCCCGGCTCACGGGGTCCGGGTTGGCCACGCGCGCGGGCCTTTCCCAGCGGTTCTGCGGCAGGTACGAGAGCAGCTCGCGGACCTGCCGGAAGCAGTCCGGCTCCGAGGCGGCCACGAAATGGCAGACCCCTGATTTGGAGGAGTGGGCTTCGCAGCCTCCCAGTTGGTCGAACGTGACGTCCTCTCCCGTGGCGGCCTTGACCACGTCCGGGCCGGTGACGAACATGTGGCTGATGCCTTCCACCATGAAGATGAAGTCCGTCAGGGCGGGAGAATAGACCGCGCCTCCGGCGCAGGGGCCCAGGATGATGGAAATTTGAGGGATGACGCCGGAGCATTTCACGTTGCGGTAGAAGATTTCCCCGTAGCCGTCGAGAGAATTGACCCCTTCCTGGATGCGGGCGCCGCCGGAATCGAGAAGGCCGATGACCGGGACGCGGTTGCTGTAGGCCATATCCATGACCTTGCAGATTTTCAGGGCGTGCGCGTGCCCCAGGGAGCCGCCCAGGACCGTGAAGTCCTGCGCGAAAACGCAGACCTCCCGGCCGTTGACCGTGCCGAAGCCCGTGACCACGCCGTCTCCCGGCGGATTCTTGTCCTTGAGCCCGAAGTCCGTGGCCTGGGTCGTGACGAGAAGATCGGTTTCCTGGAAGCTGCCCTCGTCGAGGAGGTAGTGAATGCGCTCCCGGGCCGTGAATTTTCCCTTGGCTTTCTGGGCTTGGATTCGGGCCGGACCCCCGCCCGACATGGAAGAATCGGTCAGTTGACGCAGGCGCGTCAGGCACGTCGCGACGGGGTGCTCCTTGCCGGCGTGATCTTCAGGGGCTTGCGGAGCGGTCGACATGGGTCAATCTCCTGTATAAGCGACGGCGGCGACGGAGTCCGTGTCGTCGGTCATGGCGATGCTGACGCGGGGGCTGCCCAAGCTTTCCCAGCGCGCGCGTGCCGCCCCATGGAACCGGATCGGCTGCGCGCCCAGGGCCAGGACTGCCTCCACGTCCCGAGGCGAGCAGGCCAGCCCCAGGCCGAGGAGCTTGAGTACCGCTTCTTTCACGGCCCAGAGGCGGGTTAATTCCAGCGGCGAGGCTTCCCGGTCGACCGGAAGTTCTCCCTCGCGCGTGAAAAGCCGAGCCAGCCCCCGCGTTCGCGGCGTGACGGTCTCCCAATCCGCTCCGATCAGGCGGCCGCTAAAGCCCGCGACGCAGAGTCCTCCGGCGGCGCAGTGGCTGATGGAGAATGCCGGCGCGTCCGGCCGGCTGCAGACCGGGCCGCCTTGGGCGTTGGCGGCGACTTCCAGAGTGGCGGGATCGAGGTCATGTCCCAGGGTTTTGCGGAAATAGAGGCGCAGCGCCGCCTTGGCCGCGGCACGGCCCGCCAGCCAGTCCAGTCTCCGCTTATCCGTGCGCAGAGTGCGGTAATGCTCGGCTTCGACCTGGCTCAGAATCCGCTGGCGCAGAAGCTGCGAGGCCGACAGGGCGGCGGCCTGGTCTCTCGGGCAGATTCCCGTGATGAATGCCTCGCCGCCCTCGAGCCCCGGAAGGCCAGCAGGTTCAGGGACGGCCGGTAACGCGGGATGTTCGATGGGAACGCTCAAAGTGGGCCATATTATACTTAAAAGAAGGATTTCGTGACAGTTGAAGGCGTTTCGAGAGAGAGTTGACATAAGCAAGGCAATCCGATAATATTGCACCATGACAAGCCTTTGGGGAGACGGCTGGTTCTATATTTCCGCCTTGGGATTTTTGGTCAGTTCCGCTTTTTTCCTATATCTCTTGGGTCAGTATCGCGCATCCGTCGAAGATGCCGAGGAGCCGGAGGCGTCTGGCGAAGAAGTCGGCTTGTTGCCCAAGCCGGCGTCCGCGGCCGCCATGAATGCTCCGACGCCCGTGGTGACCCCCATCGTCGCCGCGCCGGCGGATGTCCAGGAAGAGAAGACCCTGACGATGCCGCCTCCGGAGGAGCCTAAGCCGGCGGCCTTTTCTGGAGAGAGGAGAACGGTCGGCGTTTCCAACGACGGCGGTCCCTTCCCCGAGGACTCGTCAGCTCCAACCCATTCCAGGGACGCTTACACGGGCCCTGAGCGCCGTCGCAGCGAGTTGACCTCAACGGGAAGCATCAGTCCGGCGGTTGTGTATTTGCAGAACATCAAGTCGCAAATGGAGAAATTTGACAAGGAGATACTGGGGCTCAAATCCCTAGCCGCCCAGCAGGCGGCGCAAGGCGACCTTTTGCTGCGGCGCATATCGGAACTGGCCGAGGCCGTCCAAGCCGGAACCCGGACCTCCTCCGTTGAACGGGAATCCGCGGGCGGCTTCAAACCGGAGGACACCGCGGGGGCGTCAGTCGTCCAGGGTTTGGAGATTTCACTGCAGTCCGTTTCTCCGAAATCCGTCAAGGTTGAGCCTGTTTTAGCTCCAGAAACGAGCGTTCCCGAGCCGGCGGCGACGGCGGTCGAGCCGCGGCCCGTTCCCGCGCCGCAGCCGGCCGTCCTGGAGCCGGCGGCGACGGCGGTCGAGCCGCAGCCTGTTCTCGCGCCGCAGCCGGCCGTCTTGGAGCCGGCGGCGACGGCGGTCGAGCCTCAGCCCGTTCCCGCGCCGCAGCCGGCCGTCCTGGAGCCGGCGGCCAAGACGCAGCCTGTTGCAACGTCGGAAATGAGCGTCCCTCAGCCGGCTGAGGCGGAGGTCAATCCTGTTGTGCCGGCAAAGCCCGTTGCAGCGCCTCCTCCGGACATTCAACGAGACGTCAAGCCCTTCACCAAATCATCGGCGCCCCCGACCGCCGTGCCTCCAGCGCCAGCTCGGCCGTCCACCCCTTCCCCGGTCGTCATCGAATCCCTGCCCCAAACGCCGGAACAGCCGGCTGAGACGTCCAAGCCGAGGAAGGGACCGGTCTGGCCAGTTTAGTTCTAGCCCTCGCTATATTCTGCTCGGCCTCAGCGCCTGCTTGGGCGGGTTCTTTGTTGCCGGATTCCCCCTTTTCATCCAAGGCTGCCGGCACGACTGGCGCGGCATTTCTCAAGCTTGCTCTTCCGGCCAGGAGCGAGGCCTTGGGCGGCGCGGCCGCGGCTGGGGCGGATAACAGCGACGCGCTCTTTATCAACCCGGCGGGATTGCTGACCCTGGGGCCTGAGACGCCCTCGGACCTGAGTTTTTCCTATAACAGCCTGCTGGAGTCCTCCTATCTCAGCTACGCGGCTTACGCCAAGGCTTTGGGCAAGTCCTCGGCGTTGGCCGCGGGCTTCGTCTATTTTTCCCAGGGCGCCATGACCGCGTACAACGGACAAGGCGATCCCGCGGGAACGTTCCGTCCCAGCGATCTGGCCGTGTCCGCGGCGTACGCGCGGCGCTTCGATGAATTTTCCTTGGGCGGGGGCCTCAAGATGATCCGTGCCTCGGTTGACGACGTGTCCGGCACGACCGCGGCCCTGGACTTTGGAGGCCAGGCGCGCAACGTCTGTCTCGTCGGAGAGCGGCCCTTGGATGTGGGAGCGAGCCTGACCAATTTCGGCCCCGCCATCAAACTCGGCGGCGCCTCCGCCCCTTTGCCCCTGGCCTTGGCCGCCGGCATGCTCTGGCACGCCTCGCCCGCCCTGGATTCGAGCCTGGACGTCCACTTGCCGGTGGATCAGGACCCCTATGTTTCCTTGGGAGTGGAGGCCTTCCTGTTTTTCGACCAGTCGCGGCGCAAGGCGGCTTTCCGGGTGGGTTACGACCAGAGCCATGGACGCGACATCGATGGCTTGACCGGGATGACGGCGGGGATGGGGCTGGACCTTGGAGCCTTCAGGCTGGATTACGCTTGGGTGCCTCTCGGCGACCTGGGCATGCAGAATCGAATCACTTTGGCCTTTCGCTTCTGAGCCTGCTATTTTCCCAGGCAGGATCGGAGGACCTTCATCATCCCGGGATGTACGCGGCCGTTGCTGGCCAGGGTCTGGCGGCCGAAATCCTGGATTTCGCGCCACGGCCGGCCCCTGAAGTCCGTGACTTTCCCCCCGGCCTCGCGCACCAGCAGCAGTCCCGCCGCCACGTCCCAAGGACATAAATTGAACTCCCAGAATCCGTCCGCGCGGCCGGCCGCCACCCAGGCCATGTCCAGGGCCGCGGATCCGCTGCGGCGCACGTCATGGCAGAGCATCATGAAGGATCTGTAGAACTCGGTGTAGAATCGGGACTTTTCAGCGCGGTCATAGGGAAAGCCCGTGACCAGGAGCGCTTTTTCGATTTGCCTGACGGATGAGACGCGCAGCCGGCGCCGGTTGAGCCGGGCCCCGCGTCCGGCTTCGGCCCAAAAACGTTCTCCGCGAAACGGGTCATGGATCCCGGACAGGACGGGGCGGCCGCGGCGCAGCAGCGCTATGGACGCGCAGCACACGGGATAGCCGTGAGCGAAGTTGGTCGTGCCGTCCAAAGGATCGACGATCCAAAGATATTCCGCGCCGGTGTCCTTGCGCGCGTTCTCCTCGGCTTGGTAGTCGTGGGAAGGAAACCGGCGCCGAATAAGGCCGAGGATGGCGCGCTGGCTCTCCATGTCCGCCTGGGTCAAGAGATCCGCCCGGCCTTTATATGTGATGCTCACCGAGCCGAAGCGCCGGCGCAGTATCCGATCCGCTTGGTCGAGAGCGTCCGAGAGCGCGGTTTTCAGGGATTGGTTCATCGTGGTTTCTTGAAATGCCGGGCCATGGCGCGGCACAGCTCCGGCAGCGTGGCTTGCGGCGCCTCCACGGCCGGTTTTATGCCTCGGCGCCGCAATGCCGCCGACGTGATCGGGCCGATGGACGCGGCGATGGCTTTTTGCCAGAGCCGCCGGCGCAGCCGGCCGGGCAGCTGCGCGTGAAGGCTTTCCACGGCCGAGCCGGAGGTGAAGGCCACGGCGTCGATGTTCTTGTCCCCGGCAGCCCGGCTCAGCAGCCGGGCCGCCGTGTGATCGGGCAGCGTCCTATAGGCGGTGACGACGTCGACGAAAGCTCCCTTGCGGCGCAGCATGCGGGGCAATAGTTCCCGGCCGGCCTCCGCGCGAGGCAGGAGTATCCTCCAGCCTCGAACGCGGCCCATGGCCTGGGCCAGGGCTTCGCCGCGGTGCGGATTGGCTACGCGGACTCTCCAGCCTTCGCGCCGCAGGGGCGCCGCGGTCGCCGGCCCTACAGCGAAGGCCAAGGGCCGGGGTCGCAGCCTCAGCTTCAAGGCGCGCGCGCGCGCGAGCAGGCGGCTGGCGGCGTTGGGGCTGGCCACGACCAGTGCGTCGTAGGCGCGCCACCGGCGCAATGCCTCGTCGAGCCGGCGGGTCGACGAGGGATGGGCGATGCGCACGACCGGGATGCTGAGCACCCGGGCGCCCAAGCGGCGCAACTTGGGCGCCAAAGCGCTCGATCCATCCTCTGGACGAGTCACCAGGATGGTGCGTCCGGTCAAGGGTTTGCGATGCACAGCTTATTTTACATTCTGTCGCGGCGTTCTGGGAAGTAATTTGACAGTTTCCCGCGATGAGTGTTATAATGCGTTTAGCCTCCATATATGTTGCCGTTCTTCCCTGATAAAAAAGACCCTCCCCCACCCGCTTTGGGAACCCCGGAGAATCTTTCCGCCAAGGTCCCTGGCTTGGTGCGCCCGAAAAAGGTCAGAATTTCAAAGATTTTGAGCGAAGACCTCGTTATCCGGGCTCCTGAAGGGGTCGGCAAGAACGAACTCATCGAGCTCTTGGTCAACCGGCTCTGCGAAAGCAAGGGCCTCAAGGACCCCCGTCTGTTCCTGGCCAAGGTCCTGGAGCGGGAACAAGGCATCAGCACGACCTTGGACACGGGCCTCAGCCTCCCTCATGCGCGTACGGATTCCATAAAGAATATCGTGGCCGCCTTGGCCCTGGCGCCCAAGGGCATCGTGGACCCCAAACAGAGCGACTTGACCATCAAGCTTATGTTCCTCTTCTTCTCCTCCAACCGCTCCGAGATGCTTCCGTTGCATCTGCAGCTTCTGCGCGGGGTCTCCTCGCTGTTCCAGCCTTCCCTTATCGAGCAGCTATCGGCCGCGTCCAATCCGGCCGCGGCTTTGGAGATCATCCGCAAAGTTGAAGCCCAATAGGCCGGGCCGACGCGTCGGCGAGGTGGTGATCCTTACCACGGCCATGCTCACCTTCATTTCATTTTGGAGGGCGGCGGCCATCGTCCTGTGCGATATGGCTTCCACGGCCTGGTACGTCGGAGGCATCGCGGAGCAGGCCATCGGCAAGGCCGCGCCCTGGTTCATCTTGGCCGTCATGGCTTTCTCCGCCTGCGTGCTGGCTCTCTATATGGAAGGCTCCAGCATGTTCGTGCGCGGGGGCGTCTACAAGGTGGTCAAGGAAGCCATGGGCGGCACCCTGGCCAAGGTTTCGGTTTCCGCCCTCATGTTCGACTATGTGCTGACGGGCGCCATCAGTTCGGTCTCCGCCGGGCAATATTTGGCCGGTCTCTTGAATTCCGTTTTTCCCTACGCGCGCATTGACTGGCACGTTAATCCGGCTCTTTTTTCCATGGTGTTCGCGATCGCGGCGGTGCTCTATTTCTGGAGGCAGAACATCCTGGGCATCGAGGAATCGAGCGACAAGGCCCTCAAGATCATATGGGCCACGGCGGCCGTGGGCGCGGTGATGATCGGTTTCTGTCTCTATACGGTCTGGGTTCGGGGTTTCTTCTGGCCGCCAGGGAGCCCTGCCTTTTCGCGGGAATCCTTGGGTTGGCTGGCGGGATCGGATTGGGCCCGGAGAATCGGGGCGTTTGGCCTTCTGATCGCCTTGGGTCATGCTTTCCTGGGCATGAGCGGCGTGGAGACCCTGGCCCAGGTCTATAGGGAGATGGAGGCGCCCAAGCTTGAGAACCTTAAGCGCGCCAGCTTGGTTATCTTCTTTTTCGCCTTCATTTTGACCACCTCCGTATCCTTCTTCGCCGTGAGCATCATCCCTGACCCGGTGCGGGCCAAGTATCTCGACAATCTGATCGCGGGCTTGGCCATGTCCGTGGCCGCGCCCCATTGGCTGCGGCTTATGCTGCAGGCCTTCGTGGTCGTCGTGGGAGCGGCCATACTGTGCGGCGCGGTCAACACCGCCATCGTGGGTTCCAATGGGGTCATGAATCGCATGGCGGAAGACGGCATCATGCCGGAATGGTTCCGTTGGCTGCACCCGAAGTACGGGACCACGCACCGCATGATCAATCTGGTCGTGGGTTTGCAGATCGCCACCATCGTCCTGTGCCGCGGCGACGTCTATCTGCTGGGTGAGGCCTATGCCTTCGGTTTGATCTGGAGCCTGGTCTTCAATGCCGCTTCCGTCGTCATGCTTCGTTTTAATACGCGCTATCAACGCGAGTGGATGGTGCCCCTGAATTGGAAGGTGGGCGACGTTCATGTCCCGATCGGTCTTTCCGCCATCTTTTTGACGCTCTTATCCGTCGCTCTCATCAATCTCGCGACCAAGAAGATGGCGACGATATCCGGGCTGGTTTTTACGGCCGGATTTTTCGCCCTTTTTTTTATCGCGGAACGGATTAATCGCGGCCAAGGACGGCAAGCCGAGCACAGGGAAAAGCTCAACCTGCGCAACGAAGAGGCCCTCGACGGCGTGCTCAGCGAAATCGACAAGCCCAACCGCGTCCTCGTCGCGGTTCGCGACCCGCGCGGCTTGCACCATCTGGGCAAGGCGCTGGAGACGCTGGATAGCGACACGACCGACATGGTCGTGCTCTTCTGCAAGATCCAGCACGGCATGAGCTTCGGCGGCGATATCCAGTCCCTGGGCCCCGAGGAGGAGCTGGTATTCACCCGGGTCATCAGCGCGGCCGAGAAATGCGGCAAGACCGTGACTCCCTTGCTGGTGGTTTCCAACGATCCCTTTTACGCCATAGCGCAATCGGCCCAGGCCGTGGGCGCGGGCCAGGTGGTGTTGGGCATCTCGGGCCGGGTCAGCGTGGATCATCAACTCGAGCGTCTGGCCATGACCTGGGGCGCGCTGCAGGGCGCCGACACCAAGCCCGTCCATATCCGCGTCATTGGCGAGGGACGCGAGCACGACGTGGAGATATAGGATGAGCATACTGCGCATCACCAAGCTCGGCGAGCCGATCCTCAAGAAGGTCTGCGCGCCCGTGGACTACGATGCGATCCGTCCTGGGCTCCCGAAGCTGCTGCGGGATATGTGGGCCACCTTGTACTCGGCCAAGGGCGTGGGCCTGGCCGCCCCCCAGATCGGCCTCAATGTCCGGCTCTCGGTCGTGGATGTGCGGCCCCAAGGCAAGTCCCAGCGACTGGTGCTCATCAACCCCGAGATCATCGCGCGCGCGGGCGCGGTCTGCGAGGAGGAAGGCTGCCTTTCTCTTCCCGGGGTCTATGCCAAGATCAATCGCTACGCGCGGGTCCGCCTGCGCGCGCTCGACGAACGCGGGCGCCCTTACGAGCTGGATGCCGACGGGCTTCTCGCCAAGGCATTCCAGCACGAGGTCGATCATCTCGACGGCAGGCTTTTCATCGACCATCTCGAATTCGTCGAGAAGCTCAAGATCATGTCGCTCATTAAGGAAGTGCGCAAGAACTGGTCGTGAAGACTCTTTTTTACGGCACGCCGGCGTTCGCCGTCCCTTTCCTGGAACTGCTCTTTCGCAAGACTTCGGTGGTGGGAGTCCTTTCCCAGCCGGACAAGCCCGTAGGCAGGTCCTTGAGGATCAGACCGACGCCGGTCAAGGCCCGGGCCTTGGAATTGGGCCTGCCCGTTCTTCAGCCGGACCGCCCCGCGACAGCCATCGACGAGTTCCGGCCGCTCAAGCCCGACCTGGCGGTCGCCGTAGCCTACGGCAAGCTTCTTCCGGAGGCGCTGCTTCGGCTCCCCGCGATCGGCAGCGTCAATGTCCATTTTTCACTGCTGCCGAAATACAGGGGCGCGGCTCCGGTCCAGTGGTGTCTGGCGCGCGGGGAGACCCTCACCGGGGTCACGGTCTTCTGGATCGAGGCCGAGCTCGATGCCGGCCCGATCTGCCTCCAGAGGGAGCTGGCCATAGCGCCAAACGAGGACGCGGCCGCGCTCTTGCCTCGTCTGGCCGGGCTGGGCTTGGAGGTCTTGGGGCAAGTCCTCGAGGACGCCGCGGCTGGCCGCGCGCGGCGCGAGCCCCAGAAAGGCGAGCCGAGTTTCGCCCCTCGCCTGCGGCGCGAGGATGCCCGCCTGAACTTGGAGCTTCCGGCTCGGGAGGTGCACGACAGAGTGCGCGGTTTTCGCCTCTGGCCGACGGCGTTTTTAGAATTCAAGCCTCCGGCGCCGCGGCTGGTGCGGGTGCTTCAGACGCGTCTGCCCGGTCCGGAAGAGCCGGCAGGCGCCGGCTCCGAGCCCGGACGCATCGTACGCGTTGAACGAGGCGGCGGGATTTTGGTACAATGTCTGCGCAGCAGCCTTTGGCTTCTCACGGTTCAATCCGAGGGAAAAAAGCCGGTAGCCGCTGCGGATTTTCTTAACGGCCTCCGCTTGAACGTGGGGGATTTTTTACCTCTGGCATGATCTTTAAAGGGGAACTTCGTCCTTTGGAAACGGTATTAGTCGGCCTCCTTTTGGCCGTCATCGTCTTTTTTCTGCTGCAATGGGGAATCGCAGGAGTGATTCACGCGCGTCGGACGCAGACGATGCCCGAGCTTAAGGGGCGGTCCATTTCGGCCGCTCTGGACCAGCTCGCGCCCTTGAACATCGGATTGCGCAAGGAAGGCCAGGAATTCAATAACACCGTCGCCATCGGGTCCGTATTGCGCCAATATCCCCCCGCCGGCACCGTGGTGCGCGAGGGCAAGATCGTGCGCGTCGTGGTCAGCCAAGGAGGAGAGTCGGTCTTGTCTCCTGCCATCGTGGGTTTGCCCTTGCGCAATGCCGAGATGCTGCTGCGCCAGAACCAACTCGTGCTTGGCGAGGTCAACGAGGCGTATTCCCTGCGCTTCGAGAAGGGCGTGGTCCTTTCCCAGGAGCCTAAAGCCGAGTCCAGCGTCGAGCGCGCCGCCATGGTCAACGTCACGGTTTCCGGCGGCCAGCCCCCGGCCGGGGTCCTGCTCATGCCCGACTTCCTGCGCAAGAACGTCCGGGAGGCCCAGTCCTGGGCCAACGCGGCCGGGGTGTCCTTGGGTGAAAAGAAGGACATGACTTCGCCCTTTCCCTACGGCACCATACTCTCCCAGTCCCTGCCCGCGGACGCCGTGCTTTCCGTCGACGAGCGGGTGTCGGTGGTCATCAGCGGCAAGGTGGGCAAGCCGGGCGAGGCCGGCCTGGCCGTCAAGAATTTTCATTACGAGGTGCCGCAGGGCAGCGCCGAGAGCCTGGTGCGCATCGTGGTCTCGGACAAATACGGAGACAGAGAGCTCTTCAACGGCCTGCGCCGGCCGGGTTCCAAGATCGACCTGCCTATCCAGGAGACGGGCGGCGCCCAGGTCAAGATTTTTCTCAACGGCATCCTTGTCGACGAGAGGAATTTGTGATCATGGCGCCTGCCCGGACGGTCGAGGTCGTGCCCTCCCTTCTGTCGGCGGATATGGCGCGGCTGCCGGAGTCCCTGCGCCAGGTCGGCTTGGGCGGGGCGCAATGGGTGACGGTGGACGTCATGGACGGCCATTTCGTGCCGAACCTTTCTTTCGGGCCCGACTTCGTGCGGACCGTCAAGAGACTGGCCCGCCTGAGCGTGGACGTGCACCTGATGGTCGATAACCCGGAGACCGTCGCCCCGTGGTTTATCTCCGCCGGGGCCCAGCGCGTGACCTTTCATGTCGAGGCGGCCGGCGACCCGGCCGCCCTGCTGCGGCGAATCCGGGAGGCGGGTGCGTTGGCGGGCGTGGCCATAAAGCCGTCCACCCCGGCGCAGCGGCTGATCCCTTTTCTGGAAGAGGCGGATCTGGCGCTGGTCATGACCGTGGAGCCGGGCTTCGGCGGGGCCCAATTCATGGACGCCATGCTGCCTAAGGTCGCCCAACTGCGCCGCTGCATCGACCAAAACGGCCGAGACTGTCGCCTGCAAGTGGACGGAGGCATCAATCTCTCAACGGCGGCCGCGGCCGCCGGTTCCGGCGCCGACAGCCTGGTCGCTGGTCAGGGCGTCTTTGGAGCCGGCGACATCGCCGCAAACGTCCGTGCCCTGCAGGCAAGGGCCCAGGCCGCCTTTTTTGGAAGCGGAGGATCAGTTTAAGTCGTTAGAACAGGAGGAGACATGTCCGTAGTCATCAGGTTGCAGAGGACGGGAAAACCCAAGCAGGCCTACTTCCGTTTGGTCGCTATCGAGCGCAGTCGTGGATCGACCGGCAAGCCCATCGAAGTCCTGGGCAACTATGATCCGCGCGGCGAGACTCCGGCCAAGAAGCTGCAGTTGCACAAGGAGCGCTACGACGCATGGCTCAAGAACGGCGCCCTGCCTTCGGAAACGGTCCTGAATCTGGTGCGCATGGCCCAGAAGACCGCGGCCCCGGCGGAGAAGAAATCATGAAAAAGCTGGCCCATTTCCTGATCAAGAATCTGGCGGACCATTCCGACCAGGTTTCTGTGCAGGACTCGGAGCAGGGCGACTCCGTCACCCTGAAGCTCATCGTGGCCGAAGACGATAAGGGCAAGATCATCGGCAAAAAGGGCAAGGTCATTAGGGCCATCCGGGCTCTGGTGTCGTCGGCCGCCAGCAAAACCGGAAAAAAAATCGTGGTAGACATAGACTAAAGGCGGGGTCAGGTCTTGATATTTGACATTTGACCTCTTTAAGTCATGAGGATAGACATCATTACGTTATTCCCGGAGATGTTCGAGCCTGTCTTGGGCGCGAGCATCGTGGGCCGCGCGCGCGCGCGCGGCCTGCTGGAACTGGGGTATGTCAATCCTCGAGATTTTGCGACGGACAAGCGCCGCAGCGTGGATGACCGGCCCTTTGGCGGCGGCGCCGGCATGGTGCTCAAGGCGGAACCTCTTTTCGCCGCCATCAGCAGCGTGCGCCGGCCGGGCTGCCGAGTGGTTTGCCTTTCCCCTCAGGGAAGGCGATTCGACTCGCGCCAAGCCCGGCGGCTGTCCCGGTTGTCCCGATTGGCCCTGGTCTGCGGCCATTATGAGGGCGTCGATGAGCGCGTGCTGAGGTCTTGCGACGAGGAAATTTCCATCGGCGATTTCGTTCTTACCGGCGGAGAATTGCCGGCCATGATGGTCGTAGACGCCGTCACGCGGCTGCTTCCGGACGTGCTCAAGAAAGCGGACGCCGCGGCCTGCGAGTCGTTTGAGTCGGGACTTTTGGATCATCCGCAATACACCCGGCCGCGGGTCTGGCGCGGTCGCCGGGTGCCGGAGGCCTTGCTTTCCGGCGATCATGAGCGTATCGCCTGCTGGCGCGCGCGCGCCGCGCAGCGCGCGACGCGCAAGAAGCGTCCTGATTTGGTGTGTTCGGCCCGGAGCAAGTCGAGTCAGCAGCGTCGGTTGGACCCGTCTTCTGCGATAGTAAGAGGCGGGATAAAGTCTAAAGTGAGAGCATAAGGAGAGGAGTCATGGTGGCACAAGAGGCGAAGAAGCAGGTACCCGATTTCCGGCCGGGCGACACGGTGCGGGTTCATATCAAGGTTGTCGAGGGAGAAAGCGAGCGCGTCCAGGTCTTTGAGGGGACCTGCTTGCTCAGGCGCGGGCATGGCAATGGCGAGAGCTTTACCGTGCGCAAGATCTCGTTTGGCGTGGGAGTGGAGAGGACTTTTCCCCTGATTTCCCCCCACATCGAGAAGATCGAGCTGGTCAAGACGGGCCGGGTCCGCCGCGCCAAGCTCTACTATTTGCGCGAGCTCACGGGCCGCGCCGCGCGTTTGACCGAGGAGGAAGTGCGCGGGGCTCCTTCGGCGGCCGGCGCCGAGCCTTCGCCCGCGGCCGAGGCGGCCAAGCCTCAGTCCGTCGAGGCGGAAAAGAGCGCGGCTTGCGCGCCCGCCGCGGAAAAGGAAGAGGGCAAGCCCGGGAAGGCCGCCAACCTGGGCAAGGCCAACGTCGCCGCCGTAAAAGCGGCTTCCTCAGCCAAGTAATCCGGCGTATCTTGGGCGCACCGCAAGGGCACAGGTATGACGCTTCCCTACGCGCCTGCCGGCGCAGGGCTTGGCTCGTGGGCGTCGACGAGGCGGGCCGGGGGCCTTGGGCCGGTCCGGTGGTCGTCGCCGCCGTTCGTCTCGGGGCCAAGGTCCCGAGGTGCCTTTGGGCGGCGCGTGATTCGAAAATTCTTTCCGCGCGGCGGCGCGAGGCGCTGTGCGAGCTTATCCGCTCCGAGGCTGCGCGCGTTGCCTTGGGGTGGGCCCATCCCCGCGAAATCGAGTCTTCGAATATTCTGGCCTCGACTCTCCAAGCCATGCGTCGGGCCGCGCTGCGAGCGGCTGTCGGCGTCTTGCCGCGAGAATGTCTTGTGGTAGCGGATGGCAACCGCCGCATCCCGGGATTGTCTTTGGAGCAGGTCTGCGTGGTGGACGGCGACCGGCTTTCCCTGAGCGTGTCGTGCGCCAGCATCGTGGCGAAGGTCGTTCGCGACCGGTGGATGGCGCGTCTTGACCGCCGCTATCCCGGCTACGGTCTGGCCCGCCATAAGGGCTATGGGACCGTTGCCCATCGGCAAGCCCTGGCGTGGCTCGGTCCCGCGCCGGTGCACCGGCGGACTTTCCGCCCTATTCTTCAACTGGGTTTGCCCCGTGAGTAAGGAATCCGGGCTCAAGGCGGAGCGGGCGGCGGAGGAATTTCTCAAAGCCCGCGGCTACGCCATTCTGGACCGAAATTTCCGGACGAGATTCGGGGAAATCGATTTGGTGGCGCGCGACGGGGATATGGTCGTCTTCGTGGAGGTCAGATTCCGGTCGCGCGACGATTTCGGGTCGGCCCAGGAAACGGTCGGCCGCGAAAAACAGCATCGCATCGTGCGCACCGCGCAGGCTTATGCCCAGAGCCGCGGGCTTGACGCTGCCTTGCGCTTCGACGTGGTGGCGGTCTCGCCGCGGGGGTGCGAGCATTTTCCGGACGCCTTCGACGCGCTTGAGGCGTTATGACCCTGCATGTTTCCTGCGGTTATCAGTGCCTCGGGTGCGGGGCATTCTACCTGCCTTTCGCGCCGGGCGTTCTTTGTCCCAAATGCGGGAAAACCGGGGATCAAACCATCGACTTCGTGCCGCAGGCCGCGCAATCTTTGCGCTTTAACCTGCAATCCTACGGGTCCTATTGGCCGGCGGCTTGGTATGTCGGTTCCTTGGGCGACCATGTCCTGAAGCTTCTTTTTATGGTTTTCGAGGGCTTTCGCAAGAGCGGCTATGCGGAAGAAAGATTTGAAGCCTACCTCGAGGAGAGGCTTTCGGCCATGGATTGGGCGGAGCAATCCTATCTTAAGGATCATGTGCGCGTCATCGCGGTCGCGGTGCGCGTCATGCTGGGAGGCGAATAATCCATGGCTGCTGAAAAGATTCCGTTTTTGCCTCCTCCAGGAGGAAAGCCGAAGCGCTCCAAGCCGCTTTCGGCGCATTCCGAGGTCGGGGCGGCTTCCAGCCGGCCTGGAAAATTTCGTCTCGCCCTGGCTGCGTGGGAGATTGGGCGCATCCAGAGCGGTTTTGGAACCAAGATAGGCGGTTTGGGGGCGGTCGTCGAGGCGCTGCCGGGAGAATTAATCAAGGCCGCGGACCGGGAGGGCTTGGAGCTCGAGATCGAACTTCTCTCCCCGTGCTTTGCGCATTATGACAAGAGCCGGCTCGCGAGGCTTCCTATTCGACCGCCCGTTTCCATTGAAGGACGCGCCTTTGAATTCGACGTCTATGAGCATGTCTTTAACGAAGCCTGGCAGCGGCCGGATGGTTCGCGCCGCGACGTGTCCATCCGGAGCCTTTACTTCTGGGACCATTGGCAGCTGAGCTGGACCGGCCGGCAAGCCGTGTATCCCAGCGATGCCTGGATGGGGATCAAGCTCTACAGCGCCGTTTCCCAGGCCATGGCCGGTTATATCCGGCAAGGCGATTTCCAGACCGTGCATCTTCATGATTATCACGTGGGCTTGTTGCCCTTTTACCTCGGCGACGATTATCTCAGGGATGTCCCGGTGCATTTCACCATTCACAATGCCTCTTATCAGGGCATCACTCCCCTCATCAACGGCGGCTTCGCCTCCCTGGCCCGCCTGAACCTGCCCGGAGAGCGACTGTTCCATAAGTACTTCGATTTTTTTGACAACCTCAATCCCACCAAGGCCTGCATGCTCAAGGTCCACGAAAACGGAGGCAGAATCACCACGGTGAGCGGGGACCTGGACGGCAACTGGGGCTACGCGGCCGAATTGCGCGAGAGTCATGAGGCCCTCAAGGGCCGGGCCTGGATGCAGAAGGGCTCCGCTCCCGTCGAGGTCTTTCCCCCCAACCGCTGCCTGGACCTTTTCGAGAAGATTCCCGTCGCGGGCATCACCAACGGCCTTTCCGCCCAGAACTGGCCGCAGCGCATGCCCGAGCTCAAGGCGGAGGTTCTGCGCGGCCTGCAGGCCAAGAGCCCGACCCCGTTATTCTCCCACCCCGAAGTCCAAAGTGTGATGCTGGCCGAGGATCACGTTTTTGACGCGCAGCGCCTCGACGTCAAGCAGGAACTCAGGCGCCTGCTTTATCTCGAGGCGTTCGGCCATCCGATATGGGGTTATCCCGCCGTGTTCTGCGCCGTGGGACGGATGGTGGAGCAGAAGAACTTCGGCATTATCGCGGCAGTGATGGAGCGCGTTCTGGCCTTGGACGCGCAGGCGCGTTTCGTGATACTGGCCTCGGCGCCGGATGTTTCGGCCAAGGGCCTGGAGGCCGGGTTCGCGGCCTTGGCGGGCAAGTACCCGGGCCGGGTCTGCTTTAACAAGGCCTTCAATCAGCCCCTCTCCAAGCTCATTTTGGCCGGCTCGGATTTTGTCCTGGTTCCCTCGCGCTTCGAGCCCTGCGGCTTGGTCGATTATGAGGGCGCTCTGCTGGGCACCCTGCCCATCGTGCGCGCCATCGGCGGCCTGACCAAGGTGCGCCACTGCGGCTATCTTTATGATTGGCTCGATATCGGGGATTTTCAAGGCGAGTGCGAGGCGTTCTTCAACGCCATCCGCGAGGCCTTGAATGTGTTTCGCAACGATCATCCCGAGCATTTGCGGCGCGTGCGCGCGGCCATGGCCACCGACGCCTCCTGGGATAAATCCGCGGGCCAGTACATGGAGTTGTACCGTTATGGCCTGCTGGCCAAGCGTTGGAAGAGCCGCCGCAGCGAGCAGCTCAAGGATTTCATCGCGGAGTTAGGCGGCGAACAAGACCTTTTCCGGCGGTTCCTCGCGCCCGGCATCAACGAATTCGGCGACCATTACGACTGGGAACTCAAGCGAGTGCTGGACCAAGGCTCGGCCATGCAGCCTCAAGAAGCGCTGCCCCAACGTCCGGGTTAGAGGGCCAGAAGCCCCACGCCGGCGCAGACCAGGAGCGTGCCCGCCAGCTTGGTCCAGGTGAACGTCTCTCCCAGGAACAGCAGAGCCAGAAGGAACGTCACCAGGGGATAAGTGGAACTCAAGGGTATGATCTTGGAGGCCTCGGCTCCGGACATGGCCTTGATATAGCAGAACACCCCGCTTAGAGTGACGATCAGGCTTAATGTGATCAGAGCGACCGGCATTCTTCCTGATTGAGCGATGGCCGTCTTGGCCGGAATCCAGCCCGCCACGAACAGGAGCAAGGACAACAGGGAGTTGATCCCCATGCGCACGACGAAGACCTCGTTGCCGCCCATATAGCGCAGGGCCAGCTTGTCGAGGACGGCCGCGCCTCCCATGCAGACGACAAACAGGACGAGAAACGTCACGGTCAAGGCGGACATCAGGCCTCCCGGTTGCGAATGTCAAATATCAAGACCTGACCCCTTGATGCAGGCTTCCATGATGTGGGGCGTGCTGATGCCGTGGCGCTCGTAGAGCTCGGCCGGGGTTCCGGATTCGCCGGTCTCGCGCACTCCCAAGGATACGACCGGCACGCCCTGGCCCAGGGCCGCGACGATTTCGCAGACGGCGCCGCCCAGGCCGGCCTTGATGTGGTGGTCCTCCACGGTCACGATTCGCTGGCTGTCCATGCAGGCCTTTTCGACCGCGTCCGCGTCCATGGGCTCGATGGTGGAGACGTTGACCACGCGCGCGGCGAAGCCCTTGGGCTGCAGTCCCGTGGCCGCGGCGATGGCTCCCGCCACGGTCCCGCCCGAGGCGAAGATCGTGGCCTGGAAATGCTTGGGCCTTGGCTCCGGCTGCCAGACCGTGTCCGCTTGGCCGAAGCGGAATTGATAGTCCGGCTTATGCACGTCGTCGAGTTTTTGGCGCGTCAGGCGCAGGTAGACGGGACCTTTGTGGCCCAGCATCCACTCCACGGCCTGGCGCGTTTCCAACTCGTCGGCGGGCTGCAGGATGGCGATGCCGGGCAGCCCGCGCAGGGCCGCGATGTCCTCTAGTCCCATCTGGGAGGCCCCGTCTTCTCCGATGCCCAGGCCCGCGTGAGTGCCCACGAGTTTGACATTGGCGCGGTTGAGGATGACGGCCACGCGGATGGTTTCGAGCCGGCCGACCAGGAAGCAGGAAAAACTCGTCGCCACCGGAATCTTGCCGGACAGGGCCAGGCCCGCGGCCGCGCCGATCATGTTGGACTCGGCGATGCCGAACTCGAAATGCCGCTGAGGGTGCTTCTTGGCGAAAGCCGCGGTCATGGTGGACTTGGAGAGGTCGGCGTCCAAGACCACGAGCTGAGGGAACTTCTCGGAAAGGTCAAGGAGCGCCGAACCGAAGGCTTCGCGAGTGGCTTTACCCATGGAGGATTTCCCGCAAGGCCATTTCCGTCTCTTCCTTGTTGGGCGCCTTGCCGTGCCAGGCCACGTCGTCTTCCATGAAGGAGACTCCCTTGCCCTTGACCGTCTTGGCCAGGATGGCGCGGGGCTGGCCGCCCGCGGCCTTGGCCGCGGCAAAAGCCGCGTCGATAGCGGCCGGATCGTGGCCGTCAATGGCGCGGACATCCCAGCCAAAGCTCCGGAACTTGTCGGCGAGCGGATCGAGAGGCATGATCTCGCTGACATGGCCGTCGATTTGCCCGTTATTGCAGTCCACGATGAGGGTCAGGTTGTCCAGCTTGAATTTCGAAGCCGCCATGGCCGCTTCCCAGACTTGGCCTTCCTGTATCTCCCCGTCGCCGGCCACCACGTAGATCCGGGACTCGGCGCGGTCCAGCCGCGCGGCCAGGGCCATGCCCAGGCCGATGGAGAGGCCCTGCCCCAAGGAGCCGGTGGCGGCCTCTATGCCCGGCAGCCTGTGCCGTTCCGGATGGCCCTGCAAGGCCGAACCGAGCTTGCGCAGGGTCAGGAGAAGTTCCCTGGGAAAATAGCCGCAATGGGCGAGCACCGCGTAGAGCGCGGGAGCGGCGTGGCCCTTGGAAAGGATGAGCCGGTCGCGCTGCGGCCAATCCGGCGTCTTCGGGTCATGCCGCAAATGCCGGGCGTAGAGGACCGCCAAGAGGTCGATTGCCGAAAGCGACCCCCCGGGATGTCCGGAGCCGGCGGCCGCGATCATGCGGATGATGTCCGCGCGCAGCTCCTTCGTCGAAAGCTGTAGGGTAACCACGACTGCCGCATTTTATCTAAATGTGGTAGAATCGGCAAATGGAAATCAAGACCTATATAGGAGCCGTACGCAAGGCCGCCGAATACGTGCGTTCCAGGATGCCTAGTGCCGCTCCCCAGGTCGCGGTCATCCTGGGTTCCGGCCTGGCCAAAGCCGTCCCCGCCTTTGAAAAGTCCGAAACGATTCCTTACGGCGACATCCCCGGGTTTCCCCGCCCCACCGTGGCCGGGCACGTGGGCAAGCTCATCATCGGACAGATTCATGGCAGGTGCGTGGCGGTCATGCAGGGACGCTTTCATTATTATGAGGGGCACTCCATGGAGTCCATCGCCCTGCCCCTGCGCATGCTGGAATATCTCGGCCTCAAGACCGTGATCTTGACGGCGGCCGTGGGCTCGATGCGCGAGGATATAAAGCCCGGGCATTTCGTGGCCATCACGGACCATATCAGCTTCATGGGCCGCAACCCGCTGCGGGCCTTTCACGAGGAAGAATTTGGCGACATGTTTCCGGACCTGGTCAACGCCTACGACGCGGAACTGCGCAAGCATATCATCGCCATATGCCATGCGCATAAGTTGCCGGCGCATGAGGGCGTCTATACCGCCGTCTGCGGGCCTTCCTACGAGACGCCCGCCGAGATCCGGGCCTTCCGCGCCTGGGGCGGTGATGTCGTGGGCATGTCCGTGGTTCCCGAGGTGATCCCGGCCCGGCAGATGGGCATCAAGGTCGCGGCCCTCACCTGGATATCCAACATGTGCAGCGGCATGAAGGGCGCGACTCTCAATCATAGCGAGGTCCTGGAACTGGGCGCGAAAGTCTCGGAGGGCCTGCGCGTCGTCCTGCAGGACTTAATCAAGATCGCCTGATCCGAGGGAGGGCCGCATGCGGATGCTCGACCTGATCGCCAAGAAGCGCCTCGGCGGCGCGCTCGCCCGCGACGAGATCCGGTTCATCGTCAAGGCCGCCGCGACAGCCGGTCCTGATGTCCCGGATTACCAACTCGCGGCCTGGCTCATGGCCGTGTGCTGCCGCGGCATGAACGAGGCGGAGACCGTTTGTCTCGCGCGGGAGATGGCTCAATCCGGAGCGCGCTTGGACCTCTCGGGACTCAAGGCCCCCAAGGTGGACAAGCATTCCACCGGCGGCGTGGGCGACGGCGTGTCTTTGGCCTTGGCGCCGCTCATGGCCTCGGCCGGTCTTATCGTTCCCATGATGTCAGGCCGGGGGCTCGGCCACACGGGCGGGACCCTCGACAAGCTCGAGGCCATGGCCGGTTTCAAGGTCCGCTTGGGCATCGACGCGATCGCGCGTCAGCTCGCAGACATCGGCGTGTGCATGTTCGGCCAAACCCAGGACTTGGCCCCGGCCGACCGCAAGCTCTACTCCCTGCGGGACGCGACTTCGACGGTGGAGTCCGTGCCCCTGGTGGTCGCCAGCATCCTTTCCAAGAAATTCGCCGAGGATCTCGATGCCTTGGTCCTTGACGTCAAGGTCGGCGCCGGCGCCATCTTCAAGAATCCCAAGGAGGCTCGGATATTGAGCCAAGCCTTGGTCAAGACCGGGCAAAAGTTGGGCCTCAAATCCGTGGCCGTGCTCACGGCCATGGACCAGCCTTTGGGCCGCTACGTGGGAAACGCCTTGGAGGTGCGCCAGGCCGTGGAGATATTGCGCGGAGACTTCACCTCCGCCGACTACGCGCAATGCCTGCTCACGTTGGGCGCCTGGATGCTGCATCTGACCGGGAAAGCCGAGACGCCCAAGGCAGGCATGGCCAAACTCCAAGGCCTTATCCGCTCCGGCGCGGCTTTGGAGAGTTTTAAGAAGATGGTCGAGGCTCAGGGCGCGGATCCTCGCGTAGCCGATGACTTAAGCCTCCTTCCCAAGGCCGGCATGACGCGCGATATAGCGGCGCCGAAGGCCGGCTACGTCGCCTGGCTTGACGCCCGCAAGGTGGGAGAGGCCGCGGTCATCCTGGGCGCGGGCCGCGCCCATATGGAGCAATCCATCGACTATGGGGCCGGCTTTGTCCTGGAAAAGAAAGTCGGGGACCGGGTCGGTAAGGGAGAGACCTTGGCCCTCATTCATGGCAGCGACGCGGCCAAGATGGAGCAAGCCACGGCCTGCTTCATGACGGCTCTCAAGATCGACGCGCGCAAGCCCAAGCCCATGCCGGTCATCCGGCAGGTCATTCGGCCGTCTTAGCGATAGAGCTTCATGAGCCAGTAGGAAACGCCGGCGATGGCGGCCGAGGCCGGGATGGTGAGCAGCCAGGCGGAGACGATGTTTCCCCCCACTCCCCAGCGCACCGCGCTGATGCGCTTGAGCGAGCCCACGCCCATGATCGCGCCCGTGATGGTGTGCGTGGTGCTGACCGGGACGCCCAGGGCCGAGGCCAGATAGAGCGTCAAAGCCCCGCCGGTCTCCGCGCAGAAGCCGTCCACGGGCCGCAGTTTGGCGACTTTTTGGCCCATGGTCTTGACGATGCGCCAGCCGCCGAAGAGAGTCCCCAATCCCATGGCCGCGTGGCAGGAGAGGACCACCCACGTCGGGACATAGAAGGTCGGCCCGAGGTGGCCGCTGGAGAAGAGCAGGATGGCGATGATGCCCATGGTCTTTTGGGCGTCGTTGCCGCCGTGGCCCAGGCTGTAGAGGGCCGCGGAAATGAATTGCCCTTTTCTAAAGAGGCCGTCGACCCGGCTGGGGGTGGCGCGGCGAAATATCCAGGCCACCGCCACGCCGAAGGCGAGCCCCAGGAATAATCCCAGGATGGGCGCCACGATCATGAATATGACGGTCCGGATGATGCCGCTCCAGATGAGGGCCGCCGTCCCGACCTTGACCAGCGCCGCGCCGATGAACCCTCCGATAAGCGCGTGGGATGAGCTCGTGGGCAGGCCCCAGTGCCAGGTCAGCAGATCCCACGCCGAGGCGCCCAGCAGGGTCGCCGCGATGATGCGGGTGTCCACGATGCCCGGATCGATGATGCCCTTGCCTATGGTGTTGGCCACGTGCAGCTCGAAGAGCAGGAAGGCGATGAAGTTGAAGAACGCGGCCCAGAACACGGCGGCGCGGGGAGAAAGCACGCGCGTGGAGACCACGGTGGCGATGGAGTTGGCCGAATCATGGAATCCGTTGATGAAGTCGAAGCCCAGGGCCAAGGCGATGAGCAGGATGATCGTGATGTCCATGTCGTCACCCGTTCTTGACGATAATGGCTTGAGGGTGTGGGCCACGTCCTCGCATTTCGCATCAACTATATCATTGCGGACGTCGCGGACCCCATAGCGGCGGGATAAAACGTGTCTGACAGTGGGATGACGGCTGGGAGCTGGTCAGGACGGCGCGACAGGGAGGGTGAAGCGGAAAACAGAGCCTTCTCCAAGCCGGCTTTCCACGGCCACGGCGCCGCCGTGGGCCTCCACGATGTGCTTGACGATGGCGAGCCCCAGTCCGGTGCCGCCCAATTCCCGGGAGCGGGCCTTGTCCACGCGGTAGAATCGTTCGAAGATGCGCGGCAGATCAGCTTCCGGGATGCCCGTGCCCGAGTCCTGGACCATGACGGTCACTCGCAAGTCCCGGGCAGAGGCGAATATGCGCACGGCCCCCCTTTCAGGGGTGAACTTGATGGCGTTGTCCAAAAGATTGGTCAGTACTTGCTTGAGCTGTCCCCGGTCCCCCGCGATCTCGGGGATGTCGCGGAAAGGTTCCAGGCGCAAGGCGAGCTGCTTGCGGTCGGCCAAGGGTTTGAGGCTGGCCGCGACCTCGGCCGCCACCCGCATCAGGTCCACCCGCTCCCGGGCGGGCTGTCTTTGTCCGGATTCCAGGGCGGAGAGTTCCAGCAGGTCATCGACGAGGCGCGTCATGCGGTCGGCGTTCTGCTCGATCTCCTGGATAAACTCCAGGCGGCGTTCGGAATCGTCCGCGGCGCCGCAGCGCAGGGTCTCGGCAAAGGCCTTGATCGCGGCCAGCGGAGTGCGCAGCTCGTGGGAGACGTTGGCGATGAAGTCCTTGCGCACGGCGTCGGAGCGGCGCAGCTGCATGATGTCGCGCTGCATCCTTTCCGCCAAGCGGTTGAGGGCCCGGCCGAGTTCGCCGAGTTCGTCGTTGGATGTCGGATTGGCGCGCGCGTCCAGGTCGCCTTGGACCAGCCGCTGGATGACGTCTGAAAGTTTCAAGACCGGGTCTCTGATGGCGGCGGCCAGGCTCAGGGCCGCCCATAAAACGACCGGCATCAAGGCGGCGGCGATCAGAACCATGCCATGATGCAAGCGGCGGACGGCCTCCTGCATCCGGCCCGGGAAATCGGCCGATAGATTCTCGCGCAAAAAGCGCGCCAGCCAGGCATCCGTGAACAGCATGGCGGCCGCGATCGCGACGAGGAAGACCAGGGAGAACTTGATCTGGAGTCGGCGTCCGAGCCAGGGCATCCTAATGCATGCGGATGCGGTAACCCACGTTCTTGACCGTGATCACTCGGTCCGATTCCGGGCCCAGCTTGCCGCGCAGCCGGGCGATGTGCTGGTCCACGGTGTTGGTGTCGATGTCCAGGGCCCGATCGTGGCCCCAGACTTTTTCCAGGATGTCGTCTCGGGTCAGGGCCCGGCCGTCGGCCTGGAGCAGGCATTTGAGGAATTCAAATTCCTTGGGGCTTAAGGCCACGGATTTGCCCTTGACCCGGGTATCGTATCTTTCCAGGTCTACTTCGAGCTCGCCGGCCCGTATCAAGGATCCGGCGCCGCTTTGGGCGCCGCGTCTGAGGATGGCCTTGATGCGGGCAAGGACTTCCCTGACGCTGAAAGGCTTTGTGACGTAGTCATCCGCGCCGAGTTCCAGGCCCAAGACCCTGTCCACTTCTTCCTTGCGGGCGGTGAGCATGAGGATGGGCGTCCGGGAGCTTTGCCGGACTCGCCTGCAGAACTCGAAGCCGTCAAGCTTCGGGAGCATGATGTCGAGAACTATGAGGTCAGGCTTTTCCTTGGAGAAGGCGGACAGCCCCTCGACGCCGTCGGCGGCGGTCGCCACCCGGTAGCCATCCTTCTCCAGGTTGTACCTGAGGACCTTGACCAGGGCTTTTTCGTCTTCGACTAGAAGGATTTTCGAATCAGGCATGGGCGGATCAGCCGCATAGATTACCAAATTGGACGCTGTCTCTGTGATTCGTGCTCCGTGGGCCTCTCGGTTTCCACGATCTTTGGGACAGGCCGGGCTCGGTTCTGGAAGCGCCAGGCCATATATCTAAACCATATATCTAGCATATAACAGTGAGCCTCCTTTCCTGTTTATAGGAGGAATACCCGGTGCGGGGCATTCGAAGCAATGTCGGTTTAACGGCCTACGCGCACTTGTTAGGGTACACGCACGTCTGGAAGGGCCCGGAGGCCACTGTTTGGCACGTGTTGGGCCAGACGCAAGGCTGGACTTGAGGGAGCGCTGATTTTTTCTCAGCGCAGGTGTTGGGATACACGCAGGGTTGGAATTGGGCGACTTCCACGGCCCGGGAGGCGCAGAGATTGGGATACACGCAGGGTTGGACTTGGGCGACTTCAACGGCTTGGGAGGCGCAGGTGTTGGGATACACGCAGGGTTGGACCTGGTTCAGGCTCCTGGAAATGGGGGTCATCGGCGTCAGGCTTGCGAGCAGGATCAGTTCGATCATTTGAGTTCTCCTTTACTGCGACGCTTACATTGTACAGCGCGGCGAGTCTCTTCCCCTATGAGTGCAATCAAGCCGTTTACTTGATCCGGCTCATTGAGTGCGGTCATTGATCGCGGTCAACTCGGACTTTCCGTCATCGCCTTGATATTTCGTTTGAATTCGGGAAAATGGATGTATAATATCGTTCATCTGGGGCCGGCATATCCTTAATAAGGAGACATCTGATGATCGATCTCGTCAAGAATCTTGCCACGGTCAATCGCCGCACCAAGGCCTCGGTGATCCGGGAGCTTCTCAAGCTGACCAACAAGCCGGAGGTGATCTCCTTCGCCGGCGGTCTCCCGGCGCCGCAAACCTTCCCCTCCGAAAGGATGGCGGAGATGGCCCAGCGCATCGTCAAGGATAACGCCAGGGTCGCGCTGCAGTACGGCCCCACGGAGGGACTGCCCGAGCTCAAGTCGCAGATCGTCAAGCTCCTGCGCGAGGAAGAGGGCATCAACACCTCGCCGGCCAATATACTCGTCACCACGGCTTCCCAGCAGGCTCTCGACATCGTGGGCCGGACCTTCATAGATCCTTCGGATCCCATTTTGGTCGAACTCCCCAGCTACATCGGAGGCTTGCAGGTCTTCAATTCCTACGGCGCCAAGCTCATCGGCATCCAGGCGGATGACGATGGCATGATCATCGACGAGTTGGAGGCGAGGCTCAAGAAGCTGCGCAGCGACGAGGAGCATTACAAGTTCGTCTATATCGTTCCCGACTTCCAGAATCCCAGCGGCGTGACCTTGACGCAGGAACGCCGCCACCAGCTTATCAGGCTTTCCGAGCAGTATAATGTGCTTTTGGTGGAGGACTCGCCCTACAGGCAGATACGTTTCGAGGGCGATGCTCCGGAGATGCTCTATAAGATGGACACGACCCACAACGTCATTTCCCTGTTCACATTCTCCAAGACTCTGGCCCCGGGCTTGCGCCTGGGCTTTATCCTGGCCCATGAGGCGATCATTCAGAAAATGGCGATCCTCAAACAGTCGTTGGACTTGTGCACCTCCCCTTTGAGCCAGCTCATGGCCGCGGAGTTCCTTAAATCAGGGGTTTTTCGCGAGCATGTGGGAACGGTCAAGCAACTCTACAAGAGCAAGAAGGACGCCATGCTCAACGCCTTGGAGCGTTATATGCCGGCGGATAAGGGGGTCTCCTGGACCAAGCCCCAGGGCGGCCTTTTCCTGTGGGTGCGGCTGCCCGGGCACATGAACGCCGACGAGCTCTTTTACGAGGCTATTAAGCAAAACGTGGCCTATGTCATCGGTTCTGCCTTCCATTGCGACGGCGGCGGGCAGAACACCATGCGCCTGAATTTCTCCTATCCCAGCGAAGAGCAGATCGATGAAGGCATCAAGCGGCTGGCCGGCGTCATCAAGCACAACCTGAGAGTCAAGTCGAAGGTCAAGGCCGCGAAAGCGGGTTTGGAGATAGGCTCTTAGCCGTTGAGTCCCGCGAGGTTGCTTAACTGCTCTTCATTGATGATGAGCAGGTCCTTGTCCTTCTTCTGCAAAAGGCCGCGTTCCTCGAAGTCCTTGATAAGGCGCACCGCGGTCTCGGTGGAGAGTCCGGCCATCTCGGCGAGGTCCTTGCGCTTGATCCCGGCGATTATGGGATGGGTCTTGGCGGGTCGTTTCATGCGCAGCAAGGTGTCGGCGAGCCGGCTGCGCGCCGGCTTGAAGGCCACGTCGCGCGCCTTGTTGTCCGACATGCGCACGTCATGCGCCAATGCCCGCAGGAGGGCCAGGGAGGCGTTGGGGTACATGGCCAGGAACTGGGTGAAGGATTGCTCATCGACCAAGGAAACGGTCGATGTTTCCATGGCCTCGGCGCTGGCCCGATAGGGACCGTCATGCGCCAGGAGCGTTATGTGTCCCAGCAGGTCTCCGGGGTGCTCCATTCTTGTGATAAGCTGCTGGCCGGCGCGGCTTGACTTGTAGACCTTGACCTTGCCCGTGCAGACCACGTAAACGCCCATGGGCATGGTCCCTTCATGGAAGATGACCTCTCCGGGCTTGAAGAGATTGGCCACGCGCATGCCTTTCCAGGCTTTTTTTGATTCTTTGGAGCCCAGAAGCTCGTAGAGGCAGTTCTTGCGGAACGTGCACCAGTCGCAATTCGGTGCTTCTCTTTTAGAATACGCCATAAAAATCAGCTAAACGTAAAATACCATTTTTGAACTACCGTGTCTAATAGTCTTATTAGAGTTTCTTAAATATATATTAGAAATATGCATTTTTACGATATGCGGGCCGCCTCTGCCGATAGGGACGTCAGCGGCGGGCCAAGGCGCCTTGATATTGCCCGACCATGCTGTTAAAGCCGGGCAAATCGCGCACCGGTTCGAGCTCCGAGTCGGTCTTGGCAAGAAGCGTGAACCGGCGCAATTCCTGCTTTGAGGGCGCGGATCTCAAGGTTTCGTTCAGGGCGGCCAGGGAATCCTTGAATTTGCCGTTGACCGAATGGGCCAGCGCGAGCTGATAATAGACGGATGGGTTGTTGGGCATCTGCTGCAAGGAACGCCAAAGGTGGGATATGGCCTCGCTGGAGCGGCCGAGCCTATTGCAGGCCGTGCCCATGCGCTCGTAGGCGATGGCCAGCAGCGCGGGGTTGAGACTTGGGGCCTGGGCGTTGAGCCGCAGGACCTCGTTGTAGGCGTCTAGGGCCATCTGATACTGGCGGAACTTGAAGCGCTTCTCCGCCGTGGAGAGAGCGTCCGTGACCGCGGTATTTTCAAGCGGCAAGGCTTTGAGCGAGCGGTTAAGCGCAGGCCCGGGGTCGTTGAGGGAATCGCGCAAGGGACCCTCTTCGGGAGAATCCGCGGACGCGCGCTCCTCCTCGGCGTTGCGGATGATGCGCTGCATGTCGCGCGACTCCACCAGGGTCGAGAAGAGGGGATCGGTCTTGATGGTGCGCAGGATCAGAGGCAGCTTGTGCATGGCCCGGGCTCTTTTGAGGCAAAGCGCGAGGTTGTCGCCGGCCTTGGCCATGTTGCCCATGCGATAGCGCAGCCGGGCGGCGTAGAGGGGCAGCATGGGGTTCTCGGGCGAGGCCTTCATGGCCTTCTTGTAAGCGTCGATGGCCGGATCGTATGAGTTGAGCGCTTCATACGCCATGGCCAGGCTGTGATAGAGGCGGTACGGCTCGGAGAGGGTCGAGAGATTCGGATCGAGGCTGATGGCCTGGGAGTAGGCGTTGATCGTCTCTCGGGCGTCGGCGAGATCAGCGGTCTGGGGGCTTCCGGACCTGAACCCGCGCTGGTAATGGGCGTAGCCGAGCAGGAAGAAGGTGGAGCTGAGTTCCTTGAGCTGCGAGGCCCGGGTGAACTTCTTGATGGCGGCGTCGAAGTCCTGGGAGTCGAGCGCGGTCATGCCCTCCTTGACCAGCATCTGCACCGAGGTCATGGGCGCTCCCCGTTTCGGGGCGCGCTTGGCGGCGCGCGCCGGCGCCGCGGCCAAGAGGGTGGCGATCAGGACCGCCAGGGCCATGCTTGTCTTGTTCATTGTCGTTTACCTCTTGATGATTATAGTATATCCGGCGCGCGGGCTGGTGCGAGGGTCGAAGGGCCTAGGCCGGTTGGGCCTTCTTTTTTGTCGACGGTGTGCGTTTGGATTATCTATAATGGATGGCCGCGGCAGCGGGTTGCCTCAAATGGTGGCTGTAGCTCAGCTGGTTAGAGCGCCTGGCTGTGAACCAGGAGGTCGGGGGTTCAAGTCCCCTCAGTCACCCAGGTTTTTTAGATGATTATCCCTCTTGGAAACGCCAACTCTGGCCGGGCCAGCCCTAAGTTGGTCATTGTGGCTATTGGGCTGATGTGTTTCGGGGCGTGCGCCAAGAAAGAGACAAGTCCCCAGGACACGGCATGGAAGTATGTGCGCTTGATTCTGGACGGTCATGTCGAGCAAGCTTACGATATGCTCGATAGTGCCGATAAAGCGCGCCGGCCATACTCTGACTTTCAACATCTTGCGGAAGCGATGTCCTTGCTTGCATCTGTTTCCGGAGGTAGGGAGGTCGGTGTTAAAGATTCGAATGTGAGTGGGGATCAGGCCCGTGTCGTCTGCGAGATTTCCACGAAGCTCCCTTCTTCTGAGGCTATTGGTGCCGCATTGGATAAGGCAATCAAGGAAGGTGCATTGGGCGATGTGAAATCTATTTCCGCTTCTGCTGACAGTGCGCCTGGCGGCAAGCTGGTTACAAAAGAAATGGTCGTTTGGCTCAGACGCCAACGCGGTGAGTGGCATATTTGGCCTGATTATGAAGGCCAAGAGCGAATAGAGCCGCTTTTGGTCGAGGCGCGGGCCCTTTGCGCTAAGAGGCGGACGGCCGAAGCCGGAGCGAAGCTCAAGGAGGCCTTGCGACAATGCCCGCGTGCCGAGGCGACTCGCGGAGCTCTCGGGGCTTTGGACGAGTGCAATAAACGATAGAGGATGACGTATTAGCTCGGGATCGAGGCGAGGAACTCAACCGCGGAGGATGTCCTTGATTCGAAAGTCAGCCAGGTTCTAACCTCGTGCAATAAGCGACCCCAGATTTCTTGTCTTGACAAGGTGTAACACTTCTGATACACTTCTGGTATGCCTAGTCTGAATCCAAGAGTGAATGTCGTTTTGGAAAAACCCCTGTTCTTAACGCTGAAGAAGTTGGCGACGAAGGATGGCGTGTCTTTATCCACTAAAGTCCGAGACCTGATTCGCGAGGCGTTGGAAGAATATGAAGAGGCCTTCCTGGTCGGCGTGGCCCGAGAGCGTGCCAAGACCTTCAAGCGCGCGCAGGCGTTGACCCACAAACAGGTCTGGAAGTGATGTTTTCCCTTGTCTACCATCCTCTGGTAGCCAAGGACATCGTCGGCATTAATCGAGACATTCGCCAACGCCTGGCGAAAGCCATTCAAGAACGCCTTTCCTCTCACCCGGAATCCTACGGCAAGCCATTGCGCGGAGATTTGGCGGGCTATTGGACTCTGCGTGTGGGCGATTATCGGGTGGTGTATAGGGTCGTCAAGCATGAAGTCTGGATATTTGCCATCATCAATCGGCGGGATGTCTATTCTGAGGTGATGAACAGGCTGTCCTGGGGCGCATCGGCGGAGGCTTGACTCATACTGCTAGTACCAGACGTGAACTTTCGGAACTAACTGAAGCTTTTTGCTCTCGCATATTATTTGTGGCCCGCAGGTCCCGAATCATCATCTCGCCATGGCCTCTGGAGTCACGCCGAGGGACAATAGGATCGCGATGCGACGGTCGGGATTTTTCACGGCCGCTGAAAGAAGGGTCGCATGACCCTTGAAGGCCGGCCCGTAGAGGCTCTGGAATTGCGCGGCATTCATTTTGACTATTTTTCTTGCGGCTGCTTTAGAGACTTCGAGAACGTTTTCGCCTGCCGTTTCCAGAATATCCTCCGCTGAATCCTCAGTGCTCTGCTGCGCCATGATGAATCCCATTAATGGCGTCGCGATCATGCTCCAAATTGCGAATGTCCCGACATTGAAATGCGAATGAGAATCTTCCCCCTCCCCAATGATCCGTAGCGCTTCATCGAGCAGCGACTTGGCGTTGACCTGGTTGACCGCGGAAGCGACAGCATCTATGCCCTTGGCGATGGCGCGCGACGCGTCATCATCCTCGTCGACAAACTCCTCATAAGCATCCAGGAGCCGCTGCGCGAACGTCGCGCGTTCCCAGTCTTCCGTCCTAAGGCCGCGCAGGATGTCCTTTTCCACGCGCCGCCCGAGCTCTTGCAGGGTCGCGGGATCGCCGATGGAAAGGAGATTGAGGACGGCGCTCTCAAAAAGGTCTCCTTCCCGCTCGCGCAGGGCCAACTGCAGGAGCGGTTGCGCGGCTCTAGGGTCGCCGATGTCGCCCAGGGCCGATGCCGCTGCCAGGGCGAGCTTCTCATTGTTATTCGTCAAAATCTGGATGAAAGGCTCTACTGCGGCCGCCTGCTTCATGTCGCCCAGAGCGCCAATGGCCGCGACCCTTACTTGCGTCTTGAGGTCCGATTGCGCCAGCCTGAGAAGATCATCGACGATCATTATCCCTTGCGAGCGCTTCATGATCGTCTTGATGGCCAGTCTGCGGTCCCGCCAGCTCGGGGAAGACAACTCCTGGTGGAGCTCCGTCATTTCCTTGCGCGAAAAAGCCCATTTCTTGTAAAGCTTGGCGGCCAAGAAGCCCACGGGGATGCTGGCCATGATCGCCGCCCAAGTCAATGGATCTCCTTGAGAAAGCAATTGAACGAATTTTACGAAGATGGAAGAATCCGCGGAGACGGTTTTTATCCCAAAATCCGACGAGGCCAATGCCGCCGGCGCGGACAACATGACCCCGGCAGCCCCGGCGCTTCGCATGGCCTTGGCCAGTTGTTCGTGCAGTCTGGGGAAACGGCTCGTCGGCGCCCGGCCGACGACATCTTCGACGTCGCCCGAGGCGTGAATGCTGCCGCCGTCAAACATCAAGCGGGCATTTGCCGCTGCCTGCGCATCGCTGGAATGCTCCGAGCCGGGATTGGTAGCCAACTCCTGGACGTTGGACAACGATGGCACGGTCATCGATGGTCTCGGAGCAATCGTGCTGTCCGCTGGGCTTTCCTGATATGGGAGCGCCGCCTCGGCCGCGGCAGTCGGTTTAACGGCAGAGCCCGTATCCCGCGCCGGCGATTCGGATTCGACGCCTGACGTCTTGGTGGGGATGATCGTCGCCAGCGGCTGTAAGAGCGGCTTAAGACCGGCATTCCCCATTGGTGCCCGCAGCGATCCCGACAGAGAAGAAATATGAGATAAACTATTTATGGGGTTGCCGACTATGCGGACAATCGCGCTGGAGACCGGCGTTACTCTGGTCTGGGTCATGTTCGCGGCCAAGGCCTGGCAGCAGCGGGGGCCCGGGATGGACATAACCAGGGCAGACGCGACCGCGACTACAAAAGTTTTCTTGATAGTGATCTCCATGTCTATTCTCCTTGCGGGGCTTCGTTATAGAGAATAGTCCGTCGTCCACAGCCTTGCCTGGGCCGCTGGGCACCGGCGTTGGAGGCAAAAGACCTAGCGCTTAATGGGCCCGAGGTCCCGGCAGCAAACCCGCAAGTGCCAGACATGAACTTCTACGAGGATGCAGCCTTGATTCGATCTGTGTCGGTGGGGAATGGAGAATGCAAGTTTGATATCAAACTAATGATTATTTTCAAAACTTAATTTGTTTTTATGAGTGAAACGTTGTATCCTGGAATTTGGGAAAGGGAAATGCCGGGTTGGGAGTTGATGGTATCAGCCAGGTTCTAACTTCATTCAATAAGCGACCCCAATTGATAATCATAAAGCCCTTCGTCGGGAAATCGGTTCTGGCATGAGTAGATGGTGGAGCATTTTGGCGTTTTTGCCCCTTCAGGGGTGCGCCGCTTTCCCCCCTCTTGGGCATGAAGCGAGTTCCACCCAAGCCCAATACATCCTTGGACACTTGCAGGTCTCCACTGAGCTGACTGCCAGGCGCAAGGAGTTCGCGCGGGCAGTTGTGGACGCCAAGAGTATAGTGGTGGATTTCGCGGCTCGTCATGGTTGGGAAAAGCAGGCCCAAGTATCCATGTTCGACACGGTTGAGATATTCTCCTCGCAACAGGATTTGTGGCAACGGGTGAAGGAGTTGAATAAACTTCCTGCGGAGACTCCATTGCCGACAGCAGGTCTTGTCGCAGGGCTTGAGTCTCGGGTTCTGCTGGCCGTACACCCTGAAGAATATGCGCGCATCAGTCCTGCATATGCGACCGCGCAAAAGGATGCTTGGACCCGGTTGCTTGCCCATGAGATAGCGCATCGTCTCCATGTGGTCATCCTGAATGGGAATGAAGATGCCATGGGGCCGGCTTGGTTCTTTGAAGGTTTTGCTGTTTTAGCGGCTGGTCAAGCGATAGGCTCAGACATTGTGTTGAAGTCGAGTGATGACGCCTTGGCTCAGGTCGCTGATGCCAAGAGCAAAGGCGCTTATTCGCGGTATGCGGCGGCGGTGCGTTTCTTTCTGACAAAGACATCGCTTTCAGAGTTGGTGGCCAAGGCTGGACAGAAGGATTTTGAGGCGTGGCTTAAGTCCTTGCATGGTTGATTCCAGGCAGAGCCAGGTTCTAACCTTGTCAAGCCAGGGCCCAGTTTCTTGCTTGCTTTTGAAACGAGCCTCTGTTAAATTTGATTCGATGATTAATGTCCGTCCCTCGCAGAAGAATCGTTCGCGCGGCGTCGAGAACCCCGAGATCCAGCAGCGCATACTGCGGATCGTCTCGAAATTGATTCGTCAATAGTTCTTGTGGAAATTCAGCATCCCGGTCTGGCGGCGGGCGGATGGGCCAAATTGTCGCTCTTGCAGCAATTGGGCAATGTGGGAAGCGAGGTCAGCCGGGCGCAGCGTTGGCAAAATAAAGACCCCCTCCTTTTCGAGTGCGCCATGAGCAGGGCGCTTGAGCTATTGGATCTTTCAATTCAAGATCCGCGCTGGCGGCATCGATTGAAAGAGCTTGCCCGATCGCGTGAGCTGCTTTGCGACGCTTGGCTAGGAGGCAAGGAATACGGGACGCAGTTGGAGGACCTCAACCGCTATTTTTTTCATTTTGCGCTTGCCGCCAGAAGATTGATTTTATGATGTTGACCGGAGCGGGGTTCTAACGCCGTTCAATAAGCGACCCCGATGAGATCATCGTTCCCTCCGGCGAGCCCATCCAGAACCCAGTTTCAGAGAGGCACTTGCAAATGACTGCCCGTTTTGAAAAATTTATCTGCCCGTTGCGCGGGCGGGACCGAGGATCGCTAGGATCGCGTCCTCGATAAGCGCAGGAGCCTTTCCGGCCAGGATTCTGGCGATTTCGCGACGGACTTGCCTGGTAAATTCCAAATCCGGCACGTATTCCTCTTGTTCCAGAGTCACCAGCCCCTTGAGAGCTCCAAATGAAACTTTTCGTTTGATCTTGATATCGCTCTCGGAGAAGGCGCTCACGAGCGCCAGGGTCCTGTCTTCGAACTTGATATCTCGAGCCATGACTTCATCGATGGCCTCGTCGAGTTTTCGGAGTTGCTCGCGAGTTGGCCTCTGTGATTCGCTCAGCGCCAGGCCATGCAATGTGATGCCCCTCTTGCTGCGCGAAAGGCTGGCCCGAAGGAACTGAGCCACGTGATACAGCTCATCTCCTTTGAACCAGTTCGCGGATTGGCTAAAGTTTTCGGCTTGGCCGAAATCGATAGGATAGATGGTTCTTGTCTTTTTATCCATCAGCCAGTTGCCCGCGTGTCCATCGGCATTGAACCAGCCATGGCGAAACAGGCCGCGGAAACTGGCCACAAGCACCAAGCGAGCCGCGATTTGGCGGGCTTTCGATGCGGGGGATTGGTTGAGCGTTGTGCCGCCGGCCTTCTCCATGAATAGCAGGTGATCGCGGATCTCGAAGCCGGGCAACAGCTGCGGGACAATGAAGCGCCAGCCACGCAGTTCCTTGCGCATCTCCTTATTGAGCTGCTCGAAAACAACCTTGGCTTGGGCCACTTTCTCGGCCTCTTGGCTGAACCGCAATTCGTCGGCGAGCTGTTCCTCTACGGTGTCGAGCATCGAGCGCATGGCTCGGTAATCGAACGCCACGCCCAACTTTTCGAGTTCGCCGAGAAACGCCCGAGCTCGACCCAGGTTGCTGCGGATCTGCTCCTCGGCATACGGTCTGCGGACCATCATGACCGCCTCTTGTCCGTTTTTGAGCCGGACCAGGACAACGGCTTTGACGCTGGCGCTGCCCAGGATCGCTTCCAGATGGTCGATCTTGGATATTTCCTCAGGAGTGAGAGCGGCGCGCATGATTGATAGTATCTCGGCCTTCTCTATTGGATTGGCCTTGTCCTTGAGTTCTTTGAGTTCCTGAGAAGCCTCGCTGCCGAAGAGTTTCCAAAGCGCCCCCAACTGGCCCGCCTTGATTCCCACCGTTTGGAAGACCTCGAAAATTGGCTTGAGTCCCGCTCCCGCCTCTCCCTTACGGCTCAGCATGAAAGCCATCGTCACCGAGCGTTCCTTGGCGGGCAAACTGTTCAGGTACGCGATCAGAACTTGCTCGCGCAGCGAACCAGGGGCGTAACCGAGGTATTGGCGCATCAAGCGTTGCTGGAAGCCGGGCTGTTCCATCGGCGGACGGCTGCCCCCGGTGAAGAGCATTTCAATAGAGGGAATCTTTTCGTTCGGCGTCGCTTCGCGGGCGAAAGCCTGGATCTGCAGCTTGCCCGCGAGCCGATACCGCTCGCGGGCGCGCGCGATGTCAGTTTCTCGACCAAAGATGCCTATTTTTTCTTCGGTCTCCGCGAAACGTTTATCGAATGCGGCCTCGATTTCAGGTGGAAAGGGCTTATTGCGCGGGTCGGCTACGAAATCGGCCAGCGCGAGGCGTTGCTCCGGGGTCAAATCCTGCGTGAGCCATTGATGCGTGGAAAGCCATTGGATGGCTTTGGGATTGGCCTTTCGCCAGTTCGAGCTTTTGGCGTCTTGCGCCATCTCCACGATCTCGGGATTCTCGATACGCAGCCGCCAAAGCGAGTCTTCGATGAGCTGGTCGCGGCTCGACGAATCCTGGGGTACTAGATCGTGCAGGACATCCAAGAATTGTTGGTACTCTCCCTTTCCGACTTCGCGTCCTTCGAGAATCTGAAGATCCGATTCCAAGGCCTCCCGCGCCAGCGCCACCCTCAGCGTGCCGCTGGTGATTGTTTTGCTCTTGAGGATGGACACCAGCTTCTTGCGCGCATCCGCCGACTTCCTGAGCGGTTCGCGCAGAATTCGATCGAAGACCTCGTCGGTTTCCGGAGTGCCTCCCGTGGCGGTGATCGTCGCGAAGGCCTTCAGCTTGCGCTCGGCGTCTTCCGGCAGGTCGAACAGCGCTCGGGCAAAGGCATTCTTGAGCTCGTACCATTCTGGCGAATTCAGTTGAGCGCTGATGCGATCCTTGGCATGCTCGTTGCGCTCGATTGAGTAGTCGATATGTGCGGCCTGCCCCAGCGTGGCATCGAGGAGGGTCTCGAAGCGATCCAATGCATCGGTCGCTCCGACAACGTCCTGGAGTTCTTGAAGCAGTTCGCCCTTGAGCGCGACGATGACCTTGAGGTTGTCGTCCGTGAATATCAACGGATGCTTAATTCTCCCGGGCGAAAATATCGCCCGCGACAAGAAGTCGGCATACGAATTGACCACGCCGGCTCGGAGCAGCTCCGAGATGACGCGCTTGACATTAGGCAGGAGCGAGCCTCGAGAATTGCCATTGTACCACGAGGCATACATCGGGAAGTGGTCTCTTCCCGTTTCCGGAGTCTCGATAAATAGCCGGCGCAGCAAATCCCGCTTATGGGCCGGCTGCAGAGTCGACTCGTTGATGCACCGAGCCAGGATATCCAAAGCCGTTTGGGCGGCTTCTGGATCGCTGCCATCGCGCCCCTGAAGCGCTTCTAGAACCTCGGCGTTCATCCGCGCCAGCTCTTCGAGCGAAAGGGATTCGTAGCCGCGAGCGGATAGAGCCTTGGACAATCGCTCGCCGTACATCCGCCGCAGGATTCTCTGTTTCTTGTCCAGATAGCCTCCGGCGACAAGAATCCGGGCTACTTGGCTCTCCAGGTCCTTGGAAACCATGTCAGGATTCTGATGGCCGGTGAGATATGGAAACAGATCGTCGCCAGCCCATTCAGGCTCAGCGTAGGTCGGCATCCACTTTTGGACTAGTTCAGTGGAGACTAGGCTTTTGAGAAACGGCGCGTAGCCTGCTGACATTGCGAATTTTTTAACGGAGTCGTTGAGCTCGGCGTCAGCCTGTTTTGGCGGGATGGCAAGGAGTTCGTATACGATCGGCCAATATGTGTGCCGTGACGTGACGAGATCGAGCACCGCGAACCGAGCTCTGTCCCTCCAGATTTCACGCGCGACGGCCCGATATCGATTCCGGAGATCGGGACTTAGGCGATCCAGGAACGCGCGCTGATGTTTATCGAGGGTAGCACGTATTGTCTGGGGTGAGGCTGCGCCGACCTGGTATCGAAAGTTCAGCCGGGAAAATGCCTCGTCTCCTTGGACCTCGCGATATGCGATCCGCCAGTTCGCGCGGCTTCGCGCGACTACCCTTGGCAGCACGCGTTCATGGAAGAAGGGCGCGAACCGGTCTCCGTAGCCGAAGTAGTTTTCCGAAAAATCAGCCAAGCCTCGGAAAGAGCTCTCATCAGGCTCATAATTCATCCAAGTCACCAAAGCTGATGCGAGCGCCGCTTGCGTGGCTTCTATAAAAACATCCCGCGGTGCCGCATTAGAAAAACGGCGCAGCTCCAATTGGAGCGCTTTGATGCCGCCCATGCTCGGCTGCTTGAATACCGGCATGAAGGCATTATCATCTCCGGTTTTTTGCTCGATTTTCTTGAACCTTAAGAACCTGGCCGCCGCATGCCGCAGCCGGGTTTTGTATTCCTCCGATCGATAGAGCGGGATTCGCGCCATCAAGCTGCGATGTTTCTCCCGATGACTGATCCCGGCATCCGTGGCCGGGTCGATGAGCCTCAGATTGAGCGCGATGACGGCTTCTTTTTCAGACGCCGTCAAGGTCGTGCCGCGATCGATCAAGAGTTGGTCGAGGTGGATGATCAAGTCGGTGATATCCTTGAGATAGCCCGAACGCGCGGTTCGGCCGTTCGAATCTGTGGTTTGTGACGCTCCCCACGCATCTGACGTCCAGCTATAAATATTCTCAGGAGCCGCCGCCAGGATCTTCTCGATTCCCGCGATGGTCTCCAGAATGGTCGCGGGCAGAGCCTGTGGTGGGGCCTGAGGAGCCGCAGGAAGAAGGAGTTTCCCCTCAGCCGCGAGCCCCGCAGGAATCGGGTCATTAATCACAGGCTTGTCGCCCCGCATGTAACGCAGCGCGGTCAGCGCGATCCTCTGGGCGCTCAGACGCATTTGGTCGTCCGGGTGCGAACTGAAGTAGGAATAAAGCGGGTTGATGGCGCGCTCTTCGGGATTAGGGTCCAAAATTTTTTGAAGTGCCGTAAGCCCGTCGATCAACGCGTCGTCGGGGAGCTGCGCTTCCCGCAACAGATTGACGGCTTCGACGTCCGTGCGTAGCTCGATGGCTTGCAGCGCCTGATTTGGGTTTTCGATTTTTATGCCTGAGGTCAGAATGGGCTCGGGCTCGCGATAACGATATGTATTCTCAATGCCACGCGGGTCGAAGACGTCGAGGGTATGAGATATTTCATGGGCCATGACGCCTAAGAGAGCTCTCATCGCCCTCTCCGGATCGCCGGGAAAACTATCGAAAAACGCCTTGACCATGCCCGTTGTCATCGTCCAAACGGCCTTCTTGACGCCCGCGGGCGTTTCAACCACGGACATATAGGCATTCGCGCGCGGAGAATCGTGGATCCACAGCTCGGCGGGAAGTCGCAGTGAAACTCCGATACGCTCCTCTGACACCTTTGCGAGCGCCGTGCGGAGCCGGGCCATGGGCGCGGCTAGAGCCTGCCGGAGCAGAGGAAGCTCCGAGCCGGCGAGAATCCTTCCCCAGGCCTGTTCTGCAAGCTGGCGGAATTCGTCTTCTGGAAGGATTGGGCGTTCAGCATGCCGTTGTGAAAGATCGATGCGGTTTATGCCGCGAGCGAGAGTGGTTTTCGGTTCGCCTAAGCTTGTCCATCTGGGGATGAGTCCAGTATCCACCGCAGGACGGGGTGTGGCTTTGGCCAGTTTGGCATGCCGACGCGCGAAGCTCGCCGACTTTATGGCTCCTTCTGGGATCCCGTCTTGCGCGGCCAGAGCTTCCACGACGGTCTTTGCTTCCAGGCCCTTTGCGATGCTCTGCATGAGCGTGTCGATGTGCGCTCTCTGGGAGCTGTCGAGTTTGGAATGCGCCTGCTCAAATGCTGGCTTGACCGCCTTGCGAATTTCCGCGGGCAGGTAAACGCTCAAAGCGCCCTGCAGCATGTTGAGCTTGGCTGTCACTTCAGGCAAGGCATCCTGTCCCGGTTCTGCGGAAGCTGCTTGTTTAATCAACGTCTTGGCTTGCTCGGCCACCAGCACGCGGGCTTGCGCCACGGCGGATTTGAGATCGGCGGCGGAAACGGTTTCCGGTGTCAGGCCGCGGGCTTCTAAATTCATCACTACCGGCGAAAGGCTGTTGCGTATGGCCGGATTGGCGGGATCGGATTTCAGGATGGGCAGGAGTTGTCCCAGACCCGCCAAAGCACCGATGGGTTGGGCTACAAGCGCATGCAGGGATTGAGCCCAGGCAGGACGGACCGAGCCATAAATGCTGGAAACGGGAACAGACTTGATTTGGGCTGCGGCCGGGAGCGCAAGGGAAATAGCGAAGGCCGCTATAATAGAGGAAAAAGTCGGCGAAAGGTTCGATCTTTTCACAGCGTCCTTTTCAAATGAAAGACGCATCAGTAGCCCCGAGGGACAGGCTGACGCGTCATATAAGGCCTCGGGGCTACTGGGGTCGGCCTATGAAAGAAGTGTAGCCCCAGCCTCTGGGTCTGTCAATGCCGAGTTTTCCTGATTTTCGTTGAGTTTGGAGAGCGTTTTATGTATCCTCGTCGTGCTCGGGCTGGGCGTGGACCTGGAGAGCGCCTGGAGCCGAGAGGATTTTAAATACTGAGGTTCTGTTTGCTCATCTCTCCCAAGACGATCAGCGCGGCGGCTGCCTTGGCCGTGCTCCTGCCTCCTATTCCAGCATCTTCTCCTTCTGGGATCGTCTTTTCAGGAGCTTTCGGTTCCGGGGCGACGGCGCCTTGGTCATGGGTCTGGAGACCTATCGGGAAGAGCGGTGGCAGACCTTGGAAGGGATTCTCCTGACCCCGTTGCGGGACGCGGGTTCAAGGCCGGGCTAGAAAGGCATCACCACATTTCCGGCTACAGGATGAAGTAGGCGCCGTAAGCGGCCGCGGCCCAGCAGGCGATCCATCCGAGCGCGATGCCGCGCAGCAGGGGCTTCTCCCAGATTCCCTCGAGTCCCGAGCAGGCGAGCGTCGCGTAGCACGGGACCAAGCCCAAGGTGTAGCTGGCCTTCGCCGTGCTGTAGACCGGGAGCTTCAGGTAGAGGACGGTCAGGGCCAGAGCGTAGACAGCCAGGCAGAGGGCGCTCAGCCTGACGGACCGCGGCGCCTTGCCGCCCACGGCCTTGGAGAATCCCCAGAGGATGGCGGCCGAAGGGACCAATGCCAGCCACGCGCCGGCCGCAAGGAGATGATAGTTCCATGGCGGCCGGGACCGGACGGTGATGATGCCGCTCAACCAGCCGTCGAGCCAGAGCGAAGAGTAAAGAGAGTCCCAGAGGCCGTATATTCCTGAGTAGACCGGACTGCGCAGGGCTTCCCCGTGGAAAAGGAGTTGTCCCAGGGTCCGGTAGCCGGGGTCCTGCCACCAGCCCATGCCCCGGCCCGGGTCCCAGCCTCCGATGAACGGCGAGCCGAGGAGGGCCCAGTTGCGCAGATAGTACCAGCCGCAGAAGGCCAAGGCGACGGCCGCCGTCTTGATTAACGCCTTGGGACCGGGCCGCAGATGCCAGAGGAGCGGCGCTATCACGAGGGCGGCCGAGACCTTGCTCAAGAGCGCCAGGCCGAGCAGTCCTCCCAAGACCAGCCAATGGCCATCGGCCGGGCGGCCCGGGGCGCGTGCGTGCATGCCCACCGCGAAGGCCAACGCCGCGGCCGTCAGCGCCGCGGCGAAGGGTTCGTTGCTCGCCGTCTGGCTCATGTAGATGTTCATCGGCAGCAGGCCGCCGATGACGACTCCCGCCGATTGCAGGCCTGGCCGCGACGGGAAAACGGACCTCACGACGCGGTAGGTCAATTCGATCTGCGCCGCGCCGCACAGCCAGGAGACGCACCTGACCGCGTATCCGGCGGCGAACAAGCCTCCGTGCGCCTCGGCCGCCGCGTAGAAGGGCGCGGCCGTCAGATAGTAGAGAGGCGATTGGAACATCTGCCAGCCTTCCGTGGCCAGGGGCAGCCTCCAATGCCGGGCGACGTGGGCGATGTATTCGACGTGATAGCCCGCGTCGAAGCCCGCGTTCCAAGGGAGCTTGAAAAGGTTGTTGAGAGCGAGGACCAGCCATGCGGCCAGGAGCGTCCAACGGACCGCGCCGGGTCCGATGGAGGCCGGGGCGCGGATGGCGCCGGTCGAGATGACGAGAGCGGCCAAGAACACCGGGATCAGCCACGGCAGGCAGGCGGCCGCGCCCTCCCCGGCGCTCGGGAACGCGTCCCGCAGGGGGACTCGCGCCGGACCCCGCGCCGGAGCGGCCGGCTCCCAGGCATTCCCGTCCGAACTGCTCTCCCAACGCGGGTCGCTCGAGACGTCCATGTCCTCGGAGCGCAAGACGAACAAGGGCGGGCCGTCGACGCTCTCCACCTCCGCCATCAACTCGTGGGCGCCCGCCTCGACCGGGCCCGCCACGCGGAACGTCCTCTTCCACGATCGCGGCGAAGGCGACGCGAAGATGACGGCCCCGTCCAGGGATATCCGGGCCATGCGCATCGCGGCGACCGAGAAACGGGCGCGCTCGATCCGGACGGGCAGGACGAAGCGGCGGCGGAAATGTCTCTTGCTCCGGCCCAGGCTGCGCGAGGCCAGCTCGAACGGCTCGGCGTGCCGCAGCCAGAGGGCCCCGGACATGGGTCTGAGCAGAGGGAAAGCCGGGCTCGCGGCGACCCAGGCGCCGAACAGGAGCGCCGCGAGGACAGCCGCCGCCGCTAGAGCGGTCGATGGTCCGCGTTTCAGGGCGAGCAAGTTCCTAGAGCAGCTCCACTATGGAAAATTCCTCGACCGGCTCGAGCGAGAGGGACCAAGGCAGAAAACCCATCACGCTCGAGTAGTACGCGCCTTCCCCGGTCCAGCCGCTCATGTGGCGCAGAGGGATGAGGGATTCCAGGCGCATGGTGTAAACGTTGGCCGGACGTCGGCCGCGCGGCTTGACCACGTTCGAATTGATCTTCGTGACCACGACCACGTCCCCGGGCTTGGCCTCGTCCCAGCCGCCGCGCCGCAAGTCGATCTCGCGGGCACCGGCCGCGACCAGGTATTCCTGAAGCCCCCAATGGGCCGCGCAGAACACGCGCCGGCCTTTCGATAGATAGCGCTCCGCCGTCTCGGAGGCCATGCTCTTCTGCGCCCGCGCGTAGCGGAGGTCCACCGCCGCCACGCCCAGGGCCAGGACCAGCGCCGCGGCCGTCCCCGCGCGCCCGAGGAGTTCCAGCGATTCGGGCCGCTCGGCCTCCAGGCGCTCCCACAGCGCGAAGAGCAGCGGCGGCAGGAGGAATACGACGAAGCGCGCGAGGACCGACCAGTAAGCCGCTTGCAGGACGGCCACCGCGGCGATCCACGGCATCCAGAGCGCCGCTCCCGGGCGGTGCGGGCCTCGTCCGAGCGTCCAGAGTGAGAGCATGGTCCCCAAGGCCAGCAAGAACCCGGTGAGCCGGTCCGTCGGCCGTACGATCGGGGCCAGGTCGAGCCAGGGGCAGAACAGGAGGGCGGTCCCGGCGCCCAGGGCCAGGACGACCCATCTTGGCGGACGCAGCCACGCCCCCCAGAACGCGCCGCCCACGCTCAGGCCGCCGGTGAAGGCCAGGAGGGCCCGGGCCAGATGGGACGGAGACGACCAGAATCCTCCGGCCGCTTCGCGCGCGACCGACCAAGCCGCCAGCGCGGCGCCGCCGCCTTGAAGGCGGTCCGCCGCGTGATAGACGGCCACGGCGCAGACGGCGACGACCGTCCACGCGGCCAGACGACGGAGCGGGACGCCGCGGCTGTATCCGTAGAACAGGCACGCGGGCAGGAGGAACAGCGCGTTGTATTTGGACATCAGCGCCAGAGCGGCCAGGACGCCGGAAGCCCAGAAGCGCCTCCGATCTCCGTCATCGACCCCGGCGAGGAACAGCCAAATCGCCGGCAGCGCGAAGCCGGCCATGACCCGCTCGGCCATGACATGGTGCAGGTTCAGCGCCCAGGCCGGTCCGGCGAGGACGACCAGGACCGGCCACAAGGGTTTGTGCAGGAAGCGGGCGGCGATCGCCAGGAGGGCCCACGCGGCGGCCAGGTCGAAAGGCAGGAACAAGGCGCGGGTCCAGAATTCGGACCCCCCCGAGACGCTCAAGGCCGCCGCCAGGAGGTAGCCCAGCACCGGCGGCGTGTTGTTCATCGAGGACATCGGGCCTTCCCAGCCGTACCAGTTGAAATCGAACGTCAGCGGGTGCAGGGGATCGCGCAGGGCCTGCCGGGCGATGGCCAGGAAGAACGGCTCGTCCATGTGCCAAGGCTTCCCCCAGAGGAACAGGCCGCAGAGCAGCACCAAGGCCGAGACGATCAAGAAGTCGCGTCGCTCGATGCGCGGCCCCGGCCCGGCCCGGTGCGTGTCTGCCATAGGTCGTATCCAGCCCATCATATCACACTTCTTGCCGCGCCTTCAGCGCGTCATGCGTGCAAGATTGTGCCTTTGAAATCAGCTAAATTGCCTGAAGGATGCAGGTTCTAGCCTCGTTCAATAAGGACCCTGGTTTTTCAATGTCTGATATGCGGCCTTGAATGAGTCATGCCCCGGCGCGAGTCGCCGCTTGCAACGTGTAATTAAAGTCGCTGTCCTTGATGAAGTCGAATTTTTTTTTCAGAAGGTCTATGTTCCTCTGGAATGAGAAGTTTGGCTGTGACGCGCTGAATAGAGAGGAGAAGAATACGGCTTCGTCAAACTCGTCCGGTTTCACGCCATGCTTGATGGCTTTCTCCTTCAAGCGAAGGAGGTCGTAAGTAAAATAACTGCCTCCCGTGTGATAATCGCGGAGATCGAACCTCCCGGGGACTTTCCGGCGATCAAAAAATTTCCCTCCATATAAATATTCGGCAATGATCGGGCTGCCCGTTATTCGGCTGGAGAAATAATCGGCCATCCCCTCGCGGTGAGCCGCCCGCAGATACGCCTGAGCGTCGGATTGATCCGAAGGATGGTTGTTGAGTCCGAGAGCGACGTTCATCACCGCATGCGCGACCTCGTGGGCTATGACCGTCGCGTCCTTGGCGGGCGAATGCAAAGGCGTCTTAGGGCTGAACGGAGGGTAGCGCAGGTAGACGACCTGTTGCGAGGCCTCAATGACGGGACGCGCTTGGTCCGGGCCCTTCCTGATTTCAATGACGATTTGCTGCTTCAATTGGAATTTCCCGACGCGCTCGAAGTATTCGACGGCGCGGCTCGCGGTGATGAAGGTGTTGATATATTCAAAAGCCAAGGAATTCGCGTGAGGGGTTTTCGACGGATCGCGGCTCGCGATGATCCAGTCCCCCTTTTCTTCGTCCCAGCCCGTAATCATCTTGACGCGGCGATTCATGAGCGCTTTATCAGGCGCCGCCAAGAAGAGCGTCTTTGTCGGCCTGGAGTAGAGCGGGCTGATCGGGTAGGACCTCCCTGCGACCGGCACTTCCTCGACTGAGCCGTTCTCCCATCCTCGATCCGCGGCGGTTTTGATTTGCGTGTCCGTTCGGTTCGGGTCCAATGCCGGCCGTGCCGCTACGGGAGCGGCTGCCATTGGCGCGGAGGCCGGAGCCTGGACCGACGGCTTGGCGGCATCGATCCTTTGCTCGCGCGCGAACGCCGCGACGGGAGCCGCCGGGATCGCCGATGGGGCCGCCGCCATTGGTGAAGCTGGCAGGGGCGCAACCGGCATCTGGAGGCAGGCGAAGTTCGCGAAACCTCGGACAATTGAAGCCGCCGCCGCGCCAGCGCCTCCGACGGTAGCTGACAAGTTTTTGCCCGGAGCCACGGCCTGCGCCCCAGCTTCCGGACCGAGCGAGGCCTGGATCAGCGCGAAGCTGAGGGCATGAACCATCACGCGCAGAGCCAGGTTCCTGATCTTCACGTTTTTAGTGTAGCTGTCTCTGAAAATGACCGCTCGGGTCCATTGGGTACCTTTGGGCGCCTCAAAAGGCCTACTGAGTATTGCCCCAAAAACTTATGGGGATGTCCGTGTGGAAGATCCCGACGTTAAAGCTTATCGAGTTTTTCGGCGATCTCGGGATTTTTAAGAAGATCTTTGATCAAAGGGTTCTTGAGCAGAGCGGCGAAGTCTCCGGCTCTCAGCGCTTTTTGGATGGCCGAGTCTTCGAGAGCCGCCTTGAGGCTTGAGTCCGCCAGGAGCGACTTGAAGGCCTTGTCCTTGAGCAGTTCCTTCTTAGCCTTGGGATCGGAACGAGCCTCCGCGAGCTTCTTGAGAGAGTCCAGCGCGCCTGGATGCTCGTTGGTGAACGGATTATGCTTCCGGGCGAAAGCCATCGACCGGGACCCCTGCGTCTTGGCGGCCAGGTCGAAATGGATCCGGGCCAACGGCTTCTCAAGAGTCGCGGCGAGGCAGAGCAGCGCGAACAAGATCGTTCCGCCTTTGGCCGCGCCTACCGGCACGCCGAGACCCTGATCCAGGGGACCTCTTTCTTCCCCCGGTTCCACAAGGTTCAAGATCAGTCGCGCCGCCAGCATAGCCGCCAATAAGATCACCGGCAGCATGACGACGTTGAGTCCGCTGGTGGTCTGAGAGACCGGCCATTCCATGCGCCCGGCCAGGGCCGGGCCCAGGCGTGCCGCCGCCGGTTTGGTGAACGCATAGGCCGCCGCGAGCCCGATCACGAGGGAGAGTTGTCGCACGGCTCCCGAATGATAGCCGGCAAAAGCAAAGAGCGCGATCAGTCCGAGGATCAAGAGGTCAAGGGTCATGGCTCTATCTTAGCGAATTCTCGGTCGCTCGGACAAAGACCCGCTCTAAATTCGACTAAGAACCGACATCCTCCCGTGAGTCAGTTCGGCATCGGCGGATATCCGCTTCTGGGCAAGGCGGAGGGCAGAGGGTCCTCGAAGAGAATGCGGTCGCGGTAGCGGGAGGACTTGCCGGTTTTCGCCAACTGCATCTGCGCATGGAAGAACTCCTTAGCCTCGCCCACGGTTTTGAAGCCGCTGGCGATCTCATGCGCGAGGTTTAAGAGAAGGAAGTTGGTCCTTTCGCTGTCCGTTTGTGCGGACATTTCAGCGGCTTCCCTATCGACCGTGATCCTGCTGTCGAAGCTTTTCAGTTCGTCCACTTTGTGGGCGGGAACCCGGTAGAGAACCACCTGCTCGATCATCGCTGCGCCCGCTCTCGCGCGGCGGACCGTGGTCCTCCTGCCGCGATAGAGACCGAACCAGGTCAGGGCTTGCTCATCGCTGCGCGAGGGCTGTCCGTGCTTCTCGATCATCGCCAGGGCCATGAGCCGGGAAGACTCCGGCCAGTTCGCGACGAGCGACGCGGCATCCGTCCCTGCCGCGTGCATGGGCCAAATACTTCCGCCAGCCATCGCAAGAGCGAGCAGTCCCAGGCTGGCGGCGCAGCGTCCGAAAATCCGCCGATGTTCGTTTTTCATGAAACCTCCGTCCGGCTTTGCTGATGCCAGGATATCCTAGAACCGCAGCCAGGGTCCATGGACGGCGTGTAGCGCTTTCGTGATGGAAAGTAGACGAAGACCCGCGCGGTCCTGGGCCTTTTTTTGTGTCCGAGCTGCCCAGAATACCCATGCAGGCGTGCTGTATTTTTCTCCATACTGTGGGTGTGAAGTGATCCATGACCCATTCGGCCCGATTTGACCGCGGCAATCAGCTCCTTGCCGTTGCCTCAGGAGTGTGGCTTCTTATGCCCATGAGCGCCAACGCCGGTGCCGTGCGCGGTTTCGTCAAAGCCTCCGCGCGCGGCGCGCGGGCCATTTCCATGGTCCCGAGTTTCAACGCCTCGCTTCAGAGAGGCTTGCCTGGCTCCAGCGGCGTCCTCCGAGGCTGGGATGAAAGTCCGTCGGCCGCGCTTTTGCAGGGACAAGGCGGAAGACGTGCGATTTGTTTGCCCAGCTCCAACGTCGTTCCAAGGTCGGCCCCCCCTCTGGTTGCCGTCCAAGAACCGGCGGGGGAACCGTATCCGGCAGCCAGCATGGCCAAGCTGTCCTCCATGTCCCGGGAGCTTTCCCGGCTTGAAGGTGATAAACGGACTTCCGATGCCGCGGCCAAGGGAGAAGTCGGGGCGGGTTTCGATTCGGCGATGAAATTCGGCGACAGCTCGCAGGAAGGCGTAAATTCCCTGGAAAATTTTCTTGATTCTCTGGGAAAGCCGGGCGAAATCGTCACGCTTAAGATGCTGGAATCCGCGGCTAAGAAATTAAATCTTGACTTGAATTCCACGACGCGGGGACTGATGGTCCAAGGACGCGTGGGCCGATTGTCGGAGACGGAATTTATTCTTGTTCGTTTTGGGGAACACGCGCGGTCTTATTTCGCCGCCTTCTACCGAGTTCGCGGTCCCGAGGCAGGCCTTCAGGCCTTGATGCGTGATTTTAACGAGGATGTGCGGGAACACAATGTCGCGAAACATTACCGGGCTTACGCGGCTCTTCAAAGTTTTCTTGGACACATTGACGTCATGATCCATGCGACCGAGGAAGACGAGATGGTCGCCAATGCCCTGAAGTGGAATGCGCTCAATAGGGTCCTGCATGATAATTTGATGCGCTGGAACAGGGGGCTGGATCGAGGGTTCTCCGACGACCTGTTCTCATGGGTGAGGAGGATACATCATTCGCGGGGCGCGACTTATCATATGCCGGGACCTGTCGCGGATAAGTTTTCGAGTCTCATTGGCAAGGACCCTAAGAAAGATGGTTATCAGGAAGTTGCTTGGGCGGTCGAAGTGGAAAGGCAGCGATGGCGCGATCCTCCGGAATCGCGCGGCGAGGGTGAGGATAGTCAGTCCAGCCTGGACTGGGAATGACGGTTCTCGGCGAGCGCCTGCCTCTGGCCTACTGGCAGTAGCCGTTGCAGGTCAGGGTGCCGCAGCATTGCCCGGAACTCGAACAGGCAGCGCCTCGGCCGCGGCACGAGCCGTCCGAGCACATATTGGCCGAGCAATCCAGCGTGCCGCAGCATTGCGCGCTGGAATTGCAGAAGGACCCCGCGCCAACGCATCCGCCGCTGCCCATGCAGACGCCGTTTTGACAGGTCAGGGTTCCGCCGCATTGACTGCTATTTGAGCATGGGGTGCCGATTCCTTGGCTGTTGCCGCTGGAGCATATTTTATTTGCGTTGCAGGTCAGGGTTGCGCAACAGTCGGAGTTCGAGCGGCATGTTTGGTTTTGGCCTTGGCATGGAACCTGTACGTCTGGAAGATTGGCCGTGGATATGGGTGTCTCCCCGCATCCGTTTTGACCGCAGCCCGCGGCTAGCAGGGGCAACAGGATGATGAGCGCCGTTGCGCAGGTTTTCCCTTGAAAAGGCATGATGGAATTATATTGCAAAACAACAATAAAATTCAATCAGTTTTCTGCGGGATAGGCTTAAGGAGATCGGCGGCGGATGGCCGACAGCAAGCGTTCCGCGGCCTCGGCCTTGTCGATGAACGCGTCGGCCCCGGACTTGCGCGCGAGTTCCGCGGTCACCTCCTCGCCGTGCATCGTGAGGACGATGACCCTCGTCTCCGGCCAGCGCCCCTTGATGAGCTTGGTGGCCTCGATGCCGTCCATCCCGGGCATGGCCAGGTCCATGGCCACGAGATTGGGGCGCAATTTCTCGCACAGCTCCAGGGCCTGCCGGCCGTCGCCCGCCTCGCCGACGACCTCAATATCCGGCTCCTTGGAGAGCAGGGCGGCCAGGCCCTGCCTTATGACCAGTTGGTCGTCGACCAGGATGATTTTCAAGGGCTCGTTCGAGGGAAAGACCGCGCATCCGTCCGTCCCGGCCCGCTGCGGCCCGGCCGTTTTGGACTGCGCCGCCGCGTCGGGAGCCTTGGCCGGCTGGCACGGCGCGATGAGGATGAAGCGGCTGCCGCCCCCGGGACGGCTGTCGATCTCAAGGCGGCCATAGAGGAGCTCCAGGCGTTCCCTGATGCTGGCCAGACCCAAGCCGCCGTTTTCCGGCCGCAGGCTTGATGGATCAAAGCCCGCGCCCTCGTCCGATACCTCGATGAGGACATTGCCCGCCTGGGACCGGGCGATCACCTTCGCCTTGCCCGCCTTGGCGTGCTTGACCACGTTGAAGAGCAGTTCCCTCACCGCGTCGAAGAGGAAGCTTCGGGGCAGTTCCGCGAGTTCGGGCGTGGCTGGATCGATCTCCAGCTCGACTTTAAGCTTGTGCGTCCGGTGCATATGGCCGGCCAGCCATTTGAGAGCCGCGCCGAAGCCGGCCCGGTGGAGGATGGGCGGGCTCAACTCGTAGCTCAGCGAGCGGGTCGACTCGCCCGCTTCCTTGAGAATTGCGTAGGCCGCAGCCACGTTCTCCTGGATGTCAGCCTCGCTTAGCCCGTTGTCGGCGACGAAGCCCAGGTGCATGATGGCGGCGGTCAACTGCTGCTGCAGGTGATCGTGCAGCAGCCCGGCCAGGCGGCGCCGCTCGCGGCGTTCCGTCTCCGCCAGGGAAACGACCAGGACCTGGAGCTGATTCAGGCGCGTCTTGAGTTCTTGGTTGAGCCGGCAGATTTCCGCATGCGCCCTCTTGCGTTCGATGGCGTAGCTGATGGCGGTGGCCAAGAGCTTGCCGTTCATCTGGTTCTTTGGGATGTAGTCTTGCGCGCCTTTGCGCACCGCCTCGACGGCCAAGGCATCGTCGTCGTTTCCGGTCAGGACGATGATGGGGATGAGTGGATTTTTTTCATGGACCTTGGCGAATGTGTCCAGCCCGGACTCGTCCGGCAGTTTGAGGTCCACGAGGATGACGTCGCAAGGCTCTCGCTCCAGCCGGGCCAGGCCTTCGCCGAGGCTGGCGGCGTGCGCAAGCTGCGCTCCGGCAGCGTAGTCGCGGAGCATCTCCCGGATGATCCGGGCATCCCCCGGGTTGTCCTCGACCAGCAGTATATCGATGGGTTGGCCGGCCTTTGCTGTCGCCATTGCTAGCCTCCTGGCGCGGGTATGCTGAAGTGAAAGGTGGAGCCTTGGTCGGGCTGGGACTGCACCCAGATGTTCCCCCCGTGGCGCTCTACGATTTTCTTGCACAAAGCCAGGCCTATGCCCGTGCCCGGGTACTTGGCCTGGCCGTGCAGTCTCTGGAAGATGACAAAAATGCGCTCCAAGAATTCCGGCGCTATGCCGATGCCGTTGTCCTGGACGGAGAATATCATCTGGCGGCCGTCCTGGCGGGCGCGAACGTGCACTCTTGGCGATTTTTGGCCCCGGAATTTGACCGCGTTGCCGATGAGATTCTGGAACACCTGCACGAGTTGGCCGTAGTCCGCCCAGACCGTGGGCAGGTCGTCGTTGGTGACCATGGCGCCGGCCTCCTGGATGGCGGGGCTGAGGTTGGCCAGGGCCTCTCCCAGGGCCGCGCGGGCGTCGACGGCCGATGCCGGCCGGCCCCGGGAACTCACCCGAGCGTAGGACAGCAGGTCGTTGATGAGCCGCTGCATCCGGGTGGCGCCGTCCACGGCGAAGCCGATGAACTCCCTGCCCTCCTGGTCCAGTTTGTCGCGGTAACGCTTCTCCAGGAGCTGCGTGAAGCTGGCCACCATGCGCAGCGGCTCCTGGAGGTCGTGCGAGGCCACGTAGGCGAACTGTTCCAGGTCCCGGTTCGAGCGCTTGAGGTCCTGCATCAGCGCCTGCAGGCGCTGCTCCGCGGCTTTCCTCCGCGTGATGTCGCGAGCCGCCGCGAACACGCCGATCACTTCGCCCTGCGCGTCGCGATAGACCGAGGCGTTGTAGAGCACGTCGGTGAGGCCGCCGTCCTTGTGCCGGATGGTGAGCGGATAGTCGGTGACGAAGCCCTGGGCGAAGACCCGCCGGTAGCCTGCCCGGGCCTGTTCCGGCTCCGTGAAGTAGTCCGAGAAGTCGGTTCCGATGATTCGTTCGCGGGCGATTCCCGTCGCCTTGACGGTCGCCTCGTTTACGTCGGTGATCTTGCCCCGCGGGCTGATGGTCACCAGGGGGTCGAGGCTGGTCTCGATGAGGCTGCGCGTATAAGCGGAAGCGGCCCGCTGGAGCGCTTCGGCCTGCTTGAGCTTCTCGTTGGCCCGGGCGAGTTCCTCTGTGCGCTGCGCCACGCGCGCTTCGAGGCACTCGTGGCTGCGGCGCAGCGCCGCCTCGGCCTTCTTGCGTTCTATGATCTCCCAGGACAGGTCGCCCAGCCGAGACGCAATCTCGGCGTCCGCGGCCTGATAATCGGTCGGTTTGTTGCCCACTCCGATGACCGCGACGATGCGCCCGCCGCGCATGATGGGGACGGTCAGCTCCCGAAGCACCGGCGTATGCCCCGGCGGCAGCCCTTTGCGCCGCGGCAGCGCGGCGTAATCGTTATGGATGACGGGGCGCCGCTCGCGAACGCACTCGGCCCACGCCCCGGCCTCGGCGAGCGGGTAGCGGCTGTCCTTGCCCTCGGCGGCGCCCATGGCCTTTAAAGTGTTGGTGGACCATGTCTGCAGGGAAAGCGTTTGCTGATCCTCGTCCAGGAAATGATAGAAGCCGAGCGAGCTGCCGCTCAGGGCTTCTATTTCGTCGAGAGCGATGCGCAGCGTGTCTTCCAGGGGCACGGTCTTGGGACTGGCCGCCACCAGCAAGCGCAGCCGGGCCTGCTCCACGCCCTCCGCTTTTTTGCGCTCGGTGATGTCCTGCACCATCCCTAGGGACCGGATGATCCGGCCGGCGCCGTCCCGGATGTGCTCGCATTTCTCATGGACAAAACGGATCTCCCCGGTGGCACTGCGGACGATCCGGTGCTCGATGTCGTAGGAGTCCCGACCGTCGCGCAGCGAGCCGGAATATGCGGCGTCCACCGCGGCGCGATCGTCGGGATGTACGGCCGCGAGGAAGGCCTCATAGGTCGCGCCGAACGCCTGGGGCTGGAGCCCGAATATCCGATACGCCTCGTCGGACCAGGAGAGCTCGTTGTTGACCAAGTCGAGCTCCCAGCCGCCCAGATGCGCGATCTCCTGAGTCCGGGCCAGCCGGTCCTCGTTGCGGCGCAGGGCTTCCTCCGTGCGTTTACGCTCGTTCGTCTCGCGGGCCAGCTGGATGTTGTTCCAGCTCATCCGGGAGATGTTGTGGGCCAGCTTCAGGAAGAAGCCCATGGCGGCGTCGACCTGGGCGCGGCTTAAGCGCGGCACCCGGTCCAGAGCCGCGAGGTACTCGGATTCCGGGAAGCCGTAGCGCCCGGCCTGTTGCCGGAACAGCTCGCGGTCCGGCGACTCGTCCGAGAAGAAGAATTGCCCCGAGAACACGTTGCCCACGTGCTTGCCGCCCACGATGATGGGCGTGGCCACGTCCCACATGTTGTTCTTGCACTTGTAAAGCCGGTATTCCCCGGGCGCCACGCCGGCTGAGAGTTGGGTGTCGCTTTCCACGCAGTTGCGGCAGGTCTCAGGGTGCGCCCGGTGGAACTTGGTGCAGATGTCCTGCCAGCCCACGCCCACGAGGACCTTGCCCTTGACGTCGATGACCGCCATGGGGATGCAGGCGAACTTGTGAAAGTCGTCCATCATCTTCTGGATAGCGGGGGCGTCGATGATGTCGGAGAGCTCCAGTCCGGCGATGTCGCCTTCGGGGGAGAGCAGGCTCTCCAGCTTGATCCGGACGCGCTGCTCGCTGTGCGCCAGCGCCGTCTCGGCCCGTTTGCGCGCCATGGCCGTGGCCGCCAAGTCCGCCACGGCCTTCATCAGTGCCAACTCCTCGGCGCCGAAACGCGGGCGCGCGGCGGTCCCGAAAGAGAGCGTGCCAATGACGCGGCCTTGGCAGATCAGCGGATGGCAGGCGTAGGCCTGTATCCCGAAAGAACGGACGAGGTCGGTTCTCTTATCCGGCGCGTTGGCGATGTCCTCGGCGATGATCCGGCGGCCTTCCCGGGCCACGCAGCCGCAGACCGCCGCCCCGAATTCGATCCGCTCGATCTCGCGCGCGGCCTTTTCCGGGATGCCGGCCCAGGCGTTGAGGCGCATGCTCTCCTTGCCGTCCTCGACCAGGTAGTTGAAAAAGGCCTGGCAGCCGAGATGCTTCATCACCTTCTCGCCAAGGCTCTGGACGATGCGCTCGGGGGTTTCGCTGGTGAGCAGCAGGGCCGCGGCTTCGGCCAGGATATCGAGCCTCTCGTTCCTTTGCCGGATATCATGGTTCGGCCGGTTGATGGTTTTCGCGCTGAGCCACACGAAGCCCAGGAAGCACGCTGTATAGGTGATTGCCGCGAGCCACCCGAACAAAGCCAAGAGGCTGATGGCCGCGGCCATGGCGGCCCACGCGACCGATCTGGATGATCGCGGAATCAACGAGGAATGCCGAGTAGGAATCAGCATCTGTACGGATCAGGGACGTAATCCCTAGCATGTATTATATGACAAAATGGTAAATCTTCGTTCCTCAAAGATCACGCAAGTCGCAACCGTGCCAAAGATGACCGATGAAGATTTAGGTTTACGCAAAAATCTTCCGTTTTGCGGTTGCCCTACGGCTCGCCGGGTGGCTACCGTGCGACGTTTTCGTCCCTCGGGGTGACTTCACCCTCAGGGACGGTCAAGTGCCCTCGTCCTGCCGATTTCCTCCCTTCGGGATTCGTATGAATCCCGAGTTGTGCGCTTTATCCAGCGTTGAGTTGTTCTTCCAGCCGAGGCTTTTTGCCATCCCCAGCAGCAGGGCAACCCTGCAAATGTTGTGGTGTGCGAATTGACGTTATGATTCGTCCGCAGCGGTTACGTGCGGAGCCTTTCGGTCGATTGCGCTGAACTATTTCACGTTCAGGCCCTTCGGCGCGGCGGGCGGGGCGGTATTGGGAACCAACAAGGGCAAGGTGGCGGCTTGGACCGGAGCGGGCCGGGCGGCCGCGTTGTCGGAAAAATCAAAAGCTTCCACGGTGTAGCCGTACGTCGTGGCTGGAATCAAGCCGGAATCATATATGACTCCGCTTGTGGTCGTGGCGATCTTGGTTCCGTTTCTATATACCCTGTAACCCGCCACCAAAATGTCGTCCGTCGACGGCGACCAGGAGAATACGATTTGCGTGGGGGACAGCGCGCTGGCCCAAAGGTTTCCCGGCGTGGTAGGCGGGCTGGTATCCGCGCCGGAGGTGTTATTGCAGGCGACGATGATATTGGTTATGTCGGCGTTGGCATTGACTTTTCCTGTCCCGTTGGAAATCGCGCAGACCTGCCCGGCAGGCTGATTGGCCACGGTCACGTCATAAGAGCCGCCGGCATCGATCGGCGCCGCGAACTCGAAATTTTGAGTTGTCGTGCGATCCGGCGAGGCGACGGAAACGGTATCGCCCCCGTTGTTCTTCAAGACAACAGTGCCCCTCAGAGTCATTGCCTGTCCTTTGATCTTGTAGGAAGAGGCCGCCGGAGCGTTCAAATTGACGCGATATACTTGGATAAGCGGCAGCATATCGCAACAGCCTTCTTTATCGGCTCCCGGCTGGGCGAGAAACAATCGTTGGGAAGCGGGATCATAGGCCGCCGCCATCAGGGAAACGTTTGTCCCGGCAAAGGGAAAATCTTGGACATTCCATACCGCGTACGGCAATACATTCCAGGGACTCTTGAGGCCGTTTTTCACCGCAAGCAATTCGTTGGCGTCATAGGCCCAAACCTGGTATTGGTACGGATAACCGTGGGGTCCCTTGCCTCCCACGCCGGATGGATCATAGCACCATGGGTCCGCCGGACCTTGGTCGTAGGAGCCGATTAAGGCGGGGTCAGCCGTGGCCGAGCCGTAACAATAACTCCCAAGCCCTTGAAAACCGAAGAACAACATGCTGCGGCTGCCGTTTGGAAAGACCATCCCTCTCGCCCTGGAATTGCCGTTGTACCAAGGGTTCGTCGTGCCCCAGCCGCCAAGATTTGGATGGCTTTGTGGATAATACAGCACCGGCAGGGCGGAAACGGGATTTGTCGCGCCCAAATCATTAGGGTCGAAGACAAAAGCGTCCGGTCCATAGGAAGTGCGGCCGGTGATAGGAATCGTGGTTTGCCCGGTCAACGCCGGCCCTCCGAAAGCAGGCTGCCATTGCGGCGGAATCGGCGCCATGTAGCCGTCGATGTATCCGGGATTCGGCGTGATCGGAGGGAAGCCGACCTGATACATGCCTTTAAAGTCTCCCACGGCGGCGAGATCAAGCCCGGAGATAAAATGCGATAATTGTGTCTGGCCGGAAGCGTCGTAATATCCGTAGGAAGTTCCTATTAGCTTATTGCCGAAAACCAGCAAGCCTCCGATTTTTACGGCATTGTCGGTTATCGGCGAGCCATTGAGGCCGATGTTCCTTAAATTGCCCTCCGTTATATCCGAGAAATGTTGCAGAACGGCCGCGATCTTGAGATCGCCGGTGTTTTGACTTTTCACGGGGTCCGGAATGGAAATCTCGGCCACGTCTTGCCGTTGGTCGTGCCCGACCATGAAGAGGGAGTTGTTGGCCGGACTATAAGCCATGACCGCCCCGCCATAGCTGAAAGATGAGTCGCCGAATGTCCCGGCAGGCACCTTGAAAGCTCCCAAATATTCGAGATGGTTCGCGTAAATCAGCGGCTCGCTCGAAGGCGTTGCCGCCTTGGCGGCAAAGAGGTGCGATTTAATGGCAAAAATAGCGGCAATAAATAGAAAGCGTCTCGCTTTTATTTCCATGTTAATGAAGACGTGCAAGCCGCCGTGGCGGTGATTGCGGCGCACATCCCGCCGCTAACGACAATCTAATTCCCGGGCTCTGGTTTAGGCGCCAGCATCGCCGAGCTTTTCTTCAGCGCGGCCTTGCAGGCCGGGGAAAGTTCGGCTTCATGCTCTAGGATGCACTTTCCAACGCCGCCCTTGGCCGCGGCATCCTTGCAGAATTTCTGTATGTCTTTTTTGCAGGCCGCGCGGGTGGCTTTTGCTTGGCGCGCCTTTTCCATCAGGAGCTTGGCCTCGGCGCGGTCCGTTTTGCAGTCCGGGGAAAGTTCGGCTTCATGCTCCTTGAGGCACATCTGTCCGGGCTTGCCTTCCGGGCACAATCTCTCGATATCGGCTTTGCAGGCTTCGCGGGGCTTCTCGGAGGATTGCGCGGCAGGCTCGGGTGGTTGCGCGGCAGGCTCGGAGGATTGCGCGGCTGCCGTCGAGACCAAGAGTCCGACCGCCGTCAATGTCGCTGCTGCGCATAAAAACCAGCTGCTTTTTTTCATTGTGGTTAGCCTCCGGGATGCATCATCTGGAGCATAATAATTCCCCGCGGAGGCTGTCAATCGGACATCAATAGGACTCCGTTTTTGCGCTGATCAGGATTTATGTTAATATGCCATGGACTCATCGGGCCGGGGAGGAGATGTTTTTTATGCGGACAATCGCGCTTCTTATCCTGTCGAATTCATTCATGACCCTGGCTTGGTACGGCCATCTTAAGCACAAGAGCGCTCCGCTTTGGGCGGCGATCTTGGCGAGTTGGGGCATCGCTTTTTTCGAGTATTGCTTCCAGGTTCCCGCCAACCGGCTGGGTTATGGGCACTTCAGCGGATATCAACTCAAGATCATCCAGGAGATCATCACCGTCGCGGTCTTCGTCATATTCGCATGGGTCTATCTGGGCGAGCGGCTGCGCCTTAACCATGCCTTGGCACTGCTTTTCGTGCTGGCGGCTGTCGCGTGCGCGTTTTGGGGGCGAAGCGCTCCGGAGCCGCGCCACGCGGAGCGAGACGTCCCTCTCGCCGAGCCTCTGCCCGTCAAGTCATGATCTCCCCGATGAGGGACGGCGGCATGCGATATTCGGCCGCCCGTTGCGCCATTTGTCTTAGACCCTGTTCCGGAGTCGCACAGGACTTTTCCCCGGCTTTATTGAAGCTGACCCCTCAAGGTTGGCAGGAAGAGCGGGAATCTAGGGACCGGCCGGGATCTTCAATTCCTTGAGCTTTGTCAGGATGGCCTCGGCCGCCAGGCGATGGCCCTCGGCGTTGGGATGCCAATCCCCCCGGCTGACTCTCAGGTTTCGGGTAGGCTGGGGATAGTTCCGGAAGCTTTCCAACAGATCCAGGACGTCGAAACCGGCGGCTTGTCCCGCTTCGCGAACTTTCCGGTGCAGGGCGGCGAATCGGTAGTCGTCCATGTCCTGGAGAATCGGGAATATGACCAGCAGCGGCGTGGTCTTGGTCTGTCTGCAGAAAAAAACGATGCGGCGCAGCGCCTCCTGGCAGTACCGCCAGGAGGCCTGATCGTCGCCGTAGAGCCCGGTGATGAAGTTCTCGTAGGGCCGGATCCTGAGGTTGTAGGCCTTGACCAGCAAGAAGAAAAGGTGCGATCTCCATAGCCAGAGCTGTTCCCAATCCTGGCCCGTGATCGGCAAGAGCGCATAAGGCTCGATCTCCGCGTCGTTGAGCGTGAACGCGACGATCGCGACCGCGGGCTCGAAGAGCCGGCCGTACTGTTCCAGGAACATGCTTTCCGTGTTCGTGTTCCAGCCCGGCCGGCTGGCGTTGAGCGTTCGGACCGGCTTGCGCCCCTGGCGTTGTCGGTTGAGCGATTCTTCCACGCGCTTGAGGAAAGTGTCTTCCCATTTCACGCCTTGGCCGAAAGCGAAGGAATCTCCCAGGCCCAGGATGTTGACGGCGGTTCTGTCTTCCGGGAGCGGAAAGTTTCCCCCCCGGAATCCCTGGGCGTTGATGTCGTATTGAGCCAGACGAAAACTGGGCTGCAGCGGCCCTTGCCCGGCACCCCACTCCGCGAGTTTCATGATCCGCGCCGTCCACTCCGCGGCCAGGAGTCCGCAGAAGCAGGCGCCGGTGAGGAGCAGCCCGGATTGCCTTTTGGCGAGATAATCGCGCAGGCCCATGGGGTTGGTCCGCCGCAGTCTTCTGGCGGCCAGGAAGGCCGCGAGGAGGCTGGCGGCCAGGAGAGTAAGGTGTCTCCAGTTGTAGGCGAATGGGCCGGGCCGGGTCGGCCAGCCCATCAGGCAGAGCCAGGCCAGCAGCAGGCCTAATAGACCCGACCGCAGCAGGAACCTGTGCCGGCGCTTGAACCTGGGGCCGCGATCCTCGTTTCGTGGCATCGTTGGTTAGGGCGTAGCCGCATCGCGTGGGAAGTGAAGAGTGGAACTCCTGTATTTCATGAGTCGTGAAAGCTTGGCGCTTCAGGGGCCCGGTGTCCCGCAAACGCCGTCGAAGGCGTCGGATATTCCCCCCGAACTGTCTATGCACGAGCCCCATCGGCTATACGGGGACATGGACGTCCCGTCGGCTCCGCTGGTCTTGCGCGCTGCCCGGGCGATATAGGCCGGATTGGAGGCGCTGTCCGCGGCGTAATAGATATAGGGACCCGCATCCCAGCCTTCGGCGGGCAGGTATTTGTCAGCGACCAGCTCACTGGTCGCGTCGAGCGCTCCGGTGACGAAGGCTCCATGATCCATTTTGTGCAGCCTGTTGGCGAAGGCGATTTTCCATATCAGGGTCTTGGCGTGATCGGCCTTGGCGTTCTCCGAGGCCTTGATGTATCGAGTGACGCCGACCGCGCAGAGAATGCCCGCGAGGAGAATCGAAACCGTCAGCTCGACGAGCGTGTAGCCGCTTGGCGCGGGGCAAAACAATCTTGGGCGGAAGTTTTTCGGCTCATGCAAGCCCGCGAGCCTGCGGCCTTTTTTTATCGACAAATATAGAACCAAGTCTGACACTTGCAAGTGCAGTTGTCGCCATCCTGCAAAGTGCATCTGGATAGATTGATCGACGAGCATTTTGGAGTGTCCGTGCACTCGGGCATCCCCGCCCGCTGCGTATAACACGTAACCAGCCTGGGCGCCTGGGTCGTGGTTGTCCTGCGCGTCGTAGTCGTGGTCGTCGGCCTGCGCGTCGTCGTTGTCGCCCAGCGCGTCGTGGTGGTTGTCGCCCAGCGCGTCGTGGTCGTCGGCCTGCGCGTCGTGGTCGTCGGCCTGCGCGTCGTGGTCGTCGCCCAGCGCGTCGTGGTCGTCGCCCAGCGCGTCGTGGTCGTCGGCCTGCGCGTCGTGGTGGTCGGCCTGTGCGTCGTGGTCGTCGGCCTGCGCGTCGTGGTCGTCGGCACGGTGAAGGGTATGAGGCTGCATTGTGATTCAATGGCGGAACAGAACGCGGAACAGCACTGAGCGTTAATGTTGCAATTTTGGCCCAGTCTGAGGCAGGGCAGCGTCGTGGAAGTTGACCCTCCGAAGGGATTGGGCTTGCAAACCGCGTCGCTGGCGGAGCAGTACCCGGAGCAGCATTCGGCATTGAACAGGCAGCATTCGTTCATCGGTAAACAGCCCGGGATGGTGGTGGGCGTCGGTATGGTGGTCGCGGGGCTGGTCGTGGGACTCGTCGTGGGACTGGTCGTGGGACTGGTCGTCGTCGGGGTCGTCGTCGGGGGCAAGGCCGCGCACTGACCGTCGACGGCATCGGCCATCGCTCCGACGCCGTCCATGCACACGCCCCATTTGTTATACGGGCGCATGGAAGTTCCATCGCTTCCGCTGGTCCTGCGCGCCGCCTTGGCCACATAACTCGGGTTGGCCGTGTCGTTGGCGGCATAAAAGATATAAGGGCCCGAATCCCAGCCCTCGGCCGGCAGATATTTGTCGGTGATCAACTCATTGGTGGCGTTGACTATCCCCGTGGCGTAAGTCCCGTGGTCCATTTTGTGAAGTCTGTTGGCGAAGGCGATCTTCCCGACCATGGCCTTGGCGTGGTCGGCTTTGGAGTTCTCCGCAGCCTTGATGTAATTCGTGACGCCGATCGCGGAGACGATGCCCACGAGCGCGACCGTGACCACCAATTCGATGAGCGTATATCCGTTTCTCGTGGAAAAGGACAGTCGTTGATAAATATTATAGCTCATGATTTTCTCGCTAGGCCCGTTGAGGGGTAATTGACACTAAAGCATAGCCCTAAAACCGCAGAAAATCAATAGCTTTTTGGTCACAGGCGCCGGGCGCTGAGGCCATGCACGAAAGCTCATTTTCCTTCTTTTCGAGCCCTTGCCTGCCGCGTTCGAATTTTTAGGGGCAACGGCCGTTGGTGCAATATCCTGAACAGCAATATAGCTTGTGATAGACCTCCCGCAGTTCGCACGGTGCGCCCGGGGCGAGACAGGTGATATATTTGCAAAAACCGTTGACGCAAGCCAAGTTCCAGCAGCACGGCTTTGCGTGGCAGGGTTGAAAGATAAACGAGCAAGACCCCACGCACTTCTCCCACCTGCCCAGATCGCAATGTTTCGAGCAGCACTGGGCATGAGAATGACAACATTCGCCGTCTTCCGTGCAGCTAGGCGCGGTGGTTGTTGTGGTGGCCGCCGAGGTGGTGGTTGGAGTGGTCGTCGTGGGGCTGGTCGTGGGACTACTGGTCGTGGGGCTGGTCGTCGGACTGGTCGTGGGGCTGGTCGTCGGACTCGTCGTCGGGCTTGTGGTCGGGGTTGTCGTCACGGGAGAGGCCGCGCATCTCCCATCAACGGCATCGGACATCGCTCCGGCGGCATCCATGCATACGCCCCATTGGCTATACGGGCGCATGGAAGTCCCCCCGTTGCCGCTGGTCTTGCGCGCCGCGCGGGCCACGTGGTTGGGGTTGACTGCATTGTCCGCTGCGTAATAGAGATAAGGACCCGAATCCCAGCCGTCGGCCGGCAGATATTTGTCGGTGACCAGTTCATTGGAGGAGTTGACGGCCCCCGTGACGAAAGTCCCGTGATCCATCTTGTGCAGTCTGTTGGCGAAAGCGATTTTTCCCACCATGGCCTTGGCATGGTCGGCCTTGGAGTTCTCAGCGGCCTTGATGTAATTCGTGACGCCGATCGCGGAGACGATGCCCGCGAGGAGAACCGTGACCGCCAATTCGATGAGCGTGTAGCCGCTTGGCGCGGGGAGGAATGATTTTAGACAGGCATTTTTATAGCTCATAAATTTCATTGCCCAGTAGAGGAAAGAACGATATTAAAGTATAGACCTAAAACCATAAAAAATCAATAGCTTTTTGGTCACAGGCGCCGGGCTCGGCTGCCATGCGCGGAGGCTTGTTTTTTGTCTTTTTGAGCCCTTGCCTGCCGCGCCCACATGCTGTCCGGAAAGTTTTTCATCAGGCTGTCCCGCGCGCTTCGGGCCTGGGCCGTATTGTCCAGACGTTCGTAACAGAGACCCAGGTGATAGAAGGCCTCCGCGGCCAGGGGGCTGTCCGGGAAATATTCCAGGAAGCCCTTGAAGCCGGCGCTCGCCGGTTCGAAGCGATCCTGGACGAAGTTGTTCATGCCCAGCCGGAACCGGGCCTGCTCGGCGAACCTTGAGACCGGCCGCTGACTCGCGATCCGGGCGTATATCTTTTCGGCCGATTCCCAGTCCTTTTTTCCCTCATAGGCCGCGGCCTTGGCGAGTTGAGCGTCCGACGCGCTGAGTCGCTTATGCCACGAGTCAAAGGTCCAATAAAACGTCAAAGACAAGCCGCCGAGCAGAAACGACAGCCACAGAGCGTTCCCGATTTTCCGGGATATGGTCCGGGGCCAGGCCTGGATTTTCCCTAAAGCCAGCAACGCGGCGAGGCACAGGCCCAGCAGCGAGAGCGCCAGGCCGGCTTTCTCCGCCCAGGAACGCGCGAAAGAGAGCCTGACCTTGCGCTGGTTCGGATAGACCAGCATGAACGCGGGCGAGGCCAGATAAATGCGGTCGGCGCCCTCGACTTTCCAGTCCGGATGAAAGGAAACCTTGATGAGATGGGGCTTGCCCAGGGCCTCGGTTTCGAACTCGACGGCATCGTCGGTCAGCTTCTCCGAGACGACCGAGGCCGGTCCGGAGAGCTTTTGGCGCGGGAGCTCGAACCCGTTGGCCCGGAGCCGGAACCTGGCGAAGTCCTCGCCGCGCGAGCCGACCGGAAACACGAGGTGAACGTCGCTGGAACGGTCATGGCGAAACCAGGTGTAGGCCGCCTCCTTCCACGAGCCGGGACCTGTCCAGAGCACCGGCTCATAGGCTAGAGGGACGACATAGGCGTGGGGCCCCTCGAGTTCGTAGACCTCATAGGGATCTGCCGCCGCCTTGAGCTTGAAGCCGGAGGCGCGCTTGAGCGCGGCCTTGACCTTGCGGCCGACGGCGATGAATTCGCTGACATTGAACATGTCGAGATGGCGTCTGGCGCGGGCCAGGTCCAGCGACGCGCAGCCATAGCTCGGGAAGGGACAGGATATCTCGTCGGATATCTCGGATTGGATATAGAACACGAACGGCGCCGTCGGCGACGCCTGGAAATAGGCGTGCTCGAGGGTCGAGCGGCCAGAGAAGGCGGGCAGGCACTCCCAGGCCCGGACCGTTCCGAAATCGTTGTGCTCGCTGGAATGTTCGTAGACGACCCGGGGGGCGGCGACGGTTCCGGAAAGCGCCGCGTTGATCTTCGCGAAGGTCGGCCACGCCTGCTTGCCTTCGAAACCGGAATAGTTCCATTGCGCCCATGATTGCATGTTCCGGCTTTCGCCCTGGATCCACAGCAGCGCGCAGGAAAGCGCCAGGAAGGGGATCAGAATCTGACCGCGCAGCCTCCGGGTCAGCAGCGCCAGGCCCACGGCCGAGAGCAGGGCGATGGCGAGCTGGCAGAAAGGCAGGAAGCGGAAATCCACGACTCCGATGGAAGGCCCCACGAGCCACAGCAGCAGGCCGGCGGCCGCGGCGGCGGCGAGATAGCGGGCGCTTGGGTTGGGCTCCCAGCCGCAAGCGTACGCCGCCAGCAGTATCTGCGGGGCCAGGATGGCGGGTAAGAAGTTCGTGAAATCGGACGCGGGCAGCATGAAGTCGTAGGACGTGGTCCAGGGCAGGTGGGCGATGAGCGGGATGAGCCAGAAGGCCATGAGCAGGATCGCCAGCAGATGGGTCCAGGCGAAATAGGCCAGCCGCGTTCCGAAGGTTTCGCGGCGGATCAGGGCGGCGATGGACCAGGCGCCGGCGAACAAAAGCGCGTAGCCGTGGGAAAGTCCGATGAGGCTTAGAAGCCCGGCGCTCAGAGCGAGGCCGCGCCCCGTGGTCATCCCCCGATGGAAAACGCCGAGCCACAGCGCGGCGAGGGCCATGGCCACGCCATAGGCGAACTCACCGGCGAGCGTGCTGAGGATGTTGCCCCCCCAAAAAGAATTGGCCTCCATGAACAAGAACGGAAGCACCGCGACGGCGCCCAGCGCCGGGGCGGGAAACGGGAAGCGCATCAGCCGCAGGCAGAGATAGGCGCACGGCGGGAGCATGAAGACCCCCAGCAGGGTCCCGAGCTTGAAGGCCGCGGGCAGCGAGACCGCCAGCGACATGGCGGCCATGGCCAGGAAGGGCAGCGGGAAATAGAACTCGAGCATGGGAAAGCCGGCGTAATTGGCCTGGCACCAGCCGGTCAGCTTGCCCTGCGGCAGAAGGTGCTGGCGCAGGTAGGTCAGAGTGTAATAGTGCGCGGGAGTGTCTCCGCCCGTCGCTATGGCGGAAGAAAAGAGGAGGCGGACCGGGAACTGCGAGAGCAGGAAGGCCCAGACGCAGCCCAGGACGGCCAAGTCGGCCCAGAGCGTCCAGGCCGAAGGCGGGTTATTTCCGGCGGATGGCTCGGACATTCCAGAACACGAGAGCGGCGGCCAACAGCGCGGCCGCGGCGATCAGGGCGGCCCGAGCGCTTCGGGAAGCGGTCGCGGCCAGGACTTCGACGGAGCTTTGCGCCAGCAAGGCCTGGTGGCCGCGGGCGTCGTCGTACTCGATAACGGCGTATATGGGATAGGAACTGCCCGGAAGCGCCGAGAAGTTCGAGACCTTGAACTTCAACGAGGCCTCCTCGTTGGCGCGCAGCGTCTCGGCCGCGGAAAGAGGCGTGGACGAAAGCTCGTTGGGCAGCAGCAGCCGCGCCTGAAGAGACTTTTCGCCGTCGTCGATATTTTTCAGGCGGATGGCGAGGTCGCCCTCGCGCCGGATGCGCGTCTTATCCATGATCGCCCAAATGCCCGGCGGCTGGGCCTCCCCGATGGAATAAAGCGTCGCGGAGAGGGCCGTGAACGGGTAGCGGTTGGCGTCCGTGTAGGCGATCTTGACGAGGACCGGATAACGGCCGGGCCGCGGCCGGCCGAGCTTCTGTCTCAATTCGACGCGGTATCTGCCTCGGGGCTCGAGGGACGCCCGCACGGGGGAGCTCCAGGAGAAGCCCGCTCCCGTGACGCTGGCCTGCAGATTATGCGCCGCTTCGTCGCCGTCGTTGCCGATGACGAGCGCGCCGGCCAGGACGTCGTCCCGGACGTCGAAGTCGGATTGGCACTCCAGCGAGATGAAGCTGGCGTGCGCAGGGCCGGCCATGACGAGTTGGACCGCGAGCCAGCCGGCGAGCAGGAAAGGCGAATTGACGGGCGATGTTTTTCTCATGGCGCTAGATCAGGCGCTCCTTGTATCCAGAGTTTGAAAAGACGGCTGAAACGGTAAAGGCCCTCATGCAGGAGGTTGAACTTGCTGCGCCGGTGGTCTTGGCAATCGACTGATATTTCGATAGCCGGGCAGGCGTCGCGATGGGCCAGGCAGGCGAGGGTCTGCACGTAGGCGGTTCCGTCGTCGATCGCGCCGCGATAACGCAGCAAAAAGGATTTACGGTAGGCCTTGGCTCCCAATGAATAATCGTCGAAAGGCAGGCGCAGCAGCAGCCGGGACATGAGGATGAAGAGATCGCTGCAGGCCCGGCGCGTGAAGGAGCGGCTTTCCGAGCCCGTTTTCTTGGAGCCGATGACCAGGTCGTGGGTCTCGAGGAGAACGAGCGCCTCGGCGATGAATTTGAGGTCCGCGGAGAGATCCATGTCCAGGGTTACGATCCAATCGTAACGCGTCAGCTCCAAGCCGCGGCGCAGGGCCGCGCCCGGGCCGCGGCGCGGCAGGCGGAAGCTCTCGATCTCGCCATGGCGCCGCGCCAGCCTTTGCGCGAGCTGCGGCGTGGCGTCCGTGGAGCCGTTGTCCGCGAGCAGGAGTTGAAACGGCGTTTGCAGGCCGCGGGCGGTTGAGATGACTTTCTCGACGTTGGCCTCCAGAATGTCGGCCTCGTTGTAGACGGGAATGAAGATCGTGAATGGCTGCATGGCTAGAAAAGGTCCCAGGCTAGGCGCGCTTGGCGCGCCAGGCGCCCAGCGTCGAAGCGTCTGAGCAGGGATAGGGCGAAGCCGAGGCGCAGATAATGCCGCCGATAAGCCGCGCGCTGCCAGCGGAGCAATTCCTCGCGTCTGTCGCCCGTGAGCAAGGAATCGGGATAAAGGTCCTGGCCTGAGCCGGCGCTTAGAGGCGTGCCCGGGTAGGGAGTGACCGCGTGGAAAGACGCGTAAGTCGGTTCCAGGCGCTCGGCGAAGCGCAGGGTCATTTCGCGGTCGAGGTCGGTCTCATCGGGGAAGCCGAACATGAAGAAGCAGGCCACTTCCAGGCCGGCGTCCTTGGCCAGGGAAACCCCTTTCTCGATTTGTTCCAGCTCGAGACCCTTGCCGATCTGCCGCATGATCCTCGGCGAGCCCGTTTCCACGCCGAAATGGACCAGGGCGCAGCCGGCTTCTTTCATGGCCTTGAGCAGGCCGGCGTCGACGCAATCGGCTCGCGTCTGGCAGCACCAGCGCCAGCGCCGGGCAAAGGGCTTGAGCTCGGCGCAGACCTGCCGGGTGAAGTCCTTGTCGAGAGAGAACTCAAGGTCGATGAAGTAGCCGCAGCGCGCGCCGGCGGCCTCGATGGCGTTGGCGACCTCCCGTCCGACTTGCTCGGGCGTCTTCTTGCGGTAGGTCTTGCCGCCGTACATGTCGCGCAGGCAAAACGCGCAGGGAAACGGGCAGCCGCGCGTGGTTTCCAGGACCGCGAGGCGCTCTCCGAGCAGCTCGTAGCCGTAACCGGCAAGATCGACGAGATGGAAGGCGGGCACGGGAAGCCGGGTCAGGTCTGCCGGGGCGCGGTCGGGAGTCGAGACCACGCCGCGGGCCTCGCGATACGATATCCCCGGGATCTCCGGAAGTCTCCGGCCGCGGCATATGTCGAGGACGGCCCACTCCGGCTCGCCGCGGATCACGGCTTTCGCGCCGGTGCGTTCCAGGACGATTTCCGGATAGCGGGTGCCGTGGGCTCCCATCACGTAGAGTTCGCCGTGGCGCAAGGGCTGCAGCCCCGCCAGGAAGAGGTCGAACTCCAGGTTCGGGCATTGCCAGCGGTCCAGAGGGCTTGAAGTGACGAATATCCTGTCGTAGCCGGGGCTGACGCGCGCGAGCTCCTCCGGCTCGACCGGACGGGCCCTGGCGTCGATGATGGAGGCTTCCATGCCCTCGCGTTCGAGCAGGGCGGCGCAGTTGAGCAAGTCAAGAGGCGGCCAGCGGCGGTTGATGCGCCGGCCTTTGCGGCTGACGCGGCCGTCCCAACCCGGGTTGAAGAGGAGAACCTTCATGGAGTCGCCGCCGTTCTTTCCATGAGTCCGCGATAGAGAGCGTCGGTTTCCTGGACCGTGTTTTCCAGGGTGAAGCCCGGGAGGGCGCGCTGTCTCCAGGCTTGAGCCGCGGCGCGGGCCTCGGGGATGTGGTCGAGCGCCCACTCCAGCCTTTCCGCCAAGGCCCGGGCGTTTCCGGGAGCGAACAGGAACCGGGCGCCGTCATCGCCCAGAAGCTCGCGGTTTCCCGCGACATCCGAGGCCAGCACGGGCACGGACATGGCCAATGACTCGCGCAAGGCGCCGGAGAGGCCCTCGCCGCGAATCGCGGCGTTGACGCTGAGGGTCAGGCAGGCAAGGATAGCCGGAACGTCGGTCCGGAAGCCCAGCAGGGAAACCTTGTCCTGAAGGCCCAGGCGCGCCACCTCGGATTTGAGCCACTCCGCGTCCGTGTCACGGCCCGCGAAAAGGAAATGAGCGGGCCGGCCCTTCCGGATCAAGATGGAGGCCGCCTCGAGCAGGACGTTCTGCCCCTTCCAGGGGGAGGCGTTGGCGATCTTGCCTATGACGGCCTTGCCCTCCGGCAGTCCGAGGGATTGCCGGAATTCCGGCGCGCAGGGCCGGGGAGAGAAACGCTGCGCGTCGACCCCGCTGCGAATCACGCTGACGCGTTCGGGCGGCACGCCGAATCCCGTCAGGACGTCCTTGACGGCGTCGGCCACGGCCACGATCCGGTCTATGAGCCGGCTGCGATATTTCCAGCGGCTGAATGGATTCCGTCCCGGCGGGAAGGAGACGCGGCGGCTCACGACCAGAACCGGGGCTTGGCCTGCCGCGTTGAGAGCGAACTTCGCCAACAGACAGACGCAATGCGATCGGTTGTGGTGCGCGTGGACCACGTCGATTTCCTGCCGGCGGATGAGACTCGCCAGGCGCCAGGCCGATATGACGTCGTAGTCCTCGCGCAAGGCCACGGGGAAGGTCGCGAAGTTCATTTCGCGCGCGTGAGTCTCCAGGCCGCTGCCTGGCCGGCAGGCGATGAGCACGTCCCAGCCCTTGCGGCGCAGGCCTTCGGAAAGGGCCAGAAGCTGGGCCGTGCCGCCGGACCAGCCATGCGCTTCCGAGACCTGGAGGACTTTTGGCATTTATTCGTCCATGAGCTCCGCCGAAATGACGGCGGAGAAAATGTGCGCCGCGGTCTTGGCGGCCAGGCCGCGCCAAACCGCCGTCAGGGCCGAGCTGGGGTCGCGGGCCGCCTCCTGCCCTGTTTCCTCGAAGCGGGCGAAGGTTTCTCCGGTGGCGCCGTAGGCAAGGCGCACCGTGACGCTGCCCTTGGCCCAATACCACAGAAGATTCTCCGGAGGGAGATTTTCCCCCTCGGCCGTCGCCTCGACGACTATGTCCGGCGCCTTGGCCCCTGCCTGCTCCACCACTCTGAGCCCGCGGGAGCTTAAAGAGTCCATGACCCGGCTCGTCAGGTCCCGGCCCTGCTCTCCGGAGAAGTCGACCGCCACGGTGATGGCGGCGACGGCTTTGCGGGCCTTGGCCAGAACCTCCGAGGTTGAGGCCGGAGCGTCGATGCCCTTGCCCTCGGAATTGAGGATGCGGTAATCGGCGTTGATCCTGCGGCGATCCTTGGCCAGGCGCAGCAGGCGCAGGCCAAGCTTGAGGCGCGCGAATTTCCCTTGGGTCCTCTCGAGTTCCTCCGCAACGTCCTTCCATTCGCGGTCGATTTCCGCGAGCTTGTCCATCAAGACCTTGAGGCTGTGTTCCCGGTCGAGAACCGCGAAGGCGTGCCAGCTTTGCGGTCCCTGCCAGTAGACCGCGATTTCGACCCCGTCCAGGACTTTTCGGGTCGAGGTCCGGATTTCGTCGGAGATTTCCTGCCGCGAGTTCGCGGCATCCCCGCCGGACGTTTCAGCCGCGGCCGTGCGGCTCGCGGCGCTCAGCGTCACCCCGAATCCTTTGGCTACCTCGGCGCGGGCCTTGTCGGCGGCCTTCTCCTGGGTCGCCCCCTCGCCGATGCCCGTCAAGTAGAGGTTTTTAGGATAAGAGGGATGGGCCCCGCTCAACCAATCGGGCCTCTCCTGCTGCGCCGCCAGAAGCAGCGGCACAAATGCCGCCAGGAGGAAAATCCGCACCTCGGCAGTATAGATAATATAAGGGCCTGCCGTCGATGAAAAAGGCGGGGTTTTTCATCATTTAACCACAACGATGGTCTGGTGCTGCTTGGCGCCGGAGGAATCCGTGATCCTGGCCATGTACGCGCCGGACTCCACCATCTTGCCTGATTCCCGGCCAGTCCAGGCGATCGGCGCGTTGCCGGCGCTCGTCGAATCGAAGACCTTCCTGCCCCGCATGTTGAATATCTCCACCTTGACCGCCTCGGACCCGAATACGACTCCCGTGGAACTTGGGGACAAGAAGTGTTTCTTTGACTTGGCCTGGCCTGGCGGGGCTTTGGAGCCGGAGGAACTGACCACATTGACGCTTATGGACCGCTGGCCGCTGTTGCCCGCCGCGTCATAGGCCTTGACCATGATGGCATGGCTGCCCAAGGGCAGGGCCGAGGTTTCGAGGCTGTAGACATAGGGCGTTGAAGTCAGCGTCGATTTGAGCAGGCCGTCGATATAGAACTCGAGCTGGCTTACGCCCGTGTTATCCGATGCCGAGGCCACGACGCTGACGGTCCCCGACACGTTGGCCCCGTCGGCCGGCGAAATGATGGCGGCCGTGGGGGCCAGGGTGTCGGGCAGGGCCGAGGTCCGCGCTGAGGCGAAGGCGCTGTTGCTCGACGTGTTGCCTGCGGCGTCGTAGGCGCGCAGCCTGGCGTAATAGGCCGTGCTGGCCGAAAGGCCCGTGATGGCCGCGCTGGTCACGTTGCCCAGGTCCTTGTTCTGGTAGCCGGTCGCGAAGGAAGAGAAGGCGGAGTTAGGCGAGACATCGAGCCTGTAGCCGGC
>DMMY01000029.1:86348-89447 GCA_003452935.1 Elusimicrobiota bacterium
CCGGCCACGGCCACGTTGTCCGTGGCCGCGGTCCAGGAAAGATGCAATTGTGATGCCGATGCGGCCGTGAGCTGGAGGTTGCCAGGAACTGACGGGGGCGTTGAGTCCGGGGGCGGTGCCCCGCCAAGATATTCGTAGGCGCCGGCATCAAGGACGCCGTTTTGCGGCCGGGCAGCGCCGGATATGTCTGCCGACGCGGCGGCAGCGGATTGATAGGCGGCCAGGCCATAATCTATGGCCGGGCTGCCTGTCGCGAGATGATAATCGTGGCTCGCATGGTTGACGAATATCCCGGAGCCGCTGGCGGCGGAATAATTTTTGCTCTGGTAATTGCCGCTGCCTTCAAAGACTATCCCCGTGGGCCCCAGGCAGATGTTGTTGAACAAGATGTTGCCGGTGCTGCCGGCGTTGACGCGGACGGCAGCTATGCTTGGTTCGTCGATGGTATTGTTGACCACCACGTTGTTGATGGAATAGTTCGAGCCCAACTGGTCGACTATGTGAATGCCTCCCGCTGACGAGCCGTTGCTGTAGATGATGTTGTTTTGAATCCGGCCGTAGCGAACGGAGATCAGGGATAAGCCTTTTTTGGAGTTGCCGTAGACCACGTTGTTCTCGATCAGCGCGTTGTCGATGAAGCCGTCCCCCCCCATCTGGAAGTCGCCGTTGAGCTGAATGCCGTTGCCGCCTCTGGCCGAGTAGACGGTGTTGCCTCTGATGATGGGGTTGTCGGAGAGGGCGTTGGAAATATAGATGTTGTGCTGCGTCGACGTCGTGCCGTTGCCGTAGGTCGTATTGTTCAAGACCTGGATCGAAGGCGTATCCCCGCTGAAAATGCCGCAATCGCTGTTGTCGCGCACCACGCAGTTTTGAACGACGATGCCCGCGCCTCCTATGGCCCTGATTCCCATCCGGGCTTGACCGGAGACGTTGAAGCCGTCTATGGTCACGTAGTCCGGCAGGGCCGACGAGTAGGATTCGATGTTGATGCCGTCGTTTGTGGTGGGGTTCCGGGCGGTGATGTTGGCTCCGGCCCCCATGGCCTTGAAGGTGATCCGCTGGCTCGCCGTTCCGCCTGTCCGCAGCATGAAGCCGGCGTAGTTGCCGTCCGCCACGGATACGGTGTCGCCGGCGGCCACCGCGTCCGCCGCGCGCTGCAAGGTCAGCCAGGCGCCGGTCGTCGCGTTATTGGTGTTGTTCGCCCCTGAGGTGGTATCATGCCCATCGGGCCGCACGTAGTAGGTGTGCCCCGTGGGAGGCGGGCTGCTGCCGTATATGTCGGCCGGGATCTGATTGCCCAGGTACTCCCAAATATACTTGGTGAGGGTTTGCGGCGAGCCGTCACGGCTCGTAGCCCCGCAAAATCCCGTATTGACTCCGGCATCAGCGCACATGTCCTGCCGTATCCGATTCTCATAAGGCCACGGCCAAAGATTTGTCGTTGTTTGAACGCCGTTGACATATTGCTTGAGAGCATTGGCGCCTATATCGCCGACGCTCCCCGAATTCTTGTTTGGGCTGCCGGCTTCGATTCTGACTGGATAGAGTAAATTTGGGTTTGACGTCAGGCTGCCGGCGCCTGCGCTCGTGCCGTTATAGTTTCCGCTTGCGTTATTGTATAAATCGTTATGATGCTGCGCGGTAAATGCCCCGGCATTCCTGATCCCATAAGTCTTGGCTCTGGTGAAAATGGAGTTGGTCGCAGTCGTGTTGGCAAGACCGTTCCAAAGAGTTTCATATTGGGAAGTGACTCCCACGGTGCAATGATCTATCAGGTTTCCGCTGCCGTTGGAAGCGTATAGTTGAATCCCATTGGCATTATTCCAAATGACGGAGTCGTGCAATTCGTTATTATCTCCATGGCCGCCGTTATCCACATCGACATATAAGCCGGTTCCTGTATTGTTGAGCGCCACGCAGCCATAATATTTATTGCCGTTAGAGCCTGTGGTGCCAGGCACCGGGGCATGGGCCGTCAAGTAAAATGCCGCGTTTGAACTGTCGGAATTCTGATTTCCATCCAGAACGATCACGTTTTCAATTACATTATTAGAGGCATAATACGCCGCCAGCCCCGCCTCGGGATTGCCGGGAGAGCTGTCGGCCGGCCCCTGTCTGATCACGCCGCGGCGAAACGTGTTGAAATCAGCCGTGGTGTTCGGCGGGTTTCCGCCATTGCCGCCATATAAGGCTACCGAGTACCGCCCTCCGCCCCATACCCAAAAATCCTCGAAAAGCATGTGGTTGGTGCCGTCATAAATGCTGATTCCGCCGGATTCAGCCGTCGTGGACGTGTTGAATCCGCACCGTTTAAATGTCACGTGGTGCGTTACAAGCCCGGCCCCGCTTGAATGGGCGTCCAAGGAATAATAGCTGGAGGTTATTTTAAGCCCTTGAAATTCCAAATAAGAGTTGTTGGCAAGGATTATGCCTCCTGTGAGCACGGCGCGCCCGTCGTTTTCCGCCTTGACTGTAATGTAATTGCCGGCTGTCCCGGATTTTCCGGAAGGCGGAGACGCATTTGAATATGTCCCATCCTTGAGTATCAAGGTATCGCCGGGCATCAGCTTCGCCCAGCCTCCGGCGATGGCGCATGGCGATGCGGCGGAGCAGGTCGTGCCGCTGCCGGAAGGGGAGGCATAGTAGGTCGCGCTATTTGCGGGCGGCGTGATCGTGATGTTGGCGCTCTTGCTCGGCGAGACGTTGCCGGCCGCGTCATAAGCGCGCAGCCTGGCGTAATAGGCCGTGCTGGCCGAGAGTCCCGTGATGGCGGCGCTGGTGACGTTGCCCAGGTCCTTGTTGTTGTAGCCGGTGACGAAGCTGGAGAATGCCGAGTTAAGCGAGACATCAAGCTTGTAGCCGGTGACAGCCACGTTATCCGTGGCCGCGGACCAGGAGAGGTTTATGGTGGTCGAGCTGGCGGCCGTAGCCGAGAGGTTGGTGGGCGCGCCGGGAGGCGTCGCGTCCCCCCCTCCGGAACCGGCGTATTCGTAAGCGCCGATATCAGGCGCCGTTCCTGAATAGGGAAACCATACGCCCTTGCCGCTCTGGAACGTCGCCGCTGCGGTTAGAACGATCTGGGTGTTGGTTACCGACGCC
>DMMY01000029.1:89616-115140 GCA_003452935.1 Elusimicrobiota bacterium
GCATCCAGATCTGCCGTCAGTTTGCTGAGGGGAATGATTGTCGTAGAGCCGGAAGCGGAAGTCTTGAAGAGGAAGGCTCCGGCGTCGATGTTTGGGGAATTGGCTTGCAGATGAAGGTCCGTGGTGGCCCAACTCGCGCCGTTGGCCACGAAAAGCGGGTCGGCGGATTTGCACGCGGTCCCGGGCCAGCCTCCGCTTCCGGCGTTGACGTTGGCGGCGGTGTAGTTGGCGGCCTTGTCCGTGACTGCGTAGCCGGCGCCGTTGGAATTGAAGTTGGAATTGAAGTACTTGACGGCATAGCTTCGTCCGGAATAATCGCTTTCCACCACGGCGCTCTTGCCGCCGTCGCCGGAGCTCACCGAGTTGATGATGTATTGATTATACGACCCGGCCGCCAGGTTGTAATAAGCGCCCCACCAGCCGACGCCGAAACCCATATCCCGGCTCTTGACGCTCGTGCAGTTGATGAAGAACGACCGGTCGCCGCCTTCATAGACCTGGAAATTGCCGTCCCCGGTCTCGGTCTCCGTGACGTTCCAGGCCGCGTCGTTTATGAAATAAGTCCGGCGCGCGCCGGAATTGACGTCGAAATTCTGCTTGTAATTGTCATGGCCGACGCAGTTGCGGACGGTGACGTCGTAAGCGTCATCGCGGTTCTTGTGGTCGCCGTCCTTGGAAATGTCGACGCCCTGCTCGCCGTTGCCGTAGACCGTGCAATCGAGGACCCAGGAGTTCTTGCAAGAACCCAGATGGATGCCGTCCGAGCCGAGGTTGCTGTCGTAGGCGATGGCGTGAGTGACGACCGCCCCGTCGGCATAGTTGAGATAGATATTGGCGGCCCAGTCGTCGTTGGCGTTGGTCTTGTGGGCGATGACGTGGTCGATTTTTGTCCCCAGGATGTAGGACGTCGGGTAGTTGGCGCTGGTGGCGAGTATGTTGGCCCATACGGAATTGTAGGCCTCGATATATCGAATCGTGTTGTAATTGCCGGAGGTCTGGAGGCCGTAGTAAGCCGAGTTTTGCAGCTTGATTCCCCCGTCTAGAGCTCCGTCGATGACGATATAGTCCCGGCCTTGAATGTCGAGGAGGGCCTGCCAATTGGGCACGGTCATCCCCAGCCCGTTTATGACTATCTGGCCCGAGCCCCAGGTGGAGTCTCGCTTGATGGTGATGGGATTGGACGCGGTGCCGTTTCCATACCAAGAGGAATCGATCAGGATTCGGCCGCCCTTGCCGGAGTCGTGGGTAGTGCCGGATTTGATTGCAATGGTGTCGCCTGGGAGCAGGGCGCGCCAGCCCGTGTTGCCGGAGACCCAGCCCGAACTGGACAGGTTTCTGGTGCCGGGAACATTTCTCCAGCTCGTGGTCCGGGAGAGGCCGTCGTTGGCGTCGTTGCCGCTGTCGAAATCCACGAAATAGGTTTTTGCCGAGGAGGAGACCCCGGTGGCGGCCGACGCGGCGTTGCTGTGGGACGAAATGTTGCCCGCCGCGTCATAGGCGCGCAGGCGCGCGTAATAGGCCGTGCCGGCCGAGAGGCCTGTGATGGCCGAGCTGATTGCGTTGCCCAGGTCCTTGTTGTCGTAGCCCGCGACGAAGCTGGAGAAGCTTGAGTTGATCGAGACGTCGAGCTTGTAGCCGGTCACTCCCACGTTGTCCGTGGCCGCGGTCCAGGAGAGGGTCAGTGAGTTTTCGGTGGGGCTGCCCAGCGCCAAGCCGGCGGGAGCTCCGGGAGCCTGAGCGTCGGCGGCGCCGCCATAAATATTTGGTTTTGGATTGCCCAGGTAGCCCCAGATATAATCCGTCAGCGGGGTGCTGCTGTTGACCGCGGCAAAGCCGCGGTTGCCGCCCGGCCCGCTCGCGGTATAGGCTTTCATCTTATTGGCCCACAACTGTTCATGAGCGTAAGGCCAGAGCTCGGCCGTGGTGGTCGTGTTCCACCCGGTTTGGCCGTAATAGGTCCCGGTTTGCCCGATTTGGTAGAGGATGGTCGGACCGGCGGTTCCGCTTTCATGCCGGGGCAGGTATTTTATCGCCGTGGTAAATGGATTGGTTACGATCGGAGTGCCGGTGCAGCCGATGCAGGTGGTGTTATTTGAATTTCCATAGCTGATCACGTTGGTGAGATTTCGATTGACATTCGCGGTTCCAAAAGCATATCCGGCGGTATTGGCTATGACGCTGTCGGACAAGTTCATGTTGGTGTTGTATCTGTTGCCCGTTGAACCTATCCCCAATTGAGCAGAAGATCCGCCCGCCAAGATGTTGGAAACATTGAAGACAAAACCTGCCTGAACGTTATCATTAGAGCCATCCTGATATATTTTTATTCCGCTCTTGTTGTCCCAGAAAACATTATTCGATGCGGTCTCTAGAATGTTCCCGTCCTCATTGCCCAGGCCGTCTTGAGCGGGATTATTCAACGCGATGTTCCCGGCATATATGTGGTTTGATTCCTCGCCGTAAGAACTGCCTCCTCCTTGAGCCAGGGCATACGGTTCTCCGGCGTTGACGTTTATCTTGTTATCAATAACGATGCAGTTCTGCATGGCGTTGTCATGGCCCTTATAAAAACGCAGGCCGGCCACCATCCAAGGCGGCGTGTCATCCAATCTCACCACGATTCTCCTAAATATGTTGTGGTTGGTTCCGAGCCCGGAGCTCCCGCCGCCGGAAGCGTAAAAACCATACCTGCCTTTGCCCCACGCCCAGCAATCCTCGATCAGGTTATAAGTGGCGGCTTCCGTTGTGCAGCCGGCGATCGCGGCTAAGGCCCATTCGCCGTCGTCGTTGGCGGGCCCGCCATCCTCGAAGCCGCAATGGGAAACATAGTTGTAATTGCCGCCCAGTGAAAACACTCCGCCCGAGCCTCTTCTGAAATGAATGCCGTCAAAATGGACGTAGTTTCTGGTGTTGCCGGTGTCCGACATGTACAGAGCGCGCGAAATATATTGTCCGTCGATAATCGTCTGTCCGACATGTTCGGCCTTTATGGTCGTGCGCTGCGTCGCGCTCAATCCGCTGGGAGGAAAATATTTGTTTCCATTGGTGTTGCCGATCATGTTGGCTTGTCCGATGTATGTGCCGTCGCCGATAATCAGGGTGTCCGCGGCCGCCAGGCAGGCTAAACCCGAGGCAATGGTTTTTTTCGGGGTTGATTTCGATTGAGCCGCTGCGCAGCTGTTGGCGTCATTGCCCGTAGACCAGCCGGCTCCGCAGATCGCGCCCGTATCGCAGACATGATATGTCGCGGCGCGCGCTTGGCTGACGCCGAAAAGCAGGATAAATCCCAATATGACAAAGCCGTTTGGAATGCGTTTCCGCGCGGCTGATTCTCGAATTGTTTTTAAAGTATCCATGTGCATGCAACCTGGTTGGCCCTTCATGTCAATGCCGAGCCGCAACGCCATAGCCGCGACCCCGAGCGCCGCGCGGCATCGCGTTTGAGCGTCTATCCAATGTGTAGAGTGTAGAAAAATTATGGATATTTCTGTTGCGCTCTCCTTTTGGGCATACGCCGGGTGCCCATACGCGAGTATGGGTCCGGAAAGTCATAAAGTCAAGAAAAAATACGGTAAATTATTGGCAAAAGGACGACAGGGAGATCTGTCCGCTTAGCGAGTCAACAGCTTGAAGATGGAGTCCGTCTCGGCCTGGGAGACCAAGCCCATGGCGGGGCGTCCCTCGATGCTGACCCGGCGTTGGCCCGCATTGCCTTTGTCCATGAGGACCCTGACGCTGCGGTCCTGTCCCACGGCCGTGAAGGCTATGGCCGGCTTCAATTCCGTTGCTCCGGCCGGGGCGAAGCCGGCAAGCCGCAGCGTGGTGAGCGCCAGGACGATTTGGGCGGCTTGGTCGGAAGACAGCTTGCGGCCGGCCGCGGTCCAGGTCGCGCTGCCTTTCGACAAGGTAAAAGCCGAGGGCTTCTCGAAGCGCAGGCTCGAGAGTTCGCCGATGCCCATGGCCATGAGGCTGCGGCTGCGCAGCTCGTCAGCCGGGCGTTTGAGCAGATAGGGTTCCACGCCCTCGACGATGTAGACGGCCGGCTCGCGGCTGTGGCGAAAATAGGCGCTGGCCGTGCCCATGGCGGGCTTGCCGAAATAACCGTCGAGAAGCGGCGCTGCCTGTTGGCGGGAAAAGATACGGACGCGAACGGCGCTGGACTCGTTGAGCTCGTAGTCCGAATAGCTTGAGGCTTCCTGTGCGACTTGTGAGCCTATGGATATATCCAGCAGCTTCGCCGCCAGGTTATCGATCGCGGCGGAGTCCGCCTCATCCTGGAGAGGAGCAGTCAGCCGCCAGGTTCCCGCGGCCTTCTCCAGGACAAGATTTTGTTGGTCGAAGTCTACCTGGATCTTGGCCAAGTCCGGGACCTGGAGTTTGGCGAGGGGACGGGTGGGCTGCGCGGGGCGTTGCCGCCAGACAAGAACCGTCCCCCCCGCGGCCATAACCGCGGCCAAGAGCGCGGTGAGCGCGATGCGCTTAGGACTCATCGAAGGTCCGGGCGAGTTCGCGCCTCGCGGCTTGGTGGCGAAGGCGCAGCCACAGGCCGGCGGCCACCAGGCCCAGAGGCAGACAGAAAATGAGGGCGTACTTGACCAGGAGCACGGCTGCTCCGGGCAAGGGGCGCAGCGGGCGGAAGGTCACGCCCTTGGAGCGGATGGAGAGCAGGGTCTCGTCCTGCAGGGACCATTCCAGCAGATTCATGAGCAGGGCCAGATTGGCTTGCTTGCCCGCGAAGTTCGGCTGGGCGAAGCGCGAGGTTCCGACCACGATGACGCGGCCCGGCTTGGGCGCCGTCGCCGGAGCGGAGTCCTCCGCCGCGGTCCAGGTCGTGGGCGCGACCCGGAAGAAATCGCCTGAGAGCACGCCGGCCAGGGAGAATGGCCCCTTGTCCTTGCCGGCTAGCTGTTCCAAGGGCACGCCGGGGCGCACCGAGGAGTCGCCCCGGCTCCAGCTCGCCTGCGAGGAGTCTATGAGCGAGGCGTAGGCGAGGCCGGGGCGGGTCTCGAACCGGATGGGATGCGCGAAGGGCAGGCTCACCGCGTCGAGGCTGCGCACTGCGGCGTGGTTGCGGTCCATGTTGGTGGCGACCGGGATATACGGGTAATCGACCACGCTGATGGCGCGGAAAAAGCCGTAGGCGGATTCGACTTGAATTTTTTCCGCCTGGGCGTCGACCACGAACTTGTCCTGCACGTCGAGTCCCCACTGGGACAGCAACGGCTCGAGTCCCGTCACGATAGGGCGGGCGAAGAAGCTTCTGTAGTCCACCTCGCGGCGGTCCAAGAGCAAGCCGAGAGAGCGGCCGGAGTTTATCCAGGCCTTGAGACGCTCCAACTCCGCGGGCTTGAACTTGGCCGTAGGCGCCCATATCCAGAGCGCCTCCACGCCGGCCGGCACGGGCCGCTCCAGGGACACGGTTTGCGCGCTCAACTGCTCGTTGATTTGCTGGAAGATCGGCGCGTACGCCTCGTTGCCTGGCGCGGCCTCCCCGTGGCCGGAGACAAAGCCGACGGTCATGGACTTTTGCGCGGCCAGTTTCTTGACCCGGCGGGTGATGTCGTATTCTAGATTGGCCGTGTCGGACACGACCGGGAGGACCTCGGCTTTGCCCTTGTAAAGGCAGATCAGGCCCATGAGGGATTCCTTGATCTCGAACTTGTCTCGTCCCATGACGCTGAGCTGCAAGGGCGCGATGCCCGCTTCCATGGCCTCGCGACGGCGCTTGGGATCGTCAGGATTTTGGAATTCGACCTTGACCCGGCCTCGACCCGCGCTCTTGTACTCGGCCAGAATATCCCTGAGGTATTGGCGGTTGAGGCCGTAAGGCGGAGGCAGTCCGGGCGTGTAGTAGACCTTGACGGTCAACGTGTCTTGCAGGCCGCGCAAGAGGTTTTTTGTGCCCGGCGAAATGGAATAGGCGCGGTTGGCCGAGAAGTCGGCGCGCAGGAATATGAAATAGGCCAGGAAATTGGCCGCGGCCAAGGCGGCCAGGAACGCGGCGCCGCCCGTCCAGGAGAAGACCAAGGCCCGCCGCCGCGAGGCTGCTTTCATTAGAATTTCCTCGCCTGCAGGCGTTGAACGCATAGATAGAGGAAGGCGCAGATCAGGCTGGCGAAGTAGAGAAGGTCGCGCGAATCCAGCACGCCCTTGGCCAGGTTGTCGATGTGGGAATCCAGGCCCGCGAATTCGGCGAGCGGCCCCAAAAACCCCGGCATGAACGCCGCGGTCTTGCCCAGCAGGAACAAGACAAAGCAGATGAGGAACGCGCTGACGAAAGCCACGACCTGATTCTTGCTCAGGGACGATGTGAAAAGGCCTATGGCGCCGAAGGCCAGGCCGGTCAGTCCTACGGCCGCGAGGGTGCCGATCATCTCTCCCCAATCCAGCCCCACCGAGGGCGAGACGCAAAGCGCCAATATCAAGACATAGAAGAGCAGCCCCCCCACGCACAGGACGTGCAGGGCGGCAAATCCCAGGTATTTGCCCAGCACGATGTCCCAATCCTCCAAGGGCAGGGTGGCCAGGCTCTCAAAGGTGCCGGATTGGATTTCCTCGGAGAGCAGGCCCATGGTCAAGGCGGGCACGAGAAACGTCAGCAAGAGAGGAACGAAGTCCACCAGGCCCCTGATGCCGGCCTGTTTGAGCAGGAAGAAGGGCGCGGAAAAAAGATAGCCGGTGAGAAGATAGAAGACGAAGAGCGCCACGTAGGCCGAGGGCGACTCGATATACCAGCGCAGCCCGCGCCCGGCCAGGGCCCGCACCGCGTGAGTCTGGAAAAGAGGGTTCTTCATTGATTTTGGGTAAGAGCCCTGAAGACCTCTTCCAGGCTGAGTCGTTCCTGTCGCATCCCGAGTATGGGCCAGTCGCTGCGCGCGGCCAGGCGGAAGACTTCCTCGCGCAAATCCGCGCCGGCCGCGGATTCGATCACGAAGCCGGTCTCGTCGGCGGGCCGCAGCACGCGCGCGGCTCCGGGCAGGCCGCTCAAGGCCGCTTGCACGGCATCGGCCGGCCCCTTGAGCTCCACGTGCAGGCGGTTCTTGTCGGCGAGGTTGCCAGCCAGGTCCGAAGGGGTGCCGTCGGCCACGATCCGGCCCGCGTTGATGATGATGACGCGGTCGCAGGTCGCGGTGACCTCGGGGAGGATGTGGGTCGAGAGCAGGACCGTCTTCTGCGTGCGCAAATCCGCGATGAGGCCGCGCACTTCCTGGACTTGGTTGGGGTCCAGGCCCGAGGTAGGCTCGTCGAGGATGAGGATCTCGGGGTCGTGGATGATGGCCGCGGCCAGGCCCAGGCGCTGGCGGAAGCCCTTGGAAAGTTCGCCTACCCGGCTGCCCACTTCCTTTCTGAGCCCGCAGGAGCGGATTACGGCCTTGACCCGCTCGTCGCGTTTGGCGTCATCCGACATTCCCCGCAGGCGGCCCATGAGGCGGAGGCAATCGGTCACTTCGAGGTCGTCATAAAGAGGATTGTCTTCCGGGAGGTAGCCTAATCTCCGGCGCACCGTGAGCGGGTCTGATTCCACGTCGATGCCGGCCAGTTCCGCCCGGCCCTCGTCGGCCGGCAGGTACGCGGTCAAAAGGCGCATGGTCGTGGTCTTGCCCGCGCCGTTGGGCCCGAGGAAGCCCACGACCTGTCCCTGGGGGATGGAGAAGCTGGCGTGGTCGACCGCGACGCGGCCGCCGAAACGTTTGGTCAGGTTCTCAGCGAGGATCATATGACAGGGATAATTTTTACAAAATTTGTCCGCGGGGTTGTCAAGAGTTATTGAAGGGCCTGGCTGGAAAATGTAAAATCTGCCGGTTCAATTCCTGACCAGGAGCTTCCATAACTATGAATCCTCCCGCCGAAACGCCTCGCAAATACGAATGGTTCGTGATGGGCGACGTCAACGGCTTTTTCGGGTTGATGTTCGACAACGTCACCGTGCTCTCGTTCTTGGCCGGCATCCTGATCTTCGCCTTCCAGTTCCCGGCCGAGATCGTTTATAAAAAGATGTTCCCGGGCACGGCCTTCGGCGTGCTCTTCGGCGACCTGGTCTACACCTGGATGGCCTTCCGCCTGGCCAAGAGGACCAACAACCCCACGGTGACCGCCATGCCCCTGGGCTTGGACACTCCCTCCACCATCGGCATCGCCCTGACCGTGCTGGGCCCCTGCTTTCTGGCCATGAAAGGCCGAGGCATGCCGGTCGAGGAAGCGGCTATGATGACCTGGTACGTGGGCATGGCGACCATGGTCCTTATCGGCATCGTGAAGCTTGTCTTTTCTTTTGTCGGCGGCTGGGTGCAGAAGATCGTCCCGCAGGCGGGGCTGCTCGGCTCCCTGGCCGGCATCGGCCTGGCCTTGATCGGACTTATCCCCCTCATGGACATCTTCGGCATGCCCTTGGTGGGAATGATCGCCCTGGGCCTTATCCTTTATAACCTGGTCGCGGGCATCAAGCTGCCGCGCAACTTTCCGGGCGTGCTGGCGGCCGTGGCCGTCGGCACCGCGCTCTATTATATCCTCGGCCCCTTGGGCCTGGCCGGCGGGACCTACCGGCCGCCCGTGGGCGAGCTTCATTTCGGATTCCCCCTGCCGACCTTGGGCTTCACCCACGGTTTCTGGGAGGCGCTCAAATATCTTCCCATCGCCGTTCCGTTCGCCATCCTCACGGTGGTCGGCGGCATCAACGTGACCGAGAGCGCGCGCTGCGCCGGGGACGATTTCAACACGCGCGACATCCTGCTCACCGAGGCCGTCGCGACCCTGATCGCCGGCGTCTGCGGCGGCGTGGCCCAATCCACGCCCTATATCGGCCAGCCCGCCTACAAGCAGATGGGCAGCCGCGCCGGCTATACCTTGCTCACCGGCGTTTTCATCGGCCTGGGCGGCATCCTGGGCTACATCGGCTTCATCGTGGAACTCATCCCGCGCGCGGTGCTGGCTCCGATCCTCATTTTCGTGGCCCTGGATATCATGTGCCAGGCGTTCCACGCCTGCCCGGTTTCGCACGCGCCGGCCGTGGCCTTCGCCTATTTCCCCACCGTGGCGCGCCTCTTGCAGATCAAGCTCTCCAACCCGACCGTGGTGCCCATGGAGAACTTCAATAAGCTCCTCGTCGAGCCGGGCAAGGGGTTGCCCGAGATGCTCGTGACCGTGGCCCTGGGCAACGGGTTCATCTTGACCGCCATGCTCTGGGGCGCGTTCGTGGCCAAGCTCATCGACCGCAAGCTGCGCGCTTCCGCGGTCTATCTCGTGGTCCTGACGATATTCAGCTTCTTCGGAATCATCCACTCGGCCATGCCCGAGGGCAACATGTACCTGCCCTGGAACCTGCCCGGGCCGGCTTGCCAGATTCCGTATCAGTTCGCCGCGGCTTACGCGGCCTTGGCCGCGTTGTTTATGGCCCTGTCCTTCTCCAAGGAAAGCCGGGAGCCCGCTCCGGCGGCCGTGCTGCGGGGGCTCGAATGAACCGCTATCAATGGATGAGCGTTTTCGGGACCATCGCCATGATGGCCCTGGCCGGGCTCTTCTGCCGCAACCGCAAGGCCGTCAACCTGCGCACGGTGTTTTGGGGCGTGGCCCTGCAGTTCGTTTTCGCGGTGCTCATCCTCAAGACCGTCCCGGGGCGCTGGATATTCGACCAGGTCAACGTCATCGTGACGGGCCTGCTGGACTTCCAGACCGAGGGAGGAAAGTTCGTGTTCGGCGGGCTCTCCGTGCCGCCCGGACAGCCCGGGTCCATGGGCTTTTTCTTCGCCTTCCAGGTGCTGACCACGATCATCTTTCTCTCGACGCTCATGTCCGTGCTCTACTACCTGGGCATCATGCAGAAGGTGGTCTTGTTCTTCGCCCGCATCATGGCCTTCACCTGCCGGACCTCCGGAGCCGAAAGCCTGTGCGCCTCGGCCAACATCTTCGTGGGCCAGACCGAGGCGCCGCTCTTGATCAAGCCCTACATCGAGGACATGACCGAGTCGGAGTTCCTGTGCATGATGACGGGCGGCATGGCCACCATTGCGGGAGGGGTCATGGTGGCTTACGCGGGCATGCTGCGCCCCTATTTCCCGGACGCGGCCGGGCATCTGCTGGCCGCGAGCGTCATGTCCGCGCCGGCCGCGCTGCTGATCGCCAAGCTCATGATTCCGGAGACCGAGAAACCCCGGACCATGGGGACCCTCAAGCTCGACTACCGCGAGTCCCACGTCAACATCATCGACGCGGCCGCGGCCGGGGCGTCCATGGGCGTGCAGTTGGCGATCAACGTCGGCGCCATGCTGGTGGCTTTCATGTCGCTCTTGGCCATGGCCAACTGGGGCCTGCACTTTATCTGCGGATTCGCGGGCCATCCTGAGATCGGCTTCGAGACCGTGCTGGGCTGGCTGTTTTCGCCCATGGCCTGGATCATGGGCACGCCCTGGAGCGAATGCCAGGTGATCGGCCGGCTCATCGGCGAGAAGACTTTCTTCAACGAGTTCGTGGCCTACTCCAACCTGGCCAAGTACGCGGGCGAGCACGGCGGCAACGGCGCGCTTTCCCAGCGGGCCTGGGTCATCTGCATCTACGCCTTGTGCGGGTTCTCGAACTTCCTGTCCATCGCCATCCAGATCGGCGGCATCGGGCCCATGGCGCCCAAGCGCAAGCGCGACCTGGCCCGGCTGGGCATGAAGGCCTTGATCGGCGGGTCCTTGGCCTGCTTCGTCACGGCCACGATCGTGGGCATCCTGATACCGTAAATTGTCGCCTTTGCCGGGTCCTATTTCGGCGAGGCCTTTGGACCCATGCGGGCCGGGCCGGAGCGTGCCTAAAATAGGTGTATAATAGCTGCGAGGTGTCACGAATGAAAACGCCAGGGTTTTGGGCTGCGCCTGTTTTCTGCATTGCCTTTTCCTCACTTTGGGCCGGGCCCACGGAGGTCAATACCGGCCGTTCCTCCGGCGGAACCGGCGTCAATACCGGGCTGCCCGCGTCGGGCGGCTCCGTCACGGGCAACAATACCGGCCTGGGCTCGGGCAGCATTCAACCCATGACCATGGGAGGCGCGGTCAAGACCCTGGCTCCGACTCCCCAGGTGGAAAATTCCCGGGCAAAGCCGTCCGCGGCTGTTCTTCCCGCGGGCCATGCGTCTCAAGCCTTGGTTGCGCCCGGCGCCGTGCAGCAGCCGGCTCCGGCTGCGCCGGCTTCGGCCCAAAGCGCGTCTGAGGCTTTGACGCCTGCCGCGGGCGGGAAGGTTATGGCGGCGCCTGCATCCGGCCGCGAGGCAGGACCTCAAGCTGCGGGCCAAGCCCTGCGCGAGGCCTCGCGCGGCGTCCGCGCGGGCAAGGCCGGGGAGGCACAGGCCCGGGGCGAGGAATCCATGGGCCAGGCTTTGGACAGGATTTTCGACGCCTCCTTTTTCTCTCGTGCTCAACTGCGAGGACCCGATGCCGGCGTGAAAGGCGCGGTCATGCAGACCAAGGAGAAGATCAAGAAGACGGCGAGTCTCGCCAACACCTCCTCTCCCCGGGACGCCCCCGAGCTTTACGCCTCGGCCGTCAAGCTGGCCGAGGATTCGTTCCCGGCCAAGGTCGCCCAGCTGGTGCGCGCCACGGTTTTGGGCTACGCGGCGACCAAGGCCGCGACCGCGCTTCCCGACCTGGCCAACGACGCCTACAGATCCGCCGCGGCCGGCGTTGAGAAAGACGTGCGCGCGGCGTTAAAGGCTTTGGATCAATGGGAGAAGTTGCTGGCCTCGCCTCAGCACAAATTGGTCACCAACGCGCAGGGGCTCAAACGCGACGTGGAGCGCGTGCTGGGCGAGGGAGCCAAGGCCGCTTCATCCGGCAAGACGGTCTCCGCGCCGCGGATATGGTTCTCCAAATTGGGCCGTTCCTTCACGGCGATCCTGCCCGCGGCAGCGGTCGCGGCCGTGCCCGCTGATTTGGCCAAGGACCTGGCGCTCAAGGACGCGATGGCCTCTCTGCCCTTTGCTCAGGGCGCCTACGTGGCTTTCCAGGCCAGACCAAGCGCCTTCAATGGCGCGAGAATCGTTTTTGCCGCGCATCGTCAAGCCCGCGCGTCGTTGTTGAGCAGCGCCTTCTTTTCAGCCTCCTACGCCGCCAGGACGATCCTGGCCAGGCTCTGGCGCGCGATCAAGGATATCTTCCGGCGGCTTCTGGGACGGGCCTCCGGCGCTGCCGTCAGCCGAGGCTTTATCGTGGAGAGCTCTCCCGCGGCTTTGGCCGGTATCGAGGCCGCGGGCCGCAGGGCCGTGGTTGCGTTTCAGGGAACGCGCCTGGCCGTCAGCAAGACCGAGATTTCAGCCGCGCCATGGCAGCGAAGCTTGTCCGCGCTCTCTGAGCTTCAGGCCGCTTACGCCAATGCCCAGACCCTTTTGGCTCGCCAATCCCCTCTGGATCTGGCGGCGGCGCGTTCTCTTCTAGGCCAAGCTCGGATTATGGCCGCGGCTCATGACCGGATTTCCTTTGACAGTTCGGCGACCGCGGTCGTGGACGCCGTCTCACGAAGATTGGAATCCGTGGCCAGGGAGCAGGGCCTGGGCCCGGCCTCGGTCTTGCCCGCCGATCTGGAGCGGCTTCTCCGGGATGAGGATTTCGTAAGCCTCCGCCATTGGATCGCGCGCATGCGCCAAAGCGGCCAAGACCATGTCCTGTCGCTCTCAGGCCGGGCGCCCGCGAATCTGCTCCTGGCCTCGTCCCTGCCCGGCGCGGGCAAGCGCTGGGCGCTGACCGATCTCGACGAGAGCTTGACTACGCGCCAAGGCTTGCTGGCTTCCTACGGCGTGCGCGCCGCGACCCGTCTTTTCCTGGACGCACCGGCCGCGCCGGAGGGTTCCTTCGTGGCCATGGACCGCCAGCTCCTGGCGCGTTGGGGCCGCGACGGCCGATACGCCAAGGCCTACGCTGACTTCTCGCCTACGGAGCGGGGCGGCGGGGTCCGCATCCTTTATGAGGACGCTTCCGGAGTCTCCGCGGCCGCGGGCTTGCTTTCCGGTCTGGGATTTTCCGTGACGGTTCGCGGCCAGTCGCTTTCCGCCTCGCTCGACGACAACGTCGCAGCGGCGGGGACGGAAGAACTCGTCGAGGCATTTTCCCGGGCCGTCAATCTCCTGCAATTCGGACGGGATCCCGGCCGGGTCCGCCCGCCGGCAGGCGATGCCCGCAGGGACGTGGCCAAGCTGATCTCCGAGATTAAGAATCGTCGGGCGGAGGCTTCCTCCATGGCCGAGGCCGTGCGGTCCCTGGCTTACGGCCTGCGTTTTGTCACCGTCGGACGCGTGGGCCGACTCTACGCGCGCCGCGCGCGCCTTGCGTTCGATGACGGCCGCGTCCTGCGGATATATGTCCTGCAGGAGCCGGAGTCAGGGCTCTTCTCCGCGGCCCGGGTCGAGTGGGAAGGCTCGGCCAAGGCCCTTTCTGTCCCCGAGCTGCGCGGCTTGCCGCGAGGGCAATGACCCTCTGCGCGCTGTTCGTCGTCTGCGCAGGACTCTTGGGAGCCCAAAGCGACTTTTTTATTGTCCCTGAACAGGATCAAGGCTCGGTCGTCATCCAGGGCCTGCCCGTCAGCCTCGGCTCCGGCCGTCGCGTCACGGGCCGTCTTACCTATGATCGCGAGCAGGTCGCGGCCGGAGGCCGCGTCTACGCGCCGCGTACGGCCGAGGCGGCGTCCGCGGGACGCATGGCCGAGGCCCTGATCTTGGCTTCGGGCAGCCGCTTGAGCCCGACCGCGGCCTGGGCGCGGTCGCGCCGCGTTGCCGCCGTGGTTTTGGACTCGGCGCGCTGGGAAAATGGAGTCTTGTCCGTCGAGCAGACTGTTTTCGGGAAGACCGTGAAGGACCCTTCCGGGATCGCGTATCAGGTCGCGGAAAATCATGTTTGGGTGAGGCTTAAGGAAGGCGACGTCGTCACCTTGGATCCGGTCCAAGGCAGCGTCGTATTGTCCGCCGCGGAGAATGCCGAGTCGGACCTGGCCGCGGCCGAGGCCCTGCGCGCTTACGACGGCTTGCGCGACGGCCAGGCCTTGGTCCAGTGGTGGCAGGCGCGCCTTGACCAGCCGCGCGCGGGAATCATTCTGGTGGCGGAGTTGGCCGAGCGGCTTGCCGTTGGCGCGGCGCGAGCCGATGATTTTGCCCTGGCGCGTCGGGCCGTGGAGTCGTCCCTGGCTCCGGACGCAAAAAAACTTTTGCGCGCTCGGGAGCGTCGCGCGTTTTACGAGCAGTCCCGACTGGCCGAGAGTTTCCTGCGCGAATCCTTGCGGTCAACGTCCGAGGCCGCGACCGCCATGGCCGTGCGGCGCGTCAGCATCGAGGCCGAGGCCCGGTGGAGAGGACTTAAAGAGCTGGCCGAAGCCTTGGGCTTGGCCGAGTCCCGCCCGGTCGCGGCCTTGTGGCACCGACTCAAGGGCGCGGCCGCGGACCGTTGCCGCGGCTTGCCCGAACGCGGCGCCGGGGACGGTTTTGCGGCCGTGGCCGCAGCCGCGGGGGCGGCCTTGCCGCGGCGCGGCGTGCTGGGCATGGAGTTGTATCAGCGCTTTTTGGATGAAAAGGGGCTTGGCCCCCGCATCGCGGAGATAGCCGACGACGCGTCGCTGGGCTTGCGGCGCAAGTCCTTGCGTATCCGTTCGTTGATCATGGATTCCGCCTTGACTCCGGAATCCGGCTTGGGCAGGCAGATACTGGAACGGATTCCAGAGGCGGATAGATATTCCGTGAGCGGCGCGCATGAGACGTTCTCGGACGTGTCCCGCGCCGACGTGCTCAAGAGGATATTGGAGTCCTGGGCCGCTTGCTGGGACCCGGGGCCGCTGGGCGCGCGCAAGCGGGCCGCGTCCAACGGATTGGCCGCCGCCCCCTCTGCGGAAGTGACCGTGACGGCGAGCGTGCCCGCCGAGATCGTAGGGACGATTTGCAGCCGCGATCCGTCGAGCGGCAGCCGGGAGCGTCTCGTGGTCAGCGCCTCCAAGCCGGGCTCTTCAACGGGCGAGTATTTGCTTGATCGCAAGACTGGCCGGGCGCTTTCCTCTGTCATGGGAACTGACGAGAGGCTTTTGCCGACGGAAGTCCTGGCCAAGCTGGCGCGGGCCGCCCGGGGATTGGATAGCCATAACGGCCGCGGCCAGGAGATAACATTCGTCTGGGATTCCGGCAAGCTGTATTTGTTGGGCAGCCGGCCCATGGCGGGCGACGAGGAGCCGGCCCGGGCCGCGCCTTTTGCGGTCACGCCGCCGGTATCGGCTGATGTGCCAGTGCCAGACGTGAACTTTAAGAACTTCTTCAACCGATTGAAATAAGTTCCGAAAGTTCACGTCTGGCACTACGAGGTTCGGCCGAAGGTCTGCTTGAGGGTCTCTCCGATCAGCCACCCCCCCCACGCCACGGTCGCCTCGAACGGGAGAATGATTATTCTCCAGACGATGCCGCCGGCATAGATGAAGCTGGCCTCGCCGCCGCGATAATCTCCCAGAAGGTACTGGAGCGTCAGCCATGCCGCCCAGGGGATCAGCAGGATGAGGCATGAGAGGACGGGCGCATAGGGACGGCTGTTGCACCAGCGCGAAAGCAGATAACCCAGGCCAAAGAGCACGGCGATCCTGGCCGCGAACAATGGGCCGGGTTCGGAAAACAGAAGATGCGATGCGATTTCAATGGCCAGGGCCGCTGCCAGCAGGATCAGTGATTTTGAGGACCACTGTCCTGTCTGGCCGGGAATATCGGACAAAGAGGGCAGCTGGAGGCCTCCTGCCCCGCGCAGGATGGTTCTGGCGGCCAGCCGGAACAAGACCAGCAGCGCGCCGGAGAGGCCCAGCAATAAGCCGAACCATAGCGGGAATTGCATGTCCCACTGACTGTACCAAGTGACGGACAGAAGGGTCGTCAACCACAGGCCTGCAAGGACGGCTAGAGTCTGCTTCATCATAATCTATTCCTGACTTCCCGTTGGGTTTGAATTTTCGGGCGCGGCGCGGGCTTTTAGAACCGCTTTAAGCTCCCCGAGTTCCTCGTCGTCGAAGAATCCCGTCGTCATGAGGAGGGCCGGAAACAGCGCCAGAATTCCCAAGCGCAAGGGAACTCGGGCAAAGGGCGTGACGGGGTGGCCCCAAAGCCAGAACGCCAGGCTCGTCGCGGCCGCGCAGAGGCCCGCGTGAGCGAGCCGGCGGTATTCGTAGACGATGGGATAGACCCGTTGGCCGGCCCAGAAGAGCGCCGCGGCCATGGCCATATAGGCGGCCAAGGTGGCCAGGGCCGCTCCCTGCAGGTTCCAGCGCGGTATCAGGACTAGGTTGGCGACGACGTTGACCGCGGCCCCGGTCATGGTCGCGTAAGCCACCAGGTCCGTGCGCTTGGCCAGGGTCACCGGGGCCAGGAAGTTCACGTAGATGCCGTTGAACAGATAGCCCAAGGTCACGATGGGCACGATGCCCAGGCCCGCCCAATAGGCGGGATGGATCAGGGTCTTGTGGCGGCTCACGGGCAAGGCCGCCAGGTCCGGGATGAAGATGGCCACGGCCAGGAAGAGGAATGAGGCGCCGACCGCGAAATAAGTCAGTATGCGGGCGAATATCTCCCGGGCGCCGGGATTCGGGGCGCGCTGGATGAAAAACGGCCTCCAGGCCGCGTCGAACATGTTGACCACCATCATCATGAAGATGCCCAGGCGGTAGTTGGCCTGATAGAGGCCGACCGTGGCGTCGTTGGTCAGGCGTTGGAGGATGGGCCGGTCGATGGCCTGCACCATCATGGAAGCCAGCCCCGCGGGCACCAGGGGCAGGGCGAAGCGCAGCAGCTGGGGATAGAGCCTCGAGTCGAAACGCGGCTCCAGCCTGGTCCAAAGCACGGGCGAGACCATGGCGAAGGTCGCCGCCGCGGTCAAGAGACTGGCCAGGAAGACCCCGCGCACTCCCATGGGCACGGCCACGAGAAAGGCGTAGTTGAGCGCGATGTTGAGCGCGATGTTGGCTACCTTGATGCCGGCATAAGCCGCAGGCTTGTGGGTCAGGCGCAGCTCCGCGAAAGGCACGAGGCAGAGGGCGTCGAGCGCCATGATCCAGGCCGCGTAGCGGATGATGACGGAAAGCTGCGGCGGCACCATGGCCAGCGCGGCCAAGGGCTCGGAGCCGAGGTGGATGAGGGCCGAGAAGGCCGAGGCGACAGCCAGCAGCGCCCAGAAAGGAGTGGAAATATCCCCGCCGTCATTGGCTCCGTCGCGGGAGAATCTCATGTAGGCGAAGTCCATGCCGTGGCTGTAAAGGACGTTGCAGAGGGCGATGTAGGTGAAGACCGTGGCCACGATCCCGTAATCGGCCGGGGAAAGGCAGTGGGTATAGAGCGGCAGGAGCAGGAAGTTGAGCAAACGGCCCACGACCGTGGAGAGCCCGTAGACCACGGTCTCCCGGCCGAGGCGTTTGAGTTCCCCGAACATTCTATTCTTTGCGGAATTTGAAGCCGCAGGGAGCCTGGGCGCCCAGCGAGTCGCGGTCGCGCAGATCGCGCTCGTCGATGGGAAAGAACTTGCAATTGGCGGGCCGGCGGGCGTGGATGCGGCAGCGGCTGGTTCCGTCGGGCAGGCTCTGCAAAAACGGACATTCGAAGAGCAGACGGCAGCAGAGTCCGCAGCGCCGGCACTCGCCTTCCCGGCGCTGAAGCATGCGCGATATATAGCTTTCCTTCATCCGGGCCAGGGCGAAGCGGCGCAATTTGCCCATGCCTTGCTTCACTTTAGCCTTGACCTTCGGCGGCAGCTTGGGCGCCTTGAGCGCGCGCAAGCGCAGTTTCGCGGTCCTGAAGCGGTGGGGGCGAGGATCGTCCGGCATGGGTTTTCCCGGCTCTATTGTAGAAAGCTTTTACCTTTCCTTTCAAATTTCTATTATAAATAGATGCGCCGATTCTCGTCTTGGGTCCCGGTCGCGGGATGGTGCTTGGTCATCTTTGTTTTTTCGTCCATTCCCTATATCGACAGCGGACTCGTGTATGACTATCCCCTGCGCAAGTCCGCGCACATGGCGGAGTTCGGGACCCTTTTTCTTCTCGCCAGGCGCGCGCTGAACCGGACCTATGGCTCCGCGATGAGCTGGACTTGGGCTGCGGCCGCCTTCTCCATTTTCTACGCGATGAGCGACGAGTGGCACCAGACCTTCGTGCCGGGGCGGACCGGGCGAATGACCGACGTGGCTATCGATTCCGGGGGCGTCGCCTTGGCCGCCCTGGGCGTTTGGACCCGCGGCGCCTTGACAAAGGCCTCCCGAGAGGGGCATCCTTAATAGCCATGTTGGCCCGCCTGCTGGAATCATCGCAAGACAGGACCTCGCAGCTGCTGCCTCTGGCGCGGCCCTGGCAAACCCAAAGGCAGATCAGGCTCTTCCCCCCTTGCGGCGATTCGGAGGCTTTCGAATTCGCGGTCCTGGGGGACGTGGAGCCCTGCCGCTTTCGTCTTCTGCGGCTGGTCTTCAACCAGCCCCAGGTCTTCGCCCGTCAAATGCGCGCCATTCAGCGCCGGCCCGTGGCCTTCTGCGTTCAGCTCGGCGACATGGTGGAACGGGGGTCGCAGGCTTACTATAGAAGGTTCTTCGAGGGTCTGCAACGGCTGGGCGTGCAGCGGCCCTATCTGACCGTGATCGGCAATCATGACCGTTCCCGGCCCAACGGGCCGTCCAACGCGCGTCTTTACCGCCGCCTTTTCGGAAGCGTCAACTATTTCTTCGACTACGGCGGGGCGCGCTTCGTGGCTCTGGACACGAGCGGCCGGGGACTGCGGCCTTCCCAGCTGCGCTGGCTTTCCCGCGTGCTCGGCACGCCGCGGCGCAAGATCGTGTTCACTCATATGCCGCCCGCGCAGCTGGGCCTTTGGGGAGGCTCGTTCGCCCATGCGCACGGGGGATTTACGCGCGGTTCCCTGGAATTCGCCGAGCTCGCGGCGGCCAAGGGAGTCGACCGCGTCTACGTGGGGCACGTGCACGCCTTCGGCGTGCAGGATTATCTGGGAGTGCGCTACGTGCTGACCGGCGGCGGCGGCTCGGCCCTGTTCCCCTCGGGCGCGGCGGACCGGTTTCACCACTACCTGACCGTGTCCATGGGGCCCGACGGCATACGGGAGCGCGTGCATCCCTTGGAGGGACGCTCGTTCGCCATCCCCCCGGCTCCGGTCCTGCTGCCGCCGCTGCGCCCGTCGTGGCCGGACCGGGCGGCGCGGCGCGCCGCCGGATTGGCGCGCTCCGCGCGGTTCTGGCTCGACCGGCGCGAGGATCCCGTATTCTGATGATCCGGGATATCTCTCTCAAGACCTCGCGGCGGATCGAGCTCGTCGACGTCACCCGCCAAGTCCAGGATTTTATCGCCGGCCTGCGCGCCGGCTCGGGGCTCCTGGTCCTTTTCGTGCCGCATACCACGGCCGCCGTGACCGTCAATGAGAACGCCGATCCGGACGTCAAGCGCGATATCTCGGATTTTACGTCCCGGCTCATCCCGGTCGACGCGGATTTCGCGCACGCGGAAGGGAACTCCGACGCGCACGTCAAGTCGTCCTTGTTTTCCCCTTCCCTGACCGTGATCGTGGAAAACGGCCGTCTGCGGCTGGGGACGTGGCAGGGCATCTATTTCGCCGAGTTCGACGGGCCGCGAACGCGCCAGCTTTGGCTTAAATTCATGCCGGATCGATGACGGGGAGGATGCCATGATCTTTACCAAGCGGCAGCTGGAGAATTACGCCGAAGTCCTCATCTGGGGTTTGGGCGCCGAGCGCGCGCGCCGGTTCAAGCCCTACGACACGGTGGTCGTGCGCGTGAACATCGATTCCCTGCCCCTGGCCGAGGTCGTGCACCGGCGGCTCATCGAGCGCCGGCTCAACGTGGTGTTCCGCATGCTCCCCCCTCCCGGCATCGAGAAGGATTTCTATGTCCGCTCAGATAAGGCCCAGAGGCAATTCATCAGCCCCGGCGAAAAGGAGCTTTACGCGAGCTGCCACGGCCTTATCGCCCTCAACGCTCCGGCGTCTTTGACCCATCTCAAGGACGTGGATCCCGGGCGCATCGGCGAGGCGGCCATCGCCAAGAAATCTCTGCGCAGGATCTGGGACCGGCGCGAGGAGCAGGGGCATTTCAGCTGGACCCTGTGCACCTACCCGACCGGGGAACTGGCCGCCAACGCCGGGCTTTCCCTGAAAGCCTACGCCGCCCAGGTCGCCAAGGCCTGCCTTATAGACGAAAAGGATCCCGTGGCCAAGTGGAGGCAAATCTACCGAGACTGCCAGGGCATCAAGTCCTGGCTCAAGTCCCTCGACATCGATATCGTGCGCGTCGAGACCGGAAACATGGATCTTGAAATCAAGCTGGGGGAGCGCCGGCGATTCCAGGGCATCAGCGGGGCCAACATCCCTTCCTTCGAGGTCTTCACCTCGCCCGACTGGCGGGGCACGCGGGGGACCTACTACGCCAACCTGCCTTCCTATCGCAACGGCAACATCGTGCAGGGCGTCAAGCTCGAGTTCAAGGAAGGCAAGGCGGTCGGGATCAGCGCGGCCCGGGGCGAGGAGTTCGTCAAAAAGACGCTCGCCACCGACGCCGGCGCCCGGCAGCTCGGGGAGTTTTCCCTGACCGACGTGCGTTTTTCCAGGATCGACAAGTTCATGGCCGATACCCTCTTCGACGAGAACTTCGGCGGCGAGCACGGCAACTGCCACGTGGCCATGGGCGCGTCCTATTCGGACACGTTCGACGGCGACCCGGCCCGCCTGGGCGAGGCCGCGAAGAAGAAACTGGGGTTCAACGACTCGTCGGTGCATTGGGACATCATCAATACCGAGGACAAGCGCGTGACCGCGAGGCTCAAGAGCGGCCGGACGATCGCGGTTTACGAGAAGGGGAAGTTCCAGTATTAGGAGCTTTTCGGCGTCATAATTTTCCCCGGCTGGCTCGTCCTGAAAAGATAAAAGACCTAGAAAGCCATGCTACCTTAGGCCTACTTTTTTATAGGCCTAAATATCCGGTTTATTTGGGTCATTAGTCCCTTAGGACTTTCGCGACATTTAAGTACTCTTTGCGCATGATTACTAACAGAGGGAGCACCAAAATTGCCGCTGCGATTCTGTCGATATTCGCTCTGGCTCAGTCAAGCGCATCAGCCGTCGTGCTCAAGGCTGGCCCGGTCAAGGCAGTTGCCAACGGCGCGTTCCGCGCCATCCCGGAGCCGCGTCTCGGGGATTCGATCGATAAAGTCGGCTCCCTGGCGGCGCCTGCCATCGCGCAGACGGGCCGGCTCGCGATTTTCAAAGCCGACTGGCCGGGCGCGCGCGTCGGAGCGCTCCCGGCGGTCGTCGCGGCCGAGGGCGTTGTGGGCGCTCGGTCGCCGGGACTTGAAGAGGTCCTGCCGTCGCTGAAAAGCATTGTTGCGCCGATTGGCGACTCCGTCCTCCCCGAATATCTCGAGCGTCCTTACTCCCTCGCATCGGAAAGGAAAGCGGACAAAGGCGTCGGCGCGTTGCCGCGCCTGCAGGCGCCTTCCGCCCTGAAGGCTGCGGTGCCCGAGGCGCACCGCCGCATGCTCCTTTTCATGCGAGACGCCGCCGCCAAGCTGGCGGGACCCATGAGGACCGAGGACGCTCCCGTCGCGGCCGTTTCCGCCGGCGATTCGGGACGTGGACGCTTATCCGCGAGCGACGCCTCCGGCGCCTCGGCCCAGGGGCTCATCGATAAGCTGTCCTCGCCCGCCGGCCGCGATTCGGCGGAAGAGAGGAAGAGGATCGTCGGCGAGCTTCGCGATCTGATTCTTAATGCCGACAGGGATGAGAACGCCGGATTCTTGATCAGCGAGGAATTCCAACGGACCGCCGCCAAGGCGCTCGGCAAGGATCTTAGGGCGGCGTCCGACGTCGAGTATCTGGGATTCGTCCTTCAGGCGCTGCGGCAGATCGCGAGCCTGACGCCGTACGCGAGCGTGAAGGAGGATGTCATCTCCGCCGTCATGACGGATGCCTCCCTTAGCCTTGTCCCTGAATACGCGCAGTACCGGCTCGACGCGATAAAAATGGTCGCATCCATCGCCGTGACGTCGCGGAACCTTGCGATCATGAGGCTTGCGGCCCACTATCTTAATGTCCTGAAAGACGAGGTGCGCGTCAGCGGCCAAGCGCCTGAGATTCAGGCGCAAGTGGACCGGATCGACGAGGCCTACATAGCCTATCGCGAGATTCTCAAGGGCCTTGCCTCTACCCGCAGCACAGGAGGCATATGAAAAGCGCGGTCATCTCGGCGGTTTTCATCCTGATCGGATCGCTCGCCGCGCCTTGCGTCGCGCAGATGAGCCGGGCCGTGGTTCCCGGAACCGCGGCGTTCGGAGCGCGCGTCGGAGGGTTCCCGACGGTCACCGAATCCGCGGGCTGGAATGTCCACAATGCGATGATGACCCTGGCTTACGACACCGACGGCCTGCCCTCGTTATATAAGACTCTCACGGACATCCACCCCGGCGTCGAGGCGCAGCGCCAAATCTTCGCTCCGATTGTGCAGTATATGGAAGATCATTACGCCGAGACGTTCGAGCGTCCCTGGCCCAGATCCCGGGGGTCCGACCCTCGCCGGCCTCTCCTGATCGAGGCGATAAACAACGCTCCCGACGTCGCCGTCGCCAAGGCCGAGGAATGCCGATCCGAGGCGGACGCGGCTCTTGAGAAAGTCCGCGAGTTGACCGCGGCGGGCTCCGCCTCCGAAGAGACGATGAGCGAGGTGGACCGGCTGATGAGCGAGGCCGATGGGTTCATCAGGGCCATGGATCGACTCGGCCGTGAATTCTCCCTCTATTATCAACAGAAGGAGGGGGCGACGGAGGCTTTGCAGGCGAGCCGCGCGCGGCTCTCGGCCGCCTATGGCGAGCTGAAGAGTCAAGGCGTCGCCGACTTGATGCGGCGCACGGCCGAGGCGCTCCGGCAGAACAAGGCCGACCCTGCCGTCGACCCGGCGCGTCGCGAGTCTGCGGCGCCCCGCGCGCAAGACCTGCTCCGGGAGGCCGTGAATCTGAGCAACACGCTCATCAACGTCGTCTATGATGAGGGACTCGTCGCGCGGCTCATTGAGCTGACCCGCGGCGCTCCGGACGAGCCTCGCCATCGGATCGTCGCCCTGGCCCTGACCGACACCCTTGAGACTCTTCGAGACGAGGACGCCGCCGTTCGCCTCTCTCTTTTGATCGCTCTCCAGGGGCTGGCCGGCCGAACGCCGTATGCGAGCGTGACCAAGGACATCGTCGAGAGCATCCTGCAAAGCGCGGCCGATTCGTTCGACCCCGATTATCGGCTCCCGGCGTTGAGGACGGCCGCCTCTGTCGCTGTCGCCTCGAAGGATAAGTCTGTCCATAAGGCGGCCTTGCTGCGCATGGGCGTCATCCTGACGACGTTCAGCCGGCAGTCGGATGCTTTTGCCGAGGTCGAGCGGATGATGGCGGATATATATCAGGCCTCGCAGGGTTTGGATCGGAGCGCGGTCGATAAAATTCCTCCGTTTCAGGCTTCCTTAAACGGGCCGGGCAAGTCCCCCGGAAAGTAACGAGCCGCAAGTCTTTTTGGCGGCGTGCGGCTTTAGGCCTACTTTTTTATAGGCCTAAATACTCGGTTTATTTGGGTCATTGGTCCCTATAGGACTTTCGCGACAGTTAAGTACTCTCTGCGCATGGCTACTAACAGAGGGAACACCAAAATTGTCGCTGCGATCCTGTCCATATTCGCTCTGGCAGAGCCCAGAGCAGCCGCCGTCGTGCTCAAGGCTGGCCCGGTCAAGGCCGTTTCCAACGGCGCGGTCCGCGCCGTCTCCACGCTGCGTCCCGGCGATTGCGCCCTGAGCCTCGGCGCGCTCCCGGGCCAGGTTCATATCGGCCTGCCGGCGAATCTCTCGATTCTCGCCTCCCTCATGCCGCTCGTGCGGGAGGAGGCTCTCTCCGGCCAGGTCCTTTCCGAAGCCGCGGGCATGATGGCGGCTCCGGTCGAGGGCGCAGCCTTTGACTGGCCCGTCGTTTCAGCGCCAGAGGCTCCGCTCCAAGTTCCGGCCGGTGCCGGCCGGACGGATTTCCCTGCGGCCGGCGCTCTGGGCTCCGCGCAGTTCGCGGCGCAGGCGGTTCAAACCGCGCAGGCCCAGCCCCGCAACACTTCCCGCCTGGGCCGTTTCTTCAGCCGTTTCTTCGACGGTTCCGCGGGCAAAGGCTCGAGAACGGATAACGATTCCGGAGTCTCGGGCAAGGAATATGCCGGAGCCTCCTACCTCGGCCGGGCTCCGGAGCCCGTTATCCCGGACGTGGCCTCGACCTGGCAGCCCGCCGGAGCCGCTACGGAGAAGGATCTGGCCACGCGCCAGGAGATCGGGCCGAGCGAGGACGTCGTCTACGAATCCGGGGCTTTTGAAAATTTCCCGGCTAACGTCGAGGAGGTCTCCGTCGAGCTGCCTGAGCCGCTCCAGCGCGACGACAAGGCGGTTATTCAGAAGTTCATGGTCACCGGAGGCGTGAAGTTCGCGGCCATGATCAATCACGGCCTGGTCTGGGCCGACAACACGGGCAATGTGTTTATACATTGGCGGGCCACGGCCCGGACGCTGCGCTTTATGCTCCCCGCGGGCAAGCTTGGGCCCATGGCGGTCAGCGAGGACGGTCGAAACATCTACGCGGTGGTGGATGGCCGGTTGACGAGGTGGTCGTTCGGAAATGACGGCATGATCGACAGGCGGACCGTCAAGGCGGAGTTGCTCGACGCCGCCCAGATACTGGCTCTGGAGCCCGTCAAGAGCGCGGACGCTTCGTCGCCGGAAGACGGCGTCGAGATAGTCATGCCCGGCAAGCGTCTCTTCTGGAAGAACATCCGCATCACGAGCAAGTCCGAGGGCCCTGAACAGATTCTGGGCAACGGCGCCCTGCGCGCCGGCCTGGAGTATGCCGGCAATTCGCTCTATTTCGAGAGGCTCTCCGGGACCACGCGGGTTTGGGTCAAGCCTTATATCGGCAGCGAGTCCAGGCTCGAGGACCTGGGTTTTCTGCCTTTGGACTTGAAGGCCATCGTCGCCTCTCCGGTCCCAGGCATCTATTTTGCCGTGGCCCCGGAGGGGCTCGTGGAGTGGGACGTCAAGGCCAAGCGCTACCGTGTCTTCTCAGTCCCGGGTCTGGCCGAGGCCGTTTCCCAAGGCGCGGCGCGCGTGGACCTCGATCCCGAGGGCCGCGTGCTCGCGGCCGCGGGCTACAGCCTCTTTCAAATCGAACTCGCGGGCGCGCGCCGGTTCCTGGACAGCCCGGACGCCGAGGTCCGGCTTTGGTCGCAGGCCAATCCCATGTACGTCAAGGACGGGGCCCTGCATATCGGGGATTTCTCCTTTCCCCTGGCCAAGCCCGCGCCGCGGCCGCTTGGGCTGCGGTGGTGGGACGCGTTCAAGCGTCTCCTGGGCTTGGCCAAGGCGCCGCAAGAGGTCCTGGACCTGGGCGTCAGCGAGCAGGACTGGCAGGCGTTGAATCTGCCGAGCAACAAGCGGCTGATCTACGACACGCTCTCGGGCTTTAGCGTGGGCCTGCACGCCCTATAC
>DMMY01000032.1:0-50692 GCA_003452935.1 Elusimicrobiota bacterium
CTGCGCATTTCGCGCCCGCCGCCCAATCCCTGGGGATATCGAACGTTGAATTTTCCATTCCAGAGGGGACGTCCGGGGATTTTTCTTTCACCATCCCCAATCAAACCTATCAGAAGGCCGAGACGATCTGGATGCAACTGGTGGGCGGGGCCTATCCGCCGGAGCTCGAGGGCGCGAGTTCCCTGGCCGGTCCCCTGCAGATCAACCCCGGCGCGCCGGCCCGATTGATCGCCACGGCCAGCCCGACGCGGCTCGCGGCGAATTCCATGGCGACGATATCGGCCCTGGTGACCGACGCCGCGGGCAACGGCACGGCCAATGTCGACGTCTCCGTCCAGATACAGCAGGGGTCGGGCCGGCTGCGCGTCGCGGGCCTGGACGTGCTGCAGACTCAGGCCGCGACGAATGCCTCCGGCTCGGCATCGTTCGCTTTTGCCAGCGGCAGGATTTCCGAGACCAACAAGGCGCTGGTCTGGACTCTCCCGCCGATTACCTTGCCCTCGGCCGAGGTCAGCATCCTGACTTCCTTGTTGGGAGACCGCGATGTGGCGGCTTATCCCAGTCCGGTGGCCATCACCCAGCGGCCCTTGACCATCGAATATCGTCTCGATTTTGACAGCGACGTGCTTTTGAGGATTACCGATCTTTTCGGTCGCGAAATATGGCGCACGAGCATGAGCGCGGGTTCGGCGGGCGGACTGCAGGGCTTCAACACGCTCACCTGGGACGGCCGCGGCAGCAGCGGCCGGATCGTGGCGGCGGGCGTTTACGGGCTGCATCTTGAGATAAAAGCCAACGGGCAGACTACCAAGACTTCCACCCGCTTCGGAGTGAGGAAGTAGACCGTATGCCGGCACTTGGCTTGGGGCAGCCGGTGCGGCGGATTCTTGGATGGAAAGGAAGGTTAAGATGATAGCGAGAAAACGATACTTGATTCTGCCGGACTTTCAGTTCCGGATGATCAGGCACTGGATATTCCTGGTCGTCCTGACCGCGTTGGCCAGCAATTTGATCACGCTGGCCTTTGTCTGGCGCCAAGACCAGGCCAAGGGCGGGAGATTGTATTTTGTCCCCGACCAGGCCAACTCCTATCCCATCCTTGTCGACCCTCCCAGCGTGAAGCACATGGACATAGTGTTTCCTCCGCTCATGGTGGCCTTGGGGTTGGCCTGCCTGTTGTCCATCGGAGCCGGCATCTTCTATTCTCACCGCTTGGCCGGGCCGATCTATCGCATCCGCAAGACTTTGCGCGAAGCCCAAGCCGGCCGGCGGGTCGAACCGATCATCCTGCGCAAGAACGATGAATTCAAGGAACTGGCGGAGGACGTGAATTCCATCCTGGGCCGCCTGCCGGCCGCGGATGGCGCCGACGAGAAGATATGACTCCGAATCCTCAACGAAAGTCGTTGACGTCACTTGGGCCGCGAAGGCCGCTTGGCGGCCGCGCTGGCGCGGGATGGCCACTGGCCCGAGCCGGGACCGCCGTGATTCTCGCGCTGACGCTGGCGGCCTCCGCCGTTGCCAATGAAAGCGAGCTCAAGGCCGCGCGGGAGAACAAGGCCTGGGACCTCATCAAAGGGGCGGTCGCGGATCATCCGACTAGTCAAATCCTGGAATACCTGAAGCGTTTCGTAGCGGCCTATCCCAAGGGGCGCCATCTTTGCGACGCGCAATACGCCGCGGCCGAGACCTACTACCAGATGAGAAGATATAAGGAAGCGTTCCCCTTTTATCAGTACATCATCGAACATGAGGACTCGGCCCATCTTCAAGACGCTTGGCTGCGTCTCGGCGAGATCCACTACAACGCGGGAGACATCGCGAAAGCCCGCAAGGCGTGGCGGCGGCTGGACAAGTCGTTCGGCAAATCACTGCTGAGCGCGGAAGCTCTTTTCGGCATGGCGCTGTGCGCCCTCCATGAAAAGGATTACCGCGAAGTCGATAAGATATTGACGAAATTGGGCAACAAGTATCCCTCTTATAAGGACTTGGCCAAGGTGCGCGAGCTTCGGGGAATCATGCAATTCAACAAGCGCGACTTCCCCGGGGCCATAGGCGTGCTGACGGGCATCGAGACGCCGGTGGCGGCATTTTACCGGGGCATGAGCTACTTTTACCAGAAACAGTACCAAGATGCGGCGGAGTCTTTCCATAGTTTGGGGAAAATGCCGGAAAACGACTATGCCGAGATTGGAGGCTTCCTGAAAGCCGAATGCTTCCGGATGGTCCGCAACGACGCCCTTTCGGCCGAGGCTTACCAGGCATTTCTCAACGACCATCCGGAAAGCCGCTTGCGTCCATATGCCACCATGCATCTGGCGCGGGCCCTCAACGAACTGGGCCAAGGGCTTGAGGCGGAGGTCTTGTTGCGGCGTTTGCGGCAGGATGCCAAGGCCAACGATGTACGCGCCGAAGCCCTGCATCTGGAGGTTGAGATCGCGGCGCGCATGGGAGAGTACAGACGGGCCAAGGAGCTGCTGCAGCGCGAGTTGCCCTCGGCCGACGCCAAGCATCCGGACCAGTACGCCCATACCTATGTCCTATTGGGCTACTATCTGCTCAAGGTGGGCAAGCTTCAGGAGGCCGCCGAAGCCATGATGGACCTGGTGCGTAAATCCCCGGGACACTCCGTGGGCGCGGTGGCCTATGTCCTGGCTGGGCAGTCGGCTTATCACCATGAGAACTGGCACGCCGCCATCTCAGCCTTCGAAACGGCCCTGCTCAAATATGAGTACGGGGCGCTCTCCGACATGGCCATGGCCATGATGCTGGCCTCGTATTATAACGCCGGCAACTACCAGGAACTGGTGACTCACGCCAAAAGGGTCATGGGCGTGACCTCCTCCGCCTATTCCGCGCAGGAGGTGCAATGGCGGTCGCAGAGCCATTTCCTGATCGCGGAGGCCTATTATCGCCTCAAGCAATTTACCGAGGCCTCGCGATTTTACGAGCTCGCCATGCGCGAGCCGTCGCTGGCGTCCCAAGCGCAGTTGTATTTGGCCTGGTCCAGGTACCACGAAGGCCAATACGGCGAATCCTTGAAGCTGGCTCGGGAGGTCCTCAGGAGGCCGGGGATGACGGATATGTTCCGGGCCAGCGCCCATTTCCTCATGGCCAGCAGCTACTTCAACGAGAAGAACTATGACGCTTCCATCGAGTCGTTTCACAGCTTCCGGAAGAATTTCGCCAAGGACGTCCATGTGCCCGAGACTTGGCTGCACGAGGGTTGGGCCCACCGGCAGAAAGGACACCATGGAGACGCGCTCGTGGCCTGGGGTCGTCTGGTCTCGCTTTTCCCGGAGCATCCCTTGGCTCAAAAGGCCCAGATTCAGATCGGACGCCTCTATTTCCAGGCCCGCAAGTACAATGAAACCGTCAAGATGGCCAATGAATTCCTGACCCGCTGGCCGAGTTCGCCCTCGGCCGTGGAGGCCCAATGGCTCTTGGCGCAAAGCTACTACAACGCTCGCCAGGATGACGCGGCCATCAAGGCCTTTACCGACTTTCTGCTGCGCTTCCCCGGCGACGACCGACGCGACGGCGCCGTCAACGCTCTCATGCAGACGCGTTTCCGGCGGGCCTCGCAATCCAAGGATCTTCGCCTCCTGGCCGATTTCGTGAAGAGCTATCCGAAGAGCAGTCTGGCCGCCGAGGCTCAGTACCAGTTGGGCCAAGCCGCTTATGAAAGCCAGAATTGGGGCGGGTCCATCCAGGCCTTCCGCAAGCTGATGCTGGATTATCCGGGGACCTCGCAGGCTCCCTTGGCCTTGATCGCCGTGGCCCATGCCCAGGAGCGCCTCAAGAAATACGACGCCGCGGTCAATGAATACAAGAGCGTGATGGAACTTTTCCCGCTGACGCCCCTGGCTCTGGACGCGGCCATGCGCTCGGGAGCCCTTTATTTCAACATGGGCAAATACCAAGACGCGGCCAACAGCTTCCGGTACGTCGTCGAGCGCGAGGCTCCCAAGGAGGTCCAGAGCAACGCTCTTTTCAACATCGGGGTGGCCTTCAAGAAGGCGCGCAGCTATTCGGAATCGATCGAGGCTTTCGAGCGCTTCGTCAACACCTACGCGAACGATGTGCGGTCGATAGACGCCCTCCTGGAGGTCGCCGCTCTCTACCGCGTCATGGAGCAGACCGGCCAGTCGATAGCGACCTATGAGCGGATATTGAAGCGGGAGGATATCATCGCGCCGGTGAGGATGACCGTCTGTAATCAGATCGGCGAGGTTCTCAAGTCCATGGGCGACAAGGATAAGGCCATAGAAGCCTACGCGCAGCTTATCGCCTTGACTCCGGCGGACCAGGATGCCCGGCTCGTGGGCTTGGCGCAGTTGGCCGCGCTTTACGAGGAAAAGGAGCTTTGGGACAAGGCGCTGGAGGTCTACGGCCATATCCAGAGCAGCGGCGGACAGGCGGACTGGGTCCGTTCCGCGGCCAAGCGCGCCAAGGAGATCAATGGGTTCCTGGAGTCGCAGAAAGCCGGCGAGGCGGCGGCCTCCGCCTCCGGCGCGGTAGAGAATGGCGCGGCGGGAGAAGGCGCAAAACCTTAGAGGAGGGGATATGGATTTCGGCTCGATGTTCGGCGGCATGGCGGCCTTTCGCAACGTGCATTCGGTGTTGATCCTGGGGGTCTTGGTGCTCTGCTCGGTGGTGTGCCTGGCCTTCATCGTCGAGAGGCTGCTGTATTTTTGGCGCATCAAGCTCAACCCCGAGGAAGCCTTGCTGCGCATACGCAGCAGCCTGCTGGCGGGGAGGATCGAGGACGCCTTGAACCTTTTGGGCGACGTCAAGGGCAATCCCATCCTGGCGGTGATCCAGGCCGGGGTCAAGAACAGCCATATGCCCAGGGAACAGATGGCCGAGATGATGCGCATCTGCCAGATGAAGCAGAGGGCCAACATGGAGAGGAACCTTACGGTCCTTGGGACGCTGGGCAACACGGCGCCGTTCATCGGCCTGCTGGGCACGGTGATGGGCATCATCCAGGCGTTCCGTGATCTGGCCGGAGCCCAGGCCTCGGCCAACGGGGCCAGCGTGGTGGCGGTCGGCATCGCCGAGGCCTTGGTGGCCACGGCGGCCGGGCTCATGGTGGCGATTCCCGCCGTCGTCTTTTATAACGTATTCCTCAAGAAGGTCAAGCGGATATGGACTGAGATGGAGGTCGCGGCCATGGAAATGATGGCCCTGATGGCTCTGCAGGCGAAGGATCCCGCGTCCGGAGGCCGCAATGCAGGCTAGCTCCGCGCAAGAAGAGCCCATCACCGCCATCAATATCACTCCTTTGGTGGATGTGGCGCTGGTTCTGGTCATTATCTTCATGGTGACCTTGCCGTATCTCATGGAAAAGGCCCTCCGGGTCCGCGCTTCCAACGACAAGGTCGTGGCCGTTTCGTCGATCACGGAGCCGATCCTGGTGGAACTGTCCCAGACGGGCCTCACCGTCGAGGGGAGGCTGGTCCCCGTTGTCGAGTTGGCCGGGGTCCTGCGCGCCATGATGGCGGAGCGCAAGTCCGGGGCGGTTTCCGTCCTGGCCCAGCGCCAAGTCTCGCATGGGCGGGTCATAGAGGTGCTCGACTGCGCGATGGCGGCCGGGGCCCAGGAGCTCGATCTGCTGGACCCCTCGGAGGAAAGCCATGGTCCAAGTTGACCTCGGCGACGAGGATATCATCAGCGAGATCAACCTGACGCCGCTGGTGGACGTGTCCTTGGTGCTGGTCATCATCTTCATGGTGGTGGCGCCCTTTTTCAGCCAGATTCTCAAGCCCTTGCTCTTGCCGGCCTCCTCCCGTGCGACTTTGAGCGAGCAGAACTGCGTCAAGGTTTCCATTTTCCCTGACGGAACCCTGGCCGTGGGCGCGGCCTTGATCGCCGAGGCAAAACTGGCCGAAGCGCTGCAGCTGGAATTGACCTTGGGCAAGCGGCCCTGGGCGTTGGTGCGCGCCGGAACCGACGTCTCCAGCGGCCGGGTGATGGACATCGTCAAGGAACTCAAGCGCGCCGGCATCGAGAGGATCGCCTTTGCCGCGCAGCCCAAAGCGATCGAATCCCCAGGCCCGGCCGAGGCGGCGCAGAGGACTCCATGAGCCTAGCCGAGGAAGCCTTTTTTTTCCTGGCCGAGCAGCGCGACGAGCCCAGCCGCTGGGGCCGGCCCATGACCTATTCCGTGGTCATGCATTTGGCTCTGCTGCTCTGCGTGCCCGTCGGCCTCCAGATGCAGGCCAAGCTGCCGCCTCCGGAACCGGTTCGCGTTTGGGAGATCCGCGTCATGGGCGCAAAGGATCTGGCCCTCAAGGGGACCGGCAACGATTTCAGCGTCGGACCTCGTCCGGAAAAAATCCTGGCGACGCCTCCCCGGAGCGTGTCCGGTCCGAAGCGCCGCGGCGCGGCTCGCATCGCCCGGACCGTGGGGATATCTCCCAAAGCTCCGAGAGAAGTCCCCCGTTTGGCCGCCGCCGGCCCGATCTTCGGGCGCAGCCTGCGCGTCGCCGAGGCGGGCGTGGGGCGGGAGAAGATATACGTCTCGGGAAGCGCGGCCCGGCTGCCCGGGCCGCCTCGGGGCGGCGGGCCGGCCGGGGAGAGGCTGGCGGGAGCGCCCGGAGACGCTATCGACCTTAGGCCTAAAGGAGGAGTGGATGGGGCTCCGGGCGGGACCGGGAGATATATCGGCGGCGGAGAGGGCTCGATTAACGGCGGGGCGAGCCTGCAGAGGAAGGGGGAGTCCATTTTGGTGGACTATCCTTCCCAGGGCCAGGCGCCGCTCGTGGCCAAGCGGGAAACCGTGGATATGCCTGAAGCTCCGGATACATTCTTCTCCATCCGCGGCCCCCTGAGTCACAGGAAGATACTGAGCATGTCCTTGCCCAAATATCCCCGCTGGGCCGAGGAATCCGGAGTGGAGGCCCAGATATCGATGAAGCTTTTCGTGACCCCCAACGGCGTCGTCAAGCCCGACATATGGATCGAACAGACTTCCGGCTATCCGGAATTCGACGAAGTGGCGCGCGAGGCGGTCCTCGGCATCAAGTTCGCGCCTCTGTCCCGGGGGGAGTTCCAGCACGAACAGTGGGGGGTGGCGACTTTTAATTTTCGTTTGAAAAACGCCGCGCAAAGAGGTTTTCGATGATTCGACTCGTTTCACCCGTGCTCCTGTTCGCTTGTTGTCTGCAGCCGGCCGCGGCCATGGCCGCGGAGGCGGCCAAGTCGGATCAAGGCGGGAGGCTCGACGAGATCGTGATCGAGGGAGTTCCCCGCATCGAGGTGCATGCCGACAAGCCGGATCAGGTCCCCATCCTCGACCCGTCTAAATCGGTTTTGGAGTACTTGTCCAAGCAACTCCATATCCCGGATTTCTCTCCTCAGGTCATGGTGTTTGTCCCGAACTATTTGGCTTCCAAGCTGGCGTCCTCCCTGCCCATGACTCCCTGGCCCCGGCACCTGGTTTTTCCTCCAATTCTGGACATCATGATCAAGCAGCCCAAGGGCGTTGAAGTGGCTCGTTGGCGCGTGGTGATCACCGACGACCGGGGAAGCGTCTTTCATGTCCTCAAGGGCAAGGGCCGGCTTCCGGACCGCCTGACTTGGGATGGCCGGGGGCAGTCCGGGGACATGCTCAAGGTCGGGCATCCCTACGCATATTCGTACCATGTTCTGGACAGCGCTTCGGTCCCCACTTATATCCCCGGCAAGTCCGTCCAGCTCAACAGCCTGGTTTGCGATCGCTGGGGGCGGACCGTCATTTCCCTTTATACGCCGGCTGTTTTCGATAAGGGACCGAGGATTTCCGCGGAGGGAACGGCGCTCCTGCGGGAATCCCAGGATGCGCTGCGCTCCGCGGCCACCGGCTCTTTCGAGGTCACGGTTTACGGCGACGACGCGGATTTGGGCAAGCGGCAAGCCGAGCTCGTCCGCAATAATCTCATCCGGGCCTTGAACATGCAGCCGAATCGGGTCAGGGCGAGGGCCGTGGCCACGCCGAAAGACGGATACGCGCGGACGGAGATCGAAACGCGCTGAGATGAGCGATGAAGAAATACAGGGTGCTGTTGAAGGTTGCGGCCTTGGCACTCTGGCCGGGGCTGTGCGTCCATGGCGCGAGCGTCTCGGGCGCGCCTGGTTCCTACCTGGACTTTGCCGGAGGCATCCAGGTCAGCGGCATGGGGCGCGCGTTCGTGGGTCTGGCCGAGGGCGCCGACGCCGTGGCCTGGAATCCGGCCGGCCTGGCGCTTTTGCGGCCGAACGTGATCGGCTTCATGCACACCCAGACCGCGGAGTCCGCCCGTTTGGACTACCTGGGTTATGCCCAGCCCATTTATCGCTGGGGCGGGATGGGGCTGTCCTACATGCGTCTGGATTCGGGCTCGCTTCCGGAGACCAACGAGTACAACCAGGAGGTCGGGAAATTCAGCGACGTGGAGCAGGCCATCATGCTGGGCTATGGAATCACTCCGATGAATCCCTTGTCCGTCGGCGGCACGTTCAAGTTCGCCCAGCAGAAGGTGAGCGGCTCTTCCGCCAATGGCTGGGGAATGGACCTGGGCCTGCTGGCCCGGTTTCGGAACCATTTTCGTGTGGGCATGCGGGTGCAGAATCTGATCGCGCCCTCGTTGCGTTACGAGACGGCGCGCGACAGCTTTCCGCGGCTCGTGACCTTGGGCTTGGCCGGCAAGTGGCTCGATGACCGCCTTCTCTTGTCGGCGGACCTGGAAAAAGGCGCGGACGCGGCGCGCGGGTTCAACTGGCGCCTGGGAGCCGAAGGGACGCTTTGGAAAGTTGCCAAATTGCGCGCCGGCTTCGATTTTGCCATGAAGGAGTTTTCCGTGGGCCTGGGCTATCAGTGGGGCCGCAGCGGCGTGGGCATGGCGCTGGGCTCCAGCGAGGCCGGCTTCTCGCAGAAGGTGGGCATGGACTATGCCTTCGGGGGCTACGACATTATCCTGCGGGCCGAGCCGTTGACTTTTTCGCCGATGGGCTTGAAGAAGAGAACGACGTTCATGATCCAGCTCAACCATACCCGGCCCATCGACCACTGGGCGCTGGTGGTGAAAAACGAACAGAACGAAGTGGTCTATCGGGCCGTGGGCAGCGGCGCGCCTCCGCAGGAGCTGACCTGGGACGGCAAGACCGTATACGGAGGGGTCGTTCCCGTCGGAGCGTATGGCTGCGCTCTGACCGTGACGGACAAGGACGGCCGCGTCGAGACCACTCCGGTTCAATATGTCCGGGTTCAGTACGGCACCCCGCTGGATAACCTGGAAATGAGCTTCCAGTAGTCTTGGACCTCCGGGCGGGGAATATAGTAGTCTAACTCCCGATGACACTGTCCGACGATATCCGCAAGAAAATCCTGGTGGTGGACGACAATCCGGCTTTCCTGGATCTCGTGGACATGGTTTTCGCGAACGAATTTTTGGTTGTGCGCGCGGCCAACGGCCGCGAAGGCCTGGAGGCCGCGCGCCGGGAAAATCCCAGCCTGATCCTGCTCGACGTCGTGATGCCCGAGGTCTCCGGCCTGGAGCTTTTGGGCGAGCTGCAAGCCGAAGCGCGGACCCGGACTATCCCGGTCATCGTGCTCACCGCCAGCCGCCTCGACGAGGCGAGCCGGCGCAGGGTGCAGACCTGCGCCAACGTGGCCGGCCTGTTGAGCAAGCCTTGCGGCGTGGAGACGCTGCGTAGCCGCATCCGCGCCGTGCTCGAGGATGGCCATGAGCCATAAGACGATACTGATCATAGACGACGACCAGTCCCTGGTGGCTCTGCTCAAGGAAGATCTCGAGAGCCTGGGATTCGGGGTGGTCGTGGCCTTTGACGGCATACAGGGCGTTCTCCAAGCCCACCAGAGCAAGCCGGATGTTATTCTTCTGGATTTCCACTTGCCGGGGGGAGATGGCGACCTGGTTTACGAGCGTTTGCGCCAAGCCCGGGACACGGCTCAAACTCCGATCGTGTTCTCCACCGTGGCGGCGGCCGAGGAGGTCAAGGGACGCGTCCGCCCGAGCGCCAACACCTATTTTTTGAGCAAGCCCGTAAGCCCGGGTCGGGTCGCCTCGGCGATCAGGGCCATCCTGGCCGAAGGCAAGCCCGCGGCCGACGCGCCCTTGTCCAGCATCCCTCCCTCCGTCGCCGGGAAAAAATTTGAGATGACCGTGCGCGTGGTTTACGCGGACACGGATAAGATGGGCGTGGTCTACTACGGGAATTTTTTCCGGTATTTCGAGCAGGGCCGCACCGAGCTGCTGCGCAGCCTGGGCATGCGCTACCGGGAGCTCGAGACTCAGCGCCAGCTCTACTTGCCCGTGGTCGGAGCGGCCTGCGATTACCTCACGCCGGCGCGTTACGACGATCTGCTCATCGTGCGAACCTGGGTTTGCGCCCTGGGCCGGGCCAGCGTGACTTTTGCCTACGAAATAGTCGACGCGGAGAATCCCGGCCGCGGGCTGGCCAAAGGCCGCACCCGGCACGCCTTGGTCAACGGCCAATGGAAGCCGACTAGAGCGCCGGACGAATTGCGCCGGGCCATGGAGGCCTTCCTCGGCCCGGGGCCGCGCCTCAAGAGCGAGGCATAAGGGATCGGCGCCGTCGCTCGGCTCTTATCGCCACCGAGACGTCTGGCTCGGTCCAATCCCGTCAAACGGCCATCTCTACCTCTGTGGGCCGTTGGTCCTAAAAACGTCCAGGTCCAAAATCAGCCCGGTGACAATCCGTTTGACCCATGTGGACCCTCATGACTGTTTATTATGATGCAGCCTCACGTTGCAGTGATCATGGAGAGAATATGACCCTTAAGAAACTTGCCGCAAGCCTGCTGGCCGCCATCTTCCTATTAATGGGCCCGGGGCTGCCCACCCTGCAGGCCTCGGCCCAGACCGTTGTTTCCCGGTATAAATCTGCCGGCATCAATCCAGGCGGCACGGGAAAAGTGCTCGCCCTCCCCGTCCAAAGCTTGAACAGCGCTTCCTCCTTGAGGCTCTCTCCCGTAACAGGTATCGGAACATTAACGGCACCCCTGAAGTTTTCGGCAGTCTCCGTAACTGATATCAAGAATACCATCAGCCCGTCAGCTTCCGCGGCCGAGACACCAGCCCAAGCGAGCTTGGCCATGCCGTCAGCCCGCATTTCCGCGCAAGACTCCCAGGTCCAGGCAGTTCCAGAGGCCGCGGCCAAGATACGGGCTTTAAAGGATAACCCGGCCTTGAAAATCATCGAGTCGCGCGAACGCGGAGTCACCCTGCAGGATCGCTCGGACGCCCTGGAGAATCTCTTTGTCGCGTCAGCCCGCAAGAACGACGCATCCGACGGCGCCACCCCCGGCTTCGAGTCCCAAGCCCCGAGCAGCCTGCCGAAGGCTTCGGCAGAAAGCAAGCCGGCTCATGAGTCGAGCCCCGCCGTCGCGGAGATGTCCGGCAAAGCGCGGGCCGGCGAGCGCTCCTCGTGGTTCGACCGGTTCTTCAAGAAGGCGGACCGGCGCAGCGCCGCGGCTTACGGCGCCATCAAGGGTTTTTGGGCGGATCTGGCCGCGCAGCGGCTGACCCCGGATCAGGCGCGGGAAGCCTTGCGCGTCCTGGCCAGCGACAAATATGACGACGCCGTCCGCCAGGGGGACGTTCCCTCTACTTTGCTCAGCCTGCGCTTTCCCTTAAATGAGGACGGTTTCCTGCCGTTGGACAGCATTGCCGATCAACTGCATTCATTGACCGGAATGCGCCGTGTCTCCCAGACCTCGGTCTATGTGAACAAAGAGCACCATTTTGACATGGATTATTCCCGGGATGGAGGCTTTCGAGGCTCCAGGTCCTACGACACTCGGGGCAAGACGTTCGTCTACTCAGCCGAGGTATACCAGGCTCCGGGCGCCGGGGCCGACGCGCCGGCCTTGCTGAGACTGAAATTTTTCAACCCCGGCAATAATTGGTTAGGGGATTCTTTGCGCGCGACGAGTTTTAGCGGCTTGAGTTCCAGCGAAGGGATCTACCTGGTGAAGAATCTTTCTTCCCTGGGCAAGGCGGGAAGCCTGCCGGAAGACTCCGAGGAGGTCATGTCCGGCCGTGCCGTGGGCAAGATTTTGGCATCCTTGGTGCAGGCCCTTGATGCCGCCAAGAGCCCGGTGTTCCAGAACTACACCATAGGATACGGGGCGGCCGCGACCGGCCGTTACGTCGAGGTCAGCGACCCCGCCTCGGGCGCGCAAGCCGGTTCGCGGACGTATCTGCACCTTGAGAAACAGGTCGCCATATTGGGGACGTACATGGTCCGATCCATCCTGCCTGCGGGCGGCACGACTTCAGTCTCCACCGGGAAGCATGACCTGGATTGGCTGGAATCTTTGAGCGTTTCCCAAGCTTTCAATTATTCCCTGCCGGTGGGTATTATGCTCGTCAGCGGGCTCATGGTGTCCGCCGGCTGTTTTGCGGGCTTGCTCATGCCGTTTGGGATCGCGGCCTTGATGCCGGTCACGGCCGCCTTCGGAATCGCTGCGGCTCTGTCCGCGTTATTCGGCCTAGTGGCGGGCGGCCGGTCGCAGGGGATGAAATTCTCCCCAGTCGCAGCAGGCTTGGGCGCCTTGTCCGGCGGTCTTTTGGCTGCGGGGATCAAGTACTTTGTGGTCGGGAGCATTCCAGCCGCCTTATTGGCCATGGGAGTCGGGGGTGTTGTGTGGGTTTTTACTGAAGCGCTTCGCGAGATGAGCGGGGGGGCTTCTCTTATGGACGGGCTTAATTCATTTCAGGGGAAGGATTATGGAGCCAAGTTCAAGGCGGCGCGGAAATCCTTCCTGAAGATCGCGTTCAGAATAGGCGACTATTATTACGAAAGCCGCGGCATCGAGCATTGGTACGGAAAAGCCGGCATGCGCCCCGGCGACGTCGCCCTCCTGCGCCAGGGCATGGAAGACACTCAGACCGATATGTTTAATACCCTGGTGCTGCTGCTCAAAGCCATCCCGGGAAAGCCTGGAGAACCCGGGATCGCCGTGATCCGCGGCGGCAGCCAGTTGCGCGCGACCATTGTGGGAGAAAGGGAGCTCACTATGCCCACCGGCGAGACTATCCCTTATGAAGATATTCTGGCGTCGGTCGGCTACGCCAAGAGATAGCAGCCGGATTTTTCCGGCTTCCGGCTTAGAGCCGCGGCAGCGCCCGATTCGCCATTAGGTATAGGGGACCGAGGCGCAGGCGCTGGGCGCATAGCCCCGAAGGTTGGCCTGGCTCAGATACCAATCCCAGACCACCCTGACCAGGGCCTTGAGGATGCAGGCCGCGGGCACGGCGAAGACCAGGCCGATGAATCCGAATATCTCGCCGCCGATCATCAGCGACAGCAGGAACACCAGGGGATGCAGGTGGACCGAGTATTTGGCGATGAAGGGCTGCAGGAAAGCTTCGTCCGCCAAGCGGATGCCGAAAAACAGCAGGACCACCTTGAGCCCTGCCATGAGGGTTCCGGTCTGTAGAAATGCCGCGGTTCCTCCCACCATGGCGCCCATGATCGCTCCCAGATAGGGCACGAAGCTCGACACTCCGGAGAGGAGGGCTATGGCCAGGGCGCCTTTGATTCCCATGACCAGCAGCCCCAGGTAGGAGATCACGGTGATGGCCAGGGCCACGATGAGGATGCCGCGCAAATAGTTGCCCAAGGAGGAGTCGATTTCCGAGATCAGGTGCAGGGCCTGTTCGACGTAGCGGCTGGGACAGGCCTGGATCAGGGCGGTGATGAGATCCGGTCCGTCGAGCAATAAAAAGAAAGTGATGAAGGGGACCAGGAAGAATAGGGAAAGCAGAGGGAAGAGGCCCAGCACGTACGAGGGGATGCGCTGCAGCTGCTCGACGACCGAGGAATAGCCCTGGGCCGAGAGCTGTTCCAGGGGCAAGCCGGTGTTGGGCAGGCGCTGCAGGGCGCGCGCTTGAACGTCCGCCGTTATTTTCTGGGCTTTGGCGAAGTATGCCGGGGCATTGGCCTGCAGGTGCGCGATCTCGGAGCTGACCAAAGGCAGGAGGTAGTGGACCAGGAGATAGAGCAGGAAGGCCGCCAGGAGATAGAAGCCCAGGACTATGTGAAAGCGCCTGATCCCGCGGGTCTCTATCATGTCGATGATCGGATTAGCCACGTAGGCCAGGGCGAAGCTCAAGACGAAAGGCAGCAGGGCCTGGCGCAGAAGATAAGCGCCGTAGAGCGCCGCGACGGCGGCCAGGAGCGCCGGAAGCAGGGATGAGACCTTGCGCGGCTCGGTCATGGGGCCGGATCGGGCCGTTCCGCCGTCACGGCCGAGGTCCGGCGCAGCCGTGAGGAGAGCAGCTGCGCCAGGTGCGCCATGATGCTCATCCCGATGCGGGGATGGTAGTTGAGAATGGAATCGAGCTGGGCGCGATAGAGCAGGAAGATATGGGATTTTTCAACCGCCGTGGCGGTGGCGGTGCGCGGCAGCTGCTCCAGGAGGGCCATCTCGCCGAAGAAGTCCCCGGGCTCGATCGTGTAGATCTTTTGGGGCTGCCCGTCGGGGCCGGCCTTGGTGAGCTCTACCTTGCCGGATTCCAGGATGAAGAGGGCCCGGCCGATGTCGCCCTCGACGAAAAGGACCTCGCCTTCGTGGTAGGTCCGGCGGTGCATGCATTGGACCAGATGCCCCAGTTCGGCGAAGCGCAGGTCGCGGAAGAGCTCCAGGGACTTGAGGAAAGCGCGCTTGCGTTCGAAGGCCGGGTCGATGAAGAGTTTTTTGATGAAGCGGGGCAGCGCCATGTCTATTTCGTCGCCCGGCGCGTGATGAGGGTGAGGATCGCTCCGAAGAACTGCATCCAGCCCGAGCGGATGGTCTCGCCGAACGCCGCGACCTGATGGTCGACGCGGTAGGTGAGAACCTCGGCGGCCTGGGCCGCCCTCTTGATCTGCAGCAGGGTCATGATCAAGACGACCATGAGGACGCTGAACTCCACGACGAGAATGGCCAGGCAGACGGCGATGAAGGTCTCCATGCAGGCAATATATCTTAAACTATCTCGGCGCGTCAATTCCTCGCGCCCCGCTAGCCAGTCTCCGGCGGAGGCGGCCCGGAAATCTCTGTGCGAGATATGCGACAGAATGGTAAGATCATGCGCCATGGCTTTCAAGGACCTCGCCCCCGAGCTGCGCCGCAGCCTCTTGATCCGGCCTGGTCTGCTTCTGGGCTTGTTCGCTATCGACCGGCTCAGCAAGCATTGGGCCTTGACGTGGCTTGCCCCGCGCTTCCAGGTCGAGGTGCTGCCGTTTTTTCACCTGACCTACGTGGAAAACACGGGCGCGGCCTTCGGCGTGGGCCGCGGCCGAAACGGGTTCTTGATCGGCGTGACCTTGGCGCTTCTGGGGTTCCTTCTTTATATGCGCCGGCGTTGGCCGCTCAACGACCGTTGGCTGGAGGGGGGATTTCTGCTGGTGACGGCCGGGGCCTTGGGCAACCTCTACGACCGCGTGGCCTACGGCTTCGTGGTTGATTTTTTGGATTTTTTCGCGGGGTCCCTGCATTGGCCGGCCTTCAACGTGGCCGATTCCTGCGTGACCGTGGGCGCCTGCTGCCTGGCCTGGGGCCTTTCCCGCCTGGAAAAATAATCGCCCGCGTCGTGGCGCGGGCGATTATTTAAGAGTTCTCTCGGGAATCAATTGTTCATCTTGTGGACGAAGTACGCGGCGCCGAAACCGAGCGCGCCGAACACGAGCGCGCCGACCGGCCCTCCGAAGATGAAGCCGAGCAGGCCTCCGTAGATCGCGCCCTTGGCGCCGAAGATGGTGGAATTCCAGCGATTGGGGTCCGGAGTTTTTGCCTTGGGGTCCGCGGTGAGGGCTCCGTGCGCGGGCGGTTTATTGTCTCCCGGCGTTTCGTCGAGTTTTTTGGCGACTTCTTTTTCCGCTTCATTCTTTTTGCGCTTTGCCTCTTCAGCGCGTTTTTTCTCCACGTTTGAAATCCCGGGTTCGTCTTTTTTGTCGGTTTCTGGTTGTCCCTTTCCGGGCGTTAGATTTACCGCGGGCGCGGATTTGCTGCCGTCGTAGGCCTTGGAGTCCTTTTCCAGGAGGGAGTAAATATTTTTTCCAGCCGTCTTTTTGTCGTCCAAAGACTTGAGGCCTTGAAGGGTGCTGGATTCATGGAGCAGGCTGGTTTTCGACTTGCGCTTGTCGTAGTTGGCCAGCACTTTTTTCCAGCAATCGGCGTTGCCCGTTGTTTTCGAAGGCGCTCCGCCGCAGCCGCCTTCCTTGTCGGAAAGATTCAGGGCTTGGTTGAAATCGGAGCCAACGGACATATCCTTGCTCATCCTGTTGAAAACATCATTTTGGGAGGGAGTCAGGCCGTTATCGGGCATGGGAGCCGTTTTTTGGGGAGGATTTGCCTGGGGTGTCTGCTTCTTTTCTGCGGCAAACCCAGGGCTGGCGCAGGCCGCCATCAAGGCAAGGCTCCAAATCGTTCTATTCATAAAACCCCTGTGATTTCGGTTCGTTGTAGTAGCATAACTCCAAATGTCGGAATATTCAAGTCCCGCTTATGAAAAGGTTAGCTCCGGGACCTCGCGACAAGAAGTGTCCGAAGGCCTATCCGGGCCTGGGCCCTAGGACCCACGATCCAGAAGTCCCACCAGTTCCACGTGCGAGGTCTGCGGGAAAAGGTCCACGGGCTGGACCCGCAAGAGCTTATAGCCCGAGCGGCAGAGGTAGGCCGCGTCCCGGGCGAACGTCGCGGGGTTGCACGACACGTAAACCACCCGTCGGATCGCGGTCCCGGTCAAGAAGCGCAGGACCGGAACGGTCAGGCCGGCCCGCGGCGGATCCACGACCGCGGCGCAGGGCGCGGCCAGCCCGTCCTTGGCCAGACGCGGCAGGAGCGACTCGGCCCGGCCCGCGCGAAAACGCGCGTTGCGCACGCGGTTGCGCTCGGCGTTTTTCCAGGCGTCGCGAACCGCGTCGGGATTTTCCTCGATGCCCACGACTTTCTGGGCCGCGCCCGAGAGCCAAAGGGCCAAGGTGCCGACTCCGCAGTAAAGGTCGAGCAGCGTGCTCCAACGCGGCGAGCCCTCGCTCAATGCCGCCAGGGCCGCGTCATAGAGCAGGACCGCGGCCTCGGTGTTGACCTGCAGGAAAGCCCCGGGCGAGGCCTGGAAGCAGAACCGGCCGAGCTTCTCCTCGATGGCCCGGCTGCCCCAAAGGCATTTCCAGCGCGGGCCCAGGATGACCGAGGTCTTTTCCGGCTGCACGTTCTGATGAAGGCCTACGAGCTGCGGGAACTCCGCGCGCATGCGGCTGATGAACGGTTCGGCCTTGGGCAGGTCCGGCGTGCGGGTCACCAGAGCCGCGGCTGCTTGGCCCTGGGCGTTGGTGCGCACGAAGAGATGACGCAGCCAGCCCCGCCCCGAGGCCGGGTCGTAGACGGGCCAGTCGAATTCCGCAGCCAGGTCCTTGACCCGGCAAGCCAGGCGCACGGAAAGTTCGGGCTGGACCGGGCAGGCCTCGAAGTCCACGATGCGATGCGAGCCCGCGGCGTAGAAGCCCGCGCTGGGCCGTTTGGAGCCGGGCGGCGGAGGGCCGAAGGGAACCTGGACTTTGTTGCGGTAGGCCCATGGCTTGGGCGAAGCCAGGGCTTCAAGGACCGGAATGTCCTTGAGTTTGGCGATGCGCTCCAGGCAATCGCGGATCAGGGATGTCTTGTGCTTGAGTTGGGCGTCATAACGCAAGTGCTGCCAGTCGCAGCCGCCGCAAGCCGGCCCAGGCCTGCCGGGAGCCGCGTGCAAGGGGCAGGCCGGATCGATGCGCTCCGGGCCGGGCTCGATGAGACGCAGCAGGCGCGCGCGCGCGAAGCTCGACTTGGCCGCGACGACCTCGACCTCGCAGAGATCTCCGGGCGCCCCGCCCGCCACGAACACGACGCGCGGCGAGCCTTCCGCCTTGGCCACGGCTTCGCCTTCCGCGGCCATGCGCAGAACGCGCACGATGAGCTTCTGCGATGGCGGGGAAACGTTCATGGCTGAGTCATGATGCCATTTTCCGGAGCGTCTTGCCAGGAACCAGGTTCCTAATTTTGTAAACTTTTTCGATGAGGCTATCGCTCCTGACGGCCGCGGCCGCGTTTTTGAGCGGCTGCGTTTCCGTGCCCGGCGCTTCGGATGAGGACCATTTGGCGCGGCGTTCCGCCATAACCGGCGAGGCCTTCCCCGGGCTCGATGAGGGTTTTTCCGAGCAGACGAGCCTGCATTTCCTGGTGCGCTCCTATGGCGAGGGGCGGGCCAGGCAGACCGCGGACATCGCCGAGGCGGCTTACAGCCGCATCATGGTCGACACCGGCCTGGCTTCCTTCAAGCCGCTGGGCGGGCTTTACAAGATCGTGCTGTACGCCAACGCCGAGGAATACCGCAAGAAAACTTCCCAACCTTCCTGGGCCGCCGCTATTTCCGTGGGAAACGCCGTTTATTCCTATGAGGGAGCCCATCTGGATCGCGTCCTGTCCCACGAGTTGACTCATCTGATTTATTACGAATATATAGGCCGGGTCGTGCCCGAACAGCGTTGGCTCGCCGAGGGGCTGGCCGTTTATGAAGAGCACAAGGCGGGGCAGCCTCCATCCGGAGGCTCCGCTCCTCCTCAGCCGCCCTGGCCCGCCGGCTGGCAGCCTTTGTCCTTGGAGTCCCTGATCCTGATGGCACCGGCCTCGGAGCGCGATTACACGGTCAACGCTTGGTATGCCCAGGCCGAGAGCATGGTCCGGTTCATGATCGAGCGGGGCGGCCGCATAGGCTTTGCGCAGTTCCTGGCGGCGCTGAGGCAGGACGCGGCCTTCGACCGCGCCATCGCCGGCGCATTCCCCGGGGTCTGGTCGAGCCTGGCGGATCTTTACCAGGCTTGGAGCAAGAGCCAATGAGCAGCGCCCCGGCGCCGGGCCGCGCGGGCGACGGAGCCCGCGCCTTGCCCGAGTCCAAGCCTCGCACCGTGGTCCTGCCCGTGCGCGGCATGCACTGCGCCTCTTGCGTGGCCAAGGTGGAGGCGGCGGTCAGCGCCCTCTCGGGAGTGAATTCCGTCAGCGTGGACCTTCCCTCCCGGACCGTGGCCGTTTCTTTCGTTCCGATTCCGGGACGCTTCGGAGTCAGGGAACTGCGGCGGGCGATAGAGAAGGCGGGCTACGACGTCCTGGGCGAGTCCGAGTCGCGCGCGAACGCCGAGCATCTCAGCCTCCTGGCGCAGCAGGAGGAGCAGCGGGTCCTGCTCAGGCGCCTGCAATGGAGCCTGTTCTTCGCCATTCCTCTTTTCTTTTCCGACTGGTTCAACCTCTCTCCCTATACCAGGCTGCTTTTGGCCATTCCTCTCCAGGTTTGGGGCGGGTGGCATTTCCACGAAGGCCTGGGCCGAAGCCTGCTGCGCCGCAGCGCGGACATGAACACCCTTGTATCCTTGAGCACATGGGCGGCTTTCCTTTTCAGCGCTTACGTCACGCTTCTGCCCGAGACCTTGCCCATGGCCGCGCGCCAGACGCAATGGGACGCCGTGGCCGGGCTTGTGACCCTGGTCACCTTGGGGCGATGGCTCGAGGCCAAGACCCGCGGCAAGACCAACGACGCCGTCGTCAAGCTCATGCGCATCGCGCCGAAGACCTCGCGCGTCATGCGCGACGGCCGGGAGGAAACCGTCCCCATCGCCGAAGTCGAGGTGGGAGAGACGGTGCTGGTCCGGCCCGGCGAACAGATCGGCCTTGACGGCACGGTCATCGGGGGCGATTCCACGGTGGACGAATCCTTGCTGACCGGGGAGAGCCTGCCGGTGGAGAAGTCGCCGGGATCGACGGTCTGGGGCGGGACCATCAATAAGACCGGATCTCTCGACATCCGGGTGGCCAAGCCCGGATCCGAATCCGCGCTGTCCCGCATCGTGGAGGCGGTGCGCATCAGCCAGGCGACCAAGCCCCGCATCCAGCGCTTCGTGGACCGCGTCGCCTCGGTCTTTGTTCCGGTCGCAATCCTGCTGGCCGTGACCAGCGCCGTGCTCTGGGCGGTCTATGGCCCGGAGCCCAAGGTCGTTTTCGCCTTGACCTGCCTGGTCTCGGTTTTCGCCGTGGCGTGCCCCTGCGCCCTGGGCTTGGCCACTCCCCTGGCTATCGTGGCCGGGATGGGCCGCGCGGCCGAGATGGGAGTCTTCATCCGAAACGCCGACGTGCTCGAAGACGTCGGCCGGCTCGACGTGGTCCTTTTTGACAAGACCGGGACTCTGACCGAGGGCCATCCCCGGGTGGTGGATACCATTCAGGTTTATGGAACTCGCGACGAGATGCTCTCCTACGCCCTCGCCGCCGAGCAGCGTTCCGAGCATCCTTTCGCGGCCGCGGTGGTGGCCTATGCCAAGGCTTTGGGAGTGGCGGCCGCCAAGGTGGACGCTTTCGAGGCCTTTCCCGGCCGCGGAGTGCTGATCGCGAGCTCCGGCCGGAGCGTGCGCGCGGGCAGTCTGGCGTGGCTGAGGGAAAACGGTGCTCCGGTGCCGCCTGAGTACGCGGCGCGCTTCCTTGAGGCCGCGGGCTCGGTCCTGGGCGTGGCCGTGGACGGCAATTTCCTGGGAGCCTTCGTCCTTTCCGATACCCTGAGGCCCTCGGCCAAGGCCACGGTTCAGGCGCTCAAGGACATGGGCTTGGAGGTCTATCTGGTTTCGGGGGACCGAAATGCCGTCGCTTATCGCATCGCGGAATCTGTGGGCATCGGCACGGTCTTCGCCGAGGTCTTGCCCGAGGACAAGGTCAAGACGGTCGAACGCCTCCAATCCGAGGGCAAGCGCGTGGCCATGGTCGGGGAAGGCTTCAACGACGCCCCGGCCCTGAGCGCGGCGGACATCGGCATCTCCCTGGCCTCGGGAACGGACATCGCCACCGAGGCGGCGGATATGACCCTCATCAATCCCGATCTGGCGACCTTGGCCTCGGCCATACGCCTCAGCCAAAAGATCCGCAGGGTCATTTGGGAGAATCTTTTTTGGGCTTTCGCCTATAACCTTCTCCTCATTCCCATCGCGGCCGGAGCCCTCTATCCTTATTTCGGGGTTCTGCTCAAGCCCGCCTTTGCCGGCGGAGCCATGGCGCTCTCGTCGATCTCCGTGGCCCTTAATTCCCTGCGCTTGCGGAGGAAGAAAATATGAAGAAGAGACTGACTTATGGTTATCAGCCCGAGCTGGCGCTCTCCGGGGCTGACGCGGCCCTGCCGCCTATCGAGACCTGGCCCAACCAGCATCGCGGCTACGAGATCCGCATTGAGTGTCCTGAGTTCACTTCGGTATGCCCCAAGACCAAGCTCCCGGATTTCGGGACCTTGGCGCTGACCTACGAGCCGGATCGACTCTGCCTGGAACTCAAGTCCTTCAAGTATTACCTGCTGGGCTACCGCAACATGGGCATTTTCTACGAGAACGCGGTCAACCGCATCATCGACGACGTGGCCCGGGCCGCCAAGCCCGTGTGGGTGGAGCTGGTGGGCTCTTTTACGACTCGCGGCGGCATGCGCTCCGTGATCACGGCCCGCCGATAGCGGTGTGTAACGTTGCCGGAGATTGCCTTTTTCAACTTATTTGGAATTGTTTTCTTTTTTCGAAGCTGCAAGACTTCGCAAGAAAGTTCAATAAGTCCAACAAGGTGATCTCCGGCACCGTTATTTCGGCACTGCCACGCAGGCGAAGAAGTCGTGCCTTACTTCATAGCGGTCCCGGCGGGTGTTGCCCAGCTGCAGCAGTTCTAGAAACCGGTTGCGCGCCTGCTCCCGGTGCTCCGGTTTGACGGCGTTGTGATAGGCGGTGCCTGCCCCGGATTTGAGCAGGTGCTCCAGGACATCATGGGGCGAGGAGCAAGTGAAGACGACTTGGCCTTCGTAGAGGTTGTCGGGGCGCAACCCGGCAGCGGCAAGCTCCTCTTCCAGGCGGCTGCGCGATGGAAAATCGAAAGCTACGTTCATGTCGAGAAATTCCGGGTTCTGGGAGCCGATCAGATGGAACAGCTCGAGTTCCCGTCGCGGGGAGTCCTCCTGGTGGACTATGAAGGCGAGTCTGCCGGAGGGCGTCAGGGCTGCGGCCGCGGCCTTGAGGAAGGGCGCGATGGGTATGTAGCCGAGGACCCAGCTGCTGAAGATGATGTCGAAGCTGCCGCTGCGGCGCAGGAACTCTAGGGCGTCGCCTTCGACGAATTGCACCTTTGCCGCGGCCGTGGCCGGTATTTTTTGGCGCGCCAGGGCGAGCATTTTCGGAGAGAGGTCGACGGCCAAGATCGAGCCTGTCGCGCCCAGGCGTTGGCACATCCGGATCGTGGCGTGTCCCGTGCCGCAGCCCGCTTCAAAAACGCGCTCGGTCCCTTTCCAGGGGAGTTTCGCGACAAGTTCGTCGACCGGTTTGCCCGCCTCGCTAACCCAGAAGGCGTCGTAGTCCGGATAAATGGCGTCGTAGGCGGCCTTTAATTCGTCGCCTGAGACGTCGGCCTTCGCCTCGGCGCGGACCTGAAAAAAGCGGGGAAGATCATGCTGCTTGGGGAGATGCCTTTCGCATAATTCTTCCGTGACTTCCGGAGGCGTCGGGACGGCTTGGCCCGGGATATGCTGGGCGAGCATGTGGCCGACGCATGAAGGCCGGGGTTTCTGAAAATAACGGCCCATGCGCTCGAGGATGTCCGTCAGCGGGGCGTCGGCGATGTTCCCGAAGGAAAGGGGAACGAAGTTGCAGGGGGAGACCTCTCCGCTGCCGTCGATGTAAAGATGCGTCAGCCCCGCGCCGCAGCCGAAGGCCTCGGGCGATTCCACGTAGGCCAGGCAGGAGAGGATGGGCAGTTCCTCTTCCTGCGCGGCGGCGCGCTGATAATCCAGGATTCGCTTGGCGTCCTCGGCCGAGAGCCGGGATTGCTCCTGTCCCTGGAGCCGGCCCACGGGACAGGGTTCGAGCAGGTGGACCTCGTAGGCTCCGGCTTTTCTGGCCAGCTGCAGGAAACGCCAGAAGCGTTCGCGCTGCAAAAGCCCGGAGTTGGCGACGGTGACGACATAGGAATAGAGCCCCAGCATCCGGCTCATATGGACCGCGTCGAGGGCCGTGCGAAAGGCGCCGGCATGGCCGCGCAAGCGGTCGTGCTCCGCCTCGTTTTCCGAGTCCAGGCTGACGCCGACCGCGAAGAGCCCCCGGTCCTTGAGGGCTTGGACGCGCTCCGGCGTAAGGCCGAAACCGGTGGTTCCCAGGGAGAGAGAGAATTTTTCGTCGAAGAGCGATACGATATCCTCGAGGTCCGGCCGCAGCAGGGGCTCTCCTCCGGTCAGGTTGACGCAGACCGCGCCGAGCTTGCCCAACTCGCCGGCCAGCGCGCGCAACCGCTGCAAAGGGACGTCCTTCTGGCTGCGTCCGGCGTTATAGCAATGCCAGCAATTATAAGAGCAGCGGTTGGTCAGGGCGAGCGTGACCGAATGCAGGCGGGGTTCGCCTCCGGCCGCCACCTGGATAAAGCCCTCGGCGAAGCGGTCAAAGGCCGGGCTTGGGTAGGGGGGAAAGTTCGTGTTCACGACGAACTTGTCGCCGTAGCGGATGACTTTCTCCCGGGCCAGATATTCCTTGAAGAAGGCCGCCACGCCGGGATGCAGCTTGGTGAAGGGGGGTTTTGTCGCTACATCCCTGAAGAATTGATCTCCGCGCATGTCTGCCTCCGTGGTGACGGGCCGCTGCAGGAAAGATACATAATCGAGACTTGCCGGGCAATCTGCCCGCCGCGAAACTGGCACGCTGCCAATTTCCCCTAATATGCTTTTTGGCGATAAGAATGTCCAGGGTGCCGGTCCTGGAGAAACAGAAATGAAGGATCGCGCGATATCCCTGTTGTGGCGGGGGTGGTGAAATTTGCAGCCTTATCATTCCGGCTGGGCCGGCCCCATTCATTGAGCGCCTTTTAGAATGAATTTCAATAATTCTTGAAAATTTATTTTCTTGAAACAACAATTATATAACCTAATATGCTGAAGGAATTGATTTGGGAAAATGAGGGTTGAATATCCAAGAGCATTTTGATATCTTTTTTGCGCCTGCGTTTGGTTTTTGCCCAGTTGGCGCAGTGGTAGCGCCCTGGGAAAGTATGACAACGTCGTTTGGTTTTTGCCCAGTTGGCGCAGTGGTAGTGCCCTGGGAAAGTATGACAACGTCGTTTGGTTTTTGCCCAGTTGGCGCAGTGGTAGCGCGTTCCCTTGACATGGGAAAGGTCATAGGTTCAAATCCTATACTGGGCACCACTTTTTTTATCAGCGACCTTCGGAGACCGTGACCATGGGCGAGCCCTCTAAGACTGCGGCGAGCGAAAACGCGCGAGCTTGCGCCTTGTCAGGCGCGGAGCTCGAGACCATGCGCCATTCGACCGCCCATGTTCTGGCCCAGGCCGTGGTGGCGCTTTTTCCCGGCACCAAGCTGGGCATCGGCCCGGCCATCGAGAACGGCTTCTACTATGATTTCGACTGCCCCCACCATTTCGTGCCCGAGGACCTGCCCCGCATCGAGGAGCGCATGCGCCAGATCGTGGCCGAGGGCCAACCCTTCCTGCGCCGGCAGGCCTCCAAGGCCGAGGCCCATGAACTGCTTTCCCGCGCCGGCGAAAAACTCAAGCTGGAACTCCTGGCTGATCTTAAGGACGACGCGGTGACCTTCTATGACAACGGCCCTTTCACGGACATGTGCCGCGGACCCCACGTCGCCGACACGGGCCAGATACGCCACTTCAAGCTGACTTCCATCGCCGGGGCGTATTGGCGCGGAGACGAGAAGCGTCCCATGCTTCAGCGCCTCTACGGCATAGCCTTTTCCACGGCCGAGGAGTTGGAAGCCCATCTCAAGCTGCAGGAGGAGGCGGCCAAGCGCGACCATCGCCGTTTGGGCAAGTCGCTGGGCATCTTCTTCTTTGACGAGGACGTGGGCCCGGGGCTGCCCCTGTGGCTGCCCAACGGAGCGGTCATCATCGAGGAACTGGAGTCCTTGGCCAAGTCCACGGAGGCCGCCGCGGGCTATCTGCGGGTCAAGACCCCGCACATCTGCAAGGAGAGCATGTACCTGCGCAGCGGACATCTGCCCTACTATCAGGACAGCATGTTCCCGCCCATGGAGTTCGAGGGAGTCAAATACTACCTCAAGCCCATGAACTGCCCCCATCACCACAAGATATTCGCCTCCGAGCTGCGCAGCTACCGCGACCTTCCCTTGCGCCTGGCCGAGTACGGGACCTGCTACCGCTATGAGCAGTCCGGGGAGCTCTTCGGCCTCATGCGCGTGCGCTCCATGCAGATGAACGACGCCCATATCTATTGCGGCGTGGAGCAGTTCGAGGAGGAATTCCTCGCGGTCTGCCGGATGTACCTGGAATATTTCCGGATTTTCGGGATCGACAAATACGTCATGCGCCTGAGCCTGCATGGGGCCGAGGGGCTGGGGAAAAAGTACGTCAATGAGCCCGAGCTCTGGAAGCGGACCGAGGAGATGGTCCTTCGCGCGGTCAAGCACGGCGGCATCGAATACGTTTCCGTTCCCAACGAAGCGGCTTTCTACGGGCCAAAAATCGACGTGCAGGTCTGGAGCGCCATCGGCAAGGAATTCACCCTGGCCACCAACCAGGTGGACTTCGCCGTGCCGCGGCGCTTCGAACTGACTTACAGGAACCGCGAAGGCCGCGAGGAGACGCCCCTGTGCATACACCGGGCGCCCCTGGGCACGCACGAGCGCTTCGTCGGGTTTCTTTTGGAGCATTACGCCGGCGTCTTTCCGTTGTGGCTCTCGCCCGTCCAGGTCAAGATTTTGACCGTGAGCATGCAGGTCATCGAGCCGGCCGCGAGGCTGGCCAAGTCCCTGGAGAGCGCGGGCCTGCGCGCGCGGCTGGACGCGCGCGACGAGAAGGTCGGGGCCAAGGTGCGCGACGCCACCATGGAGAAGGTTCCCTACATGGTGGTTCTGGGGCCGAAGGACGTGGTCGCCGGCGCCTTGTCCGTGCGGCTGCGCGACGGCCGGCAGGTCGGCGGAGTCAAGGAGGACGAATTTGTGGCGAGGCTCAAGCGGGAGATCTCCGAAAAGAGGGCAACTCCATCATGGTAAATAACTATAGACCCCTGGTCCTGACCGTATTGCTCGCCTTCGCGCCCCTCGGGGCCTGGGCGGCCAAATCGCAAGGACAGACCGCGGCCGAGGAGGAGGCGTTCGCCGCCGCCGCGCAGATGTTCCAAGAAAGCGGACGCGATAAGATGGCCGTGGTGCAGGCTTTTGAGAGCTTCATCAATCAATTTCCGGACAGCTTGCGCGTGGCCGACGCCTACTTCATGGCGGGGGAGGCCTATCTCGATCACGCCTTGAGCATCCTTCAGGCCGAAGCCAAGTCCAAGAAGAATTTTTCCGCGCGGCTGTTGGCTCCCAAGAACCCGGCGGCCCATGGCTCGCTGGAGAACGCGCGCAAGGCCTTCCAAGAGGCGGCCGGCAATAAGAAAGCCGGCCTGGCGCCTTCTGCGCAGTACCGCCTAGGGGAGATCTCCTACAACCAGAAGGACTGGAGCCGGGCCGCGGAGGATTTTCGCGACGTGGAGCGGCGCTATCCCAAGTCCTATATCGTGCCGGAATCCCTGATGGGCATCATCTACGCGGATCTGGCCTTGGAGCAGTTCTCCCGGGCCGAGGCCAATCTCTTCCTGCTGGGGGAAACCTACCCGGTGTTCCTCAAGGAGCCCATGGTGCTCTACGCCAAGGGCATCGTGTCTTTGCATAAGGGCGATTATTCCGCCGCCGAGGCCACGCTCAAGCAGGTCAAGAGCGCGGAAGCCCAGTACTATTTGGGCAAGACCTACCTGCTTTCCAAGCGCGCCTACCTGGCCGCGGCCAACTTCGAGAACCTCATCCGCGACTACCCGGACAGCGACCTTCGGGAGGAGGCGCAATTCTTCATCGGAGACTCGTTTTTCCTCGCCGAGGACTACGACGGAGCCATATCCAAGTACCAGAAGTTTCTTTCTCTTTATCCGGACAGTCCTCTGCGCGTCTCGGCCATGTTCCGCATCGGCTCCGCCTATTTCCAGAAAAAGGATTTCGTGCAGGCCCGCGCCAACTTCCAGTCGGTCCTGGACCGCTATCCCAAGGACTTCTTCGCCCCTTTGGCGGAGTATTTCATCGCCGAGTCTTACCTTGTCGCGGGCCAGGTGCGCGAGGCCATGTTCGCCTACACCAAGGTCATCACCCAATATCCCGAGACCATAAAGATATCGCCCTTGGCGCACTACAAGCTGGCCTGGACCGGCTACCAGGTCAACGATTTCAGCCAAGCGGTCCAAACTTGCAATAATTTCCTGGCGCTCTATCCGACCAACGCGCTGGCCAAGAACGTCTACCTGATCATGGGCAACGCCTTGATCAAGCTCAAGCGTTATCAGGAAGCGACCCAAGCCCTGCAGCGCATCATCGATCTGGCTCCCTCTTCGGACATCGCCGAGCAGGCCCTTTTCACGATCCTGCAGAATCAGTTCAATCAGAAGGCCTATAACTCGATCCTGACCTCCTATCAATTCATTTTCCGGCATCTGCCGCCGTCCAAGTCCAAGTGGCGCAGCATGAGCTACCTTTACGCGGCCGAGGCTTATCTCGCCCTCAATCAGACCGACGAGGCCAAGGTCATCTATGAAATGATCCTCAAGGTCTATCCCGACGAGCCGGCCGCCTTCTACGCGCAGGACGGCCTGGCCTGGGCCTATTCCTACAAAGGCGAGGACGAGCGCGCCTTGGATGAGCGTCAGAAGCTCAAGACCATGCTCTCGGCCGTGACGTCGACTTTCAGCTTTTCTGGTCTCAACGAGCTCGGCATCGCCGACAGCCTCTACAATCAGAAGTCCTACGAGGACTCCTATCAGCTCTACAGCAAGTTCGTGGACAATAATCCCTCCGCGATCGAGGCCCCCGCGGCGCTCTACCGCGCGGGCATGAGCCTCTATCACCAGCGCTATTACACCCAGGCCATCGAGACTTGGCGCAAGCTTCAGGCCAAGTATCCCCAGGCCAAGGAGACCGCCCAGGCCATCTTCCAGGTGGCCGATACCCTGTTCCGGGCCCAGAAGTACGGCGAGGCCATCGCCGCCTACCGGGACATCGTCGCGAACTATCCCTCGAGCCCGCAGTTGCCCATGTCCTACCTGCGCATCGGCCAGGCCGCGTTCAACGCCAAGGACGACGAGGGTGCGGTCAAACAGATTCAGGAATTGCTCGTGAAGTTTCCCAAATCCGCGGAGGCGACCGACGGTTTGGATCTTTTGGAGGCCGTTTTCGACCGCTCCAAGGCCGTCAACTTCAAGGCCTTTCTGCGGGAGCTGGTGGCTGCAAACCCGGCCAGCCCCATCGCCGGCGAGGCGCAGTTCCGTCTGGCGCGCCGCTGCTTCGAGGGCAAGGACTGGGTCTCGGCCGCCCAGGAGTTCCAGAAGTTCAGCGTGGATTTCACCAATCATCCCCAACTGGCCAAGGCGCAGTTCTATCTGGGAGAGAGCTACTTCAACCAGAACAATTACAATGAGGCCATACCCGCCTTCGAGCGCCTCCTCAATAACTTCGAACGCAATGACGACACCCCGCTGGCCGTCTTCCATCTGGCCAGTTCCTATTATGCCCTCAAGAAATACGAGGATTCTGTGAAGTACTATACGCGCATTATCGAGGAATATCCCAAGCTCGACTACGCCAAGGAGACCCAATTCAACCTGGCGTTGTCCTACAAAGCCTTGGGGAAATCCGACCTGGCGCAATATTCCTACCAGAAATACATCGACATGACCGGCGACTCCGATTCGATGCGCCAGTCGGCGCTTTGGGAGATATTCGCCCTGCAGAAAGATCGCCGGGATTTCGAGAGCGCCTTGGCCACCTTGCAGCAGATCGTAGACGGCGCCAAACCGGGCAATGACGTGGGCCTGGAGGCGACCTACCGCATGGCGGAAATCCACCAGTCCATGGGCCGGCCCGACGAGGCCATGAGCACCTGGGAAAAGCTCAGGGAGATGAGGCCGCTCAACAACCCCTTCCGCTTGGACGCCCTCATCAAGCTGGGCGAGGCTTATGAGAAAGCCTCGGACCTGGACCGCGCGGCCGCGGTTTACGACGATCTCTCGCGCAACGCGGCCAAGGAGATCGCCCAGTCCGCGGCGGCCCGGGCCGCGGGCCTGCGCCGCCAGGGCGGCAAGGCCGCGAACGCCGTTCCGGCCGCGCCGGCCTCGCAGGGCGGGCGTTCTCCCGCCCCGGCGTCCAAGGCGGCGTCCTCCCCCGCGCCCAGGGCTGCGGCGCCGGGCAAGCCGGGGCGCGCCCCGGCTGCCGCCAAACCCGCGGCGGCGTCGGCCGATTCGAGCGAGAATGTCAAGGCGATTAATTTGCCCGGGATGTCCGGCGAGGAAGACAACCAGTAATAGTCCGCAAGGAGAAATAAGATGCTTGGCGAAGTCAGCGTCGTGGTGCTGCTCAAGGAGAGTTTCACCCTCATTATCCTGTCGTTTTGCTCCTTTCTTTCGTTTACTTTCATGATCGAGCGCTGGTGGACCTTCCGCAGGGCCCAGGCCAGCGGCGACGTCATCCTCGGGCACGTGCACAAGCTCATGCAGGAAGGCAAGTCCGACGCGGCCCAGCAGTACTGCCACAAGAACCCGGCCTCGGTCTCGCAGATCATTCATTACGGCCTGCTGCATGCCGCCAGGCCGCGCCGGGACCTGGAGGAACTCCTGGCCTCCAAACGCATGGAGGAGCGCTTGAAGCTCGAACGCTACCTGGGCGTCTTGGGCACCTTGGGAAATATCGCGCCCTTCATTGGCCTTTTCGGGACGGTCGTGGGCATCATCAAGGCCTTCCGCGATCTGGCTCTTTCCGGCGGAGGCGGCCCGGCGGTCGTGGCCAAGGGCATCGCCGAGGCGCTGGTGGCGACGGCGGCGGGGCTTTTGGTGGCCATCCCCGCGGTCATCATCTACAACTACTTCATGCGCAAGGTGAAGGCTATTTCCGTGGAGATGGAGGTCGCTTCCACCCGGCTGCTCGTCATGCTGGGGACCAAGTAGGGGGACCATGGCCGGGGCGAACCAGAAGGCCGACGAGCCTATCGTCGATATAAACGTCACGCCCTTGGTGGACGTGTGCCTCGTGCTGGTCATCATATTTATGGCCGTGGCGCCCATGGCTATGACCGTGGGCATCAAGGTGCTTCAGTCCAAGGCCAAGGCGGCCGAGGGCAAGGCCAGCCTCGAGGAGAACGTCCAGGTCAAGCTCAGTCTTGACGGCAGGATCACCATCAACGGGGCGGCCGTCGAGCCGTCGGTCCTGCCCATGCGGCTCGTCGAGGCGATCTCCCGCAGCAAGGACAAGATGGTGACCGTCACGGCCGACGAAGGCAATCGCGTCGGAGAAGTGGTGGACATCCTCGATACGGCCAAGCAATCCGGCGCCGTCAAGGTCGCCATCCTCAAATCCGAAGCCGCTGGCCCGGCCCCGGCCCGGGCTTTGGGAGGTTAAGGTGGCGCGCGGGGATTCTTTCCAGGAGGACGACGACATCGTTTCGGGAATCAATGTGACCCCGTTGGTGGATGTCTGCCTGGTGCTGGTCATTATCTTCATGGTGACCGCCCCGCTTATGTCCGAGCCGGTCATCAAGGTCGAGCTCCCCAAGGCGCACACCAAGGAAGGCGAGGAAAAGGATAAGATCACCATCACGTTGGGCAAGGACGGCCGCCTGGCCTTGGATTATAAGGAATACGCCACGTATGACGCCTTGGAGCCGGACCTGAAAATGAAGTTGGCGCTGAGCGACTCCAAGATCGTGATCTTGAAGGCGGATGAGAACGCTTTGCATGGCCGTCTGGTCGAGCTTATGGCCAAGTCCAAGGAAGCCGGCGCTCAATCCTTGACCATAGCCACGGAACGGAAGAAGTGAGGGAGGTTGCGACACGGCTGTGACTGCGGTGCGATTGCCTACTTCCATGATCACGTCCGCTGCCCTGCACCTTGGGGGTCTTTTCCTCTATCTCCAGATGTCGCAGCTGGCTCCCAAGAGCGCGCCCAGGATAATCTCGGACGTGGATCTTCTCATCCAGACTCGCAAGGCGCTTCCCGTGCCTCAGGCCGCGGCCAAGCCCAAGACGACCACCATGGATTTTTTAAAGATGGCTCTGCCGTCCATCCCGAAGGTCGAGCCGCGGCGCATGGAGGTGAAGCTGCCGGAGATCAAGCGCCCCCTTATGCCGCAAGCTTCCCGGCTCGATGACCGCGGCCGCATGAGGGAGGCCGCCAAGATCGAGGCTTTGGACCTTTCGCGCCGGCGCGCGGCCGAGGCCCGGATAGAAGCCAAGATCGAGAGCAAGCGGGCCGCGACGGCGTTGGCCGCCTTGCCGCGCCTGGAGGAGGTGGGCACGCGCCGGGTCAGGAACCTGCCCGCGGCCATAGCCTTGGAGGAAAGGCGCCAGGAAGCCGTGGCTTTGCGCGCCATCCAGCAACTGGAGGTGTCGCCCTCGTCTCGCCGGTCGGCGGGCCCGGCCGAAGTCCTGCGCGAGGCCAACCCTCCGGAGCGGTCGCAATTGGGGGAGAAAATCGCGGCTTTCCTGCCCGCCGCGTCCGAGCGCATAGAGTTCCAGCCCCGGGCCGCCGAGCCGCCGACCATCGTCAAGAAGCTCGAGTCCTCGGCTCCGGTCGCGCCGCGGCTTTCCGCCTCGGCCCTGGGGGAAAAAAAGAAGGGCGTGGAGATCGAAGGGCCGTTGGCCAATCGCCGGGTCGTTTCCTACGATATCCCGGTCTTCCCGGAATGGGCCCAGCAGCAGGGCATTATCGAGGCCGCGGTGTCCATTCGCTTTTACGTCAATCGCGAGGGAGAAGTTATGCCGGAGATGCGCGTCGAGAATACGTCTGGCTATGGCCGGCTTGACCGGCTGGCCATGGAGTCCTTGCGCCGCTGGAAATTCATTCCCATAGCCGCCAACGAACGGCAGTGGGGCATCATCACCTTCCGTTTCCTGTTGGAGTGAACATGAAGACCATGATTGTCGTTCTGTTGACCGCTCTGTGGGCCCTGCCTTCGGCCGCCGAGACCGTTTCCACGGCCGCGGCCGAAGGCGGTTTTCCCGCCGAGGTCGTGGTCAAGGGGGCGGAGGGGGTCAGCAAACTCAACGTCACCAAGCCTCCGCTTCAGATCGATGTCGATCCTTTCGAGACTATCCGATCCTCTTTGGAACCGGACCAGTCTCTGCTTCTGGCCATATCCCCTCTGACCGTCTCCTGGCGACGGACCCATCCGGAGTTCCTTCAGAACGCGCGCGTCATCCAGCCCTGGCGCATGACCTTCAGCCAGCGGCCAGGCATTGCCTTCCGTCTGCGCGAGCAGCTCTATGAGATTCTCCGCCGCCGTCTGGAGCCGAGGGAGACCAAGGGTTACGGCTGGAGCCTGACCATCGCGGACGAGGAAGGCCGGGTCTTTCATCACTATGAGGGCTCCAGCGATCCTCCGGAAGAACTGATTTGGAGCGGACAGAACGATCAGGGCGAATGGATCAAGGCCGGTCGTTCCTATTCGGCGGTATACACGTTCACCGATCCCGCCGGTTCTCCGCATACCAGCGTGGGCAAGCCCTTGCTTTTCAAAGGCATCGTGCATCAAGAGGACACGGGACTGCACATCAGCCTGGACTCGGCCGTGCTTTTCGGCCGGACCAAGACCGAGTCCGCGCTTTCCGGCCCCGGCGGGACGGACCTGCTGCGATCCGCGTCGGATCTTATCAAGCGTCGATTCGTCGGCATTCCCATCGCGGTTCGCGTTTTTTCCGCCAACAAGGAACTGGCCGATGCCCAAGCCGAGACCGTCCAGAAATTCCTGGTCAAGGACCTCATGACCATGAGCAAGAACGTGTCCACGGAGGGGGCCCGGGCCGCGTTCTCCGACCAGCGAGTGGAAATAGTACTTCTAAATCGCTAAAATATCATTCGTCGAAATATTCCAGGCACATGACAGCAAAGCATATCCTTGGGCTGTCAGTGCCTGCGTAAAATTCAAGGCACATGACAGCAACGTATATCCTTAGGGCTGTCAGTGCCTGAGCGCTGACGCGCTCAGGAGGGCATCATGGCCATCAACGTCGGCGTCAATGGGTTCGGCCGCATCGGTCGTCTGGTATTCCGGGCGGGCATCAGGAACCCGAACATCAACTTCGTCGCGGTAAACGACCTTACCGACGCCAAGACCTTGGCGCATCTTTTCAAGTATGACTCGACCTTCGGCACGTACCCGGGCAAGGTCGAGGTCGTGGGCAATGACCTCAAAATCGACGGCAAGCTCATCAAGGTCCTGGCCGAGAAGGATCCGGCCAAGCTGCCCTGGAAGGACCTCAAGGTTGACTACGTCATCGAGTCGACCGGCAAGTTCACCGACGCGGAGAAGGCCAAGGCCCACATGGCGGGCGGCGCCAAGAAGGTCATCATCACGGCTCCCGCGAAGAACGAGGATATCACGATCTGCATGGGCATCAACGAGGAGCTCTACGATCCGGCCAAGCACCATGTCGTCTCCAACGCCTCCTGCACGACCAACGGTCTGGCGCCCGTGGCCAAGACGATCGACGAGAACTTCGGCATCAAGTCCGGCCTGATGACCACCATCCACGCCTACACCAACGACCAGCCGGTCCTGGACTTCCCGCACAAGGACCTTCGCCGGGCCCGCGCCGCGGCCCTGAGCATGATTCCGACCAAGACCGGAGCCGCCCAGGCCATCGGCTTGGTCTATCCCAAGCTCAAGGGCAAGTTCTCGGGCTGCGCCATCCGCGTTCCCACCCCGGACGTATCCCTCGTGGACCTGACCGTTCTCGTGGAGAAGTCCACCACCAAGGAAGAGGTCAATGCCGTTCTCAAGAAGGCCTCCGAAACCCCCCGCCTCAAGGGGCTGCTGGAGTACTGCGAGACCCCGCTGGTCTCCAAGGACTTCACCGGCAACCCGGCCAGTTCCATACTGGACTCGGCCTTGACTGACGTCATCGGGGGCAACCTGGTCAAGGTTTTCGCGTGGTACGACAACGAGTGGGGCTATTCCAATCGCGTCATCGACCTCGTGGCCTACATCGCCAAGAAGGTCGGAGTGCCCGCATGACCACCGTCAATCCCGCCCTCAAGCTCAGGCGGCTGCAGGACCTTGACGTCAAGGGCAAGCGGGTCCTGGTGCGCGTCGATTATAACGTCCCCATGAAGGGCGGCAAGGTCGAGGATAACCGCCGCATCGTGGAGACCTTGCCCACGCTCAAGCATCTCATCGGCCAGGGCGCGAAGGTCGTTCTGATAGCGCACTTGGGCCGTCCCAAGGGCAAGCCCGAGGAGAAGTACAGTCTCAAGCCCGTCTCCGAGGCCCTGGCCAAGGTCCTGGGACAAGTCGTGGCTTTCGCGCCGGACTGCGTGGGCCCCGAGGCGGACAAGGTCGTCGCCGGCCTCAAGGCCGGAGACGTGGCGCTCTTGGAGAACCTGCGCTTCCATGCCGAGGAGGAGAAGAACGCCCCGGCTTTCGCGGCCGCCTTGGCCAAGCACGGGGAGGTCTTCGTCCAGGACGCGTTCGGCGCCATACATCGCGCTCATGCCTCGACTTCGGGGGTGTGCAAGCACATGCCCGGCGGCATAGGCTTCCTGGTGCAGAAGGAGCTAGAGTTCCTCGACCGCGTGGTGAACAATCCGGCCCGGCCGTTTTTGGCCATCATCGGCGGAGCCAAGGTGTCGGACAAGCTCGGGGTGCTGACCAAGCTTCTCGACCGGGTCGACGCCCTGCTCATCGGCGGCGGCATGGCCTACACCTTCCTCAGCGCCCAAAAAGTCTCCATCGGCAAGTCCCTGCTGGAAGCGGACAAGGTGGCCGACGCCCAAAAGATCGTAGAGAAGGCCTATGCCAAGAAGATCAACTGCCTGCTTCCGGCGGACCATGTCGTGGTCAAGGAGATCAAGCCGGACGCCCAGACCACGGTGACCCAGTCCATGGCCATTCCGTCCGACCTTATAGGCGTGGACATCGGCCCTCATACGATCGAGTTCTTCACCGAGGAGATCAACAAGGCCAAGACCGTCTTTTGGAACGGGCCCATGGGGATCTTCGAGACCGAGGCCTTCGCCAAAGGGACCCTGGCCATCGCCAAGGCCTTGGCCGAGGCGACCAGGCGGGGCGCCACGACCATCGTGGGCGGGGGAGACAGCCTCTCGGCTCTGGCCAAGGCCGGGGTGGCTGATAAGATATCCCATTGCTCCACGGGCGGCGGGGCGAGCCTGGAACTGTTGGAGGGCAAGGTCCTTCCCGGACTTGCAGCCCTGACTTCCTGAGAACGGATCCGGAAAAAAAGAGCCGGCGCCCGAGAGGGCGCCGGCTCTTTTTTGTTGGAGGTCTTATCGCGCGGTCTGCCATCCTTTTTCTCTTCCAGGAAAGACCTGCAATTGATATAATGCCCCTATAATGATTTACACATTTTTGGAGTTTGTCCATATCATCGCGTGCCTGCTCATGATCCTCGTCGTTCTTCTTCAGAGCGGCCGGGGCGCCGGGCTGGCGATCTTCGGAGGCGGGGGGGACTCGCTTATCAACACGCCTTCGGGTTCGGACTTCATGAAGAAGTTCACGGCCGCTTTGGCCGGAACCTTCGCCTTTACCTCTCTTTTCTTGACGCTGCTGGCCAGCCGCGCCGGCATGACGAGCGTCACCTCCCGGGTGAGGGTCCCTGTGCCGGCTCCGGCGGAGGCTCCGGCTCCGGTGGGGAAATAAGGATTTAGCGCGGGTGGCGGAACTGGCAGACGCGTACGTTTGAGGGGCGTATGCCGCAAGGCGTGAGGGTTCGAGTCCCTCCCCGCGCATTTTTCGTCTAAGAAATTCCTCAAACCCCGGCTTCCAACGAGGCCTGGGTTTTTTGCTTTCAGGCGCTGGATGGGCGCAAAGGCGATCGTGGAGAAAGAACCTAGGTTCCTGGCGGACAGCATGCTGGGCAAGCTCGCCCGGTGGCTGGCGCTCTTGGGCTATGACGCGGTTTTCGCCGGCTCCGCGGGCCAGCCGGACACCGCCTTGCTGGAGAGGGCGCGGCGCGAGGACAGGATCTTCCTGACCCGAGACACGCGCATCCCCCCGGTATCCGGCCTGCGCATGCTCGTGCTGCGATCCGAGGACCTCGAAGGCCAGCTGCTCTTCGTCATGCGCGAACTGGGCCTCAAGCCCGACCGCAAGAGGCTTTTCACGCGCTGCGCCTGCTGCAACCTGGCCCTGGAAACGCTGCCGCGCCGCCAGGCCCTGGCCTTGGTCCCGCCCTTGGTCCGGGAACTGCCCACTGATTTCCGGCGCTGTCCGGGCTGCGGCCGAGTCTATTGGAGCGGCACGCACACGCGGCGCGCCGCGGCGCGGCTGGACCGGTTGGGGCTATGAATCATCGACCGGAGCGCTTCAGCTGCCGCGTCTACGGGATATTGCCGCGGGGCGGCCGGGAAGTCCTGATGACGCGCAGCGTGTTCCTGGACCGTGAGTTCGTCAATTTTCCGGGCGGCGGCGTGGAACTGGGCGAGGCGCCCATGGCCGCTCTGCGGCGCGAGTTCGAGGAGGAGACCGGCATCCGCGTGGAGCCGGTCCGGGCGCTTTACGCCAGCGAAGGCCTGCACGTTTCCACGCAAAGGCCCTGGCAGCTCATCGGCATCTACTGGCTCGTCAGACAGACCGGCGGCGTTCTGCGGCCGGAGGGAAACGGCGAGGACGTGCGCGCCTGTTTCTGGACGGCATTGGACCGCATCCCCTTGGGCGAGATGTACCCCGCGGACCTGGAGTTCGTCAGGAAACTGGTTTCCGGGCCGGTTGCGTGGCCCGAATGACTCTCTTGAAGCGCGCCAGTTCCCGACGCAAGAGAGGACGCGCGTTCTGGAGCTCGCGTTCCAGATAGTCTTTGACCCGGCTTAAATCCTCAGGCCGGGCTTGGGGGGGGCCGAAGGTTTCAGCCAGGTCGCAGAAGGCGCGCAGGTGTATGGCGCGCAGCGCCGCCGACTTGCGGCAGCCCAGTTCCTGGACAAGCCAGTGGCAGGTCCGGTTCCAGCCCGCGGCTTGCAATCCGATGAGCCAGTCGGGTCCTTGCCGGGTCGGCCGTCCGTCCTTGAGCCAATACAGATAAAAGCCGCGATTTGTCTCCCTGGCGCGAGCGTTGGTCTGGAGGCGTTTGAGATAGGCGGCGAGAGCGGATTCATCGTCCATGTAAGCCAGGGCGCGGGCGCAGGACAGTATCACCAATTCCGGCAGTTTTCGCGGCTTGAGCACGATGTCCCGCAGGAAGTCCCGGGCGCCGGCCGGATCGACGCGCGCCATGGGCTGCAAGGCGTTCTGCATGGAGGTGACGTGCTCGGTCCGGGGGTCTTTCTGGAAGGCTTGCCTCGCGGCCGCGAAGGAGCGCATGGCGGTCTCGTGGAAACTAGCCTTGCCGGCCCGGTCCAGTACGTCCAAGCCTTGGAAAATGGAATCCGATATCTCTCTGGTGAGAGGCGTCTGGCAGGCGAGCCGGAAGGCCTCAGCCTCGCCGCGGACCGCCAGGCCGATCCAGTGCTTGGCCGCCAGGAAATAGCCGAAACCCGAGTCGAACTCAAAGGCGTTGGATATCCCGTCGTAGGCGAGCAGCGGCATCCGCGACAAGGCCGCGAACAAAACATCCTGGCGCTCGCAGAGAAAGGGATAATCCTGGCGCAGGATTTTCAGGACGTCGGACGTCGCGGCTTTGAGGCTCTGCCCGCAGTCGCCTTTCTGATACGCGTGCCAGCATAATCGGGATAAGAGGCCCAGGCCGATGTCCGGCGCGGGAAAGCCGGGATTGCGGCCGCGCTCCCAGCGTACCAGCAGATCCGCCAGATAATCGAGGATCTCGTACTCGTTGGCGGGGAACTTTCCTCCCGGGTGGGAGGCGAAAAACAGGGCATAGGCCCAAGCGGAGAGGCCGGTGGGGCGCAGCGCTCCCATTTTCTCGGCCAGGGCTTGCGGGGAGAGCCGCGCCAGATGTTCCACCGCGCGCAGCCCTTGAGCGGCGCTGGAAGCCGCGATTCGGGAGTAGAGCCGCTGGATGTGGGCAGGGGACCATTCCAGCAGATGCATCTCGCGGAGGCTGCCCTTGAAAATCCGGTCCGCCGGGGAACTGAGGAAGTGCTGCTGATAATACTTGGTCCGGCACGTGATGATGCACCGGTTGCGCGCCGCCAGGGCCCAAAAAGCCGGGACCGCCGGATTATTGGAGTCCAGAAGACCTGGGTTTTCATCGAGGCCATCCAGGAATAGGATAAATTTGCCGTCGTTGGCAAGGGCCTCCAGCTTCGCCGCCAGACCGGGCGTGGCCCCCGGCAGGCTGTCCCAGTCGATGAGCCGCTGGCCGAGCCCTATTCTGGCGGCTGGAAGAAAAACCGGGACTAGCGAATCTGGAGCGCAGCCGGCAAAGCTTCTCGCCAATAGCCGGCTCTTGCCGATTCCGGACGGGCCTAGGATCATCAGGGATCGCCCTTTTGAGTCCCCGGCGTTGCGCGCGATGGCCTCTACGGCGGTCTTTCCCGGGAGGGCCGCCTGATCCAGGCGAAACGGCGGCTCCAGGAAAATGCTCTCCATCAGGGGCCTGATCTGGTGGAACGCCTGAAGGGGATTGGACGCGCACGCAAGGGCTTCCTCCTTCTGGCGCTGGCGGAAGGCCGCGAAATCGCCGGGGCCGTCGGGCTCGGCCAGCCGGGACGCGACCGCGGCCGCCATCGCGCGTTGAATATGGCCCCGCGCGGATTGCATGCGGCGGCTGAATTTTTCGAGGTTGGAATGGTTCCTGGCAATGAGCAGGATTTCGGCGTTGCCGCGGTCGGCGCAGAGGCGCACGCCGAGGGTCTTCCCGCTCTGGTTGAATTTTGAGACCCGCTCCTGGAGGCGGTGCCAAGCGCGGTCCTGCCTCAAGGGCCCGAAAAGGGGCTCGAGATCCGCGCGCGTCAAGCGGACCCGTATAAGCGCCGGCGCTGAGAGGGTTTCGTCGTTCAAACTATCGACGCATGATATTGTCGTTTACTTAGTTTATGCGATATTCCCCTCTCCGGCATGAGCCATTTGGGCCGGTTTGGCCGGGCCATTGGCCCTATTCCAAAAAAAGAACGCCCATCTCGCGATGGGCGTTCTTGATGGTTTCCGTTCGGCTTATGGTTGGCACGCCGGGATGGTATACTCCTTGGTGAACGCCAAATCCCGTTTATCGCCGCCGCGGTGGTCGCGAACCTTGTACACGTCCACCTTTTGCGTGAGCGGGCGCGTGACCGTCTTGAGCTCGGTGGCGACGCAGACCGGCCCGTCGTGGCGCGGTTTCCATTGCACGCACACCTCTTCCTGGTACGTCAGGGGGATCGCGACGAAAACCTCCACGGGCTTCGTGCACACGGGATCGTGCCGGTCATTGCCGCCGGACCAGCCCTGGCAATCGGTCACTGTTTTTTTAGGGCCCTTTCTCTCGAGTTTGTCGCCGTTGACGCAAAGCATGTCGACGGTGAATCCGAAGTTCTTGAAGAAATACGTGGAGAAGTAAGGAATGTAGGGATACGTGATCCGCTCCCAGGGCGTGTTCGCGTCGACTTGGTCAGTCACGTAGGATATCCCGGATATCCCTTCTTGCGGCGGTTGGGGCTCGGCCTGCTTGCCGCGGCCGACGAGCGTCGCCCGCTGTATCTGGGCCGCGGACAAGGCCTGGGCCCGGACTTTTGCCATGGAATCGTAGAACGCCTGCTCCGAAGCGAACGCCGTCCCGGCTAGACCGCATAGGCCCAGCATCAGGGCCGCGCTCAATGTCTTCTTTGTCATTTTCCGTGTCCTCGCTATTATTTGTATTGCCTTCATTTGCGCCAGTGATTCATTATACGCCAGGGGTCGCATGGAAAGGAAGCGGAACAATGACGGCCTGTCATGATCAGTCACGAGTCGTGATTTTTAGACGGAGAACGTTTTTGGCATGCCGCGGCGGCGTAAAAAGTCGCTTCTCGGGCCTTCTTCGGATGTGCTATAAAATCTTATGAAAAAATTAGCTCTTGCCGGCGTCCTCGTGCTTCCGGCCTTTTTATGCAGCGGCTGTTTCTTGATCATCGGCGCGGGCGCGGGCGCCGGAGGCTATTCCTACGTGAAGGGGGAGCTCAGCCGAACCTACCCCGAAGGCCTCGACGCGGCCTGGAGCGCGTCCCAAAAGGCGGTCGCCAGCCTGGCCCTTAAGCCGGTTTCTCAGCAGAAAGACGGCTTGGGCGGCAAGATCGAGGCCGAGCGCGCGGATGGGACGAAGATTGTTCTCAAGCTCGATCCCGGCGAGTCGGGCGGCGTCACGGTCCGCGTCCGCGTGGGCTTGTTCGGCGACCAGAAAGCTTCCCGGGAGATTCTCGACAAGATATCGAGCAATCTCCGGCCCTGACCGCCGCGAAGTCCGCTTTGATCCGGCGCCTCGGTTTTGCTAGATTCTTTCCATCCTAGGAGGCTCAAGAATGAAGAATCATGGCGTGGTTTTGATGGCTTTCGCCCTGGCGCTGAGCGGGTGCGTCTCGGCCGGCAAGTATCGGGATCAGGAGGCCAAGGCCCTGGCCCAGCAGCAGCGCGCCGAGGCCCTGGCCAAGGATCTCGACGCTTCTAAGGCCTCGCTCGCCGCGGCCGCCGAGGCCTCCCAGAAGAACGAGACCGATCTTCGTTCCCAGATCAAGGCGGACGCGGACCAGCTGGCTTCTCTTAACACGCAGATGGCCTCGGTCCAGAAGTCCAACAAGGATCTCCAGGAGTCGCTGGACGCCAAGAAAGGCGAGCTCTCCAAGAAAGTGGCGGACTTGATCAAGGAAAAAGACGCGCTTTCCCAAAAGCTGGCCGACGCGCAGGTCGAGACCTCCAACCTGCGCAAGGCCAAGGACGCCGAGATCGCGGCGTCCCAGGCGGCCGTGGCGACGCGGGAGAAGGAACTGGCCCAGGCCCGCGATGAGAAAGCGGCCTTGGAAAAGGCCAAGGCCGATGAGCTTGCCAAGGTCAAGAAGAACTACGAGGACCTGACCGCCGGGCTTAAGTCCGAGATATCCGCCGGCGAGGTGACCATCACCCAGCTCAAGGGCTTGCTGACCGTCAACATGGTGGACCGGATTCTCTTCGATTCCGGCCAAGCCGAGGTGCGCACGGACGGCAAGAAGGTGCTTGAGAAAGTCGGCAAGATCCTGGCCACCGTCGCGGACAAGGACATACGCATCGAGGGCCATACCGACAACAAGCCCATCGTGGGCGAGCTCAAGAACAAGTACGCCACGAACTGGGAGCTTTCCACGGCCCGCGCGACCGCGGTGGCGCGCTATTTGGAGGACACCGCAAAGCTCGATCCCAAGCGCTTGGTGGCCGCGGGCTACGGCGAGTACCGTCCCATCGCGGCCAACGATACCCCGGAGCGCCGGGCTCTCAACCGACGCATCGAAATCGTCCTGGTCCCGCGCGAATAGTCCAGGATTAGGGTTCTTGTTGCCGGCCGGATGGCGCGCAGCGCCGCCCGGCCGGTTGCTTTATGGCCGGGTCGCGGTGGCCGAGCCGGCAGCCGTGGTAGGAGCCCCGACCATGGCATGGTCGTCGAAGAGGATATCCACCTTAGCGTCTTTTGCCGCGATCCCGCCCCTGTTGTGGAAAGACAGGACCGAGTTGTCGAAATCCGCGTTATTGATATTTCCGGGGCCGCCCCCGCCGGAATGCAGCAACACGCTGGCATTTCCGGAGAGGCTGGAGAAGGACGTGTTCAGTATGCTTGTGGATTGAATGCCGACAAGTCCTCCGGGGGAAGCGGGCTGGAGGACAATGCTGCCCTGGAATTGGCGGGCTCCAAAGTCGACATCGAGAAATAATGATGACGTTCCAATCCCTCCGGCGCAGTTCGGGCCGCTGCAGGTGTAGGTGCCTTGGCCGTCGTAAATGACGATGCCCGCCTCCACGCCGCGCACCTGGTCCCAGGTGGAGAGGCCGTCGACGATGCCGTTGGTCTGGGATGCGATAACCTGGTTGTTATCCATGTTATTGACGATCTCGCCCAAGGCTCCGGATTCCAGAGCGAGCACGCCGCCCTGGGCTTTTTCCTCTCCTGCCTCCCGGCTGATGCGGGATTTGCCGTTGCCCGAGGGCGCCCCGGTCTGGCTTGCCGGCGGCGGCTCGCCCAGTAAGCCAATGAGCTGTTGGGCCTTTTGGGACATGTCCGTGACCGAGGCGGGCGGCTGGCCCGGCGCGATCGTGGTGCCGAACCCCGGCTGGGTGATGACGACCTGCGAGCCCGCGTTGCCCACGGCCACGCTGCCCGGGTTTTCATTGGCGTTGTTCTGCGAGCCGGGCCCGAGCAGGATGATGCTCGAGCCCGCCTCCGAGGCCTCGCCGGCCGCGATGGTGCCGCGGATTCCGATGGTGCCGACAGGGAGGTTGACCTTCATGTTGGCCGGGTCCTTGCGCGCCACCTTGCCCGTGACGAAGCGGAATACGCCCTTGGTGACCCGGGCCGTTACCTTGCCCGCGTCATTGGACGGGTCATAGACGAACTCATCGAGCACCATGTCGCTGTTGGGGCCCATGGTGAAGACGGTCTCGTCGAGCAGCATGACCTGCAGCCGGCCGGCCGCGCCGGTCGTGACGTGGTCGTTGAGGAAAAGGGGCTTGCCGCTTTCCATGACGCGGCCCACGGCCGCGCCCGGAGCCTGGGCCTTGACCATGCCCTTGACCGCGGCCGCGGCGCCGATTCGGGTGAGGTTGGCGGCCGGCGCCTGGGCCGAGGCGGCTAGTGCGCTCGCGAGGAGAATGGAGAGCAGGTTCATAGTCCGACCTCCCATCTGTAGTTCAGCATAGCGGCGACCTTGTTGTTGGAATAAGCGTAGTTCTCCACGGTGGAGAGGGCGTGGTAGTACTCATAGGTGAACGTCAGGACGAGGTCCTGGAGCCTGGGATGGAGGACGGCCAGGGGGGCTCCCAACGTGGCGTTGGCCCGCATGGCCGTGTCCTTGCGCAGAGCCACGCTGATGGCCGTGTCCGGCGCGCGGTAGAGGTCGTAGTTGACGTTGAAAGACGAAAGCAGGAAGGCGCCTCGGCCTAGAAGCCAGGTGTGGTTGACGCCCGCGGTCCAGCGGTCGAAGGCGTAGAAATCGCGGGTGGCATGCTTGAAGCCGTGGCCAATAGAGGTTCCCAACTTCATGGCGGGATTGAGGATATTATCGGCGCCGGCCGTGAAATCGACTTGTATTCCGGTGCGGTCCGGCGCCGTGCCGATCTCTTTGGTGGGCACGAAGTCCTGGTACACATCCCGGGCCGAGAAAAACAGGTTGGTCTTCTGGTTGAGCCGGTAGTCGAGCCGCAAGTCCGCTCCCCGGTTGCGCAAGAACGTGCTCTGCGCCAGCTGCACGTGGTCGAAAAGCGCGGCAGGCGTGAGCTTGACGCGGCCAGCCTTGTACACGCCGCCCGCCTGCGCGGAGTAGGCCTTGAGGTTTAGGTTTTTGGCCAGGGTCTGCTCGGCCTGATAGTAGGCGAAGGAGCCGAATATCTCGGGCACGGACTGGCAGGGCAGGTTCCGGCGCACGCCCACGTTGCCCATGAAAACGAGGCTCGTGTCGTCCCGCCTTTTCGAAGAGCCGGTCAGGTTGAGAGGCGTGTCGCTGAAAAGCCGGCGGCCCGAGGCCGGCGCGGCGTTGCGGTTCGTGTCGTACTCGAATCCCAGGCTTAAAGAGCCGCTTAAATGCGTGCGCTTGACCCTTTGCTCCACGGCCTTGGCGTATTTGTCCGCCTCATCGCGCAACGCCTGGGGCAGGGTCAGCTTCTTGAGCATGTCGAGCTGCGCCTTGGCCTCTACCATGTTGTCGAGGCGATAAAGGACGATGGCGTAGAAGAGCCTGACTTCACCCTGCTTGGGGTCGACGAGGAGTATGCGCTCGAGCGTCGCGGCCGCGCCCTTGATGTCGCCGCGGCGCACCTGGGATCGCGCGAAGCCGTAGTTGAGCCGCACGTTGTCCGGATCGGCGAGAACCTGTTCGTAGGCGACTTCCTCTCCCGGAGCCGCGCGCTTGGCCGCTTCGGCGGCCAGCCGCTCCGCTTCCTTCTGCTCGGTTTCGGCGCGGGCGGGCTTCTTGACCTCTTTGTCTATGTCTTGGGCGCGCAAGGGGGTGCCGGCGAGGAATAAGGCCAGGAAAATTAAAATAATATTAGACATTAAAAGATCATCGCAAATCGCGGCTATCCCGTCAATAAAACGTTGAATTGCCTTGCGAAATTGGAGACAATGAAGCATGGCTCGAAGACGGCTCAGGGCGGCTCTGCAATGGTATAAGACCCGGCGCAGGGCTATCCAGGGCTGGGCGCATGTCATCATACCCGCCTTGCTCCTGCTAGGATTGGTTTCGATCAGGGTCGCGGAACTGGGCTGGGTCGAGCAGATACAGCACAAGGCTTTCGACGGTTTTCAGAGAGCCCGCCCCCGGCCCTATGAGCCGGCTCCGGTTCGCGTCGTCGACATCGACGATCCCAGCCTTTCACGCCTGGGACAGTGGCCATGGCCCCGAACCTTGGTGGCGCGGCTGGTTTCCCGATTGAACGAATTGGGCGCGTCGGTCATCGCCTTCGACGCGGTGTTCGCCGAGCCGGACCGGACTTCTCCGCAAAGGGTCGTGGATCTCTGGCCCCGCGGCCCGGACACCGATGCCCTGCGCCGCCTGACCGCCAGGCTTACGGACCATGACCGGATATTGGCCGAGGCCGTCGGCCGGGCGCGGGTGGTCTTGGGATTTGCCCTCATCACCGAGCCCAACGATGTCGTGCCCGCGGTCAAGGGACCGTTCGCTTACGCGGGCGACGGACCTCTGGCCTATGTGGACGATTTCAAGGGCGCGGTCGCGAACCTGCCGGAGTTGGAGCGGGCCGCGGCGGGCAACGGCAGCTTTAACTTCATCCCGGAGCGCGACGGCATGGCTCGGCGGGCGCCGCTTGTTTTAAGGCGCGGCCAGACCCTGCTGCCGTCGCTTTGCGCCGAGGCCTTGCGCGTGGCCCAGGGCGCGGGCAACTACGCGGTCAAATCGTCGGGCGCGAGCGGGGAGTCGGGTTTCGGCGCGCATACGGGCATAACCCGCGTCAAGATCGGCCGCTACGTCGTTCCCACCGACGCGCATGGCCGGGTCTGGCTGTACTGCACGCAAACCGTCCCGGAGCGCACGATCCCGGCGTGGCGGATCTTCGATAAAAAAATGGACCGCAGCCTCATCGAAGGGGGGATCATCTTCGTGGGCACGAGCGCCGCGGGGCTCAAGGACATGCGCGCCACCTCCTTGAATCCGGCTGTTCCCGGCGTGGAGATCCACGCCAATGTCGCGGAGCAGATACTGCACGGCCGGTTTCTGCGCAGGCCGGATTGGGCGACAGGAGGCGAGGTTCTCTACATGATCGCCCTCGGGCTGCTGCTGCTCGTGCTTCTGCCCCGGTTGGGAGCCTTGTGGAGCGCCCTGGTCGGCGCCGCTGGAATCGCCGCGGCCATAGGGTTCTCCTGGCGCATGTTCGCGCTCAAGGGGTTTTTGATCGACCCGGTTTTCCCGTGCCTGGCGATCGTCGCGGTCTATATGTCCTCGACGCTCATCAGCTACCTCAAGAGCGAGACCGAGAGAAACCAGGTGCGCCACGCTTTCTCGCGCTACATGCACCCCAAGCTCGTCGAGGAGTTGGCCAAGCATCCGGAAAAGCTCAGGCTCGGCGGCGAAACGCGCGGCATGACCGTTCTTTTCTGCGACATCCGGGGTTTTACGACCATCTCCGAGCAGTTCGACGCTCATGGACTGACGCAGATGATCAATAAATTCCTCACGCCCATGACCGAGATCATCATGGAGCACCGGGGCTATATCGACAAGTACATCGGCGACTGCATCATGGCTTTCTGGAACGCTCCCTTGGATGACCCGGGCCACGCCGTCAACGCCTGCGTCTCGGCCCTGGCCATGCATGCCCGGCTCGACGAGCTTGAAGCGGTCTGGCGCGCCGAGGCCGAGAAAGAGGGCCGCAAGTACGTGCCCATCCATATCGGCGTAGGCCTCAATACCGGGAACTGCTGCGTGGGCAACATGGGCTCGGACCAGCGCTTCAATTACTCGGTGTTGGGCGACGACGTGAACCTGGCCTCGCGCCTCGAGGGACAGTCCAAGCCGTACGGCGTGAGCACCGTGATCGGGCCGCGCACGCGCGAACTGGCGCCGGACTTCGCCGCCCTGGAACTGGACCTGATCAAGGTGAAGGGGAAAACCAAGCCGGTGCGCATATCCGCCTTGTTGGGAGCTCCGTCCCTGGCCCGGGAGCCTGATTTCAAGAAGCATGAAGAGACGCATAACCGAATGCTGGCCGCCTACCGTTCCCAGAGCTGGGACGAGGCCGAGGACCTGCTGGCCGAATGCCGCAATTTGCGGCCAGGCTTGGAAAAGCTTTACGGCCTATACGAAGATCGCATTCGGGCCTTCCGGGCCGCGCCGCCGGGCGCGGACTGGGACGGCACTTTCACGGCCACTTCCAAGTAAACCGGCGAATCTCACCTATAAGTTCACTGCATTTGTTGCGTACGCAGTTGAACTAAAATAAGTTCAACAAGTCCAAAAAGTCAATCTCCGGCACCCTTGCGAAATAATTGTTAATTCTTTGCGAATATGATCGATATGCTATAGATAATTTCGAAAATGCCTGTTATATATTAATAGTCATATAACCCATCATGTGGCAATCCTTGCTGCATAGACGATTTACCCTGTTATGGGCGTGCTCAATTTTCATGGGCGCGGCTTTCCCCACGGCTCTTCGCGCGGACCCGGGCGCCAGCGCCGCGACTTTCCTGGAACTCGGATTCGGCGCCAGGCCCTTGGGCCTTGGCGAAGCTTTCGTGGCGATCTCCGACGACGTCTCCGCGCTCTATTATAATCCGGCCGGCCTGGCCCTGCCGGCTTCCCCCGGGCTCTCCGGCGGGGACGGCCGCAAGTATGAGCTGCTCATGTCCCACGCTTTGCAGATCCAGGACGTCGCCTTAAGCCAGGTCGGCTTCGTGACCCGCCCTTTCGGCGTGAGCCTCACCAGCCTCAGGGTCAACGGCATAGAACGCCGCAGCTCCGAAACGGCGGAACCCGAGGGCAAGGCGGGTGCGTCGGACATGGCCTTGGCCGTGAGCGGGGCTCGCCAGGTGGCCGGCTTCGGGTTTGGGGCCACGGCGCGCTTCATCCGGTCCGAGCTCGGCGGGGCTTCGGCCAACGCGTTCGCGATGGACTTCGGCGTGCTGCGGCGCTTGGAGCGTTTTCCCGTTTCAGTGGGCGCGGGCGTGGCCAACCTGGGAACCAAGGTCCGGTTCCTGGATGAGGCCTTCCCGCTTCCGTTGATCGTGAGGCTGGGCGCGGCCGCGGGCATGACGCGCAGCTTCCCGCATGCCTTGAGCCTGCAGGCGGATTTGCCGCGCGATTCCGGTCTGATCCTGCGCCTGGGCGCGGAATACCGCGGCTTTGGGCCCTTCTCCCTGCGCGCCGGCTTTCGCACGAGCACGAGGGCGCAGCGCGACGCGGTCTTGGGCAAGGCTTTGGGGAGCACGGCCTCCGGGCTATCCGAATTTTACGGCTTTTTCACCGGCGTGGGCGTGAGGACCCGTTTCGGAAACCTAGACTATGCCCTTATCCCCTTCGGGGAGTTGGGACAGGCGCACAGGGTCTCATTTTCCTTTGCCTTCGGCGGGTCCGGCGCGAAAGCTGCGGAGGCGACGCCATGAGCCGGCTCTGGCGTGTCGCGCGCTTACCCTTGCTGCCGGCCGCGGCCATCGTGGTCCTGGGCCTGCTCGCCTGGCACAACGCGTTCGACAACGGCTTCGTCTACGACGACGAAGCCCTCATCGTTGAAAGCCAGGGCATCCGTTCGCTGACGCCGTTGTCCAAGTTCCTGCGCCCCGGGACCCAGTCGACCGATGTTTCGATGTGCCGCAGCCACTGGCGGCCGATGACGGTGTTGGTTCGCGCCCTGGATTATCGCTGGGGCGGGTTCGATCCGCGGGCTTATCATCTTACCAGCATATTCCTCCACATCTTGGCCGCCTTGCTCGTTTATTGGCTGGCGCTGCTGCTGTTTGGCTCGCGGTTGACCGGTTTCGTGACGGCCGCGGTCTTTCTTATCCACCCTGTCCAGACCGAGGCCGTGGCTTGGGCCAGCGAGGTATCCAACCCGCTCTTCCTGATCTTCTACTTGCTGGCGTTCATATTGTTTCTACGGTTCCAACGCGGCGCGCGGGAAGCGGCGCCGCGTTGGGCATGTTACGCCGCCTCGATTGCCTGCTTCGCGCTGTCGCTTCTTTGCCGCGAGATGGCCGTGACCTTGCCCGTGGTTCTGGCGTTGAGCCTGTATCTGCCGGGCCATGGCGCGCAATCTCCGCAGGGGCGGCGCTTGGGCTGGCGTTTCTTGATCCCTCATTTCATGCTGGCTGGCGCCTTTGTAGCGGCGCGCTTCCTGGTGCTGGGCCGGATGGCACAGACGGGCTTATGGGCCGGCGATCCCCTGGCCCAGGCCCTGACCATGATCGTGGGCCTCGGCTATTACGTAAAGCTGGCTTGCCTTCCGCATCCATTGAGCCTGGAATATCTCTTGGCCGTCAAGCACCAGCCCGACGCTCAGGTCTTGGCCTGCGCCGCGCTCTTTGCCGGCCTGGTTTTTCTGGGTTGGCGCGAGCTTCAGCGCCGCCCCCGGCTCGGTTTCGGCATCCTCCTCTTTTTCGCGGCCTTGGCGCCGGTCTCCAATCTCGTGCCCATCAACAGCGTGATCAACGAAAGGTTTCTGTATCTTTCCGTGATCGGCTGGGGCCTTATCCTGAGCGAGTTCATCGAGCGGGCCTGGGCCGCTTGGGGCTCGGCCAGCTCAATGCGGGCGCGCGGCTTGGCGGGCTTGGGCCTCGCGGCCCTGCCTCTGGCCGGAGCGGCTTATCTTGGCCTTACCGTCCAACGCAACCGGGACTGGAAAGATGAAACGTCCTTGGTGGCGGCGAGCCTCAGGGCCTGCCCGCAATCAGCCCGTTTGCATCACGCGATGGGCCGCTTGCTCTCCGCCGATAAAAAGTGGCCGCAGGCCATTGCCGAGTACCGCCTGGCCCTCTCCATAGAGCTCTACGACGATCCGTCCGCGATGCGGCGGTGGCGTGGCATAGAGCCGGTCTCCAACGAGCTCCTGGCCTGGGCCGCCGAAAGCCGCCGAACCTTGCAGGTGCGCGTCGACCGCGCCGCCGCGTTCTATAATATCGGCTCCGCCTATTTGAATCTCGGCCGCTCCCGCCGGGAGTCAGCCGAGAGTTCTGAAAACACAAGAAAGGCGGTCGGATATCTGGAACTGGCCAAGACGCTCGACCAAAGCAATGTCGGGACGCTCAACAATTTGGCCGCGGCCCAGGCGCAGGCAGGACAATTGGAGGCGGCCATCGGGCAGCTTAGGGAGGCTCTAGTGTCCGATCCAGCGAGCCGGCAAGCCGGCCGCAATTTGGAGACCTTCCAAGAACAATTGGCCGCTTCCTTGGCGCAACGGCTGCGCGCGGAGTTCCCGGCTCTGCAAGGCAAATGGGAGGGGCTCAAGTCCGTGAGCTATCGCAGGACTTCGGCCGGCCTTGAGGCTGATAGGGGCTCTTCGGGATCGAGCCAGGAGAGCCTCAAGCCCGAGGAGAGGCAGGCTCTGGAGGCCTTGGCCCTGAGAGCTGGAGACGAGAAGCCGACGGTGTTCCCGGCGATTTATGGGAAGTCCTACGGCTTGAGCTTCGGCTCCGCCGGAGTGGAAGTCGAACCCTTGGGAGGCTTTCCGGCGCCGGCCCGGGCAGGGGCCGGCTTGGTCTTCTATCCTGCGGTTTATCCGGACGCCACTGTTTTCCTGTCCGCGAGCCAAGGCCGGGTGGAGGAATTTTATTACTTGGCCTCTGCCAAGGCGCCGCGATCTTTCCGCCAAAAACTGCGGCCCTTGGGCCAGGCCAAATCCTTCCGCATCGGCGCGGGGGGCAATCTTGAGGCCGTAGACGAAGCCGGCCGCACGGTCCTGGAACTCTCCCGGCCCGTGGTCTTGGATCAAGCCGGCCGCGAGTTGCAGGGCAGGTTCAGTTTGGAGAGCCAAAAAGACGCGCGGGCTGGGGGGAATGAGGCAGTCCTGGCCTTGTCTTTCGAGGCCCGCGATTTGAGATATCCGCTGCTCATAGACCCGGCCTGGACAGCGCCCGGGGATCCTTCCATGAGCTACGCGCGCGCGGGCCACTCGGTTACGCTTCTCCCCAACGGCAAGGTGCTGGTGGCGGGCGGTTATGATGCCGGGGGAAATTCCTTGAAGACCGCCGAGCTTTACGACCCGGCGACCGGGACTTGGGCAACGACAGGCGATATGAATTATGCGCGGCATTATCACATCAGCATGCTTCTTCCCAATGGTAAGGTTCTGGTGGCTGCAGGATTTAGGACCGGCGCTGATCGTCTTTCCAGCGCGGAGCTTTACGACCCGGCGACGGGGATCTGGACTGAAACAGGCGTCATGAACGCCAAGCGCCAACGAGCCAGCGCCACGCTTCTGCCCGACGGCCGGGTTCTGGTGACGGGGGGATATGACGGAGGCGCGCTCAACAGCGCGGAACTTTATGCAAATGGGACATGGACGACGACGAATCCCATGTTTGCCGGGCGAGAACAGCATACAGCCACGCTTCTTCCCAACGGCAAGGTG
>DMMY01000032.1:50790-51073 GCA_003452935.1 Elusimicrobiota bacterium
CAAGGTGCTGGTGGCGGGGGGAACTGGATTATCCAGCGCGGAACTTTACGACCCGGCGGGAGGAGGGACTTGGTCTACGACGAATCCCATGTCCACGGTGCGCAGGGCGCATACGGCCACGCTTCTTCCCAACGGCAAGGTGCTGGCGGCGGCAGGGTGGAGCGGATCGGAACTTAACAGCGCTGAACTCTACGATCCGGGGACCGGGTCCTGGGGATCGGTAAGCGCGCTTTCCCAAGCGCGGGACAACCATGTCGCCGCGCTTCTTCCCAACGGCAAGGTG
>DMMY01000032.1:51193-60028 GCA_003452935.1 Elusimicrobiota bacterium
CAAGGTGCTGGTGGCGGGGGGAAGCGGCGGGGGAGCTACCGCGGAACTCTATGATCCTGGAAGCGGGGTCTGGGCGCCGGCGGGTTCCATGAGCAGCGCGAGGGAATATGCCGCGGCCACGCTTCTTCCCGACGGCAAGGTGTTCGTGGGCGGGGGCTCCAACGGCACAGCCCTCTCCACCGCGGATCTCTATGATCCGTCCCTCGGCGCATGGTCCGTTGCTGATGATATGTCGATCTCGCGGGAGTTCCATACCGCCACGCTGCTGCCCAACGGCAAGGTGTTGGTCGCGGGAGGCTGGAGCGGCAGCGATGAGAGCTCCGCCGAGCTCTTTAACCCGTCCGCCGGCGCCGGAACATGGTCTACGACCAACCCGATGTCGGCGCCGCGACAGATTCATAGCGCGACGCTGCTGCCCAACGGCAAGGTGTTGGTCGCGGGAGGATTGTACGGCAGCGTCAGCCTCGACTCCGTCGAACTCTACGACCCGTCCGCGGGCACATGGTCGACGGCCAAGCCGATGAAAGACGGGCGGTATGGCCACAGCGCCACGCTGCTTCCCAATGGCAAGTTGTTGGTCGCCGGGGGATTTGACGCCGCGGCCCTCTCCGTCGCCGAGCTTTATGATCCGTTGAGCGGCGCATGGTCAACGACCAATCCGATGGTTGTCGCGCGCAATAATCACAGCGCCACGCTGCTGCGCAACGGCAAGGTGTTGGTCGCGGGGGGCTGGGGTTCCGGCGCGGCCCTCTCCACCGCCGAGGTCTACGATCCGGCCTCCGGCACGTGGTCCGCGACCAATAACTCCATGTCGGAGGCTCGAGAAAATCACGTCGCTACGCTGCTGCCTGACGGCAAGGTGTTGGTCGCGGGGGGCTATAAGGCCGTCTCCCCATTTGAGCTCTCCAGCGCCGATCTTTATGACCCGGCGGCCAACACATGGTCGCCAACCGACTCCATGACGGCCGCGCGGGACTCTCCCACCGCGACATTGCTGCCCAACGGCAAGGTGCTGGTCGCGGGGGGATATAATAGCGGCTCCGGTTACCTCTCCAGCTCCGAACTTTATGATCCAGCCGCCGGCATGTGGTCGTCGGCCGACGCCATGAATAATACGCGACGGTATCATGCCGCGACGCTGCTGCCCAACGGCAAGGTATTGGTCGCGGGAGGGAAAAACGGCGGGGGGGCCGGGGGAATCCTTTTTTACACGGAGCAGGCGCTTTACACGGAGTATGACTTCGCGCTTTCGACCTTGACCGTCGCGGCCAGGCCTGGAATCATCCAGGTCAATGGTTCGGCTTCCCCGGCGAGCGTCTACGCAGGCTCATGGGTGAGCGTGAGCGGCAGCACGTTCACGGGCCTGGGCGGGGGCTCCGGCGGAGCCAGCGGCAATGCGAGTTCGGCGGCGAACCTGCCGCGGGCCTATCTGCGCGCCATGGATTCGGGCAACAACGCGGGGATGACCGAAGGCCCGAATCTCGTCGATGTCTCGTCTTCCATCTATCAGAACAGTTTTTCCTCGTGCAGCCTGCAGTTCCAGGTCCCGGCGGTGAGGCCGGGCTACTACCACTTCTGGGTCCAGTCCAATGCCGTTCCCTCGTCATTTACCGTGCTTAATGTTCAATACCATACGCCGGCGAACCTCGGCACCGGCGACGTTTTCATCACCTCCATCACCGCCCAATGGCAGGCCAATGGCAATCCCAACGGCACGTTATATGAGTTGGACGCTTCCACGGCCTCTGATTTTTCCGGGGTCGTCCGGTCTTCCTTGACCTACGGCCTCTCGGCTACGGTCGCGGGCCTTAAGCCTTATACGCTTTACTACTTCCGGGTCAATGCCGGCGGCAGCGGCTTCACTTCTTGGGTATCGGCCAGGACGGCGCCCTTGCTCCCCGGCTGCCCTTACGGCGCCACGGTCAAGCATGACGGCGGCGAGATGTACGCCGCGCTCCAGGACGCGGTGGACTCGCTCGACAAGACCCTGGCCGGCCCCACTTGCGTGCTCGTCAAGGACAGCTGGACCTACGCGGAACAGGTGACGATCGAGGGCTTCGCCAACCAGGGCTCCAGCCTCACTCTCATGGCCGCCAACGGCGCGCGTCCTGTCGTGGATCCCGTTGCCGCTTCCACGGCTGCTTTCGTCATCAGGAACGCCAGCGTCAATGTCGTGGGAATCGACGTCAAGCCGACCGGCAACACCGTTGCCTACGGCATCTACGCTTCCTCGGCCTACGTCCGGGTAAGCTCGGTCAACGTGGACTCCGGCAACATGATCGGGACCGCGGGCATACGGATTTCGAGCTGGAGCGTCGTTTCACACACCAGCGTCACGGTGCAAAACGCGCACGGCTTCTATCTCCCGGGCTCCACCATGACCGCGATATCCTACAGCACGGCCCAGGTCAACAGCGGTTCATATTTCGCCCTTTACCTGAACACGGCTTCATCCAATACGTTCAGTTCCTTTTTCGGCATTAATGTTAATAGTGCGGCGGGATCTGTCGTGAAATTCGTTTCCCGGTCGAATTACAATACCGTCAGCTTCAGCACCTTTACCAGCAACGCAACCCTTAAAGACGGCCGTCTCTTCCATGCCGTTGGAAGCAGCAGCAATACCATCATCCGGAGCAATCTCGTCAATCTCAGCGGGGGGGGCGGCGTTTTTCTGGAAAAAGACGGCCATTACAACGCCATCCGACAGAGCTCGATTAGGGTTGACACTGATGATGACGGCTGCGCCTTGAACATCACCGGCAGCAGCGGCACCGCGATTTCGGATAGTTTCATCTCGAACCCGCACGCGCCGGCATACGCGGCGTACCTGTTTTCCGACGCCAATTATAATACGATCAGCCGCAGCACTATCACCAGCAACTCCGGTCCCAGCGGCGATACCGATCCCTACGCTGCTTTGTATATGTACTCGGCGTCTTCGAACACCTTTGAGGGCAACTATATAGCCAATGAGGCAGGTTACGGGGTTTGCGACTTCAAGGGCTACGGCAATACCCTGGTCGGGTCCGAAATCCGGGGTTCCACGGCGGCCTATGTCAAGAACTCCTCGAATACCGTCATCGACGCAAGCGTCCTGGTGGCCACGAAAACCGCGGGCAGCGGTTTGTGGCTGCGGGGAGGCAATGTCTACTTTGAGTCCATGTCTTCTGTTTTTCAAGGGGGGCCGAGAGGCAGCGCGATACTGATCGATGAGGGCAGTTCGGGCGTCGTCGAACTTTCCTCGAACACGATCCGTGCGGGCTCCCAATACGGCATCCGCATCAGGGCGCAATCGGTCGGCGCCAAAGTCTGGCTCACCTCCAACACCATCATCCCCGCGCTTTCCGATGCCGTGGATACCTACGGCGTCTACTTGGACGGTCTGGTCACGGGCGCGACCGTCTATAACAACAGCATCGTTTACCGGACTTCGAATAATCACGCGGGCAAAACCGCCTACGGTCTTTATGCCATCGGCTCCACGGACCTCAACATTCGCCACAACCGCATCAGCTATCCCGGCGCGGACAACCACGGCAGCGTCATCTCCGCTTACTTCCAGAATGCCGCGGACACGGATTTTCAGTTCAACGACGTCAACTCGAGCGGCACGGGCCTTACCAACGCCTATCTCCTCCAGCTCAACAACTCGACGGTCACGGTCAGGAACAACATCTTCCTTTCCTCCTGGACCGTCACGTCCTCTTCGGCCAGCCTTTACATGAACGCCAACAGCGGCGTCAACTCGGACTACAACGACTGGTTCAGTTCCAACGCGCTGACCTTCATCTGGGGAACGAAAGCATACCAGGGGGTCGCGGCCTGGCAGGGAGTCAAAAAAGACACATATTCGTTTTCTGCTAATCCTTTCTGGCACGACCCGAGCGCGGGCGTCGAGGACTTCCATCCGCTTTCAATTGCCGGACGCTACCATGACGGGTCCTTCGCGCCCCTTGATCTCGTTGATTCGCCCACCATCGACAGGGCGGATCCGGCCTTGGGCGTCGCCGGTCTGGAGCCTGATCCCAACGGCGGCCGGGCCAATCAGGGCTCCTATGGCCTCACCGCCGAGGCCTCTCTCTCGTCGTCCAAGACTTGCGCCGTGGAAAAGGACGTGTGCAAGAGCGGCTGCGCTTACTCCACCATCCAGTCCGCCCTGGACGGCATCGCGCCCAAGACTTTATCGGGATACACCTGCGTCATCATAAAAGACGCCCAGACTTACAGCGAGCAGGTCACGATCCAGGGCTTTACCAGCAACGGCTCGTCATTGACTATCATGGGCGACGCCGCCCTGCCCGGCCATCCGATCGTCAATCCTCCCGCCCAATCCACGGCCGCTTTCCAGGTCATGCAGGCCAGCGTCAATATCTTCAATATCGACGTCATCTCCACCAACACCGTCCAGTACGGCGTGCTGGTCTCCTCCAGCCTCGTCCGGATTTCCAGCGTCAACGTGGATTCCGGGAACAATATCTGGGGGGCGGGCATCCAGGTTTCAAGCTGGAGCGATATTTCCTACGCGAGCGTCACGGTGCAATCGGCTCACGGAATATGGCTGGTCAAGAATACGGGGCGGACAATCGTCTCCCATAGTTCGGCTCAGGCCGATAATTCCGGCACCTACGCGCTTTATCTGGCGCAGGCGGCTTCCAATACGATCAGCGGGATGCTGGCCGTTAATGCGTCCGGCAAAGGTATATATCTGACCGAGTCCTCCTTCAATACCATATCCCTGAGTTCCGTCACGGCCGCCAGTTTCGGCATTTATCTCATTCAATCGACATCAAACACCATATCCCTGAGTTCCGTCACGGCTCAAAATCAATTCGGCATTTATCTTCTTCAATCCGCGTCCAATACCATAGTCCAAAATACCATCGGCGCCGAAAACGAGTTCGGCGTCAAGCTCGATCAATCATGCCTGAACACCATAGCGCAAAGTTCCATCGCCGCCAGGAATCAGTTCGGCGTCTATCTCGAACGATCCTCATCCAACACCATAGACCAAAGCTATGTCGCCGCGGCTTACTACGGAATCGAGTTGGAACAATCATCGCTCAACACCATATCCCGGAGCACCGTTATCGCGACAAATAATCGAGGCTTTTATATCTCTCAATCCTCCTTCAACACCGTATCCCAAAGCCATATTGCCGCCGCGAGCGAAGGCATCTATATGACTCAATCCTCCTCAAACACCATATTCCAGAGCACGATTGCCGCGGCAACCAATCGCGGCGTTTTTATTTATCAATCCTCATCAAATACCGTATCGCAAAGCCGCGTCGCCGCCATGTTCGACGCTATCTATATCAATCAATCCTCTTCAAACATCATAGCCCAAACCTATGCCGCGGCCAGCGAGGATTATGGCGTCTATTTCTATCAGTCATCCGGCAACACCGTGTCCTTGAGTTCCGTCACGGCCGGGCTCAACGGCTTTTATATAAGGGATTCCTCATCGAACGCCATAACTCAAAGCTATTTGTTCGGCGGCCGATCCGGTCTGTATATCCAAAAGTCGTCGTCAAACACGCTGAGAGATTCCTATGTCCAAGGCTCGACCGCCGTGTATGTCGATTCGTCAAGCGGCACTTCGATTCATTCCAGCGTCATCGTTGCCACGCAACCCGCCGGCATCGGGCTTTATCTGTCCCCCACGACCAACGTGGGCCTTGACATGAGTGCCAATAGGATTTGGGGCGGCGCGCAAGGCTGCGCGGTCAATATAGGGGCGAACAACGCGGGCTATATCTATCTCTCCACCAATACCATCAACACGGGCGCCCAGTACGGCGTCTTCATCGCGACCCAGATGCCCGGCACGCGGATTTTTATCGCTTCCAACACCATCATCCCGACGCTCACGACCGCCAGGGACACCTACGGCATTTATATGGACGGTCTGGCCACGGGCGCCACCGTCTACAACAACAGCATCGTTTATAGGACCTCCAACGACCATTCAGGCAGGATTGCCTACGGTATCTTCGCCAAATCACCGCGGGGACTGAACTTCCACCACAATCGCATCAGCTACCCGGGCACGGGCAACAACGGCAGCGTGGTCTCGGCCTACTTCTGGGGCGCTGCGGACACGGATTTCCAGTTCAACGACGTCAACTCGAGCGGCACGGGCCTTTCCAACGCCTATCTCCTCCAGCTCAACAACTCGACGGTCACGGTCAGGAACAACGTTTTCCTCTCATCCTGGACCGTCACGGGCTCATCGGCCAGCCTGTTCCTGAGCGCGGCCAGCGGCATTGATTCGGATTATAACGACTGGTTCAGCTCCAACGCCGCCCCAGCCTTCGTCTGGGGCGGCAAAACTTATCAAGGCGTCGCGGCCTGGAAAGCGGCCAATAAAGACGCCTACTCCTTCTCGGCCAATCCATTCTGGCATAACTCGAGCGCGGGCATCGAGGACTTCCATCCGGCCTCGGCCGTGGGCCGCTACAGCGGTGGAGCTTGGCCCGCGGATGCCGCGAACTCGCCGACCATCGACATGGCCGATCCCGCCATAGACGTAGACGGCATGGAGCCCGACCCCAACGGCGGCCGGGCCAACCAGGGCTCCTACGGCCTGAGCGCCGAGGCGTCGCTCTCGCCGCCCAAGATTTGCGCCGTGGAAAAGAACGTGTGCAAGAGCGGCTGCGCTTACTCCGACATCCAGTCCGCCCTGGACAGCATCGCGCCCAAGACCCTGGCGGGCTACGCCTGCGTCATCATCAGGGACGCCCAGACCTACAGCGAGCAGGTCACGGTCCAGGGCTTCATCAACAACGGCTCGTCATTGACCATCATGGGCGACGCCGCCCTGCCCGGCCATCCGATCGTCAATCCTCCCGCCCAATCCACGGCCGCTTTCCAGGTCATGCAGGCCAGCGTCAATATCTTCAATATCGACGTCATCTCCACCAATACCGTCCAGTATGGCGTGCTGGTATCCTCCATGCTGGTCAATATATCAAGCGTCAACGTGGATGGGGGAAATCATATCAGGGCGGCAGGCATCAGCCTGGCGGGTTGGAGCGCGCTGAGCTATTCCAGCGTCAGCGTTAGACGAACGCTGACGCTGTCTTACACGCACGCCCTCGTCCTGACCAGCAGCCGGACCGCGGTTTCTTTCAGCACGGCCGCGAATAACAGCCCCGTAGAAACCTACGGCAATGCCATTTATCTCTTAAATGCGTCATCGAACACGCTCACATCCGTCTATGCGATAGCCGCCAACGGAGACTCGCTGGTAGTCGATGGAAAAGACGGACTCGAGGCCAGCTACAACACCATCAGCCGAAGCACATCCACCTGCCTTGCCGACGGCCTTGACTACCCGTACCATGCCGGGCTCCTCACCAATAATTCCAACGGGAACCTCATCACGGGGACCGTCATGAATACCTTGCCTGGGGGCGGATATGGCATGCAGGTTTATCGTTCATCCTCGAACAGCATCTTGGATTCCTATATCCAGGGCGGAGTCGGCGTCGTGATCTCAGGCTCTACCGGCACGATCATAAATAACTGTTCTCTAGAGGGCATGAACGCCTTTGGCAAAGGCATCCGGATCGGCACCGCCAGCGTCGGCGTCTCCCTCTCCGCCAACTCCATAACGGGCGGCGCGCAAGGCGCGGGAATATATCTGGATGCCTACAACAAGGGCGATTTCTATTTCTCCACCAACACCATCAACGCCGGGGCGCAGTACGGCATTTTTATCGCCACGCAAGCCGCCAATGCCAAGGTTTACATCGCTTCCAACACGATCATCCCCGCGCTCAGCAACGCCAACGACACTTACGGCATCTATATGGACGGCTTGGCCACCGGCGCCACCATCCATAACAACAGCATCGTTTACCGAACTTCGAATAATCATGCCGGCAAGACCGCCTACGGCCTCTGGGCCAAGTCTGCTCCAGGCCTAAACTTCCATCATAACCGCATCAGCTATCCCGGCACGGACAACAACGGCAGCGTGGTCTCGGCCTATTTCTGGGGCGCGCAGAAAACGGATTTCCAGTTCAATGACGTCAACTCGACCGGCACGAACCTGGCCAGCGCCTATCTTCTCCAACTCAACGCATCAACCGTCGTGGTCAGTAACAATATCTTCCTCTCCTCCTGGACCGTGACGGTTTCTTCGGCCAGCCTCTACATGAGCGCCAACAGCGGCGTCAACTCGGACTACAACGACTGGTTCAGCTCGAATTCCGCCCTGACCTTCATTTGGGGAAGCAAGGCTTATCAAGGCGTGGACTCCTGGAGGACGACGGGCAAGGATATGAATTCCATATCCGCCAATCCCTTGTGGCGCAATCCGGCTTGCGGCGCCGAGGACTTCCATCTTTTGTCCTTGAGAGGACGCTTCCAGGACGGCAATTGGCCTGTTGATGCAGCCACTTCGCAGGCCATTGACGCGGCGGACCCTGCTATCGATGTGGGAGGCATAGAGCCTGAAGATAACGGCAACCGCGCCAACCAGGGCTCTTACGGCTACACAACGCAGGCTTCCAAGTCCGCGCCCCCCCCGGGCAATCCCGGCATCTTCGCGGTAAATCGAACCAGCGTTACATTGCAATATGGTCTCGTGGCCGCGGACGGATATCAGGTGGATGCCTCCACGCGCTCAGATTTCGAAGCGATCACGCTCAAGAGCTCCTCGACCTTAAATCCCACTCTGGACGCCCTGGCCCCCCAGAGCCTCAGTCCGAACACCACCTATTATCTTCGCGCGGCTGCCATATACAGCGGCGCCGGCTCCAATTATGCGGCTGCCGTGCTCGCGACCGCGACGTTGGCGTATCCTCCGGCCGCGGCCGCGAGCACGTT
>DMMY01000018.1 GCA_003452935.1 Elusimicrobiota bacterium
GTTCCGATTGGTGGGACTGGACATCGATCATTTAACCACCCACGCTCGAACTACAATTTGCAATAGCAACGCCACCCCAAATAGAAGCATAAGCAAAGCACCACATGTCACCAACTTCAATGTATCTTCGCAGGAGGCGAAAGACCGGTTCCAGGGAGATATCTTATATTTCATCTCGTGTTCCGCAATTGCACTAGAAAGTGATTTTCGGAAGAAAAGGTGGAGTATTCCCGCAATTATAAGCAGGGCACAGCCGGTCTTCGCCAGGAGGCCACTCCAGTCGTTGTGATCTCGTCTCAACACCGCTCAAATCAAGCGAAGCCGCTGTCGAAAGACATATGGAATTTCTCAACAAAAATGCGTATCTCACTTGGAATCCCACCAGTGATTTTAATACATCCACTTACTCGGTCAAAATCAATCTCATTAATGTCATAAAATCCGACTCTTTCGGGGTCATCAATTTCCAGCTTCGTGACGTTGTGAATCGAAAGAAGCGCTTTGTGGCCACTATTTTCAGAAAGGTCGCCCTGCTTGCGAGCAACGGGAATATTCACTATCCCCCTGGCCATAACAGTCTTTAGTTTATCGAGGTCGAACCATTTATCATGCACCTTATCCAATATCTTCGGAAGTTCTCCGGGGTCAGTGATGACGATCTCCATGGGAGTAGTATCCTCCATACAGTGCCACTGCCCCTCACACCAGATTGCCAAACATTGAGTTGAAGATGTGAGAGTCGTCCTAGGGCACCGAATTCGTGGTGAGATTGCCTAAGCCGTGGACGCTATCAAGCTCTTCCTCATTTTCTTCGCGCCCGTTGGCTCTAGGCGATTAGGGTAAGTGTAAGGCGTCAGGTCTTCAAAAGACATATTAATCCGGAGGTGCAGCTTCACGCTTCCTATCCCTTAAAATAGCGTAACACGATTCCAACTCCGCTAAGTAGGAAGATAAAGCCAACAAACCGACCAAATAACAGCCGCGGCCAGTATGGACCTTTGTCCTTTAGCTCTTTAATGTCCGCCTTCATCCATTCCACACCGTACCGCAGTTGAAAGTCCAGTGTCTTGATCAAAGCCCATTTTGCCCAGAAGACGCCTATAGCACCGAAGCAAATAAAAAGAAAGCCTCCGATCGCGTCAAAAGTCGTGGGTTTGCTATTGGGCATCATCAGTGTCATCACTGTTTGTAGGCCAATATTCACTCTGTTAATCATGGGATCCCTCCCGACTCTGTTGTCACTGGGGCCAACGTACTGATTTTGTTGGTTCTCGGTGCCAAGAAGCATCAGACATTGCTAGCACCATGCCTGATCTGAACGTCTTTCAGGATTCCGTGTTTATTAAATAACCACAAAGCGCGAACGAAATTCCCGGCAAGAAAGAAGTTCCTCGCCCATCCGTAGGATTCAAAATAGGATCGGATCGTGAAGTCTCCGTCTTCGATCGGGCTCACATAAATTTGCGGATCAATACGTACGGCATAATCCAATACCTCAAAATTTCGTTTGAGTTCAATTCGCAAAAACTCCTCGACTTTTTCTTTCGTGCTGCCAATCGGGACGTACCGAAGCAAGACGGCCCTGATCTCTTCAGGTGATTTTTCGATGTAGTCTTCATGTCTCAAAATACCATGATTAGCACAAGAGGAACTGATCAGCACCAACGCAAGCCCTGCTATAATTCTCATTCTCATCTTTGTCACCATTCGTATAGAGTTATTAGGGGAAGCGACCGCACCATGTTTTCCCTCTCTCCATTAGCTCCCAGCGATGATTGGTTTCTCAATAGCAGCGTACCCTTATAGACCCCGAGATGTTTTTTCGTCCTAATTGCGGGATAAAATCTGTTGCGCAATTTTGCTTTCCGGGTGACTTCGAACTATCTCTTGCGAAATGCTTTTGGCCTCATCCTTGCGGCCTTGAGAGTACAGCGAGGCCGCGAGAACCTCTGCACCGGGCAGGCAGGCTGGGTCTATATCGATTGCCTTCTGGGCAATTGCCAGCGCCGTGTTAAATCGGCGACGTCTCATCAACAGTTCCCCAACGTCAGAAAAAGCCCCGCAATAGAACTGTCCGGAGGAGGCTTTCCGTGCGGAGTCGACAGGGATGCTGCTAAGATTCGGTTCAATACTAACGGCGGTTTCGGCCTCCCTGATCGCGGCATCCAAATTGCCGTCGTGCACGGCAAAACACGATGAAAGCACCAACGCCCAGGGACTCTTTGGGTTTATAGAGAGGGCTCTCATCGTCTCATGGCGCACATATTCCATCCATGCGATGAAATACATATTGGCCAGGTGTTCATGCGCGCCGGCGTCGTGGGTGATATCGTAAAGAAAGATCGAGCCGCCTACCCTTCCCATAGGCTTTCGGGGCCTGAGCCACGCGAAGGGGTCCGGGCCCAGCTTCTCTCGAAGGTAGAGCCCGTTGAGGTTGGTCGCGCTGACGGCGAGGATTTCCCGCGCTGGCTTCAGGCTGTTAAGGTGATCGCTCTTGCCGTACAAGCCGAAGGAATAGAGGTTCTGAAATGGGAAACCCATTGACTCAGGCACCGTCGCGCCATAGTAGGAGAGGATAACGTCGGAGACACCGTTTTCTCGCACATACTCCCGGAGGGCCCACAAATCCTGCCCCCAATCGACATTTGCATCTGAAAGATAGCGAATCCCCCGCGCTGAGCCGCCGGCCAATCCGTTAAAGTAAGACAAGTAGTCAGGATGCGCGGCCACCGAGGACACCGCAAAGAGCAGGCACAACAACGCGCCCGCTTTCCAGTACCTTGCGGCGGCAAAAGCCGCAATACAAAACAGGAAGGGATATATCGGAAGGATATACCTCACCCCCACCTGGATGCGATTGGCGGAAGCCACAAGAACCAACAATATCACCGGAATCGCAAGAAGCAAAGGCTTTAAATCCCGCCATCCTGCCCGAGAAATTAAGATCGATGCGCTCATCGCGAGCAAGCCAAACAAGGCCAACGGGGTCTTGAGCAAAATGCAGACCAGATAGTAATACCAGAAGCCATCCCCCGAAAACTTGCCAAGGCAGTAAGTCATATGTCCACGGGCCTGATAGAGCGCCGTGTTCCTCAAAGCGCTTGCATACAAGGGGAGGTGGACAGCCAGATATGCCGCCGCAACCACCAAAGCCGACGTTGCCGCAAACACCAACAGATCGATCAATAGTTTTCGTGGCGATGCGATCCCAGGGTCTTTTCGATACATGGCCAGCGCCAGGACGATGGCCAAAACAGGGAGGATAAGGACGGCCGTAAACTTTGAAATCAATGCCAATCCAAGAAAAACCCCGGCAATGGTCGCCGACCGTCTGGTTTGTTCGGAAAGCAGGCAAATGAAACTCAGGACGCTGGCATAGAAAAGCGCCGCGATGACCGCGTCTTCGCTTACTAACGAAGAGTAGGCGAGGATGTTCGGGCAGAACGAATAAAGAAAGAGGAATATGAAAGCGGGAAGCGGGCCAAAAAGGCGTCGCGTGAGAAGAAAACAGCATGCCAGCAAGAGCACGACAAAAACGATCACGGAAGCTCTGGCCCGGAACACAATCGTCTCCGGCGGAGACGTGTTGCCGTAAAGGAACTTCTGAGAAAAATCCCAGCGCGGGTCCAACAAATCCCTGCTGAACCAAGGCTTGTTCGCATGGAGCCACTCGTCGGCCTTCTTCCAGTCCTCATCCTGCGTGTCAAAGCTCAGATGCAGCCAACGCAGGGGGATTGCGGAAACCAACGGCACGAGAGGCGGCTTGTCCATAGACATCCGATAATCGCCGGTCTTCAGGACCGAGAAACCGTAGGTTATGTAGAACGCCTCATCGTAGGTCGGGGACTTCTGCCGTGCCGTCGACAGGAGTCGAAAGCCAAAGACTGCCAGCAAGACGGCGGCGAATAACCATTCGTATCGGGTTATTAGGGGAAACGGCCGCGATAGGTTAGTAGGAGTGTTCACTCGTATTCGTGGTCGAAGCGAGCAGGCAATGCAAAACGAGGACCGCGAGGCGACTGGCCGTTTGACGGCAGCTTTGCTAGCCAGCGCAAGAGAATTCTTCCGGTGCGGCTCATGGGGATCCTGACCATTTCAAAATTCATCCCGGTTTGAAGCTACGAAACATTATCTGTAGAAGCAGCGCTCCTCCCAGAACCAACATTAAGGAAGAACCCCAAGTGATTAGGTTCAAGGTGTCCTCGTATGAGGAGAAGTATCTGCACCACAGAGACTTTTTGAGCCTGGACTGATGTTCAACTAGTGCGGATGACAAAAACTTTCTGAACAAGATATGCAAGAGCCCTGCTCCGATCAGTACTGCACATCCGATTTCCTTATCACGAGCAGGACCGACCCAAAGGTCCACGAAAAGGATCAATAGGCCGACGGTTATGAACAAGAAAGGATACAGCGACCTGCGTGATGGACTCTTAGTCATCTTGTTTAGCGCACTCCTGGCTGCGGTAGCCCAATGCGCCAACGGACATCACACATCCAAATGTGTCCCTCATGCGCCTAACGCCGTACTCTTTCACTATTTATTCTCTTCTTCTGACTTGAACCACTCGGCAATTGCCTTTTGAACGTCAGGCATTCCTGCCTTCGCCGTAATCGAGTCATGACATCGTTCCAGCATATCGAGCGGTTTATCGCTGCCCAATAATTCCGCATCTAAGGTGATGGTCCAATGAATGTTTGATTTTCGCCACGAATCGAAGTTGACTCCATTCCTGAAAAAGCAGCCAGGAGCATGTTCTACTCCGTCCTCTAAATCTTCGTAGACCTTAAATAGGAAGTTGTATGCGTCTGCTTCCACTGGCCATTGCTTATTAAACTCATCGAGTGGAAGTTCCGCCCTCAAAACAGCGTGGCAAAGATCGAGGGCCTTCTTGCGAAGCTCTTGTTCGGTCATCTTTGTCATAAAATCGGCCTGACGCCGGGGTTAGCGGCGCGCGCTATGCGCGGGCCGCAAGGACTGCCCTCACGTTCGCGTTCCGCGCTTGCGCGCGGCCGCAACACCCGCTGTTAGACCGTTCCTTTTCCAAGACTTTTAAGAATCTCCTTGGCGAATATTTCATCCCGTTTCGAATTGAGTTCAAGTCCCATTTTTCTTGTCGTAATTCTTTCCATTTCTTTCAACAAATCGTCGAATGAGCAGCCCTGGGAAACCATTGCAACTATGTGCGGCGCATAGCTGTCGTACTCATCAGCAGGGACGCCCCCAATCGGGTCCCAGCGTCGCAGGATGGCTTCAACTTGGCGGATCATTGCCTTCGCTTGCTTTTTTTGAGTTTGATTCTCGCTGTCTCCGTTTGTCATATCGATCAACGCCTGGCTGAGCTGCGGGCGCTATTGAGTTTTCGCATTCTGCTCTTTGCGCCCCTCAGCTCTAGCCGATCTTAGACGGCCTTCATGAAACTGTGCTATCGATGTTTGAATGTTTGAATACAACCGCCGATGCCAAGGTGCATAATTTGCCATCCAAATTTGACCGGCTGCGCTAGAGGCCCAAAAATGGGAAATCTTATTATAGTCCATGTCGTTTTGGTTCGAAATTGCCGTAACCCGTTGCCCTTCAGTGAGTTGGCAAGGGAGACGTGGACGAGTATCGGCACAAACGAAGCCGCCGCCACCGAGATATTGGCTTCCCACATTTGAAATGGTGACCGGTCGTCGCCCTACATTCGCGACCGTAATAATGGTATAAGTCCCTGGATATGCCGGATCTCCGAACATCTTCATGCCCCGTTGAATAGTCACCCGGCAACGGGTCCTATCGCGCAGGAAGTTGGCCGCCTGAATTAGCATGACGACTGTCGAAACTATTGCAGCATACCATGAAACCGTGTTCGCGCTTATTGTAATGCTAAGCGTAGGAATAGTCATAATCAATTTGCCATCAACGCTGAGGTGTGCGGCGGCGGCTACGGGGGCTCCTTAATTTGCCGCCGGCCGCACTACCCGATGTTCGGTGGCCTTTTACCAAAATTTCCACCATGACTTTTTGGCCGGCTTTGCGATTGGTTTCCGACTTTTGGTTTCATCCCATGTCCCGTCCGCGTTTCTGACCGCCTTGTAGTCGCCAATTACAATTTCAGTGCCAGCTCCATGATCAACGAACTCGACCAAGTCGGGAGAAAACCAAGCGCTGACATGCTTGGCATCGTTAAACATGACAGAGAGCGCGTAATCGCTCTGCAGCTTACCAATGACCTCGACATGGGTCATAGAAGGAGTGGTTTCTCCGGTTACGCTGCCATGCTTACCCGCGAAGCCCGCAGCAGCCGTCTCTGGTGTTTGCTTAATCTTGACGCTATCGCCGAACATCGGCCTCGTTTTTTCTTTGATCATATCCTTAGGCAAGACAACACTGGTGCTCATGCCAACGATCCCAAACGCAACAAGAATGATCCTCTTCAAATTCTTTCGTTCTCAGGCCACCTAACGCCGGGGTTTGCGGCGCGCGCTATGCGCGGGCCGCAAAGGCTGCCCTCACGTTGGCATTCCGCGCTTGCGCGTGGCCGCAATACCCGATGTTAGACCGTCCTGTTTGTCACTGTCGTCATCATTGTCGGTGTGTCGTGTTCGAATTTTGGCATCCCCCTTCCCATTTTCGGCTCACCTCACCCCCGTTTTGTTCCCTCTGGTACGTGTAGCGCGCATTAGCAAAAAACATTATGGCCAAAGCGAAGTTGATCAATGTGATGAGACGAAAAACAAGGAGGACAGTACAGGAGCGCCCGCGACTCTTGCAATCTTTGTAATAGAAATACTCCAAGTAACCAGGCACGCCAGAGAAAGCATCGAGAAGCCTGGCGCTTCTCCGTTTGTGCCATATCCAGAGCATGACTCCGGGAACGAACTCAAGAATGCACGAGCCGATGACCCAGCACAAAATTAGCCGTTCCCTTAGATCCATATCGGTCTAACGTAGAGAGTCTGCCGAACGGCATAGCATGAGTCTCAAGGACTCATTATGACAAAAATTACACTTCGCCTGCTTGATTTCCGCAATTTCCGCAATGGGGAAACGACTCTTTTATCGACAAAGGCCGCCGGCTATGACGGCAGCATGCGGCTCACCCCTCCGAACCCGACCCCAGCTTGTCGACTGCAGGGGCCGGCTGATGCCTAAAATAGGCCCGGAAAGTTTGTGACCATATAGTGACCATAGCCGGCACAAAACCAAAGAAACCGGCCGAAGCGCCCAAAAGCGCTCCGGCCGGTTTCTCGTCGGTGAGGCTGGTTTAAATGGTGGACCTAAACGGGATCGAACCGTTGACCTCCTGCATGCCATGCAGGCAAACTCCCAAATGATCCAAAGGAGAAAGGCTCTATTTCATAACTGCTTTTCATGGCCGCAGTCACGTCGGCTTCCAGGCTGTGACCATATAGTGACCATTCCGAGCGCGCATTTACTCCATCTTCTGTTCCGCCGGCAGGCTCGAAGCCGTTGCCGATCACCCCTGCGGGTCTTTGAGCGAATAGCTCGTGCTTCGCCCCCCCGCGCTGTCCTTGAAAAGGATGCCGTGCTCGACGAGGTCGAGGATGTCCCGGTGCGCCGTGTCCTGGGAGCATTTGGCCAGCTTCGCCCACTTCGACGAAGTCAGTTTCCCTTCAAAGTTGCCGTCGAGCAGCCTGTTCAGGATAAGGCGCTGGCGCTCGTTGAACGAAACATCGGCGTACGTCTTCCAAAACCGATCCCTTCGGAAGACGGTCGTTAGAGCTGTCTCGGTTCCAACGATCGCCCGGTCAAGGCAGCCCAGGAACCACGACATCCACTCGGTGACATCGAGGGTTCCCTTCTGCGTCTTTTCCAGGATTTCGTAATACTCCTTGCGCTCCCGGCGGATCTGCGCCGACATGCTGTAAAAGCGCTGAGAGCTGTTCTCGGACCGCGCCAGCGCCCAATCAACGATCGCGCGCGCGATGCGGCCGTTGCCGTCGTCGAAAGGATGGATCGTAACGAACCATAAGTGGGCCTTGGCGGCCCGCAGCACCGGATCGATGTCTCCGGTTTCATTCGCCCACTCAAGAAAGGCTTTCATCTCAGCGTTAAGTCGCTTAGAGGCCGGGGCTTCGTAATGCACGCGCTCGCGGCCCATCGCGCCGGACACGACTTGCATAGGGCCCTTGGCATCATCGCGCCAGAAGCCGACCTTGATTCCGGCCGCACCCTCGGGAAACAGCGCGGTGTGCCAATTGAAGAGGCGCTCCGCTGTCAGGGGCTTGGCATAGTTTTGCGTGGCTTCAAGCGTCATCCGCACCACGCCATCGACGCGTCGATCCGCGGGCACCAAGCCGGCGATATCCATGCCCAGCCGCCGCGCGATGGAAGACCTCACCTGTTCGGCATTGAGAATCTCACCTTCTATCTCGCTGGACTTCAAAACATCGAGCGTTAGCGTCTGCAGCATGGCCTCGTTTCTTTGGGGAAAGCCGAGAGCTTCCATCCGACCGATCAGACGGCCCTGCCGAAGGCGCACCGCGGCCAGAGGCACGGCAAGAGTCTCCTGATTCCAACGAAACTTTGGCCAAGCCGGTAGCTGATGGATGTAGCGAGCCATTATCCGCACCACATGCGGATATTATAGGTGGTATTCTCCGCATTTTCAATGGCTAATTATCCGCGCCACCTGCGGAGAATAAAGCCCCCATTCTCCGCAGATGGACATCTTCTTGCGCCTTGCAGATATTGACGCCCCCCTAAACTGGTTCGACCGCCAGTTCCTTCCGAAATAGAAAGTTGCCAGATTCAGCGGATTCCCAATGAGAATAGGCAGAGGCAGCTGAAAATATATCCTGGCCTGCCATGGCTTCGAATCCCTGGCGCCGCAGTATCGGTACAATCCGAGATGCAATTCGCCGATTAGTCTCTTGATCTCTCTGGAGGCATACGACTACTACCTTATGGATATTTGCAGTACGCCAATCATTCATTGGACGCGTCGTCTTTGCTGGAGCGCAGGCCAAGATGCAAAATATTAAAGCTGCCATTAACCTACTAGTCCGATAGAACTCGAAGTGGCCCAGAATATCCTTGATCATTTTAATCACGTCCTAATGCCGCATCCAAACGCTGCCTGATGAACTTGTGGTCGTTATCCGCTGCGCCGCTGTCTCATGGGCGCCGCCAAACGGCATATACACAATATTGCGAGCCTGGCTGCTATCGACGAGAAGGCTCATGCTCCCAAGGTGGTCGAGCAAAAAGTTAGCAAAGGGCCCAAATGGAGCTAGCATCGCGATGAGCGGTATTACTGCCATACTAGAAATTAAGGCATTGCATCTCTTCATAGAATTACCGATTACTGCCTCAAGTTCCGGGTTCATAATCGATGCCCAAAGCTTGCAAACCTTGTGTGTTCTTGATGCCTCATGTCGATTCGTAGTTTAACCAATTCCGATGGCCGCAAATCGTTTCAATGGTTTCTGTTCTTAGCAAAGGATTTTGATTTAGATGTTCAACACAATTAATCTTCCCTCGAAGTTTTCTATCGGGTATACACGCTTTGCAAAGACTGCCCATTTCCAATAAGCGGAGACGAATTGGGACGAAAGTGTCGGGATCCACAGATTGACATCTGTCCAAAGCATCAGAAAGCTGTCGCAGATTGGATTTAATAGCTTGAATTTCGCTTGCTGTCAGAACCACACCGCCGCGCAGATACCATGAAAACCACGCGGCCAATATTGACAAACTTCCTCTCTGCCGAACTGGAGGCATTGGCACCGCGAACCTATCTGCCGGGCCAACAGCAGAAATCATATCGAGCCTAGATAAGACCTGCTTCAATTTCGGGGCGGTTTTCTCCGTGCAATAATCTTTGAGCAAACCGATGTCTTGCCGAAGAGCCCTATCCACCGACAATTCCAGTCGACTTAGATAAGCACTCAAACCAGTCAGGAACAGCCGATTAACAAAAATCTTTTTCATTTTCACCATTTCCAGAACTGCCACCAGGCAGGTTTAACAAATGATGGATTTACGGTTTCCAAAGAAATGCGCGCGCATGCTGGCCGGCCGCGGCTGTCTCAAGCAATGATTCGGGATCACACCGGCCGGTGACGATGATAACCGGTATGCAATTTGTCTTCGGCTGGGACTTGAGCTTCTGCATCGCGGAAAAGCCATTGCAGTCCGGCAAGACCAAGTCCAGCAGGATCAGATCAGGGCTCTCGTCCTGGGCTTGCGCAATGCCAGTTCTGCCGCTGGCAGCGGTGGCCACCGAGTAACCGCGGGATTCCAGCATCCGCTGAATGAATCGCCTGCAAGATGGATCGTCGTCTATGACGAGGATATTGGCAGTCTTGCGTTTATTCGACTGAAAGGCCTCAACAGGATCGGCTTGTTCGTCTTCAACTGAGACATAAGGTCGCATTTCTCTCCATGTAAAATCAGCTTGGTTGATTTCATCATTTTGCCGCATTTAAATCAACCGGACCGGGAAGAGACTCAGCGCCCCGCTTCTGCCGACCCGGCCGCGGAGTCGTCCGCAATTTTATTGGCGCTTTCCGTGGCTCCCGATGCGGGAATGCTCTCCCCGCCGGCGTCCGGCATGCTCCGCGAGAAAAGCTCCATGCCCGACGCCAAGTGTTGCTGGGACAGCGAATACCCCATGCATATACAAACGACAAGGGGCCCAAAGGGTTCCCAGGGGCCGGCCGAGGCCAATGGACACCATGGGAATCTGGTGTCCAAAAAGTGTCCATAGCCCACCCAAAAACAAAGAAACCGGCCGAAGCACCCAAAAGTGCTCCGGCCGGTTTCTCGTCGGTGAGGCTGGTTTAAATGGTGGACCTAAACGGGATCGAACCGTTGACCTCCTGCATGCCATGCAGGCGCTCTCCCAGCTGAGCTATAGGCCCTTAACAACGTTATTTTAGCAAATAAAGGACGAAGTTCAAGAATGAAATTCATCCGTAACATAAATGATCCTGCTGGTACTTGAATTTTTCAGGCATCCCTGTTAGACTTCAGGATATGCGCATCCTCATCTCCAAGTCGCGGCTATGGTGCGCGGCGGTCCTGGGACTGTTCCTTCTTCAGACGGCGGCTCATGCCTCCTCGGCCAAGGACATCGAGGCCAAGGTGGCCCTGGAAAGCTCCCTGGAAAAACGGCTGCAATCGGTCCTGCGGGAAGTCCTGGGCTCCGACGACCTCATCGTCATCGTCAACGTCGAGACCCTCCCGGAAACCGAGAAGGCCGACGAGATACTGCCGGGCGTCATGCCCAAGACTTCTCCGGCCGCGCCCGGCAGCCTGGGCATGACGCTGAGCATGGTGCGCCGCGTCTCCGCCACAGTCATCGTGGACCAAGGCCTCGGCGAAAACGACGTCCGCCTGATCAAGCAGACCGCCTCCGGCATCCTCGGCATCGCTCCGGAGCGGGGAGATTCCCTCTCGGTTGAAACCATAAAATTTCACAAGCCGGCTCCGGTGACCCCTTATGGATTCCTCAGTTCCGCCTTAGGAATCGCCTCGCTGTGCCTGGCCTTCATGCTGCTCGTCGTCATTCTTCTGCAGTTTGGGTTCCTTCACCCCCTCCTGAAAGTCCTGCGCGAGGCGAGCTCTTCGCTTCAGCGCGCCGGCGAATCCGGGCCCCCTGAGGAGAAACTGGAATCACCCGGCGCCTTTGCGGCGGCGACTCTCCGCCCGGAGCCGTGCGACGGCGCCAAGCGGCCCGACGCGCCGTTCTCGTTTCTCTGCGAGGGAGATCTGGCCGGCCTCGAGTTCCTGCTGCGCAAAGAAAAGCCCTTGGCCGTGGCCGTCGTGATGCACTACGCCCCGCCCTCGTATGCGGCCAAAATCCTCGCGGTCCTCGATCCCCAGCTGCGGCGCGAAGCGGTATCCATGATGGCCCAAGTAACGCAGTTGGAGGAGGCCTACGTGCGCGAGCTGGAAAGCTCCCTGCGCAAACGCACCCAGTACATCATGGGAGGAGAGGACAAACTCACAGAGCTCCTGGACACCCTCAACCGCTCGCTGCAGATCGAGCTCCTCCAAAGCCTGCAAAGCCGGGATCCCGGCCTGGTCGAGCGTCTCGTGCGCAGGATGGTGTTTCTCGACGATCTGGCGCTGCTCGAGCCCGCGGACATCAAGGCTCTGGTGCGCCTGGTGCCGATCCGCACGCTGGCCTCGGTCATCAAGCCTTCCGAGAAGCTGCGCAACAGCATCCTGCCCAAGCTCGCCGAGGGCATGCGCGACTGGCTCACCCAGGAAATCGACCTCTCGCCGAATCTGCCCGCCGCGACGCAGGAGACGCAGCACCGCCAGGTCCTCGACGCCGTCAGAAAGCTCATGAGCGAAGGCAGAATCACTCTGCGCAAGCAGGGGAACTAGGAGACGCCTATGGACCTGATGAGCATCCTCGGCCTGACCTGCGGCTTCGGCGTGGTCTACTACACCCTCTACGTCGGACAAATGACCCGATTCCTGCTCAACCCCGAGGCCATCATCCTCATTTTCGGCGGCACCTTCGGTTCGGTCATGATCAGCTATCCCTGGTCGGCGCTGCGCAGCGTGCCGGCGGGCCTGAGGATGATCATCTTCCCGCCCCAGCGGCCCAGCCCCATGCTCCTCATGAGCACCTTCGTCAATCTGGCCGAGAAGGCGCGCCGGGAAGGCATCGATTCCCTTTCCGACGAGCTTTCCCGGCTGCCCCATCCCTACCTCGCCGACTGCGTCCGCATGATTCTCGACGGCCTCGAGCCCGACACCATCCGGGAGCGCTGCGAGCAGGACATCCTCGCCACCCAGCAGCGCCACCAAAACATCAGCGGCATTTTCAAATCCGCGGGGACATTCGCGCCCATCTTCGGCCTCCTCGGGACGCTCATCGGCGTGGTCCAGGTCCTGCGCCGCATCACCGACCCGGCGGCCATGGGCGCCTCCATGGCCGTGGCCATGACCGCCTCCTTCTACGGTATTTTCTCGGCCAATTTCCTCTTCCTGCCCATCGCCACGAAACTGACCTACTATTCGGAAGAGGACATGCTCGCGCGCGAATTGATATACAAAGGGACCCTGTCCCTGCAGAAAGGAGAATCGCCCTGGCTGATGGCCCGAAAGCTTGAGTCCTTCCTGGCGTACCATATGCGCCATAAAGCCAAGGGCAGCATCAAGACCCCAGCGTGATCACCCTATTTTTCCTGCGTCGCGGCCTGCCCTCCACCATCGGCGAGAATCCCCTTTGGCTCGTCGTGCTCTGCGACATGATGACCAATCTCATGCTTTTTTTCCTGGTGATGTATTCATTCACCATGCTGGATTCCAACGGCCGCAAGAAATGGGAAAGATCCTTCAGCGCGGCCGACGTAGTGGCGGATCCCAGGCAAGCCCGCGCCCAAGCCGTGGTGAGGCAGTTCCGCGAACAGGACGCCGGAGCCGCCATGGACGAGATACTGCGCAAGTCCGGGCTCGAGGATATGAGCGAGATCCAAGTCTCCCAGCGCAGCATCCGGGTGCGCCTGCGCGACAAAGTGCTTTTTCCCAGCGCTCGGGCCGAGCTGAGCGACGGCGCCCGGGCCAGCCTCTCCCGGCTGGCCCGGGTGCTGCGCGAGATGCCCAACGAGGTGATCGTGGAAGGGCATACGGACGACGTCCCCATAGCGGCCGGCCCTTACCGCACCAACTGGGCCCTCTCCGTGGCGCGGGCCTATTCGGTCATAGAGCTGCTCATCGCCGAAGGCATCCCGCCGGCGCGGCTCATCGCCTCGGGCTACGGGCCCCACCACCCCCTGGCCGGAAACGCCACGCCCGCGCTGCGCAGCCGCAATCGCCGGGTCGAGATCGTCATTCTCCGCGGCAAGGACGACATGTGAAGGATCCCCGGGAGGATCTCTCCGCGCTCTGGATGGTCCCGTACGCGGACCTCATGACGACGCTCGTCATCCTGTTCCTGGCTCTCTTCGCCTACTCCTACGCCAACAAACCCCCGGAATTCGAGGTCGCGGTGGCTAAGATGCAGCAGGAGGTGGCTTCCCGGACCAGCGCCCGGATCACGGAGAACCGGGCGCGCGAAGCCGAGTTGGCGCTCAAGCTTAAAGAGGAAATGGACCGGCTGGCCCTCAAGGACTTCGGGATCAACATATCCGCGCACTACGTGCGCATCGTCCTGCCCTCGCCGGTGCTTTTTTCCGAGGGTTCCGCCATTCTCGGCTCCGAGGCCGGCCGCATCCTCAGGCCGCTCGCGGAGCTCTTCGCCCAAGTCGAAAACCCGATCCTGGTCGAAGGCCACACCGACAACCTTCCGATCGTGCGCGGCATCCACCGGAACAACTGGGAACTCTCCGCCGCGCGCGCCTTCTCCATCATAGACTTCTTCGTCCGCCGGGGGATGAATCCCGCGCGTTTCCAAGCCCGGGGCTTGAGCGAGTATCGGCCGGCGGCATCCAACGAGACCCCTGAAGGCCGCGGCCGCAACCGGCGCATAGAGATCAGCTTGGCGCGCGAAATCCAGGAAGAGGAGCCCCGCCCATGACTCGCCTGGCGGGGCTCGCGCTGCTCCTCCTGCTGGCCGCGCCCGCGGCGCTGCGCGGCGCGGCGGCGATCGAATCCGATTCGGGCAAGCTGCAGCCGCTCTATGAGAAGGCCTTCAACTACTACCGCTCCGGCGACTACGCCCAAGCCATACAGCTCTGGAACGATATCCTGCGCCTCGACCCCGCGCAAAAGACGGCGCGCCAGATGATCGGGCGGATCCGCATGGAAATCATGCGCAAGAATTCCAGGAAACTATCGACTCTCTTCTCCCACGTCAACGCCGGCCGCTACCACAAGGCCTTGCTGGCCCTGCAATCGCTCATCGAGGAGGACCCCACCCATTCGCGCTACCAGACCCTGCAATCGGCCTTGGAGGAGATTTCCGCCGTCCTGCCCCGGGCCCCGACGGACACGAAGGCCTGGCGCATGGCCGTCGTGGGCCTCGGCGGCATCCTCGGCCCGCGGGAAAACCCCAGGCTGGCGCACAACGGGCTGCGCTACGCGATGGAACTCGATCCCAACGAGGCCAGGTTCCAGAAGCTTTACAACTGCGTCCTGGCCCGGCACCCCGAACTCGCGGGGACGGACGCCGTGACCCCGGGCATGAAGTTCATGGAATACAAGCAGCTCAACGCCATCAACTACATCTACGACGCCAAGTACAACCTGGCCGTGGACACGCTCAATGAGATACTGACGCTCGAGCCCCGGGACCTGCTCGCCCTCAAGCGCCTAGGCTCCGCCTACTACTCCCTGGGCCACCGCGACAAGGCCCGCCAGGCATGGACCAGGGCCCTGCGCCTGGCTCCCGACGATCCGCAGCTCAAGAAGTTCCTGAAAAAACTGGCGTCCGTGCCCGCCCGGCGCAAAGCCCGTCAGAAAGAGTAGGAATAACGCGTCGCCAGCACCAGTTCGTGGTGGCTGTTGCCGGACGAGTACCGGTCCTTGGTGTCGTTATAGCCCGGCCCGAAGGCGAGCGTCCTGCTCTTGTCCGGAGTCCAGGTGAACTCCGAATTGACCGACAGGGTCCGCGCGTCGGACGGAAACAGCGGAGACGTGTTCCTGGACTGGCTCAGAGAGCCCCAATACTGGGAACTCCATCTCCGGCTCAGAGGCACAGTGCAGCTCGCCGAAGCGGTCAAGCCCGTGCGCTGGGAGCCGTCCACCTTGTCCTTGGTCTGCGTCCGGCTGCCGCCCAGCGAGGTCTGCCAGTTCCAGGGGAAGCTCAGGTTGGCGTTGACCCCGAAAGTCTGGGTGTCGAGGTCATGGGCCAGCCGGTTCTTGTCCCGAAACTGGACGGCCTGGACGTTCATGGACAAGCTGTGCCGGCGCAATCTTTGAGACACGTTCAAACCCAGCGTGGAGGTCTGGTTATTGAGGGCCGAGACCGGTTTTCCCTGCGCGGTGTTGAGCGAACCCGACGCATTGACGCTCGTGCCGGTCCGGAACTGAAAGGCGTTGCCGACGTTGATGGTGCGCTGCGTGGTCGTGGTGCGGTTCGGGTCGTTGGCGAGGTTGTCGGTGAACTGGTCAAAAGACGCGCTCAGTCCGTACCAGGAAGCCGGATAAAGATTGACCGAGACGAACTCGGACATCCGGTCGCCGATGACGGCCGGCGCGCTGAAAGCGACGAACTTCGGGCCGGCCCTCTGCACGTAAGCCCTTATTTTGACGATCTGCCGGCTCCACCGAGCCTCCGCCTTCCAGGCGCTGTCCGTGTTCTTGTTCTTGGTGGAATCGGGATAGTAGTCATTGCGCTGATAGTCCAAAAGGAAGGACAGGCCTTGGAGAGGATCCCAGGCCAGATTCAGGCCCACGCCCTGGTTCTTCTGGGGCAGAAGGGTGGGCCCCCGGTAATTGGAGGCGTTGGGATTCGTGCTCAGCGAGCCAGTCTCGTCGGCGCTCAAGAAAGCGCTCACGCCGAGCTTGACGCTGCCTGGAAGCTGCGCGCCCAAGCGGCCCGCGTAGAGGGAGCGGGCGAAGCGGCCGTTGGCCGTGGCCGTGCCGGCCTGGGAGGTCACGCTTTGGCCGCCCAAAATGGTCCAGTCGAAAGCCCCTTTCTGCTGCTCGAGCATCAAACCGCGAACGCCCTGGCCGTTGACGGAGAGCGAGGCCAGGCTCGGAGAGACGTCCCCGGCATAGACCCGCCCCCAGGGCGCGTAATAAGTGAACAACACGATAAAGGGGTCTACGACCTCGCCCGGCTTGTGGATCAGGTACGCGTTGGCCATATACGACGATTCCTTGATCTTGCCCACGACGTTGATGGCCGTAGATCCGTTGGGATAGCGCCACCCGTCCTGGCTGGTGTCTCTGAAGCTCACCGTCACGTTTCCCTCCACGCGGTAATCCACGGGCAGGACCGGCGCGGGCGGCGGAGGGGGCGGGATATCCTTGGGCATGATCTGAAACGGCCTGTAATCGGATTGGATCAAGGTCTGGGCGCCCTTGATGAGGAAGATTCTGTAGAGTTTCCTCCCGACCATGGTGGAGGGAACGGGGAAGGGCAAGGAAATCGCAGCCACGCCGCCTAGCGCCACGTCATCGGTGGGAGTGATTTCCTTGCTGCGGGCCAGGAATTTGTATTCCAGGTCGTAGACCTCGGCCACCCAATAATAAGAGCCCTTGACCCATGGATCCGCTCCCGTATTGACGGCCAAGGCCTGAAAGGAGATCGTCTCGCCGGCCTCGACGGGATCCGGGGCCGGCATCGTGAACTGCAGGCTGGCCGAATCCGAGGCAAAAGCCTGCTGGCCCCAAGCCAGGGCCAGCAGGCATGCCGTCGCCGCTATTTTTCCCATGCTCATGCTGTCATCCTAGATTACGGATCCGGGACCGGCCGACGCCTCACTTCTTGTGAAGTTGGAGCTTGAGCTTCTTCTTCTGCCCCCCCTTATTGAGCTCCAAATCAACGCTGCGGTTTTTTTCCGCCGCGGCCCTGAGCCTCTCGATTTGTTTTTCAGCGTTGACCGCCTGGAGGGCGTCTTGCCAGTTGCCCTTGTCCGCAGCGCCCATCTGCCGCGGCGCCTGGGGAGCGCTCTGGGCATCGGCGACCTGCGTCATCTGTCCCGCCGTCAGGGATTGGCGGCCTTTATCATTGAAGACGTCGACCAAGCCTTCGTAGACCTTGACCGTAAGCTGCCGGGTGGCCTCTATATCAGCCTCGGTTCCCCGCACCGCGGCGGTCGCGTTCGGCGTATGGATATTAATGCCCGCTTTGCCGTGCAGAAGCCTCGTCCATAGCTGCCCCCATTGCGTACGCAGCCGGGTCGGCTCCTGTCCCCCGCCGGACTCCACCACGAAGGTCGAGCCCCCGGCCAGGCGCACCTCAGCGCCGCCCACGAACGCCACCGTGGCCCGGTCGCCCTCGCCGGTCGTGATCAAGTCGCCTTCATAGATGAAAGAATTGAGCTTCAGCGGGCCGGAATCCGCCTTACCCGCCTTCTTGACCTGAGGCTTGCCTTGAACCACGATGACGACTCCGGCCACGGCGGCGCGTTCGGCGTAAACCGGACCTGCCGCGGCCCACGACAGGGCCAAGGCCAGAGCCCCCAAACAGACCATCCGCATTCCCGTTCTCATATGACCTCCTATGGCATTTCCTTCGTTTTTTCGAATCGGACCGGCAAGGGCGAGAGGGGCAGCACGCGCAGCAGGTATGGAACGCTGGTGCGCGCAGCCGCCCGCTGGGGGCCCTCGATCTCGAGCATCCGGCGGTTCACCACCAGCCGGTAGCGCACCAGGAACTCATTAAGCGAGGGCGCGGCATCCTCCATCTCGATACGGTCGGCGCGCGCGCCGCGGCCCGCCACCACGGCGGCCACCATGCTCTTCTGGAAATCGATTTCCGGCGGATCCTCGGCGCTGAGCTGCCTCCATATCCGGCGCCAAGCGCGGGGCGTCTTGAGCACGAACCCCTGCGTCTCCTTGAAGATCGGCTGGCTCAAGCCCGACCATTCCCGCGCCTTATCGTCCTCGTCCGGCGATAAGACGACGGCCGGCGGCGGCGCGGATTCCGAGTATATCCAGGCAGGCGGCTGCGGCGGCTGCACCGGAGGCGCCAGAGGCGGACCGGAGAAGGATATCCTGACCAGATCGCCCTTCAAGCCGTCCAGGATGGCTTGCAGATCCTCGACGCTCGCCCCATCCTCGCAGGAGGCGTCATAGCCGGTCATATCGCCCGCCGAGGGGCTGTTTTGGATCAGCTGCCAGATAGCCTGGCAGAGCTGATCCGCGCTCAGGTCCGGCGTCTTGCCGAAAATCGGCTTATTATCCCCGCCAGCGCCGGCCGCGGGCCTGGCTACCAGCAGAGTCTTGCAGTTGTTGGCGATATTGTCGTCGGAAAATTCCACGCAAGCGATGGCCAGGCTCTGGTTCTGGTCCACGGGCAAGGCTTCCAGCACGGAATAGTCGCGAGGCTCTCCCGGAGCCAGCATGGACATGGCGACCGGCGTGCCTGCCGCGGGCAAGCCCCCCACGCTGAACTTAAGCGGGACTCCGGACTCCGTGGTCCCTCCCTGATTCTCAACCGTAATGACGAAAGACAGGGAGCCGTCAAGGGCGGTCGCCGCGGGATTGACCGCCAGTCTGGTCACGGCCAAATCCTTGGTCAGGGGCGCGGCCGCGACCGTGAAATTATAGGGCATGGCGCTGACGGCCACCACCGCGCCTCCGGCGTCCAATCCCTCCACTTTCCAATAATACACCTGCCCGGCGGCCAAGCGCAGCCTGAGGTCGGGAGGGTTGTCTGGATAGCTCAGGAAAGTCTCCCCCCCCGAGGTCTGCTGGCTGAAGAGCGAGTTGTAGAAGGAAGGGCTGTCGCCCACGATGACCCGGTATTGAGTCGCCCCGCTCGAGGACCACCGGAAGGTCAAGGGCTTCTCCGCTATGCCCTGCATGCCGTTAGGGGGATAAATCAAGATGATATTGGGCGAAGTGACCACGAACGACGCCTGCTGCTCCACGGTCTGTCCATCCAGACCGGCCTGCGCCTTCAAGGCGTAGCTGCCCGGTCCCGCGTAGAACTGGGAGATGGGAACCCCCGATATCTGGCTGGCGCTGGATCCCGAGGAGCCGGGCACGGCGTTTCCGACGTGCTCGAAGACTTGGGCTCCGGTCGGTCCCGTCACCACGAACTTGAACTGGATGCGGTTGGCGCTGGCCACGCCGTTGAAAACCTTTTGCTGGAACACGATGCGCTCGTTGCTGGAAAAACTGGCGCGCACGGCGAGCGCGGTGTCCAGGACGGCCACGCCCGAGGCGGAAAGCAAGCCCGCGCTCGCCGTGCGCGCCCAAAACCACAACAGCATGACCGGCAGCCTCATCGCACCACCGCCATTTTCTTGATCACCTTGCCCGTCTGACTTTCGGGCCCGCCGCGCACCTTGACCATGAAAATGTAGACGCCTGAGGCGACCGGCGCTCCGCGGCTATTGGTCAGATCCCACGAGGCGTGATAGAGACCGGGGGACGGGGAGGTTATCTCCGAGCCCGGGATCTCCCGCACGAGCCGGCCCGCCACGTCGAAGACGGCGATCTGCGCCTCCAGGGGCGTCAGCGACGAGACAAACCGGAACGTCGCCGCGGAGCGCGCGGGATTGGGGAAGGCGAACACGGCGTTCTCGGGCAAGAGATCGAAGGATAATCCTATCGTGAATGTCTCCCCCTCCCTGAGCTCCACGTCCTTCATGGGGGTGTAGTCGAAACCGTCGAAAGCCCGAACCGAATACTTGCCGGGCAGCAAGTTGGGGATGACCCAGCGGCCGCCGGCCGAGACGCCGACCCGGCTTACCTGGCGGCCGGCGCGGAAAAGCTCGACGCGGGCATCGCTGAAACGAGGCAGGAATCCGCTGCCCGTGGCGGCGACGCCGGTGCCGGATGAACTCTGCAGCACTCCAGTCAGCGTAGAAAGAGTATAGGAGAGCGAGAGCACGAAATCAACATCCCAGGAGCCCATGACAATGCCGTCGAGCCACACCGAGCTGGCGATGTCATTGGCCGACCAAGTCGCCTGGACCTTGTAGGTCCCGACGCTCAAGCCGTCGAGAACGTAGCTCCCGGAGCCGTCGGCCAAGGTGAAGGCCGTCGCGGCCAGGGAGCCGTCATCGCGGAAGGCCTCCACGAGCACGGCCGTGATTCCTTCGCTGGAAACCTTGACCACGTGGCCCGTGATCTTGTTGACCGGCTGCGCGGTGGCCTGGGTCGTAGCGCCGTTGGACAAGGACGACCAGTTGCCGGAGTCGTCCCTGGTCCAAAGCCTTATGTAGTAGGTCGCGCCCGGAGACAATCCGGTCAGTTCACGCGCCTGGCCGCCGCCGGGCTCCACCATGCCCGTGGCTATGGCCACCTGGGCAAAGCCGGTGCTGTAAGCCACGGGCGTGAAGCTCGCGTACTGGATGCGGTATTCTCCGAGCAGTATCAGGCCGGAATTATCGTCGTCTCCCGGGGCCGTCCAGGTCAACGCGATGGTTCCCGGCACGGCCCCGCTGGAGGCGCTCAAGTCCGTCACCGCGGCGGGCGGGGTCGTATCCGAGAAGGTGAAGGTGGCCCCTTGCAGGAAAAAGTCTCCTGCGTTGGCCGGCCAGGCGTTGTCCGAGGCGCGCACGGCGATGAAGTAACTCGCGCCGTCGGCCAGGTTGGCCTGGAGCAGCGCCGACGGCAGCAACTCCCAGTCGGCCGTTCCCGCCGGCACGCTGGACACCGCCACGACCGACCAATCGTCGGACCAGTTCCACCACCGGCCGTCCGAATTGCGCCGCAGGCGCACCTCGACCGCGGCTATATCGGAATTAGGCGCAGGGTCCGCCGCCGTCCCGGAAATATGCGGCAAGGACGAAACGGTGGAGTCCGGGGTCGGAACCATGACGCCCACGGTCGGAGTGGAGGCGTCGAAAATGAAGGCAGCGGTCGCGTATTTCGCGGAATAGTTCCCGAGGGTATCGGATGCGCGGGCGACGACCTGATAAGCCGCGGCGTTGGCCCAGGATATGCCGGGCGGCAGGGTCCAGGTCCTGGTTCCGGCGGCCGGCATCCAGACGGGCGACGCCGCGTTGAAGGCGTCCGCCCCGTTCCAGTAAAACCCCCCGGGCGGAGACTGCTGGACGTTCACCTCGACCCCCTGGAGCCCGAACCGGTCCTCCGCGGTGCCGGCCAGCGCGGCCAAGGATGAGACGAAGGCCGCCCCGGGCGCAGGCGCCAAGAGCGCGACCGCGGGTCCCGCCGTATCCTTGAGAACGTAGAAGGCGTCCACGAGAGTGGTGGTCGTTCCGGCCGCGTCCCACGCCCGCACCGATATATAATTGGTGCCGGCGGAGGTCAAGGCCGCGAAGTCCACGGGCCAATTCGTGACGTAGGCGGTGGAATTGACGACCGCCGCGATGTCGGTCCAAGGCAGGAGCGCGGCGTCGCCCGAACCCTTGTTGAGGCTCGCGCTGTACTGGAAAGCGGCCAGGCCGCTGGAAGCGTCAAAGGCCTTTACGGCATAGGCCGCCCCGCCCGCGCCGCGCGGCGCATCGTCTCCAGACTGGTTATCGACGAGCGCCGGCGCGGTCGTATCTTTCCTGACGTAAAAAGCGTCCGCGAGCGTTCTGGAGTTGCCGGCCGAATTAAAAACCCGGACGGTTATGTAATTAGTGGCCGACTCCTCAAGCGCGTTGAACACCGAGGCAGGCAAGGACCAGGGCGCCGTCCAACTGTCCTGAGGGCTGATATTGGTGACGACGTCGGTGAACCCGATGATATCCGGCCCCGCCCCGCCCGTCACCGTGGCCGCCTTGACCTGGAATTTGCTCAAATGCGAGCCGCTGTCGTCCGTAAAATCTACGTTGTATAGGCCCGTGTTCGCCCCGCGCCAAACGTCGTCGCCGCCTTGACTGTTGATGATGGCGGGCAGAATAGCGAGCGTAACCGTGGAGGCCGAGGCCGCGTAGCCGCTGGAGATGTTGTCCCAATTGCGCGCATCCACGAAAAAGTAATAGGTGTTGCCCGCGTACAAGCCCGTCACGGTGGCGGCCAGGTTCGATCCGGCCGGCGTGGTGGAGAGGATGACGTTGCCCGCAAAACTGTTGGGATAAGCCGCGCCCGTGCTCAAGACCACGGTGTAGGTCGTCACGTTGAGGGGATTGCCGTTCGCGGACCACATGACCGTCATGGATGTCGCATACACGGCCGTGAAAGTCGAAGCGGCCGTGCCCGGCACGGCGGCCAGGGTGGCGGCGTTAAGCGTCGCGGCATAGCTGGTCGTGGCGCCCCACAGCGCCCCCGCCCTCAGGTAGTAGGTCGTGTTCGGAGTCAAAGCCGGGCTCAAGGCCGTCAAGAAGCCCGCGCCGCCGTCCGCCGTGACCGAGGAACTCAACACCCCCGTGAAGTTGACGTCGGTAGAGGCATCCAACTCGTAGCCGCCGCTCCCCACCGAAGTCCAGGACACGGTGATGCTGGAGACATGGACCGCTGAAATCCACGGCGCGCCGGGCGGCGGTTTGGGCGTCGCCAAGGTGGCGGTCGAGCCCAGGGCCGCGTACCCGCTGGAGGCATTGTCCCAATTCCGGGCGTCCACGAACAGATAGTAAGTGGTCTCGGCCACAAGACCGGTCAAAGTCGCAGCAGGGCCGCTTCCGGCCGGCACCGTGCTCAGGCTCACGT
>DMMY01000028.1 GCA_003452935.1 Elusimicrobiota bacterium
CGGCGTGGTCGCCGATATCATCGAGTAGTCCATGGGCGATAGAGTCATCGTCACGCTCGGTTGCGCGGGCTGCAAGAACAAGAATTACCATTTCCAGCGGGGCAAGAAGAAAGACTTCAAGCTCGAGATCAAGAAGTTTTGCAGGGCTTGCGGCAAGCAGACCCTGCATAAGGAAGTGAAGTAGCCGCATGCCGGTGCCTGTGGGGGTGTCGGTTAATTGGTTAAACCATCGGTCTCCAAAACCGAGACTCCAGGTTCGAGTCCTGGCGCCCCCGCAGGGCGCCGCGCGGTCGCGAGGCGCGCATGAATAGTGCCATTCAATTCGTCAAAGAGGCGTATTACGAGCTCAAGAAAGCGACCTGGCTTTCACGCCAGGAAGCGTTGGGGTCCACCCGCGCCGTGGTCCTGATCGTGGCGATCATATCCGTCTATGTCGCTTCCATCGACTTCGTGCTTTCTATCATCTTAGGCTCCGTCCTAGGCAGGTAACATGACCACCAGCACCTTGGAACGCGGTTGGTACGTCGTCCATTGCCAGTCGGGGTGGGAAGACCGCGTCAAAAACGCCCTCGAAACCAAGATCGCCCTGGAGAACCTCCAGGACAAGATATACTCGGTGCTTATCCCCACCGAGGATGTCGTCGAGGTCAAGAAGAACAAGAAAAAAATATCCAAGCGCAAATTTTTTCCCGGCTATGTCCTTATCGACATGCGGGTCGATGAGATAACTTATTGGATGGTCAAGGCCATTCCCGGCGTAAGCCACTTCCTGGGCGAGCCCAACCCCACGCCCCTGCCCGATGACGAGATCAAGGGCATTCTGGAACTGACCGCTTCCACGGCCGGCGGCAAGCCGCGGCCGGCGGTCCAGTTCGAGAAGGGCGAGAATATCCGCATCATCGAGGGTCCCTTTCGGCATTTCACGGGCGTGGTCGAGGAAGTCAACGAGGCCAAGGCCAAGATCAAGGCCATGGTCACTATTTTCGGCCGGCCTACTCCCGTGGAGCTCGACTTCCTGCAGGTCGAGAAGCTGTAGTGACGCAGGTGGAAATACTGCCGCGCCAGCGCGAGCCTAAGGTTCACGTGGCCGGAGCGCATGTGCCGGGCTGGTTTGGCGCTATTCTGGCCTTGTTGACCATGGCGGCGGCGTTTGGGGTGGGTTTTTTGGCTCTTTTCGGCCGAACCCTGGTCGCGGCTTTGTTGGTCAGGCTGCTGTGGCCGCTTTTGTTCTCCGCCGAGTTTACGCGGTGGGTCTTTGGAGCGGAGCGGGTGGTTTTCTGGAAGGTGCTGGTGCTGTTTCTCGGAGTGGACGTTATCGCGCGGCTTTTTGTCAGGAGAGAATTATGGCCAAGAAAGTAAAAACCCTCATCAAGCTTCAAATCCCGGCGGGAGCCGCCAATCCGGCTCCGCCCGTGGGCCCGGCTCTGGGTCAGCACGGCGTCAATATCATGGATTTCTGCAAGCAATTCAACGAGCGCACCAAGAAGATGGAGGCGGGCATGACCATCCCGGTGGTCATCACCGTCTTTGAAGACAGGTCGTTTACCTTCATCACCAAGATGCCTCCGGTTTCATCGCTCTTGAAGCGCGCCGCCGGCCTGGCCAAGGCCTCGGGAGAGCCCAACCGCAACAAGGTCGGCAAGATCACGCTCAAGCAGGCCGAGGAGATCGCCACGCAGAAGATGCCGGATCTCAACACCAAGGACCTCAAGAGCGCCCTGCAGATGGTCAAGGGCACGGCCCGGTCCATGGGCATCGAGATTTCGTAGCATTCCAATAGTAAAAGCAGTCGGACCGAGTCCCGCGCGACGGGACGCCAACAGGTCAAGGAGAAATCATGGGAAAGAGAATCGTTGGTCTTACCAAAGACGTGGACCTCGCCAAGCTTTATAATCTCGACGAGGCCGTAACCCTGGTCAAGAAGTGCGCCACGGCCAAGTTCGACGAGACCGTGGAACTGCACGCGCGCCTGGGAGTCGATCCCAAGCAAGCCGACCAGCAGGTGCGCGGCGTCGTGAGCCTGCCGCATGGCCTGGGCAAGACCAAGAAGGTCGCGGTGGTCACGCAAGGCGAGAAGCAGCGCGACGCCACGGCCGCCGGCGCCGACGTGGTGGGCGGCGCGGATCTGGTGGACCAGATATCCAAGGGATTTTTGGACTTCGACATACTCGTGGCGACTCCGGACATGATGAAGGATCTCTCCAAGCTCGGCAAGGTCCTCGGCCCCAAGGGCCTCATGCCCAACCCCAAGAGCGGAACCGTGACCATGGACGTGGGCAAGACGGTCAAGGAGCTCAAGGCCGGGCGCGTGGAGTACAAGGTCGACGACTACGGCATCATCCACGTCCCGGTAGGGAAAGCCTCTTTCGAGCCGGCCAAGCTCGCGGGCAACGTCAAGACCGTGATGGAGGCGCTCATCAAGGCCAAGCCGTCCTCTTCCAAGGGGATATACCTCATGAGCGTGACCCTGTCTTCGACCATGGGCCCGGGCGTCAAGCTCGATCCGTCGCAGAAGTACTGACCTCCGGTTAAAACCATAGACCTACGCCTCGTTGCGGGGCGTAGGTCTTTTGTTTGTCCTCCCTGGGCCCGAGTGCCCAGGCGTCTATGCGCCAGGCCGGCTATGCTATGCTTACAATGAAATATAAAATTCGATTCCTCCTGCTTCCAGCCTTGACCCTGCTCGGCTTGTCCGCCTGGGGACAAGAAGCCTGGCTGGGTTCGGATTTTCAGCGGCAATTGCAGCGGGGTCGCGTGTCGGCCTTGGCCCTGAAACAATCAGTCGAGGAGCATGGCCGCTCGGTTGCGCCGGGCCGGCCTGCCCCGAGGCAAACCTTCAAGGAAGTCCTGGATGAGGTGTACCAGGGCAAGGAGGGATCGGCTGATCTGAGTCAGGCCGCATCGGGCCGCCAATTCTTCATCTATAACCATATCCAGTACCGGGACGCGGTCAGCGAAGAGTTCAGGGACTACAAGGGCAAGGCCGTCGAGGAGTCGCGCATCGTGACTGAATTAGCGGCCGTCGATCTTTATTGGGCGGCGCATCTACAGCAAGGCGACGCCCAGTTCGTCGAAATGGAATCGTTCTATCTTTTCAATTTCAGGGTCGTAGGCTGCACGTTATACTGGCATCAAATACTTTCGAATATGCGCTGGGTCAAGGGTGATGTTCCGTTCGGCAAGGAAATGTCGCTCATCGAGCACGCGGAGCAGAGGCTTGCGGCCGGGCAGCAAGTCGTCGCGACTCGCGTCATCGGCCAACGCGAATTTCGGATAACCGTCGGGTTTTACGCCAAGTGACGCCCGGCCTGTTCATGTGATATTCTTTCAGCAGTGCTGCCCTTTGTGGATATTTTCGGCCTGCGCCTGCATCCCTACGGCATCCTGATCGTCGCCGGCGTCATTCTGGGGCTGACCTGGTTCGCGGCCCAGCGCGGCCGCTCTCCTGCCCTGGACTTCGAGGATCGTTGGTATTGGGCCCTGATCTATGCCCATATCCTGGGCGGAGTCTTGGGCGGCAAGATCGGATTTTTTATCGTGGAGTGGCGGGACTTCTCGGCCCCGCCGTGGGATATCCTTCTTTACGACTGGAATTCGGGCTGGGTGCACTGGTTCGAGGTGATCGGCGCGATCGCCTGCGGCTGGCTCTGCCTTCGGCTATACAACCGGGCCCACAGGCCCCGCCGCTACGCGCCCTACGGAGACTATGGGGCGGCCGCCCTGGCCTTGGGGCTTTGGATCGGCCGGCTGGCCTGCCTTTGCGCGGGCTGCTGCCATGGACGTCCTGCCGGCCTGCCTTGGGCAATCCGTTTTACGAGCCCGGCCAGCAGCGTGGCTGAAAATATGTTGGGAATTCCCCTTCATCCCACCCAGCTTTACGAGGCTGGCACAGTGCTGGTCCTGTGTTTGTTTCTCATGTTTTACATGCTGCCCCGCATAGAACGCGGACGCTTGGCCCGCGGCAGCGCCTTTTACGGGTATCTTATCCTCTACTCGGCCATCCGCTTCGGCGTGGAGTTTTTCCGCGGCGATGACCGCGGCCGGCTGCTTTGGCTGCCGGATTTCCTGTCGCCGGCGCAATGGATCGCCCTGGCCTGCGGGCTGACAGCGGGCTTTCTATTCTGGCGTCAAGGCATTGTCGGGCACCCTGGCCAACGACGAAGTATTTACGTCTAGCGCGCGGCCTTTTGCTTAGCCTGTCCTTAAGACCTTAAGCGGCGTCCCGCTGCGCCAGTCGTTTCCGGGCCAAGCGGATAGCCTCATGCAGTTTGCTTTCCAGGATGCCGCGGGCCGGAAGCTCGGTCATGTACTGCGCCACCCGGATGCCGATCTTGTCGAGTTGGAGCAGTTCCACCTCCTCGCCGCTCTGTCCGGCGCATAGGATCAGGCCGATGGGAGGCGCTTCTCCCTCCCCTTGCTCGTGCTTTTCCAGCCAGCGCAGGTAGAGTTCCATCTGGCCTTTGAACTCCGGCTTGAATTTGTCGAGCTTGAGCTCGATGGCGATAAGTCGCTTGAGCCGGCGATGGTAGAAGAGAAGGTCGAGGTGGTAGTCGTTGGCGCCTATCTGAATGCGTTTCTGACGTGCAACGAAGGCGAAGCCCGCGCCCAACTCGAGGATGAAGGCTTCCATCTCGCGCAGGATGGCGGCTTCGACGTCTTTTTCTTGGTAGGCGCCCTTGAGGCCGAGGAAGTCCAGAAAGTAGGGGTCGCGGAAGACGAGGTCCGGGGTGAGCTTGTCTTCTTGGCGAAGGCTGCGCAGTTCCAGTGCCGCGAGCTTGGCGGGCTTTCTCGAAAGGGCCGTGCGCTCAAAGAGCATGCCGGCGATTTTCTTTTGGAGGGTGCGCACGCTCCAGCGTTCCAGGCGGCACATCTCGGCATAGAAATCGCGTTTGAGGTCGTCTTCGAGGTAGACTATGAGTCGGAAGTGGCTCCAGCTCAATTTTCTACACAGTGTGTAGAAAATCTTTTGGTCTGGAAAGACCTCGGCGAATCTAGCCATATGGAACAGGTTGGCCATATTGAATCCCTGTCCGTATTCCTGTGTCAATTTTCTACTCAGCAAGTAGAAAATCTGTTTGCCGTATTTTGCCCGTCGATCTCCCAGGATTTCTTGTCGGATACGCCGGCCGATGCTCCAATACAGCATGACCAGCTCGGAATTGACGGCCTGAGCGACCTGGCCGCGCGTCGTTGCGATGAGCGCCCGGATATCGCGAAGGAGTTTGTCGGCTTCGGTGGCGGCGAGATTTTTAATGGCTTGACCCCTCGTATATATACGAGCTGGGCCCGTTTTTTGTTCCCTCCCGTCTCGAACATTTCCGAGCTGGGCTAGGCTTGATCGTCCCCCGAGTCCTTGACCCGGGGCGGGGAGCCGGCGGCCAGCCAGTTGAGGTAGGCTTGGATGAAGGGATCCAGGTCCCCGTCCATGACCGCGTTGATCTGGGACGTGGAATATCCGGTGCGCAGATCCTTGACGAGCTGGTAGGGCATGAAGACGTAGGACCTGATCTGGTGGCCCCAGGCGATGTCGCCCATGCCGTCGTAGTGCCGCTCCAAAGCCGAGCGCTTCTTGTCCAGCTCGATCTGATAGAGCTTGGCCTTGAGCAGCTTCATGGCGTTGAGGCGGTTCTGCAGCTGGCTGCGCTCGGTCTGGCAGGCCACCACCAGGCCCGTGGGGATGTGGGTCAGCCGCACGGCCGTCTCCACCTTGTTGACGTTCTGGCCGCCGTGGCCGCCGGCGCGGAAGGTGTCGAGCTTGATGTCCGAGTCCGGGACTTGTATGTCGATCTCCTGTTCGATGTCCGGCAGAACGTCCATGGACGCGAAAGAAGTGTGCCGCCTCTTGTTGGAATCGAAGGGTGAAATGCGCACCAGGCGGTGTACCCCCATCTCGCCCTTGAGATAGCCGTAAGCGCACTCGCCCCGCACGAAGGCCGTGACCGATTTGACCCCGGCTTCCTCGCCTTTGAGAATGTCGGTGATGACCAGTTCGAAGCCGCGCTGCTGGGCCCAGCGGGTGTACATGCGCAGCAGCATCTCGTTCCAGTCGCAAGCCTCGGTGCCGCCCGCGCCGGCATGCAGGCTGATGATGGCGTCGTCCTGGTCGAAATCCCCGGAAAGCTTGAGCCGCGCGTCCATGTCCTGAAGGATGCGTTCCGCTGCGGCCAAGCCCTGGCCGACTTCCTTGAGTTCGCCCGGATCCGAGGCCTCGCGGGCCAAATCCAGATGGGCTTTCAGGTCCTCGAGGGAACCGCTGGCTTTTTCGTAATGTCCCAGGAGCTTTTTTAAATCGTTGAGTTCTTTGGACTTCTTTTTAGCAAGGGCTGAATCCTGCCAGAAGGCGGGGGCGGAAGCCTCCGATTCCCTGGCGGCCACGTCTTGGCGCAGTTTGGGCAGGTCCAGTATCTTGGCCACCTGGTCGAGGGTCGAGACCGCGGCCTCCAGCCGCCGGGAAGTCTGCTCGAACTCGGGATCCATGGTCCTATTCTACGAAATTTCTTCGCTGCGGCCCGCAAAAACCAGGAGCGTTTGGGCATGCAGCCGCGCCGTCTCCATGACGTCGCGAGCATAACCCCCGCCCAGGGTCACCGCAACGGCAACGCCATGGCTTTGGCAACCCTTTCGCACCAGTTCGTCGCGGGCCCGCAGACCCGCCGCGCTGAGCTTGAGTCCCCCAAGAAGGTCGCGCTCCCACCCATCCACCCCCGCCTGATAAATGACCAACTCCGGCTTGTGTTCGAAGACCGCGGGCAGGCTTTCGCGCAGACGGTCGAGGTAGGCCCGGTCGCCCATGCCCGCCCGGAGCTCCACGTCCAGGCTGGAGCGTTCCTTGATCTCGGGGTAGAGGTCTTTCTGGTGCATGGAGAAAGTAAAGGTGTCCGGATCATCGGCGAAGATGGCGGCGGTGCCGTTGCCCTGGTGAACGTCCAGGTCTATGACCGCGGCTCGGCGGATGCGGCCCTCGGCGCGCATCTTGAGGATGCCTATGGCGATGTCGTTAATGACGCAGAAGCCTTCGCCGTGTCCGCGGAAGGCATGGTGCGATCCGCCGCCCGCGTGCAGGCCGGCGCCGCGTTTGAGCGCGTGCCGGCAGGCCAGAATGGTTCCGGCCGCTTGGAGGCGATGCGCCCGGGCGACCCGCGGCGTGAAGGGCAATTCCATCAGCGTCTCATCGGCCAGGCTCATCCGTCCGGAAATGGCTTTGTCCACCCAGTCCGGGTCATGGGCCAGGAGCATATCCTCGCGCGCCGGCTCCCGGGGGGCCGTGATCCGGCAGACGGGAGCCAGGAGCCGCGCGGCCAATTGGAACTTCTCCGTGGGAAACACGTGTCCGCCCAGGTCGACGGTGTAATGGGGCGAGAAGACGAGGCGGGTCACGGCCGCCAAAAGACCGCCAGGACGAGCGCGGCCATGGCCATGAGGCAGAGGCCGCCGAACCAATCCCCGTGGCGCGCGTAAAAAGATCGCCGGGGAAACGGATCGGACGACGGCACTCGCGCGTCGAGCCGGCCGCGCTGGCCTAGAGCGAGTTGGGCCGTGACCACGCCCCAAGGATCGATGACCGCGGAAATGCCGGTGTTGCCGCAGCGCACCACCGTCACCCGGTTCTCGATGGCGCGGTAGATGTTCACCCCGAAATGCTGGTAAGGCCCCCAGGTGTCCTTGTACCAGCCGTCGTTGGTCAGGTTGAACACGAGCCGCGCCCCGCGTGCCGCGTCAGAGCGCGCCAGGCGCGGGAATGCCGCCTCGTAGCAGATTCCGGCCGCGGCTGTTCCCAAGGGCGTCTCAAAGAGCGGCTGGAGAGCCGCGCCCGGAGCCAGTCCTCCCATCTGATCGAGGATGCCGATGAACCGGCCGAGGAATTTAAAGGGCACGAATTCCCCGAAAGGCACGAGCTGCCGCTTGTGGTAGGCGGCTTGCACTTGGCCCTCGGGAGAAATCAGAAAGGCGGAATTGTGGCTCGCGTCCCGGTCCTGGGATACCGCTCCCACGAGTTGGAAGGATTTGAGCTTGCGCGCCCAGGCGGCCACCTGGGGGATGCCTTGTCTGGCCATGACCCAATCAGGCAGGCAGGTTTCTGGCCAAACCACCAGGTCCGCAGCGCCGGCCCGCGGCCGGGACAGCAGCTCGGCGAAATTGTCCTGGATGCGCCGCGCGTAGAGGGCATCGAACTTCTGGTACTGATCCACGACCGGTTGCAGGATCTCAACGCGCAGAAAAGAGCCGCTCATGGCGGCGGACCGCCGCGCCAATTGGGCAAAGCCGTATCCCAGAGACCCGGCGATAAGCAGCAGGATCGCGCAAGGGTTGATCCATTGGATTTTTCGGCGCTGGAATTCGTCCCACGCGCCCTCACCCACGGCATTGGCGGCCACAACGACAAATCCCAGGAAATGCGGTCCGGCCAGGCTGCTGACCTGAAGCAGGGATATGAACCGCCACTGCGTGTAGCCGAGCATGTCGATGCACAGGCGCGGTGTCCAACGCTCGCACGCGAAGGTCACCGCCGTCCAAACCGCGGCCCAGGCCCATGGCCGCAAGGCTCCTTTGGGCTCGGCCCAACGGCCCAGCGCGCCGATAAGCCCCCAATTCAAGGCCATGAAAAAGGCGAGGCTGGCCCAGGCTAGAACTCCCACGAACACGGCAAGCCCGGCGAAGCGGCAAGTGCTGTAAATCCAATACAATGCGGTCCCATGAAAGCCGAAGCCCGCGGCCAGGCCGAGCAGCGCGGCCTGGCGCCAGCCGGACGAGCGCCGCCATAAAGCGAAAAGCGGCGTCAGGGAGAACCAGGCCAGCAGGCATAAGCCGGGCCGGGGCAAGGCCAGCGCCGTCAGGCTGCCGCAAGCCAGAGCGCCCGACAGGGCAAGACAATTATTTCTCAATCCCTTCCCGGGCCGCCGCACGGAGGTTCAGGCCCCGTGGCACTTCTTGTATTTCTTCCCGGAACCGCAGTAGCAGGGATCGTTGCGGCCGATCTTGTGGATCTCGCGCGGGCCGTCCGCGGCCGGCTTCTGCAGGACGGAGTTCCTCGACTGAGCCGCGGCGGGCTTGCCGCCGGCCACGGCCGCCGGCTCCTCGCGCAGCTCGCGCGCCGGCGCGGGCGGAGGGGGCAGGCGGGGCGCCTGCACCTTGAAGACATATTCCACGGATTGCTCGCGAATCTTGGCCAGCATGGTCTCGAACATGGCGAAAGATTCGCGCTGATACTCGATCTTTGGGTCCTTTTGCCCGTAGGCGCGCAGGCCGATGGACTTCTTGAGATGGTCGAGATCGTAAAGGTGCCCCTTCCAGGCCTTGTCGATCATCTGCAGCAGGATCATCTTCTCGACTTCCCGGAAATTATAGCCCTCGAATTCCTGATCCCTTTGGGCGTAGCGCTCCAGGGCCGCGCGCGTCAGTTCTTCTTTCAGGACGGCGCGGTCCAGGCGGGCGACCTGGGCCGGGATCTCCCAGTCCAGGGCGAAGACGCGTTCGAGATAGGCCTTGAGCCCGGCCAGATCCCACGTTTCGGGATAGGAGTCGCCCGGCGCGACCTGGGCCATGCGGTCCGCGATGTCCTCGCGGATCATCATCTTGATCTGCTCGGAGATGGTTTCGTGGTCCAGGACCTGGTTGCGCAGTTTGTAGATGACCTCGCGCTGCTTGTTCATGACGTTGTCGTAATCGAGCAGCTGCTTGCGGATATCGAAATTGTGCGTCTCCACGCGCCGCTGGGCGCCCTCGATCTGGCGGGAGACGAGCCCGGACTCGATGACCTCGCCCTCCTTCATGCCCAGCTTCTCCATGATGGTGGAAAGACGATCCGAGCCGAAAAGGCGCATAAGCTCGTCATCGAGCGCCAGGTAAAAGCGCGAGGATCCGGGATCGCCTTGCCGGCCGCAGCGGCCGCGCAGCTGGTTGTCGATGCGCCGCGCCTCGTGGCGTTCGGTGCCCAGCACGTGCAGCCCGCCTACGGACTTTACGTCTCCGTATTCCGAGGTGTCCTGCGGGTTGCCGCCCAGCAGGATGTCCGTGCCGCGGCCGGCCATGTTGGTGGCGATGGTGACCGCGCCTTTCTTGCCGGCCTGGGCGATGATTTGGGCTTCCATCTCATGGTACTTGGCGTTGAGGACTTGATGGGGGATCCCCATGGGCCTCAGCATGGCCGAAAGCTTTTCGGATTTCTCGATGGAGCGCGTGCCCACCAGGACCGGCCGCCCCTTTTTCCAAAGCTCGGAGATCTCCTCGACGATGGCGTTGTATTTTTCCCGTTCCGTGCGGTAGATGAGGTCGGAGAGGTCCTCGCGGACCATGGGATTGTGGGTGGGTATCTCGCAGACCTTGACTTTGTATATCTCCCAGAATTCGTCCGCCTCGGTCATGGCCGTGCCGGTCATGCCGCCCATCTTGCGGTAAAGCTTGAAGAAATTCTGGAAGGTGATGGTGGCCAGCGTCTGATTCTCCTCGCGGGGCGCCAGCATCTCCTTGGCCTCCACGGCCTGGTGCAGGCCGTCCGACCAGCGCCGGCCCGGCATGAGCCGGCCCGTGAACTCGTCGACGATGACCACCTCTCCGTCCTTGATAACGTACTCCACGTCGCGGCGGTAGAGATAATGGGCGCGCAGGGCCTGGGTGATATGGTGCACCCATTCGCCCTCGAGATCATCGTAGAGATTGGGAATATTAAGAAGCTTCTCAGCCTTTTTGACGCCGTCCTCGGTCAGAACCGCGGTGTGATTTTTCTCGTCGACGATGGCATCATAGCCCTTGGAGAGATCCGTGCCGTCGTATTTGGCCTTGATCTCCTCTTCCTCTGTGATCATGCGCACGTGGAAGGTGGGGATCATGCGGTTGACGATGGCGTAACGGTCCGTGGATCTCTCGGCCGCGCCCGATATGATCAGCGGGGTGCGGGCCTCGTCGATGAGGATGGAGTCGACCTCGTCGATGATGGCGAAGTTCAGGGGCTGGAGCACGCGCTCCTCGCAGCGCACCACCATGTTGTCGCGCAGGTAGTCGAAGCCCACCTCGTTGTTGGTGACGTAGGTGACGTCGCTGCGGTAGGCCTCCTGGCGTTCCGGTCCGCTCATGTCGTGCTGAACCCGGCCCACGCTCAGGCCTAGGAACCGATAGACCGCGCCCATCCATTCGGAGTCGCGCTTGGCCAGATAGTCGTTGACCGTGACCACGTGGACTCCGCGGCCGGTCAAGGCGTTGAGGTAGACCGGGGCGGTGGCCACCAGGGTCTTGCCTTCTCCGGTCTTCATCTCCGCGATGCCGCCCTCATTGAGCACCATGCCGCCCAGAAGCTGCACGTCGTAATGCCTCAGCCCGATGGCGCGCCGGGAAGCCTCCCGCACCAGGGCGAAGGCCTCGGGCAAGAGCTCGAACAAGGCCGCTTTCTCGGCCTCGGCATGGGCCTTGCGTTCCTCATCGCTCGTGCCGTCCTTGACGTTCTCCATGGCCTCGGCCAGGCGCCGGCGCAGCTCGGCCGTCTTTTCCGGGAAAGCCGAGTCAGGCAGGGCCTTGACCTCGGCGTCGAGTTCGTTGATGCGGGCCAGCGTGGGCTCGAAGCGCTTGAGCCAGCGCTCGCTGGAAGTTCCGAAGACGGCTTCAAAAAGTTTTTGGATCATGGTTGGGGTTAATTCATGGACAAGTTGTCGAGCATTTTTTCCGAGGATTCCAGGAAGCTTTTGAGGTTCTCGATGGCCTTGCGCCAGGTCTCGGCCATCCAAAGGCGGGCCTCTTCCCACTGCTGTCCCGCGCCCCAGCCCGTGTGCACGAAGCGCAGCAGGGTGCTGGCGCCGCGGGGCTCCAGGCGGACGAACACCCGCGTGGCGCAGCCCATGACCGAGGAATATGGTTCCGGGCCTCGCCAGTTGAAGCTGAGCTCCGCGTTGGGCACGATGTCGGCTATGCGGCAGCCCTGGGTGCTGTTGATCGCCGGGTTCTCGATATCCCAGAACATCTCGTAGGCTCCGCCCGGGGCGGGCTCCACGCGCGCCTTGCGCGCCAGCCATTGCTCCAGGAGCTCGGGTTTGATCCAGGCCTCGAAGACCTTGTCCACCGGCCGGTCTATGACGACCTGGATGTCGATATCGGGCGAATGCATCATGCTCATTGTAGCAATTTGCCCGCGTTCGAGACGGGGGCGGGAGTTTTACGTTTAGGAATCGGCCGTTGGCGCGCGATAAGTCTGCAGGCGCTGCCGCCAGCCCGGAAGCCAGAGCGCTTCGTGCCTGTCGGGCGGGGAGTTTTGCACGCGACGGGTCAGGACCCGGTCCGCTGATTGCGCGAACTCCTCGAGCGCGGGCCGGCCCGGCAGGGTGCCGTTCATGCCTTGCAGGACCTGCAGCAAGCCCCAAGCCTCGCCGTTGTAGTTCTCCTGAGCCTTGAGCCCCTCGCCTTTGAAGTTGACGTAGTCCACCAGGGCGTATACTCCGGCCGGCTGCCGCGCCACGCGATAAAATTGGGAGCGCACCCGCCTGCGCTCATCGGGGGCAAGACCGGCCAGCATGCGCGGCAGGGCGCCTTCGAGCCGCTCGACGATAAAGCGGGCCTGTAGGGGCACGGTTTGGGCCAAGAGCCGGCGAAGCTCGTCCATGCGCTGGGAATGGAAGTCTTGCTGAAAGTCGCGGCGGCTGGGCCAGGGGCAGCCTACGCAGACCGTGAGCCAATCCGGCAATACCGCGCCGTGGCGCTCCAGAAAAGCCAGCAGTTGGGGAAAGCTCTCCTGAAACGGACCGCTTCGACCTTCCGGATACCAAATGAAGTGGCCTATGCCCAGGGAGGCGAACTCCTCGCCGCGGTTCCACGAGGTCAGGCCCGAAGAGGTGCCGCGGCACTCGTTGTGCCAGATCTTGCGCCCAAGACGGCGGACCTGGCTGGGCGGGATGGAAATGTCAAAGCCTGGCGCGGGCAAGACGGCGACGGCCCCGACGGGGCTCGCCCCGGTCCACAAAAAAAACACGCCGATCCTGAGCGTCCTCACGGAGGGCGACCCTCCCAGGCTGAACGTTCCTCGGCGCGGTTATGATTATGCCAGGAGGCCGTTCATTTGTCAATAGAAATGCGCGCCGCGGGGAATTGTCTCTCGAATTCCTCCGGGCTGCCGTTGAAGACATTCATGTCGACCCGACCTCGAATGCCGTCCAATCGGGCATGGTGGGAATACTGCCAGAAGGACCAGACCCGGCCGCTTGAAAGTCGGGGTTTGAACACGATCCCTCTGACCCAGAGGCGATATGGATCGACCTGGCCCTCCAAATAGCGCTCATAGGCTTCTCCCGTGACATATATGATCGGAAGAGCGCCGTATCTGGACTCCACGGCCCGGGAAAAAGCGAAAAACTCGCGCAGGACGTCCTCGCGCGGCGGTCGAGCCTTGCAGTTGCCCATGAATTCGAAGTCCACGGCCGGCGGCAAAGCTCCGGGCTCAAGCGGGACGGTCTTGATGAAATTGCGGGCCTGTTCGTCTCCCGGCTTGCAGAGCGAGAAAAAATGGTACGCCCCTCGCGCGATTCCGCTGCGCGCCGTCCCTTCCCAGTTGGCGCGGAACTCGTGATCCTGGAAGTCTCCGCCTTCGGTGGCCTTGATATAGGCGAATCGGATGCGCTGCGCCGCGAGTTTTTCCCAAGAGATTTTGCCCTGGTGATGGGACACGTCCACGCCACGGACCGGATAGGCCCTGACATCCGGATAGTGCAAGCGCCAAGAAAACCCGAGGTATCCCAAAATCCCCAAGCCTGCGATGCCCGCCAGCGCGGTCGAAACGGCCAGTCGAATTCCGCTCACTTCAAGAAATCGGCAACGCATGCGCCTTTGGATTTTTCCGCCCGGACCGCGGCTGCCGCATTAAAATAATATATCCTTTTATAGACGGCATCGCCATGAAAAGACATTGGCCTCTCATCCTGCCCCTGCTTTGCGGAGCCTGCGTCGCTGTCACCGAACCCGTTCTCTCCCCGCACACCGTCGACGCGGGGCAACGGACGGTGGTCCTGGTTTTTGCCGCGCCCGGGCCGTGGGTGATCAGCGATAGCGAGTCCAAAGCGGAGTCAGCGGCCAAGACCATGCCCTTGTTCAGCGCCGTGGTGCAGACTTTTCAGGACGACCGGGACAAGGCCGCATCCGCGGGCTTGGCGCAGTACCTGCCGCGCTGGAAGCCGGAGGAGCTCCTGGAGCCGCCGCTCATGAGCGCGCTTTCTTCGAGCGGATTTCCGGCCAAGTTCGTTTCCGCGGCCGAGGCGGATCTCGGGACCGCCACGCTGCGCGGCTTCAATCGCGCCTCCGACATCCTGGAATGGCAGAGGAAATATTTCTACGGCGATTTGACCCAGCCTCATCCGCGCGATTACGCGGGCGTCCTTTCCCTGGACGACGCCCTGGTCCTGGAGGTGGGCGTGCTCCCCGCCTTGGCGGCGGACGACGACGGCAACATGATCCCGACGCTCAACGCCGCCAGCCGGCTGGTGCGCGCCTCGACGCTGCGGGTGGTGTGGCATCACGAGGACAAGGTCGAGGACCGGGCCGCGGCCCGAAGCCTCTATGAGTTCAAGACCCTGCCCCAACAGCTGATGGATCGCTGGAAAGCGCTCATGCCCGAACTGGCCTCGAAAATTTCCGCCAGCCTGAGCGCTTCTCTGCCGCCGGCGCCTTCCGCCCCGCCGGCCGGCGGGGCGGAGCCGCTCGCTTCCGGCCCGCCGCCCGCGGGCGGGATGGGGGTTCCCGCCGTGAGCAGCGCCGCGGCGGCATCCATGCCGGTCGCGCCTGAGGCAACGGCGCCGCCGCCCCAGACGGCGGAGGTTGCCGCGGTGCCGGTCTCCTCGAGCGCCGCGACGAACCCGCAGTCGCCGCCCGTGGCCCCGATACCCTCGGGCGTTGAGGCAATCGCCGTTTCCAGCGCCAGCGTCGCGCCTTCCGGACAGGCCGCGCCTTAGGGCGCTCGTCGGCGGCCTAGGTTAGAGGCTTATGACGTCGCCGGCGACGTCGCACTGCAGGCTCTGGACCCGCCAATCGCCGTTATCGCGAATCATGGTCACGCGGCCGGTCACTTTCTGCCCGCCCACGGTCTCGCCGGTCATGGTCAGCAGCGCCTCGTCGCGGCGCACGCTGACGCCGCGCAATTGCGGCCGGTAGGGCAGGCCGGCGAAAAGGATCTTCATCTTCATGTCGTCGGATAGGACCGCGGTCCTATCCAGCCACTGGTCGAAGCGCCGGGTCAGGTCCGCCGACATGTGGCGCCGCGCGGCGCGTGCGTCTAAATGGAAGACGGCCTCATGATAAGAAAGGAAGGCCTGCCGCGCGCCGCTGGGCTGGGCCCGACGGCAAGCGGCAAAGAAAGCGCAAAGAGCGGCGAGACTTAAGGCCAGTCCTTGGATCGTCCTGCAAATTCCGCGCGAACCGCCTGCTTTCATGGCGGCATATTATAACATCTTTGGCCGCGCGCGCCGTGTTCGGGTCCTTTAATCGGGACCATAAGGCCTAGGTCATGATGGGTCTTTAGGCCTAAAACGTCGTTTTTGTGCTACAATGCGCAAGACGCATCGCACGGCGTCCGCCCAGACGGATTTTCAGGAGACTCGCATGAGAAAATTTTTTTGGCTGACGACGTTGTCGGTCCTGTTCATGGGACGCTGCGCCCTGGCCCAGTTCCAGCCCGAGGTTGTTTACGGCGACGATGATCGGCTCGATCTGTATCAGGTCAAGGACGCCCGGGTTCTTAAGCTCGCGGACTCGACCGTGGCGCTCTTCGAGGCCGGAAGCGTCAGCCGGCCGCTGCTGCGCAGGCAAGCGCGGCTGGCCACGCAGCCCTACGGGAAAAGCGGAAACCTCTGCAAGGAAGAGCCTTTCTACGACCAGGAAACCGGCGCCTTTTGCTCGGGATCGCTCATCGCCCCGGACATAATCATGACCGCCGGCCACTGCGTCAAGAGCGCCGTCGACTGCCGGGGCACCAAGTTCGTATTCGGCTTTGGCATCAAGAAAGCCGGTCAAATGCCCAAGACCGTGCCCGCCTCCGAGGTCTACGGCTGCGCCGGCATCATCGCCCGCGCCCAGGAAAACGCCGGGGCCGACTGGGCCTTGATCAAGCTGGACCGGATCGTCAAGAATCACGCGCCTCTGGCCCTGCATCGGACCAACGACATCGCCAACGGCGCGGAACTTTTCGTCATCGGCCATCCAGCCGGTCTGCCCACCAAGGTCGCCGGCGGGGCCAGGGCGCGCGACGTCTCGCCGCAGGGATATTTCGTGGCTAACCTGGACACTTACGGCGGCAACTCGGGCTCGGCGGTCTTCAACGCCGCCAGCGGCCTCATCGAGGGCATCCTGGTGCGCGGCGAGGTTGACTATGTCGAGAAAGACGGCTGCCGCGTCTCCAATAAATGTCCGGTCGACGGGTGCCGGGGGGAGGACGTGACCAAGATGTCAGCCGTCATCCCGCATATCCCTCCCGTTATGTCCCGGCGCAACTTGGCGCGGGCGGTCCCCCTCGGCGGGCGGCTCCCCGCTGTTTTAGAGGAACTGGGCGTCCCGGATTTCGATACGAACCGTCTTTAGCGCCAGAGAGGTTCAGGGCGCTGCTTTCTGGCATTGACCCAGCGCGCGGCCGCGAAGAGCCATTGGGAGAGCCGGTTGAGGAAGGCCAAAAGCCCTTCCGGGACAGGCTCGCGGCCGGCCAGGGCCGCGACGTTGCGCTCGGCGCGGCGGCACACGGAGCGGGCCACATGCAGCCAGGCTCCGGCGGGACTGCCTCCGGGCACGACGAAGCCGGTGAGACGCGGCAGGTCGTAGTCTAGCAGCTCAAGGGAGCGCTCCAGGGCGCGGATATCCCGGGATAAAGAAAACGGCTTCTTGCCGCGGATAGGTTTGGGGCATGAGAAAGCGCAGCCAGCGGCCAGCAGCGCCTTTTGAGCATCCTCCAGCGTAGAGCTAACCCGGGCCATGGCGCGTCTTTGCGCCAACGCGGCCAGGGCCGCTCCCAAGACGGAGACAAGCTCATCGATATCCCCGCCCGCCATGAGGCAAGGGCAGTCTTTGCGGACCTTGCGGCCGTTGCGCAGAAAGGTCCAGCCTTGGTCCGAGGCCTTGGTCGGCATACGGCTCATCTTACCAAGTTTCAAATGACAAGAAATCCGGCCTATTGATTGGCCCGCCCGTTAGGTCTATAATGGGGCGGTTCGGAGGATATCATGCGCATAGTGATGGTCGGTCTGGGTCGGATGGGCTACAACATGTCCGTCCGGCTTGTTAAGGGAGGGCACCGGGTCGTGGGCTGCGACCGGTCTGCGCAAGCGTTGGCCCGCGCCGCGCGAGCCGGCGCCGGGCAAGCCCAGGATCTTCGGCAAGCCGCGGCGAAGCTCAAGAGCCCGCGTCTGGTGTGGCTCATGATTCCAGCGGGCAAGCCGGTTTGGGAATCGGTGGACGCGTTGTCGGCTCTCCTATCCCCCGGCGACATGGTCGTCGACGGCGGCAATTCGCATTATAAGGATGCTGCCCGCCACGCCCAGGTCCTGGGCCGCAAGAAAATCGCTTTCATGGACGTGGGCGTCAGCGGCGGCATCTGGGGGCTCAAAGAGGGGTACTGCCTCATGGCCGGAGGCGCCCATGCGGATTTCAAGCGCGTTGAGCCTGCCCTCAAGACCTTGGCGCCCAAGCACGGCTATGCCTTGATGGGCCCGACCGGCGCCGGGCATTTCGTCAAGATGGTGCACAACGGAGTTGAATACGCCCTCATGCAGGCTTATGCCGAGGGCTTTGAGCTGGCGCGCACCTCGCCCTTCAAAATCGATTTGCACGGACTTTGCCGGCTCTGGAACCGCGGCAGCGTGGTCCGGTCTTGGCTTCTGGAACTGGCGCAAGAGGCTTTCCGTAAGGATCCCCAACTCAAGGGCTTGCGCGGCTGGGTCGAGGATTCCGGGGAAGGACGCTGGACCGTGCTCGACGCCATCGAGCGCGCGGTTCCGGCGCCGACCATCACCATGGCTTTATACGAGCGTTTCCGCTCCAGGCAGAGGGACTCCTTCGAGAATAAAGTTCTGGCCGCCCTGCGCCGCGAGTTCGGAGGTCACGCGGTCCATGCCGGGTCCGCCGCCACAATGACTCGGAGGCGGCGATGAACGGGTCGGAACTGCGCTCCGGGCCGGGCCTGAGATTCAGCATCCGCGAAGGGCTCTGCATGGAGCATGCGCCGGACCCTTGCGGCTTGGTCGTTTTCGGAGCATCCGGCGATTTGGCTGGCCGCAAGCTCTTTCCCGCGCTCAACGGCTTGCGCGAGCGCAAGCTCCTGCCCAAGGGTTTTTTCGTGCTCGGCGTCAGCCGCACGCCCATTGATCCCGCGCGTTTCGGCGGGCTTTCGCCGGTGGAGCATCTCCAGGGCGATTACACGGCGGCTGAAACTTATCAGAGGCTTAAAGTGCTTCTCCAGCGACTCGCCAACCGGCACGACACGCAAGGCAATGTCATTTTCTATCTGGCGGTGCCTCCCGCGCTCTATACATCCATCACGCATTACTTGGGCCGCGCCGGGCTCCTGGAGCAAGGCTGGGGCGGCTGGGCCAGGCTCGCCATAGAAAAGCCCTTTGGCCGGGATCTGGCCAGCGCCGCGGCGCTCGGAGTGGAGCTCTGCTGCCACATCCAGGAGCCCAGGGTTTACCGCATGGATCATTACCTGGGCAAGGAAACGGTCCAAAACGTTCTCATGTTCAGGTTCGCCAATTCCATATTCGAACCGGTATGGAACCGCGCCTATATCGACCATGTCCAGATTTCGGTCCTGGAAAGCGACGGCGTGGGCCGCCGCGCCGGGTATTACGATTCCTCCGGAGTGTTGCGCGACATGTTCCAGAACCATATGCTTCAGCTCTTGGCCCTGGTCGCCATGGAGCCGCCGGCGAGCTTCGCGGCGGAACACGTGCGCGACGAGAAGATCAAGGTGTTCCGCGCGCTGACTCCTTTTGACGAGCGCCGGCTCGTGGATCAAGCCGTGTTCGGCCAATACCTCGGCTATCGCGAGGAACCCGGAGTGGCCGCCGCCTCCGAGACCCCGACCTACGCGGCCCTGGGACTGCGCATCGAGAACTGGCGCTGGAGCGGGGTCCCCTTTTACCTGCGCTCGGGCAAGTCCCTAAAGAAGCGTTCGGCCGAGATCGCCGTGTTCTTCAGGCCCGTGCCGCATTCGGTTTTCCAGCCGCTGCTCCCGGCCCACCTCCAGCCCAACGTCCTGGTCTTCCGCATACAACCCGACGAAGGAGTGTCGCTGTCCATCGAGGCCAAGAAGCCCGGCCCCAAGACCTGCATCGGGACCCTCACCATGGACTTCGACTACGCCGAGGCCTTTGCCGAGCGGGCCCCGGAGGCATATCAACGCCTGCTGCTGGACCTCATGCTCGGAGACCAGACCTTGTTTCCCCGGCAGGACGGTCTGGAGGAATGCTGGCGATTCGTGGAACCGCTGCTCAAGGGCAACGGCAAGCTGGCCTCTTACGCTCCCGGTTCCTGGGGGCCGGTCGAGTCGGACAACATGCTCTCGGTCGAAGATCGCTATTGGAGAGAGCCATAAAGCCTGAACTGCGCGTTTTTCCCGACCAGGAAGCTCTGGCCGAGGCCGCGGCCCGGATGTGGCGCGAAGCGGCCGAGGGGGCCGTGGCGGAGCGTGGAAAATTCCAGGTCGTCCTTTCTGGAGGCTCGACCCCGCGGGCTCTCTATCGCCTTCTGGCCCAGCCGCCTTGGCATAGCCTGCCTTGGACCGAGACCGAGATTTTCTGGGGCGACGAGCGTCATGTGCCGCCCTATGACGCAGCCAGCAACCAACGCTTGGCGCGCGAGGCGTTGCTGGACCGGGCGCCTATCCCGGCCGCCAATATTCATCCCATGCCCACGGCTTCCGCGCCCGAAAGCGATGCCGCGGCTTATGAGGCGCAACTGCGTCAGGTTTTTTCCGGCTGCGAGTGGCCCGCCTTTGACTTGGCTTGGCTGGGCTTGGGGGAGGACGGACATACCGCTTCCCTTTTTCCAGGAGACGCGGCCACCAAGGAAAAGACGCGCTGGGCGACCGCGGCTCATGCGCCTGCAGGGATTAGCGATCGCATCACCTTGACCGCCCCGGCCCTCAATGCTGCCCGGCAAGTCGTGTTCTTGGTCAGCGGCGCGGCCAAGGCCGATATCCTGCGCGAGGTTTTGCAGGGGAGACTGTCAGCGCTGGATGCGCCTGCCAAGCTTATTAAACCGGTTTCCGGACGGCTCTGCTTTCTCGCGGACCGGGACGCGGCTGGCGCGCTCAGGTAGGTCTTTTGGTCCATCCCCGCGATATCTCCGAATGACGCAATTGCAATGAAGGCGTTTGAGGGTTGGCGGTGGGGCGCTGATAGATGTGTTTTAAGAAATGGCGCATATAGGCCGGCGCGTTTTCGCGCTGACGGACGCCGGACTCGATAAGATGGGCTTGCTTGCATTTTTCTCCCTCCTGTTTTATCAATGCGTTTTTTCGTATCGATAAAACAGGAGATGCGTAGACGTTGCCGACAGGCGATGAGTTCGAGAATACGGCTCTGCTGAATGCCTGCAAAATGGCAGCGACTTGTGAGATAAATTATGCTGTTAATAAATGCACTTTTCTTAATTTTACCTTCAGCGCTGGTGGTAAATTTATAAAAAGCGCTTATTAAATAATATTTTTTATCGTGCCAAGTCGCTGGCCATTTGTTTGGCCGAGCGACTGTAATGGCCGCGATAGTCCCCATAACACCGAAGCGCCGTTAACTTAGAGGGGATGGGTCTTTTGACCCAGGCGCTGGCCTGCCGCCGCATGATACTTTATCTTATGAACTTCTCGCCTCTGCCCGAACAAATCCAATCCTTGCTGGCTGGCCTCGTCGAGTTCGCCGCTCTCTGCATGGCGGCTTTATGGTGCATTCTAAAAGCGAAGCGGCGCCGCCGCAACCGGACAGCGCGCGTCAGCCTGCTTATCCCTTCGGCCTCGGAAACAAGAGGCAGCGTGGCTCGTTTCCGCGAAGCCGCGGCTCGCTACTTCAACCTGGAATTCGTCTGGGATCATTACGACGAGGGCCGCGTTCTGTGGCTGCCCGTCAGGCGTCGGTCGCGCCCGGCCGGGCCCGGTCATTTCTCGACATAGACTCCCATCAGGCACCGGCCGCAGTCGAACTCGAGGCGCAATCTGCCGCCCTTGGCGTCATGGAGAAAAAGCGGGGCCAATGGCCGGCCTTGGCCGCAGGCTTGCAAGGCGCGGCGCAGGCAGTATTTGCAGGTCATGACGCGCGTGCCCGCGGGCACGGGACCGGTTTCCAAAGCCGGGGCCACGGTGGTGACGCCGTGAGCGCGCAGAAATTTTTCCGCAGTCCGGTTGAGCACGTTGGCTTCGAAGCCCAAGTTCGTCTCCGGATGCTTGGCTGGGGTCGTCATTGGCTGACGCCGCTCTCGGGCATAGGACCGCAATCTGGCGGCTGTGAGCGCTTCCACCGCCTTGCGGCGCAGGCTGTTGAGAGCGGCCACGGGCACGAAAACAGGAGGGACAGGCAGCGTCACGTCGCCGGCTTCAAAGGGGGTGCCTCCCAATTTGGCCAGCTGCCGCTTCAGGGTCTGCGCGGCGAGGTCCGCGTTCTTGGGACAGGCCACGGCGCACTGGGCCGTAGCGCAAGCCTCGATGCCGTCTTCATCCTTGAGTTTGAGCTTCAACCCGCCTTGCGTCCGGAACAACTCGAGGGCCACGCGCAGACGGCGCTCCACCCGCGCCGAGGCCAACGCCTTGAGCCAAAGACGGTCGTGATTCCTGAACAGGCTCGTCCCCGGCGCGATGCCGGCCGGGTCCTCGACCCATATCCGCCCGCCTTCCGCTTGATTGACCGCGGTGCCGCGCAGAGCCGCCTTTTGGTCGAAAAAACAGAGCCCGTCGCCTGGGTTGAGGGCGACTTGTTCCTGGATTTCGAGTCTTGTTCCATGAACTTCGCGCACCATGCCCGCGGGCTCGCCCATGAACGCGGGCGCGGCATGGCAATGCATGGCCGCGTCGCGACCTTGCAGAAAATATGTGGTATAGCCCCGATTGAAGGTCTTGCCTGGGTCAGGCGTGAAATCCGCGGCCACCGCTCCGGAGGAGGCTTTTCTGGCCTCGCCCCCGGACAGGAGCTCGTCTAAGGCGCGCCGATAGAAGAGGACCGTGTTGCGCACATAATCCTCGTCCTTGAGCCGGCCTTCGATCTTGAACGAGGTGATGCCGGCGCGGAGAAGTTCCCGCAGGCGCGCGGAGAGATTCGAGTCCTTCAGGCATAAAGCATGGCAGTTCTCGGCCACGATCCGTCCGGAGCCGTCGCGCACTTCATAAGGCTTGCGGCAGGGCTGGGCGCACTCCCCGCGGTTGGCGCTGCGTCCGCCTCGGGCATAGCTGAGATAGCAGCGCCCGCTGTAAGAGACGCACAAGGCTCCATGCACGAAGAATTCCAGTTCGATGCCGGGCGCGGCCGCGGCGATGCGGCGGATTTCAACGAGGGAGAGCTCCCGGGCCAGGATGGCGCGCTTAAAACCCAGGTCTTGCAGGAAGCTTACGCGCTCGGGCGTGAGATTGTGCATCTGCGTGCTGGCGATAAGGGGCACGGGCGGCAGGTCAAGCTCCAGAAACGCGAAGTCCTGGACAATGACGCCGTCTACCCCGTCATCATGCAGCTGCCCCACCAGGCGCCGGGCGTCCTCGAGCTCGGCGTCGCGCAAAATGGTGTTGACGGCGACGTAGACCTTGGCGCGGAAAAGATGGGCGCGGGATATCAGCCGGGCAATGTCTTCGCGGCTGTTGGCCGCGGCTTGGCGCGCTCCAAAACGCTCGGCGCCTATATACACGCTGTCGGCCCCGCATTCTATCGCGGCCAGGCCGCAAGCCAGGTTTTTGGCCGGGGCCAGCAACTCGATGGATTTTCCGTTCACTGTGGCGGCTGTTGGCCGGGGCCTAGGGCTGTTCCAGAATCACCCGGTTGCGGCCTTGCGCCTTGGCCGCGCTCAGAGCCCGTTCGGCCCGCTCTCCCGCCTCGAGGAAGACGGCCAGGGGGCTGGCGCCTCGCGGTTCGACGCGGGCTTCGCCTATAGAGAGCGTCACCCGCAGGGGCCGGCCGTCGGGCCCGGCCACGCCGTCATCGCGCAGCGCCCTGGCTCCCAGCTCGTCCTGGACCTTTTGGCGCAGGCCGTCGAGCAAAGCGCGGACGTCTTTCTCGCCGGGGCCGATGAGCAGGCAGAATTCCTCGCCGCTCAAATGCAGGGCCACGACATCGCGACCGGCCATGGCTTCGCCCAGCAGCGCGCCGAACCGGGCGATGATCCGGTCCGCCCGCGCCTCTCCGAGAGCGCGATTGATCTCCCCGAACTTGTCGAGGTCCAGGGCGGCATAGCGCTGCGCGCGGCCCGCGGCCAGGAGACCGGCGATGTGCTCGTCGAGCCAGGTGCGGTTGAAGAGGCCGCTGAGGGCGTTGCGGAAAAAATAATCAGCCACGGCGCGGCGCAGATTCCTGTCCTGGACCTGATGGAGCATGTCGCTGACGCGGGCGGTGTTGCGGATCGGCGCCGCGATTTCATCGAGCGGCCGGCGCGAGAGTTCCAGTTCCAGGCGCCGGCGCAGATAGCCCAGGCCGGCGGCCTGCAGCTCGAGACGCAGGCGCCACGGGCTGCGCCGTTCCAGCAGACGGCCCCGGTCGTCCGCCGCCCGGTCGCCGCCCGCGTCCTTGGCTGTCTGACGGGAGCGCTCAGCCGCTGTCAGCCTCTGCGCCAATGCTCCGGGGACTTCCGCTATTCCCAACTGGATGGTCGAGCGCACGGGCCGGCGGGTTCTGGCGTCGTAAACCGGACTGCGGCGTCCCGCCAGACGAAAGGAGACGGCCGCACGCAGGGTCTCGGCCAGGAGTTCGGCTTCGCGCCCTGACAAGTTTGTAAATATGGAGAAACTGGTGGGACCGCGGCGCACCAGCGCCCCATCGGCGGCGAGCAGCCGTGAAACGATCCGCGCGGTCTCCGCGAGGTACTGATCTCCCACGGCGTGCCCTTGGGTGTCGTTGATCTCCTTGAGCCAGTCCAGTTTGAAGGCCAGGATCGTGCGGTACTGCGCCGCCAGGCTCTGCCCTTGCTCGTTGAAGTAAAGGCGATTTCGGACGCCGGTCAAGGAATCGGTATACGCGGCGCGCTTGAGCTCTTCGCCGGTCTTGGAATCCAATCGCCCGTCCTGCATGGCGCGGCCTATGAGGGACTTCAGAGACTCGGGTTGCCTTTCCCGCTCGAAAGGCGGGGCAGTGAGGCTCGGGACTCCGGCGGAATCGGCGCCGCGCCCCGGATTGTCGAACATGCGGCCGGCTTGGGCGCGGTCTTGCTCTCCGGCGGGGTCTGAGGTCTTGCCGGGGGCCATGGTTTCCAGGGCCGAGGCCGCCTGCGCGTGGAGAGGGGCGGCCGGCAGTTGAGGCGCGGCCTGGTCGGCGAGGACGCGGGCGCCTTTGAGGCCGGGAGCTGGCGGGGCGACCTTGAAACGTAGCCGCGGCGCCGGTAGAGCGGAAATCATGGCCGAGCGCAGCGGCGCAGCGGAAGGACTCCGGCCGACCGCGCGGGAGCCGAGGGTTTGCAGCCGGCCGGCTGATACGGGCCAGGCCGTGCCCGTCTGGATGACGGCGGCGAGCATGCAGCCTTTTAGGGCCGTTCGGAGGATCATAAGCGCATGCTTTAAATCGGGCGGCGTCGGGGGAGGACGTCGAAAGTCATGATGGCGAGTCCTCCACGAACTCTCGGGCCAGTTGTCTTAAAAACACGATGCCGGTGGGGAGGGATTTTGCCGTGCTTTGGCCGCCCATGCGGGGGGACTCGCGAGTCGCGATCTCGGCGACCTTTAAACCCCTCTTCATGGCGCGGATGGACATCTGGTATTCGATGACGAATCCGTCCGCGTCGCAGCCCAAGGCCTCGAAAGCCGAACGCCGCACGGCGCGAAAGCCGTTGATGGTGTCCGTGATGTATGGGCCTTGGTTCCATAGGAGGTTCGCCAGCAAGGTAAAAGCCTGGTTGACCCACTTGCGCGGCCTGAACCAATGCACGTCCTCTTCGTTGAAAGCGCCCCGCATCATGCGCGAGGCGATCGCCATATCGCAGCCCTCGTCGATCTTCGCGAGCAGCCTGGGAATGTCCGCGGGGTCCTCGTTGCCGTCCGGGCTGAAGAAAACGAGGACCTCGGCGTCGGTCTGCGCGAAGGCCACCCGAAAAGCCTGGCCTCGTCCGCGCTTTGGCTGGCCTACGACGCGCACGCCGCGGGACTCAAGGTACTGGCGCGTGCCATCCGAGGATCCCCCGTCCACAACGAAAAAATCATCGGCGCAGGAGCGCGGCAGGCGGTCGAATATCTTGGGGAGGGCTTCGATTTCATTGAGGGTCAGCAAAACGATGGCGCGTTTCATCATATCCTCGTTGCTTTGCGCAGGAAGGCCTTATGGGGCGTGGGCGTTTCGCAATCTTTCTGCTAATATTTTAATGAGAATTCTTTTATAAATCCCCAATGCGTTATTTTATCAAAACCCGGGGTTGGGAACAACGCCTATTAAAGGAATGAGTGAAAAAACGGTCATTTATTTTTTAACGAGCCCATAGGTGGAGCTTGCCGGCGAAATCTTCTTTTCATACCGAAGAATTGCTAACATAGGACCCGTCATGAAAGTGGGAATCTTGGCCGGGGGCCAGGGCTCGCGCCTCTCGGAAATGACCGACCGTCTGCCCAAGCCCATGATCGAAATCGGCGGCAAACCCATCCTCTGGCATATCATGAACAGCTATGCCCAGTTCGGGTTCAATGAATTCATCGTCGCCCTGGGCTATAAAGGGGCCGTTATAAAAGACTATTTCATCAACTTCCCGTACCACTCCCAAAGCCTCGTGGTTCATTTGGATTCGGGCAAGATAGAACTCCTCGGCCGGCCCCGCGAGGACTGGAAGGTGCACCTCGTCGACGCGGGCGAAGACACCCAGACCGGAGGCCGCGTCAAGCGGCTTTTGCAATACGCCCAGGGCCAGCCCCTGATGCTCACCTACGGCGACGGCCTGGCCAATGTCGACTTGCACAAGCTTCTGCGGTTTCACCGCAAGCACGGCAAGGCGGCCACGGTCACCGCGGTCCGGCCCCCGGCGCGCTTCGGCGGGCTGCAATTCAAGGCGGACCGCGTTCGGCGCTTCGTGGAAAAGCCGCAAATCGGCGAGGGGTGGATCAACGGCGGCTTTTTCATTTTGGAACCTCGGGTCATTGATTATATCGACGACGACCAGACCGTGTTCGAGCGCGAGCCTCTGGAACGCTTGGCCCAGGACGCAGAGCTCATGGCCTACAAGCACGAGGATTTCTGGCAGTGCATGGACACCATGCGCGACGTCCGGCTCCTCGAGGAACTTTGGCAAGACGGCAAGGCTCCATGGAAAGCGCGGCGACGCTAGGACGAGCCTGGGGCCGGCGCCGCGTGCTGGTCACCGGCGCCGCCGGCTTCATCGGTTCCTGGCTGGTCAAGGAGTTGCTCTCTCTCGGGGCGCACGTGGTGGCCTTGGTCATGGACGAAGACCCCCAGTCGGAGTTTTTCCGCAGCGGAGATTGGCGCCGCGCCACGGTCGTCAACGGCCGGCTGCAGGACTCCTCGGCCCTGCAGCGGGCCGTTAATGTCCACGAGACCGACACGGTTTTTCATTTGGCCGCGCAGACCCTGGTGGGCCCGGCCTGGCGCGCTCCATGGGAGACTTTTGAGTCCAATATACGCGGCACCTACAATCTTCTGGAGGTCTGCCGGCTCCATCCCGGCCTGGTCAAGCGCATCGTCGTCGCCTCCAGCGACAAGGCCTACGGCGGGCAGCCGGGCTTGCCCTACCGGGAAACCATGCCGCTTGAGGGCCGGCAGCCCTACGAAGTGTCCAAGAGCTGCGCCGATCTTCTGGCGCAAAGCTATTTTCATTCCTACCGACTGCCCGTGGCCATCGCGCGCTGCGGAAACGTTTACGGCGGGGGCGACCTCAATTGGAGCCGCATCGTGCCCGGCACCATCCGGTCCTTGTGGCGCGGGGAAAGGCCCGTCATCCGAAGCGACGGCTCATTGCTGCGGGACTATGTCTACGTCAAGGACGTCGTCAACGCCTATCTCCTGCTGGCGGAAAATCTGGGGCGAAGAAACGTGGCCGGGGAAAGCTTTAATTTTGGGCTCAACAAGCCCATGACGGTGCTAGCCGTGGTGACGGCCATAAGCCGCTTGATGGGCCTCTCGCGCCTTAAGCCGGATATCCGCAAGAGCGCGCGCGGGGAAATCGCCAGCCAATACCTCTGCGCGCAAAAAGCCCGCCGCGCGCTCAAGTGGCGGCCCGCCTACGAGCTTGAGGCCGGCCTGCAAGAGACCATCGCGTGGTACCAGGGCACTTTCAAGGCCGGGGCCTGCCGCCATGATTGACGGCGTCTCCATTCGGCCGCTTCGGCAGATACTCGATGAGCGCGGCAAGGTCATGCACATGCTGCGCCGCGACGACCCTTGGTTTAAACAATTCGGGGAAATTTATTTCTCGGTGGTCAACCCGGGAGCGATCAAAGCCTGGCATCTGCACAAGAAGATGACCTTGAATTACGCGGTGGTCAGCGGAAACGTCAAGCTCGTTCTCTATGACGAGCGCCCCGGCTCTCCCAGTCGGGACAAATTGCAGGAGATATACGCCGGCGACGGCAACTATGCCTTGATCACGATCCCGCCCGGGATTTGGAACGGATTCAAGGGCATTTCCCTCTCCGCGGCCATCGTCGCCAATTGCGCCACGGTCGCGCATGACCCGCGGGAGATCGTCAGAAAGGATCCCTTGACCAAGGATATCCCCTATGACTGGTCTCTTAAGAACGGTTAGGGGCCGGGCATGAAGGCTTTGGTGATCGGAGTCTCGGGGCAACTCGGAGCCAGCCTGTTCGCGGTTCTAAGTTCGCGCCAAGTCCAGGTCGTGGGGACCCATTGCGCGCACCCGATGCCGGACTCCGTATTCCTCGATGCCCGGGACGGCGGGGCGGTCCGCCGTCTCGTCGCCGAGGTCTCTCCCGAGGTCATATTCCTGGCTCAAAACACGCCCGGGGGCGTGGACTTCTGCGAGGCGCATCCGGACGAAGCCTCGGCCCTGATCGTCCAAGCCGCCCGTAACGTCCTGGCGGCCGCGGCCCCGCTGCGCGCCAGGATCGTTTATTTTTCCAGCGATTACGTGTTCGACGGCAAATCCGGCCCATATGATGAAGCGGCCTTGCCTTGCCCGCTCAGCGCTTATGGCCAGGCCAAGCTGGCCGGCGAACGCTTGCTTCAAGACCATCCGCATCTCATCATACGGACCACCGCGGTCTTTAGCTGGGCCCCGGGCACCAAGAATTTGGCCATGCAGGTATGGGAAAACCTGCGCGCCGGAAAGACCTTGCGCGTGCCCAACGACCAATGGTGCAATCCGACCTTGGCCGAATATTTGGCCGAGGCCAGCGTGGCGCTTGCAGAGGCCGGCCAAAGCGGCATTTTCAACGTGGTGGGCCGGGATTGGATGCCCCGTTCGGAACTGGCCGCGGCCTTGGCCAGGGCCCTGGGCTTGGACCCGGCGCTGATCCTGCCGGCTCCCACCGGCGATTTGAACCAGCGCGCCTTGCGGCCGCTTAAAGGCGGGCTTAAGACGGATAAGCTGCGCGCGGCATTGGGCAGCGCGCCGCTCTCTTTGCCTCAAGCCCTGGAGCGCCTGGTGCGCCGGTTTCGAGAATCTTCCTGCGACCTGGCCCGCGCCCAAGTTCCCGCGTCGGTCCAGCAAGCCAAGGCCGATATCCTGGACAAAGTCCGCCGGTACCACGCTCTCGCCCATCCCTCCGAGTCCTTCATCCCGCGCCAGAGCCGCGTGCGCTATGCGGGCCGGGTCTTCGGCGAAAGCGAGATGGTCAACTTGGTCGACAGCGCCCTGGATTTTTGGCTGACCCTGGGGCCTTACGGCGATAAATTCGAGGATAAGCTGCGCCGCTTTTTCGGGTCGCGGGATTTCGTCTACGTCAATTCAGGCTCCACGGCCAATCTTTCGGCCGTCATGGCCTTGATGTCGCGCCAAATCGACGGCGCGCTTAAGCCCGGCGATGAGATCATCACCCCGGCCGTCACGTTTCCCACCACGGTCACTCCCCTGGTCCACGCGGGGCTGGTGCCCGTGTTCGTGGACTGCGAGCTCGGCACGTATAACGTCGATCCGAAACTCGTCGCGCAAGCCGTTTCTCCCAAGACGCGCGGCCTCATGATCCCGCACACGCTGGGCAATCCCTGCGACATGGACGCCATTATGGACATCGTCCGCCGTCATCGGCTCTTCCTCATCGAGGACGCGTGCGACGCCTTGGGCTCCGCTTGGCGCGGCCAGCTCGTCGGCACGTTCGGCGAGCTGGGGACCCTCAGCTTCTTCCCGGCCCACCACATGACCACCGGCGAGGGCGGAGGAGTGATCGTCAACGACGCCAGGCTGTCCCGGATCGTGCGCTCGGTCCGGGATTGGGGCCGGGATTGCTGGTGCGCGCCGGGAAAGAGCGATACCTGCGGCAAGCGCTTTGCCTGGAAGCTGGGAGGTCTGCCCTTCGGCTACGACCACAAGTACATCTATTCCAATCTGGGCTACAATTTCAAGCCCACGGATCTTCAGGCCGCCATAGGGGTGGCCCAGGCCGATCGCCTGCCGGATTTCATCGCGCGGCGCCGTCGGAATTTCAAGCGGCTCTACGAGGGGCTCCAGCCCTTTCAAGACCGGCTGATCCTGCCCCGACTGGATGCGCGCGCCGATCCGTCCTGGTTCGCCTTGCCCCTGACCGTGGATGGCGGCGTGTCGAGAAACGAGCTCGTCGCTTGGCTGGAGAGCGCCGGCATCGAGACCCGGCAGGTGTTCGCGGGCAATATTCTTCAGCAGCCGGCCTACGCGGGCCTGCCCATGCGCCGGCACGGCAGCCTGGAGATCACGGACCGCATCATGAAAGACACCTTTTTTGTCGGCGTCTACCCCGGCATGACGGACGCGATGCTGGATTATATCCTGGAAACTTTCGCGGCATTTTTCGCCGCGGCAAGGAGCCGCGCGCCTCATGCCTGAGCCCAAGATCGCCATCTTCATTCCGGCCTACAACGCCGCCTATACCCTGCCCGTGGTGCTTGACCGCATCCCCCCCGAGATCAAGGCCAAGGTCAAGCAGATTTTCGTGGTCGACAACGCCAGCCCGGACAACACGTATCTGATCGGCATCGGCTATCGCGAGGCCAAGGGGCTCGATAAGCTGGAGGTCTTTCGCAACGAGACCAACCGCGGCTACGGCGGCAGCCAGAAGCTGGCGTACCGATACGCCGTCGACCACGGCTTCGACATCGTCGTCATGCTGCACGGAGACGCCCAGTACGCGCCGGAAAAAATTCCCTATCTGCTCGAGCCCCTGGAGCGGGGCGAGGCCGACATGGTGTTCGGTTCGCGTATTGCGGGCCTGCCGCTCAAAGGCGGCATGCCCCTGCATAAGTTCCTCGGCAATAAATTCCTCACCGCGATCCAGAACCAAATTCTAGGCATGCGGCTGACCGAGTTTCACTCGGGCTTCCGGGTTTTCAGCTGCGCCGCTCTGGCGCAGGTGCCTTTCGAGCTTTGCTCCAACGATTATCATTTCGACACCGACATCATCATCCAATTCAAGATCAAGAACCTTCGCATCCGCGAAATGCCGATACCGACCTACTACGGCAAGGAAAAATCCGGGGTCAACGTGATCAGTTACGGCATGAACGTGCTCAAATCCATGCTGACCTATTGGCTCTGGTCGCGCGGGCTGCTCCGGGTCGAGAAGTTCGACCGTTGCCGGCAGGCGGCCTTCGGGACATGAACTCGCGGACCTTGAGGTTTTGGATGTTGCCGGCCGTGCTGGCCGCGGGTTTTGCCCTTCGCCTTGGGTTCGGCTTGGCGCATCCGCCGCAGAAATCCGGGCAGGACATATCCAACGACGACGGCTACGTGGAGCTCGCCACATCCGTGGCCCAGTCCGGGACTTTGCGGCTCGGCGCGGAGCCCAGCGCCCTTCGCGAGCCGGTCTATCCGATTCTGCTCGGCCTGATGTTCAAGGCGTTCGGCCGCAGCTATCCCGTCGTCCTTTTGACCAACTGCGGCCTTGCCGTCTTGGCCTTGGGTTGGCTTTTCCTCGGGGGCAGGGAGCTGTTCGGCGAGGCCGTGGCTCTGGGCGCGGTCGCGGTCAGCGCTCTTTATCCGCCGTTCGTTTACTACGCGGCGCAGACCGTGCGCGAAACGGCTCTGTTGGCCGTGAGCGCCGCGGCCCTGTGGACGCTGCTGCGGGCCCTCAATCGGCCCAGCGCCCGGGCTTTCGTCTGGGCCGGACTCTGCGGCGCGCTATGCGGGCTGACCAACACCGCGCTGCTTTTGTTCGGTCTTGTTTTGGCGCCGCTGGCCATATTCTGGATCAATCGTTCGCGCTGGACGTCCGCGTGGCGCTGGAGCGGCATCTACACGCTGGCCTTCGTCCTGCTTTATAGCCTGTGGCCGCTGCGCAATTATCTGGCTTTTAAAACCTGGATTCCCGGCACGACCTTGTCCGCGGCCACCATCTGCTATGTCTACTTGATCGTTCCCCAGGAGTTGGGCGGGACGGCGCAAGAGACTCGAATCCTGGCCGATGATCCCGTATTCCAGGCCGCCCCTCAGCTGCCCCTGGGCGAGCGGGACCGATACTTCCGGAAAGCCGTTCTGGAGCGGATACGGCTTGAGCCCTGGCGCTATGCCAAGTTGGTGGGGTGGCGATTGTTCTGGGACGAGTGGCGGCTGTGGCCCAGGCAGAAGGCCGCCGGCTCATCTTACCGGCTTTTTCGCTGGATCGGCCTGCTCTTCAATGGCTGGATCATCCCGCTGGGGCTTATCGGCATGATCGCGGCGCGCTGCAGGCCGCGTCCGGTTTTATGCTTGTATCTTTTCATTTTCTCCATCGTCATGACTTATTCCCTCATCTTGACCATGCTGCGTTACCGCACTCCCATCATGCCGTGGCTGATTCTTTTCGCCTGCTTCAGTCTTTCGCGCTGTCTTGAAGCTTGGAAAAGATGGCGCGGGCGAAATCCGCCAGCGATGGATCCCGTGCGCCCATGATCAAGACCAGGTCGCCCGGGCGGGCCTGGTCCATGATCTCGGGGACAATATCGGCCCGGCGCGGCACGTAGGAGGCGTTTTTGCCTCGCGCGCGCAGAGGCTCGGTCAAGTCCCGGGAGGATATATCCTTGCTGGTGGTGCCGCCGACGTAATAGATGTCCGGCAGCCAAAGCCGATCCTCCGGCCCCAGTCCGGCGGCGAAGGATTCGATGAGCTCATCTTTGAGCAGCCGCGTCGGCGCGAAGCCATGCGGCTGGTAAACGGCAAGGACCCTGGCCGAGCGCAGGTGGGCCGCGGCCAGGGAAGCGGCCACTTTGGCCGGATTGTGGGCGAAATCATCCACCACCTCGACGCTTCGCGCCTTGCCCAGAATCTGGAACCGCCGCGCCACTCCGCGATAGCCGGCCAAGGCTTTTTGACAGTCGGCCAAGGATACGCCCTCCGGCAGGCAGGCGGCTACGGCGGCGGCGGCGTTGGCGACATTGTGCGCGCCCGGCAAGGGCAGGACGAATTCCTGCCCCGCGATGCGGAATCGCGATTGGGAGCCCGATAACGCCAAGTCCTCGGCCCGGACCTCGCCCGCCCGCAATCCGAAGGAATGGTCCGGCCGGAAATCCGCCAAATTCGGGTCATCGGCTCCCACCACGGCGGCCGCGACGTTCGCCCGGAATTTCAGGAGGAATTCCCGCAGCACGGGAACTTCTTTGTGATCCTTGGTGAGATTCAAGAAAACCCCCACCGCGGGGTGATAGTTCACGAGCGACCCGTCGCTCTCGTCGGCCTCGATGACCAGCAGGTCCGAGCGGCCCCGGAAGGCGTTGCCGAACAAGCCGCGCTGCTGCAGGGCGATCAAGTTGCCGCCCGTGATGACCGAAGGCGAGCGGCCGGCCGATTCCAGAATCTCGAAAATCATGGCGACCACGGTGGATTTGCCGCTGGTGCCCGTCACCGCGATGGCGCGCATCCTCGACACGTGCCTGGATAAGAGCTCGGAGCGGTGGATGAGGGGCACGTTATGCCGCCGAGCCGCCAGCACTTCCGGATTGTCATCCTCGATGGCCGTGGAAAGCGCCACCAAGTCCGTGCCCGGGACGATCCCGGTGCCGTCCTGGGGAAAAAGACGGACGCCCAGAGATTCGAGCCGGTTTTTTAAAACCGGGTTGCCGCCGCGGTCGAAAAGCCGGTCCGAACCCGTGGCCTGGCCGGAGTCCATGGCGTGTATCTGGGCCAACGCGCTCATGCCCGCGCCGCCTATGCCGACAAAGTGGATCAGGGTTTTGTCTTTCATGTGTCCTGGGGCCGGCCTCAGGGATCATACAACATCTTCGCGGTCGGCCGCCGGCCTGTCCGTCGCCCTGTCTTGCTCGGTCCCGCCCTAAAGCGCTAAAATCGCGGCATCATGCCCAGCCGCCTGGCAGAGATCGGCAGGAAAAATCCGGCGTTGTCCGGCCCCTGGGCGTGGGTCGGGCTCTTGAGCGCTCTCGCGGTCTTGTTGCGCTTGGTCGGACTGGACTACGGTCTGCCCCAGGTTTTCAATTCCGACGAACCGCATCTGGTCAATCTGGCCGTCTCTTTCGGCGGGGGCAGCTTGCGGCCGTACCTTTTCAAGTACCCCACGCTGTGGCCCTACGTCCTCTTTTTTTCCTACGGGATGTATTTCCTCGCCTGGTCCGCGTTCGGCCTGCGGCATACGGTGTCCGACTTTGTAGGCCTTTTCGCCTGGGATCCCTCCGGCTTTTATCTGTTGGGCCGTCTGCTGGCGTCCATCTTCTCCCTGCTTGGCGTCTGGGTCGTGTGGAGAACTTGTCGTTTGCGCCAGGCCGCGGCCTGGCCTTGGGCCGCCCTTTTGCTGTTTTTCTCGCCCGTCATCGTCGAACTCGCTCATTCCTGCAAGCCTGATTGCCTCATGTTTTTTCTGGCTGCTTTGGGCTGGTACTTCGGCTTGCGTCTCTATTTCCAGGGGGACCGGCGCAGCTACTGGGCTTGCGGGGCGTTTTTCGGCCTGGCAGTTTCCACGCAATACACGGCCCTGCCGGCCCTGGTCCTGCTGCCCCTGGCCCACTTCCTGGGACAGCGCCCCGGCCCTCGACGCTGGCTCGGCGAAGGTTTGGCCGCAGCCGCCGCGGGCTTTTTTTTGGGCTCGCCATATATCCTCGTAGATTTGGGTCGATTCGGGGACAATCTGCGCGACATGGCGCATTACAACGCCCTGCTGCCCCTGGATCGGCCTGAAGTCATCAGGCAGATATTGCGCAACCTCTGGAGCTTCTCCGGAGGCGGCTCGCTGGCCGGAGCCGCGGCGCTATTGGGACTGGGACGGCTGCTGGCCACGCGGCGCCGCTTGGCCGCGGTACTGGTTGGCCCCATCCTTGTCGATGCCCTCATTCTCAGCCGCAGCCCGGACGGAGGTTGGGCGCGCTATCTGCTGGGCTGCTTCCCGGGTCTGGCCCTGCTGGCGGCCGAAGGCCTGGCTTGGGCCGCCTCCTGGCGCAAAGGTTTTTGGCCCTTTTTTCTGGCGGGGGGGGCGCTGCTTCCCGGGCTCATGGAATCAGGCCAATACGTTCGTTCGCTCCGGCTTGCGGACACGCGCAGCGCGTCCACCGCCTGGATGCTCGAACACGTCCCGCAAGGCTCCGTGGTCCTGCTGGATTTGCCTCATGCCTCGCCGCGCCTGCCCATGATACGCGAGCAGGTCGAACAGTTGGCGCTGAGGACCCGTCAGGCCGGCTCTCCGCGTAGACGCCTCTTTGAAGGCATGGCGGCCGCGCATCCCGGCGGAGGCTATCGCATCTACCGCGTCCAACGCTCCGCCAAGGATCTGCATTCCTATCCCCAGCACGTCCAGCTTTCCCAGGCGGATGATTTCTTCCTGGAACTGCGCTCCGGCATAGCGCCCGCCCGGGCTCTCGGCGTTGAATACGTGGTGACCTCGACTTTCGGAGCGACGCCGCAACGCGCTCCCGAACTGAGCGTTTTTTTCGCGCAATTGGAAAGCTCGGCGCGGCTCGTAAAGAGCTGGGAACCAGCGCCCGGCAAGACAGTGGGTCCGTTTCTGCGGCTTTACCGACTCCAGCCCCCGCCTGCGGCCTCGGGCCGGGGCTAGATTCGTGATCCCCATTTCCCACACGTTTCTTCTTAGGCCGGGGCTCTGGCGCGCGCAAGGCCGGGTTTTCGACTCCGAGCACCAGCCTAGGATCGCGCATGGGGAGATATTCGTGGAACATGAAGCCCTGCAATGGGCTCTGCGCGGCAGCTTCGAGATCGGCGATTTGAGTCCGCGTCTAGAGGCCACCTGCGCGGTGGCTCCGTTCCGGGGCGGCACGGCGGCGCGCTGGAGTTTGTCGCATCCGGCCTGGGGCGCGCTTGAAGGAACTTTTGATTTCGCGGGACGGCGCATATTTTCGGGCTTCCGCTCCGCAGACGGCTCGCGCAGCGGCGTGCAGACGCTGACCCAGAAAGACGGACGCGCCTATCTGGCCGAAGGCGAGCTGCGCCGCGGCCGCGTGGTGGCCTGGTCTTGGGCGCTGGCCCTGCGCTGGGGCGGTCTTAGGAGCGTTCGATGACCATGGCGCCCCAGGTGAGGCCGCCGCCGAAAGCCACGAGTACGAATTTGTCGCCTTTCTTGATGCGGCCTTCCTCGACCGCCTCGGCCAGGGCCACGGCCGTGGAGGCCGCGGACATGTTGCCGTAGCGCTCGATGTTGAGATAGACCTTGCCCTCCGTCAGGGCGACTCCCATGCGCTTGGCCACGGCCTTGATGATGCGGATATTGGCTTGGTGGGGTATGACCAGGCTTACGTCGTCGGCGCTGCGCACGCCGAGGGCGTTCATGGCCTCCAGGGCCGCGTCGGCCATGGTCTTGACCGCGACCTTGAAGAGTTCCGTTCCGTTCATCTTGATGCAATGCAGGCGCTGGTCCACGCTCTCGTGAGTGGCCGGGATGCGGGAGCCGCCGGCAGGCATGCTGACCAGCTGGCTTTGAGTGCCGTCCGTGCCCAAATAGGTCGAAAGGATGCCGCCGGAGGCGACCGGCGCCAGGACCGCGGCGCCGGCTCCGTCGCCGAAGAGGACGCAGGTCGCGCGGTCGTTCCAGTCCGTGATGGACGAAAGCTTTTCCGCGGCCACGACCAGGGCCTTGCGCGCGGCCCCCGCGCGGATGAATTTTTCGGCCACGGAAAGGGCGTAGACGAAGCCGGAGCACGCCGCGGCCATGTCGAAAGCCGGGATGGCGCGGCAGCCGAGCTTGCCTTGCAGCAGGCAGGCCGTGGAGGGGAAAAAGGAATCCGGGGTGATGGTGGCCACGACGATGAGGTCGATGTCCTGGGGGCTGACCTGGGCGTCGGCCAGGGCGGCCCGAGCCGCGGCTAAAGCCATGTCGCTGGTGGCCTCGTCCGCCCGCGCGATGCGGCGCTGCTTTATGCCGCAGCGTTCCGTTATCCAGTCGTCCGTGGTCTCGACCATCTTTTCGAGGTCCTGGTTGGTCAGCACCTTCTCCGGCAGGTACTTGCCCAGTCCGATGATCCCGACTTTCATGGGTTGACTCATGCCTAGATTATAGGAATTCGAGGGGATGGAGGCGGAAAAAACTTCGCTTATATTTTAGTAGGATACGGCCCGGAATCGACGCATGGACGGAATATCGCGCAAATGGCGCTTTTGGGTGGCGGCCGCTTTCTTGCTCCTGGCCTGGTTCGGTCTGGGCCGGTTGGAGAACTCCATTATTTTCATCCCATCGCGCCAGTTTGCAATCATCCCGGCCAGCTTCGGCCTGGCTCACAAGGAAGTCTACCTGATCACATCGGACGGGGAGAGGCTTCACGGGTGGTTTCTGCCTGAAGCGCCTTGGAAGCCCAAACCGAGCGCCCGGCCCACGCGGGGGCCGTTGGCGGGCAAGGGCCTAGTCCTGCTCTATTGCCACGGCAACGCGGGCAACATCAGCAACCGGGTGCATAAGGCCGACATATTCCACCGGTTGGGCTTTTCCGTTCTCCTGTTTGATTACCGCGGCTACGGCCGAAGCTCGGGCCGGGCGTCGGAAATCGGCACCTATCGCGACGCGGAAGCGGCCTATCGCTACCTCGTCGAGACCAAGGGTTTCGGGCCGCAGCGGGTCGTCATCTACGGAGAGTCGCTGGGCAACGGCGTGGCCTTGGAAACGGCCTTGCGCCACCCGCCTGGGGCGCTTATCCTGGAGAGCGCGTTTACCTCGATCGCGGACATGGGCCGGGAGATTTTCCCCTGGCTGCCTGCGCGTTGGGTGCTACGGACCCGCTACGACAATCTGGCCAAGATCAGCCGCGTCCGCTGCCCGGTTCTCGTCATGCACAGCCGGGAAGATAGGGTGGTGCCTTTCCGTATGGGGCAAGCCCTGTTCGCGGCCGCGGCGCAGCCTAAGGAATTTTTGGAGATGATAGGCAGCCACGACGAGGGCTATATCGACATGGCGGACGCATATCCCCGGACGATATTGGAGTTCCTGCGGCGCTCGACGCGCTAGGCGCCCGCCCTCGATCAGTGCTCGGCCAAATCTCAGGGCGTTTATGCTTTGACGCGTGGGCCCAGCGACCTATCCGCGTGCAGGCTAAATGGTGCTTGCCCAGGGGGTCCTTTGACTCATTTTTTCAAGGCATGTAAATAATAAAATGCTGCCCGCGAAAATGGTAATGCTCTGGCGGCTGGCGCTGAGTGTCGTGGTTGCGGCGAGCGGCTTAGCCGGCCCCGCCTTCGGCGCCGCGCTTCGCGTCCGCATCTCGGCCCGACTTCCAGCCGCTCCCCTTGCGGCCGTTTCGCCGCTCCAGCCGATGCCCGCCGCCTCTCGTTTAGGCGTCGCGCCAAGCATTGCTCCCGCGCTGCCGCTCGGAAGCGAATTAAGCGCGGCGTCCCTTGTTTCTGAGCTGGCCCATGGCGCCGCTCTGCTGCCGGAGACCGCCTCGTGGATGGAGGCGGCGCAAAGTCCCGAGGCCGAGCCTGCAGAGGTGCTGCAACGCGGTTATGACAACGGCTTGGAGGGGAGGCGGACGCAATCCGCCGCGCCGGTCGCCGCCGTCGAGCCTGGGGGGCAGCGGCTTGTCTCGACGCGAGCCGGAGTCGCGGCGCTATCCACACGGGTCGTTCTTGATCGGCACTTGCGCAAGGCGCAGGCGGCCTGGGCGCGCGCGGATTTTTTCGACGCGATTTCAGCGCTGGAGCTCATAGCCTGGTCCAAGGCGTATCTGGCGGGGCCGTCCTACGGTGCCTGGATGTCCGCGCATCAGCCGCAACTGCGCTCTCTCGACGAGGCCCTGGCCGCCGCGGTCCGGGAAAGATTGCAATTCGACCTTCAGGGCCGGGATGCCCAGTCCGCGCAGGAATTTTTGGAGGACCTGCGCGTCCGTCATCCCGGCTGGAGCCAGGCCCACGATGCTTTCTTGCGCGAATTGGGCCGCAGCCTGCCGGCGGCGGACCGTCGCGTCGAGCCGCAGCCTGCCTCGGCCGATCCCGGCCGGCTGGCCGGGAGGATGCGCGGCTACCTTAAGTCCGGGGAGTACCGCCAGGCCGAGTACCTGGCCCAGGCCCTTGAGTCGCGCCATCCCGCCTGGGCCGCCGCCCACGCCGCGCAACTGGCGCGCGCGCGCCGGGCCGTCCTGCGCGCTTTGTATCGGGAATTCGAGGCCCGCAAGAAGCCTTATTCCCCCGTGGAGGCCAGGCGCTTGCAGGAATTCGTTGAAGCCGTGCAGCGGCGGCGCAATATCGGGCATGGATTCCAGCAGCCTCTCAAGCAAGACCCCGGCTCGCGAATGTGCACCATCATTTCTTTATACTACGCCATCGAGTCCACCATGGGCTTTGCGGATCCAACCATGGACCTGGAGAGGTTTGCGCAATGGGTGCGCGTGACGCTTAATGACCCTGGATTGGGCACGAAGAAGGGGATATCCACGCATCGCTTCCGTCTTTTGACGCGCGCCTTGGGATTTCAGCTCAAGGTCGTGGAGATGCAGGAACGTCTTAAGAGGCCGTTTGAGGAAAGTGAGCTGCTGGGCTACTTCCGGCCGGACCAGTTCATTATCCCCGTGCTTATCATTACCCAAATCTATCCCGATGAGGACGGCCTGTACCGGGAGGAGCACAAGGGATTCTTGAGGGACGCCTT
>DMMY01000033.1 GCA_003452935.1 Elusimicrobiota bacterium
TAGAAGATAAGTTCTCATATTAGGTCTTCTGCCCCCTCGCCATGGAAAATCAATAATTTAATATTCAAATTTTCATCTACGTTGCGTGAGAGTAGTGTAGCCTTCCAAATCCTAAAAATCAACAAAATCTTGGTAAATTAACGGTAAATATATTATTGAGCCCTCCACTCGCGGCGACGGGAATATGCCAGTTTACCTACTCGCCGCAAGTTTTCCGCCGTATGGCCCCTTATTTCTTTGTCTCCGCAATAGTGTAAAATGGGGCAAAGGTTTTGCCGGATTTGTCGTCTAAAAAATATGCGGGAGTCCAACAATGGCTGAGAAACCCAACAATTTGAACATACATCCCAAGGACTTGGACTGGCTGGCCAACGCGCTCAAGCTTTCAGAGGCGCTTTCGGACGCCCCGGCCTTGGAAAGCATATTGACCAGCCTGCCTGCCATCAGCCTAGAGCTCTGGCCGGCCCAAAAAGACGTGATGCGCGAGGGCGAGAAAGGCGAGGACTTCTACGTGGTCTACAAAGGCAAGCTGTCGGTCTGGAGGCGGCCCGGGAAGATCGGCATCCTGCAGTCCGGCGATTTCTTCGGCGAGATCGGTTTCTTCCTCAAATCCGCCCGCTCGGCAACGGTGCGCACCGAGACCGAATGCCGCCTATTCCGCTTCCCGGCCGGGGAATTCTCCGCGGTTCTAAAGCGCCATCGGATGCTTGAACGCTGGGTCACGCAGGTAGCCTGCAAGCGCATCGAGCGCATGTTCGCCGACGCCGCGCTCTAGAACCGCGCCCAGAGTTTTTCCGCCAGTTCCAGGGACTTGGCCGCGACCTCTGCCTCGTCGACGCCAATCTTGAGCTTCTTGCCTTCCATGAGCACCTTGCCGTTGCAGACGGTGGTGTCCACGAAGGACTGGGAAAGCCCGAAGCCCAGGTGGCCCAGGAAGGTGTCCTCGTTCAAGGGCGTGGGCGGATAGTAGTCCATCAGCACGATATCCGCGGCGAATCCCTCCTGGAGCACGCCCACCTTGGGATCCCAGTAACGGTTGGCGATCCTGGCGTTGTTGAACATCAAGGTCGAAAGCGCCTCCACGAAGCCCGCGCCGGGATTGTTGCGGCTAAGACGCTGGGCCCAAAGCGCGGCGCGGACCTCCTCGAGCATGTTCACGGTCATGGCATCGGTCCCCAGCCCCACCAAGATTCCTTTCTGGGACATCTTGATGATGTCGGCCACGCCCACCGCGTTGTTCATGTTGGACTGAGGATTATGCGCGACCGCGGTCCCGGTGTCGCGCAGCATGTTCATCTCGTCGTCGTCGACGTGCACGCAGTGCGCGGCGATGGTCTTGGGACCGAGGATGCCGAATTTATTGAGGCGCGGCACCACGCGCATGCCGAAATGCTTGACGTTGTAGTCCTGGTCGGATTTGGCCTCGGCCGCGTGCACGTGAAAGCCCGCACCCAACTCATGGCCGGCCTCGGCCGCCCTGGCCATGGTCGAGTCCTGGATGGTAAAGGAAGCGTGCAGGCCGAAAAGCCCCTTGAGCTGGGGGTCGCGCTCCTTGGCGCATTGCTTGAGGAAAGCCACGTTCTCGTCCATGCCGTCCTGCGCGACCTTGGCCCCGTCGCGGTCCGACAGCTCGTAGCACAGAGAGGCCCGCAGGCCCGACACCTTGACCGCCTGGGCGATCTTTTCCAGCGAGCCCCGCGCGGCGAAAGGGCTGGCATGATGGTCGATTAAAGTGGTCGTGCCGCGCTTGACCGCGTCGATCAAGGGCAAGAGCGCGCTGTAGTAAGAGTCCTCCAGGGTCAGCTTCTTGTCCAGCCGCCACCACAGATGCTCCAGCACTTCCTGGAAATCCCTGGACGGAGCGGCTTTGCCCAGGCCCCGCGCCATGGTGCTGTAGAAATGCATGTGCGCGTTGATAAAGCCCGGCAGGACGGCCTTGCCCTTGGCGTCGATGACCTTGGAGTATCTGCCGCGGAACTCGGCCTGCGGGCCGATCTTCTTGATGAGGCCGTCCTGGCAGAGCAGGGCATGGCCGTAGAGGACCTTGTTCTCGTCTCCCAGGGTTATGATGATGCCGTTCTTGATGAGCAGGGTACGGGCCATTTCATGCCTCCTGGAGAGCGGCCGATTCCTTCCGGGTGCGTTTTCGCATATACAGGGCCCCACAGAAACACTTCTGAACGCAGATGGAACAGCCCACGCAGCGCGCCGGGTCGGTCCTGGGAACCTTCTTATCGTCCAAGGACACGGCAAGATAGGGGCAGCGCGCGCAGTTGCCGCAGTGCAGACAGAGCTCCTCGCGCACCGCGGAGATGTTCTTGACGGCGGAAAGCTCCATAAAGCCCCGGGTCGGATCGGGCAAGGCCCGGCCGATAATATCTCCGACGCGGCCAAGGCCGCGCTCATCCATAAGATGGCTCAAACCCGACTGCAAGTCCTCGATTATGCCGTAGCCGTGCTTCATCACGATGGTGCAGAACTGGACGGTCTTGGCGCCCAGGGCCAGAAAGTGAGCCGCGGCCTTGTAGTCCATGGGCCCGCCGTTGCCGGACACGGTCACGCCCAAACGCGAGACATTGGCCAATGTCAGGTTGGAAATCGGGATTACGCCCTCTCCGCTCATGCCGACCACGATGCCCTCTTCCCAGGCTTTCTTGTCGCCACGGCGAAAAGCCAGCGTGGGGAAGGTATTGGCCAGCGTCACCCCGGCCTTGGATTTGGGATGGCGCGCAAAAACAACCTTGATGGCCGCTATAATGGGATAGATGGCGGTCACTGCGGCGGTCAGCTTGAAAAGCTTAGGCACGGACGGATCGCCGGATTCCAGGACCCAGCCGATGATCTTGGCCGTAAGCTCCGCGTCCTGGGAGACGATATCGCCCTTGGTCCCGTCGCCGCCCTGCGGGCAGGATAGGCTGTACTCGATTCCCATGATGCCGCAGTCTTCAAGCTTTCTGGTATTGGACTGCCAGCCCCTACGGTCGGCCTCGTCGTCGCCGGTCACCGGGCCTCCGGTCGAAGCCAAGGTCAACCGATCCGGATATTCCTTGATAAGACGCCGCGCCTCCGCGCAGACCCGCTGCAAGGGATGCCCGGAAACATTGTCGCAGTTGGCGTAGGTGGATTGCGAGAAGGCGAACATATACTCGGAAGGAATATGGATGGGGACATTGTCAAAGGCCGTCTTCATGACCCCGCCCGCCCAACCCGCTTCATAAGCCTTCTTCATCTGTTCATAGCCGTCCGTGGGCGGCGCCGCGGAGAGCAGGAAAGGCGAGATGATCCGACGGCCGAAGAAATCCGCATCCAACGGGACCGGCACGAGCCGGCGGCCAGCCAGCAGCGCGCGGCTCTTCACGTTCCTGTCCAAGACCGGTTTCTTTCCGCCCGCCAGGAAAGCATCAACCTCCAGGCCCGCGTTCTTGCCCGCGGCCACGGCCTCGACCACAGTCGTGGGGCCGTTTTCCATGTCCCCGGCGATAAATATATTCCCCCCCGGCTTGACCCGGCCGGAAGGACGGCTGCCGATGGCGACGATGACGCAGTCGATATCCCCGCGGCGAGAATCGGTGCCGGGCACGGGCTTGACCTCGCGCGGATGAAACGCCTTGCCCTTGGGAAGAGACACCTTAATGATTTGCAGACCCAGTATCTTGCCGGCCTTGGATAGGACGCCGGTAACGCTCACCCGCCCCGTGACGCCGGCGCCCGCGGCGAGCAGGCCTTTCATCTCCTTGGGCGTCAAGGGCATTTCTCCGAGCTTTTCCAGGCAGAAGAGCTCCACGTGCGCCGCGCCATGGCCGGCCGCGGTCTCGGCGCAGTCCGCGGCCACGGCTCCGCCGCCGATCACGGCCACGCGCCGGCCTTTCACCGGATGCTGCCCCGGATTCTTGAGGTACTCGAACCAATTGACCGCCGCGTCTTCTCCCGGGATGCCCAGGCGCAGGGGATTGTCCAGGCCGGAGCAAATCACCACCGCGTCATAGCTGGACGCCAGACGCGCAGGCTCCGGGACTTTCTTCCCGGTCCTGAAGCGCAAGCGGCCCAAGGTTTTAAGAAACTGAATGTCCGTGTCCAGGACCGCCTTGTCCAGACGGAAATCAGGGATGAGGTTGCACATGCCGCCCAGCCTGCGATCCGCGTCATAGACGTCGACGCCGCACCCCCTCTGCGCAAGGAAAGCGGCCGCGCCCAGCCCCGCCGGGCCGCCGCCCACCACGGCCACTTTTTTGCCGCTGGCCCGGGCTTGGCCAAACTCGGGCATGACCCCATGATCTTTGGCTCTTTGTATGATGGCGGCCTGGATAGCGGGAATATTGAGGGGCCCGTCAAAGTCCCCATGCACGCAGGCGCGCATGCAGTGCTTGTCCGGGCAGACGGCCCCGCAGACTCCGCCCAAAGGGTTGCTTCCCATGATCAGGGCGGCGGCGCGCCGAAAATCCGAGCGCTCGCCGGTCCGGGCGGCCATGATGAAATCGGCCGGAGAGCAGTCCGCGGGGCAGGCTTGCCGGCAGGGCTTCTCCGCGCAGTACTCGCATTTCTCCATCTCCGCCTTCAGTTGGGCGTCCGTCATGCCGTGGGAGCAATATCCTGCCGTTTGACATCTCGAACGTGAATCCGATTTCATGATTTTTTACCCCAGTCCAAGATAACCTTGCCGGACTGGCCAGAGATCATGGCGGCAAAGCCCTCCTCGTACTTCTCCACCGGGAACTTATGAGTGATGACCGGCTTGATATCCAGGCCGCTCTGCAGCATGGCGCACATCTTATACCAAGTCTCGAACATCTCGCGGCCGTAGATTCCCTTCAAGGTCAACGCCTTGAAGATGACCTGGTTCCAGGCAATGGCCGTATTCTGCGGCAGCAGCCCCAGGAGCGCCACCTTGGAACCCATTTTGAGGACCTCGATCATGCCGTTGAAAGCCGCGGGACTGCCGGACATTTCCAAGCCCACGTCGAAACCCTCGCTCATGCGCAGTTCCCGCATGACTTCCGAAAGCTTCCGCCGGCCCGCATTGACGGCGTGTCTCACGCCGACCTTGCGGGCAAGCTCCAGCCGGTACTCGTTGAGGTCCGTGATGACGACGTTCCGCGCTCCGACGTGCAGGCAGACGGCCGCGGCCATGATGCCGATAGGGCCGGCGCCGGTGATGAGAACGTCTTCGCCCACCAGGTCGAAGGATAGGGCGGTGTGCACCGCGTTTCCGAACGGGTCCAGGATGGAGGCCTCGTCGTCGCTGACGCCATGCGGGATGGGAAAGACGTTATCGGCCGGCAAGGCCAGATACTCGGCGAAGCAGCCGGGACGGTTGACTCCCACGCCCTTGGTGTTGATGCAGAGGTGACGATGGCCGGCACGGCAATTGCGGCAGTGTCCGCAGACCAGATGCCCCTCGCCCGAGACCTTTTCGCCCACCGCGAGCCCCTGGACGGATTTGCCAAGCTTGGAGATCTCTCCCACGAATTCGTGGCCCACGTGCATGGGCACGGGTATGGTCTTCTGGGCCCACTCGTCCCATTCATAAATGTGGACATCCGTGCCGCAGATGGCGGTCTGACGAATTTTAATAAGAACCTCATGATCCCCGATCTCCGGCTCAGGCACGTCCGCCAGCCGGAGTCCCTTCGCCCTCTCCTTCTTGACCAAAGCCTTCATGCGCTCTCTCCTTGATTGATCCCGATGCGACCCTATATTATCATCCGGCACGGACATCGTCAATTCCGTTTTTATCCGCGCCAGATTTGCTACTCTGGTTCCATGAAAACAGCCACCATCGTCACGAGCCGCGGCAGCATCAACATCAAGCTCTTCGACAAGGATTGCCCAAAAACCGTGGCCAACTTCGAGAAGCTTGCCAACAGCAAGTTCTACGACGGACAAAAATGGCACCGGGTCATCAAGGACTTCATGATCCAGGGCGGGGACCCCTTAAGCCGCGCCGGCGGTCCCCGGGTAGGCACGGGCGGGCCGGGGTACCAGACCGACTGCGAGATCCGGCCCCATCTCAAGCACGCCAAAGGCGCCTTGTCCATGGCTCACGCCGGGACTTGCGAGCATGACCCCTCAGGCGAGAAGCTGCAGGGCGAGTGCTCCAACGGCTCACAGTTCTTCATCACCCATCGCGCCACCCCGCATTTGGACGGCGTGCACACGGTCTTCGGCCAGGTCGCCTCGGGCCAGGACGTGGTCGACGCCATCCGGCAGAACGACGAGATAGTCAGCATCCGCGTAGAAGGAAAATAAACGCCGGCTTCCGCTTGCCCGGACGGGCTCCCGGCGCGTTCTAGGGCGTCGGCCCGGGCGGGGGCGGATCTTTTGGCGGCTGCGGTTGAACCGGAGCAGCCTCCTGGCCGCCTTGCGGCGGCGTGCTTATGCTGATGACAATCTTATTGGCCAAGGCGAGCAAAGGGCGGGTCAAAGCCGCCAGACGCTCGGTTTCCTGAACCAGATACCAGGCATCCATCTTCTGATCGGCCTGGCGGATATGTTCGTGAGCCAGCAGGGCATGATCACGGAGGGTGGAGACGGTCTTGTTGAGCCGGTTGGAAAGACGCAGGAGCGCCTGCGCACGATTGAGGCAGGACTCATCGAATTGCACGCTTCGCGCGATTCTTCCCATCATGTTGGGAACCATCTCGACGTCGACGAAATAGGCCCGGAGATCGCGCCTGTAAATGCGAAGATCGTAGCCGAACATCGTATCCGACACGTGCAGGTGGTGCTTGAGGGCATGCGCCATGCGCTGGGCCCGAAAGAGGATATCCTCCAGCTTGCCCATCATGGAGCTGCCCCGGTCGCAGAGCAGGGAGATGGTGCTCTCGGCAAGCTTTAAAGAACGCATCTGCTCCAAATTATGCGCCTCCCGGCACGCGCGATGCCATGCCCGACAATAATAACAAAAATTCCCGACCGAGCGACGCCCGGGAAAAAGTGTTATCATCTCGATATTCTATGGAGCCTGCCCTGGTCCGGGATCGATTCCCGCTGCGCCGTTGCGCCTGTCTCATGGCCCTGCTGCTCGCCATGGGTTGCCGCCAGGCCCAGTTGAGGCATCTGACCCTGCCTCCCGGCACCAAGGTCATGACCGGCATCGACGTGCTCGAGGCGACGGATTTCCAGCAAATCCGCGGGCTCAGGGTCGGTCTCATCACCAACCACACGGGCTTGGACTTAAGCGGCCGGCCTACGGCCGAAGCTCTGGCCGAGGCTAGAAACGTCACATTGGCGGCTATTTTCTCTCCCGAGCACGGCTTCTCGGGCGCCGTCGAAGACGCTTTCATCAAATCCTCCAGCGTGCGCCTCGGCGGCCGCAATATTCCCCTGCACAGCCTCTACTCGGGCGGGGGCGTCGGCATGCGGCCTAGGCCCGAGGACTTGAGAGGCCTCGACGCTTTGATCTTTGATGTCCAGGACGTGGGCGCGCGCTTCTACACCTATCTTGCCACCATGGGCATGGCCTTAGAAGAAGCGGCAAATGCGCGCATCCGCTTCATCGTGCTCGACCGTCCCAACCCCATCAACGGAACTACGGTGGAAGGGCCACTCTTGACCGACCTTGATCTGCGCAAGATTTCGCCCACGTCATATTTCCCGGTCCCGGTCCGCCACGGCCTGACCGCTGGCGAAATGGCGCTGCTGCACAACGCCACGGTCCGGCACCGGGGCCTCAGCGTCGTCAAAATGCTCGGGTGGAAACGGGACATGTGGTACGACGAGACCGGGTTGGTCTGGGTCCCTCCCTCCCCGAACATCCCGGACCTTGGGGCCGCGGCCCTTTATCCGGGCGTCGGGCTCTTCGAGGCCAGCAATCTCTCCGTGGGCCGAGGCACGCCCCATCCTTTCGGTTGGGTCGGCGCGCCGTGGCTGGACGCGCCGCGCATCGTGGCCTTCCTCAAAGACTCACTGCTCGACGGAGTGGATTTTTCGATCCAGGATTTCACCCCCTCGAAATCCGTCTATGCCGGACAACTCTGCCATGGGGTGAGCATCCGGGTGACGGACCGCAACGCCTTGCGCCCCCTGGCGGTCTTTCGCTACATAAATCAGGCTTTGCGCGAAAACCACAGCAACGAATTCCAATGGAAATGGGACGAAGTCCGCAAAATGACCGGCTCGGGCGAATTCCAGCGCATCTACGAGCGAGATGGCGATTCGGTCAAGATCACGGTCCTCTTCAACCGCGACGCCGAGAAGTTCGAGACGGCCCGGCAGGGCTATCTCCTCTATTAAAGGACAGGATCCAGCCTGGGGCCTAAAAGCCAGCAACAGGCAAAAGCGGCGCCGGTCCCCAGTATCCCCAGCCAGTTCCAGCCCAAAGGGAAAGCCCCGGTTTCCGAGAAATAGAGCAGCGCGGCGTTGACGGCGCCCAGCAAGAGCATGACCGCCGCGCTGGCCCGGTCCGCCCGACGCGCGGTAAGCAAGCCGAAAAGAAACACGCCCAACAACGGACCGGACGTGACCCCTCCGATCTTGAATGCCAGCCAGAGGATGCCGTCATGATAGCTCAAGAAGCAGGCTATAATCCCCAACAACAAGGCAAAGACCACGATCGCGGCCCGCGCGACCGTAAGATCCCGCTGGCCATCAGCCTCCCTCTTGAACAGCTTGAACAGCGGCCGATAGACGTCGATCACGAACACCGCGCTCAGGGAAGACAAGGGCAAATCAATGGACGCCATGACGATAGCCGTCAGGACCAGACCACGGAGCAGACCCGGCATGGCGGTGACCATGAAATGCGGATATATCCTATCCAGCGACTCGGGCAGGACCAGCCCGGGATTGACCGCGTAATAGGAATAGAGGCAGGAACCCGCCGCAAGAAAAAGGAAGAGCAATACAAAACTGACCGCGATGCTCAGCAACACCGCCTTCTGGCTTTCCCAGCGCGTCCGCACGATCAGGAGCTTCTGCATCATCTCATGATCCGTTCCAAAGACGGCCAAAGAGCCGAAAAAACCGCTCAATAGGGCGACCCAAAGAATATTGGAACCGAAAAAAATCTTTCTCAGGAATTCCGGATCGGAGAAAGCCGACCCCATGTTCCATATCTCCAGCCGGCCGGCCGCGCCAGCCACCTGCCAGACCGTGACCCAGCCGCCGTCGATCTGCCAGAGCAAGAAAGCGACGGTAGCCAGTCCTGCGCAGAGAAACGTCAGAACCTGCAAGGCGCCTGTCCAAGCGACAGCCTTGACGCCTCCATAGCCGATATAAAGCATGCCTATGCCGCAGAACAAGACGATGACCGGGATGATGCTCCATCCCAGGATAACGCTGACGGCCAGGCATGCCACCATAAGCCGGACGCCGGAAGCCAAAAGCCGCGCCAGGAAAAAAAACAAGCTGGCTGTAAATCGCGTCCTCCAGCCGAAACGAAGGTCAAGATACTCGTATATGGTCGAGCACTGGCATTGCTGAAAGGCCGGGATGAATAGAAAAGCGATAACCAGGCGCGCCAAGGCCGACCCCAAGAAGAACTGGATATAATTCCAGTTCTCACGACAGCTCTGCGCCGGAACGCCTATGACGGTCATGGCCGATATCTCGGTGGCCACGAATGCCAATCCCGCCACCCACCAAGGAATAGCCCGGCCGCCGAGGAAGAAGTCCTTGGTCGTTGCCTCCTGGCGGCCTTTGCGCCACGCCAGGAGAAGCATCAGGGTCAAAGCCACGACCAGGAAACCGTAATCCCAGAAGGAGAGACTAGTCGGCCCGGAGAACCAAGTCCCGGCCGGCTCCATATTTAGGCCACCCGTACCGGCATGCGGCCCGTCACCGGGATAGCGCCCCATAAAGCCCGCGCCGCGGCCCGCTGCGCGCCGTCGCTCGCGGAAAAAGCGCACAAGCCCCTGACCGGGCGCAGATCAGAGACGACGAAGGGACTTCCGAAGGCCGCAACGACCTGTTCCGGCGCGCCGGAAAGCAGCCGCCGGGCCTCGGCCAGCGTGGCCGGGTCGAGCCCGATGCGGCCGCTATAAGCGCGGGGCCGCATAAACGAGCCCAGGACCAAGAACTCTCCAGCCCGGCAATGGCCGTCCGCGGGCCTCACTCGAGCTCCCAAGCGGCGCAGTTCCGCCACAAAGGCCCGGCCGCGCCATTGACGATTCCCGACTCCTGGCTCGCCGTAGCACAAGCGCCTCCCCCGCAGAAGCGCGGGCGCGCTCGACCAAGCCAGGCAGGCCTCGAAAAGCCTTTGCGCAACGGCCTGATGAGAGCGCCCCCCCACCGCGGCGAGCCGGCGCCGGTCTGGCCCGGGATCGCCGCGCCAGAGCCCGGCTTGTTTCTTGGCCCGCCGCAGCCGCCGCAGAGATTCGGCGGCCAAGGCCCGCGCCCGCGGATCGCAAGCCAAGACGTCTCGCAGGCCGGCGATCAGGCGGGCCGGATCGCGCGGCACAAGAAGGACATCAGCTCCGGCCCGCAAGGCGCGCATGGCCGCGTCGGTTTCGTCGTAATGCCGGCTGATCGCCCGCATATCAAGCGCGTCGGTGGACACCAAGCCCTTAAAGCCGAGCCGGCCGCGCAAGAGACGGCGAGCGGCGGGGGCAAGGGTGAAAGGCTCCCGACCCCCGCCCAGGCTCGGCACCGCCAGATGGCCCAGCATGACCGAATCCGCGGCCTGCGCCAGCCTCCGGTATGGGACCAGATCCTCGCGTTCCAAAATTTTCCTCGAGGCTTCCAGGAGCGGGAGTTCGAGATGAGAATCCTTGCGCGTGCGTCCGTGCCCCGGGAAATGCTTCAGGCAGCCGAGCACGCCCCCGCGACGCAGGCCGGATAAGTAGGCCCGGGCCAGACGCGTCACCAAGGCCGGGTCAGAGCCGAAAGAACGGACGTTCACGATGGGATTGGACGGCTCCACGGCTAGGTCCACCACCGGGGCCAGGACCCAGCGCACGCCCATGGCGCGGGCCTCGGCGGCCGTGACCTCGGCCTTAAGCCGCGCCAAATCGTCGCGGCCGGCCGCGCCCAGGCCCATGTTGGACGGCAGGGAAGTGGCGCCCGGGCAATGGGAGGCCACCCCATCCTCGTAATCGCCGCAGAACAACAGCGGCGCGCGCGCGCGCGCCTGAAGCCGCGCCGCAAGATCGGCGACCTCGCGGGGGGAACCGTGGTAAAGACAGAATCCTCCCACCCCCAGTTCCGTCCAAGCCAAGGCGCGCTTGGGATCGTCCCGGCCGAATTGAAAGCAGGGAAAAACGAGCTGGCCCACATCCCGGATCACGCTCGGGCTGGGGCGCGAATCCATCTCTCCGACGTGCATTCGGGCATTATGCCTTTTGAACGGCCGATTTGCAATATTTGCCTAACCGCGTCTTGGTATAATGAAAAAATGATTTCCCAACGCATCGTCATCGGCGCGTTCGGACTCATTGTTTTTTTAGCCGCGCCCGCGCTGCGGGCCGATAATACCCCGCCAGCAAACGTTCCCATCAACGCGAAGATCGAATCCTTGCCGGATGGAGACTCGCTGCTCCTGTCTCAAGCCCGCTACCAGGTGCGAACCGACGGGACCGTGCTCGATCCCTCGACCGGAAAGCCCGTTTCCCGAGAGGAGCTGCCTTTCCTCATCCAGCGCCTGCAAAGCAACCAGCGCCTCAAGGCCCTTCTCCAGCTGAATCTAATCCTCAACCAGAGCCGAGGAGAGAAGCATCTCACCCCCGCGGAACGAGAATCCATCCGCAAGATCGTCTCAGAGAATTGGCGTCTTTTCTCCCATCAGACGCGCAAGGACTTCCGCGGCTATTTCTCGCTGCAGGAACTCGAGGCCATGAACCGGATCCCTCTGCCCCAGGCGGCCATGACCGAGCCGGAGCTCCAGGACCATTCATCGTCCTCCCCAGAGAAGGCGGATATCGAGTCCCGGCCGGCCGAGTCCGCGTCCCGAATCGTCCCCGCTCAGGCGCCGGCCGCCGCCCAACTCATGCCCGCGGTGCTTGTGCCGGCGCCCCTTCAGCAGTCCGCCGCGCCTCCAGCCGAGATCAGCCGGCCCGCGGCCGAGCCTCCTCCCCTTGAATCCCTCAATGCGCGTCCGGAAAAGCCCGCGGCTCCGCAATTGGGGGTCATGCTGCCGTGGTCTCCAGGACGGACCATAACCCTGCCCAAGCCCGAAACTCCAACGCCGATCGAGAGTTCCGTCTCAACCGCCGCCGCATCGGCGCAGACCAGCCCCGACATATCGAGCGCGCCGGTCGCGCGCGCCTCGGCCGAGCCCGCGGCTTTGTCCGAGTCCACCGCCGCGGCCGTGTCCGCCCCGCCTCCAACCCCGCCCGCGCCGGCCGCACCCTCCCCAGCGGCCCGCTTGGAACCGCCCTCAAGAAACGTAAAGCCGGAAGAATTCGAGAACTTTCTTCTGGCCGCGCCCTACGGCCGCGAAGCCAAATCCATGCTCCGCCTGATCTCGGCCAAGGCCCCGGATTTCGCGCGCGCGCGCGTCCTCAACGACGTCATGTCATCCCTGCCGCAGATCAGCGTGGATTCCGGACGCGTCAACGGCCGTCGGCATAGCCGGCTCATATGGGAAGCCGGCGGACCGGCATCCGTCATCCTCAACGAAGGCTTGATCCTGCAGGAACGCCGCGGACTTTTCCTCGGCTCCGCGACGCAGCTCCTGCCCATCTCCTCCGTCGAGCCGGACTCCCCGCCCATCAAGCAGGAACGCGGCCCTTGGGGCCAGACCGCGTTTTACAAAAACGGAAGCCGCCGCGCTGTTTTTACCCTGGAGACCCAGGCCGGCTACCTCCTGGCCGATTTGGTGCGTCTCGACGCGCGCTTGCGAGGCTGGGACGAATCCGCCTACGCGGTCGAGACCGCCGCGCGCGCGGCCCAATGGCTCTTCTACGGCGCCCTTCGCCAAGACGATTTTCTGGATCCCGAGACTCGGCTGTCCTACCAACAATGGCTGGATCAGCCCGCGCAGTACGCCGACCATCTGATCCTCAGCCTCGCCGCCTCACGCAGCGGGACCCTGGATCCGCTCCGAAAAGAACCGAGCGCCGCATCAAAGGCCCGTGCCTTCTTGGCCGAAGCCGCGGCGGCCGAGAAAAAATTCCGCCAAGAGAGACAAGCCGATGCCTGGAAGGAATAGACCCTGGCTGTTATTGGCGTGCCTCCTGGCCGCCGCGCCCCTGCGTAGCCAGGACTCGGCGCCGCCCGAGCCGAAATTCAAGTCCTACGCGCCTGCTTCAGGTCTCTTTGCCTGCGAGATTCCGTCCTCTTGGAGCCCGGTCGAGGAGGAGGACGCGCTGGGCCCGGTGGCGCATATCCTGGGGCCGGACAATCCGGCAGGGACATTTCGCACCGGCCTCTCGGTGCGATGGTTCGAACCAGGCCTGCCGGGCTTTCTCGACGCCAAAAAAGCCATCGACTTCCTGCGCCGCCCGGACCGGGCCCTGGACCGGCACGCCACCCCGGTTCGGCCCTTGCGCGTGTCCGGGCTCCTAGGCAGGAGCTTTGAGCTCTTTGAAACCAGGCTGCTGCCTTTGGAGCAGCTGCCGGCCAGCCCGGAAGTCATTCACCACTACGTGGCGGTCATCCCCAGCGGCGCCGGCTATTACGTGATCCGGCTGTCCTCCACCCGGGACGTGTATCTCGATTTCCGCGATGAATTCTCGCGTTTCTTGAAGAACTTCCAGCCGCTGGGCCGATAGGCTCTCACCAAATGCCGACGCGGTCCTTTTCAGAAAGGAAGAGTTTGTCCCCTTCTCGGACATTCTCCGCCTCGTAGAACTCGGGCATATTGCGCACGACTCCGTTGACCCGGTACTGGGCCGGCGAATGGGGGTCCGTGCCTATCCTCAGTCTCAGCATTTCGTCGCGAATCGCGCTGCGCCAGACCTGGGCCCAGCCAAGAAAGAAACGCTGCTCGCCCGTGAATCCCTCGATGACCGGCGCCTTTTTCCCGCGCAACGATAGCTGGTAGGCGCGAAAAGCGACCGTCAGCCCCCCGAGATCGCCAATATTCTCACCCAAGGTCAGCTTTCCGTTCACATGGACACCGGGCAGAGGCTCAAAAGCGTCATACTGGTCAACCAGCTTGGCGGCGCGAGCCTCGAACGCGTCCTTGTCCTGCGGCGTCCACCAATTCCTCAGCATGCCATCGCCGTCGAACTGTGCGCCCACGTCGTCGAATCCATGGCTCATCTCATGGCCTATTGCTCCGCCTATGGCTCCATAGTTGACCGCATCGTCAGCGTCCGGGTTGAAAAAAGGCGCCTGCAGGAAGGCGGCCGGAAAAACAATCTCGTTCATGGCCGCATTGTAGTAGGCGCTGACGGTCTGCGGGGTCATGTACCATTCGCCCCGGTCCATGGGTTGTCCCAGCTTGGAGACCATGCGGTCATGGTCAACTCTATTGGAACGCCGCACGTTGCCCAAAAGGTCGTCGGCCTTCACCTCGAGCCTAGAATAATCCCGCCACTTGTCCGGATACCCGATCTTTGGGGTGAACTTGCGCAATTTTTCAAGAGCCTTTTCCTTGGTTTCCTGTCCCATCCAGTCCAAACCTTGGATGCGTTCAGCGTAAGCCGCACGCAAGTTTTCCACCAGCCGTTTCATGCGTTTCCTTGAGGATTCCGGAAAATATTTTTCCACATAAATCCGGCCTACTAACTCGCCAAGCGCGCCATTGACCAGCCCAACGCCGCGTTTCCACCGCGGCTCCATCTCGGGCTGGCCGCTCAAGGTGCGTCCCATGTACTCGAACCTGGCCTCCACGAAGGCTTTTGGCAAGAAAGGCGCCGCAGCGTCCAGCGTGCGCGCCTTCATATAGAGCTTCCAGGCCTTCAGAGGCTGATCCGCCAGAACCTTGGCGAAACCCGCGAAATAGCTCGGCTGGGCCACGACCACCTCGGTTTCCTCGGTCCGAATTTTCACGGCGCGCAAATAACCGCCCCAATCAAAACCCCCGGCCATGGTCCCGAGATCGCGGATAGCGCGCTTGTTGTAAGTTTTTCCAACGTCGCGATTCTCTTCCTGGGTCCAATGATGCTGCGCCAGGGCTTTTTCCAAGGCAAAGACGCTCTTGGCCTTGGCTTCTGCCTCATCCTCTCCGGAGAGGCTAAACAACGTCGTCACATATTCCAAATATTTGGCGCGAATCTTTTCAGTCGCCTCGTCATCCTTGAAGTAATATTCGCGGTCCGGCAAGCCCAAGCCTGACTGCTGAATACCGGTGATGTATGCCGACGGGTTCTTGGCGTCTTGGTCCACGTAAAGGCCGACCGGAGTGTCAATGCCATCGGAAAGCGCCTGGGCAAAGAGCCCGGTCAACTCTTCCTTGGCCTTAATCCGCTCGATCTTGCGCAAATCCGCGTCAACAGACTGCAGGCCGATGGCTTCAACAGCATCGGTATTCAAAAAGCTCTTGTAGAAATCCGCGATGCGTTGCTGGTCCGTGCCTGGAGCATGCTCTTCGGCGGAGACCTCTTCGATGATCCCCCTGACCGCGATATCGGCCGCCTCTATGAGTTGGTCAAAAACGCCGAACCTGGACTTATCCGCGGGCATCTTAAAATTCTTGAGCCAGGTCCCGTTGACATAACGGAAGAAATCGTCCTGAGGCCGCACGGTCTTGTCCATGGCCGAGATGTCGACCCCAAGCCCCAGTTGTTTTTTCCCATATAACTGATGCCACTTGGCCGCGAGTTTCCCGACAAGGATCGCAAGCCGGGCTTTTGCGGCGACAACAAGCTTGGCGGTATTGGAAAGGGCAGCGGCCTGCGCGGGCTGGACTCCTTTGACAGAGGCTGCCGAGATCGGTCCTTCTTCTTTCACCAAAGGAGCTTTATGGCGACCGAGCTTGGCCCAAGAACTTGCCTTGAAATGCAGCCACCCAGACTCCACAGGACCCATCGAAAAGCCGGAGACAGGGCTGACAGCCCCGTCCTCAAGCGCACTTTCCCCGAAGAACTTCGCCAAACTTCGCCGCAAAGCGTGCACCGCTTGAGCGCCCAGGGAAGAGGTCTTGCCCGCGTTAAGTGCATTGCCGGCTACGACAAGCCCTTGGAGAACCCTCTGCGGAGAGCCCTCTGCCCGCAATGCGGGCGCCAAAGTTGTCCCCCCCATTTCGTTCCGCACAACGGGACCGTCGGCAAGAACTATTTGCTCTTCCAACCGCCCCGCAAGCGGCGCCGGGGCCTGCTCCTGATTCGATGCTACGCCCGTCTGGGATTGGATTACTGGAATCTGCAATTGAGGCACCGCGGTTCCCCTGGTCGGCAAACCGCCATTAAGAGACAGGTTGAAATCCGCGACCGGCGCTAAACTCAGCGTGCCCCCGCCCGAGGGAAGGAACACGACGCCAGGAGCGGCGCGGACTCCTGTTGAAACGCGCGCAGCAGCCGCGGCCATAGCCGCATAACAGGAAAGGCTGGGCACGATCATGGCCAGGCAACCAACAATCAGAATTGCCAGACCCTGCTTCCAACGCTCAGATTGACTCATGATAGGAAACCTTCCTTAAGTTGAGTGTTTCGTCCATTCCTGAAAATCAGATCATCCCAGATTATCATGAAATGCGAAAAACTCTCTGGTGCCTATTTCCCGGGAACCGGCTAGATTTCGGCCTATGCCCGGCAAATATTTAGACCCAGGCGGCGTAGGCCAAAAGGCTCAGACCAAACCTGACAGGTTTGACCCAGCCTGTTATAACTTAGATTAATTTCCCGCCGAGGAAGGCTCAGCACAGGGGGACCTTGACACTATGTGATCGGTCCTCCCAAAATTTTGCGCATGCCTGATTCTCTTTACTTCCGTGACCCGGGATTACGGCTCCGAGTCGGCCCCGGCGGCGCCGTCCGTCGCCGAGACAACAAGGATCCCGCCTAACAAGAACGGCTCGCCGAAGCCCGGGCCCTGGGGCCGCAAAGCGGCCGCTAATCCTTGAGGCTCAGCGGTCCTGAGCCGAAATAGGCGACAAACAAAGCTCCGCCCAACATGGACGCGTTCTTCATGAAGTTGATGTGCTGCATCATGGCAGCCTGGGGATCCGAGAGGCCCCAAAAGCGATGCATCATGATGGTCACGGGAACGAGAAAGAGCACCAAGAGCCACGCCCCCCACTTGGCCTTATAACCCAAGGCTATGCTCAGTCCTCCCAACACGGCCAGCACTCCGGAAAAGGGCACGGCCAAAAACGCCAGGGGCACGCCTTGGTTAGCGGCATAGGCGATGGTTCCGGCTTTGAAATGACCTGGCCCGGAGAGAATGAAGATCAGGCTGTAAAGGAGCCGGCCCGAAGCAACGACGTATTTCATGGCTAAGACCTCCCGCGCGCCTAAAACAATGGCGTCTTAGAAATGTCTTAGCATAGCGGGGCCTTGGTCCACAACGCGCCGGCCGGCTTCTTCAAGAGCCCTGAAGTTGCCAGAGCTTGAGTCCCAATTCCGAAACCATGCGCCGCTCCACGGAGCCGGGCAGGGCGCGCAGATATATCTCGCAGGTGGGATCGACCACGGCGCGGAATAAATGCCCCGCCCGCACGCTCATGTCCTTAAGGCTCAAGGCCGCGTGCGCGTGCATGAAGGCCTGGCCGTCCTCCACGCGCGAGACATTTCCAGTCAAGGAAATGATCTCGACGGGTCCGGGAAAGGTCTCCCTATGATAGGACTTGACGCGCGGATCGAAATGCCCGACCTCCGCCTCGCGGGCCGCTCCGATGCCGGTGAAGAATCCCGCGTAGATGCGGCGATCATTAAGGAACCGGGTGAGGGCCGAGACCAATTCCTCTCCCGGCAGAGCCTTGAGAATCCAAAAACCTTCCCCCATGTCGCGATAATCCATGCCCATTCATTATGCCAAATTGTGCGTCCCCTCTCTATTTTGATATCTTTAAAGAGAGGCGCGAGCGGCTTGCACACACCCCTATCCCAGAAACCCGTCTGCCTGCTGGGCATTGGAGGCGGGAGCGGTTCCGGCAAGTCCTGGCTGGCCCATTATCTCAAAAGCGCGCTGGGCGCCGAAGCCGCCATCGTTTGTTCGGATTGGTATTATCGCCACAATGGCGGCCTTTCCCTGGAACGGACGCAGAAACTCAACTTCGATCATCCCAGCGCCATCGAGCTGCCGTTCTTGCTGCGGCATATCGACGCGCTGATGTCCGGCGAGCAGATCCAGACTCCCCGCTACGACTATGCCTCGCACTCCCGCCTGCGCGAGACCCATGCGGTGCAGCCAGCGCCCTTGGTCATCGTCGAAGGCCTGCTGGTCCTTCACGCCCCGGAGCTGCTCCAACGCTTCTCCCTGTCGGTCTATATCGACGTGCCGGACGATCAGCGTCTGATCCGCCGCATCCGGCGCGACGTGGAGCACCGCCACGTGGACTTGGAGGAAACCCTGCGCCTCTACGAGCATTGCGTACGGCCCATGCATAAACGCTTCGTCCACCCCTCGGCGGCCAACGCCACATGGATCTGGCAGCAAAACGAAGACAAGTCCTTTCCCCGCGACCTGCTGACTCATCTGCGCATGGCCCTTAGACAAAACCGCACGCCCGGGGCGTCCCGCCCGGGAATCGGCCTGGCGGCCCAGTCCCGTCTGCATAAGCGTTCGCCCCGCTGAAAGTCCTTCCATGAAAGCCCCGCCGCGGCGGCCCATCGAAAAATTGCCATCCATGGACCTCGCCCTTCTCCTCCCGCTGCCCTTGACCGTCGTCCTTATCGCGGCTTGGATGGCCCTGGTCGCCTGCGGCTACAAGGGGACCTTGCGCATCCTCCCGCAGTTCCTTGCCAGCCTCGCCCAAGTCCTGGCCGAAATTCTGCCGCGCATCGGCCCGTCTCTGGCCGGAACAGTCCTATGGCTAGCCGGACTATGGGTTTTGGCCGCGGCCTTGGGCGCGTGCTGGCTGCGCTGGCTCGAGCTTGCGTCCACGCGAGCCGAAGGGCTCCTCTTGGCTTGCGCACTGGGATTCGGAACCCTCTCCCTTGGCCTCTTGGGATATGCGTCACTGGGCGCTTACTCTCCAGCCGTCCTCAAGACGACGTTTTTCCCGGCCGCGGCCGCGGCCCTGATTTCCTCGCGCTGGTGGTGGTCTTGGCTCCCGAATGAAAACAGCCCCCGGGAGGGCCGCATCAGCCTTTGGGAAACGGCGGCCCTCTTTCTCCTGGCGCTCGCCGCGCTCATGAGCGCGGTCATGACGTTCTGCCCCGAGATTTTCTATGACGCCCTGGTCTACCATCTGGCCCTGCCCAAGCTCTATCTTCTCAAAGGCCGCTTGACCGCCATCCCCCACAACATATTTTCCGGCCTGCCTTTGGGACTGCAAATGATCTACGGCCTGGTCCTGGCCCTAAGCGATGAAAGACTCGCCAGGCTGCTGCACGCCTCATTGGGCCTGGCCGCGGCCGGCGCCGTCTATTGCGTCGGCCGCCGCTGCATATCGCGTCCGGCCGGGATATTCGCCGCTCTGGCTTTCCTGGCCTGTCCCGTGGCTCTCTACGCGAGCTGGAACAGCGGCGTGGACCTAGCCACGAGCTTCTACGGCTCAACCGCCTTTTTGGCCCTGATGCGCGACCTTTTCCCCGATAAGAATCAGGCCGGGACCCGACCAGGCTGGCCGTTGGCCTGCGGAGCGCTCCTGGGATTTGCCTGCGGAACCAAGTACAACATGCTTCCCATCGCGGCCGTGCTCATAGGCATCCATGCCTGGCACAGCCGGCGCCAAGGCCGGCCATGGCGCGCCACCTGGCTTTTGCTCGCGGCCTTCGCGGCGAGCTTCTCGCCATGGCTCGTGAAAAATCTCTTCTTATTCTCCAACCCGCTCTACCCTTTTCTGAGGGGATTGTTTCCGGACGCGGGCTGGGTCGCGGACTGGCAGGCTTTCCTCGATGCCTCGGGCTCGCGCCACGTCGCCTTGGCCGGCGCGGCCGGCTGGAAGGAACTTCTGCTGCAGCCCTGGACCACGTCGGTAGGCTCCTGGCCCATGGGCGACTGGCCGGGCCCCGTGTATCTGACCCTTCTGCCCTGGCTTTTTTTGCTGCGGCCGCGACGGCCGGCCGTGGCCGCCGTCCTGGCGGCCGCGGCCGGCAGCTATCTTTGCTGGCTTTTCGCCAGCCGTTTGGTGCGCTATCTTCTGCCCGCCTTCCCATGGCTCGCCTTGGCCGCGGCCCTCGCCGTCGAAAACAACGCCCTGCCGCGTTGGCTGCGCCGAGCCGGCTGGCTGGCGGCGCTTTACGGCGGCCTATTCAACATCCAAGTCGCCTTCAGCCAGGCCAACGCCATGGGCCAATGGCAGTTCTTGATGGGACGCGTCAGCCGGGAAAATTATCTGAACACGCAACGCCCGACTTACCCTCTTCCTTACTTCGCCGCGGCCGAATTCATCAACCGCCGGCTGCCAGCGGACGCGCGGATCCTGCTTCTGGGAGAATCGCGCACGTTCTATATTGACCGCGACTGTCTGGCGGCCACGGTCTTTGACCGCAATCCGTTCTGGCTACAGGCTGAAAATGCCCGCGACGCGCGGGATCTTCTGTCCCGGGTCCGAGGCCTGGGCGTCACGCACATATTCTTGAGCGTGCCCCCCATGGCGTCGCAGGGGAATTCGCCCGGGCTGCTGCCTCGCGAGATCGCGCGCCGGGCGGCCTTCGCCGAATTCTGGGGGAAATATCTCAAGAAAATATTCGAGCAACGCCAAGACATCCCCGGCAATCCCCGTTGGCTGCTGGTTTACGAAATCGTCTCCGAGCCCAATGCCCCGTCCGCGCTCACGCCCAATCCGATCAGCGAAATCCTGCCCCGGCTCGAAAGCCTGGGCCGCGGCTAGCCGGGGCGCTGTCCCCTGGGAAAATGCATGGGCAGGGGCAAAGAAATCCGGCGCATGCATTCGAGGGCGAAACTGTCGGTCATACCCGCGATATAATCCGTGACCATGACCTTGGGCTGGAAGCCCTCGGCCTCATAGACCGCCCGCAATTGCTGGATATAATGGCCGAAGTTGCGGTCCGCCTCCAAATCCATGGCCGCATAAGCCTTGAAATCCGTCCCGTGCCGGGCGAAGAGGTCCAAAAAGTAATCAAAGAGGCTGTGGATCACGGTGCGGATATGGCGGCGGAACTTGACCAGCTTGGGGTGGTAGTAGATGCGCTCATAATTAAACCGGCCCAGTTCCATGACCAGTTCGTGCTTCTCAGCGGAGAAGCCCACGGCCTCGGCGCGCGCCGAACAGGCCACGACGTCATTGATCAGAGCGCCGATGATATCAGTGTTGGAATCGCCCAAGGCCTTGGCCACCCGGGGCGGAAGATCCGCCTTGACGAGGAGACCGGCGGTGACGGCATCCTCCACGTCGCGGCCCAAATAAGCGATGCGGTCGGAAAGGCGCACGATGCAGCCCTCGTAGGTGCAGGGCATATGGTCGCGGCCGCGAATCTTCTCCAGATCATTGGGAGCGGAAGCAGGCTTGAACCCGTTCTGGGCAAAATCCTCGCCGTTGTGGCAGATAATGCCGTCCTTGACCGCGTAGGTGAGGTTGAGGCCCTGGCCGTGGTTGGCCAAATGCTCGACTACGCGGTAGGAATTGAGCTCGTGCATGAAAGCCTTGGCCTCGCCCAGCTTGGCCGCGAGCTCCTTTTCCCCCTCATGTCCGAAGGGGGCATGGCCCAGGTCATGGCCCAGCCCTATGGCGTAGGCCAGCTCCGTGTCCAGGGCCCAGTCCCCTCCGGAGAGATTGAGGCCGCGGCACACGGTAGCCGCGATGGTAGCCACGTGCAGGACATGCTCGATGCGCGTGCAGATATGGTCATTGTCCGGAGCGTAGAAGACCTGAGCCTTATGCTTGAGCCGCCGGAAAGGGTAGGAGTGGATGATCTTGGTCTGGTCGCGGAAGTATTCGGCCCGGATGTCCGGCGCCACGGGCTTGGTGCGCCGCAAATAGACTTCGTCGGGTAGGGGATTTCGCACGCCGTTTCAGTTCGCGCTGACCAAGGCGCTGCCCAGCCAGAAGAGCTCCACGCTGTAGGCGCAGCCCTGGCCGCGGCACGCCGCATGCACCACGGTTTCGACTTGGCGCAGCTCCGCGGAGTGCAAAGACTCGCCGCAACTGGGGCACTTGAGCTTCTTGAGCTGGATGAACTCCGGAAAAAGTTTCGCCATAGCGTCATTGTACTGAAAAAATGCGGGGGCTCGCGGGGACCCAAGGTCCCACGAAGCCGCCGACATTCGGCCTACGCCGGTCCCGGCGTCAACGGCACGTGTTAGGACCAAAGACCGGCCCGGCTTGGGCCTTTGCGCCCATACGAGCAGGACCGCCTAGCGGCTATCATATAGGAATGTGGAGAATGAAGCTTCTTTTGATCTTAATTCTGCCCGCAACCCTAGCCGGCCCCGGTTCCGCCTCCGCGGCCTTGACTACGGCTGGCCCTAAATCGAGCCCGGCCTCTTTTCCCGGAAATTTCCCAGCCTTTCGTGCGGAGTTCTTCGACCGGATGGTTTCCTTTCATCCTCAGCTCAGCCTGACCATCGGCCTGCCCGCCCTCAACGGCCAGCTCAATGCGCCTTCCCAACAAAACAGGGACAGAGAGATATCCTATCTCGAAGCCGCACAAAACAATCTCCAGGCCCTGGCGCCGGCCGCTTCTCCCGATGAAAAGATCGATCGTTCCGTCATGGCCATGGTGATCGACAGCCGGCTCCATGCTCTACGCGGCACGAAGGATTATCTTCAAGACGTATCAGCCGGGCTCATGCCCTATGAACTCATTTTCCTGCAAATCTCGGAAATCGCTTCGCAAGGACCAAAAGCCCTTGCTGATTGGGAGGCTGTCGCGGCGCGGGTCGAGGAACTTCCCAAATATCTCGAAGCGGTTCGCGCCAATCTGAACGAGGGCCTGAGGCAAGGCCGGCACGCGTACCGCAAGGCCGTGGAAAAGGACGGCATTGAAGACGGAGGCGCTGCCGCTGATTTCTTCGGCTCCGAATGCTTGGAAAAGGCTCGCAGCCAGCTCTCCCCGTCAGACTTCGCGCGCCTGGCCCCTCGTTTGCGGAGCGCCGGAGCCGCCGCCCGACAAGCTTACCAGGAGCAAGTCCTCTTCCTGCAAACTCAAATCCTGCCGGCCGCGGACGACAATTACGCCATCGGCGAGAACGAATACGCCTGGAAGCTGCGCCACGAACTCGGCATCGCGGACTCGCCGCAGGAACTCAGCCGCAAGGGCTTGGAGCTGGCCGACAAAATCCATGCTCGCATGGAAGCCCTGGCCGCCGAGATCGCTCCGGGCCAGGATCTCGCCACGGTCATGGCGGGCCTGCGCCAGGACCATCCGGCCGACGATGCCGAACTTTTGAAGTTCTATACGGAGACCGCCGATCGCGCCCGCGACTTCGTCATCACCAAAAAACTTTTCAACGTGCCCCCGGATTACCGCGTCTCCATAACGGAAACGCCACCGGGCCTTCGCTCCCAATACGGGACCGCCGCCTATTCCCCGGCCCCGCCGCTCGAGCCCAGCCGCCAAGGCGTGTTCCTCGTCACTCCGTCGCAAGGCGATCAGAAGAAGCTGTCCATGCAGAATTTCCACCGCATTCCCACCACGGTCGTGCACGAGGCCTTTCCCGGGCACGATCTGCAGTTCCGGTCCTTCCAGCACAGCCCCGGCATCTCTCCCGTCCGCTATCTCACGGAACTGGCAGGCTATGCCTATTCCCTCAACGCCGAAGGCTACGCCCACTATGCCGAGGAACTCATGCGCTCCCAAGGATTTTTCTCACCCAAGGAGGAACTCGCCCAGCTGGGAGCCCAACTTTGGCGCGCCTGGCGCATCGTACTGGACGTGGCCCTGCACACGGGACAGATGAATCCGGAACAAGTCGCGCACGCGCTCACGGAAAAGGCCTTCATTCCCGCGCCCAACGCGGCCGTTGAAGCCTATCGATACACCAAGATGCCGACCCAAGCCCTCACCTATCTCCTGGGCCGGTTGCAGATCGAGGGCATCAAGAGCGAGTATAAGGCCGCCATGGGAGCGGCTTATGACGAAGCCGAATTTCACCGCCTTTTTTTGGGCTTCGGCACGGTTCTTCCCGCGCAGATACGGCCGGTCCTCATGGAAATGGCCCGCCAATCACTCAGCGTGAACAAGCCTGTCGCTTGGCTTAGCAGTCTTCTGGCCAAGCTGCGGGCTTGGATACGTTCCCGGCTAAAGGCCCCCGCGGACCGGGAACACGATGCCGAAATCGCCGTCCCCCACTCTCCGGAAGACGCCCCGATCACCTCCCGATACAGGCTCCAACTTAATCGCGAAGGCGCATCCTCCCTGGAAACGCTCGACACATTCGCCGAAGAACGCTATGGAATCGAACCGGGAAAGAACGCTTTGCGCCGTTTGCGAAAACTCAACCCGCGTTTCGAGGAACTCATCGCGGATCCCGGGCTCGTCATCCGGCTCAAGCGTTTCGAGGAATTCATCAGGGCAAACAATTTCAGCTTGATGGATCCGTGGCTGGCCCGAGAACGCTTTTCCGAAGCGCTTGGTCACAAAGTTCTTTACCGCGCCCTGGTTCTGACGAACGAGGAATACCGCGCCATTCTCGCCAAGGGCATGGGATCCCCCAGAACATTGACAGAGACGTTTCTCGGACCGGGAGAGATCTGGGAGGACCTCAAAGGCCTCTACTTAATGAAGGTCGCAGGGATCGACCGGGACAGCCCCATCCTTTCCCTGACGGAGATTCCCGATGTCGCCAAGGCCGCCGCGTCCGCTTTTCTCTACAAATTCCGTAGGCCGATTCTCGGGATTTTCGATCCGAAGCGCGACAAATCCAAAGCCATTTACATGTTCACCGTCAAGGTTCCGGAGTTGGATATAATCTTTCCTGAAGCCGCGCACCTGCTGGCTCCCCCCATCATCGAATCACACATGGTCGGACAGATCTTGAGAGTCCATTCCCCGCGGGGGAAGGCAAGCTACGTTTACGATCCAAGCGTCGAATCTCTAGTCCTCTTTAAGATCGGGCCCGAGGAAATCCTGAGCTCTCAACGAGTGAACGGCCGCTACTCATACCAATTCGTCCAAAAATAGGCTCCGTGATGGCGTCTGGGGTCGACGCCGACTTCCTTTGGCCCGGGTGCGCCTGCGGCGCGCGGGTTTGGCCCCGGAGCGGCCCGCGTCAGGGCCAAACTCCCAGAACGGCATGCTGCGACATTTTTGCATAAGGTTGCTGAATTGCTACCGGGATTCCCGGTATATTGACAAATACCGGGATTCCCGGTATATTGTATATTGTCATGAAAATACATCTTCCAAACAGCGCATTTCTGGGAAATATTGACCCATTCCTGAGAGGCTTCGACCCCTCATCACCAGAAGTCCTTGAAATCACGGCGAACGACAAGTGGATCGCGGTCCATCCTGCCGTGATATCCATGATTGCCGCCTTGGGCCTGACCATCAAGCCTGAAAATATCCGCTGCCAGAAATTCGAGGCGCGGTCCCGGCATTATTTCGTCCGCATGGGCCTCTTCAAGCTTTTGAAAATTCCGTCTGATATCAGCATCAGGGAACATGAACCGGCAGGGCGTTTCATCCCCTTGACCCAGATACGCACGTCGTCCGAGTTGACAAGCTTCATAACCGAGATGATTCCCTTGCTCCATGCCGAGGCGGAGCAAGCCAAGACGCTCGGATATATCGTCAGCGAACTGGTAAGAAACGTGATCGAGCACGCAGAGGCGGAAAATGGCGCGCTTCTTTGCGCGCAGTACTACAAGAAAAGCAATTCCATCCGCATCGGCATCGCCGATACGGGCCTTGGAATAAAAACAACCATCACACGTTCCCATCGCGCGGAAACCGATTTGGACGCGATCCGGCTCGCCCTGATGCCCGGCATCACCGGCACCACTCCCAAAGAAGGCGGCACGGAACAGAACGCCGGAGCGGGGCTGTTCTTCATCAAGTCCATCGCCAGCGTCAACCGCGACTTCTTTGTGATTTACAGCGGCAGCGGCTTCTATAAGCTGCTCAAGAAGAACTCCGCCCGGAGACTTCGCTTGCACGCGGATCCGCTCATGGATAGGCATACCGCGGATATCGACATGCCTTCCTGGCAGGGGACCGTCGTCGGCATAGACATCACCCTCGACCAGACGGAAGAGTTCTCGAGATTGCTGGATGCCATCCGGGAGACCTACGGCTCGGCCGTCAGGGAGAGACGAAAGGCGCGGTACAAGAGGCCTCGATTCTCATGAAGCGAATTCACATACGCACCCATGCCGGCGTTTTCGCCGAGAACAAGGATATCGCAAGGGACCTTCGCCTCAAGGAAATCATTCCCGCGCTGGAAGGCGGCGAGGACGTTGTTCTTGATTTTGAGCGGGTGGAGGCGGTCACGCAGTCCTTCATCCACGCCCTGATCAGCGACCTGCTCAGAAAGTACGGAAACGATATCCTGGACCGTATCGAGTTCAAATCCTGCAATGAAACCGTGAGAAAAATAATCACCATCGTGGTTGACTACATGCAGGAAGGCGGCGACTGAGCCTGACTCAAGCCGGCTCTCACCACAATCCGCTGAGGCGTTCGTTGCAAAATGGGCAGCGGCCGTCGCGGACCTTGTCCTCGGACACTTGATAGCCTTTGCGCTCGATCACGGTCTTGCCGCACTTGGGGCAGACGGTATTTTCCAAGGCATGGCCGGGCACATTGCCGACATAGACGTAGCGCAGGCCCGCGGCCTTGGCGATGCGGTAAGCGCCCTCCAAGGTCTTGACCGGCGTGGGCGGGACGCTAGCGAGGCGATAGGCCGGAAAAAATCTCGTAAAATGCACGGGCACGTCCGCGCCCACATGGTCCTTGATCCATCGGCACATGAGCTCGATGTCCTTGGGATCGTCATTGTGCCCGGGGATGACGAGATTGACGAGCTCCAGCCAGCGGCCGCTTTTCTTTACGATCTTGATGGATTCAAGCACGGGCTGCAAATCCGCTGCCGCCATGTCCGCGTAAAACTTCTCCGTAAAGCCCTTGAGATCGATCTTGACCGCGTCCACGACCTTAAGCAGCTCGCGCAGGGGCTCGGGATTGATGTAGCCGCTCGAGACCATGGACGTCTTGATTCCCCGGGCGCGGGCGAGCCGGGCGATGTCGTACATGTACTCATAGAACACCACGGGCTCCGTGAACGTAAAGCAGATGGAATAGACTCCCTGCTTGACCGCGGCGTCGACGACCTCGGCTGGAGAAACCTCCATATAACGCACGTCCTCGAAAGCCGCCTGGGAAATGTTCCAGTTCTGACAGAACCGGCAGCGCAGCACGCAGCCGACCGTGGCCACGACCAGCCGCTTGTGACCGGGGTGAAAATGGAAAAAGGGCGCCTTCTCGATGGGCTCGACTCCCAGGGCGCAAGGCTTACCGTACGTGATGAGGAAAAACTTTCCCCCCTCGTTCTGCCGGATCCCGCAAGCGCCCCGCCTGCCCTGCGCCACCACGCACTTGCGCGGACACAGCTGGCACCAAACCTGGCCGCCGGCCAGGGCCTTATAATACATGCACTCCCGGCTAAAAAGCGACTTCTCGCCGGACCAATTCAGACAAACCAGCACCCCGGCCAGGAGAAAGGCCGCGCCGATGATGCGCGCCAGCCAGCGCCTCATGCTGGCTCCATGACGGCAGCGCAGAGCCCTTGACTGGCGAGCTTGAGAATGGCCACGCACAAACAAGATGCCTCAAGCCCCAAAACCGGCAGCAGAATGACCCCGCCCGCCACGGCTCCCAGCCACCCGCCCAGCAAATCCCAGGCATAAAGCGCTCCGGCCCGCCCATGCAGACGGCACGCCACTGGAAACTGCGCGCCGGTCAATGTCCCGGCGAGCAGACCCAGAGCCACAAACGCGGCCTTAAGCAAGAGATCCGGCGCTATAAAGCGCGCCAGCCGCAGAAAAACCAAGGGCAAAATCATGGAGAAGAAAACCAACAACCCCTCCAGCATCAGAAACATCCTCAAGTCCTTATCCCGATTCATGGACCCGCCCGAAAGGAGCAGGTTCCCCCCGGCCGCGCCGGCCATGAACACTGAGACGAGCACGCCTATCCAGAGATAGACATAGCCATAAATCGCCTGGAAGGCGAATACGATGCTCATATTATAGACCATCCCCGCAAAACCCGTGGCGCAGAGGGACGCGGGCACCATGGCGCGAGAAAGATCGCGTCCTTTCAGGTGCGCCAGAAGCAACGCCAAGAACACGGCCAGAAGAGCCGCCGCCAGCCCGGGCAAGGTCGCGGTCCGGCTCCAGGCCAAGAAACGGGCGACGCGCGGGGAGAACATGGCGTTATCGTGCGCCACGTCATATAGGACGGCACGGGGCGTGAAATCCGAATTAACGCCGGAATCCGCCGCAAACGGCGAGAGATAACCTTGAAGCATCCGCGTCCATTGTTCCTCAAGCCGGAAAGTCATATGCCGGGGCGTGATAAAACCAGTGTGCAAGCGCCTCTGCCCGAAGCGACGGGAGAGAATTTCCGGGGCCAATGCCGCGGTCAAGCCCGAGTCGGACGCCAAAAACAAGTTCCAATCTCCGGGGATCGGCCGCACATGGACGAAAACCCCGGCCGCTGTCCGCAGCACGCAGGCGTTGAGCCGCGCCAGATTTTCTTCCATGGCGGCCGTGGACCCGGCCAAGCCGAAGGCCAGAATGCCGCCCGGCTTGAGCCGCGCCCGAGCCAAGGAAAAAAACTCGCGCGTAAAAAGCCGGTTGGCCTGAAGGCTGGAGGGACGCCCCGCCCCGACCAGGATCACGTCGTATCGGTGTCGCGTGTGTTTGACCAGTCGCCGGGCGTCCAAAGGATGGACGCTCACCCGGGCGTCTGAGAGCTCGCCCGCGACCAGTTCCGTGGCCTCTTGGCGCAATTCGCGCAGGAGCAAGGGATCGAGTTCGGCGTAATCGATCCGGCGCACCGGATGCTTGAGGATTTCATGGATCAGCCCGCCCGCGCCCCCGCCCAGGACCATAACCTCTTCCGGCCCGGCATGGGCCAGGAGCGGGAAGTGGGCCAATTCCTCGATGAAGGCGATATCCGGCGTCGGCACGGTGACGGCCGGGACCCCGTCCGTCATGAAGACGGTCTGCTCGGCGGATCTAAGCACCGTCACGTTTCCATAAACGGAATTATCATAGCGAACGACGTTGAATCCAGGCCATTGCCGGTCCACGGACAACTTCTGGAGGATATCAGCAACCGGGCCGAAAGCGCCGACGCACGCCCCCGCAAGCAAAACGGCCGTGAAAGCAGCCACGATGACGGAACTCCCTCGGTATAAATCCTCCTTGAGCAGAAACAGGCAAACGGATAGATTCATGGCTGAGACAGCCAGAACGATCTTGAAGGAATGAAAATAAGGCAAGAGCAGGAAGCTCAAGACCAGGCCGCCGGCCAGGGTTCCCAGGGTCTCCCAGCCGTACACGAAGCCGCCTGCGCCGGCGCCGGATTTGAGTTTCTCGCGCATGAGGCAGGCCAAGGCAAATAAGGCTCCATGGGTCATGCTCACGCACGCCAGGACAAGCAGTGAAGACCAGAACATCGCGAGGATTCCAAAACCCTCGCCCGGCATGAGTCCTGCTATATCCCGAAGAACGCGGGCAGCATAGAGGCAAGCGGGCAAGGCTGCCGCGAAAAGAACCTGGATCAAGACAAAGGCGCGAAAAACATTCCCCGATCCCGGTCCGAGCCGGCCGGCCAAGGCGCAGCCCAGAGCCTCCAGCAAGAGCCAATTGCCCAGGACCACGCCTATGGAGAATTCGTTGCCGCCGAAGATCACGAAGAGCTCGCGCAAGAGCACGATCTGGGCGACGAGCCCGCTGGCGCCGAGCGCCAGAAGCGCGGCCGCAAAAATCATGAGGTCAGGTCATTTCCGGCGCGAGCCCGAACCAAAGTAATAGCGCAGCCCGGCGCCGCCGTCGAATTCGCTGTCGGCGCTCGGAGCCACGCGCAAGACCGGGGCGATCTCGGCAAAGACTTCCAAGGGCGTGTCCTTGATCAGGTAGGCCAACCCGCCCACGAACCGGAACCCGAAGAGGGTATCTTCCTCGTCCCTAATTTTCATTCCCAGACCGACATAGGGCGCCAGCTTGCCGACCGGCGGCTGGCGGGAGAGATCCCGAAAGTGCGTCAGCAAATCCATATGCACGTCGAAATCGCCGCCCTGCACGCCCAGTGCCGTGTCCACGGCAATGCGGCGGTCCAGCAGGTACTTGGCGGAAAACCCGAACGGGATGCCCATATAGACGCCGATTCCGAGCTCACCCGGCTTCTCCTGGGCCCGCACGACCTTGGCCGGAAGCAGCACCAGCAGGCCGCCCAGCAAAATGAGCGCTGTTTTATTCATGCTCGATTCCTCCCATATCAGGATCAGACTCCGTCAGGAACCTGTCAACCGATCATACAACATGACGGGGGCTCAATTCCGGCCTTCCTGTGCTATGATAGGCGATACAGACGGAGGTCTCATGCAAAGATTGCTGCACGTCATCGCGTCCCCCCGCGCCGAAGAATCCAGGACGCTCGCCGTTTCCTTTTCGGCGCCTACGAGGCCGCGGATCCAAGGGTGCAAAGCACCATGGCCCAGGTCCATGAGAGACTCTGGTGCAAAACCCCGATCGGAGGCCTGGCACGCTACGCGGGCGACCAGTACCACCGCGTCAGCGGGGACGTGCCGGGCAATCCCTGGTTCGTGACCGCTGACCTGGAGCCACGGCACATTCATCGCCGCCGTGCAAAAGTATCTGCGCAAGCGGCGCGAGCTTGAGCGTTGCCCGCAATGCGGCCAGCCGTCTAGAACTTAAGGTGTCCGGGCCGACTTTAAATTCGCCGCGACCCAATCCCAATTGACCATATGGTCGAGCACGGCGTCCACGTATTTCGCCCGCTCGTTGCGGTAGTCGATGTAATAAGCGTGCTCCCAGACATCGGCGACAAAGAGCGCCTTTTGCCCGTGGCGCATGGGCAGGTCCGCGTTTGAGGTCTGGACCACCTTCAGCCTGGAGCCGTCCCAAACCAGCCACACCCAGCCCGAGCCGAACAGGGATTGGCAAGCCTGCGAGAATTCCTCCCGGAACTTTTCAAAGGACCCGAAGTCGCGCGAGATAGCCGCGGCCAGATCGCCCGTGGGCTTGCCGCCGCCCTTGGGCTTCAAGCCGTTCCAGTAGAAGGTATGGTTCCAGACCTGGGCCGCGTTATTAAAAAGCGGACCTTCGGCGGCCATGATGATGTCTTCAAGCGTCATCTTGGCTTCAGGCTTGCCGGCCGCGAGCTTGTTGAGGTTTTCCACATACGCCTTGTGATGCCGGCCATAATGAAACGCCAGGGTCTCCGCGCTGATGAATGGAGCCAATGCGTCCTGGGCATAAGGCAAAGCCGGCAGGACGAAAGGGCCTGCTGCGGCGACCTGAACCTCCGCCGAGAAACCCCGGCCCGCGCCGATGAGAGGCGAGGCCAGAGCTGCCGTCAAGACAAAACCGACGAGCCTGCCGGAACGAGACATATCAAACCTCCTGGCGCGGGACAAGTCACCGGCGCCGATAGCCGCAGTCTAGCTCTTGGCAAAAGCCGGAATCAAGCCCCTAAGAAAGATAGGCCCTATGTCGAAAAAATTATGCCCGAAGGTCCCATGCCTAGCGGTTTATAGGGAGCTATCTTATCAACGCAATGGTTTTCATTTCTTTGGCAGTTGCCGCCATTATCGGCTTGCTGGCGCCCGCGGCCCAGGCTTCCCTGAGCCCCGGCGAAACCAAGTTCATCGCCGAGGAATTCTCCGCTCCGCGTTACGGCGTCACCATGGAGAAGGATTCCCTGGAAGACCTGCTCAGCGACCATGCCCGCTGGCAAATGCGCCGAATGCGGCGTGAATTCGCCGATACCGGAACTCTTTCACCCGAGACTATCTCCGAAGCCAAACATTTGCGGCGCCAGCGCTACTCTCTTCTGGCCAAGGACGACCGTGCCTTCATTGACGCGCTCTTCTCCATGCGCCTCGGGGGCTTTTCAGTCCAAGGCCCGGATTCCTTGGTGATCATTCCGGCCGCTTACACCGCCAAGTCCAAAGAGGCTCCTCCGGCCCAGGATTTCCAGTCTTGGCTCCGGGAACTGCGCGAGGAAGCGTCCCGTAAAGGCGTTCCGGATTCCGTCCTGGACGACGCTCTTACCGGACTTACGGTCGACTCGAGGATTCTGGCCGGGCAAAACTCCCAGCCCGAGCACAAGAAAACCTTTGAGGACTACCTGTCCGCCACCGTCTCGGAATCCCGAGTCAACGGCGGCCGGGAAAGAATGAGCCAATACGCGGCCATGCTGGCCAAGGCCAGCGCCGCTTACGGCGTGCCGGCCGCGATCATCGTCTCGCTCTGGGGCCAAGAGACCACGTACGGCCGCTGGACGGGAGAGTTCTCGGTGGTACGCTCGCTGGCCACATTGGCCTATGCGGGCCGGCGCGCCTCCTTTTTCCGCAAGGAGCTCATCGAGGCCCTCCTTATCCTGGCCGAGGAGAAAATGCCCAGCCGCGACCTCAAAGGCTCATGGGCCGGGGCCATGGGCCAATGCCAGTTCATGCCGTCGAGCTTCCGCCGTTTGGCCGCGGATGGCGACAACGACGGCCGGCGCGACATCTGGAAAAACCACGCCGATGTCTTCGCCTCCATAGCCAACTATCTTTCAAAAGCAGGCTGGGACCCGGCCACGACCTGGGGCCAGGCCGCGGTGTTGCCGGACAATTTTGACCAGTCCCTGGCGGACCTTAAGGTAATCAAACCCATCTCATCCTGGCGCGAGTTCGGGGTCAAGGCCGCGCCGCAGGAACAGCTGCCTGCCGGCGGCCTCAAGGCTTCGGTCATCCGGCCCAGCGGCCCGGGAGGCCGCGCCTTCCTGGCCTATCCGAATTTCCGGGTCATCATGGACTGGAACCGCTCCACCTATTTCGCGACGTCCGTGGGCCTGCTCGCGGACCGGATCAGCCGCTAGGAACCTGAGCAATTAATCTGGGCATTTTCAGATTGCCGTGACGGGGCGACAGCCGTAGGAAGGTTCGAGCGCAGTCCGTACGGCGCTCGAACCCGCGAGCGCCCTGTTCCTCGTGCGCTCGCAGGCGATATGCAGATCCTGGCCCTGGGCGGCGTCTGGGCTGACTTGCGGATTTCTCTACTGTCGGCGCGAGCAAGGAATATTCGCGCCGGCCTAGCGATGCCGGCGGCATCGCCAGGGCTTCAACGGCTGCAGCCAGCGAAGATCAACGCCGATCCACGATCGGGTGGCTGAATCTTCACGGCCATGATCGCGCAAGCAAACCAGCCCGATGCTCCGTCGGAGAACGAATTGGCATTCGACGATAAATACCGTAAACTGGGAGTCGTCCATTTACGTGGAGGCGCCCAGGTTTCGGCCGCACATCCAGAATCAGATTCTCCTGCTGCCGCCGAGCCTGACCGACTTTTTAGACGAATCTCACCCGGCGCATGTGATCAACGACTTGGTCGAGAAGCTGGACTTGAGCGCGCTGATGGGCCGTTACGGCGAGCTTGGTCAGCCGGCGTACCACCCGAGGCTGATGCTAAAGGTCACCTTGTACGGGTTCACGGTGGGCATCTTCAGCTCGCGCAAGCTGCAGCGAGCTTGCCAGGAGAACCTGGCCTTTAAATATCTGGCGGGACTGGAGACGCCGACGCTCAAGACCTTCATCGACTTTCGGCGCAGGCACCGCGACGACATGAGAGCAGTGTTTGTCGAGACGGTGAAGTTAGCACGGGAACTGGGCTTGGCAAAGCTGGGAGCGGTGGCCTTGGACGGCTGCAAGTTGGCGGCGGACACCTCGAAGCACAAAGCGATGAGCTACGGGCGGATGCAAGAAGAGGAGCAGCGGCTTCGGCAGGAGATTGAAGAGTTGCTTAAGCAGGCGGATGCCGAAGAAGAGAATGAGCATGGTCCCGATGACGATGGCTATCGCTTGAACGAAGAACTGGTGCGACGCGAATCGCGATTGAAGAAGATCGAGGCGGCCAAGGCAGCGCTGGAGGAGCGGGAGAAGCAAGCTGGCGGCAAAGGGCCCATAGATTCCAAGAAGCAAATCTCGTTTGCCGATCACGACGCGCGATGCTATAGCAAGAAGGCCGATGGGGCCGAATGCGTGCACAATAACATGAAGCAGGACCTTGGACAATGTCCGGGGAAGCTGGTTGCGGATGCGGGTTACGGCAATCAGCAACCCTGAAGAGTTGTCAGGACCGCCAAGTAACGCCTGTATGCGCGACGTCGCGTGAAGGAGCGCAAGACAAGTCCAGCGCCTTGGACAAATTCAGCTACGACCAAGAAGGAAACCGGTTCGTGTGCCCGCATGGGAAAGTGTTTGAATTCGATCACCGGCACGGAGACAGGGCGCTCTATCGCAGTCGCGAGGGTGTGTCCTGCGGTTGCGGCCATTACCGGAACAAAGACGGACGCGCGGTTATCAAGGTTGGCGAGGGCCAATTCGCCAAACGGGAGTTAAAGATAATCGCACAGCAACACCATGAGCTTTACAAGAGGAGGAAGTGTACCGTAGAGCCCGTGTTTGGACAGATTCAGGTCGGGATGGGTTTTCGGCGGTATTTCTACCGCGGGCGTGTGAAGGTCCGCAGCGGATGGAACTTGGTTTGCGCAGCCTTCAATATGAAGAAGATCGCGGCCTTGTTGAAGGCGCGAGGTGAGGTATTGCGGCTGCGGACGAATACGGCGTCAGACACGACCGGAACTTTGTTTGCACACTGGGAGACGCAACTGGGATGTTTGTTGGGCGACCTTATTCGCCCGATGCGATGCCATGGCGCGCAGTTGGCGTTCGGTGGTTGAGATCGTCGATCTTATGCGGGCTAATTTGCACAGGTTCCTAGGCCTTTTTCCGGACTCGAGATACCCTTTTGGCCCAGGCCTTCAGAAAGACCGCACTCTATACTGGATTTAGGGATGAAAAAATTTCATCGGCCGCTCTCTTGCACAACTCCACAAAGGGCCTTTTCTGGCTACGCCGCAGAAGTGACCAGACATACACGAAAGCTAATGACGCTGTTTTTGATGGCGTTCTTCCTGCCGGTGTCTGCCTTCGCCGGCAGCGCTCCTATCCGCAACGCCGAGCTCACAATTCCAGGGACTCGGGTCGGACCAAGCTCTCCAGGCTCCATATCAGCCGCGCTGGGAAAGCCCGCCATCGTCCCCATGCTGACGGAGTCCATAGCGCCTTCGCTAAAACCCAGCGTGCAGGCACGGCAGTCCCAGGCTCCCGCAGCGACCGCGCCTCAGGTCGTCGTCGCGCCCCAAGCGAATGTTTTTTCAATCGAACTTCCCAGTCCCGTCGTGCCGATCACAGCCGCACTGGATGCGCAGCCCGCAACGCCCTCGGCGGAGGGAAATGCCACAAAAGCCCCTACTCGATTCGCAGCCGAAACCAACAAACGGTCCCTCGATATTCATCCAGATCCTATAGAGCAATTACTTAGGTGGGAGGAGCAAAGCAACTATAAATTGTACCGTGAGGACTTCGATTCCATTGACGTCAAGGTCGTCGCGGTGGACAGGTCCAAGGTTCAGGTGAAAATAGACTCTGCCCTACCCAAGGCGCTCATGCGGAATTTTGTAAAAGGAGGAACAGTCTACTGGCCGATCCATCCCAACGCGGCAAAGCCCAGTGATCCACGATGGACGGAATGGAAGAGGATGGGATTGGTGCCCGACAAGGTGAATATCCCCTTCATCACCGAGCCTCCGGCAAAGTCCTGGAGGATGCGGTGGACGGCCTCGCGTTCGATGGTCATGTATGACGGCGAATCAACGATCATCTCAGTAAAGGCGCCGACGGAGTGGCCTCATAAGACGCAGTGGCAGCCCGAAAAATCCGACCTCAAAAACGACATCGCGACCGCGCGCTATCGGTCGAAATACCTAGACCGGATGGATGGCGAGATCGGCGGAGATCCGCACTTGATCATCTTACGCGAGATACTCAGCGTTGCCGAGAAGAAGACCAAGAACGGCTATGTGGTGCGCGATCTGAGCCCGCTCAATGACGGCCACTATTATTTGCCCGCCTTCAGCATTCCCTACGTCGGCCGCAGAATCGCAAGAAACAACCTTGCGCCCTTCGCGCCCTTCTGGACGAAAAACTATGCCGAATTGCTCGGTAGGTCCAAAGCCAAGTTGCTCTTGCGCTACGGACTTCAGATGGAAACACCCAACCCGCAGAACATGCTGATCCAATTGGACAGAAACCTCCATCCTACCGGGGTGCTGGTCTTTCGCGATATCAACGACTCTCGAGCGGTCAGCCCGGTCGAGGCGGCTATCGGACACCCGGAGATTCTATCTTCGGATCGTAAGATCAATTATACGCCCAATAACTACCTGTGTCCGGAGGGCGACCTCTCGATGTGGCACTTCAATGAGGCTGGCTCGTATTCCGTCTCGCGGAAGGTTCTTGAGCGATGGATAACCGCGCATGACAAGGCTTACATTGGCGAGATTCTCCATGCCCTGGGAACCAATCCCAAATTCTCGAAGGGACTGGCAATCAAATCCATCGGCGAGCTGCAGAAATTCCTTTTTTCAGATAAAGGAATAAGACTGCTGGCGAAATATCACGAAGAACTCAAGGCCAAACACAAAGGACAGTAATTTCGCAATCCCATCAAACGGCTCTCCTTCAGGCGGGCATGTACCCCTGCGACGTCCGTGGGCCTGCTCGCGGACCGGATCAGCCGTTAGTTCTTCAGGGCGCGACCAGCTCGTCGGCCAGCGAATACATCCGGTAGATCTTGCGCAGGCCTTCCAGGATGGCGCTCGAGTGCACGGCCACGGCCCTGGCCCGGTCCTCGGTGTAGGCGTAACGCAGGACCAAGCTCGGGATGTTCATGTCGAAAATGAGCCCCACGTACTCGCCGCCGCGGTTGAAGACCGGGCTGCCCGAGTTGCCGCCGATGATGTCGTTGGTGGTCACGAAATTCAGGGGCGTGGATAAATCCACGTCGCCTCTGCGCTGCGCTTGCAGGGGCGAGAGGTCGAAGGGCGGCTGATTGTCGAAAGACGCGGCGCGGTCATAGAGGCCGTAAAAAGTGGTCTTGTAAGGGACCTTGCTGGTCCCTTCCTCATAGCCCGCGACCTTGCCAAAACTCAGGCGCAGCGTGAAAGTCGCGTCCGGATACGCGGAAAGGCCATGAACCGCGAATCGCGCCTGGGCGATCTTGCCGCCATCCAAGGCTTCCACGCTTTCAAGCTCATCCTCGCGCCATTGACGCAATTCCCGGTAAAGCGGATGCAGACCCCTGGCCCACACGATGAGAGGATCACTCGAGGCAGAGACAGCCTTGCGGCCTCCGGCCACGAGCTTCTTGCGGCGCTCTGGATCAGCCAACCCGGTCCCGGATATGAGCTCGTGCGCCGCGACCTCGGGCTCCTTGCCGCCCAACGCGGCCTTGACGTAAGGATTATCCGGCCCCAGCTCATCCAACGATTCCTTTAGATCCAAAGCCAGCATGGCTTCTTCCAGGTCCGCGTAGATGGGCGCGGGCGAGAAGAGTTCCAGGCGCAAGGAGTCGAGGTTTGAATCGCGAAACTCCTCGTAGCGTTGGTCATTGGGCTTCTCCACCTCCGCCGCGTAGCGCACGATGGTCTGGGCCATTTCCGCCAGGCGAGAATCGGCCGTGCCCCGGTAGCGCAGATCCTTGAAGCGGATCGCGCGCTTGGCCTGAGCGGCGGCGATGCGGTCCCAGGCGCCGGCGCAGGCCGAGGAAATATCCGGCTTGGCGGCCGCGGCCGCGCGCAAGGAATCTTCCTCGGACTTCTTGGCCGCCATGAGACCAGCATCCCCGAGGCCCTCAAGCTCGCCGGAAAGCGCCTTGAATCTGTTCTCGATGCCCCAGATCTTGTTCCTGGCCCGGCGCGCGGCCTCGGGCCCGCGCCCCGCGAATGCAGCCAGGGCCTTGCGCCGCAGCGCCAGCTCCTTGAGCCGTGCCGGCAAAAAGAAATCGCGCTTGAACTCCAGTTGCTTGATGGTCTCGAGCCTGTCGGTCGAACCGGGATGCCCGGCCACGAACACGAGTTCCCCTTCCTTGGCTCCGTCCTTGCTCCACTTGAAGTACGCCGGAGACCTCAGCGGCTTGCCGTCCTCGTAGACGCGCAGGAAAGCCATGTCCAGATCGTGGCGCGGAAACACGAAATTATCGTGGTCGCCCCCATAGGACGCGGCTTGCGCCTCCGGGGCCATGACCAAACGGATATCCGTGTATTTTCGGTAGCGATAAAGGTGGTAGCGGCCTCCGTTATAAAGCTCGACCACGTCCGAGCGCAGTTTCGTCTTTTCAAAGGATTCCTTCTCGATGCGCGATATCTCGGCCTTGCGCTGGGAATTCTGGACCGCCTCGGAGGCCGAGCGGCCGATGGCCGCGAGCACGCGGCCGGTCACGTCCTCGGTGGAGACCAGCACGTTGAGCTCCAAGTCCGGGCAGGGCCGTTCCTCGGAAAGGCGCCGCGCGAAAAAGCCCTCCTTGACATAGTCGCTCTTCTCGCCGGACATCTTTTGCAGCTGGCCCAATGCCACGTGATGATTGGTGATGACCAAGCCGTTAGGAGAGACGAAGGCTCCGGAACCCCCGCTGTTGAAACGCACCGAAGCCGCGCGCACCCCGTCGAGCCACTGCGGGGTCGCGGCAAAATCGTAGCGCTGCCGCATCTGCCGAACCGGCAGATTGTCCAAGGTCCACATACCCTCGTCAGCCCGGGCCCAGGAAGCCGCGCAAACCAGGAAAAATGCCAACGATGAAAGCTTGCTCATCCGATTCTCCTGACCTTATAGCCTTGGACCTCAAGCTCATGCGTCAAGACATCTCGATGATCGCCTTGAAACTCGAGCGCGCCGTCCTTGATCGCGCCGCCGCAGCCCAGGCGACGCTTGAGCCGGGACAGCAGCTGCTCCTTGAGCGTGGGATGCATGACCAGCCGCTCCACGCGCGTCACGCCGCTGCCTTTGGCGTTTCGGGAGAAGGAAAGCCGCACCGGCTCAGGCTGGCGGGGCGTACCCTTCTTGCCCCAATCCGGATCGGTCGAATAAACGGGCCGGTCGCTCATGCCTTGAGCTGGCGGGAAAGAAGCGCCAAGGACCGGTCCCACCGCTCGGCCATGTCGAAATGGCCCAGGCCGTGCTCCTCGTAATCATGCCGCACGCCTAAATTCTTAAGCGCCTGGGCAAACTTGCGCGCTCCCAAGTGCAGGTGGAACTCGTCGCGCGTTCCGCAATCGAAGAATATGGTCTTGAGCTTCTTCAGGTTGGCGCGAAAACGCGCGGCCGCGCACACCGGGTCAAGGGCCTTCCAGCGGGCCCAGACCTCGGGGACGATCTCGCCGGTGCGGCAGTCGCAGGGCAGATCGAACCCCCGGCGGCTTTTCGGGTTGGGCGAGTAACAGGCGGACATGGCCGTCAAGTTGACGAGGGCGTGATCAAAGCCCTCCTTGTCGCGCGCCGCGAGGAAAGCCTTAAGAAAACGATCCACGGAGCCGGAATATTTTCCCAGGGCCGTCACGAACTTGGGGATATCGCCGCCGTAGCAGACTTCGAAGAACATGTCTCCTGAATGGCTGGCCGCATGGCCGAAGACGTCGGGATGCTTCATGGCCAACATCAACGCGCCGTAGCCGCCGGACGACTTGCCCACGATGGCCCGGCCCGCGGGCCGCCGGCTCAGGGAAAGCTTGTCCTCGAAAAAAGCGACGAGTTCGTGGACCACGTGGTCCTCGTAGCGGCCAGTGGCCGAAGAATTGAGGTACTGGCTGCCGCCCAAGGCCGTGAAGCAGTCCGGCATGACCAAGACCGCTTCCCGGGCCCGCCCCGCGGCTAAAAGGCGGTCGAAACGCTCGGGCAGATTCTCCCGCCAAGGGTTGAAGTTGAGAAAGCTGCGGCCCGTGCTCGTAAAACCGGCCAGGCAATAAATGACCGGATAGCGCCGGCCGCGGACCGTCCCATAGGACGGCGGCAGATAAACCGGCACATGACGCAGCCGAGGATCCCTCAGAGCATTTTCCTTAAGAACCACGCTGCCCACGGACTCGATCTGCACGCGGCCGCGCATCAAGCCTCCAAGGCCCGCCGCAAGGAGCCGCCTGCGCAGGCGAGCAGCTTGCGCGCCTCGCCGACCGCAAGATCCCGGCGCGCCATGACCACGGCGGTCTTGACGCTCCAGCCCGAAGCCCTAAACAGAGAGCGCGCCCGGGCCGCGGAAACGACGCCGAGTTCCGAGATGATCCGCTCTCCGCGCAGGCGCAGCTTGCGCGAAGTGGGCTTTAAATCGACCATCCAGCGGTCGTAGACCTTGCCCAGGAGCACCATGGTTCCGGTCGTGAGGGTATTAAGCACCAGCTTGGCCGCGGTGCCGGACTTCATGCGCGTGGACCCGGCCACGACCTCAGGCCCGACGTCGGGCGCGATGGTCATTTCCGCGGGATTGTCCGGCGGCCGGCCGTTGGACGTCACCAATATGGTACGGCAGCCCTGCCGCCGCGCGGCCTTCAAGGCGGCGCGAACAAAGGGCGTGACCCCGGAGGCCGCGATGCCCACGACCGCGTCGCCGCGCCTCATCCCAGCCACGGCCCGGGCCCCGGCCTTGGGATCGTCCTCGGCTCCTTCCTTGGAGCGAAAGACCGATGCCTTGCCCCCGGCCATGACCGCCCGTATTTCTCGCGGCGAAGTGCCATAAGTCGGAGGGCACTCCGCCGCCTCCAAAACCGCGAGGCGCCCGCTTGTTCCCGCGCCCAGAAACAACACGCAGCCCCGTCCCCGCAGGCAGGCCGCCAGCATTTCCATGCCCCGGGCAATGGCCCGGCTCTGCCGGCTGACCGCGAGGGCCACCAGAGCGTCTTCCCGATTGATGGCCTGAGCGATTCCCAAGGGAGTGCGGCGGTCGATGTGGCGAGTGCGGGGATTGGGCCGCTCCGTGGGAAGCCGCGCGTAAACGCGAGGGGAAAATGGAGCCATCCGCTACCGGACGGACGGCGGCAGAACATCGCCGTCGTCGTCCTCCTCCGGGTCGGGCAAGGGCAGAGCCAAACCCGCCGCCGTTTCGCTCGACGCCGCGACCGCGGACCGCACCGGATTCTCGATCCAGTTCATGACTTGGCTGATAATCTGCCCGCGCAGCATCTTGGCGCCATGCTCACGCGGCGCCACGATCAGAGCGGCCTTGGCCTCGCCCACCGACATCTTGGCGAAACTGAAGAGAACGGGAGTCTCGTGCGCCGAGGTCTTGTCCGCATCGGAATAAACCATGAGAACGGGCCGGTCCTTGTAGGCCCGAATGGCGTTTACCGTGGTGACTTCCTGGTACTTCATCCCGGGAGAAAGCAAAATGACCATGGCGATCTTGGGGTGCAGGGCCGCGTAACGCAAGCCCAGGCTGCCGCCCACGTCCGCGCCGATGATGCCGATCTTTTCCTCGGGCACGCCTTGGCTTGCCAGGTAGGCGATGCCGGCCTCGACGTCCGCCATCATATTGAGAAATTCGTTGTAGTTCTTGACGCCGTTGAATTCCTTATTGACGATGAACTTCCGCCAGAAATCAGGCTTGCCCTCGGGAGCGGCGCGGCTCTCGCCGTGGCCGCGCAGATCCATGGCCAAATATCCGCAGCCCCGCCAAAACAACGGCCGGCTCAGCCTCTGCCAGTCCTCCTTGCGGCCGCCGGTCCCATGCAAGAGCAGGAAATTCATCCGGCCCGCCTTGGCCGGATTATACTTGGCTTTAAGCGTCCAGCCGTCCCTCGTGGCCATATCCACGACGATCCCCGAGAAAACGCTCGGCTGGGGCGGCGCCGCTAGCGCGGCCGAGGATGACGCCCCGCCCAGGACGGCGCCGAGGCACAGAACCGCCGCGAAACCAGGTCGAATCATGGCAGTATCTCCTCCGGCTTGAACCAAAGATTGACCTCGAAAAGAGCATCCGCCGGATCGGAGGAGGCATGCAGGACATTTTCGAACTGCCCCGCCGTGGTGACCCGGCCGAATGAGCCTCGAATCGTGCCTGGCGCCGCCTGCTCCGGGTTGGTGGCTCCCGCCACTTGGCGGACCTTGGCAATGGCGTTCTCGCCGCGGTAAACCATAGCCAAGACCCTGTGGTCCTTAAGGCCGTGGAATTCACCCCGAATATAGCGGATGAGGTTGGGATAGAAGGACTTGCCCGCGTGAGCTTTGTAGTGTTCTTTGGCCAGGGCCTCGGAGACGCTGACCATCTTGGCCGCCACCAGTTCCAGGCCTGCGGCGTCCAACCGGTCTATGGTCAGGCCGGTCAGCTTTCGGTAAAGACCGTCGGGCTTGATGAGTATGAGGGTTTGTTCGATTGGCATGAAAGGATTGTATGAAATGCGCATTTTACGACACAAGGAGCCAGATACCTAAATTTCTCTTGTCGCCCAAAGAACAAACTGTTAAAATTCCCCCATGGCCCATATCATGGTTGTCGACGACGAAAGAGATGTCGTGACTCTCCTGAAATTCCTCCTGGAAAAAGACGGCCACCGCGTCTCGGTCGCCTACAACGGAGCCGAAGTCCTGCAGAAGCTCGGCGTGGAGCCGGCCCGCGCGGACGCGGACATCCCGAATGTCATCGTCCTCGACGTCATGATGCCCATCATGGACGGATACACCGTCTGTTCCCGGCTCCTGGAAAACGAAAGGACAGCCTCGGTCCCGCTCATCATCCTGACCGCCAAGGGAGAAATGCGGGATCTCTTCCAGCTCTCCAAGAACGTGGCCACCTACGTGGAAAAGCCCTTCGACCCCAAGACCCTACGCGAGACCATCCTCACCATATTGGCCAAGAAACCGTAGGCCATGCCCAGCATCTTGGTCGTTGACGATGAGCCCGAGATCGTCACCCTGCTGCGCTTCATCCTGGAGAAAGACGGCTACTCGGTCGTCGAGGCGACCAACGGCCAGGCTGCCCTGCAAGTCCTGGGCCTCGATCCCCCCAATCCCGAGGTCGCCCTGCCCGACCTCATGATCCTGGACATCATGATGCCGGTCATGGACGGCTACACGCTCAACACCCGGCTGCAGGATTTTCCCTCCACGCGCTGCCTGCCCGTCATCGTGCTCACGGCCAAGGGCCAGCGCATGCGCGACCTCTTCGAGAGCGTGCCCAACGTCGCGGCCTATGTGCAAAAACCGTTCGACCCGAAGATGCTGCGCGATCTCATCAAGGGCATCCTGACCCGAAAAACGTGACATTATGAATCCCATACCGCCCGCCCCCGAAACCGGATCGCTTGAAGATATTCTTGCCGCCAAAAAAGCCAAGGTGGAGGAACTGCGCACCCGGGGAATCGACCCTTACCCGCCGCGCAGCCGGAAAACCCATTCCTGCGCGCAGGTGCAAGCCATCGGCGCCGCGCTCTCCGGCGCGGAACACAGCGCGCAGACCGTGGCCTGCGCCGGACGCCTATTGCAGTTGCGCGACATGGGCAAGTCCGTCTTCGCCCATCTCCAGGATGAAACGGGCCGCTGTCAGCTTTACTTCAAGAAAGACGCCCTGCCCGAGGCCGATTTCCAAACCGTGAAGAAAGACCTACACGCCGGAGACTTCCTGGCCGCCGCCGGCGCGGTATTCAAGACCCGCACCGGGGAGACCACCGTGGCGGCATCCTCATTGGCTCTTCTGGCCAAAGCCTTGCGCCCCATGCCTGAGAAATGGCACGGCCTCAAGGACGTGGAAACTCGCTACCGGCACCGCCACCTCGACCTCATCGCCAACCCCGAGGTCCGGGAAAAATTCCGCCAGCGCTCGCTTATCGTCACCACGGTCCGCCGGACCCTGGACCGCCTGGGCTTCATGGAAGTGGAGACTCCCATCCTGCTGCCCCAGGCCGGAGGCGCATCGGCGCGGCCCTTCCAGACCCACCACAACGCCTTGGACGCCGACCTGGTCATGCGCATCGCCACCGAACTCTATCTCAAGCGACTCATCATCGGCGGCTTCGAAAAGGTCTATGAGCTCGGCCGCATCTTCCGCAACGAAGGCATCGACACGCGCCACAACCCCGAGTTCACAATGCTCGAGGCCTACCAGGCCTACGCGGATTACGACGACATGGCCAAGCTTTTCGAGACCGTGGTGTCCGATTGCGCCGAAGCCCTGAAGATATCCGAAGTCGCCTACAACGGGCAAACCATCTCTTTAAAGCCTCCCTTCCGCCGCGTGTATCTGCCCGAAATGTGGGAAAAGCAATGCGGGGAAAAAATCGAAGCCGTCCTGGAAGGCAAAGGCTTCAACCGGCCAAGCCTCCTGGCCCTGGCCGAGCGCCTGGGCGTGCCCGCGGGCGACAAGACCCCGGGCGCCAAGGTTTTTGAACGAGTCTTCGACGCCAAGATCCTGCCGCTCTTGGACCAGCTCACCTTCGTTTTCGACCACCCGACCGCGATTACCCCGCTGGCCAAGCTCAAGCCCGGCACCCAAGGCTTGGTGGAGCGATTCGAATGTTTCGGCGGGCATGAGGAGCTGGCCAACGCCTACACGGAGCTCAACGACCCCCAGGACCAGAGGGAACGATTCCAGGAGCAGGCCCGCCAGCGCGCCGACGAAGGCAACGATGAGACTGAGACTCTCGACGAAGATTTCGTGACGGCCCTGGAATGCGGCATGCCTCCCACCGGAGGCATAGGCTTTGGCATGGACCGTCTGGCCATGCTCCTGACCGGACAACCCTCCATCCGCGACGTCATCCTTTTTCCCACCCTGAAACCCGAAGGCGAACCGTGAATCTCGCGTTCTTCATCGCTTGGCGCTATCTCAAGGCCGAGCGCAAAGGTCTCTTCGCGGTGGTCACCACCTCCATCGGCGTGGCCGGGGTCATGGTCGGAGTCGCGGCGCTCATCACCACGCTTTCGGTCATGAACGGCTTCCAGGCCGACATCCAAAAAAAGGTCATCGGCGCCCAATCCCATCTCAACGTTTACGGCGCGCGCGAGGCCCGCGATTTTTCCCGCCTCCAGGAAATCCTGAACGCGGATCCGAACGTAGTCGCCACGGCGCCCTTTGTCCTGGGCCAAGCCATACTCTCGGCCGGGGACAGGACCATCGGCATGGTCTTAAAAGGCCTGGACCCGGAGCAGGAATTCAAGGTCAACAGCCTGGCGTCCTCATTAAGCGAAGGTTCCTGGCAGGGACTAAAACCCGCGGCAAGCTCCCGGTCCCAAGGCCTGCCCTCCCCCTTGCCCGGCATAGTCCTCGGCGAGGAACTGGCCCGCGCCGTGGGAGCGGGCGTAGGCTCGACCGTGGTCCTGGTCTCTCCCAAGAGCGTGGCCACGCCTTTCGGGATGCTGCCCAAGATGCAGAAGTTCCTGGTCACCGGCCTCCTGCACACGGGCTACTACGAATACGACAGCACGACCGGCTACTCGGACATCGCCTCCACCGCGAAATTCTTCGGAATCGAGGCCGGCGCCACGGGCGTCAGCGCCCGGCTCCATGACCTCGGCCGCTGCGCGGCCGCGGCCAGGAGCCTCCAAATACGGCTCGGACCGGCCTACGTGGTGCGCACCTACGACCAGATGAACCGAACCCTCTTCGCCGCCCTCAAGCTGGAGAAAGCGGTCATGTTCATCATCCTCACCCTCATCACCCTGGTCGCCTCGCTCAACATCGCCTCCACGCTGATCCTGCGCAGCGTGGAAAAGACCCGGGATATCGGGCTGCTCAAGGCCATGGGCGCGACCCCCGGACAGATCCGGCGCATCTTCTGGATCGAGGGCTTCATCATCGGCGCCGCCGGGGTGGCCATGGGCCTGCTGCTGGGCCTGCTCCTATGCTTCATCATCTGGCGCTATCCCATCGTGGAGCTGCCCGCCGACATCTATTACCTCTCCCGCGTGCCCGTGTCGGTCGAGTTATGGGACGTGATCTCGGTCATGGTCATGGGCGTGCTCTTATCCCTTTTAGCCACCGTCTACCCGGCCTTGCGCGCCGCCAAGGTCAACCCCGTCGAGGCTATTCATTATGGCTGAGGGGGTCAGGTCTTGAAATTTGACACTCGCGAATCGCCAGGACCGTTCCTCGTCGCTAAAAATCTATGCCGGACCTATGGAGCGGGCGATTCCGCGGTCAACGTTCTCAAAGGCCTGGACCTCCAAGTCTCAACCGGCGAATTCCTGGCGGTGCTGGGCCCAAGCGGCTGCGGCAAGTCCACCTTGCTCAACGTGTTGGGACTCATGGACACCCCGGACTCGGGCGAGGTCTTTTTCCGGGGCCGACGCACTTCCACGCTAAACGAGGAAGAACGCGCGCTGCTGCGCAATGAAGGTTTGGGGTTCATCTTCCAGTTCGACTCGCTGCTGCCGGAATTCACCATCCTGGAAAACGTTCTGATGCCGGCACGCGTCTCAATGGCCCGAGGCGGCTGCCACGAAACCCTGGCCTCGGCGCAGGAACGCGCCATGGAACTTCTGCGGGGCCTCGGCCTGGAGTCTCTGCGACGAAGATTCCCCTCCCAGACCTCGGGAGGGGAGAGACAGCGCGCCTCCCTATGCCGAGCCTTGATCAACCGGCCCTCGCTTCTATTGGCCGACGAGCCGACAGGCAATCTGGACAAGCGCAACGGGGAGCGGGTCTTCCAGGATCTCAAGGATCTCTGCGAACGGCACGGCACCGCCGTGGTCATGGTGACCCACAATGAAGCGGCTTGCCGCTGGGCCAGCCGCACCGTGCACATGAGCGACGGTCTCATAGAAGAAGGACCCAGGACATCATGAAAATCCACATCAACGGCAAGCTCCATGACCAGAAGCAGGCCAAGGTTTCCGTCTTCGACCACGGCCTGCTTTACGGCGACGGCGTATTCGAAGGCATCCGCGTCTATAACGGCCGTATTTTCCAGCTCGACGAGCATCTCCAGCGCCTCAAAAAATCCGCCGACGCCATCCTTCTATCCCTGCCCCGGCCCCTGCCCGAAATCGGGGAGGCGATCGCGCAAACCGTGCGCGCCAACGGCATGCGCGAAGCCTACGTCCGTCTTCTATTGACCCGGGGAGAAGGGGACCTGGGCCTCGACATGCGCAAATGCCAGAAAGGCCCCACTTTGATCATCATCGCGGACAAGATCGCGCTCTATCCCGAGGACTTTTATGAAAAAGGGCTCGCGCTGATAACCTCGTCTTACACGCAAAGGCGCGCGGACCAGGTGCCGGCCACGGTCAAATCCCTCAACTATCTGCTTAACGTTCTGGCCCGGGCCGAAGCCACGCGCGCAGGCGCGCAGGAAGCCATCCTCCTCAACGACGCCGGCCTGGTCACGGAATGCACGGGCGACAACATCTTCTACGTGTCGGGCGGCCGCGTCTGCACCCCGCCGACCACGGCCGGGCTATTGGAAGGAGTGACCCGCCAGGTAGTCATGGAACTCGTGGCCCAGCACCTGAGCCACAAAGTCCAGGAGCGCGACACAACCCCGGCCGAACTCGCCCGGGCTGATGAGATATTCCTCACGGGCACAGGCGCCGAGGTCATTGCCGGAGTCAAGCTGGACAGCCGTGTCATAGGTTCCGGCAAGGCCGGCCCCGTAACGAAGCGGATCATCGCGCTTTTCAGAGATTATGCCCGCGCTCACGGCACGCCGATCTATTCCGACAAATAAAACGTTGCGGCGCCGCCTGAGTTAGCCTAACGCGCAGAACCGTCATTCCCCACCCATAGTCACATTCGCCCGCGCGCGACAATCATAAGGGATGCCTTGATTGTGATCAAAATGTGATGGCCCCGTGACAGATTCGAGAACGCGCAAGCGCACAATATGAGCATGGAGAGTTTATGAACACGTCTAAACAGCAACATATTTTATGGCTCTGCGCCGGATTCTTGGTCGCGGCAGGAAGCCTGAGTCCCGCTTCCGCGGCGACATATTATGTCGCCACAAACGGTTCTGATTCCAACTCCGGCGCGGAGAGTCAGCCGTTCAAGACGATACAAAAAGGCGTGAATGCGGCGGCAGCGGGTGATACGGTGTACGTAAAAGGCGGAGTCTATAAAGAATTCGTGGCGATAAGCCGGTCCGGCAGTTCTAACAGCGCAAGAATAACCATCATGGCATATCCTGGCCAGCTTCCCGTCATAGACGGCGCGGGCGTGGCTGTCCCGTCTTGGAAAGGACTCATAAATTCCGGTTCGCTTTCGGGAGGATCAAGCTACATTACGATCGACGGATTCGAAATGAAAAACTCGGGTTGGTATGGAATCAGGGGAACTAAATGCAAATATTGGACAGTCCGAAACTGCAAGATACATGATACCGGGCTTGCGAACACGGGAGAACCCATACATTTTGACCAATCAGATTACCTGCTGATACAAAACAATGAAACCTACAACTCAAAATGGAATGGTATCAGCATAATGAGCGGAAGCAACATTATCATAGAAAATAATTATATTCACGATAATCCTTATCACTTTGGGATGCAGATCATCACCGATCACACGAATGAAATCAGCGCGTTTAATTACAACAACATAATGAGGAACAACATCCTTGCGAATAATCTTCAGGGATTATATTCCAGGAACAATGTAAATCTACAGATATACAACAACCTGATTTACGGAAACGGGGAATATGCTGGAATATTTCTAGGCGATGGCGATATAACTTCAAGCAATTTCGACTCGAATTCAAAAGTTTCCAACAACATTATTATCGGACAGCCGTATAGTGTGGCGAATTACTCCCACAAGAATGTCGAATACAGAAACAACATCTTTTTTTCTCCTACCTCCGCTCCATTCCGGCTGACCGGCGCCGGGCTTACCGGACAGACGATGGATTACAATTGTTATTACGGCAAGAGTTATTCCGGAGAAGGCAGCCACGGGATGGTTGCCGATCCGAAATTTGTCAATGCCGGGACAAGAGATTATCATCTGCGGTCGGATTCCCCGGCGATAAACAAGGGAGTGGCTTTATCCTACGTCGATAAAGATATCGAGGGCAAACCCAGGCCGCAAGGAAGCGGATATGATATCGGAGCTTACGAGTATGGCTCCGCTGCCCCGGCCGACACCCAGGCGCCGACCGTTTCCGCGTTCACAATTCCCGCTGCCGCCACGTCGCTGACTGTCCCGGTCACCAGCCTAACCGCCACGGACAACGTGGCCGTGACGGGCTATCTGTTGACCGAATCCGCCTCCGCGCCGGCCGCGTCAGCCACGGGTTGGTCCGCGGGCAAACCGGCAAGCTTCACTTTCGCATCCGCAGGCTCCAAGACGCTCTACGCCTGGGCCAAGGACGCCGCGGGCAACGTCTCCGCCTCCAGGAGCGCATCCGTGACCATCACCATCAACGCTTCCTGCGTGACATCAGGGGCGACCTGGCAGAGCGCCGCCTTCGCGTCTCAGTCGGCTTATTTCACCGCCGAGTTCGACGCCGTGCCCAACGCCAACAACATCAACGGCGTGACCGGCCTGTCGCTGGGCGCGCCCAGCGCTTATTCAAGCCTGGCGGCCACGGTGCGCTTCAGCACCTCGGGCGTCATCGACGCGCGCAAAGCCGGCGGTTACGCGGCGGCAGCCAATGTCGCCTACACGGCCGGGACAAGCTACCATTTCCGCCTGCAAGGCAACGTCGCAGCGCGGCTTTACTCCATCTATGTCAAGCCGGCGGGATCTGCCGAGATTCTATTAGGCAAAGACTACGCGTTCCGCACCGAGCAGAGCGCGGTGACCGCCTTGGACCGTTGGAGCTTGTACGCGGACGTCGGCAACCATGAGGTGTGCAACTTCACGATCAAGGCCGATGACCTGCAGGCGCCGAGCGCGCCCGCCGGCCTGGCGTTCTCCAACGCCACCCAGACGGGACTGACCTTGGGCTGGACCGCTGCAACGGACAATATCGGCGTTGCGGATTACCGTCTCGACCTATCGCAGAACTCCGGCTTCACCTCGCTGGTGACGGGCTACAGCAATAGAAGCCTGGGCAATGTGACGAGCGCAGCCCTCACCGGACTCTCCGCCGGCACGGTCTATTATGCCCGTTTGCGCGCAGCCGACGCGGCGGGAAACATCTCCGCCAACAGCGCCGCGGCCTCGACAACGACCTCCGCTCCCCCGGACGTGACCCCGCCCGCGGCTCCCTCCAACGTGACGCTGAGCAACCCGACCGTCTCCAGCCTCAACCTGGCGTGGACCGCCTCAACGGATAACATCGGCGTGACCAGCTATAAGCTGGATGTCTCCCTCAACTCCAGCTTCTCCAACTTTATCGCGGGCTACAACAACAAGGACCTGGGCAACGTGACCAGCACCAGCATCTCCGGTCTTTCCGCCGGTACCGTCTATTACGCCAGGCTGCGCGCCTACGACGCCGCGGGCAACGTCTCCGCCAACAGCGCCTCAGCCTCGGCCGCCACGTCCACGCTCGCGGACACGTCCGCGCCGTCGGCACCCGGCAGCGCGGCCTTGAGCAACCCGACAGTTTCCAG
>DMMY01000010.1 GCA_003452935.1 Elusimicrobiota bacterium
GGCGGCAGGGCGAAGAGGGCCTGTTCGAGCTGCGCGGAATCGTCGGCCACGAAGAAGCTGCCGCCGCCGTTGCCGGCGGCCGTCTGCAGCACGGCCAGGGCCTGCTGCCGCTCGGCCGGGTCCATGGAGAAGCCGATGGCGTGCACGACCACGTTCTGGACGCCCGAATACGCCGTGGAGTGGTCCTGGGTGAACCTGTAGCCAGCCTGGGTCCGGACGTCCACCGTTCCGTTCTGCAAACCGTCGGAAATGATGATGGTCGAGTTGAGCTGGCAGGCGGACTGGATGGGGCTGGCGTAAGCCGGGGAGCCGAACTGACCCTTGAAGTAGCTGCCTTCGTCGCGCAGGGCCTCGCCTAGGGGAGTGTAGCCGTTGGGTGAAATGGCGTTGACCGCGGTGACGATGTCGCCCGCGGCGGTCCCGATCGGGGCCACCACGCCCGCGCCGCCGCTGCCCATGGCCCCGTTGTTGGCGAACTTCACCACGCCGAAGCGCGCGTCCGTGATCAGGCCCACCATGCGATTGAGCACGCGCTTGGCGATGTCGATCTTCCTCTGTTGGGTCCGGCAGGAGGCGCACGACTGATAATTAACGTAGTTTCCCATAAAGAGCTCGAGGGGAAGCCCGTTGATGTCGCCGAACCAGAGCCCGTAGGCGCTCAGGGAAGTCCGGGCCGCGGCCAAGGGCACCTCCGCCACGGCATTGGCGTAGGGGATGAACTCGGAGCCGGAGCGGCGGTATACGCCGGCCGCGACATAACCCGCGTTCGGATAAGCCGCGGCGCCATTATAGGCCGGAAGGGCCGATATCTGGTCGGCCATGCTCCCGGAGCTGTCCAGCATGATGAGCACATTGGGCTTGTCGTTGCCGAAAATGCCGGTACCCGCCCCAGCCGATCGAACGACCGCGCACACGGCGATCGCGGCAAACAATCCGGCCCGCCAAGGCCTGTCGAATATCCCGTGCCACACTCTTTGCTCACCTCCCGGCTCGCGCGCCCGGACCCTCGCGGCAGCCCTGGCGCAGCTACCGCATCGTAAGAAACAAGTGTCAAAGCAAGGTCAAGCTCAAGCCCTCAGCGCGGCAAGGGCCGCGGTTTTCACGTCGAGAAAGCATTCGCCGATTCCGCGGGTCCAAAGCGGCATTGAGCGCTTGACGGCCGGGCAACATTGATATAATGAGTGTCTCGCCGGCATCCGAGCAGAATGAAACGACCTTCCTTTATTAGGCTCGGCCGCTGGGGGAGATAAGCCATGACGCCCGAGCAAGCCCTGCGCCGCGGCTGGGGGTTCGACTCCTTCAAACCCCTTCAAAAGGAGGCGATCGAGGCGGCGATCTCCGGCCGCGACTGTCTCGTGGTCCTGCCCACGGGCGGCGGGAAAAGCCTCTGCTACCAGCTCCCGGCGGCCATGGGCAAGGGGCTGGTTCTGGTGGTCTCCCCCCTCATCGCCCTCATGGACGACCAGGTGGCGGCGGCGCGGGAAGCGGGCCTGGCCGCCGACGCCATGCATTCCAACATCACGGCCGAACTGCGGGGCGAGGCTTATCGCCGCCTCAAGGACGGCAAGACCGAGCTCCTCTATGTCAGCCCCGAGCGCCTGCTCGTTGGCGACCTGCTCGAGGACATCGCCCCGCGCCTCGCGCTCGCGGCCGTAGACGAGGCCCATTGCGTGTCGCACTGGGGCCACGAGTTCCGGCCCGAATACCGCCGCCTGGCCGAGGCTCTTGACCGAGTCCCCAAGGCCGCGCGCATGGCGTTGACCGCGACGGCCACGCCCGCCGTGCGGCAAGACGTCTGCGCCCAGCTGGCCCTGCGCCGACCGGCTCTCTTCATCGGTCATCCCGACCGGCCCAACCTCGTCTACCGGGCTTTTGCGCGACGCGACCAAAGCGGCCAGGTCCTGGAGGTCGTACGCCGCCATGGCGGGCAAGGAGGCATAGTCTACGCCCAGACGCGCAAGGACGCGGACCGTCTGGCGGCCATGCTCAAGGCCGCGGGGATATCCTGCGCGGCGTACCATGCCGGCCTGCCCGCCGACGAAAGACGGCGCGTCCAGGAGGACTTCGTCAACGAGCGCCTCGACGTGGTTTCGGCCACCGTCGCCTTCGGCATGGGCATAGACCGCTCGAGCGTCCGCTACGTCGTCCACGCCAACACGCCGCGCTCAATGGAGCATTACCAGCAGGAATCGGGCCGGGCGGGCCGCGACGGCCTGCCGGCCGAATGCGTGCTCCTCTTCGCGGCCTCGGACCTGGTCCTGCACCGGCGGCTGGCGCGCAAGGACGCCGGCCTCTCCCCGGAACGGGCCCGGGCCATCGAACGGCAGTTGCGCGAGATCGGCCGCTACGCCGTGGCGCCGGTGTGCAGGCATCGCCTGCTCAGCGAACATTTCGGCGCGCCTTATCCTCCGGAACCGGACTGCGGGGCCTGCGACGTCTGCCTCGGCGAGACCAGGAGCCTCTCCCGGGAAGAAGCGCGGCTCACGGCGAAGAAAGTCCTCAGCGCCGCCTGGCGCGCGGGCGGGCGCTTCGGCACGGGCTATGTCGTCAACCTGCTGTTAGGCCGCGCCGACGAGCGCATGCGGCGCAACGGCCACGACGCGCTCCAGGTCTTCGGGATCCTCAAGGAGGCCGGGGAGGCGGCCGTGCGTTCCTGGGCCGATCAGCTCATCGTCCAGGGCTTTTTGGAAGTAACGGAGGCCGGGGATTATCCCCTGCTGCGCATCACCGAGGAGGGCAAGGCGCTCTGCCGCGACGAGGGCTCGGTGCGGCTGGGAGTGGCCGCGCCGCGCGCGCGGCGGGCCAAGAAAAAATCCGCGGCTTGGGCGCAAAGCCAGGCGCCGGGTTCGTCCGCCGACCGGGAGCTCTTCGAGCGGCTGCGCGCGCTGCGGCGCCGGATAGCCGCGAGGCTCGGCGTGCCGCCTTACGTGGTGTTCCACGACAGCACGCTCATCGCAGTGGCCTCGCTGAAGCCGCGCACGCTGGACGCCTTGCGCGGGGTCAAAGGCATCGGCGAACGCAAGCTGGAGCGCTACGGCGCGTCCGTGCTCCAAGTCGTCTCCGGGGCGGAGCCGGAAACTGATAATCCAAGCTAACGGACCAGCTTGGCCGCGTCCGCCATGCCCGCGCCCTGCCACCGGGCGCTGAAAGGCTCTCCCGAGACGCCCTTGAGCGGGGTCGCCGCCCGAATGAGGGCCGCGCGCACCGCGTCCAAGCCGCGCACGCCCTTGGCCGATATGAAGAGCGCCGCCAGGCCCGAGACATGCGGGGTGGCCATCGAGGTGCCGTCGAGCGTCTTGTAGCCGCCATTCTTGAAGGTCGAGTAGATTCCCACGCCCGGCGCCGCCAGGGCCACGGCGTCGCCGCGGCTCGAGAAATAAGCGATTTGATCCGAGGAATCCGAGGCCGCGATCGCGACGGCGCCGGGGTAGCCCCCCGGGAAGATCACGGTGTTTTCCCCCGGGCCCGCGTTTCCCGCGGCCGCGACGAGCACCACGCCGTTTTTGGCCATGGCCTCCACCGCCGCCTTGAGCGAATCGTTGCCCCGGCCGGTGCCCAACGACATGCTGGCCACGTCCATGCGGTTATCAACCGCCCACTGCATCCCGGCGATCACGTCGTCGAAGTTGCCGCCGCCCGCGGCGTCGAGGACCTTGACGCCGTAGATCGAGGCTTGGGGAGCGACGCCCACCACGCCGGAGCCGTCGTCAACGGCCGCTATGACGCCGGCCACGTGGCTGCCATGGCCGTTGTCGTCCATGAAGTCGTCGTTGCGTTCGATCGCGTTCCAGCCGCCCCGGATGTTGGCCTCGAGGTCCGGATGGGCGTAGTCGATGCCCGTGTCGATCACGCAGACCTTGACGCCCTCTCCCCGCGTCACGGACCAAGCCCCCGGGGCGTTGACCCGGACAATGCCCCAGGGCAGCTTCCTGGCGGCGCCGGTCCCGCGGAAGGGTTTTATGACGGAATGGATATCCGGCCAAACGATGTCCGCCAGGCTCTGGGGCGACGCATTAAGCCAGTTGACCTTTGGGTCCTCGTCGACCCACGCCACCTCGGGCCGCGATTGCAGCTGGAGATCCGCGGCCTTCGCGCGCGCCTTGGGCACCGCGATCACCACGGCGTTGATCAGGGGCAGGGCGCGCACGACCACGCCGCCCGAGGCCTGGGCGACGGCGACTTGCTGAGAGCTCGGGATAGAACCTCGGAAGACCACGATCCGCCGGATCGAGTCGGCCGGCTCGGCCGGAAACGGAGCCGCGGCCAGAACTCCGCAGATGAGCAGAAGGGCGATCGACAAGACGGCTTTTCTTGCGTTGATCATGACTCTCCTTTACCGCGTCAGACGCGAGGGCGGATATTTCATAGGCGTCAGTATAGTATGGATTCGCCCCGGAGCGCAAAGACGGCTTGGTCGCGACCACATGAACGCGGCCGGGCCCCGGATCAACCGCGGCGGCGGGCTCTGCGCCTCATCGTCTCATCGCGAAGCGGCAAGCAGCGCATCGATGCGCCGCTCATTCAGCGCGGGAAATCGACGCGCCCGTATTCAGACTCGAAAGAATTCGCGAAGCCGGGCAGGAAACAATTCAAACCGTCCATATACAATTCGGCCGCTCTGACTGCCAGCTTCTCTTGGTCATTCTCAAGTTTTCGTTCTCGCGCGAAGTCCAGAAAACTCTTGGCGGCCATGGCGACCCGCGCGAAATGGGGAGTATTCGGCTTGAAGCCGCCCGCGCGCTGCGCCTGATAGGACAGGATCATCGCCATCGTGTTCTTGAGCAGGGCGTAGGCCTGCGCCGCCGCCTCAGGGCCCGGCGGCCCCGCGCCCCGAAGAACCGCGTCGAAGGACAGCGCGGAGGTATAATAGGTCTGCGACGGGGCGAAGATTGGTCCCGATCCATGAATGCCCGCGTTCAACTCGAATAGCGCGCGAAGATGCATGGTGTGCCGCAGCAGATCCCGGTGGCCGGACAAGCGCTGCGCGCGGACAAAGGCCATATCCGCTTCGTTTTCACCCACCGCGACGGCAATGCCCTTGGGCTGGGTGCAATGGCGCAATTCATGAAGGGCCATGCCGAGCTCTTCGCCCTCCAGGGAGACGTCCGCGCGCTCAATGAACTCAGCCGGGATGCCCGACCAAGCCGCTATGAAGGCTCTTTTATCCGCGGCCCGCTCGGTCAGCTTGATAAAACAGGCCCCTCTATAGGGGAAAGAAAAAGAATGGTCCGGGTTATCGAGGCTGAGGGATTGAAGACTCGGATCCGTGATCGTCGTTTTGATCTTCGCGAAGGCGGCGCGGGAAGGCGCGTCCTTGCCCAGGACGTAGACTTTCATATCCCGGGGAATCTCCCGCAGGCTTCCGGGAGCGTATCCCCTCGCCTTGAAGACAGCTGCGGCCTGAGCAAGATAACGGCTCGGGTTCGCGAACACCTGCTCGGCAAGGACGCGGTCCGCCGCAGGCGCCGGGACTTTATCCGCGTTCGCCCTGGCTGCCTCCATAACGGCGGCCGGGTCCGCGAAAAATCCCGGCTGTCCAAGGGAGGGGCCAGGCCGTACCACGCCGGCCAAGACGAGGCCCGCGGCCGTCGCGATCGCGATTTTTTTCATGTTCATGCGTTCCGCGCCCTGCCCGGCTTCTCTTATTTTGAACGGATGCCAGTCCATGTTCCTGGGCTGATAGGGCAGGAAATGGAGAGCAAGGGACCTAGCAATCCATGGGCCCCTCATTGCAACCAACATGCCCATGCCAGGACTCCGGAGTTGCCGCGAACAATATCCGGCTCTATGAAAAAAGCTCGCCCGGCCGGCGCGGCCGCATGTCCGCGGCAACGGGTCCGACGGGCACGGCCCTGGCCGCCCCTCAGAGCAGCGGATTGGACACGACGCCGTCGGCCAACTTGGGCTCGAACCAGGTAGACTTGGGCGGCATGACCTGGTCGTCGTCGGCCACGGCGACGAGCTCGTCGAGAGACGTCGGATAAAGGGCGAAGGCCGCCTTCATCTCTCCGGAGTTCACGCGCTTCTCGAGCTCCTCGAGCCCGCGGATGCCGCCGACGAAGTCCACCCGGTCGGATTTGCGCAGGTCCTTGATGCCCAGCATCTTATCGAGCACCAGGTCCGAGAGCACGCTCACGTCCAAAGACAGGACGGGATCGTCCGATCGCGACGGCGTGGGCACGGTCGGCTTGAGGGCATACCACCGGCCGGCCAGATACAGGCCGAACTCCCGGCGCGCCGCGGGCTTAGCCCGGCCCTTGACCTCACGGACCTCGAAGCAGGTCTGGAGCTTGGCCAGGAAGGATTCCGGCGTCATCCCATTGAGGTCCTTGACGACCCGGTTGTAATCCCATATCTTCATCTCGTCGATGGGATAGGCGACCGCGACGTAATAATTATACGGTTCGGAGCCGGTATGGGAGGCCCCGCGCTGCTCCATCATGTATTTCCGGACGCGGGAGGCGGCGGCGGACCGGTGGTGTCCGTCGGCGATATAAACGGCCTTCTGCTTCTCGAACGCGGCCGTGACGGCCTTGATGTCGGATTCCTCCGCGATGGTCCATAGCGTATGGATGACGCCTCCGATCCCGGTCACGGAGAACTCCGGCGTCTTGAGGACCTGCTTCTTGATTATGGCGTCGACTTCCGGGATCTGCTTGTAGGCGATGAGGCCGGGGCCGGTCTGGGCTTGGACGAACCGGACCTGCTTGGCCCGATCCTGCTCCTTGGCCGGCCGGGTAAACTCATGCTTGCGGATGCGGTTGGCGTCATAATCCTCGATGCAGGCTCCCACCACCAAGCCGGTCTGCACGTGAGCGCCCATGGTCAGGCGATAGACGTAGAAACAGGGCTTCCTGGCGCGGACGAGCACCCCCGCATCAAGCATCTTCTTGAAGTTGTCCGCCGCCTTCTCATAGACCGCGTCGGAATAGATGTCCACGCCCTCGGGAAAATCGATCTCGGCCTTGGACACGTGCAGGAAGCTCCAGGGCTTGCCCTTGGCCAGCGCGCGCGCCTCCTGGGAGTCCAGGACGTCATAAGGCGGGGCGATGATCTCCTGGGCCCGGCCGGGTGCGGGCAGGATGCCGCAGAGCGGGTTGAAGAGCGGAAGTTTGGGCATGGCGTTCACCTCGGGATCGAAATCGGCCTGGGCCCCCCGCATCGGGGAGCCCAGGCCGGACGGCCGTCCTAGAACTCGTCGCCGTTGATGGCGTGCGTCTTTTTGCCGGTCAACAGAAAGTCCGCGATCTGCTCGGCGGCCTGACGCGCCACCGTGACCTGGGCATCGGCCGTGGACGCCGCGATATGCGGAGTGCAGATCACGTTCTCGAGGCCGAAGAACACGTGCTCCGTGGCCGGCTCCTTGACGAAGACGTCGCAGGCCAGGCCCGCGATCTGGCCGCTCTGGAGGGCTTCCTTGACGTCGGCCTCCACCATGATGCCGCCGCGCGCGCAGTTGATGAGGCGCACGCCCTTCTTCATCTTGGCGATGGCGGCCCGGTTGAGCATGCCCTTGGTGCTGTCGCGGATGACCACGTGATAGGTGATGAAGTCGGACTTCGCGTAGAGTTCGTCGAGGCTGGCCATGTGCACGCCTATCTCGCGGGCGCGCTCCGCGGTCATGACCGGGTCATTGACCATGACCTTCATCTTGAGCCCCATGGCGCGGTCGGCGACCACCGCGCCGATGTTGCCGCAGCCCACGACGCCCAGCGTCTTGCCGGTGAGCTCCACGCCCTCGAACTTCTTCTTCTCCCACTTGCCCGCGTGGGTCGACGAGTTGGCCTGGGGGATATGGCGGGCCAGGGCCATCATCATGGCGACGGCGTGCTCGCCGGTGGAGACCGTGTTGCCGAACGGCGTGTTCATGACCAGCACCCGTTTCTCGGTGCAGGCCGGCACGTCGATGTTGTCGACGCCGCTGCCGGCCCGGGCCACGGCCTTGAGCTTGGTCGCGGCCTTGACCAGGTCGGCCGTAAGCGTGGTGGCGGAACGCACGATGATGGCGTCGTATTCGGCGATGCAGGCCTTGAGCTCATCGGGCTTCATGCCGGTCTTGACGACGGGCTTGAGGCCCCGCTCCTCGAGGACCCGCGCACAGATGGGATCGGCTTTGTCGGCGACGAGGACTTTTTTCATTTCACGGCCTCCTTGACGTATTCCTGCGCGACGGTCTCATAAGCCCAATCCAGCCAATGGGTGAGAGCTTCCACGTCCGAGGTTTCCACGGTGGCGCCGCACCAGATGCGGATCCCGGCCGGGGCCTTGCCGTACGAATTGATGTCGTGGGCCACGCCTTCCTTGTCCAGCAGGGAAGTGATCTTCTTGGCCGCCTTGGTCTTTTCCTCGTCGCCGAGCTTGACGAACCAGTCCGCCTTGATCTTGAGGCAGACGGACGTGTTGGAGCGGATCGCCTTGGTCTCGGCGAGGAAGGCCGCCCATGAGGACTTCTCCACCCACTTCTCCAAGGCACGGAGGTTGGCGGTGGAGCGGGCGATCAGGGCTTTGCAGCCGCCGATGGACTCCGCCCACTTCAGGGCGTCGATGGCGTCTTCCACGCACAGCATGGACGGCGTGTTGATCGTGCTGTATTCCAGCTCGCCGGGCTTGAGCTTGCCCTCGTTGGCGAGACGGAAGATCTTGGGCAGCGGCCAGGCGACATTGGGCGCGTTGTCCTCCATGCGCTTGACCGCGCGGGGCGAGAGGATGATGACGCCGTGAGCGGCTTCCCCGCCCAGGACCTTCTGCCAGGAGAAGGTGATGACGTCGAGCTTGGAGTAGTCGAGCTCCATGGCGAAGATGCCGGAGGTCGCGTCGCAGATGGCGAGCCCCTCGCGGGTCGCCGGGATCCAATCCAGGTCCGGGACCTTGACTCCCGACGTCGTGCCGTTGGCCGTGAAGACGATGTCGTGCGTCGGGTCGGCTTGGCTCAAGTCGGGGATCTTGCCGTAGTCCGCCTTGAACTCCCGGACCTTGGCCAACTTCAGGTGCTTGACCGCGTCCGTGATCCAGCCCTTGCCGAAGGATTCCCAGCCGAAGACGTCCACGGGCCGGGGTCCGAGCAGGGTCCACATGGCCAGCTCGACGGCGCCGGTATCGGACCCGGCGACCACGCCGATGCGGTAATCCGCGGGCAGACCCAGGACCCGCTTCATGCGTTCGGAGACTTCGTTGAGCCGGGCCTTGCCTTCCTTGGACCGATGCGACCGGCCGACGAGGGCGTCCTTGAGCGCGTCGACGGTCCAGCCCGGCCTCTTGGCGCAGGGGCCGGAAGAGAAGTTGGGACACTTGGTCTTTTGGAGGGGTTTTTGCATTGCGGTCTCCTTGCAATAGGTTGCCGTTGGGGCCGGGGCCCGGGGATAATCCCTCGGCTCCCGATTCCAGAGTCTACTTTAAAAAAATATCATGTGTTACGCAAACGATATCTCGACTTCACCCGCTTTTGGAAAGTCGTTTTCTGCGCCCACGATGCGTCATATTGCCCCGCGAATCGCGCGCGTCTATTCCTAATAAAGCGATTCAGTTTGACACGGCCTCCCCCCGCGTGGTATGCTTATTTTGCGGGGTAGAGCAGCCCGGTAGCTCGCAAGGCTCATAACCGCGAGAACCGCAGAAGCGGTTTCAAATCGCAGAAGCGTTGGAAAAACCAGCGCTTTTTTATTTGTCCTTACGCAGCCGGCCGCTCAAAAGTCCGCCAGGAAAGCGAACTCGTGAAGGTGGGTTATTGCGCGTTCACAAAGAACCGGGGACGACGCCGATAGTTTAACAGAGGCGCGCAAAACCGTCAGGTTGAATCTCAAAGTCAGCGCTCTGATCCCACCGCTCCGTCTGCTATCGCTCTTGAATAACGTTCATCTTCTCGAACAACCCGGATTCGTGTCTGCGTTTGAATTCAGCAGGCGTCAGATTCTCCAGCAGATGCAGATTGTTTCTGGCCACGGAGTAATCGGGATTGGCCCGCAGAGCAGCCCGCAGCATTTCCATCGCCTCTTCGCGCCGTCCAAGCATAACGTATGCCGTAGCCATATTCCCCAATGCTCGAAAATTTTCCGGATGCTTCTTCATCAGCGGATAGGCTTCTTGAAGGCACTTTAGCGCCTCGGCCGGCTTTTTCTCCACAAGAAGCCGAATCCCCTGATTCACAAAATCCTCTCCCTGCGCCTCCTCCCCGCCTAACGCGACAGGAGTCGCGACCAAGGAAACATCAAAATCCTCGCGGGGATTTCCCATGGCACGGCGCTCTTCTAAAACCACCTCCATAGGCGTACGCCCTTCAAGTTCCTTCTGCGGCTGATCAAGCCATTCATGCAACAGTTTTTTCGATTTCTCGATCGCGATCGGCTGATTGCCCAATTCCTCCTTGGTAAGCCGCGACATGACAAAATGGCTTAGATCGCGAAAAAGCATCTGCTCCTTGGGACCGCGAACGTCTTTGGTCGGAAGATTCAAGTTCCAGAAAGCCGCAAGCACCTCTAACGCTTCCTGCGCGTCATCGGCCGATGGCGCCCGGGCAATGAGCGAATTGAAGAGCGCTCGATTGTCAGCGCGCTGGGCATGAGCTTCTTCTATATCCCTTTCAATCTGCGATACCGTGATTTCAGATTTCCACCTTTGCAGAATCATCGCAAGCCTGGCTTTGACGCGAGGCAGGCCTTGTTCATACCAATCGACCTTCGGCAATAGCAATCGCAGGAAGTCTCTCGGCTTAAACTGGATGTCTTTAGCCTTTCCGTCCAATGTCGACAGGCTTCTCTCGAAGGCATAGGATGCTTCGCTTGGATAAGCACCCACCAAGCTCGCGATCACCCAGTGATCTTCGAATGGGATGAGGCGGGCGATCAAATACTCGCCACCTTCGACTTCTTCGGAAGCCGCAACTTCCACGACGTGGAAAATCCGTTTGTCGCTTATGCGCCTAAGCTCCATTCCTCGTCCAGAATCAACGGACTCGACGTTGAAGAGCCCAAAGGCGCGCTCCGCGCTGAACCGCCTATAGATTTCGATATCCTTCGGTTTAAGCTTGTGCTCATGGCTACGGAGGAACAACTGAAACGGCGTCATATTCGATCGGATGAGCGGCCGCTCCCACATGAACCAATCCTCGAATAGCTTGCCCACGGATTCACGCACTTCATCGGGGATAGTGTGGGCGTTGGGCATGAACTCACCCATGGCCTCGGGAATCTCGACCTGGACCAAGCCTTCTCGTTTGGCCCACCCCTTCAGCTTATTAAGGTACTTGTTGGCTCGGGATACGTTCGGGTCTGTCATTCTGATTCTCCAAAATTCCGACGGAAGGCGGCTTCCCCTCGCCTCTCGCCGTCTTCCGACAGGATCACCGACTTTTTATTCGATTTCGGGTCTGAAATCAGCCCTGCGCGGAACAAGCGATCCGTCGCCTCCCAATCGAAGCCCTTCCAAGCCGAGCCGGCGACATGCTGGTTGTGCCAAAGCATCGCAAGCACGATTTCATCAGAGGAGCCTCTGCTGCGTCCGCATCGGTTTATGTTGCAGCAGCCAGCCGCTCCATTCGAGCCGGTGGTGGGCCTCGTCGAACCCTCCTTCGAGCATGCGCTGGGGATCGCGGTCATGACTGCCTATAATGAGTATCTTCCTGGCCCCATAAAGTTGCCGGAGGACGCCCGGCCATTCAGAGGGCTTGCCCATGGCGAAGTCGCCCAAATGATAGACGGTATCTTCGGGCTGGATTGGATCACGGCATTCCATCGGGCGATCATCTCGCGATTCATCTCCTTGACGGAGCCGAAGGGACGGCCGCAATACCTGATGATGTTCGCATGATTGAAGTGCGTGTCGCTGGTGAAGAAGACCCTGGCCATGGCTGGAGGAGGGCACCTATAGCCCGGAGGCAGGGCGTGACGGGGCGGTCACTTCCCAGTGACCGCCGCGGTCCGGGCCGACCCTTTTTATGAAACCCTTTGATCTCAGCCTGGCCAGGTTTTCCTGTATCTTCCTCTGGGAAATGCCCACTGTTTCAGCCAACTGCCTGGCAGATATCGTCGCCGACGCCCGAACGAGTTCCAGGATGCGGCGTTGGTTATCCGTCAGGTTATCTACGACCCCCTCTACGACCTTTTCTACGACCCCTTCTACGACCTTTTCTCTGCCCCCCTCCGACCCTTTTAACGAAAGCTCGGGAGATCGGCGAAACACGGCTCGAAAGAACCCGTTTGCCTCGAACTCCGGCTCCTTGAGCCCTGCGTCGGCCATGGCCTCCTTCATTCGCTGGATGCCTGTGCCGGCCCGCTCCACCTTGTGTATCCGGGCAAAAAGGTCCGCAACCAGCTCGTTGCGCCTGATTGAGACGCCCTTGCCGAGAGCCTTGGGCTCAAGGCCCTTGGGCAGACCGCCGGGATTGCTGACCTCGACGCGATCATCAAAGATATCCACGCTGACCTGAGTGCCGGTGATGCGGTAGTCACGATGCATGATGGCGTTGACCACGGCCTCCCGCAGGGCCTCCAAAGGAATCTCGTAGATGTCCTCCCGATTAACCCCTTTGATTTCGCTTCTGACGTTGAGATTCTTTTCCAAGAAGTGGATGGCTTCCTTGAATTGCGTGAAGAGGTCATCGCGCACGTCGCGGCGGTCGTAGATGTGTACCCTGTTGGTTCCCTTGAAGGCAAGCAGGGTCATCTGCGCCTGAGGCAGGAAGTCATGGACCTCTTTGGCGAAGAATAGGATACCCGCGTTCTTAACATTAGTCTCGTCGGCGACCTTGAGGCTGCGCAGGAAGTCGGCCGTCGCGGTCTTGCCGATGTTGAGGCCCGCCTCCTTCGTGAAGGCCAGCACCTTGGACCTGGAGACATCATCAAAACTGAATCCCCTGGCCGTGCGTTCCTCGAAAGGGAAGGCATCATGCTCCCGGAACATGATGCGGATTTCTTCGTGGCTCATCTTCTGGGTATTGCCATTGAGCCGCCGAAAATAGCCGGAACCGCAGCTGTAGGGTTTCTCAGGGCCTTCCGCGATCTCGATGACGACGACATTGCCGACCTGGGCCGCCTCGACGGCGATGGCCGGCTTGCAGTTGCGCGCCAGGCTGTTGATGCGGCCCTTGAGGTCGTTGGTGAGTTTCTCGCCCGCGACCGTGCCGTCGTCTCGGACGCCCAGGAGGATGGCGCCGCCCTTGGTATTGACGAAGGCGACGATGTCTTCATCGATCCGGGAAGTGTATTTCTCCTTGAATTCGACGGCGAGGCCCTCGCCTTCGCGGATCAAGAGTTCCACATCCTTCAAAGCCATTCTCGCCATCATACCGAATTAGCCCCCTCTGAGGTTCCCAAGACCGCCCGCAGTCGATCCTGCAGGGTTTTACAGACCAGCACCAACATCGGTGTACGCTGAAATACTAAGTCGCTGTGCTGTCCAGTTCAAATTGAAACATTTTTTCCCGAAGTTCTGTTGGCAACCTCCAGGCAACGCAGGAAGCCCCCCAGCCGAAGGCCAATCCTGCGCGGCTACTACACCTTGGTCTCTCCAGAGTCTGTGCATGTTCGCCTCCTGAGCGCGTCAGCGCTCAGGCACTCACGCGGCGGCGCAAGGAAAAGTTCGCCGCCGGCGTAATGTGCCGAGTTTTGGCCGGCCGGGGCGCTTCGCGGACGCCCTGCCTACCCGAATTCCCGGACTAACCTGGCGAACTCGAAGACACCCTGAAAAATCGGCTTTCTCGACGAGAGACGCCGATTTAGCTTGACACCGCCTCCCCCCGCGTGGTATGCTTATCCTGCGGGGTAGAGCAGCCCGGTAGCTCGCAAGG
>DMMY01000023.1:0-3999 GCA_003452935.1 Elusimicrobiota bacterium
ACGGCCCCTACCTTGGCCAGACCGGCGGCGGGTTCCCAGATATACGCCGTTCATGTCACATCGATCACCGTCAATTGGAACGCCTTGCCGCAGAGTCCCCCCGAGGCGTCCTCCATGACGGCCGAGGGCTATATCCTCCAGGCCTCGCTCCAGGCCGATTTCAATCCGGTGCTCGCGTCGTCAATCTCTTATGGGGCGGCCTTGTCGACTTTGTCGATAGTCGGTCTTGATGGCGGCTACACCTATTTCTTCCGCGTCGGGACGCTGAATTGGGCCCATCTTCCCAAGTTCGCGGTCACTATGGCTCAGGAGCTTCCCGCGATTCTAGGGGTGAGCATCGACAACTCGGCCTGGGCCATGGGCATGGTTCTTAAAGGATCGGTCCATGCGATGGCCCCCGGCAACGTCATCAACGTGGTCAACACCGGAAACGTGGGGCAGACTTATCGTCTGAATCTGGTCGGCGAGCCCAACGCCACTTGGAGTTCCACGGCCGGCAATCCCGCGCCGGAGGCCTACAGATTCTCGGCCATCTTCTCCGACGGACCGGCTCCCGAGGCGGACTGGTTCGTCCCCCCCGACGACGCCGTTCTGACCTCGGGTCAGCCGGCCGGCGCCTCGGCCTACGCCCATGACGGCGAGGGCGACGCGGCCAAGGGCTTCGGCGTGCCCGCCGGCTCTCCGCGCAAGCTTTGGCTTAAGTTCGAGGCGCCCACCGAGACGGGTATCAGCACGGCCCAGAGCATAGTGGTGCGGCTTACGGCCCAATAGCGGCGATCCTGATAAATTTGATAAAAAACGTTGTGCGGTCATCGACATCCGTCATGGGGCGCGTCTGGCTGGCCCTGGTTTTTATCCTGCCCTTGGCCTTCGGGCCGTTTCTCAACGATACCTTCGCCTTGCCCAAGGTCATGGTTCTGCGCTGGGGAGCTCTCTGCCTCGCGGCGCTTTGGCTTCAGGACTGGCTTTCGCGGCCGCGGCTGGAATTGCCGGCGAGGCCAAGCGCCGTGGAATGGGGAGCGCTGTCGCTTCTGGCCGTGTCCGGGATATCGGCCTTGGATTCGGATTTTCGCGCGGTGAGCGTTCTGGGCATGAGCGGCTTCTACGCCGAGGGTTGGACGAGCCTGCTGTGCTACGGCTTGCTGTTTTTGCTCGCCGCCCGACGTCTATCGGATGAGACGCTGCAAGCGACCGATAACGCCATGGCGTACGGAGCGGTTTTTGTCGCCGTTTACGCTTTGGCGCAGGCCTCGGGCTTCGATATTTTCGTTTGGAAGCATGGGCAGGCGATATGGGAGAGGCCGTGGTCGACCTTGGGCAATCCCAATTATCTGGGCGCGTTCTTGGCAATGATTCTGCCCGTGCTTTGGCACCGCGTCTTGACGCGTTCGGGGCTCTGGTCCTGGCTGCCCGCGGTCCTCTCGGTCTCCGTGTTGCCCTGGACGCGCTCCGAGGCGGCCATGGCGGCTGGGTTCTTCGGCTTGGTCCTGTGGTTGTGGTGGGAGCGGGACTTGGCCAGGCGGCGCTGGCGGAGGCTGGCGGGCGCCGCCGGGGCCGCCTTGATCCTGATTTTCTGCCTGTGGGCCTGGAGAGCCCGGCATCCCCACCCCGGCGCCGCGGCCGATGCGTCTGCCGCGCCGGTCCTGACCGCCCCGGCCGTGCGCTCCTCATGGCAAGGCCGGGTCATGATGTGGCGGGCCGCCTGGCGGATTTTCCGGCGTTACCCTGTTATGGGCGCGGGACCGGATACCTTTGCGTATCATTGCCCGCGCTGGCTCTCTGCCGAGTTCGGCCGCACGGTGGGCGAGGGCATGTCCGCCGCCTACGCCCATAACGCCGTCTGCAACACGGCCGCGACTATGGGCGGGCTGGGGCTGGCCGCCTACGCGTTGCTGGCTGGGGCGGGACTGGCTCTGGCGTGGCGCAGGCGCGCGCGCGTCGGTTCCCCCCAAGGCTTTCCCGTGGGAGCGGCGGCCGCGGGCTTGGCCGCGGTCTGGCTCAATAATGAGCTCAGCTTCCACACCGTGGCCACGGCGGGGTATGCCTGGATATTCCTGGGCGTCCTGTGCCGGGACGCCGCGCCCGGCGGGCCGGCGCGGACTGTCGGCGCGCCTCCCGGGCTGGCTCGGGCCGCGCGCTGGGCTGTTTTTTTGACCGTTATTCTGCTTGCCGGCGCGGCAGGCGCCGGGCTTGCGGCCAGCCGTTACGACCGCGTGGCCGAGGACGCCATGGCCGTTCCCAATGGCTGGAGGCGCGCCGTGCGTTGCGCCGGGATCGCCGTTCGGCTTGATCCGTGGCATCCCGGGTATCGCGTCCGTCTTGGCCGGGCGCTGCAGGAAGGAATTCTGGGCGGGGTCAGCGACGAAGAGAGGCGATTTTATTTCGAGCGATCGATCGGCGTCTACGGCGAGCAGCTGTCGCGCACGCCCACGGAAACGTTGGCGCGCAACGGCCTGGGGGTGAGCTTCATCCAGGCCGCGCTCTCCTGGGGCCAGCCCGAGTATTTCCGCAAAGCCGAGGCCGCTTTCCGCCAGGCTTTGGACTTCAATCCGAATTTCGACGAGGCATACTCCAACCTGGCCGGCTGCCTTTATCTCCAGGGGCGCAAGGACGAGTCCATCCGTCTGTATCGCGAGGCCGTGGCCAATAAACCCGGGACCGCTCTCTTTCGCCTGAATTTCGGCGATGTCCTGGCCCAGGAAGGCCGCTGGCCCGAGGCCGTGCGTCAATGGCAGGCTGTCCTGAACATCGAGCCCGGCAATCCCGATGCGTTGGAAAGATTCCGAAGGACCGAGAACGGAGCCCAACCATGATGACAGTCTCGATCGCAGCGTCCATCCTCATGGCCGCGGCCGGCGCCAGCCAAGCCGGCGGCCTTTCCACGTCATTCGGCGAAGTGCTGGTGGAAAACCTTCAGATCGGGCAGGCCTACAACACCCAGGAGCTTATCGGCCTGCCTTTGCGCATCCGCAACACCACGCCGCAGAGCGTGGAGATCGAGATGCATCCGCGCCGGCCCAGCCTCAAAGAAGTCAAGGGCGGCTATGAGCCTATCGCGGACCTCGCCTGGATCCGCCTGGAGAAAACGTCCCAAACCGTGGCCGCCGGCCAGGAGGCGGTCAGCAATGTGTTCCTGAACATCCCGAGAGACAAGAAGCTCATGGGGCGGAGATTCGACGTCAGACTTGAGTCCTACACCAAGCCTCCGTTGAAGGGCGGAACGGCGCTTTCCGTGGGGATCTCCAGCCGTCTTATCTTCACCATATCCTCCGTCGAAGGTCCGCCGCCCGGGACCAAGGCCGCCAAGGTCTTTACGGTCCAGCCGCCGGAGCTTTTCCTTTCCGGCGTCAAGGTCGGCGAAAAAATAAATTCCGGCACGGCCTTCGGCAAATCCTTGAGGCTCATCAATCCCAACGATTTCCAGTGTTCGTATTCGGTGCGTTCCATCTCCATAGCCAAATCCCAGACCAAGGTGCGCCTGGGCTTCGAAGAAGCGCCGGACGCGGGATTCTTGAACGTCGACGAGGCGGATTTCGACGTTCCGCCGCACGGCGAGAAGAATGTTTACCTCGTCGTTGATTTTCCGCCGGAGGCGCGCTATCGGGGCAAGAACTATATGTTCCTGCTCGAGACCCGCCAGAGGACGGGCACGCCTTCCATCCAGGTCTACAACCGGGTCTACGTATTCACCGAAGAGTAGCATCGCATCCCGCCGGCCGTTGATGGACCGCGATCACGAACCGGCCGCAAGACTCTAGCCCCGCCTAACCATAGGTTCCTTCCCAGTCGGTTCGCCGGCCGCGCGCCGGCTTGCGTATCTCGTTTGCGATATTATTGCGAATTCTTCTTCGCAATAATTGTCCGGAAACTTCCGGAATTCCCCCCTCCTGGAGGCTACACTCTCCGTACGCGCGCGGGCGCAGGACACGCGGGCGATAGAAAAAAATCGAAAGCAACAAAAACAAAGGAGACTCGAACATGAACAAGACCAAGAAGGCG
>DMMY01000023.1:4180-4307 GCA_003452935.1 Elusimicrobiota bacterium
CGTGGGCCGCGGGGCTGATCGCGGCGTTGCTGGCAACGGGAGCGACGGGCTGGTGCGCGAGCGGCAACCCGGTGGACATCACGGTGACGGTGACGATCCAGCAGCTCTCGATAACGGCGTCGAACCG
>DMMY01000023.1:4555-4738 GCA_003452935.1 Elusimicrobiota bacterium
ACGTGGGCGTCGATCGACAGCGGCTCGCCCGCTGGGGAGCAGTACAAGCTCAGCGCGGTGTTCCGCGCGCCGGCGGCGGCGGCTCCGGGGACCGGGGACTACGACGACAACGACGCGTTCAAGGTCGGGGCGGGCAAGACCGCGGACGGGGTCAACAACGTGGCGGTCAACGGCGACACTGGC
>DMMY01000019.1 GCA_003452935.1 Elusimicrobiota bacterium
CGGACAACACCGGCGTCGCCAAGCTCGAGTTCTACGTGGACGCCCTCATCAAGCGCACCGCCTTTGCCGCGCCCTACGTCTACAGCCTCGACACATCGGCCCTGGCCCTGGGCGCGCATACGCTCATGGTCAAGGCTTACGACACGGCGGGCAACAGCGCAGCGCAGTCCGTCACCGTCAACGTGGTTAGCGCCTCCAAGTCCCGCGGACCCAAGAAAGAGACCAAGGCCAAAAACAGCTTCCTCTCCCCGCGCAATGCGACCATGACCTTCGGCGAAGCCGCCACCAAGGTAGACATCTTCGACAGCAATGGCAGGAAGGTCTACTCGGCCGCGAGCAACGGGACCGCCCCCATCACCTGGACTGGCCGGGAAGGCGGGAAGATGGTCGAATCCGGCGCCTATGTGGCCAAGATAACGGATTCCAGCGGAAACATCATCCACCAGACCGTCATTGTCGTTAAATAGGACGGCTGGGAATTGACCTGCCGTTTCCGCGGGAGTTGCTCTCCCAGGGAGCCTCGCTGCGGCTGGACCGCTCCAGCCGCGCGCACGCATGGCGCTGGCCCAGTCCATTTTGATATAAAGTTCATGGCCGCATTAAGCCTAAATCATAAAGGAACCCCGTTGCCGAGCCAATTATGAAGGAAACCGTGTTCGTGATCGACGATGACATCACCATCAGGGAACTCATCGAAGACGAGCTTAACGTCAAGGGCTATAAAGTCGCCTCCGCGCGCAGCGCCGAAGACGCCCTTCAATTCCTCCAGCACACAATTCCCAACATCATCATTCTGGATATAAATCTAGGCGGCCTAAGCGGACTTCACCTCTGCGAGATTCTAAGAAAACAGCCTGCCACCGCGTCCATTCCAATTATCATGCTTACCTCCGAGCAGAGGGAAGCGCAAAAAATCAGGGCCCTGGAGATGGGAGCCGACGACTATGTCACCAAGCCGTTCTCGGACAAGGAACTAGCCGCGCGGGTGCAGGCCCTGCTGCGCCGAGTCGAGCGCGGAGGAGTCCCGCAAAGCGTCCTGAAAGCGGAACAACTGGAGCTCAACCTGGATACCAGGGAGACGCTATTGGCCGGCAAGCCCATCCGCCTGACCCCGATCGAGTTCAATTTGCTGTCCCTGTTCTTGAAACAGAAGGGTTTGGTGCACACCTACCACAACCTGGCCGAAAACATATGGGGCGATGATCGCATGGCCACCAGCCATACGATCGCGGTAGCGATCAGCCGCCTGCGAGAAAAACTCGGGACCCAAGGCCGCAAGATCGAGCCCGTCACCGGCGTCGGCTACAAATTCGTCGATTGACCAGATGCCCGGCAAGTCCCTCCTTCTGCTCTCTTGGAACGTCAACGGCGTGCGCGCCGCGTACAAAAAGGGCCTTCTGAATTGGCTCCAGCAAACGTCCCCCGACATACTCGCCATCCAGGAAACCAAGGCGCGGCCCGAGCAATTGCCGGAAGATCTCGCCGACCCGGCCGGCTATCAGGCCGAGTGGCATTGGGCAGAGCGCAAGGGCTATTCCGGCGTCGCCACTTTCCACAAGCGCGCCCCCCTGGAGATGCGCCGCGGGTTCGGCATGCCGGAATTCGATGGAGAAGGCCGGGTTCTGGCCTCGGTTTACCCGGACTTCATCCTCTTCAACATCTACTTCCCCAACGGCCAAAAGGACGCGTCGCGTCTCAAATTCAAGCTGGATTTTTACGAAGCCTTCCTGCGCGTGTTGGACCGCTGCCGCCAGGATGGCGAAGACCGCATCATCGTATGCGGGGACGTCAACACCGCGCACCAGGAGATCGACTTGGCCCGGCCCAGGGAAAACTCCGGGGTATCCGGCTTCCTTCCGGCGGAACGAGCCTGGATCGACAAGCTGCTCGCCGACGGCTTCGTCGACACTTTCCGCCAATTCGAGAAAGGAAGCGGCCACTACACCTGGTGGGATCCTCTGACCCGCGCGCGGCAGCGCAACGTGGGCTGGCGCCTCGACTATTTCCTTATATCCGAAAACCTGCGGCCACGCCTTAAACGCGCGTTCATCCTGCCCGAGGTCTTGGGTTCCGACCATTGTCCGGTCGGCATGGAACTGGAGGTCTCCTAGGCCGCGCTACTTCGCCGCGGCCTCCACTTGCGGCTTGGCCCGCCAAGCCGCCTGAATCGCGGCCAAAACGGGCTCCCGGCCCAGGCCGGCGGTGTTCAAAACCAAGTCATAGTGGATCGGGTCCAGCATATCCATGTGAAAATGCCGACGGATGAACGCCCGTCGATCGGACTCAACCAAGACCACCCGGCGTTTGGCCTCATCGCGCGAGAGGCCGTCCCGGCACGCCACGGTCCGTATCCTTTCCTCCAGAGGCGCCACGAGCAGGACCCGGAGACAACACTGCGGCGGAATGATACATCCGGCTCCACGCCCCAGGATGATGGCCCGGCCGTGAGCGGAGATAGCCATGAAGACCCTGGAAAGATGATGAAAATACTCGCCGCAGATGTAGCGCTCCATGAACAGGGACCTCACCCACTCCTCAGCCGCGGAGACCGCTTTTTCATCCACGGTCTTGACGATGCTTTCGCTAAGGTGCGCATTCTGCGCCACCCTTTGCAGTATCTCCTTGTCGAATAAATCAAACTTAAGCCTGCGGGCCAATTCCTCGGCCAAGGCGCGGCCGCAGCAGCCCGGCAGACGGGAAATCGTGATGACCGGCTCATGCCGGCAAGGTTCGATCCGGTTGCGGCGCGAAAGCTCCCACCGTCGTACCTGCTCTTCGATAAGCTGCTCGATTGATCGCGGCGCGGTCATGATGGCCTCCCCTGCCCCGATTCTAGTATAGCACGGCCGCAAACCGCCGGAGGAAGTCAGTGGAGACGGCTTTCGAAGAGCGCGGCGAAACCCAGAAACGCGAATGTGCCGACCACATCGGTCACGGTCGTGAGGAATATCCCTGAAGACTGGGCGGGATCGAAACCCAGGCGCTTCATGGCCACGGGTATGGCGGCCCCGGCCAAGCCCGACGCCACCATGTTGACCACCATGGCCACGCCCACAATCAATCCCAAAGCGGGATTGCCGCGCCACAGCCAAGCAACGCCCGCCGTGACCGCGCCGATGACCAACCCATTGATCAAGGCCGCGGCCATCTCCGCGCCGATGAGCCGAGCCGCGTCCCGAGGCCGGACCTCGCGCAGACCCAAGCCGCGCAACACCACGGAAAGGGACTGAACGCCCGCGTTGCCGCCCTGGCCCGCGACGATGGGAAGGAAGACCGCCAGCACGGCCAGACGCGAGATGAGGTCCTGAAAAAGCGCCACCACGCCGGCGGCCAAAAAAGCGGTGGCCAGATTGACGTGCAGCCAAGGCAGCCTCCGGATAACCTTCAAGCGCAGGGGCGAGAGCGCCCTTTCCTCGCTGCCCGCCCCGAACAGCGTCTGCATCTCCTCGCTGGCTTGATCCGCGCTGGACTCCAGTATATCCTTGGCGCGCACCGCCCCCAAAAGCCGGCCGTGGGCGTCCACCACCGGCAAATAAATAAAATTTTTATCCCGAGCCAGGCGCCCAAGCTCCTCCTGATCCGTGAAGGCGGGGATGCAAAACACCTGGCGCATGATGCCTTCCAAAGTCTGGTCACTTTGAGCCATGATCAGATCGCGCATATTAAGCACGCCCAGTAGCTTGTGCTCGTCGCCCACCACATAGGCGTAGCTATGCGCCCGCTTGGTGGACTTGGCACGCAGCCGGGCCATGACCTCCCGCACCCGGAGATCCTTGTAAAAAGCGAGCACCGAGGTCTTCATGAGACGGCCCGCGCTTCCTTCCGGGTAGGTCATTATCTCGCTGACGTGGCGGGAAAGCCCCGGAGGCAGCCCGGCGAGCACCTCATGTCGAGCCGGCGCCGGCAGGGCGCGGATGATGTCCGCGGCGTGGTCCGGTTCCATGCGCGCCAGCACCGAGGCGGCGGGCTCGGGCACGAGCTTCTGGACCACGGCGGCCGCGAAATCCGGTCGGGAATGGTCCAGGCAGATCGCGACCGATGTGACCGGCAGACCGCAGAGCAGCAGAGCGGCCTCGGCCTCGGGCAGCCCCTCCAGCGCCAGGGCCGCCTGCTGGACGTCCACATCGATAAAGCGCTTGACGACGGACATCGCCGCGTGATTCTTGGCCGTCATTGGCATTCATCTTAACAAATCCCCCGTGGAGGCTTCACTGACATCAGGGAAAAGAATATAATCGAAATATCATGATCTGCACCGCGTGCGAAAAGGCGCCGGCTGTCGTCTTCATCAAGAAAATCATCAACAACCAGGTCTCCCAAGCCGCCCTATGCTCCTCCTGCGCGGCCCAGGCCCATGTCCCCCTCAACCCATTCGACCCGCTGCAGATATTGCTCCAAAACCTCGCCAAGCCCAGCGCCCCCCGCGTCCGGCCCGGCGCGACGCGCTGTCCCGGCTGCGGCATCACTTGGTCGGATTTCCGCTCCACGGGCCGCTTCGGCTGTCCGCGCTGTTACGAACATTTCTCCCTCCCGCTGCAGCAGATCATGCCCCGCATCCATTCCGGCGCCTACGCCCACCGGGGCAAGGCTCCTCCCCGCGCTCCCGGAACGGAGGCTCCGTGAACCTGCAAGGCATGCTGCGCTTCAAGATGGGCTGGACGCAGCCCGAGGGACCCTATCACGACGTGGTCATGGCCAGCCGCGTGCGCCTGGCGCGCAATCTCGCCTCCACGGCGTTTCCGGGCCGAGCCTCCGCGAGTTCGCGCAAGCGCGTGCGCGAAACCGTCTTTGCCGCGGCGCGCCAGACCTATCTGAAAGACGCGGCCTACTTCCGGCTTGATGAGCTCGACTCCGTGGACCTGCGCTTTCTCGCGGAGCGCCACCTCATAAGCCCGACGCTTGCAGAAGAGCCGGACCAGGGCGGAGTGATCATCGACTCCCGGGAATGCCTCACGCTCATGGTAAACGAAGAGGATCATTTGCGCCTGGCGGCCCTGGCTCCGGGACTCGACCTGCGCCAAGCGGCCCGAGAAGCCAACGGTCTCGACGACGACTTGACCCGGCGTCTGGACTTCGCCTTCCGAAAGGACTGGGGCTATCTGACGGCTTGCCCGACCAATCTAGGCACGGGCATGAGAGCCTCCTGCCTCGTCCACCTCCCCGGTTTGGGCCTGGTCGGCGCCATCAACAAGTTTCTGGAGGGACTATCCCAGTCCGGCCTCATCGCCCGAGGCCTCTACGGCGAGGGCACCAAGGTCATGGGAGATTTTTTTCAAATATCCAACCACACGGGCCTGGGCCGCACCGAAGCGGAGATGGTGACGGCCGTGGAAAGGGCGGTGGAGACCGTGGCTCAACGCGAAAAAGAGGCCAGGCAGAAACTGGCCAACGGGCCCAGGCGCGTGCAGTTGGAAGACACCGTGCAGCGGGCTGCGGGCTGCCTGACCCGAGCCCGGGTGCTGTCCTTCGAGGAAGGCTGCCACCATCTCTCCGCCCTGCGCATCGGCCTCTCTTTAGGCTGGGAGCTTCCCGGAAATTTCACAATCGTCAATGAGCTCGCGATCATGACCCAACCCGCCCACCTGGCCATGCTGGCCGGCAAACCCCTGGGCGCGCAGGACCAGGCCGTGCTGCGCGCTTCCCTCGTGCGCAAGCGGCTCGGCGCCAAGTAGCCGGGAGGACTTCCCTCCGTCAAAATTGATAGACTAAGCCGACGATTCTTAGGAGGAATGCCATGGCTTTCAGCATCATGCCCAAGGAAGAGAAATTTTTCAAGCTTTTTGAGGCCCAGGCCGCCTATAATTCCAAGGCCGTGGCGGTCTTCAAGGAGCTGGTCAAAGCCTGGGACCTCAAGTCTCCGGCTTTCGACCAGATCCGCGAGATCGAGCACGAGGCGGACATCACCACCCACGAGATATTCGACAAGCTCAACCGCACCTTCATCACGCCCTTCGACCGCGAGGACATCCACCAGCTGGCCAGCGAGATGGACGACATCGTCGACCTCGTCCAATCCCTCAGCAATCGCATGTGCCTCTACAAGATCGAGCACTGCACTCCGGACCTGGTGCAGATGGTCGACATCCTAGGCCAAGCCACCGACGCCATCCGCAAGGCCGTGGCCGAACTGCAAAGCGGCGAAAAGACGCGGCGGGTCCTGGACTACTGCATCGAGATCAACCGCCTGGAAAACACCGGCGACCACGCCCGAGACCTGGCCCTAAGCAAGCTCTTCGAGGGGGCGCCGGATCCTCTGGCGGTCATGAAATGGAAGGAAGTCTACGAGGTCACAGAGGCCGCCATAGACAAATGCGAGGACATCGCCAACACCATCGAGACCATCCTCGTCAAACAAGCCTAGAAGCGGTGCCGGAGATCACCTTATTGGCATTGTTTGTCCCATTATTCCAATAAATCAAGATTTGACCGCCAGCACCTTATCGAGCCGAGCGTCGCGAAAATCATAAAGGAACCGAGGATACTCACCAGGAAAAATCCTCTGCGGCCCCATCGGCGTCATGATCGTGCCGATGACGTCCTGGCGGCCAAGCCATAGCTTGAGCGCGGGATCAAAGGCATGGCTCTCGTTAAAGACCGGCACCTGGCCGACTTCTGACGGAGCGCCGTCTAAAATAACCACCACCGGGCCTTCGGGCAGGGTCGATCCTGCATTCTTAATCCCATCCAAGACCTCCCGCTGCAGCCGCCAGGACTCGGACCATTGCCAGGCATTGTGCCAATTGGCGATGGTAAAGCCGGACACGACCAGCCCCACCAAGCCCATTCTCATGCTGCGCGCCCATCTTGGCGCAAGCCGCGGCGATTCCCAAAGCGCCCAGGCCCACAGCATGGCCCCTGCCAACGACGGAGCCATATTGACGCGGTTCTGCACGTCGAAGACATGCGGCATGTACCGATCCGCGGAAAGAGCGTAGGGCAGGTTCGCGGCCAAAAGCAGCCCCAAAGCCCCCAACGGCCAGGCCCAATCCAGCCGATCCTCTTGCTGGGCATGCGCGCGTTCAAAAACCATGGCTGCTATTCCACCCGACAAGATGGCCGCGGCCCATTGCCCAAGATAGAAATGACTCCGCGCGTCAAGCAAATATCGCCGGCACAAGTCGATGACTGCGGATGTATTGCACTCCACCCCCTTTCCCAAGACTTGCAGGATGAAAAGAGGGTCAAAAGCCATGCGCCGCGGCAGGCTGCGAGGACCCCACGCTTGCACCCCCTGATGATAGAGCATAAGCATGACGATGGCCGCTCCGAAGGGAGCGAAGCGCTTGGCTGCCATGGCCCATGCTCCTTGTCCAGGAACAGCAAGACGCCTATCCCGCATGAATCCCAAAAACGGAAAAAATAGCGCCAAAGGAACAACCGCCTCATAAGACAAGGCCGCCAGCATGAAAAGCGCCAGGCTCCCCCCCAGAAGCCAGGGCCGCTTGCGCTCAAGCCAAGCCGCATAGGCCCAGAAAGCAGCCGCGCAAAAAGCCATGGCCGGAGTCACCGCGGCGGAATACCAATGATGCGTGGCGCCGTGGTTGGGAAATATAAGAAAAAGGCCCGCGGTCAACAAAGGCAAGCCTATGCCGCCGTTCGCAAGCCGCAAAGCCAGGAAGAGAAACACGGCGATCAAGGCCTCCTGCGCCATGATCGCGGCCTGATAGCGCCAAAAAGCAAGCTTCCCGCCCCAACACAGCAAGGGATAATAAAGAATGTTGACCGGCCTGATATACCAGGCCGTGCCGTTTCGCACCATATTGTCATTGAAGGCCCGCACCATGCCGAAAAGACTTTTGTCCGCAGCGTGCAGGCAAAATTCAGCGGTTGACCAGTCATCCTGATAAAAACCCATGCGATGCGCAAAGAACCCAAAAGAGACCAATTCCAAAACGATTAGAGCCAGAATGTAGACGAGAACCGGACGCTGGGCCATGACAGTCAGATTTTACCGTTTATGCGCCGACAGGTCCAAGCAGCGGAAGTCCTGAAGTTAGGAAACAGACAACATAACGGAACTTTTTTGGGCTTCACTCGTATATCCTCATAGAATGGCACTCCCGATATTTGCTGATGACGTTCAGCGCCTCATCTTCTTAATCCGCAGCCGGAAGGTCATGCTAGACGCTGACTTAGCTCGAATCTATGGGGTCAGCACAGGCCGCCTAAATGAACAGGTTCGCCGGAATATCCAAAGGTTTCCCATGGACTTTATGTTCAAACTCAGCCGCGCGGAATTCCGTTCTTTGATGCCGCAAAATGCGATATCAAAGCCTGGACGAGGCGGTCGCCGCAAGTTGCCTCTGGCCTTCACGCAAGAAGGAGTCGCCATGCTCTCCGCCGTCTTGCACAGCCCCCGGGCTATCCAAGCCAACATCGCGATCATGCGAGCGTTCGTCAAGCTCCGAGAAACACTGGCTCTACACAAGGAACTTGCCGCCAAACTCCAAGAGTTGGAACAGCGCATTGAGGGCCACGACGTTCAAATCACGAACATTTTCGACGCCATCCGCCAACTCATGGCGCCGCCCTCGTCCCCGCCGCGCCAGATCGGCTTCAAGCCCCCTTCCGTCGAGCAATAGACAGGTCTTCGGCCTAAATTCTATACTATTTATCGTCGTTTCAGCCGCAACCACATCCCAGGAGGAAGCAAATGCCATCATCCGTTCTGATCAGAAAATCCAGCGCAGCCTCGTCCAAGCCGGCCAAGATCGGCAAACCCGTCTATTTCTTCGGCGGCGGCAAGGCCGACGGCAACGAATCTATGAAAAATCTCCTCGGCGGCAAGGGCGCCAACCTCGCCGAGATGGCGGGCCACCCTGACCTGCGACTGCCCGTGCCCCCGGGCTTTACCATCACCACGGAAGTCTGCACTTATTACTGGCAGAACAAGCGCGCCTATCCCAAGGGCCTCAAGGAGCTTGTGGCCACGAACCTGGGCCGCATCGAAAAGATCATCGGCAAGGAGTTCGGAGATCCCGAAAACCCCCTGCTGGTCTCGGTGCGCTCCGGCGCGCGCAAGTCTATGCCGGGCATGATGGAGACCATCCTCAACGTGGGCCTCACCGAGGAGACCATCCCCGGCCTCGTGGCCCAGACCAAAAACGAACGCTTCGTCTACGACGCCTACCGCCGCCTCATCATGATGTACTCGGACGTGGTCATGGAAAAGGCCGCGGGCATCAGCCCGGCCGAGGACCAGGGCATACGCCGCCAGCTCGAGCGCCTCATGGACGAAGCCAAGAAGCGCCGGGGCGTCAAGCTCGACACCGAGCTATCCGCCGCGGATCTAAAGGAACTCTGCGTCAAGTTCAAGGACAAGGTCAGCGAGGTGCTGGGCAAGTCCTTCCCGGATGATCCCATGGAGCAGCTCTGGGGTTCCATCGGCGCGGTCTTCGCCTCCTGGATGGGCAAGCGCGCCGTGTCCTACCGCCGCATCGAAGGCATCCCCGAGGAGTGGGGCACAGCGGTCAACGTGCAGGCCATGGTGTTCGGCAACATGGGCGACGATTGCGCCACGGGAGTGGGATTCACCCGCAACCCGGGCACGGGCGACAGCCGTTTCTACGGCGAATTCCTGGTCAACGCCCAGGGCGAGGACGTGGTGGCCGGAATCCGGACGCCCGCGCCCATCAACGAGCCCTCGCGCAGCGACCAATCCCAACACCTCAAGAGCCTCGAGCAGCTCATGCCTCAAGCCTATGAGGAGCTCGCCGACATCGTCAGGCGCCTGGAAAAGCACTACCGCGACATGCTTGACATCGAGTTCACCATCGAGCGCAACCGGCTCTACATGCTGCAGTGCCGCGTGGGCAAGCGCAACGGCCCGGCCGCGGTCAAGATCGCCCTGGACATGATCCGCGAGAAGCTCATCGCCAAGGAAGAGGCCGTTCTGCGCGTCACCCCGGCCCAACTCGACGAGCTGCTCCACCCCATCGTGGACCCCAAGGCCGAAGCCGCGCACAAGCCCATGGGCAAGGGCCTGCCGGCAGGACCGGGAGGCGCCAAGGGCCAGATCGTATTCACCGCGGCCGACGCCGTGGCTTGGGCCAAGAACGGCAAAAAAGTCATCCTGGTCCGCGAGGAGACCAATCCCGAGGACGTGGAAGGCATGCGCGCCGCTCAGGCCATCCTGACCGCGCGCGGCGGCATGACCTCTCACGCGGCGCTGGTCGCGCGCGGCTGGGGCAAATGCTGCGTGGTCGGCTGCGGAACCCTGGAGATCGACCTGCACGCCAAAGCCCTCTCCATCGACGGCGGCAGAATCCTCAAGGAAGGCGACTGGATCACCTTGAACGGCTCCAAGGGTCTGGTCTACGAAGGCGAGCTGCCCATGCTCGACGCCAGCGAGTCCAACAAGATGCTTGAGGACTATCTCAAGATATGCAACGGCGTGCGCCGCCTCAAGGTCCGCGCCAACGCGGACACCCCCGAGGACGCGGCCCGGGCCCGCAAGTTCGGCGCAGAAGGCATCGGCCTGTTCCGCGTCGAGCACATGTTCTACGGCAAGGGCTCCGAGGCTCCGCTCTTCAAGCTGCGCAAGATGATCGTATCCAAGACCGAGGCCGAGAGGCGCAAGGCTCTCGACGAGCTCTTCCCCCACGTCAAGGCCGACATCAAGGCGACCTTGAAGGCCATGGAGGGCCTGCCGGTCACCATCCGCACCATAGACCCGCCGCTGCACGAGTTCGTGCCGCATAACCATGCCGCGCTAGCCGAGCTCGCCCAGAGCCTGGGCATCGGCCTCGACGAGCTCGAAAAGCGCGCCTCGAGCCTGCGCGAATCCAACCCCATGATGGGTCACCGCGGGGTGCGACTGGGCATCACCTACCCCGAGGTCACCGAGATGCAGGTCCGGGCCATCCTCGAGGCGGCCGCCGAGCTGGGCAAGGAAGGCATCAAGACCCTTCCCGAGATCATGATCCCGGTGGTTTGCGTCGAGACCGAGCTAAAGAACCAGTACGCTCTCGTTGAAAAGGTCTACGGCGAGGTCCTCAAAGCCAAGGGCGTGCGCGTCATCCCCCACCTGGTGGGCACCATGATCGAGATCCCGCGCGCCTGCATCGTGGCCGACCGCCTGGCCGAGGTCGCGCAGTTCTTCTCCTTCGGGACCAACGACCTCACGCAAATGAGCCTGGGCTTCTCCCGGGACGACACCGGCGCCTTCATGCCGGAGTACCTCAATAAGGATATCCTGCCCGCCGACCCGTTCCAGACCATCGACCAGGACGGCGTGGGCGTGCTCATGCGCATGGGCGTAGAAAGGGGACGCAAGACCCGCAAGGACCTCAAAATCGGCATCTGCGGCGAGCACGGCGGCGAGCCCGCGAGCGTGGAGTTCTGCCACGGCTTGGGATTCAGCTACGTGTCCTGCTCTCCGTTCCGGGTGCCCATAGCCATCCATGCCGCGGCCCAGGCCGTGGTCAAGGAGAAGCCGAAGAAGAAGTAGCCTTCAGCGCCGTTCGGTTCAACCGCCGCCCCCGAGACCCGGGGGCGGCGTTATTTTACACCCTGCGCAGCAAGCTCAACAGCAGCCCCGCGTCCTTGCGGCAGGGACGCCAGCGCGTAAGCGCCTCGATCACCCGTCGCCGGCGGACGGCGTCGGCGACGCCGCGCATATAGTCCAAGGCGTCAAAGGCGCGCAAGAACTCGCCCACCAAGGCCTCTATCTGCTCCGCCGGGGCGGCAGAAAGTTCCGGAACCTGGACCGGCTCCAGGCAATCTTCTCTCGCCAATTCGTAGGCAAAAAGGGAGACGGCTTGTCCCAAATTCATGGACGGCTGAGCCGGGCAGGTAGGGATGCGCACCAAAGCATGGCAACACGCGATGACCTCGTTGGATAGTCCGGTCTTCTCCGAGCCGAACAGAACCGCCAGCCGCCCCCCCGCGGGCAGGCTCTCCTGCAAATACCGAGCCAGCCGGGGCAACGGCACTAGAGGCCGCTGCAAGCGCCGGCGTCCGTCCGAAGTGCCCAAAACAAGGCTGGTCCCCTTCAGCGCCTCAGCCAGGGATCCGGCCCGCGCCCGGCGCAGGATATGCCGGGCTCCCACCGCGGACCGGGCCTCTTGCCAGACCGGGGGATAAGGCTCCACGAGCGCCAAATCCTTGAAACCGAAGTTGACCAGGGCGCGGGCCGCGGCGCCGATGTTGTTGGGATCGCGAGGCCTAACCAGCACGAACCGTATCGAGACGCCGGCTCGCTTCACAACGCCGCTCAGACCGAGGCAGGCAGGAACTCTTTTTCCAGCTGCCGGTACCGGGAAACGACCGCGGAGACAAAGGCTCGCTTGGCATTGTAGCTGCCCGGAAAGAAACTGCCCTTGAACCCGGCGATGACCAGGTTGCGCAACTGCTGGCGCGTCAAGGCCGCGTGGTCGGCCACCAAGGCCAGCTCCCGCGAGACCGTGGTGTTCGAGATCAATCGGTTATCCGTGCATATGCTCACGGAAAGGCCGTAGTCGATCATCCTCTTGACCGGATGCACGGCTATGTTCTTGATCGAAGGAGTGGTCTGAAGATTGCTCGTGACGCAGACCTCGATGCCGATGCGCTGGCTGGCGATATAGCTGGCCAGGTTTTCCACGTAGCGCGGACGATCCTCGATTTCTGGGTCCTTGATCATGTTATGGGCAAAGAGAAACGTGCCGTGACCGATGCGGTTGGCGTGGCACTGGGTGATGGCCTGCCAGATGGATTCCGGGCCGTAAGCCTCGCCCGCGTGCACGGTCTTGCGGATGAAATGATCGTGCGCGTATTGATACGCCTCGCGATGGTCCACGGGCGGATAGCCCGCTTCCTCGCCGGCCAGATCAAAACCCACCACGGGCAAGCCTTCCTCGGCCCAAGCCACGGCCGCGCGCGCAAGCTCCAAAGAGGCGGCGGCGTAAACGTCGTCCTTGTCCGCGTGCTCCATGAGGCTGAGCAGGTTGGCGAAATAAGGCGACATGCCTTTCTTGAACCGGCGCATGGCGCAGACGATGATGCCGTAGTGAAAAGGCAGATCCTCCCCCCGCCGCACGGCCGGCGCGCGATTATGCGCCTTGGCCCCTTCCCAGAGGCCCTTGGCCACGGCCCGGACCGCGTCCGTGGCGGTCATGCCCTCGCAGACATGCAGCTGCGGGGCGAAGCGCACCTCGATATAGCGCACGCCCTCGGCCGCGTTGTCTTCCACGAGCTCGCGCGCCACGCGCTCCAAATTCTCGGGACGGCGCAAAACCGCGCACGTGAAGGCAAAGCCGTGCAAGTACTCCAACAGCTCGCGGTAGGAATCTTTGAAGACCAGTTCCCGCAACCCGGCCTCGGTGTAGGAAGGAAGCTCGATTCCTTCCCGACGGGAAATTTCGATGAGGGTCTTGAGGCGCAAGGAGCCGTCCAGATGCAGATGAAGGTCGGATTTGGGAATGCGGCGGATGAACTCGGGAGTGATCTTCTCTTTCATGGAAACCTATCCTACGATATTTTCACCATCCCCGACACGGCCGCCTCGAAACTGCTATACTGGAGGAGGCCTATTCAGGTTCTCACCCTGTCCCTCGAACTTGTCTTTCGGGCTTGCGAAACGGAACCCGCCCCGGACCCAGCACGGGTGAAGCGAACGGTCCCGCAGAGTTCCTAGGAGGCTTTAATGGCCAGATTTTTCAAAAAGAAACGCCGCAACGCCGGGCCCAACAAGAACGAAGAGAAGGTCCAGCGCGCGGCCGATGCCCGGGATCGCGAGAACTCCGGAGACACGCTCGGGGAAAATTTTCCAAACGTGAAGCGGCTCAAAATTCAGCTGCAATTCCTCACGGTCCAAGGGCAGGTTCTGGAAGAAAAAACCCTGGAGCTCAACCCCGGAGATACCTGCAGTTTCCAAGCGTCCTGCCCAGGCCGCTGCGGCACGGGGAGCTTTGACTTTTCCGAAGCCGTGACCAACGTGGTCAACAGACGCCAGCCCCTGGCGGAGAGCAGCGCTCCCTGCAAAGAGCCGATCTTCGCGGGTTCGAATGAAATCTGCGGCTGCCAGCTCAAGTGCCGGATGGAGTGCGAGTACCTGCCCGCGCCCGAGCGGGCGGCCTCGGCCCAAGGCGCCTAGAAAGGAAACCGGTACCGCTTCAGGCCCAATTCGGCCTGCACGGCCCGGATCTCCTTCTGCAGTTCCCGGTTGACAGGCACGCCCTTGTCCTTGCGCTCCAGCCAGGCCACATGCTCCTTCTCCCCGGCCGTATAGATGCGCTCGGCGCCCGGCGCCTTGCGTGAGGCGCGCAAGGAGCGCAAGATTTCGCCGGCGGTTTTTCCAAACTCAGCGACCGGACAGAAGGCCGATATATCCACGGCCATGAAAAAGTGCCCCAAATGATAAGGCACCTTCTTGCCGTTCTCAAAGCCCAGGAGCATCTTAAGAAAGCTTCCGCCCTGCAGCGCGGCTGAGAGTATCTCCACCACCGTGCAATAGCCGTAGCCCTTGTAGCCCGCGGTCTCCTCGCCGATTCCGCCCAGAGGGGTCAAGGCCGCGCTGCCCTTGACCAACTCGGACAGGATGGCCTGGCTGTCCGTCTTGGTTTGCCCGTCGGAACCGATGACCCAGCCCGGGGGCAGGGGTTTCCCGGCCCGGGCATAAACCTCAATCTTGCCGCGCTGGGTCAAGGAAGTTGCGCAGTCCAGGACAAACGGGAACTCCTCGTCCGTGGGCAAGCCGAAGGTCAAGGGATTGGTTCCCAGCATGTTCTCCACGCCAAAAGTGGGCGCGACCGAGGGCCGGGCATTGGTGCCGGTGATGCCGATCATGCCCGCCTCGCACGCCATCAGGGCGTAATAGCCCGCGATGCCGTAATGCGTGGAATTGCGCGCCGCCACCATGCCCATGCCGTATTTCTTGGCCTTGGCGATGCACAGCTCCATGGCCTTCTTGCCTATGACGTGGCCCATTCCGTCGTGACCGTCCACGACCGCGGTGGTCGGCCCTTCCCGAACCACCTCGAAACGCGTGACCGGAGCCTGTATGCCGTCCTTGATGCGGTCGTAATAGATGGTCTTGAAGCGCGCCACGCCATGAGAATCGATGCCGCGTTTGTCTGAAGTAATAAGAACATCGGCGCATATCCTGGCGTCCGCCTCAGGCACGCCGACGCCTTGCAAGGCGTCGGCCATGAAGCTTTCCAAAACGTCAAACGGCACCCAGATGACGCCTTCGCCCAACAATTCCGTTCCCATGCCAGCCTCCTAGCTCGCCACAGCCTGGCGAAAGACCCTTATAAGCTCTTCCAGACGCCGCGCCAATTCGTCGGCTTTGACCTGGTCCTTGATCCCTTCCAGATTGATGCGCACGTTCTCGGCCGCGCACAGGGCCGCGGCCTTGAGAAGATGGCCGGCCGAATGCATATCAGAGAGGACCGCCGGCAAAAGACCGGGCATGGCCCCTTGCACGATCGCGAAGGCTTCGGCCGCGGCGGCCGCGGTGCGCAAGGGCACCTCGGCCGCATGGATCAAGGCGCCCTGCATTTTGGCGGGACGCTGCGGATTATCCCTGGGCAACGCCAGGGCCGCCATAAAATGGTCGAACGCCGCGGAATCCTCGCCCGTAAGCCGCTCGAAATCAGCCTTGAGGCGGCTGAAGTTCATCCGCGCCTCTTCCAGGCCGGGCTTTCGGGCAGGATCAAGTTTCTTTGACTTAAGGCTGATGCCGACGGCCATGAGCCCCAGTCCGCAGCCCATGGCACCGGCGATGCCTGCGGCCGAGCCTCCGCCCGGAGTGGCGTCCGTGGTCGCCAGAGCGTCCCCCAGCACGCGCGCCGATTCCTGCCAGCCCGTTTTCTGCCGCAAGGCTCCCACGGCCTCGAGGCGGCTCTCCAGTATCTGCACTTCCGGGTTGAAGTTCTCCAGATTCAGGGTATCCAGGGCCAAGTCCACCAAAGCCTGCCTGGGCAGAAGACCCACGATCTCCGTGGTCACGACCTTGGCGCCATGCTCCGCGGCCAGACGCCGGGCCTCGGCCAGGGTCTTGGCCATGGAAGTGGTCTTATAATCCGTCAGCACGGTCGATATCTGGACCTGCTTGCGGGCGGAAAGCTCTATCTCCTTGCCGCGCACGCACGGCAGCCCCCCTCCCGAAGCGCGCAGACGCTTGGCGATGTCCTTGCCCGCGGCCATGTCCGAAATGTCGAGATTGAGGTTGAAGTTGACGATCTGCTGGCGAGCGCCCACGGCCACGGCTCCCGCGGTCGGGTGGATGCGGTTGGGCCCGAAGTCCGGCATGCGCGAGGGATCCTTGCCGATAAGTTCCTTCAAGCCCTCGAACTGCCCCTTGCGCACGGCTGCCAGGTCCTTGCGCTCGGACTTGCGAGCCGCGTGATCGTAAAGGTAGACCGGTATTTCGAGCTCCGCGCCGATGCGCTGGCCCAGCCTCTCGGCCAAGCCCGCGCAGCCTTTGATATCGATGCCTGAAACCGGGATGAAGGGGATGACGTCCACCGCGCCCATGCGCGGATGCTCGCCCTTATGCGCGTTGAGGTCGATGAGCTCCCGGGACTTCTGCGCCACGCGAAAACACGCCTCCACGGCCGCGTCCGGAGGCGCCACGAAGGAAAGCACGCAGCGGTTATGGTCCGAGTCGGTCTCCACGTCCAGGATGGAGACCCCCGCGACCGCGCGGGCCGCCGCCACTATGGCTTCCACCTTGGCCTTGTCCCGGCCTTCGGAAAAATTAGGCACGCATTCGACTAGAACGCTCATGGGCACCTCCCGGGCATTTAAGCCGCTGAAAGTATCATACCAAAGAGCGCCTCATGGCCGCCTCGCGGCTCTTGCGCTCGCGCGCCTATCAGACGTAACATATGACTGGAGTTCTCATGGATATCATTCTCATCCTGATTTCTTGCGTGCCCTTGCTCAGCCTGGAGCCGTTGCGTTGGTACTTTTGCACGGGAAATTTTCAGGGACTGCGCAAGGCTTTCTGGCTGTCTTTCTCGGCAAGCGTGCTATGGTCCTGGCTAGGCGACTACATCGCCGCGGTTTATGGCTGGCACTGGCCTTTTTACGCGCTCCTGGCGACGGGAGCCGCTCTCTGCGCCCTATGCTCCCGGCTGGTCTACTATGAAGAACGCCGCTGGCAACGCGAGAAACGGCCTGGGCAACGCATAGCCCTTACGTTGGGAGCCTTCCTGCTGGTCTTCGTCTTGGCCAGTTGGCTGATCCCTGAGTCAATGTGGCTGAAGATCCACGACCACGGAGAGACGGTCTCGGCCTTTGGCTGGCTGCGCGGCGGAGCCTTGCGCTAGTCCGACCTCAAAGCCGCCGCTTCCGACTCCAACGCCGGACCCAAATTCCGAAACTCGCCTGTCCGTTGCCAAGACCGCATGGCTCGAGCGTAGAGTCGCCGGGCCTCGCTCGAGAGGCCCTGGCGCGCCTTGAGCCTGGCGAGGTTGGCCAGAGCCAGGGCATGATCAGGCCTGATGGCCAAGGCTTGGCCCAAAACCGCGCGCGACTGATCGAGCCGGCCGGCCAGCAAGAGCGCCGCGCCCTTGGCATTGAGAGCGGCGACCAGGCGCGGCCGCAAACGCAATGAATCGTCGAGCCGGGCCAATCCGGACTTGAGGTCTCCGCGCGCCAGGTTCTGCCTGCCGGCCAGATACAGTTCATAGGAACGCAGGAAGGCTTGGTCCGCCGTCACTTTATAGATGGAAGTCCCCTCCGAGGAATCCGTGAAACCCGGCTCGAAAGCCTCGGGCCAAGAACCAGCCCAGGCCATGCTCCTCTGCCAAGTCCGGGCTTGGTCGAGAACCGGGCTGCCCGGGACATTGGAGCCGATGGGAAAAGGCATGTCAAAGACGTAAGCCACCCTTTGGCGCAGGCAATGAAAACGAAACTCCTCGCTGTCGTCGGCGCGCACCTCTGGAATTCCTTGGCGGCCCGTGTAGAGGAAAACCATGGGGACCTTGGTCAACAGCACGGCGTCGGCGGACGTGTGTCGGGCCACCCAGTCCAAGCCTTGACGGGGCAGCAGCCAGTCCTGGGGCCGGGGACCGAGCCACGTCGAGCGCAGCAGGCGCAGGTCGTGCGCCATGAAAACCGCGGCCAGGACCGCGACGCCGATCGCGAGCCCCGCCCTGGATCTGGGCAAGCGGCCGCACAGCGAGGCCCAACCTTGGACCAGGAAGACCGTCATCCAGGGCAGAAGCGGCAGGAAATAGCGGCTGTCCATGACCGGCCAGACGGCCTGGACAAAAAAACAGCCGAGGACCGCGAGGCCCATGGCTGCCGTCGCCTCCCGGGCCGGCCGCCGGCGCAGCAAGTCGGTCCAGCCGGCCGCGGCGAGCCCCGCGGCCGCGACGATGAGGCCCATGCTGGCCCATATTCCCCATCCTCCATGGGGCAGCCGCGCGCCCAACAGGCAATGACCGAGTAAAAGGTAAGCCGCGCGGTGCCAATTGTCCCAAAACCCCATACCGCCCGAAAATATTTGGGAAAGCGTCTCACGCCAGTATGAGGCATAGGTCGTGACCTCGCCTGCCGCCAGCCGATTGCGAACCGCCAGGACGCCGCAAAGAGCGACAGCCGGGACAATCGCCTGCGCCGCGGCTTTCCAGCCTCGGGCTCGCGCCAAGAACGGCGCGGCGGCCGCCGCGAAGAGAGCGCCCACCGGCCGCAACCAGGCGGTCCAAACCAGAATCGCGCCTAAAGCCCAGGGAGAGAAACTCGCGCCCAAGGCACAGGCCTGGCGCAAACCCCAAAACACGAGGGCCGAGGCAAAAAGCAGGCCCACGTCCGACATGATGGAACCGGAAAGCTGCGCGGTCACGGGATTGAATAGGAAGAGAGCCACGGCCGCCAGCCTGACGCCGGGCCGCAACCAGCCGTCGAAGACCTTCCAGACTATAAGACCGGAAAACAGCGTCAAGGCTGCCGGAATGAGCCTAAGCCAGTCCCAATGCGGCGCCAGCAGCCAGACAAAAGGCGCCAGCAGCATAGGGAACCCGGGCGGAAATGAGATCTCCGGTGGAGATCCCGCCAAGCCGAGGGCGCAGTAGCGGCCTTGCAGAAGCGATCGGGCCAAAACGATGTACTGCGCGTCGTCGTTGAAATAGCCGACGTAGAGCCTCGACAGCAGCGCCCCGTAGAAAATGCCGGCGGCCAGAAGCAGCCAGGGAAACGCCCGCTCGGGCAAGGATGGCGGCAGTCGCGGCTCGGACATGCCAACCCGGCAGCGGCTCAATAAGCCTTGGCCATGACCACGCGCTGGGACGAAGGCTTGCCGGTCAGGATGCACTTGCCCTCGCCCCGGGCCGCAGCCGGGATGTCCTCGGGCAGAGGGATGCAGCGGATGGAGGTCTCGAAGCGGCGCGCCATCTCGTCCTCGTTTTGCGCGTCGCCGGCCCAATGCACCCAGGCAAAACCCCCGCCCTCGTTCTTGTAAAAGCGCTCGAAGTCCTCGATCGTGTCGATGACGCGCGTGCGGCGCTCGCGGGCCGCGCGGGCCCGATCCAGAAGATCCTTCTGCATCTGATCGAGGAGCGGCTTGACCGCGGCCAAGGCCTCGGCCCGGGGCAGGAAGCTCTTGGCGCGCTTGCGCCTGGCTTGGTCGGTCTCCCCCGCGACATCCGAAACAAAACGGCGCACCAGGCACAACGAGCCTTTCTCGATGTCCTTGGGTCCGATTTCAATACGCAAGGGAACGCCCTTGCCTTCCCACTCGTAGTACTTGGCTCCCGGCGAAAGGCCTTCGCGATCGTCGAGCTTGACCGAGAGGCCCTGGGCCTTGAGCTCGTCATGCACCCGGCGCGCCTCCTGCAGGACCGCGGCTTTCTCCGCGTCGGTCTTGAATATGGGCACGACCGCGACCTGGATAGGCGCGAGTTTCGGCGGCAGGACCAAGCCCGTGTCGTCGCTGTGCGCCATGATGAGGGCTCCGATCAGCCTGGTGGAAACGCCCCAACTCGTGGCATAGACGTATTCGAGCTTGCCTTCCTTGTTGAGGAACTGCACGCCGGAAGATTTGGCGAAATTTTGGCCCAAATAGTGGCTCGTGCCCATCTGCAGGGCCTTGCCGTCCTGCATCATGCCTTCGATGCACAACGTCTCCACGGCTCCGGCGAAGCGTTCGCCCGCGGTCTTGCGGCCCTGGAGAACCGGCACGGCCAGGACATTCTCGGCCACGTCGGCGTAGACGCCCAGCATGCGCCAGGTTTCCTCAAGCGCCTCGTTTTGGGTGGCATGGGCGGTATGCCCTTCCTGCCAAAGAAATTCCGCGGTGCGCAAAAACAGCCGCGTTCGCATCTCCCAACGCACGATATTGGCCCACTGATTGACGAGGATGGGAAGATCGCGGTAGCTCTGGATCCAGCCCTTGAACGTATCCCAGATGATGGTCTCGCTCGTGGGCCGGATCACCAACGGCTCGTCAAGTTTTGAGTCGGGATCGACAACCACCTGGCCGTCCACGGACTTGAGCCGATAATGCGTGACCACCGCGCATTCCTTGGCAAAACCGGCCGCGTGCTTCTCCTCCTTGGCCATCAAGGAAAGCGGAATAAACAAAGGAAAGTAGGCGTTCTGATGCCCCGTGGCCTTGAACCGGTCGTCGAGCTCGCGCTGCAGCTTCTCCCAGATGGCGTAGCCGTGGGGCCTGATGACCATGCAGCCGCGCACCGCGGAGTGCTCCGCCAATTGGGCCCGCCGGATGACGTCAAGGTACCATTGGCCGTAATCCTCGGCGCGCGAGACTATGCCCTCATCGCCGGCGCTCGGTTTCTGCTGCGTCTGCTGGCTCATGATTCCTCCTTTCCGGGACAATAGAATATCGAATTGCAGGCCGCGAGGGAAGTACGCGTCAGCCTGGGATCAGCGCTCAAGTCCCTATTGGCCGGGCCGGACGGCCAGGTAGACGGTGCTCCACAGCTGCGCCGCGTTGGATTCCGTCACGTGCCCGGCTTCCTGGCCGAAGGGAACCACCTGATATTGGCCGTCCTTGATAGTCCAAGACCAGAGCTCGCAATGGCGCATGGGCGCGCCGGCGCGGATCGTGTCCCAGAGAGCGCTTCGCGCCTCCCGCAACAAAGCCCTGGTCTTGTCAGGAAGGCCCGGGCGCGCGAGCTGCCGCTCGATCCCGGCCGCGAGCAATGCCTGCTGCCATGACCAGACCACGGTCCCGTGGTAATGTCCGCGCGTGAAAGCATCCCTTAGCTTAGGATCGGTCGCATAGGCCGGATTGGCCACGACCATGCCCACGGGCGTCCTCAGGCCGGCGGGAAAAGGCTGCCGTATCCCTTGCAGGGCCCGGACGATGTCCTCGTAAGACGGATCCGTAAAGAGCAGGACGAATCCTTCGTCTGAATTGAGTATCGGAATGGGACGCCCCGCGTCGTCAAGGGCCACGGCATGAAACGACGCCGGGCGCTCCAGCGCGCGCAGAGCGGACGCGGGGTCTATGCCCTGGCTCCGGGCATAGGCGCGGACCCTCTCCCGGGCCGCCGGCAGCGGGACGTCGACGATAAAATAGTCGGCCGCCTTCTTCCAGATCGGGGACAGGCGCCGGGCTTCGGCGGCCAAGGCGTCGTCGCGCCCCCGGAGCGGGCCTTCGAGGAGCCGCGCCGCGGCTTCGAGCGCCGCGGGAACCAGCGCGGCATTGACGTCGAAGGGATACCGTCCGCCGCCGAGCCCCTCGTTGCTGTCGCGCCACTGGCCGACGCCGCGCCCCGGCAACAGGGACACGAGATTCTTCGGCGAAGGGTCCTTCCCGAAGGGCCTGGCCCTGGCGACGACCAGCTTGAGATTCTGCAATAGGGCGTCGGCATAGCTGCGGCCGTCCGGCGCCACGCCCGCCAAAAACGTACTCGCGCGCGCCGTCCCTTCCGGGGAGTCCAGAAGATAACGGGCCAGAACCGGCGCCAGGAGAAAGTCCCCGTCGATCATCCCGTAATCGTAAATCGGTTCGTTGAGGTCCGCGGGAGGAGCCGGCGACGCCAGATGGCGGATGACGGCCCACTCGCCGATATCCTCTTCGTGGGCCACGACCCCATTCTGGCTCAGGCGCGCGATGACGGAGCCCAAGCCGGCCTCGATAGCGCCGGGCTGGAGAGACGGCATCAACATCCTGACCGAAAGCAGCGTGTCCCTTCCGAAATAGGTCAGATACTGCCAGGAACCCGCGAGCAGCTTGTCCTTGTAGGACAAGAACTCCAGGGCGTTCCTGGCCCGGCCGTCATCGACGGCGTCCGGCCGCAGCAGTTCCGCGGCGGCAATCGGGCTCAGGGGGGCATAGTCGTTCAAGGCGGTCGCCCGGAAGCTCAAGCGGCCTCCCTCCGGCGCCGCCATGACGATGGTCTCGTCGCCGCGCACGCTGATGCGGGTCCCAGCGATCGGGGAAAGCGCCAACTCATGGTGATGGACGCGGTCAAGCGCCGTCCGCTTGATGGTCACGGACAGGCCGGCGATCACATTGTTTTCCATGCCCGCGGGCGAGCGGCCGTCATGGTTGAAGTCCCTCAAGGCGCGGATGCTTCCCAGCATCGCCTTGCGGACCACGAGGCTCCCGGCCGAGGCCGAGACGACAGCCGCCACTCCGCGCATGCCGTCGGCCCGTTCGATCGCTTCCAGAGGGCCGTCGACCTGCAGCTCCGCGGCGGATCCCGACGTCTGGAACCAAAGGCCCGCTCCCGAATTCCCCGCCGGGAAGGCGAAGACGAGCCTGGGCGATTGCCCGGAGGACGCGACCACATGGGCGGCGACGGCGCCTTGACGGTAGAAAAGGTTTTGCACGCTCCCTTCGGTCGACTGGAAAGCCAGCGCCTGCCCCGCGACGGCGAGCCGCGCGCTCAAGAAATGGACCAGGGCGAGGGCGACGGCCTTGCCCAAACGGCGGGGGAGAAACATGCTTATCTTATATTTCATTTGCTTATTATATCTCATCCATCTCATGCGGCATCGCAGTCTTTCTGCCGGTTTTCCCTCATATCCGGCTTAATGAACAGGACCTTCGCGCCCATGATGAGCTATTATATGCAGACGGGAATAATCCCAAACGCAAATCAACAACTGAGGGGAACCTACGGCCGCCCCGCCTCGCGGCGGGCAGCGCGGCCTCTGGACTGATAGTCTATGAATAACTGGCGCATCAAAACCTCGCTCTTTTTGAATTATTTCGTTTTCGCCATCCTCCTCAACAGCGTGGGCACGGTCATCCTGCAGGTGCAGAACAACTTCAGCGTTTCCAAGCCCGCCGCCAGCGTGCTGGAGATGTTCAAGGATTTGCCCATAGCGATCATCTCCTTCCTGATAGCCTCTTTCGTCGCGCGCATGGGCTACAAGCGGACCATGCTGGCGGCCTTGGGCTTCATCTCCGCGGTCGCTCTTTTGGTGCCGACCATGCCGAGTTTTCTCGCCACAAAAATGCTCTTCGCCGCCACCGGAGCGTCGTTCGCCCTGATCAAGGTTTCCGTCTTCGCCACGATAGGTTTGGTGACGGGCGACGGCAAGGAGCACGCGAGCTTCATGAATTTCCTCGAGTCGTTTTTCATGGTCGGGGTGCTTTCAGGCTACTTCATATTCGGCGCTTTCGTAGATGAGGCCGATCCCGCCTCCACCTCCTGGTTCAAGGTCTATTATTTCCTGGGCGGCCTCTCGCTTCTGGCTTTCCTGCTCCTGCTGGCGTCGCCGCTTGACGAATCCGCCATCCGGGCTGAAAAGCCGCAGCCCCTAGCCGGGGAATTCGCCGGCATGCTCAAGCTCTCGGCTTCCCCGCTCGTCATGGTTTTCGTGTCCTGCGCCTTCCTTTACGTCCTGGTGGAACAAAGCATCATGAGCTGGCTGCCCACTTTCAACAGCCAAGTGCTGCATTTATCCAACAGGCTCAGCATAGAGATGGCGAGCATCCTGGCGGCCTCGATAGCGCTGGGACGGCTGCTGGCCGGCTTCGCGCTGCGCCGGCTGCCATGGCTCGCCGTCCTCATCGCCTGCCTGCTCGGCGCCGCCGCCTTGGTGCTGTTGGTGATGCCGATGACGCGGGGACTCGACGCGCGGCTCGTGGTGCAGTCCCTGCGCGGGGCGCCGCTGGCCGCGTTCGCTTTTCCCATGATAGGCATGCTGCTCGCCCCCATCTATCCGGCCATCAACTCCGTCATCCTCAGTTCCCTGCCGGAAAGGCAGCACGCGCCCATGAGCGGACTCATAGTCGTGTTCTCCTCCCTCGGCGGCACCACCGGCTCGATCGTGACGGCCTTCATATTCAGGAACTACGGCGGACAGACGGCTTTCTATTTCTCCCTGGTTCCCATCGCCGTGCTCGCGGCCTGCCTCATGGCCTTCCAGCGCCTCCAAAAGCAGAAAGCCTCGGCGGCCGCAACCGAGCCCTTGCTGGAGCGGGCCACGGCTTGAACGCGGGCCGAAGCGATGAAAGACATTCACGAGATATCGGGGCTATTCGAGGATGCGCAGCTCGCCGCCGCCCTGGGCGACGGCAAGACCTTGGTGGACTGCGTCCTGAAACGTCCCGCCGAGGAAATCGAGAAGGACTATCTGCTGCTGAAAAAGTCGCCGGGATTCGCGCTGCAACGATTCATCGCCGAGAACTTCGAGCTGCCGCCCTCATACGCGCGGCACTACGAGAGCGACCCAGCGCTCCCCGTAGAGGAAAACATAAGAAGGCTCTGGGACGTCCTGACCCGCGCTCCTGTCCCGGAAAAGAGCTCCTTGCTGGGATTACCGTTCTCCTATGTCGTCCCGGGCGGACGCTTTCGCGAGATTTATTACTGGGATTCCTATTTCACCATGCTGGGCCTCAAGGAGCACGGCCGCGTCGACCTGATCGAGAACATGCTGGCCAACTTCGCGTTCCTCATCAAGAATCACGGCCACATTCCCAACGGCAACCGGAGCTATTACCTCAGCCGCAGCCAGCCGCCATTCTTCGCGCTGATGACGGAGCTTCTAGCCGAGTTGCAGGGCGAAACGCGCGTCTATCCCAAGTACCGCTCCGATCTATGCACGGAGCACTCTTTCTGGACGCAAGGAGCCGGCGGCATCCGACCGGGAGAGGCGCACCGCCGCGTCGTCAGGCTGCCTGACGGCGAGGTCCTCAATCGCTATTATGACGATTCCGCGTCGCCGCGCCCTGAAAGCTACGCGCAAGACGTGCGGTTGAGCGCCGCGACCCAACGGACCGCGGCGCAGCTTTATCGGGACCTGCGCGCCGGAGCCGAGAGCGGCTGGGATTTCAGCAGCCGTTGGTTCGAGAAGGAAAGCGGCCTGGGCTCGATACGGACCACCTCCCTCATCCCGGTCGACCTGAACTGCCTGCTCTACACTCTGGAAAAAACGATCGCCAAGGCCGAGGGCTCCCTGGGAAACACGGCGGCCGCAGCGAGCTTCGGCGCGCTCGCTGCGGACAGGAAAGCCGCCATCCTCAAATACTGCTGGAACGGCGCGGCCGGCTTTTTTTGCGATTATGATCTCGTCGGCCAAAAGCCGTCGGGCGTCATTTCCGCGGCGGGGCTGTATCCCCTGTTCGCGGGGATAGCGGATCAGGACCAAGCCTCGGCCGCGGCCGCCGCGACCAGGAACCGTTTGCTCAAGCGCGGCGGCATTGCAGCGACCGACGAACGCACCGGTCAGCAGTGGGACGCGCCCAACGGCTGGGCGCCGCTGCAGTGGATAGCCGTCACTGGATTCGAGAAGTACGGCTTGAGCGACTTATCCGAAGATATCGCCCGGCGTTGGCTCTCTCTCAACGATAGAGTTTTCCGGGAAACCGGAAAACTCATGGAAAAGTACGACGTGGAGGACGTCGATCGCCCCGCCGGAGGCGGGGAATATGAATCCCAGGACGGATTCGGCTGGACGAACGGCGTCTACATGGCGATGAAGAGGCTTTACGGGCTATAACGACCCAGATCGGCTTTGTCAAATGTCAAATATCAAGACCTGACCCCGCAAAAATTGAGGCGCGAACATGATTTCTTTGGTGATACTTGGCCTGTCGATATGCCTCATCCTGGGCTTGGCCGGCTACCTAGTCGCAGTCTACAACGGGCTCATCGTCTTAAAAAACAATATCGAGAAAGCCTGGGCGAACATCGACGTGCTCCTCAAGCAGCGACATGACGAGGTACCCAAGCTCGTCAAGACCTGCGAAGGCTACCTGCAGTACGAGCGCGATGCCATCAGCAAGGTCATCGAGCTCAGAAGCAACGCCCAATGCGCCCAGGGAGTCGCGGCCAAGGCCGCCAAGGAAGCGGAACTATCCGCCGGTCTCCGGCGTATTTTCGCCCTAGCCGAGGCTTACCCGAATCTCAAGGCCCAAGCCTCCTTCCAGCAGCTCCAGGGCCGCATCTCGGATCTGGAAAGCCAGATCGCGGATCGCCGGGAATTCCACAATGAGTCGGTCAACAACTACAACATCCGCATCCAATCCCTCCCGGACAGCTTCGTGGCCAGCTTCATGAGCCTGATGCCTAGGGAGATGTTCAAGATCATGCCGACGGACCGCCAGGACGCCGGGATGAACTTTAACCAGCCTGCTTGAGCTTCGCATCAAAACAGCCGGAAGATCCGACATTCTCGGCCTTGGCGGGATGGGAGCTGGTCCTTGCCTCTTCCACAGCGGATTCAATTCGGCCCGGCTTTCTCCGTTCTAAGGCGCGATCCGTATGTGGAAATGATCCGTATGATTCGCCCACGGAAAGAGCATCCGCTCGGCGCGCCGAATCTGCCAGACAGCCCGCTCTTGTTCGACGCCTGAAAGCATATTCGCATTCTTTCTGGCGTAAGACAGGAGCTTGATCCGCAATGAGTCATCGACCCCTATGGCTTCAAGCTTTTCTCCAAAATAGGGATTTTGGCAAAGCAAGACGACAAGGTCCCAATTAAGAGCCGCGTCAAAGAGCAAATCTCCCGCTCGCCCCTTCGCATCAAAATGGACGTTGAACCTATCGATATCTACGGGCCGCCCCAGCAGGTCCGCGGCCAAAAAAATGATATCCGCATCGCGGCCGTTTTCATGGGAACCATGGTCGGAGACAGGGCCGCCGCCCTTGCGGGAGAGGTCTCCCAGGCGCAGGCCCGGATGCTCCGGATGTCGTCTTTTGAAATCCGCGGCAAGATAGGCCAGACCCATGACCAGATCGTCGGTCCCATAATTACGGCCGCGTTCGGGATTGACATAGACATAGCCGACCCCGCGCATCGGAAGCGCCATGCCATTCTTGAGCCGTCCCCTTCTAAAGGGTTGTCCAAGAGAGACCGACGGTCCTCCTTTCTTGCGTTTGCCCAAGATGGCGGCGATCTGGGCTGGATCGATCGGCGACGCCGCCTTGCCGGCCGATGTCCGCTCGAGGCTGGCCGGCGCATAATAGCCCATGACGGCACGGGCAGCTAAACGCCGCCCGGGCGCGAAGCGGGCCTGGGCAGAGCCGGCCGAAACCGCGGACACGCCTTCGGGAACGGACAAGCCCGCCTCCGAAAACACGCCGGTTACGGCCGAGGCATTCTGGGCAAGGCTGAGGCGGGCCTTGATCTTTTCCCAAGTCCGACGGGCCTTGCCGGTCACGGACAGTTGGCGCCTTTCCACGGCCGCGAAAGCCGCGACCTGAGCTTTAGCCAACTCAAGATACTTGTCCGTCTCGGCCGAGGCTATCGGGGCGCCCGGAGCCAGCTCGGCGATGACGGATCGCTGCCAAGCGTCGAAATCCAGCTCGACCGGCCTCAGTTCCTCCACGTTTCGCGCGACCATGGCCCGCGCGCGTATGGCTTCCAACTCCGCGACATGGGCCTGGACCCGGCTATCCCGCACCCCGGCCAGGAAGTCCCCCCAATCGGTCACGGCAGCCAGAAGCAGAAGATTGTCTCTCTTGAAAATACGCGAAGCTGACCCGGCTTGAGAGGAAGACGGCGCAACCGGCGGCCCTGCCTCAACGCATGGGCAGAAAGCCAAAACCCCGGCCAAAGCGACAAGAGCGGGCCTGATCGCGCCCATAGTGAAATTATAAGCTTCGGACAACCAATTTCCTAGGCCCCGAAGACCCTTTTGGACATAGGCCAAAAGACCCATAACGGTGCCGGAGATCATGTTGTTGGACTTGTTGACCTTTTTTTCGAATGAGGTTTGGGATCAGCGACCTAGAAGCTTACACGACTGCGAATTGGCTGCGAATGCGGATAAAAAATAATGCCGACAATACGAAAAACGTGATCTCCGGCACCATTTAAAACGGGTGGGTCTAATGACCCAGATCGGGCTAAGCCGAAATACGGCGTCTATCGGTACCGTTTTGCCCAGGAACACCCGGATCGGTTGCGGTACAATTTTTCATCAGGAAGGATGGGATGTTTTTTTGGAACTCTCAAATTAGTTGCGTACTCAAGGAGGCTTCTCCGATGGATACAAATAAGACTAACAAGCTGATATCCGTGGCGCTCATTGCAAGTTTTTTCTTGTTTTTTGGAAATCAAATATCGGCCAATGCCGAGAACTTGAGCCAAGCGTTTCTGCAAGCTCGGCTGATAGTCAAAGCCGGCAAATCAAATCTGCCGGCGACCTCAGACTCTCGATCCATCGAACCGCGTTTGCTACGAGTGGCCAGCGCCAACCCCGGAGGATGCCGACTCTCTGGAGGAAAATCAAGTTATCTTGGAGGCAAGCAGTCCTATAAGTTCATTAGTCCCGATGGGGTCGAAATGGGCACGTGCGCTTCTCTAAACTATGAAGAGTGCTTTGGATACCTGAGCAGATATAGTGCCTGTCAGCAATCGGATGCACCGCGTACGCGTACCGGAAGCTGCCGACTCTCCGGAGGAAAATCAAGTTATCTTGGAGGCAAGCAGTCCTATAAGTTCATTAGTCCCGATGGGGTCGAAATGGGCACGTGCGCTTCTCTAAACTATGAAGAGTGCTTTGGATACCTGAGCAAATATGACGTATGCAAATAGGTAAAAATGACTAATCAAAATTCAGGCTCTGCAGTCTCAACGCCGCGGCGACTCTGCGGGCAAGAGTGATGATGCCGGGGTTCACCCGACTTCCGCAGAGGCCCTAA
>DMMY01000014.1 GCA_003452935.1 Elusimicrobiota bacterium
ACGGCCCAGCCGCTGCCCAGCTCTTGCAGCAAGGCCTCGGCCGCGGCCGGGCTCAGGCGGTCCGCCTTGCCTTTCGGCGCGCACTTCTTCTGCGGCAAAGTCGCGATCATGGCTCCCCTCCTTAGAAGGCACCATCCTAGCAGAAACCGGCCGGTCTTTGCACGCGCCGAGCGTCCTTCAGGGAGTAACTGGTAGAATTGAATCATGACCCCGGAATTCCTGCCCACGACCCGGTCGGAAATGGATCGTCTCGGCTGGAAGGAACTGGACGTCCTCCTCGTCACCGGCGACGCTTACGTGGATCACCCCTCCTTCGCCGCGGCCCTGCTGGGCCGCTGGCTCATGGCCCAGGGCTGGCGCGTGGGCATCATCGCCCAGCCCCGCTGGGATCGTCCCGACGAAGTATGCCGCATGGGCCGGCCGCGCCTCTTCGCAGGAGTCACGGCCGGGGCCTTGGATTCAATGCTCGCGCATTACACGGCGTTTCGCAAGAAACGCCATGACGACGCCTATACCCCGGGCGGCCGGTCCGGGGCCAGGCCCAACCGGGCATGCCTGGTCTATGCCGGCCTGCTCAAAGCCGCCTTCCCGGGCCTGCCCGTCGTCCTGGGAGGCATCGAAGCCTCCTTGCGCCGGGCCGCGCACTACGATTTCTGGAGCGACTCTCTGCGCCGCTCCATTCTGCTTGATTCCAAGGCCGACCTCCTGGTCTACGGCATGGGAGAACGCGCGATCGATGACATTTGCAGGCGGTTGAAAACGGAGCCGGGCCCCCGCGCATTGCGGGCCATTCCAGGCACGGCCTTCATCGGCACAAACGCCGACATCCCCCCGGGCGTCGAACTCCTGCGCCTTCCCTCCTACGAGGATATCCGGGCCGATCCCGCGAAACTCATGGCCGCGACCTTGGCCCTGGAGCAGCAGACGCGCTCCGGCGCCTGGGCGGCCCAGGCGCACGCGGGCAGGGACGTCATTTTCGCCCCCCCGGCCGAGCCTCTTTCCACCCCCGAGATGGACCTCCTCCACGGCCTCCCCTTCTCACGGATGCAGCATCCCTCTTATCGCGAGCCCATACCGGCTCTGGACATGATCCGCTTCAGCGTGACCTCGCATCGCGGCTGCGCCGGAGGCTGCTCCTTCTGCGCGCTCGCCCTGCACCAGGGCCGGCGCGTCTCCTCGCGCAGCCGGGAATCCATAGCCTCGGAGGTGCGCGCCTTGGTCCGTCGTCCCGATTGGGACGGCTCGATCACGGACGTGGGCGGTCCCAGCGCCAACATGTGGGGCGCGCGCTGCATCGCCGATCCCGAGCGCTGCCTCAGGCCCAGCTGCCTTACGCCGTCCGTGTGCCCGAGCTTTCAGGACAATCAAGAGAAACTCGCGGCCATGCTCAGGGCGCTCAAAGCCATCGCCGGGGTCAAACATCTGCGCATCGCCAGCGGCGTGCGCCATGATCTGGCGCTGCAAGCGCCCGATTACCTGCGGACCTTAGTCGGGGAATTCACCGGCGGCCAGCTCAAGCTCGCGCCCGAGCACTCGGCCGACGCGGTGCTGGCGCTTATGCGCAAGCCGGCTTTCGCGGCCTTCGAGCGCTTCTTGGCCGTGTTCGAAACCGAGTCCCGCGCCGCGAACAAGAAGCAGTACGTCATCCCCTATCTCATAAGCGCCTTTCCGGGCTGCACGGACGAGGACATGCGGTCCCTGGCGCGCTGGCTCAAGGCCCGGGGCTGGAAGCCGCGGCAGACGCAGTGCTTCATTCCGACGCCCGGCACGATCGCTACCGCCATGTTCCACGCTGGCATCGACCCCGAGGGAAGGCGGATTCACGTGGCGCGCACCGACGCGCAGCGGCTGCGCCAGCACGCCATATTGACCGAAGGATGGGGACGGCCGAAGCCGGGTTAATCGCGGAGAAAAAACAGGACGGCGGTCAGCGCCGTTCCAACCAGGTACATCCACGCCGTATCCGATATAAAATACGGATAGACCATGAGAAGACCGCCCACCAGCATGAGCTGGAAGCGGGCCATCCTCTTGCCGTAAACAAAGGCCACGAGCCCCACCCCGGAAAAAACCAGCCCGCCGATGATATTCCATGCCGTCATCGTTTCCCCCGGTCTTGGATTCCTCGTCGCGGCGCTGTTGTCATCATACCACATGCAGAGAAGGTCCACGGATCAAGGCAGAGTCCTCGCGAGACGCAATCCAATGATGGAGTCACGCTCGCCGGGGCCGCTGCTGCCGCGGGCAGCGGAGCGGAGGTTCCCGGCAAGGTCGCTCAATGAGCCGCCGCGAACGCCTCGGGCCGAGCCCTCAGCCGGGCCCGTGGGATCGACCACCTTTCCCGCAGGATAATCCGCGTACCAATCCCACACCCACTCCCACACGTTGCCCAGCATGTCATAAAGCCCCCAGGCATTGGCATGGCCCGCCTGGCCCACGGCGTGCGTGCGCAGGTCCGAGTTCATGCTGAGCCAAGCGTGCTCGCCGATCTTGTCCGCGTCGAACCAATAAGTGGCCTCTTTCCCCGCCCGAGCCGCGTATTCCCATTCGGCCTCCGTCGGCAGCCGGTAGCCCTCGGTCTCGTAAACGTCGCCGTTCGGCGCGTTTACCTGCACGACGGCATCCTCTATGGTTCCGTCGGCCCCCCTCCGCTTCACATCGATCATATAAGCGGGCTTCAAACCCTCGTGCGCGGAAAGCTTATTGGCATATTCAATCGCGTCGAACCATGAAATTTCCTCCACAGGGTGGTCGCCGTTTAATTCCAGCCCCTTCATACCCATGTAATCGCCGTCGGAATACTCGGCCGTCTTGAATCTTGATGGATTTCTGTCCATGAGCGACGCATACTGACTCTGGGTCAAGGGAGCCGCCTGCATCTCATAGCGATGCGTCAGTCTGACGGTATGGGCGATTTCCTCATTACTGCTGTAACCTTTTGCCCATTGCGGGGTTCCCATCTCGAACTCGGCGGGATTGATGGCGACAAACCTCCCCGCGATGCCCGCCGTCCCCTCGTCCATGGCCTCCGCCGGAACGTCAGTCAATATAGGCGACGCCAGCTCCAGGGCTGCGGCCACAGGCTC
>DMMY01000008.1 GCA_003452935.1 Elusimicrobiota bacterium
GGCGGCAGGGCGAAGAGGGCCTGCTCGAGTTGCGCGGAATCGTCGGCCGCGAAAAAGCTGCCGCCGCCGTTGCCGGCGGCCGTCTGCAGCACGGCCAGGGCCTGCAGCCGCTCGGCCGGGTCCATGGAGAAGCCGATGGTGTGCACGACCACGTTCTGGACGCCCGAATACGCCGTGGAGTGGTCCTGGGTGAACCTGTAGGTAGCCTGGGTCCGGACGTCCACCGTGCCGTTCTGCATGCCGTCGGAAATGATGATGGTCGAGTTGAGCTGGCAGGCGGACTGGATGGGGCTGGAGTAGACCGGGGAGCCGAACTGACCCTTGTAATATGTCCCCACGTCGCGCAAGGCCTCGCCCAAGGGAGTGTAGCCGGTGGCGGAAATGCCGTTGACCGCGGTGACGATGTCGCCCGCGGCGGTCCCGATCGGAGCCACCATGCTCGCGCCGCCGCTGCCGCTGCCGCCGCTGTTATAGAACTTCACCACGCCGAAGCGCGCGTCCGTGATCAGGCCCACCATGCGGTTGATAAGGCGCTTGGCGATAGTCATTTTTTGCTGCTGGGTCTTGCACACCGTGCAGAACTGGTAGTTGAGATAGTTGCCGGTAAACAACTGCAGGGGAACCCCGTTGATATCGCCGAACCAGATGCCGTAGGTGGTCAGGGAGGTCCGGGCCGCGGCCAAGGACACGTCCGCCACGGCATTGGCATAGAGAAAATACTCGGATCCGGAGCGGCGGTACACGGCCGCGGTCACATAGCCCTGGCTCGCGTAGGTCGTAGCGGGATTATAGGCTGGCAGCGCGGAAATATAATCGACCATGCTCCCCGAGCTATCCAGCAGGATCAGGACATTGGGCTTGTCGTTGCCGAAAATTCCGGTTCCCGCTGACGCCAATGGCGCCGCCAATACAACGAAAATCGCCGCCAGCCCCGGCCGGGAAATCCGCATCACGGTAAATTATTGGGCGGGATTCAAGAAAAGTCAATATCATTTCGATTAAAAAACATTAATTTCTCAGTTAAGGGCATAAAGGCTGTCCCCGCAAATGCCGAATTCTCCCATATAATCGTCATCCTGATGACGAACCATCCCAGCCCCGATCTGGGAAAAGACGCTCGCGCGCCGGGCGCGGACGCTTTCCTCGCCAAGCCGCTCAATTTCGACCGCCTAGACCAAGAGCTCGCCAAATCGGCATCGTCTTGACTCGCCTGTCCGGCCCCAATTGCCCAGGCGCCGCCTGGGCCCTTTGCCGACGCCGCTCCTGACGGCGCAATTGCTAAAATAGCCGGACCCGCCGAGAGCGCAGCCCCGGTCGCCCTGACCGTGGGCGGTGTTGTTTCAGATATCACGAGGAGGCGTTCTCGAATGAATCAGTGCGAAGCCATGACTCTGCCGTCCACCTACTCCGACGCGCATCGCTGCCTGAAACGGCATGGGATAAAAAAAATCGGCCGAAAATATCTCTGCGCGCATCACCGAGACGCGCAAGACAGAGAATCGGCACAACTTTCAGCGGAATAAAGCATTTTAATTAAATTTGGCATAATATTTATCTAATTTTATGTTTTTAAATGCATATGCACTTGCATAATTACAATTTTTATGCTAAATTAACTAAATTACATTCTCGCGGCTAAACGACGCCGCCCTGCGATTGTCACGGAGAACCCAATGAACGAAAACGGCAAGCTCGCGTTGTCCGAATCCTTCGGCAGCCTCACCTTTAATAAAGGCGCGATGGCCAAGCACCTCAGCAAAGCGACCTACCAAAAGCTCCTGGCCGTCATCGAAAACGGGGAAAAACTCGAGGTGGAGATCGCCGATGAAGTGGCGCATGGCATGAAGGAATGGGCCCTGACCCTCGGCGCGACGCACTTTTGCCATTGGTTCCAGCCCCACCGCGGCGTGACCGCCGAGAAGCACGACGCATTCCTCGGCTTCGACGAAAGCGGCGAGCCCATAGAGCGCTTCTCCGGACGGCAGCTGATCCAGGGCGAGCCGGACGCGTCCTCCTTCCCCTCGGGCGGCATGCGCTCCACTTTCGAGGCCCGCGGCTACACGGCCTGGGATCCGACCTCCCCGGCCTTCATACTCCAGTCCGGCCAAGCCGCGACCCTCGTGATACCCTCGGTATACCTCTCCTGGACGGGGGAAGTGCTCGACATGAAAACCCCCCTGCTGCGCGCCCTGCGCGCCGTCGAGGACCGGGCTTTCCGGGTGCTCAAGCTTTTCGGCAACCGCACGGCCAAGCATGTCCGGGTGACGATCGGGCCCGAACAGGAGTATTTTCTCATAGCCAAAGAGCTCTACAACCGGCGGCCGGACCTCATCTACTGCGGACGCACCCTCTTCGGCGCGGCTTCGGCCAAACAGCAGCAGCTCGAAGACCACTACTTCGGGTCGATCAAGGCCAAGGTCCTCGATTTCATGACCGATCTGGACGCGAACCTCTTTGATCGAGGCATCCCCGCCAAGACGCGCCACAACGAAGTCGCCCCCAACCAGTTCGAGATCGCTCCCATCTACGAAAAGGCGAACCTGGCCATCGACCACAACCTCCAGCTCATGGAGATCATGCGCCAAGTGGCCGACAAGCACGGCCTGGCCCTGCTCCTGCACGAGAAGCCTTTCGCGGGCATAAACGGCAGCGGCAAGCACATGAACTGGTCCATGGTCGACTCGGACGGCCGCAACCTCCTGGAGCCCGGCGCCACGCCCAAGAAAAACGTGCAGTTCCTCGCGTTCCTCGCCGCCATCCTGGCGGGCGTGGACAAGTACGGAGGCTTGCTGCGCGCGACCGTGGCGGACGCCGGCAACGACCACCGCTTGGGCGCCAACGAAGCCCCGCCGGCCATCATGTCCCTCTACCTGGGAGCCTACCTCGACCGCCTGCTCGGCGAGATAGAAAAAGGCTCCTTCGACAAGCTGGAGACCCCGGAGGCCATGAGCCGCGAGCTCATCAAGAGCCTGCCCTCCATCGTCCTCGACAATTCGGACCGCAACCGGACCTCCCCCGTGGCCTTCACGGGCAACAAGTTCGAGTTCCGCGCCGCCGGATCGTCGCAAAGCGTGGCCGAGCCCGCCACGGCGCTTTGCCTGGCCGTGGCCCACGGACTCGACCGCATTCTCGAGCGGCTGGAGAAATTCGACGGGAAGGTCGCGGATATCGCGCCCAAGGCGCTGGCCGTGGTGCGCGACATGGTCAAGGAGACCAAGCGCATCCGCTTCGAGGGCAACAACTACACCTCCGAATGGCACGACGAGGCGGCCCGCCGTGGCCTGCCCAACATGAGAAGCACGCCCGAGGCCCTGGACTTCTTCCTGGACAAGGACGTCATGGCGCTTTACGAGCGCTACGGGGTGCTCACCAAGGCCGAGCTCAAGGCCAAGCACGAGATCAAGCTCGAGACCTATATAAAGCTCAAGGAGATCGAAATCCGGCAGCTCAAGGAACTCGCGCTGACCTTCGCGGCGCCGGCGCTGGCGCGGCACATCAACGTCTACGGCCAGACCACGGCGCTCATGAGCGGCGCCTCCAAGGGCGCGGCGGGGGTCCTCAAGGCGAAACTCGCCGGATACGGAGAGCTCGTCGAGAAAATCTATCGAAGCACGGACATGGCCGACGCCGTCCTGGCCAAGTCCGCGGCCACGGACGACCTGCCGGCCAGGGCCCGCTTTCTGGCCTCAAAAGGGGTCGCGGCCCTGGATGCCATGCGCGCCGCCTGCGACGGCATCGAGGAGGCCGTGGATCAGCAGCTCTGGCTCCTGCCCAAGTACCGGGAAATGCTGTTCCTGCTCTAGACGCGGCCCAGCAGCCGCAGCAACCCGTCGAGGATGGTGATCGGCGCAGGGGGACAGCCCGGTATAAAAAGGTCGACCGGGATGAACCTGGCGCAGCCGTCATACGCCTCGGGATGGCCGATGTAGGGGCCGCCGGAGATGGCGCACGCGCCGACCGCGATGACGATCTTCGGGGCCGGCACCGCCTCCCAAGTCTTGAGCAGGGCCAGGCGCATGTTCTCCGGCACGGGCCCGGTCACCAGCAGGCCGTCGGCGTGCCGGGGCGAGGCCACGAACTGCACGCCGAAGCGGCCCAAGTCCCAGCCCACGGTATTAAGCACGTTGACGTCCGCCTCGCAGGCGTTGCAGCCGCCCGCGCTCACCTGCCGCAGCTTGAGGCTGCGGCCGAAAATCTCGAGGGATTTCGCCTCCAGAGCCTCCGCGACGCGGTATGGCGCGTCTTGCGCCACGAGGTCTTCGCGGCGGCGCGCGGCCATGCGATGATCGCGGCCGAACTCCACCGCATGCTCGGGACAGGCGGCCGCGCACGCGCCGCAGAAAAGGCACTTGCCCAGGTCCAGCCTGCCCGAGGCTATCGCCCCCGTGGGACAGGCCGCGGCGCAGCCGCGGCAGTCTTTTTTGCAGCGCCGCGGGTCCAGCTGCGGCCGGCCCAATGCCCGCGCCGGGAGTTCCGGCGCCGGGCCGGCCGGATACGGCATGGTCCTATGTCCCTGCCTGAGCCTCGTCAACAGAACTTTCAGCATGGCGTCAAAGGTCGTGTCCGCAATACGAGAGATTGAAGCTTTTGTTGCACAGCGGGAAATCCGAGATAGGCTGGCCGCGCAAAGCCATGGCCAAGCCGAACCAATTATGGAAGGAAGGATCCGTGATCTTGTACGCCGAGAACCTCCCCCGCGCGTCGCTGATCGCCACATGGCAGATCTCGCCGCGCCAGCCCTCCACGAGAGAGACCGCCACATGCTCGGGCTTGGGACCGCGGAACTCGCCGCGGACGGCTCCGCCGGGCAAAGACTCCAAAAGCTCGCGGACGAATTGCATCGAGCGCTGAGCCTCCAGCCAGCGCACCTGGGCGCGGCCGAACACGTCGCCCGCGTGCCAGCTGGACACCGGGATCATGGCGTAGCGGTAGATGCCGAAAGGCAAGTCCCGGCGCACGTCCTGGTTCGTCCCGCAAGCCCGCGCAACCGGCCCCACCAGTCCCAGGCGCCGGCAATCCTCCAATGAGACCTTCCCGGCCTCCTCGAAACGCCCGGTCACGGAGGGAGAGTCCCAAAGCAGGTCCACGGCCGAGGCCGCGTCCCGGCCCAGGGCCTCAAGCCGCCGCCTCATCTCATCGGACAGCTTCGCGTCGACATCGAACGCGACCGCGCCCGGACCGAGGAAATTGCGCCCGAAACGGTTGCCGCACAGCATGGCCGTCAGATTCAAGGCGTCGCCGCGCAGACGGCCGCAGTAGGCCTGCGTGGGCAAGAATCCCACGTCGCCGGCCAGCGCCCCCAGGTCTCCGATGTGGTTGGCTATGCGTTCCAGTTCGAGCGCCACCCCGCGCAAGGCCGCGGCCCGCGGCGGAGCCTCGCCCCCTCCCAACGCCTCCAGGGCCTGACAATAGGCCCAGGCATGGCCCACGCTGGAGTCCCCGGCGAGCGTCTGCGCGTAGTGGATCGAGCGCTTCTCCGGACCGCCCATCAGGGCGCGTTCCACCCCGCGATGCTGGTAGCCCAAGGAGATTTCCAGGTGCAAGACGTTCTCGCCATGGCATTGAAAGCGGAAATGGCCGGGCTCTATGACGCCCGCGTGCACGGGGCCCACCGCCACCTCATGAACCTCCTCCCCGGCCACCTGGAAATACTCCGTCATCCCGCAGGCCCGACCCGCGCGAGGAGGAAACCGCACCGGCTTGAGCCAGGGATGTCCCGCGGGCATGACGCCGAATTGCTCGAAGATCTCCCTCTCGAACAAATGCGCCTGAGGGCACTCCGCGGTCAGCGCGGGGTACGATTCTCCGGGCTCCGTGGCCAGCAATGACAGGCTGCCCTGGCGATCATGCGCCAGCACGGCCATAAGGCCCGCCCGGCCGGAAGGCAGGTTCCGGCCGAAAAAGGAAGCGAGGCGGCCGCCCGAGGTCGCGGCGCGCAAAACCGCCTGGCGGAACTCCGGCGGCGCCACGACGGGGACGCTGGCCAGCGGGGCGGACTGTCCGTTGCGCAAGGAGAGCATTGCGGACATCAGCGCGCTCCCAGAACGATCGCGGCGTCCCTGACCGCTTCCAGCAGGGGCCGCGGCACCCACAACCCGAGCGCCAGCACCGCCGCGGCCAGCCCGACCGGCGGCAACAAGCGCCAGGGATCCTCCTCGGCAGCGGAAGTCTTGAACTTGTCCGAAGGTTCCCCATGGGACATTTTAAGAACCACCGTCGCCATTCCCACGAACACGACCGCGAGCAGCGCCACATAAAGAGACGCGGACGCCCACTGCCGGCCGTCCAATGCTCCCTTGAGTATCCATAGCTCGCTGACAAAAGGGCCGAAAGGCGGAGAGCCCGAGATGGCCAAGAACCCGATGAGCCACAAGGCGCCGGAGAGAGGCAGGGCGCGCAGCAGGCCCCGCACCTCGCCGACGGATTTGGTGCGGCCGGCGGCCAGGATGTTGCCGGCGGTCAAGAACAGCATGGCCTTGGCCAGGGAATGATTGACCGCGTGCAGCATGGCGGCGCCGGCTCCCGTGCCCAGGCCCGAGCCGAAAGCCAGCACGCCCATGTGCTCGACGCTGGAATAAGCCAGCATGCGCTTGAAGTCCGCCTGGCCGATGACAAACGCCGCGGCCACGGCCATGGAGAGAAGCCCGAAACTCCTGAGCAGTCCGCCGCTGAAGTCCGCCAGGCCCGCGGCCGCGAGCACGGCATTGACGCGCATGAGGGCCAGGAAAGCGCAGTTGAGCAGGGCTCCCGAAAGCAGGGCCGATACCACGCAAGGCGCCTCGCTGTGCGCGTCCGGCAGCCAGGTATGCAGAGGCGCCAGCCCCATCTTGGTCCCATATCCCACCAGGAAAAGAAGGAACGCCGCCTTGAGCCACGTCCTGTCCAGCTGGCTCGCGCGGGCGATGAGCTGCGGACCGGTCATGAGCAGGTCCTGGTGCTCCCGCGCGGCCACGGCCAGGAAGAAATTACCCAAAAGGGCCAAGGCGATGCCCACGGAGCAGATGAGCAGGTATTTCCAGGTCGCCTCCAAGGAGCGGCGCTGCCTATGGAAATGAATGAGCGGCGCGCTCGCCAGAGTCGTGGCCTCGACCGCGACCCAGAGCAGGCCGAAATGCTGGCTCAAGGCCGCCATGGTCATGGTGCCGAGAAACAGCAGCAGACAGCCCGTGAACACCGCCTCCGGCGCGTTGTCGAAAAGAAAGCCTTCCGCCTCTTCCTCTTCCTTGGCCCGGCCGGCGGATCTGAGAAATCCCACGGCGTAGGCCGCCGCGGCCAGAAAAAGGAAGCTCGTTACGCTCAAGAAGAGCCGGCCCGCCGCGTCCATCGCCAGATAGCCCCACAGCGCCGGCTGCGAGGGCGAGAGCCAAGCCGCGGCCGTCAAAACGGCGTGCGCGAGCGCGGCCGCCAGGAGCAGCAACCGGCGCGGGCCGTCCGGCCGGACATAGAAGGCCGCCGCGCCCGCCGCCATCGGCACGCCCAGCAATGCCCAGATCATCAGTCTTTCAGAGCCGTCATTCTGTCCGCGTCGAGGTGATCGAACTCGCGGTTGATATGGTAGATGGTGATGCCCATCACGAAGACCGCCATAAAGACGTCCAGGAGTATGCCCAACTCGACGAGAAGAGGCTGCTTCTCGGCAAAGGCCATCCCGAAAGTGTATATGCCGTTCTCCAGGATCAGATAACCCAGCACCTGGGTGACGGCCTTGCGCCGGCTCACGATGACGAAAAGACCCGTGAAAATGGTGAACAAAGCGGTCGGGGCCAGATGCCACAACGGCTCAGACCCCGCCAAAGGCAGGCGCGCTCCGAGCCAAAGCGCCGCGGCCAGGAAAAGCACCCCCGCGCCAAGCGAAGCGGAGAACCCCACGAAAGGCTCGACCTCCCGCTGGATACCGGCCTCGCGCAAGGCCTTGCCCAGGAGCCAGGGAAATACCGCGGCCTTGAGCACGGTGCTGGCCCCGGCTTGCAGGAACAAGCGCAGGCTCAAGGAATCCAAATGCGCCAGCACCGGCAGCAGGCCGAGCAAAGCGCCCTGGAAAGCCACGGTCCGGATGCACGTGGAAAGCCGGCTGGCGCCCAGCACGCGCAGATTCGTCAGGACCACGAGCACGATGAGGGTGTCGGCCCAGAATCTCATGGGGACCTCCTCACGAGCATGAGGGCGAGCACCGAGAGCGCCGTGGCCGCGGCGAGAAGTTGGGAAACCCGTATGAGGCGCAGGCGCGCCATGATGGATTCCACCACGCCGGTGGCGAGGGCTAGCAGCAGCATGCCGCAGAGCCCGACCAGCGCGTCGAGCCAGGGGCCGCCGGCGCGCACGGGGAGCATGATGCCGACGACCAGGGCGCCGAAGGCCCACAGCTTCAGCGCCGCGGCGTATTGAATCAGGCCGAAGTCCGGCCCTCCGTGGTCGAGCACCATGACCTCATGAATCATGGTCAGCTCAAGATGGGTGTTCGGGTCGTCGAAAGGAACGCGCGAGTTCTCGGCCAGATAGACCACCATGAAAGCCGCCGCCGCCAGGAGCAGGGCCGCGCCTCCGGGATTGAACAGAAATGAGGGGCCCATGCCCGCGTAGAGCTCGGTCAACGAAAGCTTGCCCATGTGCTTGGCCATGGCCGCCAGCCCCAAGAGCAGCGCCGGCTCGGACAACGCCGAGAACCAGACTTCGCGGCTTGCGCCCATGCCCTCGAAAGCGGAACCCGTGTCCAAGGCGGCCGTCACGGTGAAGAAACGTCCCAAGGCCAGGACATACGCGAACGCGATGATATCTCCGGGGAAAGCCAGCAGAGCCGGCAGACCTCCGAGCGGCAGGAGCGCCAGCGCCGCCAACACGGAGCTGAGCGACACGACGGGGCCCGCCCTAAAAACCCAAGTCGTGGTCCGGCTGTAGACCGCGCCCTTGCGCAGGAGTTTGAAGAGGTCGCGGTACGGCTGGAGCGCGGACTGCCCCTCTCGGCCGGCGAAAAAGGCCTTGACCCGGTTGATGACCCCCGGCAGCAGAGGCGCGCAGATGAGCGCCAGCGGCAGATGCAGGGCTGTCAACGGCATCCGAGCTTCCAGGCGAGCAGGATCATAAGCGTCAACGCGATATAGAGGACGTAGAGTTGGATGCGGCCGTGCTGGAGCCACCTGAGTTTCCACGCGGCCTTGAGCCCGGCCTCGAAAACCGGCCTATAGAATCGTTCGCGGAAAACGTCGGGGGTCTCGGTCGAGAAGGCGGCGGATTCCGGGAAGTACCCCTCCGGCCCGACCGGGCTGCGGCGCGTGCGCAGGAGGCTTGAAAAAAGCTCCGTGATAGGCTGGGCAAAGGAGGATGCCGTGTACTGCATGCGCGCGCCGGCAGCGGCATAGCCGCAGTCCCAGGTCAGGCTCAAGGCCGTTTCCCGGCCCCTGAGAACGCAGAAACGAAAAGCCGCGACCAGGAGCGCGATCAGGAGCAGCATGGCGGCCAGGGCCGAAACGAAAGTCAGAGGCGTCAAGGCCTCTTGCAGAGCCGCAAGCGTGCCGGCCAGAGGCTGATTCGAGAGCTGCTGCAAGGCCGAAGACATGCCGGCCAGGGCCAAGGCTCCGTTAAGGCCGATGCCCACGCAGCCTGCCGCCAGAGTCAGCATGCTCAGGCGCACGGCCCAGCCGGCTTCATGGGCGCCGTCAGGGCGCGGGCCGCGGGGCTCGCCCAGAAACACCACCCCGAAAGCCTTGGTGAAGCAGGCCAGGGCCAGGCCTCCGATGAGCCCCAGGGCCGCGATGATCGCCGCGCCCCACGAGGCATGGCCCTGCGCCACGGCGTGGAAAGCGGCCAGATAGATCAAGAACTCGCTGACAAAGCCGTTGAGCGGCGGCAGGCCGCAGATGGCGGCGGCCCCCAGCATGAAGCAGGCGCCCGTCCACGGCATGCGCTTGAGCAGGCCCCCCAGATGCTCCATGTCCCGGGTTGCGGCCGCGTGCAGAACCGAGCCGGCGCCCAGGAAGAGCAGCCCCTTGAACAGGGCATGATTGAGCACGTGCAGAAGAGCCCCGCCGAAGCCGAGCAGGCAAACCAGCGGCATCCCATGCGTACGGCCCAATATCCCGACGCCCATTCCCAGGGCTATGATGCCGATGTTCTCGACGCTGTGATAGGCCAAGAGCCGCTTGAGGTCGTGCTGCGCCAAGGCGAAGAGAACGCCCCCTATCCCCGAGACCGCGCCGACGGCGACCAAGGCCCAGCCCCACCAAGCCTGCGCGGGGCCCAAAAGCGTCAGGGCGCGCATGAGACCGTAAATGCCGGTCTTGATCATGACGCCGGACATGACGGCAGAGACATGGCTGGGAGCGGCCGGATGGGCTTCCGGCAGCCAAACGTGCATGGGCATGAATCCGGCCTTGGCCCCGAACCCGACGAGGGCGAGCAGGAACGCCGCCGAAGCGGCCCGGCCGCTCAAGCCCGGAGGCGAAAGAATATCCATGGAGCCGCTCTGCCTGCCGAGAAGGACAAAGAAGAGCAGCAGCGCGGATGTCCCGAGGTGAGTGGCCACCAGATAGGTCCAACCCGCCTGCCGCACGCTCTCCTTCTCATCCTCAAACGTCACGAGAAAGTACGACGAGAGCGCCATGATTTCCCAGGCCATCAAGAACAGAACTCCGTCGCGCGCGACGACCACCATGAGCATGCTCGCGCAGAGCACGTCGTAGAAAAACCAGGAAGCGCCGAGATTCTTGCGCCCCGCGTAGGGCCGCAAGTACTCGCAGCCATACCAAGCGCAAACCGCGCACAGTCCCAGAATGGGCACGGCAAAAAAAGCGGAAAGGGGATCGAGACCCACGGCGAACGATCCCATGGGCAGGCCCCACTCCAGCCGCCAGACTTCGGGCGGCCGGCCCGAAAGCGCCTGGAAAGCGGGATAGAGCCCGACCAACGAGCCCGCCAGCGCGCCGCCAGCGCCGAAGAAGGTCGCGGCCCGGGCTTTCCCGCCCGAGACGAGCGCCAGGACGCCGCCCGAAACCAGGATGCCGGCGCAGAGGAGCACCATCCCCATCTCAGCGGCCCCCTTCCCGCAGCGCCATTTCGATGGCGCCGATCCTGGACAGCACTTCCCCCTCGGCGGCGCGCCCGCGCAGCAAAGACTTGAAGGAACCGTCGCGCAGGACATAGGCCAGGCGGGACAGGAGATGCAGATGCCCCCGGACGCCGACGCTCACGATCATGAAGAGCGCGTGTACCGGCTGATGATCGGGCGCCGCGAAATCCACGGCCGGATCCAGATAGCAGAGTCCCACCATGGGCTTGTCCACGGGCAGGACGACCGGATTGCGCGCGTGGGGCAGGGCGATGCCCTCTCCCACCCCGGTCGAACTGCGGGCTTCCCGCGCGAGCAGCATCTCAATAAGGAATCCGCGATCCACGTCTTCGGGCAGGCGTATAAGCCCGACCATGGTCTTGAGCGCCTCAGCCTTGTCCCGGGCCTGGACCGCGCCATGCACGCCTCCGGCCGAGAGGGCTTCCCCCAGAGTGGAGAGGCCATCGTCCACCTCGCGGTAGATGTCGGGTGAAACCTGGATCTTCTGAGTGGTCGCCCATTCGAGGAGTTCCGCCCGGTTGAAGCGGTACTGCTCGTTGACCCAGCAAGCGGGAAGTTTGCCTTCCTCGATCCAACGATAGATCGCCTTTTCCGAGACTTCCAGAAGGCGCGCCGCGTCCTTGATCCCCAGCTGCATGTGCCCAGGCGCCTAGACCCTGCCCAAATGCGCCAGCACGTCGTGGCTTTCCCTGAGCTTCTTGCGCAGGATCTCAGCAATGGGCCTGAGAACCTTGAAAATATCGCGGTCGCGCACGGAATAGAAGACCGTCACCCTGACCTGCCGCGAGGAAACAAGGCCCGCCATGCGCAGTATGGACAAATGCTTGGACAGGCCCGACTGCCCGACCCCGATGGTCTTGACCATCTGCCCGACCGAGGCTTCCCGGTTCTTGAGGCGCTCGATGATCTCAAGCCGCACGGGATGGGCCAATGATTTAAGAATATCCGCCTTGATCTTGAAGACCAGATTCTTCGTGGCCATATCGTACGCCTATGTGCTTATATGTTCATTATTTCATATATGAAAGCCGGACTCAAGGCCCGCTAGAACTCATATCCTGATTTTCGTATGATTTACGCAGTTCCTTCTATGCATATCCCCGACGGATTTCTCGACGCGAAGACGGCCATCGCGGGAGCGGCGTTTTCCGCCGCGGGGCTGGGCATGGCCCTGCGCCAGGCCGGTCGCCGCATGCCCCGCAAAAAAATCCCTTTGATGGGACTGGCCGCGGCCTTCGTCTTCGCCGCCCAGATGATCAACTTCCCCGTGGCCGCGGGCACCTCCGGGCATCTTGTCGGCGCGGTGCTGGCCGCGGTACTGCTCGGGCCCGGGGCCGCCGTGATCGCGCTCTCGGCCGTGCTGATCGTCCAATGCCTGCTCTTCGCCGACGGCGGCGTCTCGGCTTTGGGCGCGAACATCTTCAACATGGCGCTCGTGGCGCCCGTGGCCGGCTATGGGATATATGCCGCCGTGCGCCGGACGCTCGACGGAGCGCGCGGACGAATCGCGGCCGTGGCCTTCGCCTCCTGGTGTTCGACGGTCCTGGCGGCGCTGTGCTGCGCCGGAGAGCTGGCCTGGTCCGGGACGGTTTCCTGGAAGGCCGGCCTCCTGGCCATGGCCGGCGTCCACATGATCATCGGCCTGGGAGAAGCCCTGATCACCGCGCTGGTGATCGCCGCGGTCGACAAGTCCGGTTTTCCCGAGTCCGCAGCGGCCAAGACCGGCTCCTCCGGGCGCTACGGAGAGACGCTGGCGTTCGGCTTTCTCATCGCCTTGGGCCTGGCGCTCTTCGTCTCGCCCTTCGCCTGCCCCTGGCCCGACGGCCTGGAGAAAGTCGCGGCCCGGCTGGGATTCGAAAGCCAAGCCGCGGCTCAGCCCGTTCTGAGCTATCAAATCCCGGCCATGGCCGCGGCCGGCACGATCACGGCCTTTGCCCTCTCCTGGCTGCTGGCGCGGCTGCTGGCGCCGGCCCGCGAAGAGCGGACGATCGGCCATCGGCCATGAAACTTCACGATTTTCTCGACCACCATCGCCCCGCCCAGAGCCCGATCCACCGGCTCCCCGCGGGCCTGAAACTTTGCCTGGCCATGGCCGTGGTCGCGGCCGCGATCTCCGTTGCCTTGCCGCAAGGCTGGCCTCTTCTGGGCCTGCTGGCGACGCTTTTGGCGGGCGCGGCCGCGGCCGGAAAAATTCCCTGGGCCTTCCTCGCCGGACGGCTGCTGCTGCTGGAGCCTTTCGTGCTCGGAGTCGCGGTCCTGGCGCTTTTCCAGCCGCAGGGCATGACCGCCTTCCTCGGGGTCCTGGCCAGAAGCGCGCTCTGTCTGCTGGCCATGATCCTGCTTTCCGCCACGACGCCCTTCCCGGACCTGCTCAAAAGCCTGCGTCAGGCCGGGATACCCGCGATTCTAGTCTCCGTGGTCGCGCTCATGTACCGCTATCTCTTCGTGCTCATCGACGAGGCCGGACGCATGACCCGGGCCCGCCGCAGCCGGACTTTCAAGGCGGGCCGCGCGCGCTCGTGGAAATCATCGGCCTCCATCATCGGCCAGCTTTTCGTGCGCTCCAGTTCCAGGGCCGAGAGGGTTTACGGGTCCATGTGCGCCAGGGGCTGGCGATGACCCCGGTCCTGGAGCTTCGCCGTCTTGATTTCTCCTACCACGACGGCAAAAAAGCCCTCCAGGACGTCAGCTTCAGCGTCGGGGAAGGCGAGCGCGTGGCCCTGATCGGGCCCAACGGCGCGGGCAAGTCGACCCTGCTGGCCCACCTCAACGGCTTGCTGCCCGATGAGTTCGGCTCCGATCCCTCGGTCTTCATCTTCGGCCGGCCGGTTTGCGCCGAGACCCTGGAGCAAACCCATCGCCAGGTCGGATTCCTGTTCCAGGACCCCGACGACCAGCTCTTCTGCCCCACGGTTTTCGAGGACGTGGCGTTCGGCCCGCGGCAATTCGGCGCCGATGAGGCGGCGATCGCGCGCATCGTGCGCCAGTCCCTGGAGCATGTCGGCCTGCCGGGCTCCGAGGACCGCATCCCGCATCACTTGAGCGCCGGAGAGAAGCAGCGGGTCTGCCTGGCGGGCGTGCTCGCCTGCCAGCCCCGCGTGCTGGCGCTAGACGAGCCGACCAGCGATCTCGATCCTCGCGGCAAGCGCGGGCTCATGGATTTGCTCGCCAAGCTGCCGGTGACGCAGATCATGGCCTCCCATGATCTGGAATTGGTCGCGCGGCTCTGCCCCCGCGCGATCCTGCTCGACTCCGGCCGATTGATCGCCGACGGACCGACTCTCCAGCTCCTGGCCGATGAAAAGCTCATGCTGGAGCATGGACTCGAGAAGCCGCACAGCCTGCAACATCTCCACCCGCACGGAGGCCGCTCTTTATGCTGAACAAATTCGAATTATCCGAAGGCAAGATCGTCCCCAGCGGCCAGGAGCGCCCCCCGATCTGGGTTTTCTCCGCTCCGGACGAAAACGAGAAGAAGATCCTGGAGACGGAATTCCGCATCGACGCGCATACCCTGGCCTCGGCCCTGGATCCGGACGAGCCCTCGCGCCTGGAGTCCCAGGACGGACGCAGCGTCCTGATCTTGAAGACCCCGAAGAACTTCATGGGCAAGGGCCAGCTTCTCTTCAAGGTCGCGTCGGTCGGACTTTTCCTTTTCCCGGAACGCCTCGCCGTGGTCACCAGCGAGGACGTGCCCCTGCTCTCCGGCAAGGACTTCCAATCGATCCAGTCCCTGCCCGGGCTTCACCTCAGGATCATCGCCCGAAGCATCCACCACTTCCTGGAGCATCTGCGCATCATCAACATGCTCACCGACGAGATCGAGGCCAAGATCAGCGTCTCCATGGAGAACAAATATCTGCTTAATCTTTTCAGCCTGGAGAAGTCCCTGGTCTACTACCTCAACGCCATCAACTCCAACGGCTTCGTCTTCGAGAAGCTCAAGAACAATGGGGCCAAGCTGGGATTTTCCGCCCCCCAATTGGAGTTTCTCGACGACATCATCATCGAAAACAGCCAATGCTACCGACAGGCGGAGATATACTCCAACATCCTGGCCAGCCTCATGGACGCGCGGGTCTCCATCGTAAGCAACAACCTCAACATCCTCATGAAGACCCTCAACCTAGTCACCATCGGCATCATGGTCCCGACCCTGGTGGTGAGCATATTCTCCATGAACGTCTCCATCCCGCTGGAAAAGCACCCGATGGCCTTCTGGATCATCATGTCCCTGGCCGTGGTGTCCGTGGCGGGCGTCACCCTATGGTGGCGCCGCATAGCGGCCATGCTCGAGCGCGGCGACCGCGGCGGTTCCAGGAATTGAGCTTGTCGAGTTATCAGCGGATGACGGGTCAAAGGGGTCCGGGGTATTCCGGACCGGAGCTTCGGTCGTTGAACATCTCGAAGAGGAAACCCTCCAGATACGGCGAGGTCTTGCCGGACCGCGCCAGCCGCCGCGTCTTAAGGCAAAAATCCCGGGCGCTCTCGACGCTGCGCTTGTTGACGACGATCTCGTCGGCCAGATTCAGAGCCAGGAAGTTCGCGCTTTCGCTCTCGGATCGACAGGAGAGTTCCGCTCTGATCTTGTTGACCGAGAGCCTAGGATCGAAGCGCTTGAGGGCGTTGATCTTGTCGTTGGGAACCTGATAGGCGATGGTCTGCTCCAGGAAGTCATCTTCCCTCGTCGCCGCGGACTGCGGCCACGCCCTGCGATACACGACGGTCTTCTGCCACGGGCCGTTGTTGTACCAGACCAAAGCATCGGCGCTGCCCCGGTTGGGCTTCCCGTACTTCTCAATCATCGCGCGGGCGGCGCCGCGGGCGCGCTCCGGCCAATCCCGGATGATCGTCTCGGCAGTCCGGGCCGAAGCCGAGGGATGGGTCTTGCGCTCTATATCGGCGGCGGAGCGCATGCCCGACTGAGCGGACAGATTCAGCCTCGGCGCGGCGACGACCAGGGCCAGCAGCCCCAGGCCCGCTGCCCAAAACGCGGCATGGATCGCAGTCTTCCGGCCTGCCTCGATGTTTGACATAATGTCCTCCTCCGCGTTCATCGCCCCGCTCATATTCTAGCGGCAGGGTGTAAGAGAAAGGTCAATTATTGTCGCTGGCCAGTTCCCGCAGCCGCTTGCGTGCGACTAGTCTCGGGCTCGAGAGATTTCTATTCCCAAAAAAATGCTAAATTATTTCTTCGATTTGCTGCCCAGGTGGCGGAATGGCAGACGCGGTGGACTCAAAATCCACTGATCGCAAGGTCGTGTGGGTTCGACTCCCTCCCTGGGCACCATTTTTGACTTTCCCGCGGCGCCACGAGCGCCGCGTTCTATTTCAACAGCGCCGAGGCGAACACGAACTCAAAGCCCTCGGCCTGGAGCTTGGGCACCTCCGTCTCCACGCACTGCAGGGTGCCCCGGTAGTAATGATGGCCGATCGCCATGGCCGAGCCGCGTTTGCGCGCCAGGGCCGCGGCCCGGCGCAGCATCTTGGCGCAGAAAGCCGCGTCATTGTAATGCCCCGGCTCCTCCAGGAAAAAATCATTGGCCGCCCAGCGCAGGCCGGCTTTGCGCGCCTCGTCGTAAGCCGCGCTCTTGGGCGCGGCCTTGCTGTCTAGGAAATACACCCCCTGGGGCTTGATCTCGGCCATGAAAGCCGCCATGAGCGGCCGGTTCATGGTCGCCTTGTAGGAACGGTGCGTGTTGATCCCGGCGGGGCCCGGGATGTCCCGAAAGCACTTGGCCAGGAGCTTGCGCACCTTGTCCAAGTCCGAGCCGGAAACGCGATCCTTGGGCAAGTCCAGGGACAGGAACGGGTCGAAGGGGAAGTGGATGATCAGCTCGTGGCCCGCCGACTTGACGGCCTGGGCCGCGGCCTTGGTGCGCGGAGACTCCGGCATGACCGCGAACGTGATGGGAAACCCTATCGCCATCCAGGCCTCGTCCTTCGGAGTCGTGGCATAGTTCAGGCCGAAGTCGTCGATGACCACGGCGATGCGCGGTTTTTCAGCGGCGGCCAAGGGGACGCCGTCGCCGGAGGAGGCGGCGGCAGGCAAAACCCCCAGCAGAAGCGCCAGCAGGATTTTATCGCTCATATTTCTCCCCGCCTGGAGGGAACCTCGAGGTCAAGGCCGGCGACCGCGGCCAGGTCCCCGAATTTCCTGACCAAGCCGCGTATTTCGATGCCCCGCACGGCGATCTATCGGGAGAAGAGCACTCGCGGCTTGATCGCGGAGCCGTTGTGGGGAACTTGCAGGGCGTCGCAAAACTCGGCGAACCGATCCTCCAGACAGGAGCGCCTGAGATTTTCCAGGCGCCGCGTGCTGAAGTCCTCGACGTTGAAGGAGGCCAGGGCCGTGCCGTAAAGCATGGCGCGTTTGAGGTGCACGACATCCCCGTAGTCGCCCGCCGCGGTCAAATAGCCCATGAACCCGCCGGCAAAGGTATCCCCGGCTCCGGTCGGATCTTTGACCGACTCCACGGGATAGGCCGGAAACGCGTAGAACTGGTTGTCGACCTTCATCAGCGCCCCATGCTCGCCTTTCTTGACCACCACGACCTTGGGCCCCCAGTGCGAGATGACGCGCGCCGCGGCGAGAGCCGTGGGCTGGCGGGAGAGGATCTTAGCCTCCTCCTCATTGACAAAAAAGATGTTCACGCGCGAGAGCAGGCGTCTCAGAGCCTCGGGCTTGGACGTGATCCAATAATTCATGGTGTCGCAAGCCACCAGCGCCGGACCGCTCATCTGATTGAGCACCTGGGACTGGAGATCGGGGTCGATGTTGGCCAAAAACACCACGCGGGATTTTTTCTGCGCCGAAGTCAACCGAGGGCGGAACTTGGCGAAGACATTGAGATGCGTGGCCAGGGTCTTCGCGTCGGAGAGGTCCTTGCCGAACTTGCCCACCCAGCGGAAAGTCTTGCCGGGAAGCTCCTTGAGGCCGCCCAGGTCTATGCCTTTCTCGGCCAGCATGTGGCGATGCTCCTTGGGGAAGTCCTTGCCGATAACCCCGACCACCGACACGCGGGCGAAGTGCCGGGCGGCCAGGGAAAAATAAACGGCCGAACCCCCCAAGGCTTCCTTGCTCTCGCCCCAAAGGGTCCTGACCGAATCCAGAGCCACGGAACCGACCACCACTATGGAATCCACGCGAACCTCCCAAAAATCGCCATGGCCTGTTTTCGGCCATGGCGATCGCCTTTGAGAAACTTATCCGATCATCATTCTGCGGCCGGCTTACATCCCGCTCTCTCGCTGCTCCAGGAAGGTGCGGATCTCCACCTGGGTCGCGAGCTGGCGCAGGAAGAAATTGATCAATTCCAGGGCCCGCTGCTGCTGGGCCCTGCCCGCGACGGACGCCTTGCGCTGCTGGAAATAGCGGTCCTTGAACTCGGCCGGACTTAGCTTCGCCAGCGCCGCCGTCTCCGCAGAAGGGTTCTTTTTTGCCCGGGCCTCTTGATAAACCTTCAGGGCCTTTTCATAGTCCTGCGCGGCCTCCGCACGGTCCTTGGCGTTGAGCTCGGAGAGCTCCGCCGGGGTGAGCTTGGCGGCCTGGAATATAAGCTGCTTGAGCCGGTTGGCCTTGAGGTTGCGCCGGCGCATCTCCTCGTAGCCCTGGGGCGTCTCGCGGAACACGGTCCGCAGCGCGCGGTAATAGACCTGAGGGTTGAACTCGCCGTTGGATTGGAAAGCCGGCGTGCTGCGGATATCGCGCGCCAGGTCCTCGTCGGTCACGACGATCCCCATCTCCTCGGCCTTGGCCAGCAGCAGCTCATCGACGATCATGTCGCGCATGAGGCCGACCTTGGTTTCCTTGATCATGTCGTCGGTGACATCCACGTTCTGGCTGCGCAGGCGATCGAGATAATTATTGACCTGGGCGTTGAAGCGTGAGTAAGGGATCTTGGAGGAACCCACCGAGGCCACGGCCTCGCTCATGTCCCGGCTGGTGAAAAAGTAGCCTCCCAAGCCCACGAAGGTGCCCAGGAGGAAAATGACGATGACGGCTATGAAGAGCGTGCGCCGGTGACGCCGCAGGAAGGAGATCACAGGGACTCTTCCCCGCGGGAATGCGCGCCGACCAGAAGCTCGGCGGCCTCGGCCGCGCGCATGGTGCAGCTGCCTTCGAACACGGCCCCGTCCTCCACCCGCAGATTGGGAGTGCGGACGTTGCCCGTCAGTCGGGCATGGGCCAGGATCTCAACGTGCCGGGACGCGACCACGTCGCCCTCGATCTGCCCGGCCACGGACAGGGATTCGGCGGCCACGTTGCCCTTGATGCGGCCCTTCTTGCCAATCTCCACGGACGCGGCGTCCGTGATGTCGCCCTCCACGACGCCTTCCACGCGCAGTGAGCCCTTGGCCGCCAGCATGCCGTGGACATAGGCTTCCTCGCCGATCAGGGTCATGGATTCGCGGCTGTCGAATTTCTCGCCTTTCTTGGTGTCGAACATGTCGTTTTTTTATCGTCCCATGGCCTGGACATGCGGCTGTTGAGCCGAGCCCAGGAGTTCGCCCGCGGAGCGGACTTTAAGATAGATCATAGGGTTGACGGGCCGGCCGTGCCGCCATATCTCATAATGCAAATGGGCTCCGGTCGAGCGCCCGGTGGTGCCCATGAAGCCGATGACCTGTCCGCGCGTCACGCGCTCGCCGGTCTTGACCACGGACTTGGAAGTGTGGCCGTAAAGCGTGGAAATGCCGTAACCGTGATCTATGACGACCATCTGCCCATAGCCGTAGGACCAGCCCGCGTAGCGGACCGTTCCGTTGGCCGTGGCATAGATGAGCGTATCGGGCTTGTTGGCGATGTCCACGCCCTGGTGATACTCCCCGACGTCTCCCTCCGAACGCTGCATGGGAGAGATGCGGTAGCCGAACAGGGACGTGAGCTGCCCCGAAGTCGGCCACGCGGCCGGGGTGGCGTGCAGAAGGCTGCGCTGGTTTCCGATATACCAGGCGATCTCCTGGAAACTGGCCAGCCGCTTGCGCGACTCCTCGCGCAGCGCCTCGATCTGCCGCCGCCAGTCGGACTGCCGCACGCCGGCGGGATCGATGGCCAGCAGCCGTCTCAGGGAGAGGCGGTCCGCCGCGCTGGGCCCGCCCACGGCGGTCTCGCCGGGCACGATATCCTCGCGGTGGGAGAGGCTCAACAGCATGCGCAGCTGGCGGTCCGTGGACTGGGCGATGTCCAGGATCTCGCGGGACTTCTCCATCTCCTGGGCCAGGTAGCTCATCTTGGCCAGCATGACCTGGTTGTCCGCCTTGGTGATCCAGTAATCGATATGGCGGCCGCAAAGGAAGCCCGCCCAAATCGTGACGCCGGACCAGAGAGCCATGCAGAAAAGTCCGAAAGCCACGGTGCATTGCCAGCGCCACGGCTTAACGGCCGTGGGCGGGATGACCATGACCGTGATCCTGCGGTTGAGAGTTTCCTTAAGCCTGGTGCCCAGTTCCAAGGGAGTTCCGGTTTTTTACGCAAGATGTTATAACAGAACAATCGTCAACTGTCAATGCCGAATGCCTTCAATTCATAGTATAATTGCTCACATTTCCATGACAAACAGCTCTCAATTAAGGCGGCAGTACCTGGATTTCTTTCAGAGCCGGGGACATACGATCCGAGCCTCCACCCCCCTCATCCCGCCAGGAGACCCCAGCCTCATGTTCAACTCCGCGGGCATGGTGCCGTACAAACCTTACTTCCTGGGTTTGCGCCGGGATCTCTCCCGGGCCGCAAGCTGCCAAAAATGCTTCCGGACCACGGATATCGACCGCGTGGGACAGACCCTGCGGCATCTGACCTTCTTCGAGATGCTGGGCAACTTCTCCTTCGGCGACTATTTCAAGGCCGAAGCCATCGCCTGGGCTTGGGAACTTCTGACCCGGGAGATGGGCTTGGACCCGGGCCGGCTGCACCCCACGGTGTTCCTCGACGACAATGAAGCCGCCGACTTATGGAAGAAGCAGCCCCTCGAAAACCCGGTCCTGCGCCTGGGCGAGGAGTCCAATTTTTGGGCCGTGGGCCCGACCGGGCCCTGCGGCCCCTGCTCCGAGATATATTTCGACCGGGGGGCCGAGCGCGGCTGCGGACAGTCCGGCTGCGCTCCAGGCTGCGACTGCGACCGATACCTCGAGCTCTGGAACTTGGTGTTCATGCAATTCGACCGTCAGGCCGACGGCGGCTTGAAGCCCTTGCCGCGCCAGAACATCGACACCGGCATGGGCCTCGAAAGGCTGGCTTTCGTGGCGCAGGCCAAGGACTCCCCTTTCGACACGGACCTATTCTCCCCCGTCACGGCCAGCGCCATCCATATCCTGGGATTGGACCCAGGCCGATCTCCGGACACGACGCTGGCCTTGCGCGTCATCGCCGACCATGCCCGCGCCGCGATCATGCTCATGAGCGAGGGCGTCATCCCCTCGAACGTGGAGCGCGGCTACGTGCTGCGCCGGCTCATCCGCCGCGCCGTGCGCTACGGCCAGCTCATGGGCTGCCAGGAGCCGTTCCTGCACAGGCTCGTGCCCTCCGTGGTGGAGGTTTTTCAATCGGTATATCCCGAGATCGCGGGAGCCTCGGGCCTGGTGAGCGCGGGACTCAGGATGGAGGAGGAGCGATTTCTAGAGACCCTCGGCGCCGGAGAGCGGGAGCTGAGAACCCTGCTGGAAAACGCCTCGAACATCCTGCCTGGAGAGCAGGCCTTCAAGCTCTACGACACCTTCGGCTTTCCCCTGGAACTTACGCGCGAGATTTGCGCCCAGCGGGGACTCAAGGTGGATGAGGAAGGATTCCAAAAAGCCAAGGAGGATGCGGCCGAGATCGCCCGCGCCTCCTGGAAGGGCTCGGGCGCGGAGCTGGGCAAACCCTTGGCCATAGACCCGGCGCAGCGGCCGCAATTCACGGGCTACGATTCCCTGGAGGAGCGCACCGAGGTCCTGGTCATCGAGACCGAATCCCGCGGCCAGGCGGGCCGGGACGGCAAGCCGCCGCCCAGCCGGCTGGCTTTGAAAACGACGCCTTTCTACGCGGAAAGCGGCGGCCAGGTCGGAGACACGGGCCAGTTGCTCAGCCCGGACGGCCGCAGCATCCTGGCCGAGATTATCGACACGGTCAAGCAAGGCGACGTCATCGTCCATCTGGCGAGGATCGAACCGGGCCAAAAAATCGCGGCCGGCGACCAGGTCATCGCCCGGGTCGACGCGGCCCGCCGCAAGCGGATCATGTCGCACCACACGGCCACCCATCTGCTCAACACCGCCTTGCGCCAAGTCCTGGGAGTTCATGTCCGGCAGGCCGGCTCCTATGTGGACGACAAGCGGCTGCGCTTCGATTTCACCCATCCCAAAGCCCTGTCCCCGGAGGAAATCGCGCGGGTCGAAGCCATCGTCAACGACGAGATCGGCAAGGCCCTTCCCGTCGCGGTTCGCCGCCTGCCCGCGGCCCAGGCCCGGGAATTGGGCGCCATCACGCTTCTCGGCGAGGACTACGGCGAACTGCCGCGCTTCGTGCTCATCGGCCCCAAGGGCTGGGAAGACCCGCACAACCGCTTCAGCCTGGAGCTCTGCGGCGGCACCCACGCCGCCGACACCGCGCAGATCGAGAGCTTCAAGATCGTCAGGGAATCCTCGGTCGCGGCCGGCATCCGCCGCATCGAGGCCTTGGCCGGCCCGTCCGTGACCGAGCACCTCCGCCAGCGCGCCGAAGCCCGCCAGAAGTCGCTCGCCCAGCTGCGCGAGCGGCAGGACGAACTCATCGGCCAGATCCGCGCCTTGGGCGGCTCGGCCGAGGCCGTTTCGGGGCCCGATGAGCCGTCCCTGCGCGCGCGCCTCAAGGACCTCGAAAACGCGTTGCGCGGCCTCAAGGCCCGGAAATTCTCGGAAGCGGCCGAAGGCCGCCGGGTCATGGAAATCAAGAGCGTCAAGCTCTGCGTCCAGAAGCTCGAGGGAGCCGATCCGAGATCCCTGCGCGGCATTTGCGACCGGATAAAATCCGAGCTGGGATCCGGCGTGGTGTTTCTGGCCGCCCCGCACGCGGGCAAGATATCCTTCGTGCTGTGCGCGACCAACGATCTGGCCGGAAAGAGATTCGACGCCGCGGCCGCGGCCAAGCGGCTCTGCGCCGCCCATGGCGGGTCGGCCGGCGGCCGGGCGGACTTCGCCCAAGGCGGGCTGCCCGACGCGGACTGGGACCGGCTCGTGGCGAGCCTGGCGAGCCTGCTTTAAAGTCAGCGCCGGCTGAAAAGCCAGCAATCGAAAAGCATGACGCCGCAGACATTGAGCCCGAAAGCCCAGTTCCAGAACAACAGCCCGCAGCCCAAGAAAAAGAACACCAGCTCCAGACGCAGCCACGACCGCAGAGGCGAACCCAAGGCCCCGGCGGCCCTTCCCCCCCGAGCCGCGTCCTTGGCATGAATCAGGCGGGTCTTGATCTCGTCGAGCTCATGGGCGGGCAAAGCCCGATCGCAGAGTCGATGGGCGAGATAATAGTGCCGCCAAGCTTCGTCATAAAAACCCCGGCTCTCGTAGACCTTGGCCTTGCCCCAGTATGCCGCGGCGTTGTTGGCGTCGTCGAGTATCATCTTGTCGGCATGCCTTAGTTCCTCGTCATTCTCCGCGCGCAACAGCCGGGCCTCGCCCCATTCCTGGGCCGCGGTCTGGTAGAAGAGAATGGCCAACGACGCCGGCAGGATCAAGGCGCCCCAGACCGAAAACAGGCTCAGAAGAAACCCGGACACGGGCAGGGCCAATCCGAACAGGATGAACCAGCCGTCCGATATATCCCGATCCCCCCGCTGCTTAACGTGGATGAAGGCCCAAAACGAGGCCAGGGAAACCAAGCCGTAGACCATCAGGCCTAAATAGGCGCCGATCAGGAAGATATTCTGAGGTGCGTCGGGGCAAAATCCCATGGCCGTATGCGCCTGTATTATACCTGATCAAAATCAGCAATGCCTAGCCGCGCTCGGAGGCGGGTCGTTTGCCCCGGGGTTAACGAAGGCTGATGCGGTGGGCCTTTCCGTCGTCCTTTATGGTCACGGACAAGGCTTTGCCGTCTTGGCGCCAACCGGCCGCGGGCATGACCTTGCCGTCCAGCAGCGCCTGCTTGACGGCCCCGTCGGTCCGGAGGTTGAAAACCAAATGCCGCGGCCCGGGGTCGTAGCCGCCTTGCGGCGCGGCCAAGGCGATTTGCCAAGCGCCGCCGGATCGGGACACATCCACGGAAGTGCGCCGGAAAACGCCCTTTTTGTAGTCCGGACTGACGCCGTCATCCTCATACCACGAGGCGGACGCCCGTCCTTTCTCGTCCGGATATATCTCCAAGGTCAATGGATCAACCGGCTTTTCCCCCACATAATTCATTTCCGGACCCATGGGGATGATCGCGCCGGCCCGGACAAACAGCGGCACGGTTTCCAATGGCGCTTCAACGCGCACCACCTTGCCGCCGGCCCGCCTGGCTCCGGTCCAATAGTCATACCAAGAACCGGCGGGCAGATAGACCGGCCGCGCGGTCGCTCCGGCGGCGAGCACGGGCGCGGCCAGCAGGTCGTCGCCGATCATAAACTGGTCGTCGAGAGTCAAGGCGCTTGGGTCGCCTTGATAGTTGAGCAACAGCGGACGAAAAAACGGCACGCCAGTGCGATGGGCCTGTTCCAAAACGGTATAGAGGAACGGCAAAAGACGATAGCGCAGTTTCAGGTACCTGCGGATTATGTCCTCGTAATGCTTGCCGAAGCGCCAAGGCTCCTGGTCATTGCCGTTGGATATCTTATGGTTGCGGCAAAAAGGCGTCAGGAAGCTGAGCTGATACCAACGCGCGAGCAATTCTCCGTCAGAGCGGCCCTGGAAACCGCCGGTGTCCGTGCCTACGAACGGCTCTCCGGAAAGGCCCAATGTTTGCAGCATGGGCAGGCTCAAGGCCAACGTCTCCCAGGTGCTGGTGGTGTCGCCGGTCCACATGGTGGAGTATCTTTGTATTCCGGCATAGCCCGCCCGGGTAATGACATAAGGTCGCCGCTCCGGAGCCAGGCGCTCCAAACCCTCGTAGGTGGCTTTGGCCATCAAGAGCGCGAAAATGTTGCGATTCTTGGCATGCGTAGAGCGCTCGCCCGCATCATGGTAGACAACGGACATCTGTTTTTCTCCGGTCCGGTCCTTGAAGTCAGCCGGCTCGTTCATGTCGTTCCAAATTCCCGCCACCCCGTAATCCAGGTAGGCCCTGTGCAAATCCCCCCACCAGCGCGAGGCCGCAGGCAGCGAATAATCCACGAAAACGCTCTCTCCCGGCCAAACCTCGCCGATGTAGAGGCTGCCGTCGCGGCGCTTGAGGAAATAGCCGTTGGCCAGGCCCTGGTCATATGCATAGTAGTTGTCGTCCTGCGGCGCGAGTTCGGGCCGCGGCGTCGCGGCCGCGGGCTTGGTCGGGGGCTGATATTTCACCCCGGGGTCCACTATGGTCACGACCTTGACGCCCTGCTGCCTGAGCCGGCTGAGCAGGCCCAAAGGATCGGGAAAGAACTTAGGGTCCCAGGTGAACACCCGGTAGCCGTTCATGTAATGTATATCGAGGTGCACGGCGTCAAGCGGCAGGTCCTCTTCGCGGTAGCGGCGCGCTATTTCCTCGACCAGGGCGTCCGGGTAATAGCTCCAGCGGCTCTGCTGATGACCCAGCGTCCACCTGGGCGGCAAGGGCATGTGACCGGTCAAATCCGCGTAACGACCCAGAATTTTCTTCATGCCCGGACCTTGGAAAAAATAATAATTCATCTCTCCGCCCTCGGCCGCGAAAGAGGAGTAGCGCTGATCGCTTTGGCCAAAATCAAAATGACCGCGAAAACTGTTGTCGAAGAAAATGCCGTAGGCCGCGCCCTGGAGCCAGCCCATGTAAAACGGGACGCTCTGATAGATCGGATCCGTGCCTTCGCCGTAGCCGGGGGTGTCGCTGTTCCACATTTCAAAGCCGCCGCGGCGCTTGTCGAGCCGCGCCGCCTTCTCGCCCAGGCCGTAAAAATGCTCCTCCAGGCCGAATTTCTTCACCGCGGCCACGGCCGCGCCGTTGGGGTCATAAAGCATGGGTCGGCCGTCCGAGTTGATGGCCCGGTGAGTCTTGGGGTCGCGGAACTCTATAAGCAAAGGCTGGCGCTGCACGGAAATCTCCAACTCATCCGTCAGTATCAAGAAACGATCCGTTCCCTCTTCAAGGCTCCAGGGCGTCATGTCCCAGGAAGTCCTGGCCACGGCCCAGGAGTGATCGGTCTCGGCGATGGGCTTGCGAAAAGCCGCGCGCACGCGCACCAAGTCCGGCGCCAAAACATAGACGCGCACCTGGGATTGGTCCGAGCATGAAAAGGTTACCGCGCGATCGCTCTTGCTAAAGCTGGCCACAGGCCCGATCTCCGCGAGCGCGCCTAAGTTCATCGCCGCCCTGCCGACAGTTGGACTCAGCAGGCACAAAGCCGTTGCCGCCAGTTTTGTCATTGTTTTCATGGAAATATCTTAGCTTACTCCAGGCCGAGGTTTCCCCCAACATCCATCCGGCTGGGGATGAGACCCCGTTGTTCCATATGCCGGCCAGGATATAACGCTATCCCCTGTCGCGGGCCAACGCGGCCCTGCAAGATCTCAAGGCAGGCAAGGTCAACGGCACGGCGGTTTTGATCGCGCCCTAGGCCTTGCGGCCGATCCTCCCGGGCCTTATGCCCTGGGTCGCCTAGGCGAATTTGCCTTGTCCGCGTCAACTTCATATATTATTTCGGGCTGACGACCTGAAGTCGTCCCGCCGGCAAGGAGTCGAGATGAACAAGAACAACACGGTCCACCTTTACATGATCGTATTCCCCAATAATGCTCTCGTCGCCTCCCAGCTTGATCCGGACCAATTCGCCGAGCACTACACCATCGGCAGCGCCAAGCACCACGAAGGGAAGGTCATCTTCGCGGAGATTGATCCCCAATTCCGGGACCCATATTTCGACATCGATCATTACGTCTCCTTGACCGTGCCTCACAACGACGGCTCGCCCAAGAAGACGAAGTATGTCTCCTCCTACTCCGTTCTTGAGCACATAAAGCTCGCCGCGATCAAGAGCCTCTATCTAGTCACCGTCAACGGCAAGGCGCTGGAACTCAAAAGCAAGCCCTATACCGCGCAAAATGAGCCCGGCCTGGTGCGCCTCTATCAGGAGATCACGCCGCTGTCGAACCTGGTGGCGTCCACCCTGGACCAGCGCGCGTTCGGGAAATACATCACCACCGGCACCAAGTCGAAAGGCGCGCCGAAGGTATTCTTCACGCAGTACGAATTCGACATCGCGGCGTTCCTCAAGACGACCAAGCACGGCAACATCAAGCTCTCTCCCATACCGGACACGAACCTCAACCGCCTTCTGGAGTACCTGACGGAGTTGGAGCACCAGCCCGACAAGAAGACGAAGACCATCAACCTCATCTCTACGCTCTCCAAGGTCTCCTACAAGATCATCCGGCACGGATTCTGGTTCGCCGGGCCCGACGAGTTCCTCTTTTTCCCGATGCCTTCGATCGCGAAGCTCGAGCACGACCACTACGATTGGTGGCGCTTCGCCCATTAGGATGCCAGACGTGAACTTACGGAACTTATTGGACGGTCCTCGCTAGGCCGGTCTCATCAAACAGTTGATGGGGATTTGACGCCCCCGGGTCATCCTATTGACGAAAGGAGATGATCCGCCATGCACAAGAAAAACGGCTTAGTCGAAATCATCGCGGCCGCGATGACGTTGGGTTTTCTCGCCGGATGCGCCACTTTGGCGCCAGAGGCGCGCCGCGAACAGGCCGAGACCATCATCCGCCATTGGTCCGACCCCTCTCGTCTTACAGCCGCCAAGCTCATCGAGGAATACGGGCCGCCCGACGAGGCCAGATACGGCCGGCTTATCTGGGACCGCAAGGGTCCCTGGGCGAAGACCATGGTCTGGGATGTCGCCGCGGATGAGTTAAAAAGGGGCACGCCGGACTTTATCGAGCAGACCGTGTCCTTCAGCGTTCCCGCGACCATGGAACCGGCGCTGGCGGCGTTCAGCGACAGGGTGCGAGTCGACGAAAAAGGAGGACGGTTCTCCGTGCGCTCAGACAGCGAGGAGAAAAATTTTCTGACCGCCAACCTGGTCTATGAGGTCGTCGCGGGAATAAAGAATCCCGCGCAGGCGGCTCGCTTCTATGAAGAAACCATCAGGTTCGCCTTGGCGGGGAAATCCTCGCCCTACATGCAGACGCTCCTTTTCCTGCCCAGACCATAACTCAGCTGAAAATTCAGCGACCTATAGTGCCCCCAAAAACGTAATATATACGATATCTCAGGAGGCACAATGGCAAAAAGAACGTCCATGATAGTCACGGCAATACTCGCGCTTTCGGGCTGGGCGGCCGCGCAAGCGCCCGCGCCGGCCGCGGAGGCCGAGAGTTCCGCGCAACAGCCGCAAACCCAGTCGCTGCGCGGCCAGATCGCGGAGATCGACGCCCAACTCAAGCCTCTTCAGGAGCAGGCCCGGCAGCTGCGCCAGCAGATGAAGGAACTCCATGAAAAAATTCGGCCGCTCAGGGAGCAAAAACGCAAGCTTGTGCAGCAGGCCCGCGCCATGCGGCGGGAGCACCGGAAGGAACGTCGCGAAGAACTCAGGGAACGACGCGAGGGCCGCGGCGGACCGCACCAGCCAGGCCCCGGCGACATGCCCCCCCAGCCTCAACAGCCGGCGCCGGCCAACCCCGCGCCATAAGCGTCAAGACTTTGAATTCACGGCCCCAAGAGCCTCACGGCTGTTGGGGCCGTGTTGTCATGAGAATGCGTTCATTTCAGACAGCTCTTTCTCAGCCACTTCCCAAGGGAACAAAGTAACATCCGCTCTGAGATCGAAGGCCCTTGCCTGCTCCGCGGTGGCAAGAAGTCGCTCATTGGTTCGGACGCCGTAGAAGGATTCTTCCACTCCTTCGATCACATCCGGCCCGCCGTAGACTTTGGCTACCGTAGCATAGAAGATCGTAGCCGCCGGATAACGTTCCCGAATCACGCCAACCGCCGTCCGGGCCGTTTCTCCCGAGCTCGTATTATTCTCGCAGATGAGGATCTTCGGGCGCTCGGGCAAAGGATCTTTTAGCCTTGGGAAGGGAAGCACCTGCTCAAGGCGCGTCGGCCTATAACGGTATTTAAATTGAAGCGGGATCATCACCGGGATATCGAAATAAACGGCGAGCATACCGCCCGGAACGCCGCCGCTTCTCAGAATCGGCGCCACGGCATCGAAGGCGATCTTATTTTTCGCAAGATATTCTCTGATCCGGGCCATGAGCTTGCGCACATGCTTGCCGTATTCCTCAAACGGCATTGGATTGAGATGCTCGGTCCGATAATCCTTGTCGCGGTTCATATAGTATACCGATGCTACCAAACTACGGAACGCTGCGCCGGGGCTGGACGGCGTGAAAGATATTCTTTTGGCTGTCAGCTGGACCCATCATCTCGGCGGTTCCCTGTTGCCGTTGGCGCTCCGTCAAGAAATTCCCAGATTTATGAAAGGTCTTAGTGGTCAGCCTAAGCGGATTGAAACCTCGTGTCAAACTGAACGCATCACTGACAGGGAACTAAAAGAACTAAGGATGGGGCTGATGGCAAGGGGTTTCCAGCAGCTGCGGCGCGGATTACCAAAACGCGGCTTCCAATAATAAGTTCCGCAAGTTCACGTCTGGCACCAAAAAAATTGCGCCCGATAGGAATCGAACCTATACTTACAGCTTCGGAGGCTGTCGTGATATCCATTTCACTACGGGCGCCCCAAAATTACTTGAACTCTATTCTACTTAAATGTGAGGGCAATGGGTGGCCCAAATGCTTGGACAACGCCATTGCCGCCGCCTTGAGCTTGCGGAAATCCAGGCGCACCGGAGCCCCGCAGGCCAAGAACGCGAAAGCCAGGTCCTCCGTGGCCACGTTGCCGCCCACCCCTGGAGCATACGGACACCCCCCCACGCCCCCGGCCGACGCGTCGAAACCCGATATCCCGTACTCGGTCCATGCGCAAAGCGCGTTGGCGATCGCCATCCCGTAAGTCGTGTGAAAATGCAGGAAGACCTGCTCGGGCCGCACGCGCTTAAGCAGGACATCCAAAAGCCCGCGCACGTCCTGGGGCGAGGCGCGGCCGAGGGTGTCGGAAAGGGAGAACTCGCAGACGCCCATGGCCCGCAGCCGCTCGACGACGGCCACCACGGCGTCATGACGCACGGCTCCCTCATAGGGACAATGGAAAGCCGTGGCCACGCCGGCGCGCACGGGCAAGCCGGTCTTGCCGGCCCGCCCCAAAAGCGGGCGCAGGCGCTCGAGGATATGCGCGATGGGGACGTCGAGCGTCTTGCGCGAGAACGTCTCCGAGGCGGCGCAGAGGACTTCCAGCTTGTCCACCTCGGCCGCCACGGCCGCGTCCAAGCCCTCTTCGTCGAGCACCAGCGCCGAATACATGACGCCTTCCTTGCGGCGGACGTTCTCAAGCACCTCGCCTGATCCGGCCAATTGCGCGGCCACCGGCCGCCCGGAGAAGGCCCCGGCGGATATCTCCCGCACCCCGCCGTCGCAGAGCGCGTCGATAAAGGCCACCCTGGCCTCGCGAGAGACCACGACGGCCTCGTTCTGCAGGCCGTCGCGGGGCCCCACCTCCACGAACCGAGGCAAAGGCAATGTCGTCACGTCGATCATGGGCGCCATGGCCAGGACTCATTTTACAAAACTGGACTTAAGCCTCCAAGTCTCATCCAGGGATTCTTCGTCCAACTCGAGACGCGGGGCAGGCCAATAAACGCTAGTCCCTGGCTAACGACGCTGACACGAGCTGGCAGGACCGGAAGACACGCCCGACGCCGGGAGCCTCAGGCCATACTTCGCGCCGACGTCCTTTGGCGCGCCAGGCATTATTCGGCGGCCGCCATCTCCGCCAGTATCTTCTCTTTGCAGGCCGGGCACAGCCCGTGGCTGACCGGAAAATCCAGGCGGCCGTTGCCGTCAACGAAACCCAAGTGGGACTGGCACCAAGCGCAGACCTTCTTGATGGGAGTCATGCGGTCCAGTGTAGCCGGATGATGTTGCCATTTTTTTAAAAAAGGCCTGCCATCGGCGGATGGCCACATGCTCTCTCGATAGGTCTTCCGGCCCTCAGGGGCTGCCCTTTTGCCCCAGGCGCGGCGGCCGTCCGACGCCTATCCTCTTAGCGTCATGAAACGCGCCCGCAGCCTCCGCGCGCTTGGCGCTTTTGCCGGCGCTTGGCTTATCGTCTCGACCGCGCGCTTGCCACTTTTCTCCCAGCCCGTGCGCGCATCGATATCCGGCCGCGGCTCCGGCAGAGCCGTCCCGATCCTTCCGGCGATCAAAGCCGCCATCGGGCAAGCGTCCGGCTCCGGCAAGACGCTGCGTTTCGAGGTTTCTCCGCCGGCTTCGCCCATGCCCCAGAGCCGCGCGCTCCGCCCCATCCCGACTGGCGAAACCCCGATCTTGCCGGCGCGGCCCATCGCCGGCATCAAAACGGCGCGGCCCGGCGCGGCGGACGTCGGACAGACGGATCGCATCGATTTCACTCCAGCCGTTCCTTTCGCCGGTGAAGAACACGGACAAGATAACCGGGGGGTGTCGTCCTCGCCGCGTCCCGACCCATCTTTCATCAGCCAGGCCAACGCCATTCTTGAGGCGCGTTCCGTCGCAACGGAGAGCAAGAGCGGGGTGGTGGAAAGAGCGCGGCAACTGGCATCCACGCTTCTCGGCGGGCTGCGCCGCGGGGACGTTTCAGGCCAAGTTCAATGCGCCGGGCTTGCCGTTGCCCAGAAAAGCCCGCCGACCGGGGAAAACATTCCCGAATCGAAAAAAGTCATCCTGCTGCTCACCGTCCTCGATGAACGGAAAGCCTTCACTCATGGGAAAACGCGCGCTCTGAAGATGGAGTACCGACTCGCGTATCCGCGCCGGCGGATCGCCGTGGTAGAAGGCAAGACCAGAGAACAGGTTCTCTCGCGCTTGAAGACCGCGCTTCATGATGGAGAGAAGATCAGCCATCTGGCGATTGGCACGCACGGAAGGTTCGATCTTTTCACGGAAGGCACCGGCACGCTTCTGGCGCGAATCGGGGGCGTGTACGCCAGGACGCGCCCGCCGTACACCGGCGTGGTCGATACCAACTTTCATGAATTCTTCGCCCCTATTCGAGGGCGCCTCCTGGACGAGGCGTCCATCACCCTGATAGCCTGCGATGTTTTCGCGGGCAGGGCCAGGGATGCCTTTCGCCGGTCCGAAGCCATATTCGACTATTTCGGGCTCAGGAATGGCCGAATCAGCGGCGCCGACATGCTGAGCAAGAATTCCATTCCCACATTGGGCGGGCCATTCGTTGCAGAGGTTTGGCTTACTCTAGCGAGCGGCCTAATCAGCGCGGCTTTCATGATTTTTGTCGTTATCAGCCATGCTCCTCTCGCGATGATAGGGATAGGCGCCCTCATATTGCCCGCAGCAATCGTCATTGAAAGAATATTGGAATGGGCGTTCCCGGAAAAGGTCACGGGCTTTTTGATCCGTCGCGTGAACGGCCATCTCGGAAAGATCGAGCGCGTCCGCCTATTCCGGCGCTCCCGCGAATATCTGGGCATAATCCGGAAATAGCAAAGCGCGCAACGGCCGCAGGCCGCCAATCAGGAGTGTTTCGCTTCTTCCCCGCCGCAACAGCTTCCGCCGCCCTCCTTATTCTCGAATTTCCTGAGGATGTCCTCCATCAAGCACCACTTGGTGATGGCGGACTGAAACAGGTTGGCTCCCACGAAAGCCGTCAGCCAAAGGAAGTTCCCGTTCACCCAGACCGCCAAGCCCAGGCTGATCAAGATAAGGCTTCCAGCTATAAGACGAATCTGGCGCTCTATGCTCATGATCAACTCCTCCTTTATATTTCCTCCCGACGCTCAGCTTCATCAAGATGCGCGCGCCGCGCCAGCAGGAAATACAGAACCGGCACGGCCGTGCGCGAGAGCACGGTCGAAGCCACCTCGCCGGCCATCAAGGAAACGGCCAAACCCTGGAAGATGGGATCGAAAAGAATGACCCCGGCGCCCACGACCACGGCCGCGGCCGTGAGCAGCATGGGACGAAACCTCACCGCGCCCGCGTCCACCACCGCAGCTTCCAGGGGCATGCCCTCCTTGAGGCGCAATTGGATGAAGTCCACCAGGATGATGGAGTTGCGCACCACGATGCCGGCCCCGGCTATAAAACCGATCATCGACGTGGCCGTGAAAAAAGCGCCCAGGGCCCAGTGCGCGGGCAATATCCCCACCAAGGTCAAGGGGATCGGCACCATGATGACGAGCGGCACGCTGAAGGACTTGAACCAGCCCACGACCAGGATATAGATGAGGATCAGCACCACGGCGAAGGCCAGGCCCAGGTCGCGAAAGACCTCGTAGGTTATATGCCATTCCCCGTCCCACTTCAGCGCCCATTCTTGAGAACTCTCGGGCTGGCGGGTAAAATACTCATTGAGTTCTATGCCCATGGAATCGGCCAGGTCACGGATCGGGCGGCGCAGCTTCAGTATGGCATAGACCGGACTTTCCTGTTTCCCGGAGACGTCAGCGATGACATAGGCCGCGGGCTGGAGATTCTTGTGATAGATGGGCGCATCGACCTCGGCGCTCTCGACCTGGGCCAGGCTGCCCACGGGAATCGGAGTGCCGTTGCGCGAAAGCAGCGCGATGGATTGGGTCGCGGACAGGTCTCCCCGCCGCTCCGCCGGCAGGCGCAGGCGGATGTCCACCGGCTCCCTTTCCTCCTCCACATGCGCCAAGTCCACGCTTCGGCCTTCCAAAGCCATGCTCACCGTTTGCGCCACCGCCGAGGCCGGAATGGCGTTGAGGGTCGCTTTCTGGCGGTCCACCACCAGGCGCCGCATGGGCTGCGGGTCCGGCACGTAGGTGTCCACGTCCACGATGCCCGGAGTGCGCTGCAAAAGCTCGCGGAGCTTGCGGGCCAATGCCGCGCGCTTGGCCGCGTCCGGACCGTAGAGTTCGAAGACCAAGGTGGAAAGGACCGGCGGTCCGGGAGGGATTTCCGCCACCTGCACGCGAGCCCCGTAGCGACGGGCGATATCGAGTATGGGACCGCGCGCCTCCTTGGCGATGTCGTGACTCTGCCTTCGGCGCTCCTGGCGGCGCGAGAGGCTGACCAGAATGTCGGCCTGGTTGGGCCGCTGCCTGAGGAAGTAGTGCCGTACCAGGCCGTTGAAATTATAGGGCGAGGAGGTCCCCGCATAGGTCGTGACGCGCCGGACCTCGGAGATGGAGCGCAGATAGCCGGCCATTTCGCCCGCGGCCCGGCGCGTGGCCTCCAGGGCCGTGCCCTCGGGCATGTTCAGCACGATCTGGAATTCATTCTTGTTGTCGAACGGAAGCATCTTGACCGTGACCGCCTTGACCAGGACCAAGCTCAGCGACCCGGCCAGGAGCGCGATCATGGCCGCGAAATACCAGAGGCGCAAGCGCGAGTTCTCCAGCAGCGCGGTCATGAAACGCCGATAGAAGAGGTCCAGCGCCGATTCGGCGGCGCCCCCGTGCGCCTGCGGAGGGAACTTTTCCAGGATATGCGCGAAGGCCCACGGCGAGATGATGAAGGCGATGGCCACGGAGAACAGCATGGCCGCCGAGGCCCCCACGGGAATGGGCCGCATGTACGGCCCCATGAGCCCGCTGACGAAAGCCATGGGCAGGATGGCCGCGATCACGGTCCAGGTGGCCAGAAGCGTGGGATTGCCCACCTCGGCCACGGCGTCCACGGAGAGCCGCCACAAGGACCGGCCGTCGCGCATGGAGAAATGGCGATGAATGTTCTCGACGACCACGATGGCGTCGTCGACCAGGATGCCGATGGAAAAGATAAGGGCGAAAAGCGTGATGCGGTTGAGGGTATAGCCCGCGAGATAGTAGATGAGCAGGGTCAGCGCCAGGGTCACGGGAATGGCGATGGCCACCACCACGGCCTCGCGCCAGCCCAGGGCCAGGGCGATGAGCAGGGTGACCGAGACCGTGGCCAGGAACATGTGGAAAAGCAGCTCGTCGGATTTCTCCTTGGCCGTGTCCCCGTAATCGCGGGTGACCGCGATTTGCAGTCCGGGCGGCAGGAGCGCCTTTTGGACCTCCGCGACCCGGGCAAGCGCCGCCTCGGACACGGTCGTGGCATTGGCGCCCCGGCGCTTGGAGACCGCGATGGTCACGGCCGGCCGCTCCGCGGCCTCGCCCTGGCCGGCCACAACGGTGAACACCTCCCGCTCATCCTCATCCGGCCCGTCCGACACGCGCGCCACGTCCTCCAGAACCACGGGGCGGCCCGAGGAAACCCCGACCACGACGCGCTTGAGGTCTTGCGCGGAACGGATGAAAGCGTCGGTCTCGACCGCGACATCCCGGCCGCCGCGACTGTAATGTCCTGCCGGAAGCTTCTGGTTGGAGGCCTGTATGATGCCTGCGACCTCCAGCGGCGTCAAGCGACGGCTGGCGAGCGCGGCCGGATTGAAATGGACCAGGAACTGCCGCTTATGCCCGCCGATGATATCGGTCTGGGAAACGTCCGGGACCGCGCTGATCTCCTGGCGCAGCAGGGCCGCGGCGCGGCGCAGCGCCAGGGAGTCCAGGCCGGACCCGGAAAGGGTCAAGGCCAGGATGGGCACGTCGTCTATGGAGCGCGGCTTGATCAGCGGCTGGCTCGCGCCAGGAGGCATGAAATCGAGATGGGCGAAAGTCTTGGTGTAGATGCGCGTCATGGCCTCTTCCGGATTCGTGCCGACCTTGAAGCGCACGATGAATAAGGCGGAGCCGGACTCGGCCGTGGAATAGATGTACTCGACGCCCGGAATCTCCCAGAGCCTTCGCTCGCCCAGGTTGACGATGCGCTCCTCCACCTCCTTGGCGCTGGCGCCGGGAAAGCCCACGAAAATATCGAACATGGGAACGTTGATCTGAGGCTCCTCCTCGCGGGGCAGCTTCAGGACTCCGAGCAGACCCAACAGGACCGCCCCGACGGCGATGAGAGCGGTCAGTTTGGAGCGGATGAAAGTCCGGGCCAGGACTCCCGCGGCTCCGAGGCGGCGGCTCTGCGCCTGGATATCTTCGCTCATTGTCCGGCCTCCAGTCCCCGCTCGATTTCCCGCACCGCGGCATTGTCCAGGCTCCCCGCCGCCAACAGCAGGCGCGCGCGGCCGTCATGGATGTTGTAAAGGCTTTCCAGGTAGGCGGCATGGGCCCGGGCCAAGCCCTCCTCGGCCCGGAGCACCTCGAGTATGCTCTGCCGGCCCTCCCGGTAAAGCGGCCGGAACAATTCCAGAGATTGCCTGGCCTTGTCCAAGGTGTCCTTGGCAATGGGCCAAGCGGCGCGCGCGCCCGCCAAGCCCTGCCACGCCCGGGAAACCTCGAGCGCGACATCCTGCCGCAGTTTTCGCGCATCCGCCCGGCTGGCCTGCCAGGCGGCTTCCGCCTTGAAACGCCGGGGCAGATAAGAGGGATCGCCCAGGGCCAGCTTGGCGCGCACGCCGAAAAGCCGGTTCCAGGGATTGGCGTTGAAATCCCTGGTGTCGGTCTCCAAGGCCGCGAAAGCCTCGACCTTGGGCAGGAGGCTGAGCCCCTCTTTGCGCCGCCAAATGGCCGCCATGTTTTCCTTAAAAGCGGCCTGCCGAAGTTCAGGCCGGCCCTGCAAAGCCTTATCCGCGAGCTCGGCCTCGCGTTCCAAGGGATATTCCTTGTACGCCAACGTTCCCTTGACCATGGACGGCGCGCCCATCAGGATGGCCAGTGCGGACCTGGCCGCGGCCAGGTCCGCGGACGAACGCGTCTGCCAAGCCTTCAAGCCCCCCAGCGCGGCCTGGGCCGCGTAGTAATCAGAGCCCAGGACCAGGCCTTTTGCCTTGAGCTTGCGCGCGCTCTCGATCTCCGAGCCGGAAGCCTCGACCCTCTCGGCCAGGACCCGGGCCAGTTCCTCCTGAAGAAGAACTTGCAGAAAGACTTGCGTCGTCTCATAGCGCAGCTTCTGCGCCGCCCGGTCGCGTCCGCTTTCCGCCGCGTCCCTTCCCAGGCGGCCCAAGCGTTCAAAGCTCTGCAGCTCGAAACCGGTAAACAGCGGCACGCCGATTTCCAATGAGTTCCTGAAATTGCTGACCAGGCTCGGGTGATTGAGGCTGTGGATGTCGAAATTGGCCTGCGTGAAGGACTGCTGGTCAAGCAAGGTCCCGAACGCGTAGACCGGGTTGTCCCCCCGCGTAAACGAGCTGTTGACCGCCAGGCTGGGCAGGCGCTTGAGTTGCGCCTCGCGCAAGGCCGAGTCGGCTTCATCAAGCCGGTAGCGGGCCCCCGCCATTTCCGGGTTTCTCTCCAGGACCGCTTCCACGGCGCAGCCGAGCGTGCAAGAGTCGGCCTGGGCCCTGGCCGTCCCGGCCAGGCCCAACGCCAACCCCGCCGTCATGATAGCTTTAGCCGTCAACATGGTTCATCCTCCCCCTGTTAGATGCGCAAGCCCCAAAAAAGATTCGCCAATTAAAATCGCCAAGTCCAATGACAGTGTGGCTTTCACCGGTCAAAACATGGTCAAAAAAAATGCGCAATAAAGCGGTGCCGGAGGTCACCTTTTTCGCGTTGTTGGCCTTATTATCGGTGAGCAGTCCAGAGACCCCTTGATAAAAAATAGGCCACAGCATATCGGCAACCTGGGCATTGCGCCGCACTCTCATAGGACCATGATCTTTCGTTAAATTCAACAACACAGGCGGCACTATCGTCTAGTGCTATCTCAGCCGCGGCCCTAGGCATTGGCCCGCCTATGCGCTAGGATATCTCCATGCAATCAATCCGGCTGCCCCTCATCCTGCTCGCCGCCTTTCAAACGCCGCCGGCCGCGGCCGAAACCAAAGGCTTCGTCGTCTTTTCTAGCGCCACGACCTACAACTACGAGGTAGCGCCGCATCAGGCCTTGATCCTCAAATCCACGGCTGCGGCCCGAGACCCGGGCGATCATCTGGCCCTGGGAGGGCGGGCCTTCTCCATCGACCCCCTGCTGGGCAGGCTCTCAAGACTCGGCGCGGATCTGCGCGAGAATCGGACGGTCAAGCTTGAGGGCTTGCGCACGGTGGCGCGCTTCCTGGGGACCGACGGCCAGCGCCTTTACGTATTCTTCGACAACATCGTGGCGGCCTTTGACGCAGGACTTTCCCTCATAGCCCGGCTGGAGCTCGAGCCCGAGGCCCATGACGGCATCATGCCTTCCGTATCGCCGCTGGACTTCAAGTGCTTCGAGGCAAAAGGCTATCTGCTGACCGCCAACACCGCAGAGCTTTACGTGCTGGATCTGCGCCGGCTCAAGGCTCCCGTATCGCGGCTGGCGCTGCCAAAAGCCGAGCAAGTGCGCGGCCAGTGGATCGATCCGGAAGCCCGCACCCTCAACGTGCTGATCTCCCGCAAAAGCGAGGAGCCTGCCTCCGAGCTTACGCCGGGCGAGACCCGCGTCATCCACAGCGAGAATGTTCTAACCTACGATTTGGCGGACATGAGCCGAGAACCCGAAGTCGTGCGGCTGCATGAAAAGCGGGAGATATACAAACCCCTGCCCGTCGACGTTGATGAAACCATCGGCAGCCAGCGGCCGGGAGTCGTCATTGAACGCATGTCTCCTTACCGTCCGGACGGATCGCCCACGGGCGTCCATGTCACAAGGATGAGCGACACCACGCCCTGTCTCGCCGAGGTCTTCGTTAGGGACGGCTCTCCCTTGGGGACGCCGCAGCTCGCGCAGCTCAAAACCCGGGGCAAGATCGAGGTCATCGAGCGCTGGCGCGACGAAAAGCGCGATGCCGTCTGGTTCAAGCATGGCGGCCAGGTGTTTTATTTGGGCGGGACCGCGGACAACGATAGGTTGAACCTGCAGCCTCAGATATATTCGATTCTATTGGAGCAGCCTATCATCCAGCAGATGCCAACCACGACCCTGGCGTATTAGCCTTTCGACCCGTTCCCGCATCCTGGTCAATTCGCCGGCCCATGACGCGCCGGCCTGCGTCGAGAAGGCCGGCCAGCCGGCTTAGCCGCAACTTTTGACCCACACGCCATTAGGCCATTTACCGTCTCCTAGCTGCCCGTTCGACCCAACCCTTTTCATAAACGAGCTGGCATCCTTGCTCATAATATGGAGTTCCGGATCATTTCCAGAGCCCGCAAAGGCTTGAACGTTGTTTGGGTCTCGGCGATCATTGGACTTCCCCTGAGCCTGGGTTGCCCTGAAGCCCTGGCCGTGGCGGTTAACGGCCGCGCTCCTCTCTCAAGCCCAATCGCAACGCGGGGAAAACTCACCCGCCCTTCGATTAAAAACTTTTCCGTCTCGCTCTCCCATCCCGGGCCTTTAGTCACAAAGCCAATCTGGGCAGGCGCTCCCCAGGCGCCACTGACCCCAATCCCGGCGCCCGCCCCTATCCTGCCGACTTCTTCCATCCTCGCCGCGCCGATCGCGGCCGCTGCCGTTGCGGCGCCGGACATCGCGCTGAGCGCGCCTTTCGTCCAGGCGGCAGCGAACGCGCCAGATCGGCCGAAGGAGACTCTTAAAGCCGAGGCGGACGAGCTATTCGACGGTTCCGCAGCCAAGGAGAAGTCGGCCGCGCTTTCGCCGTCGCCTCGAGACTCTTTAAGCGCAGATGACGCCGCGGCTTGGTCCCTGATCGAGGGCCAGGATCGAATCCGCGTTTATTTTGCGCCCGCGCCCGGCCTGGGACACCAATCAGCGACCTTGGCTATCGTACGCCGCTTGCGGGACCTGGGCTTCCAGGGCGAGATCGAGGGCGTGTACTTCGATAAATATTGGGAGTTCCCTCATGACAAGCGAGACGTGCCTGAAAAGCTCGCCATTATAATCCCGGGATTTGATCCCGCGAACAAGGAAGATCAGAAAATCCCGGCGCTGGGCATGACTCTGAGAAGCTTTTCCCGGTTCATGCAAGGCAGTCAGCGCGTGGCGATCGCGGCAACAGGCGGGCTTGATTTCCTCAAACATTTGAAAGAGGCATTTGGCGTCGCGCAGACCAACTTCGCGGAAATTTTCAACGTCGACGTCTTTCTGCGCCTCTTTCCCAAGGGGTGGCAGCGGTATCAAAGCGACGCCATCTGGAAAAACGGCGACGCTGAGCCCTTATTGGTGCCGATGAAGGAGTTCCATCAATTCATCTACAAGCTGGCCGACAGAGCCGCGGCCGACGAGTCGCTGGCTTTTTTGCCGTCTGGCTCTAATAAGGAAGGCCTCAAAACGCTGCTGGCGGGGCTCCCGGGCCGGGAACTTCTCCCAGCCTATGGCTTGGACCTGGATTTCGCCTCGCCCGAAGCCATCCATCGGCTCCTGCTGGGGCTCAGCGAGGCTTCTCCCGCCCCGAAACCCAAAGGCATCGTCATGCCCCTTCTGAGCAGCCTCGACGAAAAATTGGCCCAAGTCGAACGCCTCATCGCCGAGCCGCTGTCGAGCAAGTCGATCACAGCGCTTTCAAAAAAGAGAAAGAAGGCCGTCCTCCGCGCCAATGCGCGGCTGAAAGAAAAGCTTAGAATAGTATCCGTATCGGATCCCGGCCTCGCAACGGCCTTGAAGTCGCTCAAGCCCGGCCAAATTCTGCTGGTCAAAACCGGCCCCGTGCCGGCTCCCATTTTCGAGTTCCTGTTCGCTCAAAGCACCCTGCCCCCGACCCTGGCGGGACGCAACGCCGTCTCCATCGCGCGCATGCTCGGCATCCCATTTTTATCGAAATATCAGGAGGACCTCGATGAATCGGCCAAAGCCTCCGCACCGGAGCAGATTCACTCCGTCCGGCGTCTGCTGGCGGGCCGAACCGGAAAAGGCCTGATTCCAGTTTCTTTTCTATACGGAAATCAATACGATTTCGAAAGCCTGGCCGATTTCATCAGCGCCGCGGCCAGGCCGCAGTCGGCGCTGCGCCAAGCCTTCGCCGCCGCCCGCGTCCCTGCGGACGACGCGGCCAATGACAAGCTCATAACGGCTCTGCGCGCTCTCAAGAACGCGAAGCATCCCGGCCAATAGGAACGGCGCCTGGGGTTGAATTCTCGAACTTATCGCTTGTTAAGGATATTCCGAATCGTGCCCGAAAAGTCCAATACCTCAACCCCTGAATGGCACCGGCTCACTTGGCGTCGTTGGCCCGATACATGATGACGTGCACGTCCTCCAGCGTCACGAGACCCTCCTGGACCATTTCATCGAGCCTGGGCAAAAGGCCCTTTATCTTCTCGTCGGTGTCGACGATCTCGACGACGATCGGCAAATCCTCGGATAAATAGAGCAGCTTGGCCGTGTGCATGTGCGCCTTGCAGCCGAAACCGAGGCAGCCCTTGATCACCGTAGCCCCGGCCATCTTCAAGGCCCGGGCTTCGTTGACGATCGCCTCATGCAGCGGCAATCCATGCCATTTGTCCTGCTCTCCCACGAAGATGCGCAAAAGTTTCTGATTGCCTTCGAGTTTCGTGTGCATTAAGCCCCCTCTAGATGGCCGTCCCCAGGCACGCCCCGAGTCGGAACAAAAGAAAGCCCAACAAACCGCTGCCGAAGAAGTTGGCCGCGGCCCGCAGCATCTCCCCGTCATTGATGAGATTGGAGGTCTCCAGCATCAATGTGGAAAAAGTCGTATAGGCTCCGCAAAAGCCGGTCATCAGCAGAATCCGGTCATTCGGACTCAGGAGGAATTTGACTTCCGCGAGGCTGTTGAAGAAGCCGACCAGCAGGCAGCCCGAAAGGTTGACCGCCATGGTGCCGTAAGGAAAATCCGTCCCCGTCGCCTTATAGACCCACCCGGCGAAAAGATATCTCGCCGCCACTCCCATCAAGCCGCCGATAGCCAGATTGCGCCATTTATCCATATAGGTCGAATGCTCCTTTATGAGGCCTCGGCTTGCGGGCGAAGCCTGAAGATCAGCGCCGCGCCGGCGATAAACAGCACGGCGCTGTAGCCGAAGGCCGCCGCGGTCCCGAACGCCGTCCACAGCGCGCCGACTACGATGCTCGACAAGAAGTCTCCGACCCCGTTGACCGTGGCCAGAACGCCGAAGGCCATGCCGTGATGCGCCTCCTCGACTAACTCCGCGCAAAAGGAGTCCTCCAGGGTTTCCTCGATGGCCACGTAGATTCCGCCGGAGACAAAGACGAGCGTCAGGGACCCAAGCGTGCAAGGCAGGAAGATGACGGCCGTCGCCATGAGCGCCGCCAGCAAATAGCCGGCGGCCAGCACATGGTTCTTCCGGAAACGATCCGCCAGCCAGCCCGCCACGAACGCGAACGTCGCGTAGAACACGTTGTGCAGCACATAGAGCGCGACCGCGGCGCTCGCGGCCTGGGCCGGGCCCAGGACCGGAGCGAGCTTCTGCGTCGCGAGCAGGACGAGCAGCGTGTGCGCGAAATCCCCCGCGCCGAAGAGCCCGACCGCGACGAGGAACCGGCGATAGGCCGGGGGCAGCCGCCTCAGCCGCTCGCCAAACGAGACGTGCGGCACCGGGCGGCGCTCCTTTTCCTTGACGAGGAAAGCGATAATCCCGGCCGCTATGAGGCCGGGGATCAGCGTCAAGGCGAAAAGCGGCGGGTAGCGATGATCCAGGGCCTGCAGCAGCACGAACGCGCTGGCCGGCCCGACGATCGCGCCCAGCGTGTCCATCATGCGTTCAAAGCCAAAGGCCCGGCCGTAAGTCTCCTTGGTCACCGAGGCGGCCAAAAGCGCCTTGCGCACCGGCGTGCGCACGCCGCGCCCCAGCCACGCGCAGGCGCGGGACAGAAGCACATGCCAGGCCGCCGTGGCCAGGCCGAAGGACGCGGTGCCCAAAGCCGTGGCCAGATAGCCCAGGACCGCTATGGGTTTGCGGCGGCGCAGCTTGTCGGTGTAGTAGCCGGAGGCCATCTTGGCGAAACTGGAGAGGCCGTCGGAAAATCCCTCGATCAAGCCGAGCCAGGCCGCGGCCGCGCCCATCGTCGCCAGGAAAGCGGGCAGGACGGTCGTGGCGATTTCGTGCGACCAGTCGCTGAAGAGCGACGCCAGGCCGATGCCGAGCACCGTGCGGTTGAGCCAACGGACCTTCGGCTCGGGCTGATCGGAGAAGGCGTTAACCTCCAGCCTGGACTTGTTCGGCGTGCCGTCGATTTCCAGCATCTTGCGGTCGGGGTCCTCGGCATCCTGCCTGCTCCCCGGGGCACCTATGATACCAGATCATAGCCGGCTTTCCGCGCCCCACTTCCAGTTGCGGATTTCCGGCAGGTCCTCGCCATGCTTGGCGATATATTGCTTGTGCTCGATGAGTTTATCCTTGAGCCGGCGCTTGAGATAAATGCCCTTGTCGCCGGTCTGCGGCAGGCGGTCGACGGCGTCCATCACGAGATGAAAGCGGTCCAGGTCGTTAAGCACCGTCATGTCGAAGGGCGTGGTGATGGTGCCCTCCTCCTTGTAGCCGCGGACGTGCAGGTTGCGGTGGTTGGCGCGGCGATAGGTCAGGCGGTGAATCAGCCACGGATAGGCATGGAAGGCGAAGATGACCGGCTTGTCCTTGGTGAAGAGCTCGTCGAAATCCATGTCGCTTAGCCCGTGCGGGTGCTCGGTTCGCGGCTGCAGCTTCATAAGGTCGACGACGTTGACGACCCGTATCCTCAGTTCGGGCAGGTTCTCGCGCAGGATGGAAACGGCGGCGAGCGTTTCCAGCGTGGGCACGTCGCCGCAGCAGGCCATGACCACGTCGGGAGCGGCGCCCTGGTCGTTGCCGGCCCACTGCCAGACGCCGATGCCCTCGGTGCAGTGCCTGACGGCGGCGTCCATCGTCAGCCACTGCGGCGCCGGGTGCTTGCCCGCGACCACGACGTTGACGTAATGGCGGCTGCGCAGGCAATGATCCATCACGGAGAGCAGGCAATTGGCGTCCGGAGGCAGGTAAACGCGCACGACCTCGGCCTTCTTGTTGACGACAAGGTCGATGAAGCCGGGATCCTGGTGCGTGAAGCCGTTGTGGTCCTGCCGCCAGACATGGGAGGCCAGCAGGTAGTTCAATGAGGCGATCTTGCGCCGCCACGGCAGCCGCGACGCGACCTTCAGCCACTTGGCGTGCTGGTTGAACATGGAATCCACGATGTGGATGAACGCCTCGTAGCAGTTGAAGAGTCCATGGCGCCCGGTGAGCAGGTAGCCCTCGAGCCAGCCCTCGCATTGATGCTCGCTGAGCATTTCCATCACGCGCCCGGCGGGCGCGAGGAATTGGTCGTCCGGCAAGACGGCGGCGTCCCATTGGCGATTGGTCGCTTCAAAGAGCGCTTCCAGTCCGTTTGAGAGCGTCTCGTCGGGACCGAAGACCCGGAAATTCCGCCGTTCATCGTTGAGCTTGGCCACGTCGCGCAGGAAACGCCCGAGCACATGGGTGTCGCCGATGCCTCGCGTCCCCGGCGAGGCCACGTCGACCGCGTAGTCGCGGAAATCCGGCATCCGCAGGTCGCGCAGCAGGATGCCGCCGTTGGCGTGGGGATTGGCGCCCATGCGTCGTTCACCCTTGGGCGCGAGTTCGGCCAGCTCGGGCTTCAGGCGGCCCGACTCGTCGAAGAGCTCCTCAGGCCGGTAGCTCCTGAGCCAGTCTTCCAGCAGCTTGAGGCGCTCGGGATGGGAGGACGGATCGGAGAGAGGAACCTGATGCGAACGGAAACTGCCTTCAACCCGCAAACCGTCCACCAGCTTCGGTCCCGTCCAGCCCTTGGGGGAATCGAGGACTATCATCGGCCAGCGCGGACGCGCGAAGTCTCCGCGGGCTCGGGCAGTCCGCTGGATTTCGCCGATCCGTTCCACCGCGGCGTCGAGCGCCGCGGCCATGGCCTCGTGCATCGGCCCGGGCTCGTCGCCCTCGACGAACCAGGGCGTCCAGCCGTAGCCGCGAAGCAGCTGCTCCAATTCCTCGCGGGGAATGCGGGCCAGAAGGGTCGGGTTCGCTATCTTGTAGCCGTTAAGGTGCAGGATCGGCAGGACCGCGCCGTCGCTGGCCGCGTTGAGGAACTTATTGGAATGCCACGCCGTGGCCAGCGGTCCGGTTTCCGCCTCGCCGTCGCCCACGACGCAGGCCACGACGAGACCGGGATTGTCGAACGCCGCCCCGAAGGCATGGCTGAGCGAATAGCCCAGTTCGCCGCCCTCGTGGATCGAGCCCGGGCACTCCGGCGACGCGTGGCTGGGAATTCCTCCGGGAAACGAAAATTGGACAAAAAGCTTGCGCAGCCCGGCTTCATCCTGGCTGATATCGGGATATATCTCGCTGTAAGTGCCCTCGAGGTAAGTATTGGCCACGACGGCCGGGCCGCCGTGCCCGGGGCCGGAGACGTAAATCATGTCGAGGCCGTATTTATTGATGACCCGGTTGAGGTGCGCGTAAATGAAGTTCTGGCCGGGGGTCGTGCCCCAATGGCCCAGCAGCATGGGCTTGACGTCCGCGAGCCTCAGCGGCCGCTTGAGCAGGGGATTGTCGTAAAGATAAATCTGGCCGACCGACAGATAATTGGCGGCGCGCCAATAGGCGTCCATCTTGTGGAGCAGTTCCGGGGAAAGTGTTTTCGCGGGCACGGCTCAATCCTCCTTTCGACAGCCCGGATTCCCACGGCTCCACGACCAACGCATGTCCGGACAGGTCGAAGAGGCCTCGCCGCCCGGGCGGCAGCGGGGGCATGAGCTGATCGCCACAAGACGATCTTAGCCGGTAGAAATCAAAGCAACGTCAACGCCGCCGGTTCGTAGTATACTGTAAGTGGGGGGACGCAGCCGTGAAAGCCCTCGCGTTGGTGTTGTCGCTGGCCTTGCCCGTGTCCGCCGCAGGCGCGCCCTTGGTTCCTGAATCGGGGAGGCAGTCCGCGCGCTCGTTTTCCATCATTTCACCGCCGGTCGGCATCGGAGTCGCCGCTTACGCGGCATTCATCGCCGCCGGTCCCGTGGGCTTGATCACCGGGGCGATATGCGCAGGCGGCATGATCTTCCTCGCGAATCAACGCCGTCCAAAGGAGGAGAAGGATTACCGTCGGCCGATGCCCCAGGGCCCCGCGCCTGAGCCTCTCCTGGCGTCAGGACATGAGCTATCGGACCTGGGCCGACGCTAGGGCGAAATCCGCTGAAAGATCCACTCCATGCCCTCGGGCCGGCTGGGCGACTTGGGAGTCGTCGGGGCCGGGAGCAGGCGCTTCCAGGCTTCGATGTCGATCTGCGCCAGAAGACTGACGGCATGCGCCCCGCGGCCCCCCGAACGCAAGGCGTCGATGCCGTAGGCGTAATTAAGGTCCGCCCGCCAGACTCCCCCGCGCGAGGCGTAGCCCAAGCCCGCGCCGGCTCCCGAGTTCCATGGCCGGGGCTGGCCCATTGACTCCACGAAGGTCACGTTGGCGCTGCCCGCGAAAAGCCGGGCCGAGAAGCCCGCTCCGACCGGCGCCGCGGCGAGCGCGCTCATGAGGACGTAGCGGCGGGCCGAGAGCTCGCCGCCGTAGTAGCCGGGCAGCATGAGCGGGAACTCGGAGGCGAAGGGCAGCACTCCCCCCAGACGGTAGGCGGACAGGCGGTCCGCCAGCCGGCTTGAGCCCGACTCGATGGCGGCCTCGAAACGGCGTTTCGTCTTCGAGGTCCAGGAGGCCCGGGCGCGGGTCCAGAAGTTCTGGACGAAGCGGCGCAGGCGGCGGTCGCCGGCGAAGCCGTACGTCCCCTCATGGTCGCGCAGGACCCCCTCGTACCAGACGGAGAGCTCGGCGCTGCGCGCGGGCTCGAGCTCGGGTTCCGCGCCGCCCAGGCGCAGACCCGCGCGCAGGCAGGTCTCCAGATGGTCGGGAGGCAGGGCGAAGGCCGGCGCGGTCTCCACGCGTCTTTCATAGACGGCCCGGCGCTCGTTGAGGCGCAGGACGCCGTTTAACGGGATGCGCCAGCCGGGATCGAGGCGGCGGTAGGCCGACAAACTCACGGCGGCCGAGTTCCCGATAAAGGACTCGCCGTGAAGGTACTGGCCGCCGCGGACCTCCGCGTAGCTCTCGGCAAATCCGCCTCCAGCCAGCCCCAGCCCCACGTCGGTGCGGCCGCCGAAGACTCCCTCGACGCCCAGTTCCGAGTCCAGGTAGGCCGGGGCCGCGGCGAATCGCAGCGTCAGGTCAGGCCTCAGGAAGCGCGGCTGGTTGCGGTAGTAGAACAGGTAGGCGCTGGGCGGGCCGACGCCGGACAAAGGCAGATCATAGCCCGCATGCACCAACTGACGCTTCTCCGGATCGATCTGAGCTCCGCCGGGAGCCGCGGCCAAGGCGAGCAGCGCCAGGCCCGAAACAAAGGCCCTCAACCCGCTGAGCAGAAGTCCGCCCGTCTCCTTGTTCCCCATCCGACGCCGCTGAGCTTAGCAAGTTTTACCGCCGCTTAAGGGCCGCGACCCCGCCGGTCTTTGACATATTTTTGACGCGGTCCGCGCGTTCCGCCGGCATGAGGAAGTTGGTCAGTCCTTTGCCCTGGGCAGTATTGTTTTGCCCCAACGCAGCGTGGCGCTGATGCGATGGGCGTCGCCCAGGGCCCCGTACGGAGCGAAAGCATAGTCGATGTCGAAGCTTTCATGTCGGTAGCCTGCGCCGAAAGCGAGACCGATACCGGAGTCATTGCGGCTGGAATATCCGATACGGATCGGAAACCGCCGCGCCGCCAGCACCTCGGCCCCGAAAGCCACGGCCGCGGATTCGCCGCGCTCTTTGATAATATCCAAGGCGAACGCGCATTTCTGGCCGCGGAGCGGCGCTTGGTATGCGGCGCCGCCGCGGATCGTCAATGGCAGGTTCTCGCTGCTTTTCTGAAATCGCATAGCGGGCCCCGCGTTCTGCACCGCGCCGCCCAAACTCAAGCCTTTGAACCGCTCAACATCGTAAAGCAAACCGAAGTCCACGGCATAGCCCTGAGCGGACACATCGGCGATAGACTCCTGGATGAACTTGAATGCCGCGCCTGCGGACAAAGCCTCGAACACCACGCGGCCGTAGCCCGCGCTCAAAGCAAGGTCATTCAACCCCGCCCGCTCCAAACCAACGCCGTCCGGGTTTGAAATCGTTGTCTTGGGGACTCCGCCGAAATCCAGGTAGTTGAAATTCGCACCCCAGCCCTGCCGGGAAGCGAAGGCGAGATAATCCTGCACGATCCCTTGGTAGGCTTGGTTGTGCATGAAGGTCGCCTCGTGTCGACTGACGCGGCCCAAGCCCGCAGGATTGTAAAGGAGAGCGTTGACGTCCGTGGCTAGGGCTGTATAAGCCCCCCCCATGCCCACGGCCCGGGCGTTTGCGTCCAAAGACAGGAAACCCAGAGGTTGCGCCCCCGCGCCCGCCCAAGCTCGGCCCCACCCGCCGAGGGCCGTCGCGAGCAGAACGGCAAGGATCTGTCTTGTCATCGGATAATCAGGATCTTCTTGACCACATCGGACATCCCGGGACTGCTTATGACCGCGAGATAGCCCCCGGAAGCGACATCCTGCCCGGAGTCGTTGCGCGCGTCCCACTGCACCTTGCCGGCGGCATTATCCGAGTCGAACTTTGCCACTCGCCGGCCGGCAAGGGTGTAGATGGCGATGGAGACGCGGCGCGGTAAATTGTCGAAAATGATGCCCGAGTTGGGATTGCCGGCCGCATAAGGCACGCCCTCGTCAGGGTTGTTGCCATTGGGCTTGTACGGTATGGGGTAGACGCGGATGCCGCCCATATCCGCGGCGGCCAGGCCGCCGGTCACCAGGGCGAATATGCTGAAATGCGTGGTTCGGGCCGTCACGGTCCGATTGACGGTGTCTATAGTCGGCGCGCCAAGCAGGCTCCATATCCCGCTGGATCCATCTAGGGACTGCATGCGTAGGCCGGTGGTATGGATCAGCGTGTCAGGATAGCTCAGCGTGACCAGGGCCGAACCGTTTAATTGGCTTAGACCGCTGCCCAAGGTGATGCTCACCGCCGGACCCACCAAGTTGTAACCGGCAGGCGGAGACGTGGTGATGGTTGGGTTGCATATCATCGTAACGGACGCCGTGGAAACCGGCAACACGCCGGCAGGCAGGATGAGCCTGGCTGAAGGGTCGTCGACAGCCCCGCCGGCCGCGCCAATGGTCGTGGTCACCGCGCTGTTGACCGTCTGCTGTTTTTCCACCTTGCCGGCCACCATATTTTCATTGATATCAGCCAAGGCGGCATTACCTTCCACCGTCACCGTAATGCCCGACGCCGCCGTATCCGAACTTCCCGCGACATTGATGGCCACGGCCCGCAAATCATAGGTTCCCACGCCCCAAGCGTCAACGTTGGACTGGATGAAATAGGGCGCATCCGTGTCCGGGTTGGGGTGGTTGGCATTGCCCGCAGGAATGTTGGCCCAGCTCTGCGACCCGGCAGGACGATATTGAAAAGTCACTTGCTGTACCTGACCAGGGATCCCCGCGGTCAATTCCGCCACGATGGTCACGCTGTTGCCTTTGATGCGTTTGCCTGAATCCGGCGATTTGATGGCGACGCGGACATCGGCCAGGCTCGCGGTCGAGGCGGCTATGGCGAAGACCCCTCCGGTCTCCTCGACGCCGCACCGATTCTTGGCTCTCAACGCAAACCGGTAGGCGGCGCTTGAGGCCAGAACGGCCGTAGCGTAGCTGGTTTGCGTCGAGGTCAGGACCGCCATCGGCGCGTTATAATCAAGAACGCCGGTCCCCCCATCATTGTAAAGCCTATATTGGACGACTCCCGACGAGGGCGATGCGGTCCAGGACAAGGAAATTCTATTTCCAGAAACCGCATCGGCCTGGAGGCTGCCGGGGGCCGATGGGGTTGACCCGTTAGTCATGAAAGAAAGGGTCCCGGCGTATGCCGTGGCGATAGCGTCGCCGTTACGGTTTCTGACGCGGAAGTAGTAGGTCGAGCACTCGGCCAGCGAGGTGTCGACGAAGCTTGTCGCGGCTCCGGAAAAAGCCGCGGCGAAGGATGCGTTGTCAGCCGATCGTTCCAATTCCGCCGTAGTCGCGGAAGGGTTGCCGTTCAAGTCCCATTGAACGGCGGCGCTCGTCATATGAATCTCAGACGCGGCCAAGCCCGCGGGAGGGTTCGCCAAAGTATATACGGAGCCCCCTGCCGCAGAAAGAGGACCCGGGCCCGAGTCGTTGAAACCCGCCACAACGATGCTAAAGGTGGTGTTCGGAGTCAATCCGATTTGATGGTAAGCAGTCGTTACTGTACTGGCGAGGATTGTTGCTGGGCTAGTGGTCGGCCTTACTGTATAGCCGCTTCCTTTAGGAGCGACCGACCATGTCCAACTAATTGAAGACACTCCCAAGGCAACGCCTATCGGGGCTCCGGGTCGCTCTGGCAACGCCGTGGTGTCGACGAGCACGGCAAACGGCCCGGCTTTAGTGACATTGCCCGCGAGGTCCGAGACGGTGAAGATCACCTGGTTCGTGGCGCCGCAGGGAGAGACGCCGTTGCAAGTGATGGTGTTGGTCGACTGGACCAGGTTCAGGTTTGTCGCCGAAAGGGTCTGAATTTCCGTCGAGCCGTCCAGGCCGGTCAAGGAGGCCGGCACCGGCGTTAGCTGATAGACTCTTCCGTTCCGCGCTCCCGCGTAAAGCTTGTCGTTGAAGCCAGCTAGAGTGAAGATGGGAGAACCAACATTCGCCACAATATTCCAAGTCACTCCATCCGCGCTCGAGTAGAGATTGTTGTTGCTAAGATCTCCGGCGTAAAGCTTTCCATTGAAGACAGCTAAGGGGCGGATCGAACCGCCAACGGGAACCCCAGAGGTCCAAGTCGCACCGTCGGCGGTGGAATAGACCTTGCCATTATTGCCATCCGCGGCATAGAGTTTGCCGTTGAACACCGCAAGACCATAAATGCTGCTGCCTACGGCAGTCCCAGCATCCCACGACTTGCCATCCGCGCTGGAATAAACCTTGCCGATATTGCCATCCGTGGCGTAAAGCTTGCCGTTGAACACCGCAAGACTCCACACGTTCCAGCATACGTTGGTTCCCCCACATACGTTGGTTACCCCATCCCATGTGGCGCCATCCGCGGTCGAATAGACCCGGCCAGTACCAGCTGTGTTGCTGGCATAAAGCCGGCCGTTAAACACCGCAAAAGGCAAAATAGTACCGTTCACGGAATCTATGTTTAATTTAATCCCAAGGTCCCAGGCCGCGCCGTCAACGCTGGAATAGACTTTGCCGTTATAAGTATCCCCCGCGTAAATCTTGCCATTGAACACAATCAGAGAATCTATATCGCCTACGGGGGTCCCTGCATCCCACGTCAAGCCGTCCGCGCTGGAGAAAATCTTATTGCTGCCATAATCGCCGGCGTAGAGTTTGCCGTTAAAGACGGCCATAGCGCTGACCCAGCCGCCTACGGAGACGCCGGCGCTCACGGTCGACGCGTCGATCCAGGTCTGGCCCGCGCTTGTGGTGTACATGACGCCGTAGCCAGCGGATGAACCGGAATAGCTGTCGTGGCCGTCGCCCGTAAAAATCAGGGCGCTGCTCGACACGGCCAAGCCGCTGAATGCGTCACGCACAGTGATCTGCGCGGTAACGCCCAGGGCCAGACTGTTGAACTGCGCCTCCCCCATCATGCCGTTGGTTGAGCTTATGGTCGAGAAGTCCGCGGCCATGGGAGCAGCGGCATCTCTAAGAGTGATTGCTGAAACCTCCATAGGCGCAGCGGCCAAAATGTCGTCCTGGTTTTTGGCCCGGACGGTCAGATAATAAGTCGCGCCCCGCGCGAGTCCGGTGAAGGTGGCGGAGGTGGCCGCGACCTGCAAGGTGGCCGTCGTGCCGCCAGCCTGCCAAAGCATGGCCTGATAGGAAGTTCCAGCCGGATTGGTGTTGGCCTGCCACGATAGCGTTATTGAGGTGCTTCGGACTTCGCTCAAAACCAGGCCCGTGGCTGGGGCAGCCAAGGTGTAGCGCGTTATGGCCGCCGAAGTGGAGATAATGGCGCCGTTCATGGCGACGGCTTGCCTAGAGTAAGCCGTGTTCGTGGACAAGCCGGTCTCTCCCCACGACACAGTGTCCGCCGCGAGATCTCCGGATAGGACCTCGCCGCTCTCCGACACCATGCGATACCCGGTCTCTCTGGCAACATCCGGCCAAGTCCAAGTGATCGAAGTAGGCGAGCTTGCCGCGCCCGAAAGCGACGGCGCGGGAGGAGGGTCGATAATGCGAGCCAGCCACGGATGGCCTAAATCCGAGGCGTGACCATCGACATTTCCAGCCGCCCACATGGAATCGTCTGGTCCCCGCGCCAAGCCCGAAACGCTGGCATAGCCATCAGAATCCGATCCCCTCATAGTCATGCTGCTAATAAACGAAAGCACGGAAGAATACTGTCCTATCCAACCGTTATATATGGACATTTGACCGGCAAGCCATACATTGGAAGCTTGATCGAAAGCAATTTTGTTTATATAGACGGAGGGGATATCGATAGAAGCTTCTACCGTTAGGTTTGAGTCGTACTTGATCAGACGGGAAAAGCTCGAGCCACCCTGAACAGGGATATAGTTTTCCGCAATCCATATACCGCCGTCCACCCCGACCTGGACATCCTCCGGAATGCCAGAGTACCCGGGCACGCTCGATGTGATTACGGAAAGGGAATTCAAGGATGAATCGAACTTGGTCAGAATCGGTTTTTGCGGACGCGGGAAGTCCACAAAACTTCCCGAAACATAACAATTCCCCCCTGCGTCGCGAGCAATACCATTTCCCCACACATCGGCATATTGAGTTAATGTAGCGCTAGATTGGAGGATTACCGAAGAATCATACTGCATCAAAATCTCACGCAAACCATGATACCCTGTCACAAAAATATCGTTTGCCGTAGGCGCAACGACATCCCAACCGCCGGCCTCGCACGAGCCTTGGCAATATGATGTCTCCCCGCCATGCGTCCGACTGCCAAGGAGGCCCAGATTCAAGTCAAATTTCCCAAGCCAAAGTTCGTCAAGGCCAGAGGCGCCATTCATGCTGCCGGTAGCCCAAACTTCTCCGCCCGGGCCCAGGACAATGCCGTGGAGACGGTCAGGATGATTGGATGGACCGTTGAGGATAGAACTAGCCGTCTGCGTCAAGGACGAATCAAAGCGTGAAACCCATATGTCCTCATTTCCCGAAGAGCCCAGTGTTGATCCAGCTGTGAAGACTCGATTTCCCGAATCAATCACAATCGCGCCAATAGCGCCGGCAATGTCGACGAAAGTCGCAGAACTCGCAATCTGAAATGCCACGGCGTCCTCCGCGCACAAACTCAAGGCCAAAAAAAGATATGCGCTAAGAAGATTCCTTCGACAAACCCTATATCGTGGCACTAGATCAGCAATATTCGTTCACTTCCAGGAACAGTTTTGCTCCTATCGGGCATAGTCGAGTTTGACATGGGTCCCAGTTCGGAATCCGGGCAAAAAGTCTTAAGATTCTCACATATTAACTTAATTTTATTACGACCGCGAGACATTATCGTTATCTGTCAAGGCCGTTTAGAAATGTCATGTCGTTAGCCGTAGCCGTTAGGTCGTTGGGAAGAGAAGAGAGGTCCGTCATCGGCCGGTCATTTCTCTTTTTGCTTCTTTTTCTCTTTGCGAATAACTGCGACAAGTGTGGATAAGGTGCATATCCCCCTCCCGACGACACGACCGGACCCTGCGGGAGACCGGTCGGATTCGCGCCGCTGCGCGGCACGGTCTTGTGCGATCGGCATAGGGATCGGTGAGTTTCCTCGCCGGTCCCCTGCCACACCACCGGACATGCGGGTCCGCATCCGGCGGTTTGAAAAGCTGAGGTTACGCCGCAAGCTGAGGCACCCCCAATTGGTCGAAGTAATTATGCGAGGCCACGATGGGCCTGGTCATCTTTCTTGTAGGGCCGGCTTCTAAACCTCTGGACGCTGCTGTCTCGGCAATATTTATCGAGCAAGTGATTGATGAACTCATCGCCGTTGTCGCTATCGAGTCCTTTGAGGTCGAAGGGAAGATCCCGCCTCATCTCCTCGATCGCCCCCTTAATCTCCGCTGCGCCTTTGCCTAAGACGGCCCGACATTCGGTCCAGCCCGAGAATAGGTCCGTCTGGTTGACGGTATAGGCGAACAAGCCTTCGCTGCTCTGGCCTGAATGGCTCACGGTGTCAATCTCCAGCCAGCCAGGGTCCGGCACGTCCCACGATTCGGTTTGGATAGGAATCGTCTGACGCAGCCAGCGTCCCGGCTTGGTCTTTCCGTAGATCTTGCGGCTCTGGCGATATGTTGACTTTTATACAACATTCGTTGTATACTATACAACAATACCATGGCTGAGCTTTTGGAGGAGTTCTTCTCATCTCGCGCGCGCGCGCGCATCATCGCCGCCTTCGCTTTGCGTCCGGGCGAGAAGCTCTACCTGCGCGAGGTCGCGCGCCTGACCAAGACCGACGTGCGCGCAGCCAAGCAGGAGCTGGACCACCTGGAGCGGCTGGGATTCTTAAGGAGCGAGGCTTCCGGCAACCGCCGCTATCTGGAGGTCAACCAGGACTTCCCCCTCTATCCGGAACTCAAGGCCATGGCCCTCAAGACCCTGGGCCTGGGCGCCGCGCTGCGCGCAGCCATGGTCAGTTTGCCCGGCATCCAGATCGCCTTCGTCTACGGCTCTGTCGCCAAAGGAGAAGAGAAGCCGGGAAGCGACCTGGACCTGTTCATCCTGGGGAAAGCCTCCGGCCCTCTGCTGCACAAGGTTCTGGCCGAGAGCAAGACGGCTTTGCGGCGGGAAATCAACACGTCGCGCTTCACGTTAGAGGAGGCGCGGCAGAGGCTCAAGAAGGGAGACTCCTTTCTGAAGAACGTCCTCAAAGGCCCCAAAATTCCTATCATAGGCACTGAAGATGAGCTTGCAAGACTTCTTGGACTCGGGAAGGCTTAAGCCCCACAAGGCCTCGGCCGAGGAGATCCGCAAGCTCTTCGAGATCGTCAAGCGCGACCTGGCCGACGCCAAGGTCCCCGGCCTCTCCGAAGACCGGCGCTTTACCATCGCCTACAACGCGGCGCTGCAGGCCGGCCGGGCGTTCCTGGCCGCGGAAGGCTACCGGACCGCGGGCCAAGGCCACCATCACACCGTGTTTCAGGTCCTGCGGCGGCTGCTCGACAAGGGACATCGCCACGTCCTGGACTACCTCGATGACTGCCGGTCAAAAAGGAACCTGGCCGAGTACCTGGGAACCGAAGTGACCTCGGCCCAGGAAGTCGCGGAGTTGACTCGCGAAGCAGAAACATTCTCCAAGCTGCTTCACGGCCTGATCCGCAGCCGGCATCCGCGGCTGGCGAAATAGTCGCTATCCAATCTTGCCCGACACCCTGGAGGCACACTTCGACCTTGCGTGATCTTCTGGATCAACATCATCAACTGGAAAAATGTCGTCCAATGCGGCAGAATCAATCATCGGCTTGGTGGCTGAGCGGTCAAAAGCAACGGTTTGTAAGCCAGAAAACGCCCCGTCGGAGCCTGCCCCCCCGCTCTCGTCGGAAGACTTGGACTGCGGTCTGGCCTGATACTGCCTCTTGGAGCCATTTCCCCTACGTTACCCCTACGCTGATTTATTACAAAATACTCAGCCATTGAGTATTTTGTCTCAGCCGCTGCATAGGCTCATTGGGTGATCCATGACCATCGAAGAGAGGTTAAAGATTAGCTCGAAGGCAAAATATATCATGTAATTATTTGCCTTGGCGCAAATATTTACATACACTCTAGCCATGCCCAAGAAACGCTACCTATCCCCTCCGATCGTCGAAGATCTGAAGAACAAGATGGTCTTCGTCGGCGGCCCCAGGCAGGTCGGCAAGACCACGCTGGCCAGGATATTGGTCGGGGCCCAATTCAAGGAAACGGCCTATTTCAACTGGGACAACAAGGCCGAGCGCAGGCAGATCATGGCCGCGCAATGGCCGGGCGCCGCCGAGCTCATCATTCTGGACGAGATCCACAAGTTTTCGGGGTGGAAGCGGTTCATCAAGGGCGAATACGACGTCCATAAGGACAAATATCGCTTCTTGGTCACCGGGAGCGCGCGGCTGGACATCTACCGCAAGGGCGGCGACTCCCTGCAAGGCCGCTATCACTACTACCGCATGCACCCCTTCACCCTGGCCGAACTGGCCAAGGAGAAGAGCCCCATCGAGCCCTTCAAAGAGCTGCCCATCGACGCCGCGCATCATCAGGAGTTCGCGACCCTGGAGCGGTTCGGCGGATTCCCAGAGCCGCTGTTCTCCCAGAACGACCGCACTCTCAGACGCTGGCACAGCGAGCGCAACGAGCGGCTTTTCCGCGAAGACATCCGCGATACCGAGATGATCCGGGAACTGGGCAAAATGCAGGTCTTAAGCGACATGCTGCCCTCCAAGGTCGGGGCGCTGCTCTCCATCAACAACATGCGGGAAGACCTCGAAGTCAGCCACCGGGCCGCGTCTCATTGGATGAATATCCTCGAATCCTTCTACTACCACTTCCGCGTTTATCCGTTCTCCAGGACATCGTTCCGGGCGCTGAAGAAGGAGCCGAAGCTTTATCTCTGGGATTGGTCGGAGGTGGCGGATGAAGCCGCCCGATTCGAGAACCTGGTCGGTTCTCACCTCTTGAAGCTCGTCCATTGGCTGCACGACCACGAGGGCTTTAAAACGGGACTCTACTTCTTGCGCGACACGTCTAAGCGGGAAGTGGATTTTCTGGTGACGGTGGACGAAAAGCCTTGGTTCGCGGTGGAGGTCAAGTTAAACGATGACAGTCTCGCGCCCAACCTGGGATACTTCCGCGAAAAGCTGAATATCCCGTTCGCCTACCAGGTGCTCAAGAAGCCTGGAGTGGATCGGATCGCGGACGGAGTGCGCATCATCTCCGCGGACAAGCTTCTGCCGGCCTTGGCTTAGTTCTGGTCCGAGACATCCTCCAATTGGCGACAGCTCCTGAGCCTTGAAAAGTTGACCCAATCCCCTACGTTACCCCTACGCTCGGATTCAATGGATATTCAAACGCCTGGAGAAGTGCCGTCAAATTCAGTAGAATCAATTATCGGTTGGGTGGCTGAGCGGTCAAAAGCAACGGTCTGTAAAACCGTCGGGCTACGCCCTACGCAGGTTCGAATCCTGCCCCAACCACCATTTTTCCGCAAAGGATAGCGCATGCCACTGCACATCGTCGTCTGCGTCAAGCACACCCCCTCCACCATCGCCGTCGACGTGGATTCGGCCACGGGCCAGCCCAGGACCGCGGGCCTCGTCTTCGCCATGAACCCATTCGACGAATACGCCGTGGAGGAGGCCGTGCGCATCAAGGAGCGCAATCCCGGATCGACGATCACGGCCCTGAGCCTCGGCCCGGACGCGGACCAGGCCGTGCTGCGCGACGCGATTTCCCGCGGCTGCGACGCCGCCTTCCTGATCACCGGCCCCGAGGTCTTGGGCTCGGACTCCTACGCCACCAGCCGGGCCCTGGCCGCGGCCATCCGCAAGATTTCCGAGCAAAAGCCCGTGCACCTGGCGCTCTTCGGCAAGAACACCAACGACGGAAACTCCGGCGTGGTGGGCGGCATGGTCGCGGCCTGGCTCGACTGGCCCGGCGTCCTCTCGGTCAAGAAAATCCAGGCCATCGACGAATCAGCCGCCACGCTTTGGCGCATGATGGAGGACGGAATCGACGTGGTCAAGGTCGGCTTGCCCGCGGCCGTCGGCACGGTCAAGGAGATCAACGAGCCGCGCATACCGTCGCTCAAGGGCAAGATGGCGGCCAAGAAAGCGGTCATCGCCAAGTGGACCGCGGCCGACATCGGGCTCAAGCCCGAGGAGGCCGGCGCGGCCGGCTCTCCGTCGAGGCTGGCGCGCTCGGCCCCGCCCCCGCCCCGGCCGGCGGGACTGCGCATAGCCGGGGCGACCGCCTCGGAAAAAGCCGAAAAGCTCGTGACCACCCTTATCGAAAGGAAGCTCATCTAATGCCCGGCCAAGGAATTCTCGTCGTCGCTTTGAATTTGCGGGGCTCGATAAGCCCCGCGACTTGGGAGCTTTTGAGCGCCGGCCGCGGCCTGGCCGACGCGCTCCAGCAGCCTCTCTGCGCGGCGCTGCTCGGCGGGACCGCGGAGCAGGCCAGAGAGCTCGTGGAGCGGGGAGCGGAGCGCGTCTATTGCCTCAACCACGCGTCCCTGCAATCCTTCAACGACGAGCTCCACGCCCAGGCCGTGCTCGAGGCCGCGCAAAAGGCCCAGCCCAGCCGCATCCTGCTGCCGGCCGGAGTGGCGGGCAAGTCCCTGGCCTGCCGGCTCGCCGTCAAGCTCGGCTGCGGCCTGGCCGCGGACGTCTGCGCCATGGACGCCGGAGCCCGGGTCAAGCGCGGCCATTACAGCGGCAATCTGGTCGCTGATGTGGAATTCAAATCCGAAGTCCAGGTCCTGACCGTGCAGGGCATGGCCTTTCCCCCAGCCCCGCGACAGCCCGGACGCACCGGGGAGATCAGCGAATTACCCTTCGCTCCGGGGAAAGCCGCCACGGAGTTCGTCTCCTTCCAAGCCGAGGAAGCCGGAGAGCTCGACCTGGGCTCGGCCGAGAGGATCGTGGCCGGGGGCCGCGGCGTGGGCAATTCAGAGGGATTCAAGGCCATCCGGGACCTCGCCCATGCCCTGACCGCGGCGGTCGGCGCCAGCCGGGCCGCGGTGGACTCGGGCTGGATACCCTACCGGCATCAGGTCGGCCTCACGGGACGCACCGTGCGCCCCAAGCTTTACGTGGCTTGCGGAATCTCCGGGCAGATACAGCATCTGGCCGGCATGTCCGGCTCCTCG
>DMMY01000002.1 GCA_003452935.1 Elusimicrobiota bacterium
GTGTTCCGCGCGCCGGCGGCGGCGGCTCCTGGGACGGGCGACTACGACGACAACGACGCGTTCAAGGTCGGGGCGGGCAAGACGGCGACCGGCGCCGACAACCTGGCGGTCAACGGGGACGCTGGCGGAGACGGCACCAAGGGCTACAAGATGGCGGCCAACGCGAACCTGTACATGTGGCTGAAGTTCCACGCGCCGTCGGCGACGGCGATCACGACGCAGCAGTCGATCGTGGCGCGGATCACCGCGGCGACGCCGTAAGGATTGCCGGGAGGCGTTATGACGAGGATGGGAGGACCTAGGCGATGAGTTAGCTGCCCGTATCGGTAGGCACGATCGTCATGGTTATGCGCTTAAGACGTCTGGCCGCGGCATATGCCGCCGCAGTATTGGCGGCATGGGGGACGTGCGTCTGCACGAGCCCTGGCTGGGCCGCGTCCGGAAATCCGGTGGACATGCGCGTGACGGTGGCCATAGACCCCGTGCAGGCTCCTGCCGCGGTAAGCGATCTCGACGCCCGGGCCGGGCCGAGTCCCGGCACCGCGGGGCTCAGTTGGACTTCTCCGGGAGCGTTTGGAGCGAGCTACGATCTTGCCGGCGGTCGGTTCTTCATCCGGTTCGCCACGAATCCGTTCACCAATTTCACCCCTCCGGCCGACATCGTCATCGCCACGGATGCCGCGCCCGGCAGCGCTCAAATTTACAACGTGGCTGATCTGGAGCCGGCCACGACCTACTATTTCGGATTGAAATCAGCCAATGCGCTCAACAACGTCTCAAGCATGGACGCGCGTTCCGCGACGGGTTTTCAGGCCCGCGCCTTTATCGAGGGCATCGCGCGCGTGACTGACTTGGCCGCCGCTCCCGGCCCCACCGTGGGGTCCGTCCGTCTGGCCTGGACCGAGCCGCGCCATGCCGGGACAACGGACCCCCGGACCTACGATATCCGCGCCTCCACGACCGGCCAAATTCTGGACACGGCGGACTTCTCCGCGGCCAAACCGATCTCCGAATTCTCCTCGACCGCAATGCCCCTGCCCGGTCCCGGCGGCGGGGCCGCGGTCCTGGTGATTCACGGTCTCGACCCCGGCCGGGTTCACTATTTCGCCATCCGCGAACAGGACTCGGGCAGCCCTCAGGCCGTGGGCGCCTGGTCGCGCGACACGGCCCTGGGCTGGAACGTCAACAATTTCGCTGCCGCCTCCACGGGCCTGGGCCCTGTCCCGGTTTCCGACCTGGGAGCCGTTCCGGGAACCTCGGAAGGCGACATCCGGGTTTCTTGGACCGCGCCCTCCAATGCCAGCGGCGTGCCGCTGGCCGCCTATGAACTGCGCTACGCCACGTTCTCGGCCGCCGGGCTGGGCCTGGGGGCCGATGCCTGGTTCTCGGCCGCGCCGCTTCGCCTGAGCATCGCCACGACTACGGCTTTCGGCAGCGCCGAGAGCCTCGTCGTCGTCGGACTGGATCCCGGGACTACCTTCTACTTCGGCCTCAAGTCCCGGGACCGCGACGGCAATTCATCGCTGGTGGATGCGTTGTCTTCCGATATCCAGGCTCGCTGCATGCCGCGCAATTTGCCTCCGGCCTCGCCCGGCGGCTTGAACGCGGCCGCCGGCCTCAACCGCGCCGGCGTGAGCTGGACCGCGCTCACCGCGGCGCAGAAGGGCCTGGACTTCGCCTATTACCGGGTGCAGCGCTCCACCGAGGCGGGCCAGGACTTCGTCTCCGTAGCCACGGTCGCGGCCGGCCCCTTCGTGGACCGGTTCCTCAAGCCCCACACGACCTATTACTACAGGCTTTCGGCACGCGACCGGGCCGGACTGGAGAGCGCCGTTACCTCGGCCGTGGCCGTGACTCCGTTCAACCTCCCCCCCATGGCGCCCCTGGGAGTGCGCGCCGCTTTCAACGCGGACGGCTCATCGGTGACCTTCACGTGGAGCCCGACCCGACGTTGGGAGGACGGCACGATCTTCGACAGCACCGCCGCGCCGACCGAGAACGAACTGCAGGGCTACAGCATCCTGCGTTCTACCGAGATTTGCGTCCCCAACTTCCATTTCCTTTCCAGCGCCGCGGTGGAGACGAGTTCCTTCACGGCCTATCCCGGCGGGGAACTGTACTATTACAAGATATTGGCTTATAATTCCGAGGGCCCATCGACCAGCACGGTCGTGCTCTCCAGTCTGGGCGAGCGCAACTTCTTCCTCCCGGACTGCGCCTCCAGGCTGATCGTCGGCGACCAGGAGGCCGCGGCCTTGAGCAAGGCGACCAACGGCCATGGCGCGGACATCGAGATCGAACGCCGTCAGATCAGCGAGGACATCGGCGGCCCGGTCTTTCAATCCGTGGAGTTCAAGGCCATGAAGGAGGGCGCCAGCGAGGTGAAGGACTTCCATTTCGACAAGCCCGTGCGCGTGGTCCTGCGCTACAACGCGGTCAACGGAGTTCCCGTGCCCTCGGCGTCGCCGCTTTCCTCATCCTCGGCCAGGCCGGCTTCGGGCAGCGCCAAGAATTTGGGAGTTTACTGGCATAACGGCGTGGAGTTCAAGAAGCTCTACGGCAAGGTGGACCCGGCGGCCCAGACCTTGACCGTGGACACGCCCAATATCGGCCTTTTCCAGGTCCGCTCCCTCTACCGGGCCGACGGCGCGGTCTTCGACCTTTCCAACCTTTCGAGCCGGGTCATCACGCCCAACGACGACGGATTGAACGACGTGGTCATTTTTACCTACGACCCGGGGCCGAACAACGCCCAGCCCGCGGGCCGGATTTACGATCTCCAGGGCCGGTTCGTGGCGGATATGACCTCCGGACTGGTGCCCAACACTTTGACCTGGGACGGCAAGATGAACGGCAGGGCCGCGGCGAGCGGCGTTTACGTCTATGAGATCAAGGGCGACGGCAAGACCTTCAACGGAACAATCGTGGTGGCGAGATAAGGAGACGACTATGAATATCATGAAGAGAAACCTGGACATGCTGGCGGCGGCGGCGATGCTGGTCCTGGGCATGGCGGCCCTGGCCTTGGCGCAGAGCGGGGGCTTCCATTTCTTCGGGCCCCTGAGCCGGGTCCTTACGCCCAACAGCGACGGCGTCAACGATTACGCCATCTTCTGCTTCGACAATCCGTCCGATTCCGAGGTGTCGGGGAAGGTCTATTCCTTGCTGGGCAGCCTCGTGGCTGAACTCGGCCCCCGCTCCGGCGTGGCCTCTCCTCCTCCGGGCGGTGCCGGGGCCGTGGCCTGCCCGGGCGGCTTTGCCCCGCAGTACTCGTTTTGGGACGGCAAGGCCGACGGCCGGGCGGTATCCTCCGGCGTGTATCTTTATCGCATCGAGGCGGAGGGGCTTTCCTTCAAGGGCACCCTCCTGGTGGTGAGATAGCCATGAAAAACCAAAAATGGACGCTCCTGCTTCTGGGCGAGATGGCGGCGATTGGCTGGGCCGTGCCGGCCCGGGCCGCCTATGAGGACGTCGGCGTCAGCGCCCGCGTCGTGGGCATGGGCAACGCCTTCACCGCGGTGGCCGACGATGTTTATTCGGTCTATTACAACCCCGCTGGCCTCGCTACCCTTGACCGGCCGGAACTGGCGCTTAGCTATGCCAAGCTCCTGACCGGCCTTTCCGACGGCTCCAACATCCAGAACTCCTTCATGGCCTTCGAGCGTCCCATTCAGGAGGGGCGCAAAGGGACCGCCGGGGTGGCGTGGAACTACTTCTCGCTTCAGGGGCTTTACCAGGAGACGAGTCTGTTCGGCTCCTACGGCCGGGCCCTTTGGGAGACGCGGGTGCCGGACAGGCTTTTCGGAGGCGTGAACGTGAAATATCTCAACCGCTCGGTGGGCTCGGTCAGCGCGGCCAACCAGCCCTTGAGCAACACCGGCGCCGTCGTGCCGGGCGCATCGGACCCCGTCCTGCGCAACGCTTCCAAGACCAACCTCGACATGGACCTGGGCCTGCTCTATCGGGTCAAGCCGCGCTGGACCGCGGGTCTCATGCTGCAGCATTTCTTCGAGCCGGACGTGGCATTCTCCGACAATGACACGGACCGGCTGGGCCGCAATGTCAAGGTGGGCGGCGCCTATCGCACGCCTTTTTCGACCTTGGCCGCGGACCTGGGCCTGACCAAGGCTCCGGACGGCTCGCTGGACAAGGCGATCGCCTTTGCGGCGGAAAAGTGGATCCCCAGCCTTCTGCACGGCACCTTCGGAATGCGCGGCTCCTTGGCCGTGGGCACCAGGGACTACCGGCAGTTGGGGGTGGGCGTCTCCTACAAGATATTCCGCATGCAGTTCGACTACGGCTTCGGGCTTCCTATCGGAGGCCTTAGCGGCATGTCCGGCAGCCATCGTCTCGGTCTGACCTACCGCTTCGGACGCACGCGCGCTCCGCAGCCTACCATGAGCGAGGCCATCCTGGAGAACATCCAGGATCTCGCCGACGTGGGGACTCCCGAGTTTCGCTATCAGATGGAAGAGCTCACCCTCTTCAAGCGCACGGCCGTCGAGGAGTTCCTGCGTCAGGCCAAGGTGGACGTGGGCCAGGGTCGCTTCGCCGACGCTTTGGGCAAGCTCAACGAGGTGGCCGCCCTCAAGCCCGGCGACGCCAAGATCGTCGACAGCCAAGCGCGCCTAAAAATCGTCTCCGAGGTTTATCCCGAGATCAAGGATTTCTACACGGATCCGGCCCAGGCCGCGGTCTACGACGGGTCCCTGAAATTCATCAGCGGCAAGGACCGCGCCGCGTTGGTCAACCTGGCCTACGCCAAGACCCTTATGCCCGGCGATGCCAGGCCCGAGGCCTTGATGCGGGCCATAGAGGCCAAGACCGGCGTCATCCGCGAGGCCGCGGTTTTGGCCGTGGCGGTTTCCTCAGCGGCAATGCCGTCGCCTGCCGTGGCCGTTTCGTCTGACGCCGCTGTCGTGTCCATCTCGTCCATGGCCGCTGCCTCGCCTGCCGTGGCCGTGTCATCCGCGCCCGAGCTCGTCGCGCCCGAGCCCGAGGCTGCGTCGAGTCTCGAGACGGCCGCGGCAGCGAGGGCCAAGCAGATGTCGGAGGGGTATATGGCCCTGATGGAGGTCGCTTTCCGCCAATTGGAATATGATAAAGTTATACAGTTGGCGAAACAGGTAATTGAGTTGGACGAGTCCAACGTCCTGGCCTATAAGCGCATGGGCGCGGCTTATCATGCCCTCAAACGCTATCCCGAGGCCCTGTCGTCCTTGGAGTCGGCCTTCAAGCTCGAGAAGGATGTCGAGGCGCGCAAGACCCTGCGCTCCTACATCAATGCCCTGGCCGCCTTCATCCGGCGCGCTTCCCGCGAGGCCGTCGCGGTCAAGCCGGCCCGGCCGGCCCGGACCGCGGCGCTTTCGCCTCGGGACATCGAGCGGCTTTATGATTCGGGAGTGGAGTACTATTCACGGGGACAACTCTCGGACGCGGCCGCGGCCTTCCGGCAAATCCTGGAGGCCGACCCCAACAACCTCTCCGCCCGGCGGGCCCTGCGGCGCGTGGAGGCCGAGCAGATACAGAGCGGCGACAAGAGATAAGACATGCGCATACGCACTCGTCTGATTCTGACGATCACGGGCCTTCTGGTGGTGTCCATGCTCTCCCTGGGCTACGGCATTCTTTTCGTCCAGCGCACCCAGGAGCGCAAGGACATGGAGAAATCCGCAAAGATCATCGAAAACTCGGTCCAACGCGTGGCCTTGGACGCCATGCTGCAGAAAGACGACCTGCAACTGGTCAGCTACGTCAACTTCCTCAAGGCCCAGTACCCCGCGCTTTCATACGCGCGCATCACCTGGCTTAAGGGCGACCGCAGCCGCAGCGTCAACCTGGGCGAGCCTCCGGCCTCGGGACGAGTCTCGGAGCGGTCCCTGGAGGTGGCCGACCCCGCGGACCTTTCGCGTCGGGTCGGCATCCAGCTGGGCATCAGCACCGACGTCATCGAGGCCGCCATCAGGGACAACCAGCGCCGGCTCAAGAAGATCGTGCTGACCATCTGGCTGGCGACCTCGACGCTGTGGTTCTTCGTGGCCTACTGGCTGGCCTGGAGCATCACCGAGCCCATGAGCTCCCTGGGCCGGGTGGCCGGCGAGATCGGCGCGGGCCGGTTCGGCCGTCGCCTGGAGTGGCAGTCCGAGGACGAGATCGGCGACTTGGTCAAGGTCTTCAACCATATGTCGGAACGTTTGGCCGAACTCGATGACGCCAAGCGGAGTTTCATATCCTCGGTGACCCACGAGTTCCGTTCGCCGTTGGGCGCCATCGAGAGCTTCATCGCCCTTATCCAGAGCAAGGCCGGAAAGTATTCCGATTGCGCGGAACATAAGGAATACATGAACCGCATCCAATCCAACGTCCAGCGCCTCGGGCAGTTCGTCAACGATCTGCTCGACGTGGCCCAGATCGAGAAGGGCAAGATGGAGTGCGTGCTTGGCGACGTGCGGCTGGCCGAGACGGTGGCCGAGGTCTGCAAGTTTTTCGAGGCCAAGGCCCAGGGGCAGGGAGTCGCCATCGTCAACCGTATCGCGGCCATTCCCGCGGTCCAGGCCGACGCCGGCCGCATCCGCCAGGTCCTGGTCAATCTCATCGCCAACGCGCTCAAGTTCACCCCGCGCAACGGCCAGGTGGATATCTCGGCCGAGCAGTTCCGCGAGGGCGGGCAGCGCTGGCTGGAAGTTTCTGTCCGGGACAACGGGCGGGGCATGGACGCGCGCGACCTCCAGAGGCTCTTCGAGGCCTTCTCGCAAGGGCGCAACGTGGCCGAGGGCGTCTACGGCGCGTCCAAGGGCACGGGGCTGGGGCTCTACATCTGCAAGTCCATCATCGAGCAGCACGGCGGCCGTTTGGAGGTCCAGTCCGCCCCGGGACAGGGCTCGCGGTTCGCGTTTTACCTGAAGGTCGCCGGTCACGGCGCGGAGGGGGCGCTGGTTTCCTGATATCGGGAGGTTCTGCCATGGCAGCCAAGATATTGGTCATCGACGACGAGGAGGATTACCGGCTCATCGCCCGGGACGTGCTCAAGTCCGAGGGCCTGGAGGTCTGCCTGGCCGCCGACGGCGCCGAGGGCCTTTCCGCCCTGGAAAGCTTCCGGCCCGACGTGGTCCTAGTGGACTGGATGATGCCGAAGATGGACGGAGAGAATTTTTGCCGCGGCCTGAGAGCCGACGCGCGCTTCCGGACCACGCCGGTCATTATGCTCACCGTGCGCCAGACCGCGGACGAGGAACTCGAAGCCCTGCACTTCGGCGTCGACGATTACATCACCAAACCCTTCAAGCCTGACGAGCTTCTGGCCCGGGTACGCGCCGCGCTGCGCCGGTCGCGGGGTCGGACTCCGGAACGGGAATGAACAAAACGGCCCTCGCAGTCCTGGGCGCGGCGGCTCTGCTGGCCGCGGCTTGGCTGTTTTGGCCTGGGAGCGCGGTGGAGGTGACGATCCCCGCCGGGCAATCGGCTCGCGAGACGGCGGCCTTGCTCCGGGATAAGGGCGTGGTGCGCGGCACGCTCATGTTTCGACTGCTGGCGCGGGCCACCGGGATCGAGCGCCGGCTCAAGCCCGGAACCTATCGCCTCAGCCGCCGGATGGCGCCCTGGCGTCTGGTCGCGGCCTTGCGGGCCGGGGGCGGCGGGATGAAGGTCGTCATTCCCGAGGGCTTCTCCGCGAGACAGATCGCCGAGCGGCTCGAATCCTCCGGGGTGTGCAAGGCCGGCGACTTCCTGCGGAGCGCCGTCGCCAATCGGCTGGAGGGCTATCTGTTCCCGACGACTTATTACTTCGAGCCGGGCGCGGACCCGGGCCGGGTGGCGGATAAGATGTTCCAGGAGTTCAAGAAGCGCGTGGCGGCTGAGTACGACAGGACCGATCCCAAGCCGCGGCTGACCCTGCATCAGCTGGTGACGCTGTCCTCCATCGTCGAGCGGGAAGCGGTTCTCAAGCAGGAGCAGCCCATGGTGGCGGCGGTCTACCTGAACCGCATGCGCATCCGCATGCGCCTGGAGGCGGATCCCACCGTCCAGTACGCTTTGGGTTACTGGAAGAAGGGTCTCAGCATCGAGGACCTCCACAGAGATTCCCCGTACAATACCTACGTCCACTACGGCCTGCCGCCTGGACCTATTTGCAGCCCGGGCCTCGAAGCCTTTCGGGCCGCCCTGCGCCCGGCCCAGACCGGGGCCATCTACTTCGTGGCCGACGGCCAAGGCGGCCACGTCTTCTCCGCCACGCACGAGGAGCACCTGCGGGCCAAGCAATCCTTCAAGCGGGCCCTGCGCGAAGAAAAGCGCCGTCTGCAAGAACAGAGCCGCTAGTTGGTGCCGGAGATTGACTTGTTGAACTTATTGAACTTGTTGACAATGCGATCAGCGTCAGAGATTTAGTAGCCCATTAGCCTACGAGTTGGCTCAGACGTACAGAAAATAAGTTCAACAAGTTGAAAAAGGCAATCTCCGGCACTGCTCTATTTCCAGCGCAGCTGGCGCAGATCGAAGCGGTGCAGCGTGGTGGGCGAGTCGGTGAGCACCCAGAGCGTGGATGAATCAGCGGTCATGCCCGCGACCGGATGGACGAGCGGCAGCCAGAGGCTCAGGTCCGTTTCGTCTACGGGCTTGATCGTCCCTGAGTCGTAGCGATACCGGGCCAGATGGCGGCTTTGGGAGTAGAGAACCCATAAGAGGCTGTCGGCCGCGTGCAACCCGGCCGGGGCTCCTCCCGGCAGCGTGTATTGGTTGAGAGGGGTCAGGGCTGTTCCGGTTAAGGAATGCCCGATGAGATACCGATACGCCAGGTTGCTCTGGGAATCCCCCACCCAGAGATCGTCGCCGTCGCTGCACAGGGCGAATGGGTGGCGGTTGGGGGTAGTATAGGTCCGGCTGACGCCGTGCTCCGGTCCGGCGCCATGCTGGTAGAGGACTTCGCGGCCTAAAGATGAGCTCCAGAAGGCTCCGTCGATCCATGCCATCTGCCCCAGGACGGGGTTGGCCAATTTTCCCTCGGCCTTGAGCTTTCGTCCGTCGGCCTTGAACCCCATGAGAATCTGGGATTGAGGGTCGGTCGAGTAGAGTCTATTGTCCCGGAGCACCAAGCCGCGCAGCTGCGCCGGCGCCAGGGCAAAGGCTTGATGCGCGGGCAGGGCTGTTTCCCGATAGCCCCACCAGCTCGCGGCTGCCGCCAGCATGAGAGCGGCGGCGAGAGCATAGGGCCAAGGGAAGCGGCGCGGGGCTCTGGAACCGGGTTTAGAGACAACCGCCCGGGGCGGCGGCGTCGCCAGGGTGATTCTCTCAACGGGATCGCGCGGCGGCGGCTCGAGTCGCGGCAAGGCGGAGGCCTCCGAATTTAAAGCAGCCGTCTCCGGCGAGCGGAGAACATCTGGCGCCTGCGACGACCGCGGCTCCTTGGCCGCAGGCGTCTCCGGCGAGCGGCGAGCGTCCGGCGCCTGCGGCTCCTCGACGATGTCCGCCAGTGGGGCGGTTTCTGGAGTCTGTGGCGGAGGCTCTTCCGTCGTCGCGGGAATTTCCCCCACGGGCGGCAGGTCCAAATCCAACCGGTCTATCTGCGAGCGGTACCGCTTGAGCAGCTTGTCGAACCGCGCTGATAGATGCTCATTTTCCATGATGACCCGGGCAACGCCTGGCTAGGCCGAGGCGTTGCGCATCTTGGCCTGGTACTGGCGCACGACCTCCCCGAGTTCCTGCTGCATGGATTCCTTGATGCGCTGCAGGTCGCCCAGCTTTTTCTTGTATTCGACGGCCAGATTCTCGGCCTGGAGCGCGAGCTCTTCCTTGCGCTTGGAAAGGCTTTGCTGCTCCGAGAGCCGGACCGCGTCCCACGACTCCTTGTCCGTGCGGTAGTGTTCATGGGCGAGGTCCAGCTCCACCTCGCGCTTGGCGTAGTGCTCCTCGAGCGCCGTGGCGCGGGCCTTGATGTCCTCCAAAAGTTCGTCGTGTTTTTTCTTGAGCATGTCGGTGCGCTGCTTGTGCTCGGCTTCCAGCGCCGCGTGACGGGTTACCCAGCCCGCCTCCAAGTCGGTCTCCTTCTTCATGAGTTCCTGATAGAAGCTCTCCATCTTCTTGGCGCGCGCCTCGTCCTGCTCGGTCGAGGCCTTGAGGTATTTGTCGTGGAATTCCAGGTTGAGGGCTTCCTTGGCGGCGAGTTCCTTGAGGAGTTGTTGGGTATGCTCCTCTTTCTTGGCCAGGCTTTCTTCAAGGCCGAGGATGCGTTCGTTGGCGTTCTTGACCTGAAGCTGGAGGGCGCGGATTTCCTCGGAATAGTTGCTTTCCATCTCCTTGGAGACCGTGTCGCGAAGCTCTTGGTGCAGCTTGCGCAGGGTGGATACCATTTGTTCGACGCGATGGACCTCTCCCTTGAATTCCTCGATGATGGCCTGCAGATCGACCGCAGCCGGAGAGTCCGAATCCCAAAGCCGTCGGCAGACTAGCTCAAGCCGTTGCCAGGCCTCGTGAAGGCGCGTCTCATGCTGGTTGTTTTGGTCCACTTTTCCCCCTCAGGTTTTTGTTCCCGGCTCCATGCCCATCCGCGCCTTATAGGATCGGATAGTCTCGATAAGGTTGCTGCGCAGCGTCTCGATCTGCTCGGCTTTCCCGGTCAATTCCGCCTGCCACTCGGCTAGGCGCGTGTGCCAATCGCGATCCCGCCGGCGCAGCAATTCTTCGCGCTCCTTCCAGGATTTGTCGCGCTGGTGGATTTCCTCCTCAAGGTCTTGAAAACGGCTGGAAAGCAGGCTGTCAAGGGCGTCGAGGTCCGCCATCCGGTGCGAGCAGGCCTGCAGTATCCGGTCCTTCTCGGCCTCCATGCGCTCCTTGTGGGCCCGGCAGGCGGCATCCTTCTGCGTGGCTTCTTCCTGCAGCCGGCCGAGGCGGGCGTTCGCCTCGCTGAGACCGGCGCTGAGACGAGTGCACGTCTCAACGCTCTCTGAGATGCTCCGCTCCAGCTCCAACCGGCGGGGCAGGTCAGCCTCCCGGCTTTGACGGAGTTGGGTCAATTCCTGCGCGAACACGGCGCGTTGCGCCTCCAGGTCCCGGATATGGGTCTGGAGCTGTTGAACCTGGCGCTCCGCTTCGCATCGGGCGCCATGGGCCGCTTCCTCTGACGCCATGAGCTTGCGTTCCAACTCGCAGTAGCGCGGCAGATAGGCCAGGGCCTTTTCCCTCCATTCGTCGATCTCCTTGAGCAGCGCCGTTTTTTCGCGCTGCCAGGTTTGGGCGGCGGCGTCGTTGCGGCTGGAAAGGAAGGTCTGCGCGCTTTGTACGCGGTAGGCCGCCTGCTCCTCGAAGGAATCGCGGACGGTCTGGATGTCGAGCTCCAGGCGCGCGCGCTGTTCCCGGCAGAAGGAATCGAAGTGGGCCTGGCGTTGGACTAAGGCCTCCTCATCCGCGCGCAACCGGACCTCCTTCTCCGCCAGTTCCGCGAGTTTGACGGCGAATTCGCGTTCGTGAATCTTGCGCGAGGCTAGAGCCGCGGCTTGGGCGCGCTCGGATTGGCCGTTCGCAGCCTGTTCGGCCTCGAATTTGAGGCGCTTGAACTCGGCCTCGAGTTTCTCGCGGCGGGATGAGAATTCCGCCTCCAAGTGGATCTGGCGCGCGTTGAGCAGGGATTCCAGCTCCGAGGTCTGGACCTCGCGCTTGATGAGCGCGGCCAAGTCGAGCTTGCCGGAAAAATGTTGGGAAAGATACGACTCCAGCTTGGCGTAATATGCCTGGCGCTGGGCGTCTTCCTGGCCTCGCAGCTCGATGACGCGCTGAAGGTCCCTGCGGTCCGACTCCGCCTGAGCCCGCGCCGCGGTCTCGGTTGCGGCCTTGCGCTCGAGCTCCTCGTTGTTTTTTTGGAGAACGTGGAGGCGTTCCAAGGCCCAGCGCAGGGCCATGCGCGCGGTGTCGAGATTGTTGATGGCCTCGAGATCGCCCAATGACGGCGGGGAGGAGAGTCCCGGACCGCGCTCCGTGTCTTGGTCCATGATTATGATAGTGAAGGGCGCTGAGGCCAATAATATAACAGGCTATTGTTAAATTTTCAAGGCATATTTTTTGCCGGTGCAATTTTTGTATAATTGATTTTCTTGGGGGTTGGATCTGTCATCCGCCAAGATATAGGGCGTGTAGCTCAGCTGGGAGAGCGCTTCCTTCGCAAGGAAGAGGTCAGCGGTTCGATCCCGCTCACGTCCACCAATTTGGACCGTCGGATACCAAAAAACAGCATTCTCCGTCTGAGAATGCTGTTTTTTTAGGCAAACGCGGACCAACGGGGTTTAAGCGGTTCACAGGGTAAAAAGCGCAGATCGGATGCAAAATCGGGGCCTTTGTCTTCTGCTCCCGGCATGGTTTCCATAGCTTCGACCGTGGCCATCGCGCGACGGTTCGGCTTCGGGATTGGGGAGCCTGATTAAAGGCACAAGACATACAACTGCCACTGGCACAATGCGCCCGAGCAATGAGTGACGTTTTCGTCATTATTGACGGTCCATCCGGTCTGGCCGGTGGCGGGATTGACATCCAGATGGCTCGCGACTATTTTCTCGAAGTACCACCCGTTCCATCCTCCTGAAATCGCCTGGGTGCCTAGGGGGCAGAAAACAGTGCCGATGTTTCCCGTGAACGTATTGGATACGATTTGCGGGACAAGCGTCAAATTCTTCCAAGCAACGCCGTCGCAGTAGCGGAGGCGGTGCACTCCCGCGTTGAGATACGTTTCCAGCATGCCCCTGTGCGTCGAATCGCACGGTTGCCCGCCGCTTCCGATCTTGACGGACCCCGCCACGTCCAGGGTCGCGACAGGGCTCGTCGTCCCGATGCCGACGTTGCCGCTGGTGTTGAACAGGACATCCCCGGTTCCCTTGACGTCCAGCACTCCGATGGGCAGCGTCGTCCCGATGCCGACATGCCCGCTCGTGGTCGCAAGGAAGGTGTCGGAGGTCGTGATCATCTTGGTGTAGACGCCGGAAGGAGCCGGATAAAAGGTGGACAGGGTCAGCGTCTCCGAGCCAAGTTCGCCTGCGGTCATCGCGAGAAAAATCATTGCCAAGCCCAGGGCCAAAGCCCGCCTCGGTATGACCAGACGGAAAACTATCTCTCGCTCCATATTTCCTCCGCTCTGATTAAAGGCACAAGGCGTATACCTGCCATGGGCTCAATACGCCCAAGTCATTGATGACGGTCCACCCGCTCCGTCCGGTAGCGGGATCGACGTCCGGATAGCTTCCGTCTATGTCATCGGAGTCCGACGCGTTCCATGCTCCTGAAATCGCATGGGTGCCTAGGGGGCAGAAAACGGTGCCGGTGTTCCCCGTGAACGTTTGGGACACGATTTGCGGAGCAATCACCAAGTTCCCCCAATTAGCGCCGTCGCAATAGCGGAGGCGAGACGTTCCGGCGTTGATATACGATTCCAGCATGCCTCTGTGCGTCGAATCGCACGGTTGTCCGCCGCTTCCGATCTTGACGGACCCCGTCACGTCCAGAGCCGCGACAGGGCTCGTCGTCCCGATGCCGACGCTTCCGCTGGTGTTGAACAGGACATCCCCGGTTCCCTTGACGTCGAGCACGCCGCTGGGATTAGTGGTCCCGATGCCGACATGTCCGCCCGTTTTCGCAAGGAAGGTGTCGGAGGTCGTGAGCATCTTGGTGTAGACGCCGGAAGGAGACGGATAATAGCTAGACATGGCCAGCCCTTCCGAGCCAAGGTCGCTTGCGGGCATCGCGAGAAAGCTCGCCGCCAGGCCCAGGACTAAAGTCCGCCTCGGTATAATTACACGGACAACTATCTTTCGCGCCACCCCCACCCCCACGCCACCCTATTAGAGGAGCCGGAATCCAATTGATGTCTTGATCATTTTATTATAAACAAATTATGCGGAATTGCCAGTTAAAAAACGATTAAAAATCGGTAATTCGTTCATGGACAGGAATAAAAAGGTATCATGTCGCCTTGACGCCGAGGGCCGTGCCTTAAGACGGATCGTTCAAGGAGGATTTATGATCGATTGCATGTCGAATAATCATGTTTTTTCGGCCCTGCGGGGCCCCACAGCCTGCTGGATGAGGGCGAGGCGCCAGGCGAGCGGCTGGGCGCTAATAGGGGGACTCATATTGGCCGGGCCGGGGTTGGCGCGCGGCCAGATGATCCCTCCTCCCCAATCACCCGCCAGCTCGCCCTTTACGTCGCCGTCGAAGGAAAGGGAGGTGATGCAAGAGGCGATGGAGGATGCGATCAAGGAAGAAATGCCGGAATTGCGCGAATTCCAGGAACGGCTGCAGGCCCTAGAGGCCAAGATACTGGAGGTCGCGAAGCTCTTGGCCCACGAAGAGATTGACCAGGACGCGGCCAGAGAACAGCTTCTGCCGCTGGTCAAGGAGCGGCATGAAATCGAGAACGATCCTAGTTATCTCGTCGAAAAAGAGCTTTCGCGCGCTCTCTTTTCCTCGCCGACAAATCGCAAGAAAATCGAGGACAAGATGAGGATTATTCGGGCCCGAAAAAATAAAAAATCGCGGCCGTCCGGCGCCTCCATGCCAGGCCCGGCGAGTCCTTGACGAGCGGCCGCGATTGGGCACGCAATCCGGCCAAAACCGGACACGATCGGCGGCGCCGCGGCCCGGATAATCTCGCGGCTGTTTCTGGATAGTTTCAAAACGGCGCTTCCATTATATAGGGAGCCTTTAAAACCGGATGCCCGTCCGGTCCCAGATCGACTCCTCTTCGCGCAATTCGACGGGCTTGAGGTGCGCGTAGGTCTTGAATAGGAAGTAGGCCAGGGGCAGGACTCCGCAGACGATGATGATCGTGTCCGGGATGATGCGCGCGTTGCCCAGGAGGCGGACAAATCCGCGCTCGAAGAAAGACGCGTCGCGCGCCGCCCAAAGCCCCTGCGTGTAGCTGCCCCAGGCCTGGACGATGCCGATCGGAAAGAGCGTGCCGAAGGCCATGAGCATGAGGCCGCCGTTGAGCCCGAAGAAGGCCGTCTTGAGCAGACGGTCGTCCCAGTGCCGCCTTTCGACGAGGCCTCTCCATGAGAAAAGCAGCAGGCCGATGGAGAGCATGCCATAGACCCCGAAAAGGGCGGTGTGCGCGTGGTTTACGGTGAGATAGGTCCCGTGCTCGTAATAGTTGACGATGGGCAGGTTGATGACGAAGCCGAACACTCCCGCGCCCAGAAAATTCCAGAAGGATGACGCTACCAGGAAATAGAACGGCCAGCGGTAGGGGAAGTCCCCCCCTTGCGCGCGTATGTGCTTGTATTCCAACAGGCCCCGTACCACGATCCCGAAAAGGGGCACCGGCTCCAGGGAGGAGAACACCGAGCCCAGGGCCAGCCAGAAAGAGGGGCCGCCGTACCAGAAATAATGGTGGGCCACGCCCAATATGCCCGAGAGAAACACGATGGTGGCGGTGAAATAGCCCACGATGAGCGCGGAACGCGCCGAGGCTAGGCCCATGCTCGCCAGCAGCAAGGCCATGACCCCGATGCCGAAGAATTCGAAAATGCTTTCCACCCAAATGTGCACCACGAACCATCTCCAATAGTCGGCCATGCTCAGGTGAGTGTTCGGGCCGTAGACGAGCCCGAAGCTGAAGAAGAGCACGACCAGCACGGCGCTCAAGACGTAGAATCTGACCAGGCCGCTGAAGTCGCTGCCGGGCTCGGCGCGGCGCAGATGCCGCGCCAGGGCGCGATAGACGATGAAGAGCCACGCGAGCAGCCCCGCGAAAAGCAGCGCTTGCCAGACCCGGCCCAACTCCAGATACTCCCAGCCCTGATGCCCGAGCCAGAACCACCAATCGCCCAGCCAGCCCTTGATGCCCGCGGCCTCGCCGAACAGGCTGCCCAGAGCCACGATGACGAGCGCGGAGAAAAGGAGCTCCACCAGAAGCCCCTGGCCGCGGGGTTCGCTTCCGCCTACGATGGGGGCAAGATAAATCGAGGAGGCGATCCACGTCGTCGCGATCCAGAAGATGGCCAGCTGCAAATGCCAGGACTTGGCCCAGCTGTAGGGGATGAAATTGGCCACGGACTGGAGATAGAAAAGCGAGGGGTGCACGGTGTAGTGCGCCAACAGTCCGCCGAAGCAGGTCTGGATCAGGAGCAGCAGGATGACCACGAGGAAAAATTTGGCGGCCTTGAGCTGGCTTGACGAGAGCGGCATGTCGATGAGCTTGTCGGCCAGGGCCGCGCCCTGGGAGGGGCCGTACCATATCTGGTAGTGGTGCACCATGAAGATGAAGACGCCGAGAGTGACGAAGAGAGAAAGTATCCCGCCTAGGGTCCAAAGATACACGGCAGGGCCGGGCACGTTGCCCGCGGCGCGGTCCGGAGGCCAGTTGTTGGTGTAGGAGGTCTCCGACCCCGGCCGCGCCGCGCTGGCGACCCACGCCGTCCAGAAGAAAAATCGCGCCACGGCCTGCCGGTCGGAGGCGGATGAGATGGTGCCGGGCAGGATGCCGTAGCGCGCCAGCCCCTCCTGGAAAGCCCGGCCCCAAAATGACTCGACCGCGCCCAAGGCGGAGACTTGCGCGGCGCTCAAGGTCAGGATGTCGCGGCCTGGGTCGTAACGGTTCGCCTTCATTTCCCGGGCGGTGCGCAGGTCCGCGACATCGCGTTCCATGGGCCGCAATTGGCTGTAGCCTTTGCCGTATTCCCGCGCCGCGATTTGCTCGCGCGCGGCCAGGGCCGCTATGTGGAGGGTCATGGCCGAGAATTCAGGCCCCCGCTGGCTGCCGTGTCCCCATACCATCCCATGATCCATCAGGCCATGGCTTTGATACGCGGATTGCCCGGCGAGTATGTCGACTTTATCAAAAAGGAGCCGGCCGTCCTGGGCCTGGACCTGGCCTGGATAAGGAGGCAGACGCCTGTTCATCGCGGCCCCGCCGGCCAGGAGCAGGATCATGGAGACGGTGAAGCTGATGATAGCCGCCCATTTTAATTTTCTTGTCGACATGGAGCGCCTCCCGCGCCGGGATGATCGGATGAATTTTAGGAAACGGCGGTCAAACCAACGTCAAGACAGCAAGCCGGGGCGTGAGTTTTTTTAAGCCATACAATGTCGCCGATATTTCATAAATTAGCGGTTGATTTATTGGGGATCCGGGCCTATACTTTATCGAGAAACCTGATTTCGAGGTCTTGATTGGAAATCTCTTCACGCAGGATGACGTTCTTGTCCGGCCGCGGCGATTGGCTGCGGGATATTCCGTTCATCTTTTTGGCCGCCGTGGCTCACGGCGCGCTCGTGGCGGGCAATCCTTCTTGGCGCTGGGGTTCGGCGGCGCCTGCGACGGTTGAGAAGTTGATTTCGGTGGAATTCGTCGCGAAGCCGCCGGATGATAATTTGGCCGTGGCTATCCCGGGCAATGGAAACAAGAACCTGGCTCCCGGTTTCGGCTTAGGGCCGTTCAAGGCGGAGAGGATCAAGAAGACGTCGAAAATCAAGACCGCGGCGCTCAAGAAATTCTTCAGGAAAAAAATGATCCGCCCACCCGTTATGACGGCCGAAGACAAGGCCAGGGCCAAGGCTCTTCGGGAGCAAAAGCAACAAGTCTTGCGCGCCTATGAGGCCCAAGTGGCCAAATTGAGGGCCGAACGACTCGCCGTCGCTAAAGCCGAGGCCCTGCGTCAAAAGATCGAGAGAGAGCAGCGCGCGTCCGAAGAGGCGGCCAGGAAGCGATGGGAAGCCTCTGAGCTGGCGAGGCTGATAGAGCAGCAAAAAGCGCTGAAAGCCAAGCTCCTGGCCGAGGCGCGCGTGGCTAAAGCGCAAAGGCGGGCGGAAATTGCGCGCGAACTGGCCCAGATGAAGGACCCGGACGAAGTGCTGGCGCATCCCCCGGCCGACATTCCGCAAGGAGCGGCGGCGCCTGCCGGACGAGCGGCTGCCGCCGGAGAATCGGCTTCCGCCGGCACAGGCGCGTCCCTGGCGGCTGGTTTGCCGCCGGAGGCTCTGGACCAGGCCCAGCAAGAGTGGTCAGGCCCGGATGAGGCTTCTTCGCCCCCCATGGGAGGAGGTCCGGGCCAAGGGGGCGGCGACGTGTCCTGGTCATTGGACGGCGCCGCCGGCGGCCGGCATTTGTTGAGCCGCGTGCTGCCGGAGAGTCCTGACTGGGTTTCCAAGCGCGGTCTGGAGCTTGTCGTTAAATTGCGCTTCCAGGTTCTGGCGGATGGAACGGTCCACCCAGGGGTGGTCGTGACCGCGACTTCCGGTTTCCCGGAGATCGACGACCGGGTCGTGCGGGCGGTGCGGCAATGGAAGTTCGAAAAAGCGCAGGCCAAGGGACGCGACGGCAAGCCCGCCGCGGCGACATGGGGCAGCGTTCGCTTCAAATTCACCATGGGATGACATGATCATCATAGCGCTGCTGCTGGTTTTTGGCGCGCAAGCCTCCCCTGGTTTCGCCGAGAACGAGACCTGGAGCTCGACGACCATGGAGGCTTCCGCCATCCTGGGAGAGATGAAATTCCAGGAGGGAGATCTTCCCGGAGCTGATCGGCCTTTCCGGAATTCTCTCGACGCCAGCATCCGGCTCGACGATCCCAGGGCCCAGATCGTGGGATTGGATCTGTTCCGTACGGCTCAGATCGCGATCCGTAAAAAAGACACGGTCACGGCCCGAAGAAACCTGGAGATATTGGCGAGCCGTTATCCCGATTCAGCCTGGGCCCGGGCCGCGAGCGGCCTTTTGAGAACTCTCCCAAAACCGCAAGCCGGTTCCGATTCAGGAGAAGACCTGGCTCCCGTGCCTCAAGGCATGGGCGGGCCCGACGCGCAGTTGAGGCGTTTGCGCAGCGCCTGGCGTTCGGATCAGACGACAAGCGCCTTGGCCGAGGCCGAGGATTTCTTGACGAGGCATCCCTCGGACGAACGCGTCCATGAGGTACGCGTCCTGGCGGGAGCTCTGAGTCTCAAGCTCAAGGAACCGGCCCGGGCTCTGCGATTCTTGCGCCAAGCCAAAGAGCGGGCTCCGGCGGGGCAGGCGCGGGACAAGGCCGCGTATCTTCTGGCGGCGGCCTATATGGCGTTGGATCAATTCAGCGAGGTTCTTCGGACGGTCCCCCAGGACGATGAGGGCGGCTCGGCCTGGATCGCCAGGGCGCGGGTTTTTCGGGCGGCCGCATTGGCCAAGGTGGGCCGGGCGGATCAGGCGCGCCGTCTTTACTCGGCCTTTTTGAGCGGCAAGATCGTCTCTCCGATTCGTACCTACGCCTTGGCGGCGAGAGCCGAGGACCTGGACCGGGAAGACCGCTTGCCGGAGGTCTACTCGACGCTGGCTCTGGCCGAGGAACAAGGCCAGCATTGGAGGCAAACCGACTTGGCCGCTTCGGCGCGGCTGGCTATCGCGCATGTCCATTATAGACAGCAGCACTTCGTCCAAGCGGCCGAGGATTACGCATATTTCACCAGGAGCTATCCGGACGATCTCCAGTGCCCTCTGGCTTATTACCAGCAGGGCTTGGCCTTGCGCAGGCTAGGCCGCCGGGGCGCGGCGGTCAAGGTTTTTGACCGGCTGCTGAGCCTTTACCCCGAATCGGTCTACGCTCCCGAGGCGCATATGCAGCTGGGCCAGCTTCACGAAGCGGCGGGGTCGCACGGCAAGGCTATCGCCCATTACGGCAAGCTCGAGGAAAAAGAAGCCCTGCTTTTGACCGCGCAGGTGCATTACAACGGCGGGAGATACGCTCAGGCCATACCCTTGTACTGGAAATACCTCCAAGACGAGCCTGACAACGCCCGCTCCCGCGAGGTCAAAGGCCTGCTCTTGAACGCCTACTGGATGTCTTCCGCATCCGAGGACCCGGACATGCTCAGGGCCGTCGAGCTCTATCCGGATCATCCGGTCGCGGCCAACATCCTTTTGCGCCGGGCCGAGAGGCTGGCCAAACAAGGCGATTTGTCCGGCGCGGCCGAGGCGTGGGATTCTTTTTTGGGACGTCATGGCCGGGACCCGCGGGCGAGAGCCGCGACGTTTCGTCTGGCGGAGGCTTACTACGGCTTGGCGCAATATGCCTCCAGCGCCCGGACGTACGGCAGGATCGCGGGCAGCGACGATCTGGCGCTCAAGGCCTGCTTCAACCGCGCTTTGGCGTTGGAAAAGGCCGGCGACAAGGGCGGTTCGATTTCGGCCTATGAGGATTTTACCCGGCGGTTTGCGCAGCATAAGCAGGCGGCCTTCGCCTGGCTGGCGATCGCCGAAGCCAAAGAAAAGGCCGGGGATTGGGAGTCCGCGATGGCGGCTTATCGCAAGACTTTATCCCTCAATCGCAGCCGGGCGGTCTTTCGCATCGGCCGCTGCCAAGAGCGCCTTAAAAGGCAGGATTTGGCCAAGCTTTCATATGGGCAACTCTTGAGCTACACTCCCGCGACGGATTACTACAGGCTTCAGGGGCTTTTGCGGCTGGCGCTGTTTTGCGAGCTTTCCGATCCGAATAAATCAAAGCGGCTTTATCAGGAGATCGTCCGGCGAACGGATGAGAGCAATCCCTCCGGCGTCACCGCTCGACGAAGACTGGCCGCTCTCTCCGGACGATAGGCCGCCGGGGCGCCGTCTTTGCCGTCCTGGGCGAGATGGCCCGGCTTGAAATGGCTATAATAGAATGGCTATGGAAAATATGACATTTCGCTCGATGCTTCAGCTCAGCATTGCCATGCCGGTGCTTCTGGTCCTGTCCATGCTGGTCCTCGGGCAAGCCTTGGAAAGAGCATATTATTTCTGGGTCGCCGAACCCTTGCCCGAGGGACTCTGGGAGCAGGTGCGGGATTTCCTGGCCTGCCAGGATAAATTCAAGGCGCATTCCCTCTGCCGCAACGCCCGCGGCGTCATGTCCGAGGCATTGGCCGCCCTCCTGGAGGACGAACATCAAGACCCCGAGAGTCTGGTCGAGAACTTCCAGTTGTATCGCCAGCGGATGCAGATGTCGTTGACCCGCCGCATCGGGCTTTTTGGCACGGCGAGCTTCATTTCGCCTTTGATCGGATTGTTGGGGACGGTCCTGGGCATCATCCGCGCTTTTCACGACCTGGCGGTCGCCGGAGCCGGAGGCCCCGCCGTGGTGGCCGCGGGAATTTCCGAGGCCCTGGTGACGACCGCCGCCGGCATCGGCGTGGCCGTGGTCAGCACCGTCCTTTACAACTTTTTCACCCTGACCGCGCGCCATCGCCTCAATACCGTTGATCTGTGGGTCTTGGAAATGGCCCGGCTGATAAAATATCCCAAAGGATGAGTCCCCATCCCTTCCGTCGTCAGGAGAATCTCGCTGAGATCTCCGATGTCAACGTGGTTCCTTTGGCCGACGTATCCTTGGTTCTGTTGATCATCCTCCTGCTCTTGAGCCCCATGATGACGCAATCCATGCTCCATGTCCGCACCGCGGCCAAGAACGCGGAGACTCCCGAGGCGGCCGACCCCGAGCCCCAGCTGATCGCGGAAAAGCCGCCGGAATTCGTTTTGGTGGTCGATCTCGGGCCTGGAGGCATGGCCGTGGGAGATACGCTTTTTACGTCTCTTCGCGATCTGGCGGCTTATTTGCGCCTGGTGCTCCCCGGCCGCGGCGACCGCAAGGTTTTTTTGGCACCTCACCCGGATGTCACTCATGGACAGGTGGTCGCGACCATAGAAACCATCAAGTCGGCCGGAGCCTCGGGCGTCGCCTTGGTCCAGACGATCGAAGAAGGTTCTCCATGAGCGAGAAGGCGCGCAAGCGTCCTTCCTACGCCTTGCTGAGGCTGCGCAGCCTGCAATCCGAGGCTGAACCCGTCACCGAGGTCAACATCATCCCGGTTATCGACATATCCTTGGTTCTCCTGGTCATCCTCTTCGTGACGGCGCCTATCCTCTCGGTTCCCAATATTCCCGTGGATTTGCCCAAAGCGGCCGTGCCGGAGTCGAGCGACCCGACCGTCGCCGTCACCTTGCTTCGCGACGGGACTTTGAGCGTGCGCTCCGCGGTCGTCTCATGGGAAGGTTTCGAGGCGGCGTTGGCCCGGGAAGTTAAGCGTTTTCCCGGTTCCGCCGTGGTGCTGCGGGTGGATCAGGCGGTGCCGTATCGTTTCGTGGCCAGGCTTTTATCCTTATCCAAGAAAGCCGGCGCTTCCCGGATCGCTTTTGGCACCGCGCCAAACAAATGAACTTGTTTCCTTTGGTCGTGATCGCGGTCGCCGGAGTTTTCGGCGCCTCCTCCAAGCCTTCCGACGCCCCTCTTCTTCAGGAGGATATCACGATCAAGGGCAAGAAGGCGGGAGGCCCCAGGCTTAAGATGCCGGCCGCCGCCGCTGATGACGCCGTCATCAGGGAGGTGGTGGATTCTCTCGACGTTATCCGAAAGGAGCCTGACTCGCACGTGGTCAAGGTTCCCCTGGACGCGACGGCCAAGAGGCTTTCCGCCCCTTATCCGCGCGCGCCTTTCGTGGTTTTTTCGCTGAAGAAAATCTTGGACTATGACGAGTGGGATTTTCAGCTCCTCGATGATGAGCGGGTCATTTTCCGCATCAAGGGTTCGTTGGAAAGCGCCGAGCGCGTTGAATGGGACGGCAGGGATGATGCGGACAGGATGGCGGCCGTGGCCGGACGCAGCTACCACTTCCGGTTCTCGGGCTCGAAAAAAGGAGAGGAATATGTCCTGGAAAGCGAATCCGTGGCGCTCAATTCCCTGTCTTTCCTTGATTTTTCAGGACAAGAGCATCTGGAAGTCTCCAATTCCCAGCTTTTTTACGAGAATGAGCATAACTTTTTGCCTCAAGCGGCTCGGTATATCGAAGCCCTCGCGGACAGGATGTGCCGCATCACGCCCTCGCAGGGGCGCTATCAGCTGACTCTTTATCAGCCGAAGCCGCGATCAAGCCTCGCCAGGAAGCGCGCCCAAATTTTGTCCAAAAACCTGTCCAAGCGCCTGCTGATCGCCGAGTCGCGGCTGCCTATTGAAATCCTTCCCGTCGCCGAGAGGGGAGACGTGCTGGCCGTTATTCTGCCCGCCAATTAGCCAGCGGTGCCAGGCACCGCTTACGGTGTTGGAGGCAGCGCGGTGCCAGGCACCTCGCGCGCGGCAGCGGTGCCTGGCACCGCTACCTTGATGTGCAGTTCCTTGAGCAGGCGAGCGTCCACCGGCCCCGGGGCCTCGCTTAGGAGGCAGGCGCCCTTCTGGGTCTTGGGGAAGGCGATGACCTCGCGGATGGAATCCTCCCCCCGCAGCAGGGCCACGAGGCGGTCGAGGCCCAGGGCGACGCCGCCGTGCGGCGGCGCGCCGTAGTCCAGTGCGTTGAGCAGCAGTCCGAACTGGGCCTGCTGCTCCTCAGGAGAAAATCCCATGAGGGAAAGGATCCTGCGCTGGATCTCGGCGCGGTGGTTGCGGATCGAGCCCGAGGCGATCTCCACGCCGTTGAGCACCAAATCGTATTGGTGCGAACGAACGCTGGCCGGGTCCGAGTCGAGGCGGCCCATATCCTCCTCCAGGGGCGCGGTGAACGGGTTGTGCGAGAAGGTCCAGCGGTTCTCGTCGGCCGCCCATTCCAGCAGGGGAAAGCGCGTTACCCACAAGAAGCTCCAGGGCTGGCTCGGCGCGGGCTTCAGGCGCGAGATGAGTTCACGGCGCAGCACGCCCAGGCAGGCCGCCGCGGCCGGCGCCTGGTCCGCGGCGAAGAAAAAATGATGCCCGGGCCGCGGCTGGAACCGTGTCTTCAATGCCTCGATTTTGGCGGGTTCGAGGAACTTGACGATGGGCGAGTTCGGCCCGGTTTCGTCCCACTTGATCCAGGCCAGGCCCTTGGCCCCGTGCTTCTTGACGAGGTCGGTGAGCTTGTCGATCTCGGCGCGGGAAAAATCGTGCGCCACCACAAGCGCGCGGACCGCCCCCCCGCCCCGGGCGGCCTCGCCGAAGACCTTGAAGCCGCTGTCGCGGAAGAGTTCCGTGCAATCCGATATCTCGAGGCCGTAGCGCAGGTCCGGCTTGTCCGAGCCATAGCGGAGCATGGCCTCGTCGTATTCGAGCTGCGGAAAAGGAACCGCCAGCTCCCAGCCGAGCGCCTCCCTGAAAACGTCTTTGAGCATCCGCTCCACCAGGGCGTGGATGTCCGATTCCTGGACAAAGGACATCTCCAAATCGATCTGGGTATGTTCGGGCTGGCGGTCCGCGCGCAGGTCCTCGTCGCGAAAAGCCCGGGCCAGCTGGAAATAGCGGTCCACGCCGCTGACCATGAGAATCTGCTTGAAGATCTGCGGGGATTGGGGCAGGGCGTAGAAATTCCCCGGAGCCAGACGCGCCGGAACCAGGAAATCGCGCGCGCCCTCGGGCGTGGCCTTGGTCAGGATCGGCGTCTCGATCTCCAGGAATCCCTCCGCGTCCAAGGCCCGGCGTACGGTCTGCGCCACGCGATGCCGCGCGATGAGGTTTTCGAGCATGGGAGGCCGGCGCAGGTCAAGGAACCGGTATTTGAGCCGGGTCTCCTCCAGGGCGGTGGTGCGCTCCGAGACCTCGAAGGGCAGGGCCTTGGAGGCGTTGAGGACCTTCAGCGCCTCGGCTTTGACTTCGATTTCGCCCGTGGCCAGCTTGGGATTCTTCATCCCCTCCGGCCGCAGGCGTACCAGCCCGTCCACCTCTACGACATGCTCGGCGCCGAGCTTGGCCGCGGCGAGGAACGCTTCCGCTTCCTCGGGATTGACCACGACCTGGACGAGGCCCGTACGGTCGCGCAGGTCGAGAAAATAGACTCCGCCATGGTCCCGCCGCGAGTGCACCCAGCCGGCCAGGCGCACCCTGGCGCCGACGTGGGTCGCGTCGAGCTCCGCGCAGCAGTGGGTGCGCAGGGAGGTCGCCAGTTTGGGGCTTTTTTCCTGGCTCATGAGGTCAATGGGAGACAGAGGCCGGAGAGTTTTTGCGGGTTCTTGACGAGGTAGCGGCCGTCGTGGACCTCGAGGATCTGGGCGCGGCGCAAGGTGGAGATGGCGCGGGTCAGGGGCTCGCGCGTGGTGCCCACGAGATCCGCCAGTTCCTGCTGGGTGTAGTGTTCCTTAAGGAGCAGCCCGCCGCGGAATTTCTTGCCGCTGCGCGACAAGGCGCAGAGCATGCTGGAGACCCGGCCCAGCATGTTGCGAAACAGCAGGCTTTCGATCTCCTCGTTGGCCCGGCGCAGTCGCTCGGAGACCGTGCGCAAAAGATGGCAGCTCAATTTGGCATCGGACAGGAGCAGCTTGTTGAAAGCGGATTTGCGTATGATCAGCAGGCGGGAATCCACCACGGCTTCGGCCGAGGCGGAGCGGGTGTGGCCGTCGACCATGGACAGCTCGCCGAAGAATTCTCCCGGAGAGAGGTAGGCGAAAGTCTTCCTCTTTTTTCCCTGGGAACGGGTGAAGATTCGGACCCGGCCCGAGATCACGAAGAAAATGTGGTTCCCGGACTGCGCCTTGGAGAAAATGGTCGACTTGGCCGGGAAGTCGCGCTGATAGGCGGTGCGGGCCACGCGGCTGAGCTTGGTTCCGGCCAAGTTCTGCAAAAAGTGAATCCGGCGCAGTAGTTTCGAATCCATGCGAGTGATGTTATCTAAATCCAGGGGGCTCATGCAATGAGATTGTGCCCCAGCGTCGTGTCCAGGGGCGTGTCCGAGTCATCGCGTTGAAACTGAAAGGGAGGAAATACGTGATTTTATCTAGATTAAAAGGAGGCGATTGACAGGCACTGCGCCTTCAGATGTTAATTCATCAGTTGGATCGTGGAATCCGACTCAATATGCCGGGATGCGCATTGCTGCGCAAACTGTCTCGTCCATGACGTGGAGGGCAAGAACTCGGCAGCTCGCGTCGAATTTTCATCAGTCTGTTAAGTGACGGCTCTCATAACCGGGAGATCGGGTAGATGCCGCCTCTGTCATGGCTTGCAGTTTGCCGAACATTTCCCAATACCACACGGCGCGCTTTCGCCCAGGCGTCGTCTTGAAAGCCTCCCGCCAGCCCCTTCTCTCAGTCGCGGGCAGCTGGTCGAGGTAGTGAAACCATAATGAGTCCAAAAGCCCCTGCGACTGCCACTGCGCTATCCGCCGCTGGATGATCCTGGGGGAGCCGAAGCGTTCGGGCAGCATGCGCCAGGATTGTCCGCTGAGCAACCACCATAGGATGGCTTCCCAGCAGCGATAATCATCCTGCCGGGGGCGTCCGCCTTTTCGGTCGCGTTTGCGCCATGGGATTCTCCGCGCGGGCAGGATGGCGCGCAGGCCAGCCCAGCGCTTGTCTGGGTGCCGGCCCGCTGTCGCCTCAGGCGAGCGGAGGACGTCCGGCGCCTGCGACGACCGCGGATCCGTAGCCGTAGCCGGACCTGACTCTGGTATGTCCTTTAAACGTTTCTTGTGCTCTCGACGAGGGTTTTGTTGCATCTCCATGCTACATATACGAATGTCAGGCCCGAAAGTTCCGTTATGTGGTCAGTCTCCGTGGCCGGCTGCCGGCATCGCGACAAA
>DMMY01000012.1:0-119744 GCA_003452935.1 Elusimicrobiota bacterium
TGGCGGGGTCGACGGGATTTGAACCCGCGGTCTCCGCCTTGACAGGGCGGCGTGTTAAACCAGGCTACACCACGACCCCAAAAATCAGCCAACAACTATACAAAATTCCCGAGCCCAGAAAAAGCCGAAAAAACATGGGCCGTGCAGGATTCGAACCTGCGACCCCTCGCGTGTAAGGCGAATGCTCTACCGCTGAGCTAACGGCCCCAAAGCCGAACCCGCTTGCCGCGGGTCCGTGCCGAGGCTATCTTACCACACTTGCCGGCAGCAGGACACGCCCGCCTCTAAGGCGCGGCCTCGGGGAACAGCCCCTTGAGGACCGCGATCAGCTCGTCGACGCTTCCCGTCTTGACCACGAACTGATCCGGAGGACAGCCGCCTATCAGCGCGGGCAGAACCTCCACGTGCGCCGTCAGCATGACGACCGGCGCGCCGCCATGCTCCCCCGACGACTTGATCGCCGCGCAGACCTGCGCTCCGGTCATGTCGCCCATGTCGTGATCCAGGACAAAACCGTCCGGCCGGCACTGGCCCGCCAAAGGCAGGACGCTCTTGCCGTCCGAGGCGAGCTCCACCCGAAAACCGGCCTCTTGCAGGGAAAAAGCCAGCAGCCGGCGCCATTCCTCGTCGTCGTCCGCCACCAGGATAAGGGGGGATGGTGTCATGGCAACGCGGGTATTATGCCATTTTGGGCCCGAAAAGAAAGAAACGGTGAGCGCGCCGAATTTTCATGCTATAATAAAAATAGGGTGAAGCAAGCCCATGCCGCGGCGGTTGCGCGGGCATACATACGCATCAGAAGGAGAAGTAACAGACATGCCTACAGGTAAAGTGAAGTGGTTTAACGACCAGAAAGGATACGGGTTCATCACGCCGGACGATGGCTCGAAGGATCTCTTTGTGCATCACACGGCGATCCTGGGGGAGGGTTTTAAGACCCTGGCTGAGAACCAAGCCGTAGAGTTCGAAGTCCAAGAGTCGGATAAGGGCCCCCGCGCCGCGAACGTCAAGAAGCTCTAAATCCGCAGACGGTCGCAAAAAATGGAAGCCCGCCCAAAAGGCGGGCTTCCGGTTTTATGGGGCAGGGAATTGGAATTGGCATAGTCTTTTCGGGATTTAGTAAACTCACGGCGTGAAAGTCATGCTAGGGCTTTCCGGCATGGTGCTGGCCACGGCGATGCTCTGCGCCGTCCTGGCTTGGGCGGGCGCTTTGCCCTGGGCCGCGGCAACGGCCCTGGCCGGGGCCGGAGCTTGCGCCTTTCTGCTGCGCCGCTGGGTCTTGGTTCCCCTTGAGGAATTCGGCCGGGGCGTCAAGCGTTGGGCCTACTGCGATCTGGATGTCCCCTTGGATCATGAGGCTCTGGCCGCCTGGCCGGGTCTGGAATCGGACTTCCACCGGGCCCAGGCCGAAGTCTCCCAGGTCATGGAGGGATACCGCAGCGAACTCGCCCAGGAACGCATCCGGATGGAGACCCTGGTCGGGAGCATCCCCGACGGGCTTGTCGTTTTGAATTTGCGCGGCGGAATCATCTATGTCAACCAATCCGCCGTGGATATCCTGGGCATAGCCGCCACCGAACTCCGGCCCGTGGGCCGGGACATCTACGAGCCCCTCAAGCCGGACCAGCGCCGCATGCAGATCCAGGATATCCTCAAGAACCATACCACGCGGGGCACCCTGGAAATCTCGGATCCGTCCGGATCCAAGCCCAGCCGCTTCTTCCGCACCATGGTCAACATGTTCGCCATGCCTAACGGCGCCGAGTTCGGGGTCATGCTCATCCTGCGCGACATCACCAGCGAACGCGAGCTCGACTCCATGAAGGAGGAATTCTTCCAGCATGTCGCCCACGACATGCGCGCCCCGATCTTCGCCATGCAGGGCTACTTGAGGCTCCTGGAGAAATCCCTCTCCTTGGAGGGCCATCGGAGCGACTACTTCGACGCTATCTCCAAGTCCTGCGAAAAGCTCATGCTTTACATCGGGGACACGCTCGACGCCGCGCGCATCGAGACCGGACATTTCAAGCTCCAGTCCGGGCCCGTCGATCCGGCGCAGCTTCTACAGCGCGTGGCCGACCTTTTTTGCCCGCTGGCCCGGGAAAAGGGAATTCATCTGGAGCTCGGCCTGCCCGAGGACCGGCCCAATCCCATCCAGGCCGACGAAAGGCTGCTGGAGCGGGTTCTGGCCAACCTGATTTCCAACGCGCTCAAATTCACTCCGCGGGATGGCCGCGTGACGTTGGGCATGGCGCGCGCCGGCCCGGATCAAATCGATTTTTCCGTTACGGACACCGGCCCCGGGATACCCGCGGACCAGAAGATGAGGATTTTCGAGAAGTTCCGGCAGGGCCGCGACAGCCAGACCCGGGGCGGGTTCGGCCTGGGCCTCTCCATCTGCCGCAAGATCGTTCAACTGCACCAGGGATCGCTGTGGGTCGAGTCCGACGCGGGCCGGGGCAGCCAGTTCGTGTTCCGCCTCCCCATGAGCCGGAAAGGGGAGCAAGCATAAGCTTATTTTGAGACAGTTGACATAATAAATATCATCAGTTACACTTAGCCGAACCATGAAAAGACCCTCGGCCTGGGACGTCGTTGGCGGCGCTCTGCTGACCCTCCTGGTGACGGGAGCCTATTGGTTCAGCCTGCCTCTCTTTGAGAACGCGGAGCTCCAGCTCTACGACATGCGCGCCAAGCTGCGCCAGAACCTCGATCCCTCCGAGGAGATCGTCCTGGTCGCCATAGACGACAATTCCATCGCCCAAATCGGCCCGTGGCCCTGGCCCCGCTGGCGTCTGGCCGCCGTGATCGACAAGCTGTCCTCCGCGGGCGCGAGGGTCGTGGGCCTCGACATCGTCCTCTCCGCGGAAGAGCGCAATCCCGGCTTGGCCGAACTCCGGCGCCTCAAAGAGCTTTATCAATCGATGGTGGCGGCCCGCGCGGTGACGGACAGGAAGAATATCTTCGACGTCCAATTCTCCTCGGCCATCGTCGAGCTGGATTCGGATTCCAAATTGGAAATCGCCCTGCGCAAGGCGGGCAACGTGGTCCTGCCCATGTCCTTTGCGCGCGCGGGGACGCCGGGAGCCGCGCTCGAGCCGCCGCCCGCCTGGATATCGACCTTCACCCTCTCCTCTCAGGGCCGGGCCCAGGCCGTTGAATCGGCCGGCTTCGAGGGCGGCCAGGCGAGATTCCCCGTCGCCCGCTTCGCCGCGGCGTGCGCGGGCATCGGGCACGTGAACGTGTTCCCCGATCTGGACGGAGTCGTGCGTCGGGAGATGCCGGCGTACCGGTACGGGAACGACTATTATCCCTCCTTCGGCGCGCAGCTGGCGCTGGCTTACGGCGGCCTGCGGACTCGGGATGCGGTTTTCGTTCCCGGCCGGGAGCTGCGTGTCGGAAACAATTCCATCCCGCTTGATGAAACGGGCCGCATGCTCGTCACCTACAACGGCCCGGAACAAACTTTCCAGACATTTTCGTTCCAGGACGTCATCAACGACAAGGTGCCGCCGGATGCCTTGAAGAATAAGATCGTGATCGTCGGACCCGCGTCCGGGGACGTGGCCGCGTCCCACGAGACCCCTTTGGCCGTCAATTTTCCCGCCATCGAGATGGTCGCCAACGTCGTCGAGAACATCCTGCACGGCAAGTACCTGCTCCGGCCGCCTTGGGCCCGGAAATTAGAGCTCGGCCTGTTGGGCGCGGCGGGGCTGTTCGTCATGCTGCTCTTGCCGCGCCTGCGGGCTTTGCCGGGGCTGATCTTGAGCCTGCTCTTGATGGTGAGCGTGACCGCGGCGGGCACCTATTTCTTCGTCAACGGCTGTTGGGTCAAGGTCGCCTATCCCTCGATCCTGCTGGCTTTGTCGTATCTGATCGGCGTTTTGAGGCGCTTGTTCGCGACCGCAAGGGGCGCGGGCGCCGCCGAGGCCTCGGCGGCCGGACCTAAGCCGAAGGCGGCCGGCCCCGGGGTCGTTGCCGCGGGCGCCGGCGCGGCTCCCAAGGAGTCAAAGGCTCCGGTCTGCGGCGCCGCGCCTAAACGGGCCCTTGGCCGCTACCAGATAGAGAAGGAGCTCGGCCGCGGGGCCATGGGCGTCGTTTATCTCGGGCGCGATCCCAAGATCAACCGCCGCGTGGCCATCAAGACCATGGCGCTCGAGGCGGGAGCGGACGCGGCCGCGACCCGCGAGATCAAGGAGCGCTTCTTCCGCGAGGCGGAGTCCGCCGGGACCCTCAATCATCCCAACATCGTGCGCATCTTCGACGCCGGCGAGGAGCAGGACGTGGCCTTCATCGCCATGGAACTTCTCGACGGGCACGATTTCACGCGCTACACGGCCAAGGACAGCCTGCTGCCCGTCGCCCAAACCATGGAATACGTGGCCATGGTGGCCGACGCCCTCGATTACGCTCACGCCCGCGGCATCGTGCACCGGGACATCAAGCCCGCCAACTTCATGCTGCTCCAGGACGGGACCGTCCGCGTGGCGGACTTCGGCATCGCGCGCATCACGGCTTCGTCCAAGACCACGACGGGCGCGGTGCTGGGGACGCCTTCCTACATGAGCCCGGAGCAGGTGGCGGGCAAGAAGGTGGACGGCCGTTCGGACATCTTTTCCTTGAGCGTGGCCCTCTTCGAGCTGGCGACCGGCGAGAAACCCTTCAAGGGCGGCGAGGGCATCGGCACGCTTCTTTTCCAGATCACCAATGAACCCCATCCCGATCCCCTGGCCGTGCGCCCGGATCTGCCTGCGTGCCTGGCCCCGATCATCCATAAGGGCCTGGCCAAGAATCCCGACGAACGCTACGCCCGCGGCGGCCTGTTGGCGGCCGAGCTGCGCGCGTGCGTCTCGGCCCTCAAGTCCGGGGGCGCGGCCCGGGACTCGACCGTGCGGCTGCCCCCGCCTGCGGGCGCGCCGGCCGCCGATTCCATCATGGACGCGGCCGCCCCGCTTCCCGCCCCGGGGGCGTCGGCCGCCGCCCCGGTGCTGCTGCCGCCTCCGGCCGCGACGGAGCCGGCGCCGCAGGCGACCGTGCGCCTGGCCGCGGCGGAGCAGGAAAAGCCATGAGCCAGAACGGCGTCTGGGAGTTCGCGGGCAAGACCGACCCGGGTTGCGTGCGGGCCAACAATGAGGACGGCCTGGCCATAGACGAGGATTTGGGCCTGCTGATCGTGGCGGACGGCATGGGCGGCCATAACTCCGGTGAAGTGGCCAGCGAGCTGGCCATCTCCACGATCCGGAGCTTCGCTCGCCGGATGCTGGGCGGCGAAAAGACCATGGTTGCGCTGGGGGGGGACCCCCTGCTTTCGGCGCGCGCCCAACTGCTGGAGCACTTTGTCGAATCCGCCAACACCATGATCTTTGAGAAAGGCCGCGCCTTCCCGAGGGACGCGGGCATGGGCACGACCGTGGTCGCGGTGCTGGTCGACCAGAAATCCGTCGCCGTCGCCCACGTGGGCGACAGCCGGCTTTATCTTTTTCGGGGCGGGGTCCTTTCCCAGCTGACCGAGGATCATTCCCTCGTGGGCGACCAGCTGCGCCGCGGCCTCATCACTCCGGAGGCCGCGGCGCATTCCACTTTGCAGAATATCCTCACGCGCGCCCTGGGCGCGGAGTCGATCGTCAAGGTCGACGTGGCCGAGCATCCCGTATTCCCCGGGGACATCTTGATCCTGTCGACCGACGGGCTCGACAAGATGGTCAGCGACGAGGAGGTCGCCAACGTATTGAGGGAGGATTCGACCCCCGCGCGCGTGGTCGATGTCCTGGTGCGGCTGGCGCGCCAGGCCGGGGGCACGGACAATATCACGGTCGTCTGCGCGCGTCTGGGGTCTTCCCGGCCGCAGGGATTATGGGGCAAGATGTCCGGGTTTCTCCAGGGCCGGCCTTGAGCGTCCATGCGGGTCCGGCTTGAATCTAGTGTGCGTGCCGAGGGAGCGAGAGAATATGCCAAAGCTTCTGCTTAAGTTCAACGCCGCCGTCCTCAAGGAGATATCTTTCGACAAGCCTTTGATGAGCGTGGGGCGCAAGCCCGACAACGATATCGTCATCGATAATCCCGCCGTTTCCGGCCACCATTGCAGGCTGTCTCTGGAGGGGGGGGCGTATTTCGTCGAGGATTTGGCGTCGACTAACGGCACCTACGTCAATGACAAGCGCGTCCAGAAATCCGGTCTGCGCCACGGCGACATGGTGGGCATCGCCAAGCATGCCCTGGTCTTCATTGAAGATATCCCTGCCGAGCCCGCGGCGCCGGAGGAGCCTGCAACCGCGCCGGTCGTATCGGCCCCCCAGGGACCGGCCGCGGCGTCCAAGCCCGCGGGCCAGCCCGAGGGCGGCAAGATGGGTTGGCTGCGGGTCTTGAAGGGAGCGGCGGGCAAGTCCGAGTACGAACTCTCGGCCATGTCGAGCTACATCGGAAAATCGGATCGCGTCCAGATACTCATCCAGGGCGCCGGCCTTTTCGGCTCGGCCCCGGAGGTGGCGGCCTCCATTCATCGCAAGGCGGAGGGCTACGTCCTCGTCGCCGTGACGGACGGCTATCCCAGGCTCAATGGGGTCGCGGTGTCGGGAGGCGTCCTGCTCAAGGAAGGCGACCTCATCGAATGCGGCGGCACCACCATGCAGTTCAATCTGCGCGACGCCGCCGCCGGCTAAGCCCCGCCCCCGTCGAAAAAAGCCCGCCGCCGGACGCTTGATTCCCCGTCCTATAAGCTGTATATTCTTTTCGAATTATAAGCGATTTTAATGGAGCTGCGATGAGCAAACCCAAGACGGCGAGGCCCAAGAATCAGCATCCCGCGGAGGAGCTGGAATCGGTCACCATCCGCTTTGCCGGCGACTCAGGCGACGGCATACAGCTGACGGGCATGCAATTTTCCACGGCCACGGCCATGGCGGGCAACGACCTGAGCACTTTTCCCGATTATCCCGCCGACATCCGCGCGCCCCTGGGCAGCCTGTTCGGGGTCAGCGGCTACCAGATACATTTCAGCTCGGGCCGGGCCTTCACCCCGGGAGACTCCCCGGACGTGCTCGTGGCCATGAACCCGGCCGCGCTCAAGGTCAATCTCAAGGACCTGCGCAAGGGCGGGCTCGTCATCGCCAACGGCGACGCTTTTACGGCGCAGAACCTGGCCAAGGCCGGCTACGCCGGAAATCCTTTGGAGGACGGCTCGCTTTCGGATTTCCGGGTCATCGCCGTGGAACTCTCGCAGCGCACCGGGGAAGCCCTGCAGGGCCTGCCCCTGGCCAAGACTCAGGTCGAGCGCTGCAAGAATTTTTACGCCCTGGGCATGATGTACTGGCTCTATGACCGGCCGATGGAGGGGACGCTCAAGTGGATCGAGACCAAGTTCAAGAAAGCGCCGCTTATGGTGGAGGCCAACAAAAAGGCCCTGCTCGCGGGCAACGCCTTCGCCGAAACGACCGAGCTTTTCGGCCAGTATTACCGGATCAAGAAAGCGCCCGTGGAGCCCGGGACCTACCGCAACATCACGGGCAACGAGGCCGTGGCCTTGGGCCTGCTGACCGCCTCGCGCCTTAGCGGCCTGCGTCTGTGGTACGGCTCCTATCCCATCACCCCGGCCTCGGAAATCCTGCATGAGCTTTCCAAGTACAAGAATCTGGGGGTCAAGACCTTCCAGGCCGAGGACGAGATCGCGGCTATCTGCTCCTCGATAGGGGCGGCTTTCGCCGGGTCTCTGGGCGCGACCGGAACGAGCGGCCCCGGCGTGTCTCTCAAGGCCGAGGCCATGGGCTTGGCCGTGATCGTGGAGCTGCCTCTGGTAATCATCAACATCCAGCGCGGCGGCCCCTCCACCGGGCTGCCCACCAAGACCGAGCAGTCGGACCTTGGGCAGGCGCTATACGGCCGCCACGGCGAGTGTCCGATGCCGGTCCTGGCCGCGGCCACGCCGGCGGACTGCTTCGCGACCACCATCGAGGCCTGCCGGATCGCGGTCAAGTACATGACCCCGGTGATGCTCCTTTCCGACGGCTTTCTCGGCATCGGCTCCGAGCCCTGGCGGGTTCCCGAAGTCAGCCGGCTTGCCCGGTTCCCGCCGCCCAAGCTCCCGCCGCCGGACAAATTCAAGCCTTACTCGCGCGACGCCGTCACCTTGGCGCGGCCCTGGGCTCTGCCCGGCATGGCTGGTTACGAGCATCGCGTCGGAGGCCTGGAGAAGGCCGACGTGACCGGGATGGTCAGCTACGATCCGGAGAATCATGAGCGCATGACCCGCCTGCGCCAGGCCAAGATCGACAAGGTCGCCTCGGAGATCGCGCCGGTCGAGGTCATGGGGCCCAAAAAGGGCAAGGTCCTCGTTCTGGGCTGGGGCAGCACATACGGCGCGATCGCCGCCGCGGTCAGCCGCCTGCAGGTCCAGGGAGAATCCGTGGCGGGCGCGCATTTGCGCTACCTCAATCCCCTGCCGCCCGACCTCGGCGAGGTCATGTCGCGCTACGAGCACGTGCTCGTGCCGGAGCTTAACCTGGGCCAGCTGGTGCATGTGCTGCGCGATCGCTATTTGATGGACGTTCAAGGTCTCAACAAGGTCAAGGGACAGTCCTTCAAGGTCGCGGAGATCGAGAACGCCGTCATGGCCTTGCTGGCGGGGCGGAGGAGCTGACATGGAACACGGGACCAATCTTCCGGGCTCGGGCCCGATGCGCAATCCCAGACTTTTCGCCTCGGACCAGTTGGTGCGCTGGTGCCCGGGCTGCGGGGACTACGCTGTTTTGGCTTCGGTGCAAAAGGTCTTGGCCGGCATGGACATCCCGCGGGAGAAATATGTCTTCATATCGGGCATCGGGTGTTCGTCCCGATTCCCCTATTATATGAACACCTATGGTTTCCACGGCATCCACGGCCGGGCCCTTCCGATCGCGACCGGGGTCAAATGCGCCAACCCGGACCTGCAGGTCTGGGTGGCTACCGGCGACGGCGACGCCCTTTCCATCGGGGGCAATCATTTCGTGCACGCCCTGCGCCGAAACGTGGACCTCAAGGTCCTCCTGTTCAACAACCGGATCTACGGCCTGACCAAGGGCCAGACTTCTCCCACCTCGGAATTCGGCAAGAAAACCAAGTCCACGCCGTGGGGCTCGATAGAGTATCCGGTCAACCCGGTGAGCCTGGCTCTGGCCTCGGAGGCTACTTTCGTGGCCCGGGCCGTGGCCGCGGACGTCGCCGGCTTGACCGATATCCTGGCCCGGGCCGCCCGGCACCAAGGCTCCGTCCTGGTGGAGATCTTCCAGAACTGCGTGGTCTTTAATGACGGAGCTTGGAAGGACGTCGAAGACAAGGCCATCCGCGAGGATCGGGTCTTGCGCTTGCGGCACGGAGAGCCCCTGGTCTTCGGCGTGGAGCGCGACAAGGGCATCCGGCTCAAGGGCTTCGACCCGGAGATCGTGGAGTTCGCCAAAGGCGAGGCGCCCCAGGACTTGGTGGTGCACGATGAGAAGGCGGATTCCCCGCACCTGGCCTATCTGCTCTCCAAGCTGGATGATTCCCGTTTCCCGATCCCCGTGGGAGTGTTCCGAGCCGTACGGCGGCCCACCCTTCATGAACTCATGGATGATCAGATCGACAAGGCCGGAAAACTCAAGCCCCAGGACCTGCAGGCGGTGCTCTCGGCCAGCGAGGAGGCCGCGTCTTGAAGCTGCTGGAATACGAATCCAAGGAACTCTTCGGCGCCTATCGCATCCCGGTGCCGCCTTGCGGCGGGGTGATCCGCGCCGCGGCCCAACTGCCCGCGGCCCTGCGCCGCGCCGGCAAGGGGCCGTGGGTGCTTAAGGCCCAGGTGCTCGCCGGCGGCCGGGGCAAGGCCGGCGGCATCAAGCTGGCCCGCACTCCGGCCGAGGCCCGGCAAGCGGCCAAGTCCATCCTGGGCATGACCCTGACGACCCATCAGACCCAGGGACAGGGCCTCAAGGTCCGTGAGCTTCTCGTGGAGGGCGGGGCGAGGATCGAACGGGAGCTCTATTTATCCGTGGTCATGGACCGCAAGACCGCCGGTCCCGTCGTCATCGCCTCGGCCGAGGGCGGCATGGAAATAGAGCGGCTCGCGGCCGAGCGGCCCGAGGCCATATTGCGCCAGCCCGTGGATCCCGACGCCGGGCTGCCGGATTTCGCCGCCCGTCGGCTGGCTTTCCAGTTGGGCCTCCCGGCCGGGAGAATCGGGGACTTCTGCCATGTGGTCAAATCCCTGGTGCGGCTCTTCCTGGAGCACGACTGCAGCCTCGCGGAGGTCAATCCGCTGGTGTTGACGCCTAAGGGGCTCATGGCCCTAGACGGCAAGGTCGTGGCGGACGACAACGCCCTTTTCCGCCATCTTGAACTGTTCAAGAGAAAGGACCCGGAACTCTCGGCCCTGGAGCGCGAGGCCAAGAAAGCGGATCTTTCCTATATCGCGCTCGACGGCTCGATTGGCTGCATGGTCAACGGCGCGGGCCTGGCCATGGGCACCATGGACACCATCGCGCTCGCCGGCGGCCGGCCGGCCAACTTTCTCGACGTGGGCGGCTCCGCGGACGAGCAGCGCGTGACCCGGGCCTTTCAAATCATCTTGAAGGACCCCAAGGTCAAGGCCGTCCTGGTCAATATCTTCGGCGGCATCGTCAAATGCGACATGATCGCCTCGGGCATATTGGCCGCGCTCAAGAAGGTCAAGCTGGGCGTGCCCCTGGTCGTGCGCCTGCAGGGGACCAACGTGGACAAGGGCCGCGAGATCCTTTCCCAGGCTCCGGTCAAGATCATCGCCGCCCAGGACCTTTGGGACGCGGCGCAGAAAGCCGTGGAGGCAGCCCGATGAGCATTTTGCTGAGCCGGCAGTCGCGCCTGGTCGTCCAGGGATTCACCGGCGGGACCGGGACCTTCCATTCCAAGCAGTGCCTTGAGTACGGCTCCAATATCGTCGCTGGCGTCACTCCGGGCCGGGGCGGGACCGCGCATCTGGACCGGCCGGTTTTCAACACGGTCAACGAGGCCGTGCGCCAGACCGGGGCCGACGTTTCCCTTGTTTTCGTGCCCGCGCCTTTCGCCGCGGACGCGGTCCTGGAGGCGGCGGACGCGGGCGTGGCCCTGATCATCTGCATCACCGAGGGCATCCCGGTGCTGGACATGGCCCGGGTCAAGCGGGCCCTGATTTTAACGAACATCTCGGGCAATCCCGTGCGCATGATCGGGCCCAATTGCCCGGGCGTCATCACTCCGGGGGAAAGCAAGGCCGGCATCATGCCGGGCTATATCCACAAGCCCGGCCGCGTCGGCATCGTGTCGCGCTCGGGGACCCTGACTTACGAGGCGGTCTATCAGACCAGCCGGGAAGGCCTGGGTCAGTCGACCGTGGTGGGCATCGGCGGCGACCCCATCGCGGGCTCGAGCTTCGTCGATATCCTGGAGCTTTTCGAAAAGGACCCGGGCACCGACGCGGTGGTCATGATCGGCGAGATCGGGGGCACGGCCGAGGAGGACGCGGCCAAGTTCTTCCGGGAGCGCATGACCAAGCCGGTCTTCGGCGTCATCGCCGGGCGCTCGGCGCCGCCGGGGCGGCGTATGGGCCACGCTGGCGCCATCATCGAGGGCGGCTCGGGCACGCACGCCTCCAAGGTCAAGGCCCTGCGCGAGGCCGGGATCGCGGTCATCGAGAACCTGAGCGAGATCGGCCCGACCGTGGCCAAGGCGCTTAAAGAGAAGACTTCGGCGTAAGGCGCGGGCTACTTCTTTTTTCCGCCGACTCCGGGTATTCCCTGGAGCATGCCGCCCACGTCGATGCCTCCGGTCTTCTGGGGATCGTTGACCCCGGGGATGTCTCCGAGCATGGAACCCACGTCGGGAACGTCTCCGGAAGGCGCGCCCGGGGCTTGGCCGGCGCCCAGCGGCTTATTGGCCTTGAAATCCGAGAAGCTCCCTCGGGCTCCGGAATTCTGGAGCTTGGGCTGGACGAATCTTTTGGGCGCCGTTTTTTTTGGTTTTGCCTTGGCAACGGAGGCCTTTTTGGGCGGCGCCTTGGGCTCAGGGGCCGAGGGCCGCGCCGCGGGCGGCTGCGCCGGCGGCGGAGGATAATACTCCGATCCCGCCTTGACGAAGCCCAGGGAGTCCGTCCCCGCGGGTTGGGGCGCGGCCGGAGCCGGCCGGCCGGCGGGGGGAGCTTGTTCCATGGGCACCGGCATGGCCGGGGCTACTGGAACCCTGATCCTGTCCGCCTGGGTCTGGCGCCGGGCGAAGCCATGCGCGGCGTTTCCCGGGATGAATGGGCCGGGCGACTCCGTTATCCGCAGGTAGACGACCCCGAGAAGCGGGATAAGCAAAGAAGCCGCCCCGGCCAAAAGAATCAACAGGCTGCGCCGGTTGCGCAGGATGTGCCGCTCTTCGGAGTCTTGCCTGGTCATGGATGCGTGAAAAAACGGTACATAGAAGTGTAACAGGGTTGGGGCTATATTTCAAGGCTGGCCGCCGGAGCGGCCAAGGAGTTTAGGCGAAAGGGGGCATGGTGGAAAGCGCAAGGCATCTGGGTCTTGACAAATCAAGTCTTTCTGTTATACTTCTAAGGCAGTATCCCGTCCGTGCGTGCATGCCGTTGCGGGCTTAAAGGGTTGCGGCTCGCGGGCGCGGCATGGCAGTGAGGCGGATGGGCGATAAGCGGCAAACCCGTCGCAAGGCGGGGGCGCAAAGCCATGAACCCCATTTTGGGGGCGTCAGGCTACCGAATAAGATGGCCCGAATATATAAGTGGGCGTCTGTTTCACAGCGCGTATCCGCGCCTGTCGCGGCGTTTCTGCTTGCCGCGATGGGCTTCGTTTTTTCCGCGGCCCTGTGTACGGCCGCGCGGGCCGCTGAATCCGGCGGCCAACCCGGGGCCTTCCTATCCTACGGCGTGGGCGCCCGGGCCCTGGCCATGGGCGGGGCCTACTACGGCATATCCGACGACGCCTCCGCGGCCTACTGGAATCCTTCGGGCCTGGCCCAGCTGCAGCGCAAGGAATTCACCACCATGCAGGCCACGCTTTTCGCCCAGACCAAGCTGACCTACTTCTCCTTCGCCTACCCCACCAAGAAGGGCAGCACCTTTGCCCTGAGCATGACGCAGCTGGCCGCTACGGGCTTCGAGCAGGTGGACGTGGACTATAGCCCGACGACCGGGGAGCCTTCCGCCGTCAAGGCCGGAGGCAGCTTCGCCGATCAGCAGCAGGCGATGGGTTTTGCCTGGGCCAAGAATGTCACCGAGACCGTGGCTTTCGGCATGAGCGCCAAGCAAGTCACGCGCAAGCTGGGAGGCGCTTCCGATAGTTTCCGGACCTTGGATCTGGGGACCATGAAGGGCATGGGCCCCTACCGCCTGGGCCTGGGCCTGCAGAACGTCTTCCATCAGAAAACCGGAGATACCGACGACAAGCTTCCGGTCATCATCAAGGTCGGCAACTCCCTGCGGCTGTTCAAGGAGCGCCTCACGCTGGCCCTGGACGGCAACAAGCCCTTGACCGGCGCCATGGAGATGCGCTTCGGCGGGGAATACTGGCTCGCGCGGTGGTTCGCGTTTCGCTTCGGCCTCATGGGCCTGCCTGAGATTCAAGAGACGGATTTCGGCTTCGGGCTCAATTTCCGCAGCTTCAGCCTGGACATGGCGCAGGGCCTCCACGATCTCGGTTCCAGCACCCGCATGTCGGCCACCTTCCGCTTCGGCCAGTCCAAGGGGGATCGCTCCACCGCGCAGGTGCGCAACTTCATGAAGCAGGGCATGGAGGCCTTCCAGGACGGCAATTTCGCCCTGGCCGCCCAGAAGTTCAACCAGGCGCTCGACGCGCAGCCGGACAACAAGCAGGTCCAGGCCATGCTGGCGCGTCTGATGACGGTGACCGGCTTCGTTCCGCAGGCCATGGGCGGCGAGGAGTTCCAGACCTTCGTGCGCCGCGGCGCCATCTCCTACGTGGACGGCCGCGACCTGCGCAGTTCCGTCAACGCCCTGCGCTACGCCTTCAACAAGAACCCGAAGGACGAGAAGCTTCTGGGTCTGCTCAATATGGTGGAGAAGGAGGCGGGAGTGGCCGAGATGACCCGCCGGATGGAGGGACCGGAGCAATTCACCTGGGTGGACCAGAAGATTTACGACGCCCGCCAGTCCGTCTACGACGGCAAATACGACGCGGCGGTCCGGCGGTCCCAGGACGTGCTCGACCTCGAGCCCAATAACGTTACGGCCCTCGAGATCATGGGCAGCGCCTTCTACCTCATGGAGCAGAAGGACAAGGCCATGGCGGTGTGGAAGAGGGCCTTGGAGATCGATCCCAGCAACCGGGCCATCCGGGAATTCCTGCAGGGCATCAAATAGGGCGCGCCCGGACTGGCCGCGCAAGGGGCGGGAATATTGCGAATTTGTGCGGTATGCCTTGAAAATTTAACATCCAACCCTTACACTCATACCGCGATGTCCATGAAGGGCCGCTATATAGTTATGAGAATGCTTCTCGGGTGCGCGTGCGTCTGCGTCTTTTTTGGAAGCAGGGCCGTCGCGGCCGTGAGCGCTCCGGACATCGGCTTGCTCCAGGAGCAGAACCGCATCAAGACCAGTTCCGAGGAGAAAATACAACGCGATGTCCTTGACCCCATCCTGGGCAAGGGCGCGGCCATGGTCTTCGTGGACGTGGAGATGGAGGTCAAGGTCGAGAGCGAGCAAGCCACCCGCTCGGGCATGGGTTTGGTGGAAAAGTACCGGGAGAAGCAGGGAATGCAGCAGAAGGGCGGCTTGCAGACCACCTTTGTCCTGCCCGGCATCCCCAAGCCCAAGACCATCACCAGCCAGCAGGGGCCCCCGGATCGGCCCGAGTCGGCCCAGGCCCAGCAGGCCCAGCAGATCAAGGGGATTCAGGAGGAGCGCTTCGCCATCAAGCCGATCTTCAAGAAACTCGGGGTCACCATTTTTCACGATGAACTGGCCCTGCGCACCTCGGCCCAGGTGGAACTGGTCCGCAGCCGGGTCGTCGATGCCATGGCGCAGTACAGCCTGGCCCCGGACCAGGTTTTCTTCCGTCCCACCCCTTTTCGCGCCGTGGCCGAGAAGAAATGGAACTGGGTCGACGACCTCAAGCGGCCCGAGGTTTACATCCCCCTTTTGTTCGCCCTGCTGACTTTGCTGTTGCTGCTCTTTCTCTTCGGCCCCTTGGCGCGGTTCTTCAAGCAATACGTGGCGGCCTTGCGCGAGAAGCCCGCGGCCGAGGTGGACATCGAATCGAAGATCGAGCAGCCCGACGACGGAGAGGGCAATAATCCGCTCGACGAGGAAGGCAAGCTCGACATCACCCTGCAGCGCAAGCCTCCGGAACCGCTCCCGCCGCCATCCGAGGAGGATGAGGCCATGAAAAAATTCGAACCTTTCGCCTATATCAACGAGGAGAACATCAAGAGGCTGGTCTATCTCTTCATCTTGCGCAAGGAGGAGCCGTGGGTTATCGCCACGGTTCTGAGCTATCTGCGCCCGGATTATGCCCGCATGGTCCTTACTTCCCTGCCCGTGGAGATGCAGGCCAAGCTCGCCCTGGAGGCCCTGACCGTCCGGCAGGTCACCCGGGAGCAGGTCCAGGCCATCGACGCGGACGTCAAGGAGAACGTCGATTTCGTGGTGGGCGGCATGGAGCGCCTGACCGCCATGCTCAACGAGGCCGACACCGCCACCCGCAACAACATACTGAATTATCTCAAGAACGAGAAGCCCTTGATTTTCGAGAAGGTGCGAAAGCACCTGCTGCTCTTCGACGACATCGTCCAGTTTCCGGATCGGGAGATGCAGACCGTGGTCCGGGAGCTCAAGACCGAATCCATGGCCAAGGCCCTGCAAAACGCTCCGCCCGAGATCGTCAATAAGTTCCTGGTCAATATGTCCGCGGGCGCGGCCGCTCTGCTCAAGGAGTCCATGGAATACACCAAGGACCTCACTGCCGCGCAGATCGACGAGGAGAGGGCCAAGATCATGGAGGTGGTCAAGGTCCTGGAGAAAGAGGGCAAGATCGCGGTGCGCGAGAAGGCCGAGGAAGGCATCGATTTGGTCGAGGGCATGCAGGAGGAACTCAGCGCCATGCAGCGGCGTCAGGAGCGCTTCTCGGCGGCGCGCAAAAAGACGGACGCGGCGCCTCCCGAAAAAGCCGAGCCCGTCCCGGCCCGGGCCGAGCCCGCCGCGGATCCCGCCCAGGCGCAGAGCTATTTCTCGGCCGGGGTCTCGTATTTCAACGCCGGGCAGGTGGAGGCCAGCATCCCCTATTTCGAGTACGCCTTGAATCTGGATTCCGCTCTATGGCAGGTCCATCAATACCTTGGCCCGGCCTTTTATCAGCTCGGACGCACGGCCGAGGCCCTGCGACATTACGAGCAATTATTGACGTTCAACCCGGACCCCCAGGTCCGTCAGTGGGTGGACAGCCTCAAGGCTCAGGTCGGCAGTTGATGTCTATCAGGAGAAGATACCATGGCTGAGGACAGCAAGGACCCAAACAAGCCGCCTAAGCCGCCGCCCCTGCCTGCGTCTCGCGGGGGAACGACTCCGCCTCCGCCTCTGCCGCAAGGCATGGGGGCCGCGGCTCCCAAACTCCCGGGGCCGGGCTCGCTGCCGGGTTTCCCCGGATTCTCCGGTTCTTTTCCGGGCTTGCCCGGGCTTGCCGGCTTGGGGGGCAAGCCCCCCTTGACGGGAGGAAATCCTCCGGGCCTGCCTCCGGTTTTGTCTAAATCCTCGCTGCCGCCCTTTCCAGCGCCGCCGCCGGCGGCGGCGCCTGCGCCGCAGGCGGAGCCGGCCAAGCCTTCCGGTCCGTCCGCGGATCAGGTCGCTTATGAGAAGAAGGTCATGGATCTTGAGAGGCGTCTGCAGGAGGAGCATGAGCAGTTGCTTCTGGCCAACCTCAAAAGCCAGCAGGAAGCCGCCACGGCCGCCCGCGTCGAGATATCCATCAAGGAACTGCAGGAGAAGCTCAGGCGGGACCGCCGCGACGCCGAGACCGAAGAACGTCGCCGTGCCCAGGATCTCAAGGTCCAGGAGCTCGAGGCCCGGCTCGCGCAGGAGCGCGAGACCTGGGTGACCACTCTCAAGAACCAGATGCAGACGCGGGAGGCTCAGGAAAAGGAGGTCGAGAGCCACTTCTCCGCGCGCTTGCAGGAGATGGAGCGGCGCTGGCTCGAGGAGAAGGCGGCCTGGCAGAAAGCCGTTCTGGGCAAGGACGAGGAGATCCGCAACCTGCGGGCCCTGGCCGAGAAACTCAAGGGCGCCGACGCGGAGCTTTCCCGGGCGGTCGCGGAAAAGAAACACATCGAGGCGCGGCTGCCCGAGCTGCTCGCGGAACGGGCCGAGGCCATGGCCAAGGTGGCCGGCGCCGTTGATAAGGAGAAGGAGATCATCCAGCTGCGGGCCGAGCTGGCCATGACTCGCCAGCAGTACGCCATGCTCCAGGAACGCCTTGAGCGGGACGTCCAGGCCGCGCGCGCCAGCGCCCGGGAGCGCGAGGAGCGCCTGAGGTCGGAACAGGAACGGCTGCAGCGCGACCTGGCTACCCTGCCGGAACGCCTGCGCGTGGAGCATGAAGCCGATATCCGGCGCGTCAGGATGGAGGCTGAGGCCGACTCGGTCAGGCAAAGGGAGGCTGGAGAGCGCGCCGCCGCGGAACTGCAGCGACTGCGCGGGGTCTGCGCGGCCATGGATCGGCAGATGGCCGCCGGCCGCGCCCAGGTCGAGCAGGCGCGCCGCGCCACCGCGGAATGGGAGAGGACGCAGGAGCGCTACAAGGCCGAGTTCGTGGTCCTGCAGCGCAAGTGGGTCGAGCGGGAGAAGGAGATCCGCTCCGAGGTCTCGGCGCAGGCCGCGCAGATGCTGGAGGCGGAGAAGTCGCGCATCAAGCTGCAGGCCCAGGACGAGATCGCCCAGCGCGCGGCCCGGATGGCCGATCAGATGCAGAAGGAGAAGGAGACGGAACTGCGTCAGCGCGAGGCCGCGGCCCGAATCGATATCGAACGCGAGGCCATGATCCGAGCCCAGGATGCGGAGCGGGCTTGGGATAAGGCGCGGCTGGAACTGCAGGCCGAGATCGAGCGGCTGCACGGAGAACTGGCGCGCAAGGAAACGGAATGGTCCCAGAAGGTCTACCAGAAGCAAAGCGAGACGGCGACCTCCCGCGGCCAGGTCGACGAGCTGGCCCAGCGCCTGGCCCGCGCCGAGGAGATCCGCCAGGACTTTCAGGCCAAGGGCTTGGAGGTCGAGCGGGCTCTGCAATCCGCGCGCGAGGACATCGGAGGTCTGCGGCGGGCAGTGACCGAGCTGGAGGCCAGGCTCGGGAAGTCCGAGCAGGGGAGGCGGTTCCTTCTGCAGGAGAAGACTGACCTCGAGCGGCTCTCCAGCGCCCAGGCCGCCCAGTTAAAAGCCTTGGAGGAAAACATGGAACGTCTGCGCGGCGAGATATCGCAAGGCGGGAATTTAGGGCGCCGTTATCTTGCCGACCAGGGAAAACTCGCCGCGGCCCTGAGCGCGGCCGAGGAGGCCAGGCAGAAGGCCGAGGCCGCCCTGGCGCGGCAGACCCAGGAAATGGCTAAATTGAAGCAACGTTCGGGCCCGGGGGATGTCGGCGGGCCTGGAAAAGAGACAGGGCCATTCTCCTGAGATATTAAGGAAGACGAATGATAAAGGTCCATAAACTCAATGGCAGCGAGGTCATCATCAACGCCGAACTCATCGAGAGTCTGGAGCCGGGCCAGGAGACGGTCGTGACCTTGGCCACGGGCAACAGGTTCCTGGTCCGGGAGAGCGCTGACGAAGTGACTCAAAAAGTGCTGGAATATAGGCGCCAAATCAGCGCGTCGGGCAAGGTCGTCAACCCCATATCAGGCTACACAAGGGAATAGACTATGGATATAGCTACGGTGATGGGCATCTTGGTATTTTTCATCATGGTGGTGGGCACCGTCTATTATTCCCACGGAGTGGGGGGGTTCAAGCCGTTCCTCAACCCGGAAGCTTTTTTCGTGGTCATGGGCGGGACGTTCTGCGCCACCTTGGTCAACTATCCGCTCAGCCAGGTCGTCGGCCTGGGCCGCATCCTGCGCAAGGTCCTGCTGACGGCGGGCGAGGACACCAGCGACATCGTCGTGACCTTCGTGACCCTTTCGCAAAAAGCCAAGAAGGAGGGCTTCCTGGCCCTCCAGGCCGACGTAGACGGCGTCAAGAACGACTTCATGCGCCGCGGCATCCAGTTGGTCATAGACGGCGCGGATCAGGAGTTCATCCGCAACATGCTGGAGACCGAGATCGGCTTCATCCGGGAGCGGCATAAGGTGGGCCAGGAGATTTTCAACGCCATGGGCACCTATGCCCCGGCTTTCGGGATCATCGGCACGGTCCTGGGCATGATCCTGATGCTTTTCTCCATTGAGGACGTGGCCAACGTCCCCAAGCTCATGGCCGTGGCCCTGGCCGCGGCTTTTTTCGGACTCGGCTCCGGCTATCTCATCTTCCTTCCCATGGGCGGCAAGCTGCGCCGCCGCTCCGAAGAGGAGCTGCTGGTCAAGGAGATCATCATCCGGGGAGTCCTGCTCCTGCAGAGCGGCGCCACCCCGAGCGTGGTGGAAGCCAACTTGAAGGCCTATCTGGAGCCGGCCAAGCGGGCGGGCGTTAAAGCCGCGGCCCCGGCGGCGGGGGCTTAGCGGGACGGGACATGGCTCTCAAGGCGCCGAAGGGCTTCATCGACGAGACCGATCCCAAGGTCTGCCAGATCGGCCATCCGGCGCCTCCCTGGCTGGTCAATTACGCGGATCTCATGACGGAGATGGTCTGTTTTTTCGTGATTCTTTACGCCCTTTCGGCCGCCCTGAACAAGAACGTGCAAAACGCCGCGCAGCAAGTCCAGGAGATGATGAACAAGGGCGAGCTCAAGGGAGAGGTCAAGGTGGACCGGGAGGGGCTTAAGATTTCCCTCGAGGAACAGGGGCAGCTGGCTTTTTTCGAGAGCGGATCCGCGGACACGACCCCGACGATGGAAAGCATGGTGGGAAAACTCGTCCCGGTGCTCAAGAAGCTGTCCGAACAGCAGGACATCATCGTGGAGGGGCATACGGACAACCTACCCATACGCAACGAATATTTCGACTCCAACTGGGAACTCTCCACGGCGCGGGCGACCAGCATAGCGCGGCTTCTGATCGACCGTCATGAACTGCCCGCCGCGCGCCTGGGAGCCATCGGCTATGGAGAGTATCGCCCCGTGGTGGCCAACGACACCACGGAAAATCGCGCCAAGAACCGGCGGGTGGTCTTCTTCGTGAAAAATCCCGCGCCCGGAGGCAAGGCCAAGGGCCCGCCGGAAACGACGCATGCCGCGCCCGTGGAGGCCAAATGAGGGGATGCATGGCTGTGCGCCGTTTTTTGGTGGTCGGTTTTTTCGGCGGGCTCATGGGCGCGGCCGGTTGCGCCGCCGGGGCCAAGAAGATCGTGCAGGAGGATTTCGCCGAAGGCCGGGTCGTGGACCTTTCCATCACGGACAAGCTCACGGGCAACCGCGAACTCCTGTTCGTTTCCTTGCCCAAGAAGAGCCAGTTCCTGGAGGGTTATATCCAGGGGGTTATCACGGATTATGCCGACAACCCGGTCCAGGGCGTGGTGGTCCGGGCCGTGGCTTCGGGCGAAAGCCAGATCGAGGAGTCGGAGATGCGCTCCGCCGGCACCGTGGGAAGCTCCTTCGATCCCGGGGTGAGCGACACCAACGGCTTTTACCGGGTGCGCTTCAGCCTGCCGATCCTGTCGAACCGGGTGGACGTGCGCGGCAGGCTTCTGTACAATCCCGGCTGGGAGCAGGAGCGGGAGAACCTGGGCAAGGCCTACGAGCCGCAGACCAAGCAGAGCCAATTCCGGCTCTATTACGAGAGAAAGCGCGGCCGCGTCATTTTCAGCGAGGGCATCCGCAAGTCCGTGGTCGCGGCCGTAACCAGCGGCCGGCCGGGCAAGTCCGCGCCTTTGCCCGGGACCAAGCCCTCTGATGCCGAGAAAGCCGTCGCGCCGGCGGCCGGCGCCGCGGCCAAGCCGCCGGACAAGGGCGCCGAGGACGATCTTTTCAAGGGATTCGGGTTCGGCCAATGATCCCGAGAGGAAGGTCCATGAGGGGAGCCTGTTTCGCGTTGAGTCTTGCCCTGCTTGCGGGCGCGTGCCGGGGGCCTGCGTACAGGGATGAAGGCTCGACGGAATTAGAGCGCACGTTCCGGGCTTCCGAACGGAAGGTCAAGGAGAACCGCATCCTTTCCGGTTTGGCCCAGATGGAGGAGGCGCTGGCCGGCTACATCAAGACCGAGGGCCGCATTCCTGACCGTATCGACTTGCTCGTCCCGAAATATCTGGCGGAAATACCCGACTTGGAGATCGACGTCCCGGAACACGGCCAGACCAGCGCGGTCAAGAATTACCCGAGCGACGCGCTGCGCGACGGCCAGATCGACGGCAGCCGGCTCAAGGACACGGGCCGATGGGGGTATATTTTCAACGACCGGCAAGTGGTCGTTTTCGTGGACTGCACCCACCCTTCCAGCCGGGGCCGGCCCTGGTATAAGGAACGCGGGGTCCGCTGAAGCGCTGACCGCGCGGCTGCCGGCGCGCTTTTGCTAATATTTCCCTGATGCCTCGTTCCCGTTTCTATTTTTGGGTCTTCGTCGCCCTCCTTTGCGCCGCAGGCAACGCCTATGTCCTGCGGCGGCTGCTCATGGGCCTGCCCGACATCCATACCCTCGAGGAATACTCCCCGGCCTTGACCAGCCGGGTTTTCGACTGCAAGGGCAACGTCGTAGCCGAGTTCTCCATCGAGAAGCGCGCGCTTTTGAGCCTGGCCAAGATCCCGGTGGACATGCAAAACGCGGTCATCGCCATCGAAGACGACCAGTTCTTCCATCATTGGGGCATCTCGCCGCGCGGCATCCTGCGCTCGGCCTTCGCCAACCTCCTGGCGCGCCGCGTCCGTCAGGGCGGTTCGACTATCACCCAGCAGCTTTCCCGCCAGATATTCCTGTCTCGGCAGCGCAAGATCGTGCGCAAGATCAGGGAAATCCTCCTGGCCATAGAGATCGAGCGCAACTTCTCCAAGCCGGAGATCCTCCAGTTTTACCTCAACCAAGTCTATTTCGGCGAGGGCGCCTATGGGGTGCAGTCGGCGGCGCGTATTTTCTTCGGCAAGGAAGTCGGCGCTCTCACGCTTGCGGACTGCGCGCTGCTGGCTGGGATCATACAGGCGCCGCGGGGCAACTCTCCCTTCTCCCATCCCGAGCAGGCCCGCCGGCGCCGCAACGCGGTCCTCAACCGGATGTTCGATGAGCGGATGATCCAGAGGCCGGAACTCGAGACGGCGATGCGGGAGCCTATTCCGTTGGCCAAGCCGGTGGGGCAGGACACGCAGGCTCCGTATTTCGTGGAGCACGTTCGCAAGCGGCTGGAGCAGCGCTACGGCACCAATGCCCTGTGGAGGGGCGGGCTTAAGATATATACCTCCCTGGATCTGGAGAAACAGAAAATCGTCGAGAGCGTGATGGAGAAGGGCTTGGTCGCCTTTGACGAGTCGGCGCGCCAGGAGTGGGAACGCAAGTTCAAGGAGCAGTCGGCCGTGCTCGATGCCGCTCCCGAGATATCGACTTCGCCGCCCGCCAAGATCCAGGGGGCTTTCGTGCTCATGGACGTCAAGACCGGCGCCGTCCGCGCCATGGTGGGGGGGCGCGAGTCCATTTTCAACCGGGCCGTCCAGGCCCGCCGTCAGGCGGGGTCCACCTTCAAGCCTTTTGTATGGGCCGCGGCGCTCAACTCGGGGATGACGGCCGCCTCGCTGGTCGAGGACACGCCCTTGGCCTACTACTACGACGGTCGCGACTGGCGGCTTTTGGAGGGAGCCACGGATCAATATTCCATAAACCTGGCCACTCAGCCTTTCGCCCAGTCAACGGATTTCAAGATCTGGGTTCCCAATAATTTCGACGGCAAGTTCATGGGAGCCGTCACCCTGCGCAAGGCGCTGGCCCTTTCGCGCAACATCGCCTCCATCAATCTCATCACCCACATAGGCCCGCCCTTGGTGGTTGATATCGCGCACAGGGCCGGCATCCGCTCGGATCTCGAGGCCGTGCCCGCGCTGGGGTTGGGAGCTTCAGCGGTCAGCCCCCTGGAGCTGACCAGCGCGTTCGGCACCTTCGCCAACGGCGGCATCTCCGTCGTTCCCTATACCGTGGAGCGCGTCGAGGACAGCACGGGCAAGCAGCTGGAGAGCCACGTGCCTTCCGAGCATGAGGCCATGTCTCCGCAGCTGGCCTACCTGGTGACGAACCTCCTCAAGGGGGTGGTCCAGCGCGGCACCGGCATCAGCGCGCGCAGATTGGGCCGGCCCCTGGCCGGCAAGACCGGGACCAGCAACGACAACCGGGATCTTTGGTTTCTAGGCTATACCCCTGATTTGGTCGCCGGCGCCTGGATGGGGTACGACGATTTCACCTCCCTGGGCCGCAAGGACTGGACCGGCGGCTCGACCGTGGTCCCGTGGTGGACCGACATCATGGAAGAGATTCTCAAGGAATACCCCAAGCGCGACTTCCCCGTGCCGCCGGGCATCGCCTTCGTCCAGGTGGACGGCGAGACGGGTCTTCTGGCTCTTCCCACCTGCCCCAAGAAGAACCGCATCCTCGAGGCTTTCCGGGAGGGATTGGAGCCCAAGGACTATTGCCAGGTGGATCATTCCCGGCCCATGATCGAGCAGGCCGCGAGTCAATCGCCGACCCAGGTTATCGGGCCCTCGGTGGAGGGTTTGAGAGTCTCGACTTCCTCCTCCTCCTCCTCCCGGCCTGCCGCGTCCCCGTCTGCGGATGAGGAACTCGACGACAAGCCGGCCGGGATCGAGGATCCCGTCATCCTCGAATAATCCGGGCTAATTCCGGTAGAAACGCGGGATGCGGTGGCTGGCCGCGGTGCGGCGCACGGGCAAGGCCACGGCCTCTCCGACGGCCGCGCCGGGCGCGTCCGTGACGTCGACGAGCACATGGCCTATGCCGCAGCGGCCGATAAACGGCGTTTTGACCTTGCCGAGCATTCCCCAGTATTGGAAGCCGCTGCCGAAGCTGATGAGCCGCTCGGCCGGCTCCATGGTCAGGCCGTCGGCATAGCCCGCCGGCAGCGTGGCCACGCGCATGGTGCGCGGCGTCACGTACTCGCTGCCGTAGCCGATGGAGCGGCCCTTGATCACGCGGCGCAGGGCGATGACGCGCGCCAGAAACCTCCAGGGATTTTTCAGGGGCGCGGTCTTGGAGGTCGAAGGATTGATGCCGTAGATGAGATTGCCGACGCGCGCCAAGTCCATCTGCCAGTGGGGAAAGTCCATCAAGACGGCGCTGTTGGCCGCGTGGCAGACCAGCCCCGGGTGATCGCGCTTGAGGCGCTGGGCAAGACGCCGGAAAGCGCGCAGTTTTTCCTCGGCCTCGACGGCGTTCTTGCCCGGCACATAGTCGATGTGCGTGGAGACTCCGGCCAGCCGGAGCCGCCGGCAGCGCGAGAGCCCCCGCAAGAAATCGGGCAATTCGCGGGCCGCGATGCCCCAGCGGCCCAGGCCGAAATCCAGGTCGATGTGCACCCCCAGTCCGGCGGCGGGGGCGGCCGCGTTAAGGGCTTTGGCCTGGCGCAGGTCGTCCAGGGTCGGAGTCAGTTTGAGGCGGACCGCCTCGCGGGCGGCTTGCGGCAATATGGGGGAGAGCAAATGGATTGGGGCGCGGATGCGCTCCTGGCGCAGAACTTGGGCTTCGTCCGCGGTCAGGACGCCCAGGCTTTCGGCGCCCGAGGCCAGGGCCGCCCGGGCCACGGCCGTTGCGCCGTGCCCGTAGGCGTCCTCTTTGACCACGGCCATGAGCCGCGCCGCGCCTTTGAGCCTGGCCAACGTCCAGCGTGTGTTGTGGCGGATGGCGGAGAGATCGATTTCCACCCACTTCAGCGGTTTCTCCATGCGGGGATTATAGCTTTTTGTTAGAATTTCGTAATGACGTCCTGGCCACCCCAGTCCGGGGAAGAAACTAAATTGTCGACGAGCGCGGGCCTGCTCCGCGTCGGAGGCATTCCCGGCTCCGGCGCCTGGGCTTACCTGGCGCGCTGTCTGCTGACGCCCCGGCCCGAATGTCCCTCGCCGTGGGAGGGATTCTCCGGCCGGCTGCTCCTGGTGCGCCGCGACAACTCGGATCTGGAGGACATCAGGGACGCGGCCGCGGCCCTGGCGCCCCTCTTCAACGCGGAGACGTTGGCCGACGCGTTTTTCGGCGAGGATCCTCGCACTAGGCTTTCCTCATTGGAACTCCTGCGCGGGGGCGCGCGCCTGGCAATGGCCACTCCCGAGGCCCTGCGCCGGCCGGCGCCCGATGCGCTCTCTCTTTCGGATATGGCCGTGGAATTCCGCAACGGAATCCGCCTGCCGCGCGACCAGGCCGTGGATCGGCTGCTGCGGGCGGGCTACCGGAGGGTCGATTTCGTGGAGACTCCGGGCGAGTTCGCGGTGCGGGGCGCGGTGCTTGATTTCTACGGTCTGGAGCCCGTGCGCGCCGTGCGCGTGCTCTACGACGAGGACGATGTGGCCTCCCTGCGCGCCGTGGACCCGGTCAGCCAGCAGACCTTGGACCTTTTGAGTTCGGCCAGGGCGGTCTGCGCGTCGGAGCCGGAAACCGGCGAGGTGCTCGGCCGATGGTTCGGCGAGGGGTGGACATGGCTGGTGGAGGAGGGCGCGGAAGTTCAGGTCCCGGAGCGAGCGACCATGCGCCGGGCCGGGGCGGCGTCCGCGGGCTTGCCTGAGACAGGAGATTTCGGAGTCCGCCCCAATGGTCCCTATTTGGGAGACGCGGCCCGGGCCTGGGAAGAACTTCGGCGTTTTGCCGGCGAAGGCTACCGGGTCGCTTTATTTTCCCTCAACCACGGCGAGGACGGACGGATGCAGGAGCTGCTTGACGCGCAGTTCAACGGGCAGCCGCCTTGCCAGTTTCTCGTGGGCCCCCTGCGCCACGGCTTCCACCATCCGGGCCACCGGCTGGCCGCTCTGTCCGTCTCCGAGATTTTCTCGCGCAACTACCGGCCGTCCTTGCGTTGGCGCCGTTTCACGGGCGCGACCCGGGGCGCCCTGCGTTTGCGCGAGCTGCGCCGGGGCGATTACGTGGTGCATCAGGAATACGGCCTGGCCCGCTTCAAGGGCCTTGAACCCGTGGCCTCGCCCGGACACGGAACCGTGGATTGCCTGGTGCTGGAATTCCGGGGGTCCGACGTCTTGTACCTGCCCATGCAGGAGTTCGGCAAGGTGCAGAGATATTCCGGCTCCGAAGGCAAACGGCCCCGGCTGTCCTCGCTCGACACCCGGCGCTGGGAGGAGGTCAAGCGGGCGGTCAGCGAGGGCGTGCGCGAACTGGCCGACGCTTTGCTTAAAGTCCAGGCCGAGCGGGCGGCCCGGCCGGGGTTCGCCTTCCCGCCCGAGGGTCCCATGGAGCGGGCTTTTGCCGCGGAATTCCCCTATGAGGAAACGCCGGACCAATCCCGGGCAATCGCGGACGTGCTCGCGGATATGGAGTCCCCGCATCCCATGGACCGCGTCGTGGTCGGAGACGTGGGCTTCGGCAAGACCGAGGTGGCCATGCGCGCGGCCTTCAAATGCGCCTCCGCCTTCAAGCAGACCGCGGTCTTGGCGCCCACCACCATCCTGGCCGAGCAGCATTACCGGACCTTTTGCGCGCGTTTTGCCGACTATCCCGTGCGTTTGGGCCTGCTGACCCGCTTTCAGGGCAAGCGCGATCAAGCCCACGTTCTTAAAGGCATGCATGAGGGCACGGTGGACGTGGTCATAGGCACGGCGCGGCTCCTGCAGAAGGATATTCGATTCAAGGATTTAGGCCTGGTCGTGATCGACGAAGAGCACCGTTTCGGCGTGCGCGACAAGGAGCGATTCAAGATGCTGCGGCGAATGGTCGATTGTCTCGCGCTTTCGGCCACGCCCATTCCGCGCACCCTGAACCAGTCTTTCTCGGGGTTGAGGGGCATCTCGCTTATCCAGAGTCCGCCCCAGGGCCGCCAGCCCATTGTCACTCGCGTGGGTCCATACGATGAGGGCATGGTGGCGGCGGCCGTGGCCGAGGAGTTGGGCCGCGGCGGCCAGATTTATTACGTCCACAACCGGGTCCGCACCTTGGAGGACTGCCGGCGGCGCCTGGAAAAGCTCATCCCTCAAGCGCGTTTGGCCACGATCCACGGCCGCATGCGCGGCTCGGACATCGAGAAGACGATGTGGGATTTTTTCAACCGGAAGTTCGATGTCTTGATCGCGTCTACGATCATCGAGTCGGGCTTGGATATTCCCTCGGTCAATACCTTGTTCGTCGAGAATGCCCAGGACTTCGGCCTGGCCCAGCTTTACCAGCTGCGCGGACGCATCGGCCGCGAACGCCAGAGGGCCGTCTGCTACCTTTTTTTCCCCGCGGGGCAGGAAGAGCTCTCATCCTTGACCGAGCAGGCGCGTCAAAGGCTGGAGGCCTTGCGCGAGTTCACGGAGCTGGGCTCCGGCGTTAAGCTCGCCATGCGCGATCTGGAGATACGCGGGGCCGGAGAGCTCCTCGGTCCGCGCCAGCACGGCTTCCTAAACGCCGTGGGGGCGGAAATGTACGCGGATATGTTGAACGCCGAGCTTTCCCGTCGCCAGGGACGCCCTGAAGCTCCGGCTCAAGAGCAGGTCCAGTTGGATATCCAGGTCAAGGCGTACATCCCCGAGGATTATCTGCCGGGCGAGATGGAAAGACTTGAATATTATAAACGGATACTGAAAGCGGATCACGACGAGGCCCAGCGGCTTCGGCGCGAACTGGAGGATTTGTGCGGGCCCCTGCCTCCTCCGGTGTCCAATCTGTTCCGAGTTTTGGCGATCCGGGCCGTGGCTCGCCGGGCGCAAGTGGGCGGCGTGACGCAGAGGGAGCGGACCCTGGAGATTTTGTTCCGTGCGGATGCCGACATCGCCCCGGGACTGACGCAATCCTGGCTCAAGACCTACGCCGGGCGGCTGCGCTTCTGCCGTCGCAACGACCGCGACGGAGTGTCGATTGATATCGAGGGGGAGGACCCCCTTTCCTGGCTGGAAACTTTTTTGTCGGGGGTCAGGTCTTGAAATTTGACATTTGACATATGAGTTCGGAGTGTCAAATTGTCAAATTTCAAGACCTGACCCCAAAATTTGATACCATAAGAATAATGCGTTATTTGTTGGCGGTCCTGGCGCTGGTGGTTTGCGGCTGCCGCAACTCCCGGGAGGGGGTGGTGGCTAAGGTCGGGGCCGCCAAGATTACCCAATCCGAATTTCAGCGCAAGCTCGCGGAGGTGGCCCAGGATTATCAGAATTATGTGGCCACGCCTAACGGCCGCCGGCAGTTCCTGGATATCCTTATCCGGGAGAAGCTGGTGTTGGCCGCGGCCCAGGCATCCTCCATCCCTAAGTCGGTCGAATTCCGCATGCAGTTGGACCGATTGAAGGCCGAGGAGGAGGAACGCCTCAACGAAGGCCGTGAATACCTGCTCACGCGTCTTTGGCTTGATGACCTCCGTCGGACGGGCGTCATCCAGGTTTCGGAGGGAGAAATCCGGGACTATCATCGCAAGTACCCGGTGGAGGTGGAGGTCCGGCACATTCTGCTCGCGACTCCGACCGAGGCCGAGGAGCTCGCCAAAAAGGCCAGGGCCGGCGCGAATTTCGCGAACCTGGCCAAGGCCCGTTCTCTCGATGCGGCTACGGCGACGGAGGGCGGACGGATGCAGCCTTCCATCTACGGAGAGATCATCCCGGATCTCGAGGATATTATTTTTCGGATGAGGATCGGAGAGGTGGGAGGGCCGCTCAAGAGCAAGTTCGGTTACCACGTCATCAGGAAAGACGCGGAACGGCGTCTGGACTTGGCGACGGCGCATGATCGCATCGCCAAACTTCTTGAGAAGCAGAAGCTGGATCGCACCCTGCAGTCGTTCCAGGAAAAATTCCCGGTGGAGGTCGTTGATGAACAGTTCAAGTAGATTCCTGCTGGCAGCCATGCTGGCCTGGCCCGGGGCGGCCCAGGCCAAGGTGATGGAGGACACCGTCGCGGTGGTCAACGGCACTCCCATCCTGCTTTCTGAATTCCAGAAGGAGATCGAAGAGGTCATGGACTACTGGCGCCGCGCCATGCCCGTGGCCGCGGCGGATCCGTCGCATGTGCGCAAGCTTCGGGAGTCGACCCTGGAGCAGCTTATAGACCGCGAGGTCCTTTATCAAGAGGGGAACAAGCTCAAGCTCAAGGTCCGCGAGCGGGACATCGACAACGGCGTCGTCGAGGTCAAGGAGCGTTTCGGCAAGGATGAAGAGGGCAAGCCCGTCTCCGAGGCCGCCGCCGAGGCGGCTTTCGGCGACCGGCTCAAGGCCATGGGCCTGACCTATCCTCAGTTTCGCGAACGGCTCAGCCGGCAGATCATGGCGCGAAAAGTGGTGGAAGAGGCGGTCAAGGGGCGTCTCAAGACCCCGGATGAAAAGGAAGTCAAGGAGTACTTCGAGCGCCTCAAGGCTTTCATCGTCAGCGGCGCGACCGAGCCTCCCAAGGGCCTCGGCGAGGAAGAGGGCCAGGCTTTTCTCGAGATCGCCCAGCAGGTAAAGGCCATGACCTCGGAACGGGTCAAGGTGTCGCGCATCCTCGTGCGGTTCTCCGCCGCGGCCTCAAGCCGCGAAAAGAAGCGCGCGCTGGATGCCGCGCTGACAATCCGCCGGCAATTGCTTGGCGGCGCCACCAACTTCGCGGAGGTGGCGCGGGCGGTTTCCGAGGAGCCGGATTACGCGGCGCGGGGGGGGGATATCGGCTTCCTTATCCGGGGCGTGGCGCCTCCGGAATTCGAGAAGGCCGCGTTTTCCTTGCCTGTCGGCGACATCAGCGAACCTGTTGAAACCGAGATCGGCTATTATCTGGTGCGCGTGCAGGAGAAGCGCGCCTCTGAAGAGCCGGAGCTGGATAAGTTCAAGGAAGAACTGAGCCGGGCCATGATGAATATCAACTACCAGAAGGAGTTGGAGGCTTACGTCAAGTCGCTCAAGGCCCAGGCCGTCATTGAGAGAAGCCTGCCCCTGCTCTAAGCCGGTTCTCGCCTTCACTTGCGGCGATCCGGCGGGCATAGGGCCGGAAACGATCATCGGTGCCTTGCGCCGCGGCGAGCTCTCATCCTTATGCCGTCCCCTGCTGGTGGGAGAGCTCGCGGTCTGGAAACGCGCCGGCTGGCGTCCGGGCCTGGGGCTGATCTGGGACACGCGCCTGGGGTTGAAGCCGCCCCCTTATGGCCGCCCGACTCGTGATGGAGGGCTCCTGTCTTTTGCCGCGGTGGCGCAGTCCGTGCGTCTGGCCGGCCGCGGCCTCGCGCGGGCAGTGGTGACCGGGCCGATTGCCAAGGAGGGTTGGGCCATGGCCGCGGTTCCATGGAAGGATCACACGGAATATTTGCGCGGCGCGGCCGGCTCCTGCCGGGCGGAGATGATCCTGGGCTGCCCGTCCCGGGGCCTTTGGTGCGTGCTGGTCACGCGTCATGTGCCCCTGGCGCGGGTGCCGGGGGCATTGAGCGTCTCCCGCGTCGTGGCCGCGGCGAGGACGCTGGAACGCGCTCTGCGGCGCCTGGGGCGGCGGCGGCCAAAGCTGCTTCTGTGCGGGCTTAATCCCCACGCGGGAGAGGGGGGCATGCTGGGCCGCGAGGAAAGCCGCGTACTGGTTCCGGCCATGCGCGCGGCGCGGCGATTCGGGCTGGATATCGCGGGGCCCGCGCCCGCCGACGCGGCGTGGAGACGGCACATCGAGTCCGGCTGCCACGGCCTGGTATGCCTTTATCACGATCAGGCGCTTATCGGGCTTAAGGCAGCGGCCGGCCTGGAGGTCGTCAACTGGACCGCGGGGCTGCCTTTCGCGCGCGTCTCCCCCGGGCACGGGACGGGCTTTGATATCGCGGGCAAAGGCAAGGCCGATCCGTCGGCCACCGTGGCGGCGGCTCTGCTGGCCGTGCGCCTGAGCAACTTTCGTTAACGTTTCGATTCCTCGGGATGCAACTCCTCTTTGAGCAACCCCACGAATCTGTCCAGGAAGGCGTTTAGGTTCTCGATCGCCGTGGTCTTCGTGTCGTCCTGCTTGAAGTCCCGGGCTTTTATGGTCTCGGGCGCCGGCTTTTCCACTTGATCGGCGAAGATGTCGGCAAGCCGGGATTTTTCTCCCAAGAAGACGGCGTTGGCTCCGGGATGCGGATGTCCGACGAGGGCATAGAACTCGGCTTCCTTCATGCCCCCGGCCCTGGCCAAGCGTGCGACCTTCTCCCTATACCAGTCGCGGTCATGGGCCTTAAGAAGATCGTCGACCAAAGCGTTCTCCATCCTGCGCAGAATGCGGCCCAGCTTCCTGGTCTCATCGGGCGAGATCGGGGGAAAGAAAGCGTACTGGCTGATCCCTTCCACTCCCATCCTTTCGATGGTTCCTCCCTTGGGATCGAAGCCAAGTTCATAGATCATATTCCACAGTTCCTTGGTGGCTTCCTTGATGTCGGTGCGGGGTCCGGGCGTGATATCCAGGACGGAAAGCTCGCTGCGCGGGTCCTCGCTGCGCAGGATGCGCTCCATGGCCCGGGAGCCCAGGTCCGAGTAAAGTTTGGCCAGCATGACGCGGGCGCTTTGGTCCTGGTTGAGGAATTTCACGTAGCCGCCCACGTTTTCCTTGGGAGGAACGACGATGATATGCTCGAAGCGCAGGCCCAAGCGCACGGCGGTGAAGGCGTGGCCGAACTCATGCGCCGTGACCAGGTGCCTTTTTTCTGGCATCCGGCCCGTGGCCGCCAGAGGCGGGAAGGTGAGGGCGACTTTTTGCCGGTAAATCACTTGCTTCTTGGACGGCCCCGATTTCGGCAGCAGCGAGGCGATTACCATGGCCTTGTTGGGCTTGTAGTCCAGGAGCAAGGTCGCGGGCTGCGTGGCCATGGCCGAGTTGCGCGGGACGCGGGCCAAGGCCTCTTCGAGATGGGTGCTGATGCGTCTTTCGGATTCCAGGACGGTGTTGCGCGCCCCTTCCGATGGGATGACGGTCTCGCTGAAGAGGTAATTCCTGTAGGCCGGGGTCATCTGGATGGAGAGCAAGCTGTTGTTCCTTTTCGTCTTGGGATCCGAGAGTCTTTTGTCGACGACCAGCCCAGCCTGCTGTGCGATGATTTTGCGGTAAGCCTTTTCATCGACCGGCATCATGATTCGGCACCGGGAAAGCAGCCGGCCCACGGTATCTTCCCGAAACATGGCGCCCAGGGTCTGTTTGAGCGCGGCCGGGTTGCGCGAGAGAATTCGGGCGGCGCGCCTAGTGTCCTCGATCGTTGTCAGCCGCGGATCAGCCTCGAAGCCGAAGCGTTTGACCGGGATGTTGAGTGTGATTATGTTGTATGCGTCGCGCACGTCTATGACGATGGCGGGAGTATCCTTGCCCGGGACCGAAGCTGTTCCATCGTTGAGCAGGCTCTTGATGATGCCCATTATGGGCCGGGTGACCTCCTTTCCGTCGGAGGATATCTCATTGACCTTGTCGAGTTCCTCGATAAGGACGATGAATTTGCCGTCCGGCGCTCTTTTTCTGGCCGCGTCTACCGCGTCGGCCAAGGTCTGCGCGAAATTAACCAAGGCATCGGTCGAGTCCGAGCCAAAGCCCTGCAAGTTGATGCTCACCAGGGGCATGCCCAATAGCTTGGCGGTCTGGACCGCGATCTCGGATTTTCCTATGCCGGTAAATCCCGGCAAGACCAAGAACGGCGGATTTTTTTCAACTGGCCCGGGCCGGTTGCGATAGGCGTTCATCGCAGCCTCCAGGAAACGGGCGGTCTCTTCCTGGCCGAAAATGATCGTCCCGATCTTTTTGGCCAAGCCGGCGGCCTTCTTTCCTGTTTTCGGGAACCGGGCCGCAAGAATAGCCTTCTTGCTCAACGGCTTTTCCCGCTGGCTCTGCTTGACTGGTTTGGGCGGCGCGACGGCGAGGTTTTTAGGCTGGATGAAAAGTTTCGACCCGGGATCATAGGCCGGAGAGAAGGTGAACGGCTCCTGCGCGGCGAGCTTGCCGCGGCGCGAGACCAAGGGGGTCACGGTCACCGAGACATTTCCGCTGGCCGCGTCAAAATCCAGGGTCAGCCTGCGGGGCTGGTTGAGGGATTTGGACCCCGGGGCCGTGGCCTTGGTCCCGAAATTGATCAATTGCTCGATGAGGACGTTGACCTTGGAGATGGTCTCCCGGGCCCCGGAAGGCGCGAACACGGTATGCTGGTAGAGGAAATCCTCGAAGCCCTTGGTCATCGAGACGGAAACGCGCTTGGCCAAACGCGCGCCTTTCACGGTTTTTTCTACGGTGGCGTCGGCGGTTAGCTTGATGATCTTGACGTAATCCTCTGCCGAGAGAGGCTTCATGATGATCGTGTTGGGCGCCAAGCGGCCGACCGAATTGGTGCGAAAGAGGCGGGAAAGCAGCTTGTAGCGCGCCGAGGGATCCTTTTGTATCCATTCGTCGAAAGCCGCGAAATCCTCGATCGAGAAATCGTAATAGCTCTTGGGGGAGGGCAGGACGCTGGCCGAGAAGGTCTCGATTTCCTTCGGGCTGAAATTCATGGTGGTGACGATCATGGCGTTGGAGAAGGAAACCTTCCCGGTGTGTTTCGTGGTGAAGTATCCGTCGTTGAGTATCTGGCTGAGCGCGCCGATGAACGGGACGGTCTGCTCGTCGCCCTTGACGATCTCGGGAAGCTTGTCGAGCTCGTCGATCAGCAGGATGTAGGGGTTGTCGGTGTTGCGCAGGGCGATGTCCTGGAGTTCCTTTTCGAACGCCCCGGGAATTCCTCCATCCTTGGCGAACCTTTGGACGTTGATTCGTTCCACCGTGAAGCCCAACTGCTCGATGGCGTCGAGGATGGCGGTCTTGCCGATGCCGGGCAGGCCGATGATGTGGGCGGCGATGGGGTCCTGGGTGCGCGAGCCGAAGCCTTCGAAGTACTGCACCAGCCTGGCCTGGAGGACGCTGGTGGCGCGTTCCTGGCCGATGATTTTTTTGTCCACCATTTCCTTGAGCATCATGGCCTTCCGGATAAGGGCCTGCTGCTCAATGGTCCCGAAGCGGGCGTTGGCTATGTCGTTTTTGCGGTAGGTCCCGGGCCCGTCCTGCGGGGCGGGAGAACCTTCGCTTGCCGCTGGCGTAATCGGGGATTTCGTGCCGCCGTCGAAGCTTTCGATTCCCGCTCCGACTTGCGCGGACGCGTCGGCTTGGGGAGCGGACGGAGCTTGAAGGCTCGCGGAGATGCGCTCCAAGGCGGCGACGGCCGGGGCATCGTGGCTGGCTGCGACTCCAGCCGCCCGGGCTGCCTGAGGCGCGATCGAAAGGGAGTTGAACGCCGAGGGCCTCAGGCCGGCGGCGGGAAGGGGCCGCGCGGGCCAGGACCAGGGCCGAGATGGGAATGTGGGACCCCCTATCCTGATGTCGTTATGGAGGCCGGGTTGGAGCGCGACATGGCGGATTTTTGCCGTCGGCTGGGCCGATGCGGACAAGGCCGGCAAGCAGGAGATCATCGCCGTAAATATCAGGATATTCATGGCCCGTGGATTCGTGATGCGCTCCTTTGATTGTCCCTGGATTGGAAGATATGAATTTGAACGATAGGGGTATAGGGACTTTGGACCTAAATCAGCGCTATCTGATGGCCTAAATTATCCTGGGCCCTGCGCGGGCGGGAAACGTGAAGGGATAGCCCCCCGGCCGCCGCGCCGGGGGCTAGGGGTCCGGCATGGATTATCTTTTCTTGGTCCCGAACGATTCCATGAGCCTGGCCAGGATGAGCTTGTTGGTGTGGTTTATGTAGTCGAGTTCGGTCTGGGTCAGGAAATCGATGTCGTATTCCTTGGGCGGCTTGGGCGAGACGCTGGGCGGGGGCGTGTATTTTTTCAGGTACTCCCTCGTGGATTGGAAGGCCTTGAGCTCGGCGCAGTCTCTCTTGGCCAGGAGGCCTTGCAGCTTGGCTTGGCCCTTGTCCGAAAGCTTGGGCATGACCTGGATGCCGGTCTGGGATATGCGGCACTCATCCTTGAGAAACGCCGCGTCCTCGGCGTTGGGAAACGCCCGCGCCCGGGACAGGGGGGAGCAGAGCAAGATCGCGGCGATGGTCGGCAAAACGAAGCGTTTCATGGCGATGCCTCCTGCAAACCCAGTATAACAGCGCTTCCTTGACAATTCAAGGGGCAGGGGCTACACTTCCTCTGGAGAACACGCCATGCGCGCGCTTATCCTTGCTCTCGTGTTGCTCAGTCCGCCGGGCTTGATCCAGGCCGAGGACCCCGGCCCTCTGGCCGGGGTGGACGTGGAGGCGGTCCTTCAAAAAGGCCAGCAGGACAGCGGGCTTTCCCAAAAGGAGTGGGATGAGAGCATCCCTCATGTGGTGGGGGCGGTAACGCGGGTGTTCGACATAAAAGAACCTACTCGCGAAAAAATAATAGAAACGATCGAAACCATCAAGGCGGAATATAAGGACGATCGCAAAAGGGCGGCTATCGAGAAGACTCTGCTGGTTGTGATGGGCGAGATCAAGAAGAGCCGGCAGCAGGCCATGGCAGGCGGGGACGGCGCGTATGTGCCCTTGCGCCCCATGCGGGCGCACGGCCAGCCGGCGCCGATCAGTCCCGCGGCGGTGCGAAATGTCCTGATCCGGGACATGATGGCCGCGTATCCGGAGGATCCCTATGCTTTTGCCGAAGGCGCCAAGGATGACTTCGAGAGCCGAGACTATGCGGGCTCGTTTCAAAAGTGGGGGCGCGTCATCGAGTTGGGACAGCGGGACCCCGACACTCTGACCGGCTACGGCGGCGCCGCCTACCACCTGGGAGACACGCGTCTGGCCGCGCGGTCCGCAAGCCTGGCGCTCAAGGCCGCTCCGCGGCACCGCGGCGCCGTCGCGCTTCTGAAGCTTTCGGAAAGCCGCGTTTCCCGGATACAACTGCCGAATGTCCTTGATGCGGCTGACAAGGCCTCGGTCAACGGCCTGGAATTTTCCGCGGCTTCAGGGCCGGACGCGGCCGTGTCCATGGCGTCTGCGCGCATGACTCCGGCGCAGGTGGCGGCGCAGGCCCAGCGCCAAGCCAATGCCCCGGCCTCGAACGCGCGGCAGTCCGCGTCGGCAACCCAGGAGGCGGCCAAGTCCTTGGGGGTGAGGGACTTCTCCCAAGCGCACGCCATGTCCACCCGGGCCATCGAGCTTGACCCGCGCAACGCCCAGGCCTGGAATTTCCGGGCTATCGCGGCCAACAGGCTGGGGCGCTACGACGACGCGCTTTACGACTCGAGTTTCAGCCTGGGCCTGGCGCCCGGCAACGCCGCGGCCTTGCAGACCAGGTCCTGGGCCTTGAGCAAGCTGGGCAAATACCGAGAAGCCTTGGCTGACGCCAACTACACCCTGGAAAAGGAGCCGGAGAACTCTTACGCTTACTATAACCGCGCTTTCGCCCAAGCCGGGCTGGGAGACCGCGACGGAGCGGTCGACTCGATCCAAAAAGCCGCCCGGCTCGACGCGCGCTTCCAGGAGACCTTCCAGCAGGCCGTCCAAGCGCCGCGCGGCGCGGACCTGCTCTTTCTTTTCAACGATGTCGGGTCTCGGGAGCCGGGTGGGGCCTCGGGGCGCCGGCGCGGGCGATTGGCGCGATTCTTGCTGCTCTCGCTGATGGGCGGCGTTTTAACGGCCCTGGGCCTGCTGCACATCTTCTCTTCCTCCTGGCGCGAGAAGGTCCGGACCACGGTCCGGCGCCTCGCGGGCGCCGGCGCGCCGAAGGCCGCGGGCGGGGACGGGTTTTGGAGCGGCTACACGGTGATCCGGCAGATAGGTTCGGGCGGAATGGGCGTCGTCTACGAAGCCGCCGACAACGCCCTCTCCCGCCGCGTGGCCATCAAGAAGATGCGCGACGAGATCCGCGCCGATCCCAGGGAACGGGAACTTTTCCTCATCGAGGCTCGCATCGTGGCGGCCTTGCGCCATCCCAATATCGTGGATATCCATTCCATCGTCGAGGACGGCGGCGACGTCTACCTCGTTTTCGAGTACGTCGACGGACGCACCGTGGCCGAGCTGTTGCGCGAGAGGGGCCCATTGCAATTCCCCCGGGCCTTGTGCGTGATGAAGGACGCATGCGCGGCGGTGGAATACGCGCATAGACAAAGAATCATTCACCGGGATATCAAGAATTCCAATATCATGATCGCCTCGGATGGACGGGTCAAGGTCATGGACTTCGGCGTGGCCCGCCGGGCCAAGGAGGCCGCGACCCGGACGGCGCATACCAGGTCGATCGTGGGCACGCCCCCTTATATGGCGCCGGAGCAGGAGCAGGGCACGGTGCGCTCGGAGTCCGACGTCTTTTCCTTGGCCGTATGCTTCTATGAGATGGTCAGCGGCCGCCTGCCTTTTCCCGGAGAAGGAGCCGGCATGCTCCTCAACAAGATCAATGCCCAGCATTATTTGTTGAGTCATGCGGTTTCCGGCCTGCCTTCGGGCATCGACGCTGTGATGGCCAAGGCCCTGCATCCCGACCCGGAAAAACGTTTTCGCACGCCCGATGATTTCTCGAGGGGACTGCAAGGATTGGAGGGATAAAAATCGGTAAATTGTTCCGCTTTAGGTTGACAATCACGACATGTCCGCATAAACTCTTGATATGAGATATCGCTGCGCGGCTCTGTTTGCCTTGGTCGGTCTCGCCGGTTTCCCGGCCGCCGACGCGTCCAATGACTTTGCCGCCGCGCAGCAGATCGACAAGGCACAAGCCGAGGATCAACTGCGCCAGGATATGGAAAGGCAGGCCCAGGATCCTCGCTTCGAGGTCAAGCCGGAGAAAGCCCGGATATTGATAGAGGGCATGGTCAAGCGGTTCTCCGGGCAGGTTTTCGATCCTTATTTTTCAAATTACCAGGGGATGAGCCAGGCCGACTTTAACCAAGTCATGGATGTCGAGCGTACCTTGATGGGGTTCATGCTTCAGAGGGTTGCCGTCGGAGGGAAGCCTGATCCGAATGAGGTTTCCGACTTTCGTGCGAGAATGAATAAAGAACTGGGAGACTTCCCCGGCAACCCGGCGTTGGCCGCGCTTCTCAGCAAGGCGTTTAGGAGAATGGGCTCGGGAGGTCAGGACCAAGGCCAGGTCTTCGACCCAGGCGGCGGCCAGGAAGAGAACTGCCTGCGCCATTGGAGGCCTGGCAAGTGCTGGGACCAGTACCAACGCCGGCTCAAGGAAGGCAAGGGTCAGGAAGCCCTCGCCGAGCTTAACGACATTATCGCCCGGGATCCCGCTAACGGGGAAGCGCTCAATGCCCGCTCCCAAATCCTCTACGACATGGGCGATATGCAGGCCGCTAATGCCGACGCCAAGCAGGCCCTCCAGATAGATCCCAGCGACGCCGCGGCCATGGCCATGTACAAATTGACCGAGGGTCGCGGCAACTACGGCGGCCGCGATCCCGAGGGCATGCCGCAAAGCGGCGCGGCCGGGCTCGGCGCGAAGAGCTCGGGCGGGGGGGTGTCGCGCCTTGCGACGTTTGCGAGCCCCGCCTTGGACTTGAGAAATTCCGCGGCCCAGCCGGGCATCCGGGCGGCCCTGGACGTCATGCGTCTGGGCGACATGCGCGAGGCGATCTCGCGCCTGGACCGCGTGCTGGAGGCCGACCCCCGCAGCGCCGAGGCCTATCGTTTGCGGGCCATGGCCAACGCCCGCCTGGGCAGGTACGACGAGGCTTTGCGCGACGCGGAAGCCGGGCTCGCGCTGGCTCCCAAGGATCTGGGGTTGCTCATTACCAAGGCTTTTGCCAAGAACCGGCTCAAGGACTATCGCGGCGCGCTGGAAGCGGCGGGCTTGGCCCGGGAGCTCGATCCCCGCAGCGCGGATGCCCTGGCAAATTACGCCTATGCCGTAGGCGGCCTGGGCGACCGGGATCAGATGCTGTCCTTATTGGAGCAGGCCGCCCGCATCGACCCGCGCTATCAGAGGAGCCTGGAGTCCGCGCGCAACATGCCTCCGGGCAGCGACCTCCTTTTTCTGTTTCCAGGAGAAATCGGTTCCGGAGCCTCGCCCGCGGGCGCTTCGGCCCAGTCGGCAAACCCCGGCCAAACGGATGGCCCTTCGCGCCAAAGGAAATGGCCGATGTTTCCGATCATCGTGGGGATCGGCGTTCTGCTGGTGGCCTTGGGTCTTTTGCAGAGCTTGGCCGCGCCGCTTACGACCCGCATCAAGTCGGTCTTCGTGCAGGGACCGGTGAGCCGGCCCGCCGGCGCCGCGCCCGGATTGGCCGCGGGCCAAGCCGGCAACTTGTCGTTGCCTGCGATTGACCCCGGCCAGGGCATGCTGCGCGGCCAATATAAGTTGATGCGCCAGATCGGGGCCGGCGGCATGGGTTTGGTGTATGAGGGCTCGGACGTGACTCTCAGCCGAACCGTGGCGATCAAGAAGATGCGCGATGAATTGCGTCTGGACCGCAGGGAACGCATGCGCTTCATCAACGAGGCCAAGCTCGTGGCGTCCCTGCATCATCCCAACATCGTGGATATCTACGCCATCATCGAGGAAGGCGACGATATCTATCTGGTTTTCGAGTTCGTCAACGGCAAGACGGTCTACGACATCATCACCTCGCAAGGCCCTTTGCGGTTCAAGGATGCCTTGGTCATCTGCCGGGGCATGGCCGCGGCCCTGGATTTCGCCCACAACCGTCACATCATCCATAGGGACCTCAAGCCTTCCAACGTGATGGTGACCAGCGACGGCTTCGTCAAGGTGATGGACTTCGGCATCGCGCGCCTGGCCAAGGACGCGCTCACGCGCTTTTCCATGACCAATACCGTGGTGGGAACGCCGCCGTACATGGCCCCGGAACAGGAGCAGGGCGTGGTGCGCAAGGAGGCCGACGTCTACTCCCTGGCGATCTGCGTCTACGAGATGCTCTGCGGCAAGGCCCCCTTCGCCGGCACCGGGGCCGGGATGCTGATGAACAAGGTCAACATGACCTATGTCCCGATCTCGAATATAGCGCCGGGCCTGCCGCCCGGGGTCGACGATATCTTCGCTCGCGCCTTGCAGGTCGATCCGGACAAGCGCTTTCATTCCTCGCGCGAGTTCCTCGCGGCCCTGGAAGCTCTTCCGCTCAACGTCGCCTAGTCCGGCCTCAAATCATCCGTTTCGAGAAATAGGTGTGGCGGACAAGAGTGCCTAAAAGCATGAAATTGACTGTTGGATTTTTTCGGGGCCTCTAGGGGCTTGAACCGAAAAAATAGACCCATCTCCCGGTAGATCATTCAGCCCAGCCGTCGGAAGACTTTTTCGCTATTGCATTGGCGGGCATCTCTGATATACTTAACTATAGGGGGTGAATAGCTTCGACAGGCGGTGTTTTGTCACAGGTCGCAGGCCCTGGCTGGCTGGAACCAGGATAAAATCCGGCCAAAAAACAAACGCCAACTCACAGTTGGCTTGGGCCACTGCCTAACACGCAGTGAGTTCACGTCGGTCCCTGATACCTGCTAAGGGGCAGCCGGCGTCATGAGCAGGCTGGAGGTTCTCCCGCTGTCACCGTCGGAGGGGGCCTCGAGACCAGAACGGGGATAGTCCGGGCGTACCTGTCCGTCGGTTTCTCCCGGACGAAATTCAGGGCGGACTAAGCCTGTAGTGGCCTTGGCAGTCGCCGTTTGGACGCGGGTGCGAATCCCGCCACCTCCACAATTTAGGCATATATTAAAAGATGCTAGGTGCTGAATAATCGATGACTCGTCCTCCCGGAGCCGTGTGGGCCCGGCGTTTGGGCCTTTGATGCTGGGGAAGCGCTCCGCAACGCTTCTAGGCGCCAACCTTCTTTTCGCGGCCATTTCCGTCCAGCTCGTATTGCGGCCGGATATGGCCGTGGGCGTGTATCCATTTTTCGGCGCCCTGGCCCTGTGGACCGATTTCCGGCGCGAGTCGGAACTTCCCATCATCTTCACCTTTCTGGCCACCTTGGTGGGCATACTCCTGGTCCTGCGCTGCGCCACCGGCGTGGAGCGGGCCGCTCTGGCCGTGGAGATCGGCGGGCTCTGGATTCTGGACTGGGGCATCGGGCTTTATCGCGGCCGGGATTTGGCGGATCAGCGCGAGATCCTGGCCAAGCGGCTGGTGTTCGACGCCGGCATACGCGACGATGAACGCGATCTGAAATATTACCGCGCTTACCAGGAGACGATCGGCGGCCAGATCCGGCTGCGGCGCGACCTGGCCGAGACCGCGCGCAGCCTGGGCAGCATCACGGACAGCCGGGAGGTTTACCGGCGTCTCGTCGAGATCGTCGCGGAACGCTTTCCGGAGGCCCGCGTGCAAGTGCTCGCGGACGCGGCTTCCGACCCCATGGTGGGGCTGGCCGCCCAGCGCCAGTCCCCGGTTCTGGTCAAGGACTCATCGGCCCAGGAATGGCCGGCCTCGGCGCCGGGCTTTGCCTCGGCCATGGCCTTGCCTATCAAGGTCATGCGCCAGCCGGCGGGGTTTCTGAAGCTCGAATCCGACCAAGCCGGCGCTTTCACCCCCGAAGATCTGCGCACCGTGGACCTTTTCGGCACCATGGCCGCCTTGAGCCTCGAGAATATCCAGCTCTATGAGCACGTTCACGAGGCCGCGGTCCATGATCCCCTGACCCAGCTCTACAGCCATCGGGCGTTCCAGCAAAGGCTGCGCGAGGAGCTTTTGCGGGCGGGACGCGGGCAGACGCCCCTGTCCCTGATCCTTTGCGACGTCGATCATTTCAAGCTTTACAACGACAATTACGGCCACCAGGCCGGAGACCAGCTCCTGCGCACCTTGGCGGCCATACTGGCTTCCTTCGCCCGGCCCGTGGATTTTCCGGCGCGCTATGGAGGAGAGGAGTTTTGTCTTATCCTGCCCAATGTCGCGCGCGCCGAGGCCGTGGCCTTGGCGCAGAGCATCCGGGCGCGCGTGGCCGAGGAGCCGTTCGTGTTCCAGGGCTACAGGACGGGCGCGACCATGAGTCTCGGGGTCTCCAGTTTTCCGACGGACGCGACGACCGCCAGCCAGATCGTGCGCATCGCCGATGAGCGTCTCTACAAGGCCAAGCACAACGGCCGCAACCAGGTGGTGGGATGAAAGTCCAGCTCGCCTGCGCCGTGCTCGCCTTGGGCCCGGCCTTGGCTTTGCTGGCGAGCTATCCGCGCAGATTGTGGGCGGCGGCGGCCGGCGCGGCGTTTTGCGCCGTTGCCGGGGCGGGACTGATCGTTTGGGCGGGAGCCGCTGATCGGAGTCTCGCCTGCGTCTGCGCCGGCTGGGGCGTGCTGGGCAGCCTTTATGGCCTGCTCTTGTGCCGGCGCTCGCTCGGCGCGCGCGCGGTCCAGGCGGATGATCTGGCGAGGGCGCGGCAACGGCGCGAGGAAATCGCGCGCGAACTGGCCGCGGTCAAGGCCGCGGGCTTGCGCACCGAGCGCGAGCATAAGGAGACCCTGGCGCTTTACGGCATGATCAAGGGCTTTTCCGAGGCGCTTTCCTGGGAGGAAATGAAGCCCAAGCTGGAACTGGCCGTGACTCAGTTCCTTGGGGTCAACGACTTCGCCCTTTATGTGGCGGCGGAGAAAGGGGCGTTCGCGCGTCTGAGCGTGCGCCATCTGGACAATTCCCCCGGCGGCTCCTGGGCCGCTTGGAAGAGTTGCGCGCGGGAACACGGTATCGACATGTCCGAGGCGCGGATTCTGGAGCAGCCGGAGCGGGCCATGGCCGTGCCCATCCATGACGCGGCCGAGCTGGTCGGCTATTTTTACGCGCGCCTGCCCGCGGACCAGGAGCCCGCGGCGCTCATGGCCAAGGCGCGCACTTTCGCCGCGGAGACTTCCCTGGCCTTTCGGCGCGTGAAGCTATTCCAGGAGATGGAGCAGCTTTCCCAGGTCGACGGCTTGACCGGGCTGTTCCGCCGCGGCACGTTCGACGAGCGGCTGAGCGAGGAAACCGTGCGGGCCCGCACCTTCAAGACCACCTTCAGCCTGCTCATGCTTGACATCGACCATTTCAAAGGCTTAAATGACCGCTACGGGCATCCTTTCGGCGACCAGGTCCTGCGCCGCATCGGCGAGCTTCTCAAGTCCTCGGTCTACGAGACGGACTTCGTGGCGCGCTACGGCGGCGAGGAATTCGTGGTCCTCATGCCGCGCGCCGAGCCCGAGGGCGTGCTGCGCAAGGCGGAGAGCATCCGCCGGGCCGTGGCCGCCGAGAGATTCGCATTGGCTTTCGAGACCATCCAGGTGAGCGTGTCCATAGGCGTCGCGCACTTCCCGCGCGACTCGGCCGCGCCCGAGGAATTGGTCGCCAAGGCTGACGCCGCGCTCTACCAGGCCAAGTCCCAGGGCCGCGACCAAGTGGTGGTCTATACCGCAGCCCGGCGTCCCGCCGGATCATGAGAGGTGACATGGAACAAGAATCCGACCCTTCAACGCCCCCCAATGCCGCCGCCGCGCCGCACCCGGCGGCTGGGGAGGCTCATCCTCAGCCGGGCAACCGCCGCGTCAAACGGCGGCTCATGATCGCCGTCGCGGGGCTTTACGTGGCTTCCCTGGCGGCCGCATTCGTCCTTATTTTGAGGGGGCCGACGCCGAACCACGAGCGCAAGGAAGCGGGCAAGAGCCTTATGTCCCTGGCCCAAGAGCGCGACGTCGTCGGCTGGGTCTCCATCCACGGTCCCATCTACAATTCCCAGAGCGGGCGCGTCTTCGAGAAGGGCTCGGAGCAGTGGGTGCGGCGCATCAAGGCCATGTCCGAGGCCAAGGGCATCAAGGCCATCGTCCTCGATATCAATTCCCCGGGCGGCAGCGTGGGCGCGGTGCAGGAGCTCCACAGCCAGATCATGCGCATACGGCGGGAGAAGAAGATCCCCTTCGTGGCCCTCTTCGGCGACGTGGCGGCCTCGGGCGGCTATTACATCGCCGCGGCCTGCGATAAGATCGTGGCCCATCCGGGAAGCTTGACCGGGTCCATCGGCGTCATATTCTCCGTGAGCAATCTCGAGGGCCTTTTCGGGAAAATCGGATACAAGATGGACGCCATCAAGTCCGGCAAGCACAAGGATATCGGCTCCCCGGCGCGGCCCATGACCCCGGAGGAGCGGGCCTTGCTTCAGGCCCTGATCGACGACGCCTACGGGCAGTTCCTGGCCGCGGTCAGCGCCGGGCGCAACCTGCCCCTGGACGCTCTCAAGCCCCTGGCCGACGGCCGCATCTACAGCGGCCACCAGGCCCTAGGCGCGAAGCTCGTCGATCAATTGGGCGACTCGGACGACGCCGTGGCCTTGGCCGCGAAGCTGGGCGGCATTTCGGGCAAGCCCCGGGTCAGGCGCGAGACCGAGCGCTTAAGCGACCTCTTCGAGATGCTCGACGCCCGCTTCGAGGGCCTGTTGTCGGGCAAGTCCTCTATCCTGGACAGCCTCAAGCCGTTGGACTCCCCGGGCCTCGAATATCGCTGGCGCGGTTGGTAATGTGAACGCCATAGAGCTGCTGTTCGACTTCTTCGAGGACCACCTCAAGGCCGCGGCCGCGGTGCGCGCCCGGAGGCCTTTGGCCCTGGGCAGCCTCTGCTTTGCCTTGGGGGCCCTGAGCTTTTACGTGGCCACGGCGGTGTCGGGCCGTCTCGATCCCCTGCCTTTCGGTTTGATCACGCTCACGCTCCTTCTGCTCTGGGAACTGGCCATGGGGTTCGTCCTGACCGCGGTCCTGCATCTCATCGCCGAGATGGAGGGCCGCCAGGGCAGCGCCGCTGAGCTCTTCGTGCTCTTCGGCATGGCCAACCTGATCTGGGGCCTGGCCATACCCCTGGTCATGGTCTTCATGAGCGTGCTGCCGCGTCCCCATTGGCCCGTGACCGCGGTCTTCCTCATCGTGGGATTCTTCAATCTCAGCCTCAAGGCGCGCAGCCTGCAGGACACGTATCAAGTGAGCTCGGGCCGGGCGTGGGTGACCTTGATCCTGCCCTATTTGGCCACGCTCATGGCTTCGGGCTTGGCCCTGTCTCTGGCCATGGCCAGCCTCTTCATAGGCCTCATGAAGGCTCTTAACTGATGCCCAAGGAACCTCTTCCCGCGACGTATCAAGGCCTGCCCTTGGTGACGGCGCAGCGCATGCGCGAGATCGACGGCCTCTCGACGCAAAAATATGGGCTGAAAGTCATCGATCTCATGGAGAACGCGGGCCGGGCCGTGGCGGCGCAAACCGTGGTTTTTCTCTCCACGCTGGGACTCGAGCTTAAGGCCAGCCATGTCGCGGCGTGCTGCGGCCGGGGCGCCAACGGCGGCGACGGCCTGGTCGCGGCGCGCCTGCTCAAGCAAGGCGGAGCCGAGGTGGAGGTCTTTATCTGTTCTCCCAAGAAGGAAGCCGGCCAACCCGGAGAATATCCCGAGCCGGTGCGGGTCAACCTGGAACGGGCCAAGGCCTTGGGCATTGCCGTGAACTTGGCCGAGGACGAAGCCGCTCTCCAACAGGGCTTGGGCCGGGCCGACGTGGTGCTCGACGGACTGCTGGGCACGGGCTCCAGCGGCAAGCCCGCAGGCTCGGTCCATAAAGTCATCCAAGCCATCACCCGTTCCAAGAAGCCGGTCGTGGCCATTGACCTGCCTTCCGGCATCCATCCGGACACGGGCTATCACAGCGGGGTTTACGTGACCGCCGCGTTGACCTTGACTTTGGGCTTGCCCAAGCGCGGGCTGGTGACTCCCCACGCGCGCAAGTACGTGGGGGAACTCAAGGTCCTGGATATCGGTTTTCCCAAGGAGCTCATGAGATGAGGCGGGGGGCTTGTCTCGCGGTCGCGGTGCTGGCCCTGGGCGCGACGGCCTGCGGCCGCAAATCCGACGGCAAGGCCGGGAAGTTCGCGATCATCGAGACTTCCATGGGAGTCATCAAGGTGGAGCTTTTCGTCGACAAGACGCCGCTGACCGCGGCCCATTTCATCGGCCTGGCCACGGGGCAGAAGCCATGGCGCGATCCCAGAACCGGAAAGCAGCGCTCCGATCCCGTCTATGACGGAGTTCCTTTTCATCGCGTGATTCCGGGCTTTATGATCCAGACCGGAGATCCCATGGGCGACGGCCGCGGCGACGTCGGCGTCGCCGTCAAAGACGAGATCGTCCCGGGACTGAGCTTCGACAAGCCGGGCATGGTCGGCATGGCCAGCTTCGGCCCGGACACGAACGCCAGCCAGTTTTTCATAACCGTGGGGCCGGGTCCGGATTTGACCGGCCGCCAGACGCTCTTCGGGCGCGTGGCGGAAGGCCTGGACGTGGCCGTGGCCATCTCCAAGGTGCCGCGCGACGAGCACGAGAGTTCGAACCGGCCGTTAAAGCCCGTCTGGATCAAGAGGCTGCGCATCGTCGAGAGACTGGACTAGGCTGATGCAGAGGATCCGCAAGGGACTCTACCTTCTCGAGTCGGCCCGTGTCGTCAACTGCTACCTCATCGAGGGGCCTTACGGGCTAACCCTTTTCGACGCGGGACAGCCTCTCTCCGCGCCCGGACTCATCGAGGAACTGGAGAACAACGGCTTCGGATTCAAGGACGTGGATCAGATCGTGCTCAGCCACGCGCATTTCGACCATTCAGGCGGAGCGCGGGGACTTCTCGAGCGGCGCCGGATCAAGGTTTACGCCCATCCGGATGACATCCCGGCGATCCAGGGCAAGGGCCGCGTGCCCCGGGGCTGGATCATGCGGCTGAGGGAACTGCTGCTCAGGCTCAAGTGTCCGTATAAGCCCGTGGATAATGTCATTCCTATAGAACAGGGCGAGACTCTGCGCTGCCTGCCCCAATGGCAGGTTCTGCGCGCGCCGGGCCACACGGCCGGCTCCATAGCCCTCTATCACCCGACCGACAAAGTGCTGCTCTGCGGAGACGCCCTCAACAACCGGGAGGGACGGCTGCGCGCGCCGGCGGAGAGGAACTGCGAGGACGCGGTTCTGGCGCGCGAGACGGTGCGCCGGCTGGGGATACTGGACTTGGAGGTCCTGGGCTGCGGCCACGGCCCGGTGATCCGAACCTCGGCCGGCCTGCGCGTCCAGGAGATCGTTTCAGCGTTGACCTAGGCTCCGGGCCTGGGCCGCGATGCCGGCGAGGTGCTCGCGGACGCGCGGATTGCGGCTTTCCAGCAATGGCAGGACCCTCCGCCGTATCCAGTTGCGCGTGAATTTCGGATCCTGGTTGCTGCGGTCGAGACGGTGCCTGAGGCCGTGGACCTTGAGATAGGCCATGATTTCCTTTCGGCTCAAGGGCAACAGCGGCCGCACCAGATCGACGCGGCCCGAAAGCCCGCGTCGCGCGGGCATCCCGCCCAAAGCCGCGAGCCGGGTGCCGCGCAGAAGGTTCAAGAGCACGGTCTCGGCCTGATCGTCCAAATGGTGGCCGGTCGCGATCTTGTTGCAGCGCAGGCGCCGCGCCTCTTTCAATAGCGCCTCGTAGCGGAGTTTTCGTCCCGCGTCCTCCAGGCCCTGCCCGCGTTTTTGGGCCAAAGCCCGCACCGGGACCTTGACCACGAAGGCGTCCATTCCCCAATCGGCTCCCAGTTTTAGGACAAAGGCCGCGTCCTGGTCAGCCTCCCGGCCGCGCAGGCCGTGATGGATATGCAGAAGCCGGACTTGGAAGCCTTGCCTGCGCCCCATCTCGCGCAGGAAATGCGCCAGGCAGACCGAATCCGGTCCGCCGGAGACAGCCGCCAGGACCCGGTCGCCGCGAATCAGCAGACAGGAGGCCTTATTGCAGGCCACGAGCTTGGACCATATCCTGGCTGCGAACTCCTTGCGGCGCATGGCCTGGATTCTATCAATTTGCCGCGGGACCTGCGGGTTTGAATTTTATGATAGAATGAGCCGCCTTCGAGGAGGGGAAATGGCCGGGGAAATATGCGCGAAGTGCCGAAAGCCGATGGCCCAGATCAAGAAATGCTTCAAGTGCGGCTCGTGCGGGGCGTGGTTTTGCCCGAGCTGCATGGACCGCTTCTGCATGTTCTGCAAAGGGGCCGTTAAAGAGAGCGTCCCGGGCCGATAGCGCCGATGGATTCAGCGGAGCGGCTTCTCCTGTCGGCCTTCCACGATCCAAATGTCGTCGATATCATTATAAACGACGACGGCTCCGTCATGCTGGAGAAGGCCGGCGCGCGGCTCGAAACCCAGGCCTGCCGGGCGAGCGCGGCCCAAGTCGAGGCGTTCCTTCATGGAATTCTGGGCAGGGCCGAGAGCTTCGGTCCGTCCCGGCCTTACGCGGATCTCTCGGCGGCGGACGGCTCCCGGGTCCATGTCATCGCCCCGCCCTTGGTGGCGCGGGGGCTTTGCGTTACGATCCGCAAAAGGCCCGGGCGCAGGCCTACCCTCGAGGAAATCGTCGGCATGGGCGCGTTGAGCCCCGGCTGCGCCGGTTTCCTGAGCTACGCGGTGCATTGCCGCAAGAATATCCTGGTCATCGGCGGGTCCGGCTCGGGCAAGACCACCCTGCTCAATGCCCTGGCCGCCCTGATGCCGGAAAAGGAGCGCGTCATCGTGCTCGAGGACACTCCGGAACTGTCCTTGCCCCAGCCGCACGTGACGTATTTGCGCACCCGGATCCGCGACGCCGGGGGGCTTGCTGACGTGACCCTGCGCGAGCTGCTCGTCAACACTCTGCGCATGAGGCCCGACCGGATTCTGGTCGGCGAGGTCCGCGGCGTGGAGGCCGCGGACATGCTCCAGGCCATGAACGTGGGCCATGAGGGCGTGATGTGCACCCTGCACGCCAACTCGTCGCGGGAGGCATTGCATCGGCTGGAGGCTCTGGTCCTTTCCTCGGGGCTGGACCTGCCCATGCGCGCGGTGCGCTCTCATATCGCCATGGCCATTGACTTGGTCGTGCTTTTGTCTCGATTGGCCGACGGCAGCCGGCGCGTGACCCAGGTGACGGAAGTGACCGGGATGGAGCTCGAGACCGTCACTCTTTCCGACATATTCCTAGCCGAGCCCCGGCGCGCTCCGGGCGATGCTCCTTTTTCCTTGCGCCCTACCGGGGCCGTGCCGCGCTTCTACGACGAACTGCGCCGTCACGGAGAGCAGCCCCCCCTGGACTTCTTCAGGGAATCCGATTAGTATTTTTAGCGGTTTTCCTTGACAGTCCCGACGCTAATTGATATCGTCATTCCTTCAAGGAGCGAGTGGAACATGGCCAAGAAAGTCATGGTGATCGATGATGAGCCCGAGATGCTCAACCTCGTCCAGTTCACCCTGGAGCGGGGCGGCTTCGAGGTCGCGACCTGCGACAACGGCCGCCAGGCATGGGACGCCATCATCCAGTTCAAGCCGGATCTGCTCATCCTCGACGTGATGCTTCCGGGCATCGACGGCTACTCCCTGCAGATCAAGCTGGCCCAGGAGGCCGCCACCAAGTCCATGCCCATCATCGTGCTCACCGCCCTGGAGCCGGCCAAGACCCTGTTCCAGAAATTCCCGCAAGTGGTCGGCTTCATGACCAAGCCCTTCAAGACCGAAGAGCTTCTCGAAAACGTCCAGAGCGCCCTTTCCCGCCAGTCCCCGGCCAACGGCTGAGGGCTCCTCCCGTGCCAGAATCCGCTTATGACGCGATAGTCGTTGGCGCCGGCCCCGCCGGCGCCTCGGCCGCGATCGTCATGGCCCGGGCCGGGCTCAAGGTGGCTTTGTTGGAGCGAGGCGAGTATCCCGGCGCCAAGAACGTGCAGGGCGCGGTCCTCTATTCGCGGATGCTCCATGAGATCGTCCCGGATTTCTGGAAGCTGCCTGACGCGCCCCTGGAGCGTCCGATCGTCGAGCAGAAGACCTGCGTTACGACGGAGGACTCATGGCTCACCTTCGGCTATAAATCGCTCAAGTTCCTGGAAGGCGTGCCCAACTGCTACACCATCATTCGCGCGCGTTTCGACCAATGGTACGCGGCCCAGGCCGAGGCCGCGGGAGCCGAGCTTTTCTGCGGAGTGACCGTGCGGGAAGTCATCCGCAAGGACGGCCGCGTCGCGGGCATCAAGACCTCGGACAACGACGAGCTGGAGTCTTCCGTGGTCCTGGCCTGCGACGGCGTCAATTCCCTCCTGGCCCAGAAGGCGGGCTTTATCGATGAACTCAAGCCGGTCGAGGTGGCCTTGGGGGCCAAGGAGGTCATCGCGCTCGACTCCGGGGTCATCGAGGACCGCTTCCAGCTCAACGCCGGCGAGGGCTCGGCCATGGAGATGTTCGGCTCTATTTCCCTGGGTATGCTGGGCTACGCCTTCCTCTACACCAACAAGGAGTCGGTGTCTTTGGGGGTCGGCTGCCGGCTTTGCGACTATCAAGCCCGGGGCATCCGGCCCTCGGACCATCTGGAGCTGGTCAAGCGGCATCCGTATATCAAGAAGCTGATCTCCGGCGGCAAGATATTGGAGTACTCCTCGCACCTCATCCCCGAGGGCGGCATGAAATCCCTGCCTCCTCTTTTCGCGGACGGCTTTTTGGTGGCGGGCGACGCGGCGCAAATGACCAACCCCGCTTTTCGGGAAGGCTCGAACCTGGCCATGACCGCGGGCCGCCTGGCCGGGGAGACCGTGATCGAGGCCAAGCGCAAGGGCGATTTCTCCGCCGCCGGGCTTGGCGGCTATGCCGGGAAGCTCAAGAGCAGCTACGTGCTTCCGGATATGGAGGAAGTCAGCGATCTGGAACAGGCCGTGGCCTCGAGCCCTGAGTTCATGACATTCTATCCGAAACTGGCCTGCGACCTGGCCCATCTGCGCTACAGCGTAGACGGCGTTCCCAAGCGGGAGCATCTCAAGCGGGCCTTGAAGCTATTGAGCCGCCGGGGCTATTGGCGCATGGCCAAGGACCTTTGGCCTTTGCGCAAGGCGGCGCTATGAAACCTCCCATCCAGGTGGAGACCACGGTCGAGGCCAAGCTGGGGACCCTGGAATGGAAAAAGGCCCCGGAGACCCACATCAGCTTGCGCGACGCCTCGCCCCAGTCGCCCTGCGCGCTCAAGTGCCGGGAAAAGCCCTGCGTCACGGTGTGTCCGGCCAAGGTCTATGAGTGGGAAGAGGCGCACCAAAAGATCGTGGTCAACTACGAAAACTGCATCGAGTGCGGCGCCTGCCGCATGCTCTGCCCCTACGACAACATCATCTGCGACTGGCCCGTCGGCGGCATGGGCGTCAAATACAAGTACGGCTGACCCGCCGGGGTCAGGTCTTGAAATTTGACATTTGACATCTGCGGCTTCTCTCTTTATCCGGCCTTGAGCCTTTTTTGACATTCATCGTCTAAAGTTGATTTTGAGGCCGCATAAGAAGGCATCCACATGACCGGTTCCCTGCGTGTCTTGATGGTCGAAGACTCCGAAAACGACGCGCTGTTGCTTAAACGGCAACTGGAACGCGCCGGCTATGCGGTGACGTCGGAGCGGGTCTGCAACGCCGCAGCCGTGAAGGCCGCTCTGGCGCGCCAGGATTGGGATATTGTCATATCCGATTACGCCATGCCGGATTTTAGCGGACTGGATGCTTTGCGGTTGATCCGGAGAAAAGACATCGACTTGCCTTTTATCATTGTCTCTGGAGCCATAGGCGAGGATGTCGCGGTGGCAGCCATGAAGGCCGGGGCTCATGACTATGTCATGAAAAGCAACCTGGCGCGCCTAGCCCCGGCGGTGAGACGCGAATTGCGCGAGGCAGTGGTGCGGCGGGAGGCGAAGCGGGCGGAGGAATCCGTACGGCAAGCGCTGATGGTAAGGACCAATTTTATCTCCATGATGACGCATGAACTGCTCACTCCCTTGTCCGTCATCAAAGGGGGGCTGGCCATGCTATTGGAAAGTGGCGCGAAGACTTTAGGGAAAAAAGAGCATGAAATGCTGCTGATGACGATCAAAAACAGCGATAGGCTGGAAAAGCTGGTGCGGGCGATTCTTGATTTCCAGGACGTGGCGGAGCACAAGACGCGATTCAATATCGGGGAGTACGACCTCAATGAGGTGGTCAAGGAAGTCTGCGTTGAAATGACTCAGGCGGCGCAAGCCAAGGGGTTGACCTTGGTTGTTCAGCTCGCCGATTTCCTGCCTCGAATACGGTTTGATAAGGAACGGATAGCCCGGGTCTTGAGCAATTTGATCAATAATGCCGTCAGCTTTACGGAAAAAGGCGGGATAACGGTCATCACGAAGCAGGGAGTGGATTGCGTCCAGGTTTCAGTCAAGGATTCGGGCTGCGGCATAAAACATGAGGATATGCGCAGATTGTTCCACGGATTCGAACAATTGGACGTGGGCTTGACGCGCAAGGCCGGAGGCGTGGGCTTGGGCCTGGCAATTGCCAAAGAGTTCGTCGATAGGCACGGCGGCGTTATCTGGGCGGAGTCGGAGTTCGGCCGGGGCTCGTCTTTTTGCTTTACCTTGCCGATGTCCAAGTGCGTCGTCGTCTAGCTTCCGGGAACCCTATAGTCGCCGCCATGAGAGAGAGCTTCATGGGGAATGTCACCGAGATCAGGCGATTGGGAAAATCGCTGCGGGAAAGCGAGGCGCGGTACCTCGCTTTGTTTTCAAACATTGGTCCATCCGGACGATGAAGCGCTCGCGCCGGGGGCCGTCCTATCGAGCCGGCGGCGGTTCGTTGAGCACCAGCCAGTACAAGCCCAATTGCTCGATGGCACGGGAGAATTTCTCGAAGTCCACGGGCTTTCGGACGTAGCTGTTGGCCCCCAGATTGTAGCTGTTGACGATGTCCTGCTCCTCCCGGGACGAGGTCAGTATGACCACCGGGATGCATTTCGTCCAGGCGTCGGACCGCAGGTGCTTGAGCACTTCCAGCCCATCGAGCTTCGGTAATTTGAGGTCGAGAAGGATAAGCGCGAAATCGGGCCTTCTGCGCTGCCCCGGGGCGCTTTTTTTGAACAGCAAGTCTAGCGCTTCATCGCCGTCCCGGGCCACGATGATCTCGTTGGCGATATTGTTTTTCTTGAAGGCGCGCAAGGTGAGTTCTACGTCATCAGGATTGTCTTCGACAAGCAAGATTGCGTTAGCATGCATGGTCATTCTCCTGTCCTGGTATGGTGAAATAGAACGCGGCCCCTCGTTCGACCGCGCCTTCGGCCCAGATGCGGCCGCCGTGCCGGCGAATGATGCGCTGGGCCGTGGTCAGCCCGATGCCCGTGCCTTCGAACATCTCGGCGGAATGCAGGCGTTGGAAGGCCCCGAACAATTTGGCCGCGCGGGCCATGTCAAAGCCTGCGCCGTCATCGCGCACGAAATAGACCGTTTGACCTTCCCGCAACTGCGCTCCTAACTCGATCCGGGCTTTTGGATGTCTGCCGGTGAACTTCCAGGCATTCCCCATTAAATTCTCGAGCAGTATGCGCATGAGATTCGGATCCGCCTGCACGGTCAGCCGGGGCGCGATGATGATTTCAGCTTGGCGGTAGGGCTCGAGCGCGCGAAGTTCGTTGGCGATGGCTTGGGCCAGGGCGCTCAGATCGACTTCCATGGGGCGAATCTCGGTGCGCGTGACTCGGGAGAGCTGGAGCATGGCGTCGATAAGACGTTCCATGTGCTGACTCGCCAGCCGGACGCGGCGCAAAAAGTCCTTGCCTTCCGCGTCGAGCTGGCCGGCGTGGTCGTCGAGCAAAGCCTGGCTGAACCCGTCGATGCTCCGCAAGGGCGCGCGCAAATCGTGCGAGACCGAATAGCTGAAAGCCTCCAAATCCTTGTTGGCGGCCATGAGCTGCGCCGTGCGCTCGGCCACGCGTTGTTCCAATTCGTTGTTGAGGCGCCGGATATCCTCCTCGGCTCGTATGCGTTCGGTGATGTCCTCGGAGATGCCTAGGAGGTATTGCGGGTTCCCCTCCTCGCCGAGGAGGGGGATGATCTTGGTGCGCACGATTCTTTCTCCCGGCGTCTTGGCGCGGATCGTTTCCCGCGGGATGTCGATGGGACGCAAGCTTTTGAGAATGCTTCTGTCCCTGGACTCCAGGCGTTGCGCTTCGTCGCTCGCGACCAGCTCTTTGCCGGTCTTTCCGATGAGTTCTTCCCGAGAGCGTTGGAAAAACAGTTCAGCGGCCTTGTTGAGCCGCACAAAGCGCAGTTCCTTGGCATCCTTGACATAGATCATGTCGGGAATATTTTCCACGATATTGTTCAGGAACAGTTCCCGTTCCTTGATCGTTTGGCTCATTTTGTTGAATTCAACGCAAAGCTTCCCGATTTCTCCCTCGGGCGAAGGGACTTCCACGGTCGGGAATTGGCCTTCCGCGACGCTTCTGGCCGCGTGGAACAGAATGTCCAATGGCCGCGTGGCGATTGATATGAAGATATAGACGAGGAAAACGCCGACCAGGGTAAATAGGACGGCCAGGACGCCGCCTCTGGCCATGAGCATGCGTTCGGACAATTTCAGGGCTTCCTTCGAAATGCCGATGCGAACCCAGCCAATGAACTCCTTTAAAGGAAGCGGCGTCGCTCTTCCCTCAAGGAGATTGCTCGCGTCTGTTTCTTTCAGGGTGAATACCGGGACGGAAAGGACATAAAAATCCTTATGCTCGAAGATGTGCATCGTGATGTCCTGGGGTATGGGCAAAACATCGGTACGCGGCGGCCGGGGGCCTTCGGCCAACAGGGTTTTCCAATGCTTGTCATGCAAAGAAACGAAGAACACGTCCTGTATGTCCATGAGGGAACGCGTTGTTTTGCGAAGCTGTTCGAGATTTTCGGAGAGTATCGGGAGTTCGGCGTTCGCGGCGGCCATGACCGCGGCGGTTTTCGCGTTTTTTAGTATTTCTTTGCGCAGGATGTGGCGTTCGGTATTTATGGCTTCCAGGGTATATACGAGAGAGACAATGACAACGGCGGGAATGAGCAACACGACGGCTTTCCCGCGAAAGCTATGGGGAAGCCATGTTCGCGGCGACCTCGCAGGCTCTGCGCGATGGCGGAGCTCGGGGGGGGCTGTTGGCCTGGGTTCGTTGCGGGGCATCGGTTTGGTACCCGCTAACGGTAGATGTTTTTCGCGGTCTTGATCATTTCCTCGGGAATGATAATGCCCATTTTCATCGCGGTGTTGGCGTTGATATAGAGGTTGAATTTCCTGGGCGCGGACGGGGGCGCGGCTCCGCCTTGGGCCTCCAGCACCTTTTCGCCGATCTGCCGTCCCACGCTGGCGGAATCGAAAACCAGGGCCAGGAGCGCGCCATTTTTGACGCTGCCCTCTGAGACTCCGAGCAACGGGATGCGCTTGCGGAACGAAAAGAGAAACAGTTGATCCATGACCCCGGCGGTCAATAGGGCCGTGTCGGGCAGCAGCAAGAGCGCGTCCGATGCGTGCATGCGGTTGATCGTGTCCACGATTTCGGAGCAACTGCTGACGCGATAGGCGACGCCCTGTAATTCCGCGTTCGAGTCCAGGATATTGATCATGTCAGGGCTCCCCAAAATGGCTATTTTATTGATGGCGGGCAGATATTTTTTGGCGATATTTACATATTCCCGCACCGGAGTCGCCAGGTAGACTCCGGTCGTGTTCGGCCGGGAAGTCTTGGGGGGCGCGATTACCAGGCCGAAAACCACGCTGATGGACGGCGGCAACTGAAGGGTTTCCTCGAGCGCCTCCCTGCCTAAGGCCACCACCAGGCCCGCGTTTTCGCGGCGCACGAGCGCGCGCAGTTTCCCTTTGACTTGCGCCGTTGAAAAGACGTTCAGGGGAACCTTGAGCGTGGATTCGACATCCGCGGCGGCGGCGGCGATGGGCTGATACTGGATATCGCCGACGATGATGATTCCCGTCGCCGCGCATCGGGCGCTGAGGACGCCTGCCAGCGACGCGGCGGAAAACAGGAAAAACGAGGCGATTGTCTTGGGCAGCATGGCGATCCTAGAGCCGGAGCCTGAGGCCCGCCTCCACCCACCTATGCGGGTTTGGAAACACATTGGAAGTATAATAGTCGCCGCTGAATATGTTGTGGACGGTCATGACGATGTCCGCGCTCCATTTTTTCCGGGCAAGAAATCTCTTCCTGAGATTGAGGTCCCAGATGAAGGTGTTGTGCCTCGCGTTTTGTGAGGCTGGAGCGCTCCACCAGACATAGTATCCCGTGAGCAGCGTCAGCCAGGATCGCTGGTCGTCATATTTTAGGCCTACGCTGTAAGAATAGGTCAGCGGAAATTCCGTCGTCTGGGGGGGCGCGGCCACGCGCGCATAGGCGTGGCCGGCCGTCAAGGAGAAGCGGTAGACGGGAGCGGTCTTGGCCTCGAGTTCGTAGCCTCTGCGGATGACGCGGCGTTCGTTGCGGAATATCGTCGCGAACCGGACGCTCGAATCCGCGATGATCGCGTTGCTCGTTTCATGGCGGAAGAGCGCGGCCTTCACGTTCGCGTAATCCGTTACGTCGGACTCGACGCCCGCCTGATACGACCAGCCGTATTCCGGATTTAGGCTCGGATTTGGGACGACGAAAAAGCCGCCGCTTGATGACAGGCCCAGGGGGGGGGCCGTGAAGCCTCGGGCGGCGCTGGCTCGGGCGATGACGCGTTCGCCCAGCATGTGGCTGACGCTGAGGCTGGGGCTTACGAAGCCGCCGCTGATGGTGCTGCGATCGTAGCGGATGCCCGGCGTCGCGGCGAGATTGCCGAGGCTGAGCGTGTCGTTGGCGAAAAGCGCCCATTTCCCTTGCCGCACGTTGACGCGGGATCCGGGCGGTTTATTGAACGGCGGGCCGGTAAACGGGGGCCCGAATAACAAGGTGGTGTCCATGGTATTGTCGCTGATGTCCAAGCCCGCCACCGCGGTCTGCATGTCCCCGGCGTGAATAAGCTGCAACGAGCCGGCTAAGGTCTGCTCGCTGATGATGATTCTTTCCAGGAATTGGTCATTTAGATCGCTGACCGGCTGGTCAAATCTCATTGTGCGGGCGTGGCCCCCGGCCAGGAGGGTCAGCTCGGGAGTGAGCCGGTAATCAAGCGCGCCGGTGATAAAGAAATCAGCGAGATCGACGGTCGCTTTGGCCCCTAGATTCGGGTTGCTTCCGTTATTGGAAAAGGGGTTGCTATAACCTATGGAAAAGCGCAGGTCCATATCCCCGGACGGAGCCGCTTTTAATTTCGCGTAGAATTTGTACGCGGCGAAAGCCCGATTGTCCTTGAGTCCGTCCGATTGCTGCCTTCCGGCGAAGAGATAATAGCCGAGCGGACCGGTCTTGCCGTTGAACTGCGCGCCATAATCCTGCGAGTTGGCCTCTCCGTATGAGCCGCTCGCCGTGACTTTCGGCGCGGCCGCATCGTCCGCGTTCTTGGTGATGATATTGATCACTCCCCCTAAAGCAGAGCCCCAGGCCGATGAGGCCGGTTCCTTGAGGATCTCGATGCGGTCTATGACGTTGACCGGGATGACCGAGGTTTCCGCGGCGCCCTCGCTGAGCGAATTTAGGGCGACGCCGTCGATGAGCACCGTGACATGCCTGGGCTCCGAGCCCTGGATGCGGAGCAGGGAGGGGCTGACGAAATCCTGACCCTGGAAAACGACGAAGAGGCCCGTGACCCGGTTCAATACCTCGGCCAAGGAATGGGCGTTCATGTCCTCTATATCCTTGGCCGTCACCACGGAGATGTTTTCCGCGGTCTGGGAAATCGGCTTCGCGGCGCGCGTCGGGGTCTGCACTTGGATATCCTTTTCCTCCCAGAAAAGAAGCAGTTCTTCCTTCGTCGTCGGCCGGAGCGCGGAGGTTGGCCGCGAATCGGGGTCGGTCGCCGGCGTCGCGGCGCTCCACTCCGGGCGGACTAATCCCGTGAACAGCAATTCGGCGGCCAATATGAGGCAAAACTTCGGACGCGTGCGATAATAAATTAGCATGGCCCGCTTCCAGGAGGGACATTGACCTATGAAGGGATTCTAGGCGGCGAAGGTCAAAGCAGGCTCAAACTGCGTCAGGGTTCGAGTCGTGGACGCTGTCTTTTAAAACGAGTAATTGATGTCCATGAACACGGCGAGGCCTTCCTGGCCCACGCCGAAATCCACCGAGCCTACCACCTGGGGCCGGGCCACGGCGCGGGTGGCGACGCCCACGACCGGGCGGGCGTAGCGCTTGGCCGCGCGGCCCGGCGTGTCGAAGACCGTGCCCAGGCCGACAAAGGGTGCGGTTTCGAATTCCGTCATGACGCCGGCCAGGCGCGATTTCCAAACCGTGAATCGCTGCTCCAGGTTCGCCACGGCCATGCCGCGGTCGATATAGCGGCCGTCGCCGTAGGCGCGTAGGGCGTATTTGCCTCCGATGCGGGGCATGAGCACGAAAGGGGCCTTGCCGAATATCTGCTCGACTTTGAACTGCAGGGCGGAACCGCACCAGTCCTCGCGTCCGGGCCAGGGATAGAAAAAGCGGCCGTCGAGGCCGTAGCGGTTGAAATCATAGGAACTGGCGAAGCCGCGGACCGAGTATTGCGCGTAGGCTTCCAGGAGGGCTCCGCGGCTCGTGGTGACGGAGTGGTCGCGGCTGTCATATACCAGATTCACTTTGAGCTCGTTGACCTGCTGATGGCCAGCGGCCACTCCGGGATAGGTGTCCTCGAATCCCTGGAGGCCCTTGAGGGGGCCGTTGGACACCTTGGAAGCGGTCACCCGGTTCGCGGCCCGGAGGCGCCATTTGCTTGCGCGCAGCAAGGGGAGGCCGGCTGAGAACTGCGTTTGTATGTAGTCTTCCTTGAAGTTGGTTTCGGCGTCTTTCGAGGTGTCGGGGCCGATGCCGAAGAAGCGCTGCCCCGAGTCCGTATTCCATTGGACGCGCCCGAAAATATCCACGTCCGTGTCCAGGAAGGTCTGGTCGTCGTATTGGGCCAGGATTTCGTGCTCGTACTTGCCCACGGCCGCTCGGGTGACCAAGGTCGCGTCGGACGCGGGATAATAATAATAGCGGTAGGTCGGGATCGCGCCGAAGTGCTTGTTGTAAGTCAAGGAGGGCGCGTGGATCTGCTCGATGCGGTCCGTGCCGGGCTCCCGGATGACCCAGACCGGCATGGCTCCTGCCGTGATGCCGCGGTTGGGGTCGGTGTCCACTACCGGCAGGCGGATCAGCATGCCCTGCTTGATGGGCTTGAGAAGCAGACGCAGGATCAGGGGGGTCTCGTCTTTGGCGACGACGACCTGTTCGGGGTATTGGCGTTGGGGCGCGAAGTCCTTCGCCTGGTCCCCGTCGTCCGCGTAGGCTCCGAGGCACGACAGCAACGCCGCGCCGGCGCAGGCAAGCCGCTTAAGCATGGATGATGAGTTTATAAAGAATATGACCGAGGCGGCAAATAGGTATACTTTTTCGGGCTTTCGGCGGGGATGAGAATGTCCAAGAACCATGGGAGAAGGCGGCCGGAAGACGGGGCCACGGGGTCCGGCCGCGAGGCGTCCGCGCAGGCGCCGGACCATGGGTCTGCGGGCTTCCGGGTCCTATTGTCCGCCGGCCTCCTTCTGGCCGTTATGGTGGGGACGGCTTTTCGGCCCGTCCTGGATAATGGCTTCGTCAATTTCGACGACGACAAATACATCACGGAGAATGTCCGCGTCCAGGGCCCATTTTCCCATGAAAATGTGCGGTGGGCTTTTAGCACGACGCACGCCGGCAACTGGCATCCCCTGACGTGGCTCTCCCACATGGCGGATGTCCGGCTCTACGCGATGCGTCCGGCCGGCCACCATTTGACCAATCTCTTGCTGCACACGGCCAATACCCTGCTGGTCTTTTGGCTTTTGCACGCGCTGACGGGCCTGGTCTGGCGCAGTTTCTTCGTGGCCGCGCTTTTCGGCGTGCATCCCTTGCACGTCGAATCCGTCGCCTGGGCGGCGGAAAGGAAGGACGTGCTCAGCGCCCTGTTCTGGATGCTTTCCATGCTGGCCTACGTCCGTTACTGCAAGGCTTCCCGGCCAGGCCGGTATTGGCTGGCGGTCCTGTGGTTTGCCTGCGGGCTCATGGCCAAACCCATGGTCGTGACATTGCCTTTTGTCTTGTTGCTCCTGGATTACTGGCCGCTGAGGCGATGGGGCTTCGCTGATGCGGGAGCAGGGTCTTCACTGGGCCGATGCGTCGCGGAGAAAGCTCCATTCTGTTTGTTGGCCGCGGCTGCCTGTTTCGCGACCTATTTCGCGCAACATCAGACGGGCGCCGTGGCTCAAAGCGAACAGTTGGCGCTGGACTCGCGCATCTGCAATGCCGTCGTTGCTTATGCGGGCTATCTCCTCAAGACCATATGGCCCGCGAACCTCTCTGTTTTTTATCCGCATCCCGCGGGCGCTTTGAGCCCCGCGCATGTGGGAGGAGCCTTGGCGTTTCTGGCCGCGATATCCGTTTATGCCGCGCGCCGGATCAAGAGCAGGCCTTATGTCGCGGTGGGTTGGCTCTGGTATTTGGGCACCCTGGTCCCGGTCATCGGTTTGGTGCAGGTGGGATTGCAGGGCATGGCCGACCGGTATACATATATTCCCCTCATCGGGATTTTTCTGGTCCTGGTCTGGCGGGCGTTCGACGCGGTGGCGCATGGCGCGTTTCCGGTTTCCGGAGCCCGCCAGCCCCTGATCGCGTTGGCCGGCGCGTTTCTCCTGACGCTGATGATCCTGACCCATCGTCAAGCCGGGCATTGGAGGAACAGCATCGCGCTTTTTACCAATGCGCTCGCATGCACTCGGAATAATTACATCGCGCATACCAATTTGGGAGCGGCGTTGGCCAACCAGGGCGACAGCGAACAGGCGCAACAGCATTATCGCGAGGCGCTGCGCATCAAGCCGGATTATGCTTTTGCCAGATTTAATTATGGTTTCGTTCTATTTAAGAAGGGAAGAGCCGACGAGGCCTTGGCTCAGTTCAGCGCAGGCCTTAAAATCGCGCCTAACGACGCCAACGCCCATCTGTGCATGGGCCTGCTGCTCAATGGGAAAGGCAGGTTCGAGGAAGCTCTTGGGCATTTCGATGCGGTTCTGCGGGCCAATCCGGCTCACGCCCTGGCCCTTCAGGGAGAGGCTTTCTCTTTAAGCCGTTTGGGCAGGCCAAGGGAAGCGTCCTCGGTGTCGCAGCGGCCGCGGGCGTTGAAAGGCTCTTAGACCGGCAGGCGGTCCAGGCTCCAGCGGGCCTGCTCGCTAAGAACCGGGTCCGGGTCTGCGCGGAAGCTCTCGAGGATTTTTCGAAATTCGGCATGTTCCGAGTTGCCCATGGCGAGGAGAACGTTGCGCAGCAGGCCCGCGCGCTTGAGCCGCGACAGGGGAGTTCGGCCGAAACGTTCGGCAAACCCCTTATCATCCAGACCGGCCAGATCGCGGAGCAACGGCTCTTGGCCATCAAGGGGCTGCAGGACCCCTGGAGGATGAGCTTTCCGGTTCCAGGGGCAAGCTTCCTGGCAGAGGTCGCAGCCCGCCACCCAGCGGCCTATGCCGGCGCGCCGCTCTTGCGGCAGGGGGCCGCGAAGCTCGAGAGTCAGATACGCGCTGCACAGCCGAGCGTCGAGAACCCGGTCTTGCACCAAGGCGCGGGAAGGACAGGCCTCCAGGCAGAGCCTGCATGCGCCGCAGCGCTCCTGGACCGGATGGTCGGCCGCCAGTTCCAAGTCGAGGGATATCCCGGCGATGAGGAAAAATGAGCCCAGCTCCTCGTTGACGAGCAAGCAGTTTCGTCCGATCCAGCCCAGGCCCGCGTGATAGGCGTAAAGGCGTTCCATGACCGGGCTTGAGTCCGCGAACACGCGGCCATCGGCGCCGGGGCAACGCTCGCGCAGCCAAGCCAGGACCGACTCCAGACGACCCTTGAGAGCTCTATGATAGTCCTCATGGGCGGCATAGCGGGCGATGAGTCCCGACGTTCGCGCCGCGCTTTGGCTTGGGGAGCCGCCATAGCGGAAAGCGCAGACCAAGACGGACTTGGATTGCGGATGCCAGAGCCGGATGTCCTCTCGGCGGGCAACGTCGCGCAGCATGAAGCCCATGGAGCCATGGCGTCCTTCGCGCAGCCAGTCCTTTAGGAAGGAAGCTTCGGGCAGCAGACGGGCCGGGGCAATGCCGGCCAGGTCGGCCCCGGCTTGCCGCGCCCGGCGTTTAATTTCTTCTTCCAGCAAAGGCTACTGCGATGGTCCGGCCTTGAGGATCGTGAAGACCCTCGTGCCCGCGGGAAGCTCGATGGAGACCTTCTCCCCGACTTTTTTGTGGAGCAGTCCTTGCGCCAGGGGGGAATAGACCGAGATGCGGCCTTCGGCTGGGTCGGATTCATCCGCTCCCACGAGGGTGTAGGTGGTTTCGTCGCCGTCCTCGTCCTGGACCGTGACCGCGCAGCCGATGGAGACCGTGTCCTTCGGCGGCTTGAACTCCTCGATAAGCTTGGCGCCTTGCAGCTTGTCCTGGATGATGTTGATGCGGCCCAGCACCTCGGCCAGCTTGTCCTTGGCGCTGTGATATTCGGCGTTCTCGCTGAGGTCTCCTTTTTCGCGAGCCTCGGCTATGTCATGGGAAAGCTGGACCTTGCGCTTCTTGAGGTCCTCGATTTCCTGGCGCAGTTTTTCGTATCCGGCGCGGGTTAGAAAGGTTTCGGTCATGGAATCTCCGGCGTTATGAGCCTTTTAGGCATTATACGATAATTCGGGGTAAATCAGCGGAAGTTTGAGTAAGCGAGAGCGAACTGCTCCAAAAAACCGCGCAGTATGCCGGCCGGGTTCCAGCTTCTGCCCGTAAGAGCTTTGAGGCTCATTGCTCCCGGCGTTGTCCTTGCCGCGTTGTTGACGTTGATGCCCACGCCCAGAACGAGCCAGTCCACTCGGCGCGATGGGCCGCAGGCCTCGGCCAATATGCCGCAAATTTTTCCGCTGAGGCGTCCCATGGACCCGATCACGTCGTTGGGAGGCTTGACCCGGGCGCGGATGCCGGTCCGGCCCAGGGCCTCGGCCGCGGCGCGGGCCGCGGCGAGGTTGAAGTCCGCCAGCCGCGAGGGGGGAAATCCGGGGCGCAGGATCAGCGAAAAATACAGTCCGCCCGGGCCGGACGCCCATCGCCGGCGCAGTCTGCCCCGGCCCGCGGTCTGCCGGTCGGCCCACACCAGGGTCCGGTCCTCGGCGCCTTGATCGGCCAGGAACCGCGCCACGTTCTGGGTGGAGTCGGTCACGGTCAGATGGAGGACCTGCGCGACGCCCGGAAAATTCATGCCAGGTCCAATCCGACGTCCAGGGCCGGGGCGCTGTGCGTGATGCGGCCGATGGAGATGCGGTCCGGCCCCAACCGGGCCAGGGCGCGGACGCTCTTGATGTCCACCCGGCCCGAGACCTCGATTTGCGTCGCGCGCGAGGACTTGCGGATGAAGGCGATGGCCTGGCGCAGCCTGGGAGGGGGCATGTTATCGAGCATGACCACGTCCGCTCCGAGTTCCAGGGCGCGGCGGACTTGCGTCATTTCATCGGCTTCCATGATGAGGGACATGCGGGGATGCAGGCGCCGCAACCGGCGCACCGCGGCGGCGAAGGCTTGGGGCCGCAGCCAGTGGTTGTCCTTGACCATGACCGCGTCGTAGAGACCCATGCGGTGGTTGACCCCGCCGCCGCAGCGCACGGCGTATTTCTCCAGGGCCCGCCAGCCGGGGATGGTCTTGCGGGTGTCGAGAATGCGGGCCCGGGTCCCGCGGGCCTGGGCCGCGAAGGCCGCGGTCAGGGTGGCGATGCCGGAGAGGCGCTGGAGAAAATTGAGCGCGGTGCGCTCCGCGGTCAGAACGCCGCGTCCGCCCGATATCTCCAGGACGGCTTGCCCGGGCCGCACCCGGCCGCCGTCCGCGACGAGGATTCGCACCCGGCAGCGGGGGTCGCAGGCCTTGAACACGTCGCGCGCGAGCCTCGCGCCGCACACCACGCCGGCCTGTCTGGCTCTGATCCTGCCCCGGAAGCGGGCGTCCGGAGGCACGAAGAGCTTTGTGGTCACGTCGCCGCGGCCGTTTAAATCCTCGCGCAGGGCCGCGCGAATTAGGGTTTTCTCGTCCATAGAAGTCAGTCTATCAAAATATGGTAGCATGCTTCCCCGAAGGCGGCGCTGGAGCACGAAAGGCAGGAGGAGAACCATGACCGCAGCGAAGCAGCCCGGACGCGTTTCCAAGCCCCAGTATTACCTCAACATCGCCAAGGAAGTGGCCCGGCGCAGCACCTGCCTGCGCCGGCACTACGGCGCGGTCATCGTCAGCAACGACCAGATCGTGTCCACCGGCTACGCCGGCGCGCCGCGCAAGACCGCCAATTGCACGGAGATCGGGACCTGCGTGCGCATCAAGCTGGGCGTGCCCAAGGGCGAGCATTACGAGTGGTGCCGGGCCGTGCACGCGGAGCAAAACGCCATCATCCACGCCTCGCGGTTCGAGATGATGGGAGCGACCCTCTACCTCGTCGGCGTCTCGCCGGACACGGGCGCGGTCATCAAGGGCGCCGAGCCCTGCCGCATCTGCAAGCGCATGATCATCAATTCCGGCATAGAGCAGGTCTTCATCGAGACCGCGCCCGGACGGTACCAGGTCCAGCAAGTGGCCGACTGGACCCGCCATAATCTGGGCGAACTCAAAAAGGTCAAAGGCCGCCTAGTCCCCCTAATGCCCCGCGGCTACTAGGGGGTCAGGTCTTGAAATTTGACATTTGACATTCGGACGGGCCTGATTCGTGTTGTTTTGGGCGCTGGCGTGAGCGGGACCTCCTGAGCTAAAGGCCTATTTCTGGCTAGGTCGAATAGGCCTATGGGCGAGGACCATAAGGCCCGCGAGGGGAAATTCTCCCTTTTGATAATCTACTTACGCAGGAATGTCAAATGTCAAGACCTGACCCCAAAAAGGCCCTTATCCTATGCGCGGCGCTGGTTCTGGCCAGTCCGGGGCCAGGCGCTTACGCGGCTTTCGGAAGGATCGTCTCGGTTAAGTTCAGAACTCCGGTGGGCGCTCCTATTGGAATCAGCCGGGCTTCCTTCCGGACCTCTTTGGCAAACGGGCTCGACATTCGGTTTCATCCTCTCGCCTCCGGCCTTAATGGTCTGGCCAATGGATATTCGGCTGCCGCGGCAGCCGCCGTCGAATCGTTTAATGTCGCCCAAATTCCAGGCATTCCCGGCGCGCCGGTTACTGCGTCTCAAGGGAATATTTCGCCGGCATCCGTGGTCGGTGATGCGCCTGGAGTCGTTGTGAAGCTCGGCGCTCATGCTTCAGCGGTTGCGCCTGCCGTGTCCGGCTCCGACGTGCCTGCCGTCTCGGTCCAGGGACTGAGTCTGATGCGTCGGCTTAGGCGGGCCGTTGCCGCCAAGCTCGACACTTTTGGGCGTATTTTTGACAACTCCGAGCGACGGGATTCGCGGATTGGGCTCTCTGTGCGGGAGTCTCCCGCCTCGGAAGCTGCGCCTCGGCGACATCTTGGCAAATCGGCGGCTTTGGATAATGACGCTATTCGTGCGCACATCCGTCCCGTGATCAAAGCGGCATTAGGCGCTGCGGGCGCGTCCATTGAAAACGCCGAAGCCGTGAAATCCGCGCTGGATGGTTCTTTGCGAGGCATCCCGGGGAACATGTTTTTCGTTGCCGCCCTTGCTCGGGAACGAGACGGCTGGCTGGTTCGTGTCGCGGATGCGGACAATCATTCTTGGGAATTCAAGGCCTTTGATCAAGATGTCGAGGTGCTCGATCGCATGGATATTCCTGCTGAACTTCAGTCCATATATGAGGAGCATCCTGACGGCGCTATCCGGCGCGTCGTCGAGGACCCGATTGTTCCGCGGCTGCGGAGGTCCGGGATCGAACTGTGGGCCGTGCGCCATGGAGAAAATATAGCCAACCGCCAAGGCTTGCTTAACGGGAGCGGGACGGATCTGGGTCTGACGGACACTCCAGATGCCAATGGGAACCATGGACGCATGCAAGCCGCATCGGCTGCCGAAGAATTATATGCACGTCTGGGCGGCGACTCCTGGGCGCGGCAGGTTCTTGCCGGAGAGTCACCGGCCCTGGTTATCCTGCAGAGTCCGCTTTTGCGCGCCCGCCAGACCGCGGATGCCCTTCAGCAGCTGCTGGACGAAAAGAAGCGGAGCTTGGGCGGCGGCTGGGCGCTATATGAGGAGGACATAGCGCCGGAACTAAAAGAAATCGGATACGGGCGTCTGGATGGACAGCTCATGGCCGAAGCCAAGAAGCTGCCCTTCTGGCAGATTTTTGACTGCTATAAAGGTCTCGGAAGGGGGTTTTTGGACAAATTCCCCGGGGAAAATGCACAGGGTAGATCGGGGGAAAGCCGCTTTGACGTTATGCTTCGGCAGCGGGATCTTTTTGAGAGAATTCTCAAGAAATATGATGGACAAAGGGTCGTCCTGTTCTCTCATTTTGAGACCATGGTCGCTCAGCAGGCTGTTCTGGGGCTTCTCTCGACTGATGAAGCGGACGGTTCGTTCATGGCTCGGCCTATCGAGCACGCGAAGCCGCTCTTGCTTGTCGCGGGAGGGGCCGGGAGTTCAAAGGCTCCCGCAGGAGATGCGCAAAAGATTGATTCCCGAGGTCGGTTCAACCGGATTCTCGACAAATTTGAAGCGGTTATGAGGAAGCTTTTCCCGTCCTGGGCCAAGAGATGGTTTCCGCCCGCATTCGTATCGGCGTGCCTGCTCGCCTTGAACTGCCGCTATGATAAGCGTCCCTTGGCGGCGGTCGGGAATTTGCTGCGGCTCGCGGCCAAGGGCAGGGTGATCTGGTTCTGCCCGGAAGAGGGTGGGGGGCTGCCCACTCCGCGGCCGCCGTCGAAAATCGTCGGCGGCAACGGCGACGACGTGCTCGACGGTCGGGCGCGCGTCATGACGTCGGCCGGCGTGGACGTGACGGCGCAATTCCTGCGCGGGGCCCAAGGCGCTTTGGCCAAGGCGCTGGCCGCGGGCTGCCGGCTGGCGTATTTGAAGAGCCGGTCCCCGTCCTGCGACGCGGCTTACGGCGTGACCGCGGCTCTTCTAAAACGCGCGGGGATCGCGGTTGTCTCCGTGGACTCTCCGCGGCAGCCCTAATCGTTCGTCTGACGGGACCGGCGCTTGCGCCGCGGCGCCGCGGCTGAAGGGTTCTTGGACCCCATGGCCGACATCTCGCGCAGTTCCAGCCACTGGTCCCGAAGGACGGCGGCCAACTCGAAGTCCAGATTATCCGCGGCCTCGCGCATGCGCGACTCGAGTTCGCGCGCCAGCCCCGGGATTTCCCGGGCGGACAGCGGCGCCTCGGTGCGCCGCAAAATCTCCAAGCCCTGCCGCTTGGCCGAGGTCTGGAACTCCTCGAGCTCCGAGACCGCCTTGACGATGGTCCGCGGCTTGATCCCGTGGCGTTCGTTATGCGCGACCTGCTTTTGGCGGCGGCGGTCCATCTCCGCGAGCGCCCGCTGCATGGAGCCGGTGCGCTGGTCCGCGTAGAGCACCACCTCGCTGCCCACGTTGCGCGCGGCCCGGCCCGCGATCTGGATCAGCGTGGTCTCCGAGCGCAGGAAACCCTCATGGTCCGCCCCGAGTATCGCGACCAGGGAGACCTCAGGCAGGTCCAGGCCCTCGCGCAGGAGGTTGATGCCTACCAGGACGTCGAATTTTCCGGCGCGCAGGTCTTTGAGTATCTCGATGCGCTCCAAGGACTCTATGTCGCTATGCAAATAGCGCACGCGCAGGCCCCTCTCGGAGAGGAATCTGGCCAGGTCCTCGGCCGTGCGCTTGGTCAAGGTCGTGACCAGGGTGCGCTCCTGGCGCTTGACGCGGCCCTCGATGCGTTGCATCAGGTCCTCGATCTGTCCCTCGCTGGGCACGACCAGGACCTCGGGGTCCACCAGGCCGGTGGGCCGGATGACCTGCTCTACGACCTCGCCTTTGGTCTTCTTGAGTTCGTAGGGGCCCGGGGTGGCGGACACATAGACCGTTTGTCCGGCTAAGGCTTCGAATTCCGCGAACTTGAGGGGCCGGTTATCCAGGGCCGAGGGCAGGCGAAAGCCGAAATCCACCAGGGTCTGCTTGCGGGAACGATCCCCCTCGTACATGCCGTTGATCTGCGGGATCGAGACGTGCGACTCATCGACGAAGAGCAGATAGTCCTGAGGGAAAAAGTCCATGAGGCAGAAGGGCCGCTCCCCGGCCGGCCGGCTGGAGAGATGCCGCGAGTAATTCTCGATGCCGTGGCAGAATCCCATCTGCTGGAGCATCTCGATATCGTACTTGGTCCGCTGCTCCAGGCGCTGGGCCTCCAGGAGCTGGCCTTTTTTCTTGAAGAACGCCACCCGGTCCTTCATCTCCGCTGCAATGGCGATCACGGCTTGCTCCAGCTGCGGCCCGGGCGTGATGAAGTGCTTGGCCGGATATATCCACTCTCGCTCCAGCTTGCGGATGCGATCTCCGGTCAGGGGATTGAATTCAGTGATCGCGGACACGGCATCGTCTTCGAGCTCCACGCGCAACGCGGTTTCCATATACGCGGGAAAAATGTCCACGATGGCGCCTTTTAACCGGAAACGGCCGCGCAGGAATTCCGTCTCATTGCGCTCGTAATGGATGCGGACCAGGTCCTCGGCCAATCGAGTGCGCGTGGTCCGGTAGCCCTTTTCCAGGGGGATGGACGACCCGCGATAGTTCTCCGGGGAGCCGATGTTGTAAATGCAGGAGACCGATGCCACCACGATGACGTCCCGGCGCGAGAGCAGCGAACTCGTGCACTTCAGGCGCAGGCGGTCGATGCGGTCGTTGATGGCCGAGTCTTTTTCGATATAGGTGTCCGTGGAAGGGACATAGGCCTCGGGCTGATAATAGTCGTAGTAGGAGATGAAGAACTCAACCGCGTTTTTAGGGAAAAAGGACTTGAATTCCGCGTAGAGCTGGGCCGCCAGGACCTTGTTGGGCGAAATGACCAAGGTGGGCCGCTGCAGCTCGGCGATGACATGCGCCGCGGTGAAGGTTTTTCCCGAGCCGGTCACTCCCAGGAGCACCTGGTGGCGAGCGCCCTCGCGCAGGCGCTGCGCCAGCCGCGCGATGGCCTCGGGCTGGTCGCCGGCTGGCTGGAAGGGTGAATGGATATGAAAGGGAATGTCGGTGGTCACCTTGCTTGAGATGATAGAATTTTTAGGAGAATGGCGTTTCGTGGGCTCATAAGTTGAACAAGTTCAAAAAGGCCATCTCCGGCACCCAAAGGGCCTAACTGGGTCTAGGCCTTCTGCCTGGCATGAGGTGCCCCCCTGGCCCTGAAGGGCGCTTGCCAAGCCGGTTACAATTATAAGGGAAGGTAGCCTATTTATGGAACTCTACGTTAAATTCATCAGCACCTTGGCGTTCGGCCTTGTCGGCTTGGGGGCCGTGCTCAAGGTGCTCCTCGAGACCCTCTTCAACGAGTGGGACGCCTTCCATGAGATCGCCCAGCGCATCGCCATAGCCTGGACCGGCAAGGGCGGCCTTGTCGAGCATGTGCGCGCCGAGGACATCCTGCTCGAGGCCGAGAAAAGGAACGCCGGCTTTATCGGGACGCGCTTGGTGGACGCCCGCCGCCGCCAGATCAACGAGATCGGCGCGGTTGAGGCGCGCGTGAGCCAGTCCATGCGCCGTTCTTCAAGCGTCATAACGGCCTCGGACATCATGCCCAGTTGAAAGGCGCCGCCGCGCATTCTTGTATAATTCTTCCAATGACGCGTCCGACCGCCGCCTTTGGGCTGGCATTGTTCGTGGTGCTGGGCTGGTCCATGATCCGAGCCTCGGCTCCCACCTACGATGAGCCGGTGCATCTGGCCTCGGGCTATGCGGCCTTGCTCAACGGCTCGCGTTTGATCAACGGCCGCGACCATCCTCCCCTGGCGGAAATGTGGGCGGCCTTGCCCCTGCTGGCTTTGCGGCCGGCGGCCTTCTTCCATCATCCGGATTGGGTTATGGGGCGGGTGTACAACTACGCGGATTTCTTTCTTTATAAAAACCGCGTGGACGGCGAGCGTATGCTCAATGCCGCGCGCTTGTGGTGTCTGCTCAGTTGGGGAGGGCTGCTGGCCTTGGGCATCCTGGCTTGGGCGCGCCGGCTCGGGGGGGACCCGGCCATGGCGGCCGCGGGGCTTTTGCTCGGGCTGTGTCCGCCGCTTTTTACGAACGCCGGACTGGTGACCACGGACGCCGGCAGCGCCGCGCTTTTTTTCCTTATGTTTTGGATTCTGGGCTCGCCAACGCTGACGTGGCCGCGTTGGCTGGCCGCGGGCGCGGTCATGGGCGCGGCCATGGCCTGCAAGTTCAATATGTTCATCCTTCCCTTTTTCGCGGCGGCCATGCTTCTGGCTGATTGGCGTCTGCGGCGGCGGCTCGCCCCGCCGCGCCAGGGCCGGCCTGCGCGGGGCGAGGCTCTCCCGGCGCCGGCCCGCTTTCCCGCGCGGAGTTTCGCCGCCGCGCTTCTCATGGCGGTCCTCGTCCTGGCCGCGGTCTATCGTTTCGCGCACTGGCCCGCTTACTGGCAAGGCCTCAGCGCCACTCTCGGCCGCCTGGGGGAGGGCCGCGGTTCATTTCTTTTGGGCGGCCATTTCACGACAGGTCATCCCTTCTATTTCCCTCTCGCCCTGGCGGTGAAAACGCCTATCCCCCTGCTCCTGGCCGCCGGAGTCGGATTTTGGGCGTTGTGGCGAGGGGGCGATGTGCCCCGAGCCGGCTCCTTGAGAGACCTGGCTTGGCTGGCATGCCCTCCCGCCGCGTATTTTTGCCTGGCGCTCCTTTCCAAGACCCAGATCGGGTATCGTCACATTCTTCCGGTCTATCCTTTTCTGGTCGTGGCCGGAGCCGTCGGCGCGGCGTGGATACTGCGCCAAAGGCGAGGCAGGGTTCTCGGCGTTCTCTTGGCAACGTGGCTCGCGGCTTCCGTGCTGCGCGCTCATCCCCATTACCTCGCCTATTTCAACGAGGCGGCGGGCGGCCCGACCCGAGGCTACCGCTGCCTCGTGGATTCCAATTTGGATTGGGGCCAGGGTCTCAAGCCTTTGGCCCAGTGGCTGCGGCGCTTGGGAAATCCTCCGATTTTCCTCTGTTATTTCGGGGTCGCGGACCCCTCTTATTACGGCATCCGCTATATGCCCGTGGGCGGGGTCACCAACGTCGAGCGTCAAGAAGGAACCGCGCTCCCCGGGGAATCAGACGCGGTGATTCTCGCGGTGTCCGCGACGAATCTGCAGACCACTTACTATGCGGATCACGGGCTTTTCGATTGGCTCAAGCGGCGGACTCCCGTTTTCGTCGCCGGCTACTCCATTTTCGTCTACGACCTGACTCGTGACGTTGCCGGGGCCCTCTCATTGGCCGATCTCATGGCGGCGTCCGGCTTGGCAGAGGAGGCTTCCCGGCTCAGGAAACGATATGCGCATCCTGGTTGAGCGCGCTCGGGCTTGGCGACGAGAAAGGGCCTGGGTTCTTTTGCAGGAGAACGGGGCCAGGCTTCTCTGCTGGAGCCTGATCGCATGGACCGCCGGCTTGTGGCTTGACGAGCTTTTCCTGCCGCCGCAGGGCGCGCGCGCGGCTTTTGGGCTGACGGGAGCGGCATGGCTCGCGGCTGCGGCCTATGTCCGGATATTCCTGCCCTGGCGGAGAAATTCCTACGCGGTCGTCCTCGACGAGGCGGCGCGAGAGTTTCCTCAAACGCGTCCCTACCTGCGTTCCGCCTGGGAGCTCGGCGAGAAGCAGCCTGAACACACGTCGGCGCGCCTGGCCCAGGCGCATCAGGAACAGACCGATCGTGTCCTGGCGGCCTTGCCCGAACGGCCGGCTTTCCTCTGGCGTCCCTCAAGCCACGCGCGCCGCGCCGCGCTGGCGGCCTTGGCCTGCGTCCTGACCTGGCCGGGCGTCAGCGGGTCGTCATGGGAACGCTTGGCCGCGCCCTGGCGTGACGTGCCGTTGGAAAGGTTCCTGAGCATAGAGCCCGGCGATGCCGCGCGAGAGTGGGGCCAGCCCGTCATGATCACGGTGCGCCGTCACAGCGCGGCGGGCGGACCGCGCCAGGCGGTGGAGACGAGACTTTGGGTGAGGACCGCGGGCCCTTGGCGCGGCGTGCCTTGGGAGCGGCAACTTCCCGACGGAGTCGCTTTCAGCGTGTCTGCATTGGCCGAGCCCCTGGATTATCGGATATCGTGGCGCGGCTTGCAGAGCCGGGTTTATCGCCTGGTGCCGCGGACCGTTCCCGGCCTGGAGTCCTTGCGCGCCCGGATATCGGGGCAAGCCGCCGAGATCGCCTTGAGCGCGGCCGAGCCTCTCAGCGCGCGCCGCGGGGCGTGGGTGGCGCTTAAGGGCCGCCCTAATCAACCCCTGGCCAGCGTTCATTTGCGAGCTTCCTTTCTCCCGGCTCCCCTGGCGTTGCGCTGCGTCAAGGACGGGGAGTGCGAGACCGGGTTCTTCTCCAGCCAGGATGGGAACTTCCAATTCGACGTGGAGGCGGTTGACGGACGCCGCGACCCCGCGCCCGTGGCGTACGCGCTTAAGGCCGTGCCGGATGAGCCTCCCAAGGTCGAACTTCTTTCCCCCCTGCGTCCCGTGCAAGCCTCGCCCGCGAGCGTCCTGCCCGTGGCCTATGCGGCCCGGGATGATGCGGGGCTCTCCAGGGTGACGCTGATCGTGCGGGTCCCCGGCGCGGGGGAGCGGGAGATCGCCCTTCAGAGTCTTGGCCCCAAGGCTCCCAAGGACTTTATCGGCGATTTCCCGTGGGAACTCGCGGGCCTTCCCGTCGGCGCCAAGGTTGAGTTCCGGGTCAAGGCCGTCGACGACGCCATCCCGCCGCAAGCGGGGCTTTCCGAGCCGGGCAGCGTCGAGATCGTGGATTTCGAGGCCGGGCATGAACAAGCCCGGGACAAGTGGCGCCAAGCCGAACTCCGTCTGGCTCGTCTGGCCGCCCGCGAGGAGCGGATCCGCGACCTGTATTCGGCGGGCGAGCGCGAGGGAGCGGGGCGGGAACTGGCCGATCTGCCCCAGGCCTGGAAAGAATCCACGGCCGCCATGACGGAACTGGCCCGGGCCATGGAGGCCGACGCCTACTCCAATCCGGGGCTTGCCGAGCAATTCTCCGGCCTGGCCTCGGAATTAAGCCGCGTCCAAAGCGAGGACCTGCCCGCGGCTTTGGCCGCGGACCGGCAAGGCGACAGCTCCTCGGCGCGCGACCGGCATGGCCGGTTGGCCGAGCAATTGCGCCGGGCGGAGAGGCTGCTGCAGCGCGGCCGGGCCATCCAGAGCTTGCAGGATTTTCATCAGGAGTCCGGCCGCATGGGACAGGAGGGGGAGCGGATTTCCGAGGCGCTTGAGTCTCTGGCGGGGGGCAAGAAAGGGGAGGTTTCTCCCGAGGCCATGCATCGCCTGCAGTCGGCTCTGGCGCGCCTGCAAGAGCGCATGGAAGCCTTGCAGAAAGCCATTTCAGCCTTGCCGCAGGCTTCCCCGGGCAGCGGCGAGGCCAAGGCGCGGCGCTCCTTCAGCATGCCGCTTCTGCAGGCTCAGACCTCGGCGGACGCTTTGAGCGCGGCTCTGCGCGCCGGGGATTTTTCCACGGCCGCTCAGATCGCCAAGGAACTGGCGCAGCAACTGGCCGCGGTCCAGGAGGCGGTCACCGCGGCGGCGGCCATGGCCGCCGCCGCTGCCTCGGGCCAGCAAGCCTCGCCCCGTATGGAACGGATCCAGAAAATGTGGTCGGAAATCGTGGAGGAGCAGACACGGCTGGCGGAGGCGAGCCAAGCCATGGAGCAGCGCAGGCTGGCGCGCTTCGTGGCCGCGCAGAAAGACCTCCTGACCGAGCTAGCGGCCCGGGAAGGGGTTCTCATTTCCTCCGCGGCTGCCTATGGCGCGGAATTTCCGCCCCAAGGTTTATCCTTGATGAAAGGCGTCAAAGACGAGTTCTCCTCCGGCCGCGTGACGCGCGCTCCGCAGGACCTTGCCGCCGCAACCGCGATCTTGCGCGAAACCGCGTCCCGAGGCTCGCGGGCCGAAGCCCTGGAATGGTTCGCCCGCAGCCAGGAGGATATCCTGCGCAAGCTCTCGTCGTTTCCTCCTTCCCCTCCGCAAGACGGCCCCAATCCCGACTCCTCCGCGGCCGCGCGGCGTCAGGGCGAAGTGCGGGGCCGGACCGCGCGGCTGGGAACCGAGCTTTCCGCCCTGGAGTCCGACGCGGGGATTGCAACCCGGAGCGCGGCCCAAAAGGCGGCGGCCGCTCAAGGCGAGCAGCAGGCCGCGGAGGCTGATCTCGACCAGGGAGATTCCGAAGGCGCGCTCGCTCATCAGGAAAAGGCGCTGTCTTTTCTCGATCAGGGAGGAAAAGACCTGGAGAGCTCAGCCGCGGGCCGGAAAGCCATGCAGATCAGCATCGGCTCGGGTTTTTCCCGGCCTGCCGGCGGGGTGCGCATGGTCCCGGGAGGGGGCGGCATGGGCGCGCGTCTCGAGTTCGTACCCCTGCCCTCCGCCAAGGACTACCAGCCGCCCAAGGAGATCCGCCAGGAGCTGGAGCGTTCTTTAAAGGAGAGCCGTCCCGCGGCTTACGACGGCATTATCAAGGAGTATTTCAAGAGGCTGTCGCAGTAGCCGTCGCCGCGCATGGCGCGCGAAGAGCTATAATAAATATATGTCCTTTAGAGGCGTCGTTGAAGCGCGCTGTCCCAAGGGTTGCGAGGCTTTCGAGGCCGAGGTTTGGAGCTTCATCCACGGCCGCAACAGCCCGGAGCTGCGCGAGCTCGCGGTCGCGAAGGAATGCAATCTTCTGCTTTGCCCGGCCTGCGGCGCCCCTTTCTTCGCCGAAGCCCCGTATATATACTTCGAGCCCGAGGCCGAGATACTGGCTTTTGTGTTTCCGGAATCCTTCCAGGGGCAGGAACCGCGCTGGCGCCGGAAGATGAACGAGGATTTCGCGGCGCTTAAGCGCGTGCTGGGAGAAAAAATGCCGTTCGACATGGAGCCCGAGGTGTTTTTCGGGCCAGAGGGATTGTCCGAACTCTTGAGCGGCGAGGACTTCCGGTCCGAGGAGCGCGAGGTCATGGAATGCGTGGCCAAGGAATTGGGGCTCTCGCTCTTCCATGTCAGCCCGCGCTTTGCCCGGCTCCACGTCGTTCCCTCGACCTTGCCTTATTCTCCCGCCCAAAACGAGGGCGTGACCCGGCAGAATCTTATCGCCGGCCTTGAAAAATTGCTCGCGGCCAATGATCGACTGGAAGCTTATCAGGCCTGCTTGGCCAGCCTGCGCTCCGGCGCGGACCAAGGCCTGCCGCCCGCGCGACGCGAGACCCGCCGCGCGGCGACCTCGGCGCGCGCCTGATGTCGGAATCGCGCGTCCGCATTCCGCCCGAGACCGCGGCCGCGTTGCGGCCCTTGGCCGAGGCGGCGCAACGCCAGGGCCTGCCCCTTTATGCCGTGGGCGGCTGCGTGCGCGACTGGCTGCTGGGCAGCAAGCATGTCGTTGACCTGGACTTGGTCGCTGAGGGCGACCCCGCGCCTTTGGCCCGGCTAGCGGGCCGGCTGGCCGGGGTCAAGCCCGAGGCTTTTGGAGAGTTCGGCACCTGGCGCGTCAAAGGCCGGGAGCTGCGCGTGGATTTCGCGGCTTCGCGCCAGGAAGTCTATCCGGAGCCCGCCAGCCTGCCCAAGGTCAGCCCCGCGCCCTTGGAGCGCGATCTCTTCCGCCGGGATTTCACCATCAACGCCATGGCCGTGCGCCTGGATGGCGATGCGGCGGGCCGGCTCGTGGACCCTTATAACGGCCGGGGCGACCTGGCCTCGGGAATCTTGCGCGTTCTTCATCCGGCGAGCTTTCGCGACGATCCCACGCGGGTCTTTCGCGCCGCGCGTTTTCTCTGCCGCTTCTCCCTAAGGCCGGCGCCGGGTTTCGGCCGAATGGTCAAGGAGTCTCTTTATGGCTGCATAGCGGGCCGGCTCTCTCGCCACCGCATCGCGGCCGAACTTCTGCGCATACTCTCCGAGGACGATCCCTCCTGCGCTTTGCGCAGGCTCAAGTCCTGGGGTTATCTTGACTTGGTTCATCCCGACGCCCGGGCCCGGGTCGCGGGCCGCGGCGTGGAGGAGCGTCTGGGCTTCATGGCCTTGGCCATGGGGAAAAAGGGGGAGGAGTTCTTGCGTTCCTTGCCCGTGGAGCGCGGCTTGGCCCAGCGCATCCTTGAGGCGCTGCGCGCGGCGCGCCGGAAGGCTTCTCCCAGAGGCCGCCTGCCGCCTGAGTCATCGCGGATGCTGGCGCTGGCTTTTCCCCGGCTGCCCAAGACCGCGCTTCAGCCATTATTTTTGAGCGGCGATGACTTGCAGGCCGCGGGCCTTGAGCCCGGACCGGAGTTTCGCTCGCTTCTTGATGCGGCGGCCAAGGCGCAATGGCAAGGCCGGATATCCTCCCGCGGCCAGGCTTTGAAATGGCTCGGCGGCAGACTTCGCCGGCGATAGCCTGCCACTCATCAGTATACGAGCGAGGGCATGCAAAGTTCCGGTTTTGTCGTGAGAGTTCCGGAGATGCGCCTGGGTCTTTCGACCTAATCGGCAGTAGATCAATATGTCATGATTCTAGTGACCTAAGAACCCAGGAAAATACCAGATCGTGCGCGCACAATATCCAGCGTGCGAAGACTCATCGCGATCTGGTTGGCAGGATGTCTTTCCTTTTGGCCGCTGGTCCAAAATGGAGTGGCGGCCAGCGCGCCTGTAAAGATATCCGCTGCGGGAAATAGCTCCGCTCCGCCGCTTTGGGGCGCAATTTCTGCTCCATGGAAAGAAACTTTATCGGAGGTCTTTAAAACTTCGGGATTCCAGATCAATTTAGGCGGGATACTTCCATGCCCGGCTGCGAACCCGCGAGTTATTGCGCCTGACAGCAACGTCTGGGCGCCCGTGGTCGCCGAACTCGAGAAGAATTATACGGCGACAACTTTCCGGGCAAAGCCGGATTCCGCCGGCGTCTTTTTGACGGTCCTGGAAGGCGTTGTCCGTCATATGCAGGACGATGCCCGGAAACAGGCCGCTAGGGCTCTTTCCAAAAGGACCGCCACGCAGGAACTTCCCGGTATTTATCTTCGTCTCCGGCAGCTGCGGCAGTATCCCGTCTTCTTCAACGATAAGATGATGTCTCGCCTGGAGCATGCCTCGCGCGCGGCGCGGCGACGCTTCTGGGAAGACAGGAACTCGCGGGTCGCGGCCAAGGCCGACGGCATAGCCGTCGCCTTGGGCAAGGCCCCTGCCGACGCCGGCGTCGGCGGGACTGTTGACGTCCAATCTTCGCGCAAGCTCATCCGCGGGCTCCGGAAATTTCCCCAAGAAATCGCGCCCACGGAAAAAAATCACCCGGATAAATCGAATGTTGATGCGAGCTTGTCCGGCGTCTCGCCCGAATCTGGCGGCGACTTGTTCTCTTGGGAAGCAGTTTTTTCTCTTTTGGAGCGTTTCAGAGGCGCTGAGGTTGCCTCGATGGACATCAGCGTGTCGGCGGCTCTCGATCGTTCAGAGCTTGATGGCGTGGTAAACGGCCCGGATTTCGAGCCGCGCGTTTTATTGGAAGAATTGAAGAAGGATGATTTTCTGAAACGACAATATAACAAGAGCGTAGGCGTGGGGGAGGGATATACTTTGGAGCAGCACACGTTGATGGTGCTTGGACAATTCGAAAGGTATTTCAAGGCTGCTCTTCCTGGGAATGTCGATCGGGGATTCTTCAGGCTCGTTCTGGCCCTGCATGATATCGGCAAGCCGCGCGCAGTGGAGGACGGCGATAAGAGCAATCAACACGAGCATACCCGCGAAATCATGAGAACTTATCTGACCGGACTCCATTTTACGCCCTCCCAAATACGCATGGCCGTCGGCCTGATCGACGGCGACCCCATCGGACCGTACATAAAGGGAGGAGACCTGTCGGCATATAAGTTCGAGATTCAAGTCATGGCAAAAAAAGCGGGCTTGGCCCCGGATGTCTTTTTTGATTTGCTGCGGATTTTCTACATGGTCGATGCCGGAAGTTATACGGCCGATGCGGGGGGAAAGCCATCCCTTGATGACTTGTTCGTTTTTGATCACTCCAAAGAAACCGCGGATCTCGCGCCGCGCCTTGCGGCCAGGGTCAAGGCCTTGCAAGATAGCCTCATGAAAGCGCCTGCATCGGCAGTGAGGGACCGGCCTGACGTCTCCGGCGAAATTGAGCTTCCTGAAACGGTTGACGGGCTGGCCCGGTGGTTGATGCTCCGTCAGGAAAAGCTTTTTGAAGCCCTCTTTGAAACCACGGGATTTAAGACTATCCAAGAATACGAGAAGATTTTCCTGGGATATGCCGCCCAAGGTAAAGTTGAAGAAAAGGGTCTGCGGATTTTTAAACGTCTCAAATCCAATGATACTGAGGTGCGTATTCATATCCGACGGGACCGCCTATGGCCGGTATTGAAGGAAGGTTACAAGAATCGGGCCGAGGGCGGGAAAGGGAGTATCCAATCCGGTTTCTCTTCTAATCAAAATATCGTCGAAGGCGATTTTTTGGACTTGCCGCCCAAGATCATGGAGAAGCTTCCTCCGGAGACGCGGCCCCATTACGGCATGCTGGGGCCGACGCCGCCGGAGAAATTCGACAAGGAACGATGGTTCGAGGAAGATCTTCCGACCGGTTATCGGGACAGCCGCAGAATTTTGGAAGAATTGGGGGATTTTGTCATTATCCTCGACCCGAAAGACTATAAAGATCGGTTGAGCTTGACTGCGGGCGACAGCGCCAATACCCTGCAGGATCGGCAAAGGGCCTGGAATTATGATGAAATTTATTTCGCGCGCCCTTCCATTTGGGATCAGCTTTTTGTTCCATGGAAATATCGGGCTATCCTGCTGCCGTTCTTTTTAAACGATTGTCAAGAATTCAGGCCGCTATATTTATATATTCCCGTCCCCTTTAAGGTTTTTCCGGAACTGGCTCGATGGCAAGTTGGCGCTCAGCCGCAAGGGCTGGGCCCAAACGCGGAATATTATGAATGCCAGATACTGGGGCGTGTGGATCGGATCAAGGCGATAGAGGTGCCCAAAGACCATGGCCTATCCGCGCAAGAGATCGCCAAGATCAAGGACATGGGCATAGAAGTTCGAGTCACCGATTGGTGCCAATGGCCTCCCGAAAGGCTTTAGAGCAGCGCGGCTGGCCGTTATCGGAATGCTTTCGAGATTCGACATCTTGCCTCGTCCTCGCCGCGTCCTTGTTTGCCTCGGCGTAAAAGGCTAAGATAGACGCCATGCCAGACCGTCGAGAGGTGGTGGTCTCCGGGATGCGCCCGACCGGGCGCCTGCATCTGGGCAACTATTGGGGGGCGCTCAAGAACTGGATCGCGCTCACGCGAAGCTACGACTGCTACTTTTTCGTGGCCGACTGGCACATGCTCACCACCGGCTACTCGGACACCGGTTCCCTTCAGGCCAACGTCCGCGAGATGGTCCTCGACTGGCTGGCCGCGGGCCTCGATCCGGCCCAATGCGTCATCTTCAAGCAGTCGGACGTGCCCGAGCACGCGGAACTGGCGCTGCTTCTGGGCATGGTGACCCCGCTCTCCTGGCTCGAGAACAATCCCACCTGGAAAGAACAGCTCCAGGAGCTGGCCAAGACCAAGCTCAGCAAGGCGGTCGCGGGCGAGGAGCACGCGGCCGAGGAAGGGGGGGGCGCCTCGCGCTATGAGATACGCACCTTCGGGTTCTTGGGCTATCCCGTGCTTCAGGCCGCGGACATCCTCCTCTATCGCGGCGAGCGCGTTCCGGTGGGGCAGGACCAGCTTCCCCACGTGGAGCTCTCCCGCGAGATCGCGCGCAAATTCAACAGCGTCTACGGCCATGTCCTCCCCGAGCCCCAGCCTCTTTTGACCCGGACGCCCAAGGTCCCGGGCACGGACGGCCGCAAGATGTCCAAGTCCTACGGCAATACGCTCGACATCCGGGAGACGCCGGAGTCGCTCAAGGCCAAGATCATGTCCATGTACACCGACCCGAAAAAAGTCCGGGCCAACGACCCCGGCCACCCGGACCCCGGGCCGGACAATCCTCCCGGCTGCGTGGTTTACGCCCTGCATAAGCTTTATACCCCGGGCTGGGAGAAAATCGGCGAGGACTGCCGCGCCGGCCGCCTGGGCTGCGTGGCCGACAAGAAAAACTTGATACAATCCGTGGAGAGGCCATTCGCCGACTTTTGCCGGGCGCGCGAAGGCTATGCGGCCAGTCCCGGCCGCATCGAAGAGATTCTCGCCGAAGGCGCCCGCAAGGCCCGGCCCGTGGCTCAGGCCACGCTGCAAGAGGTCCGCCGGGCCATGAGGGTCCTATGAGCCATCAAATTCACCTGGAGATGTTCGAGGGGCCGCTCGACCTGCTTCTTTTCCTGGTCAAGCGCGACGATCTCGACGTGCACAACATCCCCATCGCCCATATCACCACCGAGTACCTGGCTTATCTCGATCTCATGAAGGAGCTCAACCTCGACGTGGCCGGAGAGTTTTTGGTCATGGCCGCGACGCTGATGGGCATCAAGGCCCGGGCGCTTTTGCCCTCCCAAGCCGGAGAGGAGGAGGAGGCCGGGCCGGACCCGACGGCGGAGCTCAAGGCCAAGCTTATCGAGTACCAGAAGTTCAAGGCCGCGGCCAAGTTCTTGGAGACCCGGGCCGACGAGTTCAAGGACGTGTTCTACCGGGGCGTGCCCCATTTCGACGAGTCCGAGAAGAGCCTGGACCTGAATCTTTTCGACCTGCTCGGCAGCCTGCGCGAGATCCTCGATCGCGGAGAGACCGAGACCCGGGAAGTGGCGGGCGAGGAGTTCCCGATCGAGGAAAAGATGGCCAAGATACTTTTCTTCCTCGAAGGCCGGCCCTGCGTGAGTTGGGAGGAGATCTTCTCGGACGAGCGCAAGCGCCGCGGCATCCTCGCCTGTTTCTTGGCGATGCTCGAGTTGGTAAAGATGGAGAAAGTGTTCGTGCGCCAAGAAGGCAATCTCGGCCCCATCATGGTTCACAAAAAGGAGGTACGCGTCGATGTCCCAGACGCCAGCGTCGCCCCTGGAGGATGAGGAGCTGCGCAAGCAGCTCGAAACGATTCTCTTCATCACCGATCATCCCCTGAGCCTGGAGGAACTGCGCAAGCTTACGGGAGTCAAAGATATGCCCCGCTTGGGAGCCCTCGTGGATCAAATCCGGCAGGGTTTCGAGGACCGGGCCAGCGCTCTTCAGCTCGTGGAAATCGCCGGCGGTTTCCAGATGGCCACGCGTCCGAGCTATGGCCCTCTCGTGCGCAAGCTTTTCGCCGAAAAAATGACCATGCGCCTTTCCACCGCCGCGCACGAGACCCTCGCCATCGTGGCGTATAAGCAGCCGCTCACGCGCGCCGAGGTCGAGGAGATCAGAGGCGTGGAGGTGATCGCGTCGCTGGAAACGCTGTTGGAAAAACGCCTGATCAAGGTGGTGGGCCGCAAGGAAACGGTGGGGCGCCCGCTCCTTTACGGAACGACCGCGGATTTTATGCGGCATTTCGGCTTGCGCAGCCTCGAGGACTTGCCTCCCATCGATAATTTTAAAGCCGAGGAGCCGGGCGCCGCCCCGGCTCCGGCCGGGACGCCCGATCCGGGCGCGCCGGCGCCGGAGCCAAATGCGGATGCCCCGGCCCTGGAGATCGAGGCCCCCGCGCCGTCGGATTCGGTCCAGCCCGGGAGCGAAGCCGCGGCTGAGGCCGAGATCCCGCCTGCCGAAAGCCCGGAAAACGCTCTGGGGAGCTGACTGGTCATGAGGATATTGCTGGCGGCCAGCGAGGCATTCCCTTTCTGCAAGACCGGCGGCTTGGCCGATGTGATCGGCACCTTGAGCCAGAAGTTGGGCGCGGCCGGGCATGACGTGGTCCTCTTCCTGCCCAAGTATCGGTCCATAGAGGCTGGGGCGCTGCAAGGCGGCATGGCCTATCCCTTGGATATACCTCTGGGGGCGGGCTGCGTGCAGGTCTGGCTGCGCTACATGCAGTGGCGTTCGGTTTCGGTTCAGTTCATCGATTGCCCCCCGCTTTTCGACCGGGAGGGGCTTTATGGGGTCGACGGCCGGGATCACCCGGACAATGACGTGCGTTATGCCGTGTTCTCCCGGGCCGTCCTGGAAGGGGCCAAGGCCATGGGATTCAAACCCGACATCGTGCATTTGCACGATTGGCAGACCGCCTTGGGCGCGGTTTATCTCAAGACCATTTATCGCCGGGATCCGTTTTTTTCCGGGACCGCCTCGGTCCTGACCGTTCACAACATCGCCTACCAGGGCTCCTTTCCCGCGCAAAGCCTCGTCAATGTCGGGTTCAAGCGCCGGCAGTTTCTGTCCGCCCAGGTGGATGCTCCGTGCCGTGCCCGCGATGCGTCGGGCCGTTACAGTTTTCTCAAGGCGGGGTTGATCCATGCCGATTGGCTGACCACGGTGAGCCCCGCTTACGCCCGCGAAGTGCAGACCGCCGAGCGGGGGTTGGGACTGGAGACGGTGCTGCGCCGGCGCCGCAGCCGGTTGCAGGGCATCCTGAACGGCATCGACCTGGATTACTGGAACCCGCAGAAGGACTCCTTGCTCCCATGCCGCTTTTCGATCCGGGACCTGGGGGGCAAGCTGGCCTGCAAGAAGAAGTTTCTCGCCGATCTGGGCCTCAGGGGCGGAGCCTCCCTGCCTCTGGTGGGCATGGTCGCGCGGCTGGACCGGCAGAAGGGATGGGATATGGCCATGGCGGTCCTCGGCTCCCGTCTGGGCAGATGCCGTTTTTCGGCCTTGGGGGAGGGCGCTCCGGCGTTGGTCGCGGCCGTGACGAAATGGGCCGCGCGGCACCCTGGCGCGGCTCGATACCTCAACGGCTATCATGAAAATGTCGCTCACCGTCTTTACGCGGCTTCGGACATCCTGCTCATGCCTTCACGATTTGAGCCGTGCGGCCTGGGCCAGATGATAGCCATGCGTTATGGCTGCGTCCCGGTCGTGACGCGAACCGGAGGCCTGGCTGACACCGTGCGGGAATCCGAGCCGCAATCCAACGGCTTCGTGGCTGAGCCGGGAGACGCCCGGGATCTGGGCCGGACTCTGGACCGCGCCCTGGCCGCGTACCAGACCGCGGCTTGGCGGGATTTGATGCGCGCCGGCATGGAAGGGGATTTTTCCTGGGACCTTTCCGTGCGGCGCTATGTGGAACTTTACGGGCGCGCCGTTCAAAAGCGGCGGTCCGCGCCCAAGGCGGCCGGGAGCTGATGCGCGCGACGGGCATGCGCGACCGCGGGCCATGGCTCGTCGCGGGCGCATTTCTGGCATTGCTCCTGGCGGCTGCCCTGCGGGAGCAACCCGCGACGCGGATGCTGGCGGCGCTCGATGCCCGCGAGGTTTCGGCCTTGTGCGCCGCGGAGGGGTATCCGCGGTCGAACTTCTGGGAAAGGGTGAAGGCCATGGGCGTGGGCGCCGCCGTGGTTCACGTCGAGACCATCGGCGACTTGGCCGAGCGCGGCCAGATACTTGTTTTCTCCCGGCCGGAGCTGGAAAAATGGAAGAGCCTGGGCCTCATCACCCCGGCGGCCTCGCTCAAGCCCAACATCCTCTGGATTCGGGACCCCAAGGTTTTTTTGCGGGTCACGGAATCCTTGCGGGAGCAGGGGCTCGTGGCCAGCACCGGGGCCGCGGCCGGCCACGGATTGGTCGCGCTGACGCGAGATCCGGCCCCGGCGATCGAGGCAGGCGTCGATCCGGCGGAATTTGACGAAACGGTTTCCCTGGGTTTGATCGCGGCCGTGTCGGATGGCGCCGGGAAGGCGCGCATGATCGGCCCGTCGGCTGCGGAGCATGGGCCGGTTGGGACGCGTTGCCTGAACGCGACGGCGGGACTGGCGCCTCTGCTGCGCGCCATTTATAGCCAGCCGGGCCGTCTGATCACGTTGAGGCTCGATGCCGGCAGAGGAGTCGAGGGGAATCTTTCGGACCTGCGCGGCTTGCTGCGTCCATTGCGGCAGCGTGAGCTCGTAGGCGCGGTTTGGCCTCACGCCGACGCGGCTGGCGGGCGCGCGGCGCGCTGGCGCTGGTGGGCGGCCTGGATCCTCGCGGTCGTGGGTCCCATCGCGGCCGTGCGCGTGGGAGTCAAGGGATTTAAGAAGGTCCGGCGCGCGGTGCTGGAGCAACGGCCGGTCGCCTCGCCCGTGGCGGAACTCGTGGCCGGGATGTCGGCCGTCACGCTGGCTTCTGTCGCGGTAGGCCTGGCAGTGGGCCTGATTCTCTCCGGGACCGCCGCGGCGCAAGTTCCGGAGAGCCTGGCTTTCTCCGCCATGGCTTGGCCGCTCGCCATCGGGGCCGCGGCGCTTTATCCCATATCGGCGCGGACTTTGGGGCGTAAATTGCGCCGCTCCCCGGCTTACTCGGACATTCTGGGTTTCGCCGCGCTGGCGCTGGCCGCAGTGCTGCTGTTCCGTCCCCGCTTGCTCTTGTCCGGGACCCCGGTCTGGGGCTGGACGCAGGCCGGCGCGGATTTTTCCACGGCGCTTTGGTGGTGGCCTTGGCGCTGGCGGGAATTTTTAGTGGGATTTCCGGCGCTGCTGCAGGCCCTGGACCTGGTCGGCAGGCGGCTCGATGCTCCCGACAATCGTATTCGTTACGGCTGGCGCAACGATCCTCGGCCCTGGCTTTGGCTGGGACTTTTGTTTCCCATCGGCACCATCGCGTCTTTGGGCCGTCCCGGGGCGCCGCTCTGGTCGGTGCTGGGGCAGACCGTGGTCGTGTTCGTCGTCGGTCTGGCTCTAGGCGGACTGCTCCTGATCCTGCGCGCGGTATCCGCCAAGGACCGGGACGGATCATCTCCTCGGGAAGCCGGACTCTCTCCTTTCGGAACGGGGTCCCAGGACAAAGGTCCTACTCCGCATAGGACTATTGACCTAGACCAGAAACTGTGATAGGATAGGCCCGTCAGTCGAGGGGCGGGCCATGAAAATCCTTTCCTCCGTCAAGATCGCGGTGTTTTGTCTGGTCTGGACCGCAACGGGCGCCTATGGCCAGACGCGCCCAGGGGTTGCGGGGCGAGGCGATTTTACCCTGAAGTCCTTCGGCGAAGGCGGCGGCTACGCCCATCCCAGCCCCGAAGCCAGCAACGCCATGGAGGCGGGCACTTGGCAGCAGGCGGGCAAGCTCAGCGGCGGCCTCGGCTCCCTGGGCGGCGTTCCCTATCCGCTCGAACGGCCGACTCTCAAGCTGCGCGCCGAGGCTTCCGCCCCGGCGGGGCTTGCGGCGCAATCCCCTCCGGTTCAAATCCCGCCGCTGCATCCGGCCCTCGCCCACGCTCGTCCGATCAAGCCTCCTCTGCCCGTCCCGAAGCGGGCCCCGGATTCCGCCGCGGATGATCCCTCGCGTCCGGACGCGGACCGCCGCCGTTATTCGCTATGGGAAGGACTGGCCGCGCCTCTTGAGCTGCCTTCGCATAAGGTCAAGGAAGTCGGTCTCGATGAGGCGACGGCTTTGGGACGGCGTGATTACGACAGCCATATTCTCAGCCAGAGCGAGGCTTCCTTGACCGCCGGCGGCGCGTCTCTGCCGAACGGCGGCTCGGATACCGGGGCTGGCGGCGAGATTTTCGTGGCCGTGAACCTGGTGATTAAGGATGGAGCGCAGGCATCCTTCAAGGACGCTGTCGCGGATTTGGGCCGGACGGCCGGGTTCCGTCAGGATAGGCGCTTCGAGCCGGCCGTGGTCGGGCCCGGGCTCGAAGAAGTGGCGGTGTGGGGTTGGATGCCGTCGAGACGCTTGGGAGAGGCCATGAGGGTCCCGTCCTTGGCGCGGTTGGAGATCAAGACATCCGCCCGGCGCGAGACCATGCCTGCGACCACGACCAGAGTCCTTTTGGGCATGAGAATTCCAAGCGGCGCCGCGACGGCGGAACTCCCGGCTCGACTTGGGCGCGAGTTGGGCGCGTCCTCCGGCTTTAAAGTCCTGCGTGAGATCGGCACGCAAACGGCCCCCGGCAGCGGGGAGGCGGTCCTGGTGCTGGAGGCGGAGCTTCCCATCCCGATGCTTTCCCGGATCATGGCTCGCGGCGACGTGCTCAAGATAGTGCCGGCTCCTCAGCCGGGGGCCGCGTCTGAGGCGCCGTCGGACTCTTCGCCCTCCGCCCAAATAGTGGGATTTTTATCCTATGTCCGCGACCACGCCCCGCTGCTTGTGGCGTTGACCTTGCTCGCCCTGCTGCCCGCGGTGAGCGCGGGGCTTCTTTCCGCCGCCCGCGTGTTCATACCTTATCGCTAGGCCGCATTGAGCCGGAAGCGACGCGCTTTTTGTATACTTCCACGCATGACTTGTACCTTGCGGCGGTTTCTGTTGATAATCTTCGCCCTGTTGGCCGGGATGGCCGGGGAAAGTCTTTTGGTGCTGCGCGCCCAGGTGGAACGATTTGAGAGCCTCCTGCGCGACGACTTCCGGGTCTTGCTTTTCCTTAAGAACGAGCCGTCCGACGCGGATCGCAAGCTTCTCGAGGAGAGGCTTTTGGCCTTGTCCCATACCCGGCAAATCCGTTACGTCTCGCGCGACGAGGCCTTGGCCGCCCTGCGCCAAGATGATCCGGAGTTGGTGGATTCCGTGACTTGGCTGGGCGAGAACCCGCTGCTGCCCGCCTTCGAGGCGCGCTTGGCCTCGGAAGGCCTTGGGGAGTTCGATGAGTGGCTGCGCGCCGTGCGCGAGGCGGGGGATTGGGTGGATGTGCGCTACCGGCCCGGTCAGGTGCGAGCCGTCCTGCAGGCCCAGGTTTATGTCCATTATCTTAGCCTGGTCTTGAGCGTTCTCCTCTGCGGCGCGGCCGTGGCCTTGGCCGCGCGTCTTTGGTGGTTCGGCTCCGTGCCGGGTCTCAAGGCCGCGGCATGGGCCGTGTTCGGCAATGGCGTGAGCGCCGCCGCGGGCATGGTCGCGGCTCTGCTGGCCGCTCTGCCCGCTCGGCAATATCTGCCCTGGTGGGAGTCTCCGACGCCGGCGTCCCAGCTCATGCTGTGGGGCTGCATCGCTCTTCTCGGCGGGCTGCTTTACCCATGGACAGCCGCGGATTAAGGCTCGGCCTGCTGGCGCTGGCGTTGTTGGCCGGCGGGGCGCCGCCGGCGGGAGCGCAGGTCCAGGAAAAGCGGCGCGAACTTAGCCGCATCCAGAAGGATCTTGAGAAGACCCGCGCCGAATTGGAGGAGTTTCGCCGGCAAGAGGCGTCGTTGAGCCGCGATCTGCATACGCTGGAGAACCGCAACGGGGAGACGCGGCGCAAGATCGAGGCCATTCAAAAAAATATACGCCAGGCCGAGCAGCGGCGTTCCCAACTCAGGTCCCGCATGGGAACATTGAGTCTGGCCTCGGATTTTTGGGCCTCGGCGCTCAACGCGGAGCTGCGCGATTATGTTCGCGACCTGGCGGGAGGCGAGCCTTTGTGGGGAGGTCGCGACCTGTGGGCCGAGGCATTCCGCCGGGCGGTCATTTTGGAGAAGACGCGCATCATTGCCAGCCTGAGGGGCTACAGGGTCAAGGCCGAGGCGGCGCAAGAGGTGGCCCGGCGCAAGGCGGTCGAACTCAAGGATAAGGGCCGTTTGGCCGCGCAGGAGGAGCAGTCGGTGCGCGCCGAGTTCGAGCGCAAGCAGGCCGCCGTGGCCGAGGCTCGGGAAAAGGTGGCGTCGGCGGAAAAACGCGCCAAGGAGCTCGAGGAAACCAAGCTCGCCCTGACCCAGCTGCTGTCGCGAATAGGCGCGGCCGTCCGCTATGAGCGGCGCCGCGGGTCCGCCGCGGGATTGGAGGTGCCCAAGAACTCACTGCCCTGGCCCGTGGCGGGCGTCGTGAGCCGCGCCTTCGGGCGGGAACGCAACCCCGAACTCAATACCTGGGTCATCCACCAAGGCGTGACCTTCGCGACTCGGCCCGGCATCGAGGTGGCGGCCGTGGGGCCAGGCCGGATCATTTACGCGGGCCCTTTCCGCTCTTATGGGAAAGTCGTCATCGTCGACCATGGCGACGGGTTTTTCAGTATTTATGGAGAGCTGGGCGAGATACTCCAGGCGAAGGGTTCCGATGTGTTCAAGGGGGAGGCCATCGGCGTGGCCGGGGGCCAGGGCGACAAGGGCAGCCTTTATCTTGAATTGCGCCGGGGGACCGAGGCTTTGGATCCCATGGTGTGGCTGGAGAAAAAAAATTAGGAGGAGCGTCATGAGCCAGCTTGCGCGCGTCATCACGGCCGCCGCCCTGTTGGGGGCCGCGGTTCCGGTCGCGGGGGAGGGTGGCGTCGCCGCAGGGCGCGCAGGCGCGCGTCCCGGCCGCCCCACGGCCGCCGCCGAGGGGGCCGCGCGTTCCAGCGACAAGACCTACGAACAGCTTAATCTGCTCGTGGACGTGCTCTCTTATATTCAAGAGAATTATGTCGAGGAGGCCGATACCCAGCAGCTGATCTATGGCGCGGCTTCCGGCATGGTCCATACGCTCGATCCGTTCTCGCAGTTCATGGAACCCGGAGTGAACCGGGAGATCAAGGCCGAGACCGAGGGGCAGTTCGGGGGCATTGGCATCCGGCTCGTGATGAAGGACGATTGGCTCACGGTGCTGACTCCCTTGCCCGGCACGCCGGCCTACCGGTTGGGATTGCTGCCCAACGACCGCATCGTGGAAATCGACGGCGAGAGCGCGAAGGATCTGCAGGTGACGGACGCTTTAGAGAAGCTTAGGGGCGCGCGCGGAACGAAAGTGAAGGTCACGGTCATGCGCTGGCCCGATCGCGAGGCTTCGGAAGAGGCGGGCGTGACGAAGACATTCGAAATTACGCGGGAAAATATCAAGATCGAGAGCGTGCAGCAGCGCAAGCTCGAGTCGGGGATCGGCTACCTGCGCATCAGCGAATTCAGCGCCCATACCTTGGAGGATTTTCGTGCCGCCATGGAGCGCCTGGCCAAGGAGGGGATTTCCGGCCTTATTCTCGACCTGCGCTACAATCCCGGCGGCCTTCTGACCGCCGCCGTGGATGTGGCCTCCAGTTTCCTGGGGGGCAATAAGCTCGTGGTCTACACGCAGGGGCGGCGGCCCGATAGCCGTCAGGAATTTCGCAGCGACGCCCAGGCTCCTTACCAGGACCTGCCGCTCATCGTCCTGGTCAACGAGAGTTCGGCCTCGGGCGCCGAGATTATCGCGGGGGCCATGCAGGACCATGGCCGGGCCCTGCTTGTGGGCAGCCGGACCTACGGCAAGGCCAGCGTCCAGTCCGTCATTCCCCTGCCCGATAGCTCAGGCCTGCGCCTGACCATCGCGCGCTACTACACGCCCAACGGGCGCTCCATCCAGCGCGACGAGAAGAAAAAAACCGGCGGCATCACGCCGGACATGGATATCCAGGTCGCGCGCGACGTGGAGGGCCGCCTCTATTCGCAGTGGGAGCTGATCTATGAGCCGGGCAAGAAGCCCGCCTCCGCCGTCAAGAAGGAGGAAACGGTGCGCGACGAGGTGCTTGAGCGCGCCGTGGAGCTCATGAAAGCCAAGGATGTTCTCGGCCGCATCAAGGGCAAGGGTTAGGCTGGCCCGTCATCGGGCCCTTGCGCATGAATGGTATAACTGTTATACTATATGTAAAATGGACCGCTTCGAGTTCGACCCCAAGAAGAATAGGCTTAATAAAGAACGCCATGGAGTCGACCTTGCCTGGGCTCAAGAGCTATGGGACGAAACACATGCCATCATCCCCGCCAAGAACGTCGCCGGCGAAAGCCGCTGCCTGATACTGGCAAAGGTGGAGGGCAAGTGCTACGCCGCGGTATTCACGAGGAGGAATGAAGCGATAAGACTCATTAGTTGCCACAGGGCAGATCATCGGTTGGAGAAGGTATATGAAAGCCATGTCCGAAGCCAAGAAGACGCATAAGAAGATTAGTGCCGCGGCCTTTGATAGGAAATTCGATCGCGGCGAAGATATCTCAGGGTATCTTGACCTCAAGAAGGCCACCGTCGTCCAGCGGGTCAATGTGGACTTCCCATCATGGATGGTCAATATGCTCGATCAGGAAGCAATCAAGTTAAATGTTTCTCGGCAAGCCATCATCAAGATGTGGATACGTGAACGACTTGATCCTTCCCATCGAATAACACTGTGAGTTTGCTAGGCCATCAGATATGGGCGAGGCCCGTCTAACACGCGCTACAGCCGACCGCGCACGCGACGGTTGAGCTTCGTTATCAGGACACTGCAAAGATGCGCATCCTAGGAATCGAGACGACGTGTGATGAGACCGCGGCGGCCGTGGTCGAGGACGGCCGCATCCTTTCCAACGTGGTCTCTTCCCAGATCCGCCTCCATCGCCGTTTTCATGGCGTGGTGCCTGAACTGGCAGCGCGCGCCCATTTGCAGCGCGTCTCCGCGGTGGTCGAGGCCGCTCTGGACGGCTGCCGCGCTTCCATAGACGCCGTCGCTTTTGCCCGCGGGCCCGGGCTTATGGGGCCGCTGCTGGTGGGCAAGATGGCGGCTTTGGCTGCGGCCGAGGTCCTGGGCTGCCCGATCGTGGCGGTCAATCATTTGGAAGGCCACATTTTCGCGGCCGAGTTGGCGGAGAAGCTTCGCTTCCCGCTAGTGACCCTGATCGTTTCGGGCGGGCATACCGACCTCATATTCTGCCGCGCGCCGGGCCGCTACCGGCTCCTGGGCCGCACGCGCGACGACGCCGCGGGAGAAGCTTACGACAAGGTGGCGCGCATGCTCGCTTTGGGCTATCCCGGAGGCCCGGTCATCGACCGCCGCGCCCGCGACGGCAATCCGGCTGCCGTCGATTTCTCGCGGCCGCTGCTTCCCGGGTCCTGGGATTTCTCTTTTGCCGGCATCAAGACGGCGATGCTCTATCACTTGCGGGATATCAAACGCGCGCCCTCGCGCAGGGAAGTTTCCGATTTGTGCGCGTCTTTTCAGGAGGCCGTGGTGGAGACTTTGGTGCGCAAGACCCTGGCCGCGGCGCGGCATTGCCGCGTACGCGACGTGGTCGTGGGCGGGGGCGTGGCGGCCAACGGCCGCCTGCGCGAGGTCTTTGAGGCCGAGGCCAAGCGCCTCGGCGTGCGCGTGATCATCCCGGCTCCGATCCTGTGCACGGACAACGGCGCCATGCTCGCCCAGGCGGCGAGCCATCGGCTGCGGCGCGGCCGGCCGGGGCGCAGCCTGCGCTGCGACCCGGGCCTGGGCTTCGAGAGTTGGGGCGCCTAGCCGTGCCGGAGATCGGAAATAAGGTCAACAAGTTGAATAAGGCGATCTCCGGCACCATCTTTCTTTTCGTCTTCGCGGTTTATGCGTATACGGCGTATCCCACGATCGCGCCGCGCGACAGCGCGGATCTGGCGGCCGCGGCCCTGACGGCGCGGCCCGCGCATCCTCCGGGCTATGCGTTCTATGTTCTCCTGGGCAGGGCCTGGCTGACTCTCGTGCCGTGGGGCGACGCCGCTTTTCGTCTTAATCTCATGGCCTCGGCCGCCGGGGCCGGCGCCGCCACGGGCGTCTTTCTTCTGCTGTCGCGGTGCTGCGGATTCTGGCCCGGTCTGGGCGCGGCCTTGGCCCTGGCTTTGAGCCTGCCGCTTTGGAAGTTCAGTCTGCTTTGCGAGATGTATTCCCTGCAGGCCCTGTTCTTGTCGGTCCTGCTCCTTCTCGCGCCCGGGCCGGATGATGTCCCAAGCTCCGTGTCTCTGCGCGCCGCTTTAAGCGCGCTTCTGTTCGGGCTGGGCCTGGTCAATCATCAGGCTCTCATTCTCGCCGGGCCGGGCTTGGCCGTCTTGTGGTGGGAGGATTTGAGACGGAAGAATTTCTGGAGGCTGTGTTTTCCGCTCGTGGCGCTGGGCCTTGGCCTCAACTTGTTCCTTTGGGTTCGGACGGGTTCCGGGCCCCAGGCTTGGGCCATGGTCACTCGACAGGAGTACGGGACCTGGCAGCTTTCCGCGGGCCTGAGCCGGCCCTGGAGCGCGTCCTTGGCGCTGGACCTGCTGCGTCATTTCGCGGTCGAGCTTGGGCGAGGGACTTCGTGGCTCGTCGTCCTGCTCGGGCTCTTCGGAGCCGTGGAATTGAGGCGCTGCCCTCGCTTCGCGGGAGGCTTGGCGATCTCCGTGGCTGGGCTAGGCCCTGTCTTCTTTCTGATGACGCGTTTCGATGTCAGCGGCTGGGTGGCGCGCACGGTTTTGGAGAGCGCGTTGGTCGCGCCCACGGTTGTGCTTTGCGTCGCGGCCGGATTTGGTTTGGCGTGGGTCGCCCGGCGCTGGGCTCCAGCCGCCGCCATCCTGGCGACTGCCATAGCCGTCATGGGCTGTTGGCGGCATGGCAGCGAGGCTTATCATAGAGATGATTTTTCAGCCTATGACTACGTCAAGGACCTGCGTCGGGCCCTGCCGCCAGGAAGCGTGGCCGTGGCTGCGGGTGATACGGCGCTCTACGGCACGCGTTATTTGGACTTGACGAGACCGGACGGATCAGGACGAAAATTCATAGATTCTCAAGACCCTGTCCCGGCGGAGAAGCCGGGCTATGTGTTCGGGTTGCCCCTCGATGAGGTGGAGCGGCTTGGCTGGGGCCGGGCCAAGGATATGAACCCGGCCGGGCTCGTTCAGACATGGGCTCGGACAAAGGCGGACGCTTTTTGGGATGTTTCAGTCCTTCGTCCCGGCCGCGCTCTGCGACGCGCCGAGAGCTATGCACGGGACGTTTTGCTTTCCTACGCTTTCGCGCATTATCTATCCGGCCAGTTGTTGGAAGCCGGGGGGGACCTTAGCCATAAGGCCGGCTGGCATTATATGCGGGCCGCGGCCTTGGACCCCGAAGATTATCAGATTGAGTATAATGAAACACGCTGAATGCCTGGCGTTTAGCGTGTTTTCCATATGAAATCGTTGGTCATGCGGTCGATTGGATGCTTCGTTATCATTGGGCTCTTCTCCGTTCCGACCCGGGCCGGTTTCGAGGACCTGAGCATTGATCCGCGCGGAGCGGCCATGGGCGGCGCCCTCACCGCGGTTCCTGACGACCTTTCAGCCGCGGTCTATAATCCGGGCAATTTTGGGAGCATCAAGCGCGTCCAGACCGGCACCAATTATATGCGGCAGTTTCACGTTCCGTCCGGAGAGACGGACTCGGATATCATGGATATTTGCGCCGCGATCCCGGTGAGCCAGGAGATCATCAACGGCACGTTCGGCTTGACGTGGATATATAACCGCATCAACGGCCGCGCCACGGACCGGACCACGGCATTCAGTTACGGAAGCCGGGGCCTTTTCGAGCTGGACCAGGGCGATATGGACGTGGGCGCGACGCTTAAGTTCCTCCAACGCGGCCTGGACGCGGGCGGCGCCTCGCTCAAGCCGGTCATTGACTTGGGCGTTGCCTATCGATTCTGGGAGAAATATTCAGCGGGTTTCTCGATCCTTAATTTCAACCGTCCTACGATGCCTGGGCCGGGCCGGGCGCCTATCACGGCCAAGATCGGAGTAGCCGAGACGGTGCGAAATTTCACCATGGCCCTGGATTTGACCAAGCGCGAGCCTTCCGGCGACTACAGCGGCTCGTCCACCTTGGCCGCGGGCGTGGAGCATTGGTGGGCCACGGCGCGCAAGGGCTCGTTTGCCGGACGCACGGGCCTGAGCCTGGGCGACCACTCCAAGACGTGGAACTGGGGCTTGGGCTGGAGAATGCTGGGCGGCGAGCTCAATTATGCCATGACCGTGCCCATGAAGGGCAAGACCATGCTCGGCCACAGCGTGGGGCTTCTTTTCCGCTTCGGGCAATCCAATCCCGAGGGCGAGTATGAGCGCCTGCTCGGCGAGGAGCTGCGCTACCGCAAGGATCTCATCACCTCATTGGAGGCGGGCGAGATCAAGCAGTGGAAGCTTTCCCAGGAACTCTCGACCATGCGCGAGGAACTGGAGGTCCTGCGCCGCCAACTGGTGGAGAAGACGCTTTCGGAGGCCGAGGTCAAGAGGCGGCTGGCCGAGCTTCAGTCCAGGCATCGCAAGGCCGTAGAGGAGCACCAGCGCATGGAGGATGAGGCTCGCCGCCTCAAGGCCAAGACCAAGCAGGATTTCTTCAGGGAGGATTGGGCCGCTTTCCTGAAGCTCAAGGCGGGCGGAGCCCCGGACGCGGTCCTGGCCGAGAACCTCCGGCGCGTCCTGCGCGACTACAAGGACTCGGGCCTGGACTTAAGCGAGGCCAACCAGGAACTCCTGCGCCTGCTGCGCACTCAGTAAAGGGATGGTGCCGGAGATCACCTTATTGGCATTGTTGGCATTATTTATTGTTGTACATCTGAAGCCAGACTGAAGTCAAAGAAGTTGATTGCCATTTATTTCGGAAGGCAATGCCGGGTAAGCTGTACTCCTGCTTGAAATAAGTTCCGCAAGTTCACGTCTGGCACCTTTTTCCGTTAACATTTCCGTCATGGAAATTTCCGGGCCCTCTGCTACACTGGCTTTCGCGTGGATAACTCCTCCCCGGAAGATCTGCAGAAGGAGATCAGCCGGCTTTGGGAGAAGGTCGGCGCCGCCTCGGGCGCCGCTTCTTTCGATGTGGCTCCGGCTTCCTCCATGGGCACGTTCAACGACGTGGCCTGGGAGACCGTGGCCATGCTCAAGAGCCAGTACCGCCGCCAGGAGCGGCGCTGGGCCGAGCTCCTCGATGCCCGGGAAGCGGCCCTGAGGGCTCTTAAGGAACGCCAGGGCCTGATGGAAACGGAGCTTGCTGCCTTGCGCGAGAGGGCGCGCACCGACGACGAGCGCGTCATGGCCGAGGTGCTCGACGTCGGCTCCCGCCTGGACGCGGCGCAGAAGGCCCTGGAGGCCGAGCGCTCCAATCATGAGAGGGAACGCCGGGAGCTGCGGGAGTTGGCCGACGCGGCGCGCGAGTCCGTCGCGGCCGAGGCCGCGCGCTGGCGCGAGGAGGAGCGGCGTTGGCAGAAGAAGGAGCAGCAGTATCTGCTCGATTTGAAGGAACTGCAGGCTCTCAGCGGCCGGCGCCAGGAGGAATCCGCGCGCGCCGAAGATTCAAGCCGGCGCTATTCGGACAGTCTTAAGGAAGCCAAGGCCGCCCTGGAAAAGACCCTGGCCGAGCTGCTGCGCGAGCGGCGGGTCCGGCAGGAGACGGAGGAAGAGCGCGCCAAGGCGGTCAAGAAGATTTCCGAGGTGGAGAAGCATTTCGAGGAGCTTTCCCGCATATGGGAGGAGGAGCGCGCCCAGTGGCGCGAGCTGTGGGACCGGGAGCGCTCCGCGTGGGAAAGCCAGCGCCTGGAGTTCTCGGCCTGGGAGGAGAACCTGCGCCGTGAGCGCGAGGCCTGGCACTCGGAGATCACGGTCAAGGATCAGGCCCAGGTCAAGTTCGCCGAACAGTTGACCCGCAATTTGCGCGACTCATCCGCCACCTCGGAGAAGCTGGTCGCGGTCATGGGACGCATCGCTCAGCTGGAGAATCGGCCCGCCGGAGCGGCTCCTCCTCAGCCGCGTCCATCCCGCTGGCGCAAGGCTTGGCCCGCGCTGGCGCTCTGCTGCCTGTTCGCGGCCTTGGTTTTACCCTTGGGGCGCTGGTTCGCCGCATGGACCCTCAAGCCTCTTTCCATACAAAATTTCGCCTTGGACAACCCGACCGCCATGTCGGCCGAGGGGAGGCTGCTGTGGGTATCGGACTGGAAGGGGACGTTGTCGGTCTACGACCCGCAGGATCTTCGTTCCCCGGCGCGCAGCGCGAGCGTGGTTGGAATCGGAGCCTACCGGCCCGTGGCCGTGGCCGTGGGGCGCGAGATATTCTACACTCTCGACGCGGCCCAGGCGCGCGTCGTGCGCCATCGCCCCGACGACCCCGGCTCCGTGCTCTACGCCAAGGCGGCCCCCGGCCCCGCGCCCGCGGCCCTGGCTTGGGACGGCAAGGCGCTATGGTCCTACGACGCGGTCAATAAGACCCTCTACCGGCACGGCGCCGACGAATCCAACGCCAAGGCCTATCCCTTGGAAGGCGACGTGGTGCCCACGGTCCTGCAGTGGATAAAGGGAAAGCTGTGGCTTTATGATTCCCGCAGCCGGCGGCTCAAGGCCTATCTTTTCGCCAATGACGCCTTTACGCCTCTTTTCTCCCTTGATCCCGAGGAGACGGTCATCGGCTTGGCGGCCGCTCAAGGGCGGCCGTCCTCGCCGGAGGGCGCGGCGGGCGCCGACGAGGTCTTTATCCTGGCCGGACCCACGGCGCAACGCCAAGGCTTTTCCTTGGTGCGTTACCGCTGCGGCCGGAGGATTTTTACAATTTTTTAACATGCAGTTAATAGAGACGAAATGGAATCAGGTTACCCTTGTCACGCTAAGATGATGCGTTCCATGATAAGACAGCGGAGCCGGCGGACCATGGCCAGGATGGGTTTGGGGGCCGCCGTTTTCCTGCTCCTCGTCGGCTGGCCGCTGCGCGAATGCCGCGCCGTGCAGCTTTTCATCGACAAGGCCACCGTGGTGGCCAACGAAGCTTTGTCCGTGCACACGACTTGGGGCTGCACGCCCAAGAGCGCCGGCAGCGGGCAGTTCATCTGCGTCTGGCAGGACCTCAACCCGGCCAACGGCGTCATCGCCAACGAGCCTCACATCGAATTCGAGAGCCGGCTCCATGCCGGGGATTGCGCGCCGGCCGCGTTGCCGGCCGGCACGGCAAACTACAACTATTGCAACAGCGACGTGTTTCTCTGCGCCGCGGTCGGCTACAGCAACGAGGGCACGACCGATGTCTCTCTCGACGAGATAAGTTTCGAGGTGTTCAAGTTCCAGGACGGGTCCAATCCCATGGACCCGGCTTCCACGCCGCCGGTGCGCACCTATTACATCGATGCGCCGGACGCGCTCAAGGCCACCAATTACAACCAGGTCATTCCCAAACCTATAGACGCCATCGGCGTCGCGGGTTCGGGCGGCTACTGCGTGCTTTTTGACGGGGCCACCAACATCCAGGGCGAATTCGGCAAGACCAACGGGCAATACGGCTTCCGGGTCACGGCCAAGACCAACCAGACCGGCGCCAGCGGCAATATCCAGATCACGGCCCAACGGGCCTATCCCGGCGGATCCACCAAGGACTCCAACCAGGTCTTCGTCCAGCAGCAGCCGGTCAAGGTGGACGTGACCAACGTGCACTTCGTGCGTTCCTCCGCCACGACCGTGGGCCAGATCACGGCGGTCTATGCCGAGCCCTATAATATCGCCTACCGGCTTTCCAAAGACGCCACGATGTATATAAACATTAACGAATCTTCGCCTCCTTATGGACTGCTCCGCAGGGTGGTCGCGGGAATGCCGCGCGCCGGGGAAGGCGGGCCCAACCCCAACCCGCCTTTGCTCAACGGCGACTCCTGGAACGGACGCCATGAAAACGGGGGCTTGATGCCCGCCGGGGTTTATCTGGCCACGCTGCAGGCTTTTACCAATGACCAGTACGGCCCCGATCTTTCCGTTTCCACCACCCGGCAGATCGCCCTGGATCCTCTCCAAATAACGGATATCCGCGTTCAGCCGCTATTGGGCGGATCGACGTCCTTGGCCGTTCTGACCTACATGCTCACCGAGCCGGCGACCGTCTACATCGACATTTATCCGCCGAACACGAAATTCTGCCGCGCCGACGGGCTTTCCCTCAACGACGCGGCCAATCCGGCGTTGGACCGTTTCCCGCTCGTCGCCGGGGAGAACCGCCCCAAGATTTTCGGGGCGCATTCCCAAGCCGAGGCCTGCACCAGCGCCGATACCGTCGCCCCCATTCGCACCATCCGCGAGATCAAGACCGCCCGCACCCCGGTGATCAGCTATTGGGACGGCCGCGACGAGCAGGGCAATACGGTGTGCACGGACGGAGACTACGTTTTTCTCGTCTACGCGTCCTTGCCCTCGCAAAATGGCGTGAGCTTCCCGAATGGCGGCGCGGACGGGGACCGGCGCATCTGGACGACCCAGGCCAAGTCCGGCTTGCTTCCGGTTTTGCGGGGCTTCGTGGGCATGAGCCAGATAGCGCCGGGCACGACGATCATGGGCTCCAGCCCGTCGGTGGCCGGCCTCAATCCGTTCGTTTTCCGCTACACGCTGGGCCGCGAGGGCATCGTCGGGATGAGGATTTTCGACTACACCGGGACCAGGCTGATCAAGACCCTGGTTGACAACGTGGTTCGGCCCGGACTTTTTCCCAATCAGGAGCGCTGGGAATCTCCCGTTGACGACGGCGGCCAATGGGTCAGTTCCGGGACCTACATCGCGCAAATGACCGCGGCCGATCCCCTCTGCCCCATGAAGGTCTCCACGGTATCCGTCTCTTTCCCGGTGGATACGGTCCGCATAACCGACGTGGAAACCACGCCCTTGCTCTCCGGGGCCTCGGACTTCGCGACCATCAGTTACCAGCTTTCTCAACCCATGAGCGTGGCCTGGAGCATCTATCCGCCCGGCACCAACATCCTCAACAGCGCCACGGCCTGGCCGCCCTGCGGCAGCCTTTCTCCATCCGGCTGCGCGCAGGTAGTCGATTCCCAGGGCCAACCGGTCTCTCCGATGATCGCTTTCAAGGGCGTGCGGGTTGGTCGCATGAAGATCACCGAATACTGGGACGGCCGGGACGGCAACGGTCTCGCCGTGCCGGACGGCAACTATGTCTTTATTTTGGCGGCGCAGTCCACCACCACTCCCAAATATTTCGCCCCGGACAGGATCTTCGGCAACATGACCGTGGCCCGGGGCTTCATCAATTTCACCACCTTCCGCGTGGATCCCGACGTCCCGGTCCTGTTCAACTCCAGTTCCACCATCACGCTGCACCCCTATACCATCAGCTATGCCTTGAGCCGGCAGTCCTCGGTCACCATCCAGATACTCAACACCAGCGCCGCGCCGCAGGTCATGCGCACCCTTTTCGCCGGCGCCGTGCGCCAGGGAGGGCTGCTTCTGGAGGACGTCTGGGACGGCAGGGACGACCGCGGCAATTTCATGCCCACGGGCTTCTATCTGGTGCGCGCGGTGGCCGATGACGTGGCCGCGCAGCTTTCCGCGCCCTCGACCGCGCAGGTGACCATTTCCTACGATCCGTTGCGCATCTTCGACGTGGCGGTGTCCCCCTTGAGCCGGGATTCCGGTGGAGCCCAGCTCTACTATCAAGTCTCGGAGACCATGAAGGTGGCGGTTAAGATCTACCGTCCGGGAACCGTTTTTGACCCGGCCGGCAACCCCTCTCCGCCCGAATCCGCCTCCCTAGTCAAGCGCATCGTGGGAGTGCGGCCCGCCCGCACGGAGATAGTGGAAACCTGGGACGGCACGGACTTGCGCCTGGGCATCAGCCCGGACGGAAACTATAAATTCAAGATCGTGGCCTCTACCGACATCAATGCCATCGACACCATGACCGGCAACGTGCTCAATCCCGCCGTCCTTTCCCTGGACCGGCCGGTCGACGAGATCCCGGTGGTGCGCAACGCGTCGCTCAATCCCAAGGCGGATTTCGAGCACAATACCTATATCTATCCCAATCCCGTCTCGGGCGAGAGCGCGCATTTCGTCATCTACTCGCCCTTTCAGGCCCGGGCCAAGCTGCGCATTTATACCATGAGCGGCGGCCTGGTCTTGGACCGGGATTTGGGCGAATCCGCGGCCGATAATTACGTGCTCCCCGCCAGCGACGGCTTCGTGTGGGACCGCAAGAACCAGGCGGGCCGCCGGGTCGCGCGGGGGGTCTACTATTGCGTCATACGTCTGGAGGAGACGCTGGGCGGAAAGAACGTTCTGCAGACGGTCAAGAAATTCCTGGTCAAATAGAATGACGAAACGCGCGACGCCGGTCCTGCTCATGTGCCTCTGGCTGCTCTGCGGCCGGGCGTCGGCATGGGCCATTTCCGAGAACGCCGGGACCGGGGGCGCCCAGTTCATGAAGCTCTCGCAGGGCTCGGCCCGGGCCATGGCGCTGGGCCAGTCCTACGTGGCCCTGGCCGAGGGCTCGGACGCCTTGACTTGGAACCCGGCGGGCTTGGCCGTGGCGCAGCAGCGGGAAGCGGCCTATTCCTACCTGCGCTACGTGCAGGACGTCGACGCGCCCTTGTACATGGCTTATGCCCATCCCATGGGACGCACGGTCTGGGGCGGCAACATCGCCTATCTCAGCGTGGGGGGATTCGACGTGCGCGACGCCAACGGCGTGCCTCAGAGCGACCAGGAGGCCAACGTGCGCGACGGCTACGGCACTCTCGGGGTGGCCCGTTCCTTCTGGTACGAGAAGCTTTTCCTGGGAGGCGCCTTGCGGGTGGTCCATGAGGACATCGCGAGTTCCGTCCACGATACCGTGGTGGGAGACATGGGCGTCCTGTATAAGCCCAACGGCGTCTTGTCTTTGGGTTTCGCGCTCCAGAACATCGGCGCCAGCAAGGAGAACGTCCCCGGGGTCACGCGCGGCGGCGCGGCCCTGCGTCTGGGCGACTTTTTTAACCTGGGACTCGAGCTCAACAAGGCCGCGGATTCCGGAACGCACATAGGCCTGGGCGGGGAATTCCAATTGCCGGAGCAGTATCTCGACGTCGGCCAGGTCACGTTCCGCATGGGCTACTACAACGCCGAGAGCATGGGTCAGAATTACGACGCTACGATCAAGGACTTGCGCTTGGACCGGGCCAGCGGGCTTTCTTTCGGTTTCGGCGTCTATACTTCGCGGGCCTTCGGCTACGGAATCGCTCTGGATTACGCCTTTGTCCCGTTCGGGGCCCTGGGCAGCGTGGACCAGATTTCCATAAAGGTGAAATTTTAATGATTTCTTCACGGAGAGGTCATTGACAAGATTAGGCACGGCTGTTAAACTCAAATTCGAGAATGAACATGGCGAAAATGGTCTCTCGCGCACAGGGACGGCGAGCGGATGCGAGCCGCGCCGCGCGCCGTTGGGGAATGCGTTGGCGCGCGGCGCAGGCCGCGGTGGAATATCTGCTGACCACCTTGATCCTGGTCACCCTGTTCGCCGGGCTCTACGGCTTCCTGCAAAATCAGCTGCGAGGCTTGTTCATTCTCGCCGGGACGAAAATCCTCAAAACCTATTATTGATCGCGCAAGGAGAACCTAGCATGAAAAACAAACTCAATGAGATGCGCGCCTGGCTCAAGAGCCGCAGGGGCCAGAACACCGTGGAGTACCTCCTGATGCTGACGGTCGTCGTCGCGGTGGTCCTGGCCGCGGGGTATGCGCTCAAGAAGTACATGCCTGGTCTGATGTCCCAGATCCAGACCATGATCTCGGGCGCGGCCAACGATATGGGCAAATAGGCCCAAGCTCTATAGTGCCGGTTATGCGCGGGTCAAGGGGGCGTTGTGCTGAAGACATGGTCGAAAGAGGGCCGGCGCGCGGGAGCTTCCCGCGCGGGAAGGCATCGGGAAACGCGTTGCCTTCCGGCACAGGTGGTCGTGGAGATGCTGCTCATCCTGCCCGTGTTCATGACCGTCGTCTTCACCATCATGGAGATGGGCTACATCGCGTTCCAGATGATACTGCTCAACCACGCCACCTATGAGGTCGCCCGGATCGGCGCCATGACCCAGTGCAGGCAGGACGGCGGCGTACTCTCCGGCTGCGACCGGCTCAAGCCCTTGATGATGGAGATCATAGCGTCTGCGGACGTGTCTTGCCGTCTGGAAGACACCCTGCGCGACGATCAGGCCGACGTCATGAACAAAGACCTCCTTGTGACCGGAACCAATCCGATCAAGCTGGTCTTTCCTCTGAGCAGCATTCTGCTCTCCTCAAAACTTCTCTGCCCGCAGGGACCGGGCAACGGCAGGTGCTCCATCTCGGCGACGGTGCGCCTGCCCATTGAACAGCCGCTCAAGTACTAAACCATGGAAAAGAAAGGGATACTCGTGCCGATGGTGCTGGCGATGGGCGCCGCGATCTTCTACCTCATGGTGCTCTCGAGCAAGGAGAAGGCGTTGAGCACGGCCTACGAGACCGGACAGGCCCTCATCGCCCGCGTGGACATTCCGGAGCGCACCGTGCTCAAGGCGGAGATGGTCGAGCCTGTCCCGATCCCGCGCAAATTCATGGAACAGGACGCCTTCGAGGTGAAGCTTCCCTCGGATATCAATCGCGTCACCAACCTGGTGACGCGGGTCCGCATCCCCAAGGGCAACCAGCTCACCGAGTCGGCCCTGATCTCGCTTTCCCCGGAAGCGGGCTTGAGCGTCAAGATCCCTCCGGGCTATCGCGGCGCCATACTCGGCATCGAGCCCGAGCTCAAGCCTCTCGTCAAGCCCGGGGACCGGATCGACGTCCTGGTGACATTCGACGCGCTCATGGCGGATAGCCGCAAGGAGAAGGTGACGGCCACGATTTTGCAGAACGTCCTGGTCATCGCGGTGGGGACCAACCTGGGCCAGGGCCTGAGCGCCAAGCAGGCCAAGGCTTCCTCGGAAAAGGAAGACAAGACCGCGGCGTTCTCCGAGAAGGCCATGATCGCTCTGGCCCTCAATCCCAACGAGGCTCAGTACCTGGCCCTGGCCATGAAGCAGGGCGAGACCACGGTGGTGATGCGCGGCCTGGGCGACGTGGAGATGCATCCCATGGAGATGGCGAGTTTCCGCAAGCTTTTCAAGTAGACGCATCCGTTCGGCGCGAAGTCGCAAGAGCAACGGGTTGACAACATGGAGAGACAACAGCTACGGACGGCCTTGATCGTGTGCGCGCTGCTGGCATGCGGCGCGCGGGCCATGGCCCAGCCCGAGGATTCCTTGGTCGCCGTTTCGGCGGATATCGTGGAAATTTCCGGTTCCGTATCCAAGGACATCGGATTCATATGGGGACCCCTGCAGACCGGCATCGCCTTCGCGGAGAAGGATATCCCCGGGATTTTCAAGTTCGGGGATTTCGCCCGGCAGACCGCCCTGCAGACTTCTCTGAAGATGCTGGAGACCGAGGGCAAGGCCCAGATGCTCTCCAACCCCAAGGTCATCGTTCAGGCGCAGTCGCAAGCCAGTTTCGTGGTCGGCGGAGAGTCCCCCTATCCCGTGACCAACGCCCAGGGCGTGGGAGTCGAATTCAAGAAGTACGGGGTGATCCTCAATATCATGCCCGTCATCAACCCTAATAAAAAGGACACCATCCGCGCGGAGATGCAGTTGGAGGTGTCCAATCCCGACTTTTCCAAACCCGTGCAGGTGGGCAACACCGCGGTGCCGTCGCTTATCACCCGGCAGCTGCAGACGTCCGTCGAGATCAAGAGCGGGGAGACCCTGGTCATCGGCGGCCTCAAGTCGAGCAGCAAGAACGTGACCAAGACCCGCGTCCCGTTCCTCGGCCGGATTCCCATCATCGGTTTGTTGTTCACCACCACCAGTCTCGTGGAGGAGCAGAAGTCGCTGTTCCTTTTCATCACCATGGAGGTCGTCAAGTAGCGGCGGAACATCCCTATGGCTGAGAACGCTCCGGAGACGGATACCGGCCGGTTCGTCAAAGAGCCGAGCCGGGTGCTGGTGTTCACCGGCCCCAAGGAAGGGGTCGGCAAGAGCACCTTGTGCCTCAATCTGGCCCTGGCCTGGGCCGGCAGCCAGAACCGCAAGGTCCTCATCGTGCACATGGACCCGCTCTGCCGCAACGACGCCGGCTTCATGCTCGGGGTCAATCCCCCGACCTTGGCCAGCATGGTGCATCTGGTGGGGGACAATCCCTCGGGGTTGGGCAAGCTTCTCAAGGGGCGCATCCCCATCACGCAATGGGGCGTGGGGCTGCTGCCTCTGGCGGCCAAGCGCCAGGAGATACTCAATATCTCGCCCCAGATCGTGGCCAAGATCCTGGGTTCGCTGGCCGAGTCCTATGATCTTTTCCTGGACGTGGACCCATTCTTCCCCATGCAGGTCTTTTCCTTTGATCTGGCCGATCTGGTCTTCTGGAACTGCCTGCCGCAAAGGGCCCATTTCGAGGCGACCTACAATATGTTCCAGGAGATCAAGGGCCTGCACTTTCCCCTGGAGAAATTCGAGGTCATCGTCAACGAGGCCAATCTGCCCGGAGCCCTGGCGCCCAAGGAGGTCGATCGCTTCTTCGCCGCCATGCAGAAGAAGGTGCTGGCCTACATGCCCTGGGAGGATTTGCTTCCGGAGTATTCCAACACCCAGAGAATCCTGGTGGTGGAGAATCTGCAGAGCGACTGGGTCAAGACCTTGCGCATCATCCTGGGCCGGACCATGGAGGTCCAGCCCACTGCCAAGCACTGGGAATCCTTCATGTCCTCCGAGGAGTTCGGGGAGGGGGCGGATTTCCTCTGGAAGCGGCAGGGCGGCGCGGAAGGCGACGGGGCCGCGGCCAGGGCCAGGAGCGCCGGGTCCAGGACGGCCGCGGCCGCGACGGCCTCCGGGGTCCCTGAATTTTGGGATGAGCTCAAGAGCAAGATGCACAAGATGGTGGTCGCGGCCATGGAAACCGAACGCATCCGCATCTCGGACGACGCGGCGCAAAACGACGAGAACCGCAAGAAGGTTTCCACGATCATCGAGAATCTCCTGCAGAAGGAAGCCCATCTGCCTCTGTCGCGGGCCCAGCGCGAGCAGTTCACGGGCGAACTGGTCGACGAAATCCTCGGATTGGGCCCTTTGCAGGCCTTGATGCGGGACGCCTCGATCAACGAGATCATGGTCAATTCCTATGACCGCATATACATCGAGCGCGGGGGCAAGCTGGTGCTGCTGCCGGCCCGCTTTCGCAACGACGAGCAGGTGATCCAGGTCATCAAGCGCATCGTGGCGCCCATCGGGCGCCGCATCGACGAGTCCGTGCCCTTGGTCGACGCGCGTCTCAAGGACGGCTCCCGGGTCAACGCCATCATCGCCCCCCTGGCCGTGTCCGGGCCGACGCTGACCATCCGTCGGTTCTCGGCCAAGCCCTTCAACCATAAGCAGCTCATCGGCTTCGGCGCCTGCACGCCGGAGATGATCGAATTCCTCAAGAGCTGCGTCGCCCTGCGCAAGAACGTCATCATCTCCGGCGGCACCGGAACCGGCAAGACCACGTTTTTGAACATGCTCTCCAACTTCATTCCCGAGGAGGAGCGCATCATCACCGTGGAGGACACCGCGGAGCTCAAGCTCATGCAGGAACACTGGGTGCGCTTGGAGAGCCGTCCGCCCAACATCGAAGGCAAGGGCGAGATCACCATCCGCGACCTGGTCAAGAACTGCCTGCGCATGAGGCCGGACCGCATCGTGGTCGGCGAGTGCCGCGGCGCCGAGGCCCTGGACATGCTTCAGGCCATGAACACCGGCCACGAGGGCTCCCTGGCTACCATCCACGCCAATACCCCGTCGGATACGATCTCGCGCCTTTCCGCCATGTGCCTGATGGCCGGGATGGAACTGCCCATGAGCGTTTTGATCGACATGATCGCCAGCGCCATCCACCTGATCGTCCAGCTGACCCGTTTTTCCGACGGCAAGCGCCGCGTGACCTATATCACCGAGATCACGGGCCGCGAAGGCGTGGAAGTGCACACCCGCGACATTTTCAGGTTCCAGCAGGTTTCGGTGGACGAACAGGGCCGCAGCATCGGCTACTTCTCGGCCCAGGACTATGTCCCGACCTTTCATGACGAGTTCAGGCTCAAGGGACTCGCCGTGCCCAGGGAACTCTACGAAAGCGAGGAGGCCAAGAAGAGAAAGGTCTCGGGCGCGCCGCCTCCGGGTGCGAGAAAATGAGCCAGCTGCTTTTTGCCGCCCTTCTCCTGTGGCCCTGCCGGGCCGGGGCGCAGGTGTTCTCCCCCAAGGAGGTCAAGTTCCTGGTGGACAAGACCGAGGGGGCCGAGGCGCGCAGCCAGGTCTTCTATCACTACTTCAAGAAGGACCGTGACCCGGGCTTGGCCGTGCCGTCCTGGATCGACACGACTCTCGACGCCATGACCAGGCGCGCGGTCTGGCAGGACCCCGAAGAGGGGATCATCAACGAGGCCCAGCTCTGGCAGGCGCCCGTCTCCGTGCTCTATGAATTCTTCGAGTTGACCCGCAAGACTTTCCTGCCTTCTGACGGCGGCCAGCTCGTCGCCCCGGGTTCATTGATCCGGGACTACGCCGAGAACCGCATCCGTTTCCAGATGTCCTTGGACCGCCTCTACCGCGCCAAGCTGGGCAGTTCCTTGGGCGGCAGAGGCCGTTCGGTGCTGGCCAATTTCGACCTCATACTCAAGGAAATGGACAGCCTCATCGACGCGCTGACTTCCTCGGATGCGGCCCGTTATAAGGAAGCCGTTCTGGCCATCGGCGTCTTCACCAACAGCGCTTACGACATCCTCCATCATCCTCCCCGCGGCTACGCCCCGCCGGACAAGACGGACCGCAAGAGCGCCCTGGCCCTGGCCATGATCCTCAAGCTGGGCGGCATCGTCCTGATATTCTCCGCGTTCTGGTTCGTGGGGTCGCTGAACGAAGACCGGCTCACGCGCTACATGGAGGAGTACAGGGTCAAGGCCAAGCAGTGGGCCCGCGATTATGAGCGCCAGTTCGTCACTATCAAGATCAATTATCTGGTCGGCGGGCCCGCCCTATTGGGAGTGCTCCTGGGCCTGTTGACCTTCGATCCCATCGGCTTCTTCCTTTTCGCGGGCTTCGGACTCTACTGCGGGCTCATCCTGCCGGGCTGGCTGCTGCGCAATATCCGCTGGCGCCGCGGCATGAAATGCGAGGCCCAGCTCATGGACGCGATGATCCTGATGTCCAACGGCCTCAAGTCGGGAATCGATATCGTCAACTGCATCGAGATGGTGCATCGCGAATTGCAGCCGCCTATCTCCGAGGAGTTCGGCCTTTGCATCAAGAACTACCAACTCGGCACGACCCTGGAGCGCGCCCTGGAGGGCGTCGAGGAGCGGGTGCAAAGCCGTCTCTTGTCCTATATGATCAAGGCCGTCGTGATCCAGCGCTCGGTGGGCGGAAACCTGACCAAGATATTCGACCGCATCGTGGAGAATATCCGGGAGGAGACCAAGCTCACGGAAAAGACCGCGACCATGACCGCCCAGCAGCGCATCCAGGCCATTGTCGTCGGACTCATGCCCTGGGTCATGTTCGTCATCATGTTCGTTTTCCAGCCCGGTCCCATGAGGCAGTTCTATTTCACGCCGCTGGGCGCTTTCGTCCTGATTTTCTGCACCGTCTGGATCGCCGTCGGCATGAAGATCATCAACAAATTGGGGGATGTCCAGGCATGATGAGCGGCCCATTGCTCCATTACGCCCTTCTTGTGATAGGGGTCCTAGGCTCGGTCGCGTTCTACACGGCCGTGCATCGGCTCTTGGCGGCCGCGCCGGAGGAGGATCAGTCCGACCTGGCAAAGCTGGCCAAGAAGGACATGGGCATGACCTCGGCATTCTCCGGCATCGATCCCCACGGGGGCTTGCTGGACCGGCTCGATTTATACCTGCTCAAGACTTTCCACCTCGACGTGAAACTCGAGGAGTTGCATATGATGATGGGGCGTCCCGCCAAGCCGAGTCCCTTGGACATGCTGCATCTCAAGGAGATGATGGCGGGGGGATTGGCGCTGTTTTTCTATTTCATGACCGATTCCGCGGCGTTGGGCTGCTTCGGCCTCATCGGCTTTTTTGTCCCGGACACCATCTTCAACGCCCGCATTCGGGCCCGCCAGTCCCAGATCATGCGCAGCTTTCCCACGTTCGTGGATCTCGCGGCCCTGACCATCGAGGCCGGCCTGGACTACATGACCGCCATAGACCGCATCCTCAAGAACGCCAAGGTCAAGACCGAACTGGAGGTCGAGCTGGGCAAGATGATCAACGAGATATCCCTGGGGTATTCCCGCCGGGACGCCCTGAAGCGGCTGGCCATGCGCACCGGCCTGCAGGAGATCCGTTCCTTCGTCGGACTCATCATCCAGTCCGACGAACTGGGCACGAGCTTGGTGGAACTGCTGCGCAACTATGCCACGGATATGCGTTTCCGGCGCCTCAACAAAGCCGAGAAACTCGCGGCCCAGGCCTCCACCAAGATGCTTATCCCGCTCTTCGTCTTCATTTTCCCGACCGTGTTCATCATGATGCTGGCGCCGATGATCAAGTCCTTGATCTCGGGAGGCCTTGGGTTCTGATGCGACTGCTCGCGATGACGTTGCTGCTGGCGGCCGCCCCGGCTTGGGCGCAGGACGATCCCAGGGCCGAGGAGGCCGATGGGGTCTTCCTCGACATGGCCAAGCTCAACTTGGGGACCATCACCTCGGAAGACGACAAGAAAAAATACATCTACACCATCCAGTTGGAAAAAGCGCGGCTGCTGCGCAAGACGCTCAAGGGCGTCTATGAGAACGCCTACGACCTCTACCGGCGCGGCGACTTCGAGGGCGCGCGCGACCTGACCTCCAAGATACTGGCCGTGGACCCGGCTTATCAGGACGCCGATATCCTGCAGCGGGCCACCATAGAACTCAAGGGTTCGCTCAAGCCGTACGCCTCGGAGAAGAAGCTCATCGAGGATCGCTTCGAGGAGGGCTTGGACCTCTATCGCCAGGGCCGCCTGGTGGAGGCGACCCAGCGCTGGGAAGAGGCGACCAAGCTCGCCCCCAACAACCTCAAGGCCCGATGGTGGCTCAAGAAGGCGCGGGGCGAACTGGCGGCGGAGCATTTCCGCCGGGGCCAGAAGGCCTATCGCCAGCATCGCCTGCGCGAATGCCTGGACCAGTGGTACGCGGCCATGGTCCTTAATCCCCGCTACCCCGGGCTGGTGCCGGCCATCGCCAAGGTCGAGGCCGAGGCCCGGGAGCAGGACTCCAACGAGAAACTGCAGACCGCGCTCAATCTCTACGGGCAGGGCTTTATCGACGAGTCCCTCAGGATGCTGGACAAGGTCCTGGAGACCGGGCCCGGCAACACGAAGGCGCAAAAGCTTCAATCCGAGATACGCTCGGAGATGGCCAGCCAGCACGCGGCTCAAGGCCGCAAACTCTACGAGACCAGGAAGTACGACGAGGCGGTGGCCGAGTGGAAGAAAGCCGTGGCCTACGGCTACGATCAGCGGGCCGCGGACCAGCTTGTCGCCCGGGCCAAGGAGCAGGTCCGCCGCGAGGAGGCGGCGCACCGGCGGTCCGCGGAAATGGCCAAGGTCAAGGCGGAGGAGGAGAAGCGCCAGGCCGAGGAGCAAGCCAAGGCCCAGGCCAAGGCCGAGGCCGAGGCCAAGGCCGCGGCGTCCAGCGCCGCGGCCAAGACCGACGCGTCCGGCGCGGCCGCGGCCGAGGACAACAGGCGTCAGTCCCAGCAGTATTATCTTTCCGGGATGATCTATTATCAGAAGGGTGATTTTGAGAAGGCCCGCAACGAATGGTCCCATGCCATCCAGCTCGACCCGTCCAACTCCGACGCCAAGGCCGGTCTGGAACGAATCAACAACCTTTACGGAGGCGGGCGATGAGCGCGGCCCGCGTCGGGCCTAGCGCCGGAATGTCATGAAGCTATCATCGAAGTGGTTTTTGTGGTTCTCCGGGATCGGGATATACGTCATGGTTCTGGGCGGCATCTTTTACTACAACCTTTTCAAGTGGACTTTCGACGAGAAGCTCAAGGGCGAGGCCATCGACATGGTGCGTCTCTACGCCCCTACCCTCATCACGGGTCTTTCCCGCAACCAGAGCGCGCTCACCTTCGAGGAGCTGGATGTGGTCATGCGTTTTGCCAAGGACGACCGGGTCGCGTCGCTGCTTTACCTGAACAAGTACGGCGAAGTGCGCTGGTTCAAGGATCCCAGCAAGATCACCTACAGCTTCGAGCAGTTCATCAAGGAGGTGTCGCTGCCCACCGACGCCATCGAGCAGTCTTCCCTGGCCAAGTCCCCCATCGTGCGCGCGGTCCCCAATCTTCCCCTCTACGATATCGCCATTCCTCTTTCCTTGCGCGGAGAGGTCATGGGCATCATCAATCTGCAGGTGAGCCGCGAAGGGGTGGTGAAAGTCATCAATAAGGCCATGCGCAAGTACGCGGTCGGCGCGGTCGGGGTGCTTTTGCTCATGGGCATCCCGCTTTATTTTTTCATGCACCATTTCGTCATCAATCCGCTGCTTTCCTTGCGCGACTCCATAGAGGCCATTTCCTTCAAGAATCTGGAGCTCAAGTTCCCGCCGCGCAGCGATGAGGTCGGGGAACTGGCCGGGGTCATGAATATTTTCCTCTCCAAGGTGAAAGCCGAGGTGGCCAACGCCATGGTCAAGGAGAAGCAGCGCGGCGTGGCCGAGGCCCGCTGGTGGCAGTCCATTCTCATGGCCATCGTGTCCAAGCACCACAAGGCGATCGTGGTCGACGAGGATAATAGCGTCCTTTATACGAATTTCCCATTGACCGGCACCATGTCCACCGACGGCAAAATGCACCTTCTTGACGTCATCGACAGCCAGCAGCAGGACGTCCTGCGCCTCGTGGGCGTGGCCCTGGAGCGGCCCAACCAACTCGTCGAGGCCGATACCATGTTCCGTTCCGAGCCCTGCCACGTGCGGGCGGTGCACCTTGAGGAGGAAGGGGAATTGCGCCGGACCCTGATCCTATTCGAGCCCAAGCCCAATTCATCCCTCAGGCCTCTTGCTTGACGGGGTCAGGTCTTGATTTTTGACATTTGACATCGGGAAATTGTCGCAGCTTTCGGGAAAAAATTACGCCATAACACTCCTGTCGTGCTTGCATATTCTTATTACTATTGTTAATCTTTCTCTAGCTGGAGGCGCGGCCTGGTTTTTTCCGCGCTCGTGAGGTTATTTCAACGTCAGGAGAATGAGATGACTCAGCAAGTCAAGCGCATCGATCCGTTCTGGCTAACGCACCCGATGATTCCGACCGCCGTGGCCATCGGTCTTATCATTGGCTTGATGGGCTATGCCAAGGATATGCCTATCCTCGCCGTGGCCGGAGGGGCGATCGCGGCTCTCGCGATCCTGGCCTTGACGCGTCCGGTCGTTTCCGCGGTTCTGGGGACGCTGGGCCTTCTCGGGGGCCTCGTGAGCTTTGTCGTCGTTCCCAACTTGAGCGCGGCCGGAATGTCCATCGGCCTAAAGCTCGTGGCCACGCTTATGTTCGCGGTATTTTATATGGTTCTTATGGACGCCTTGATCCTGGGTCTGTGCGGCCTCTATAACTTGTTTTCCCATACCTTGGGGTTGAGCGCGGTGCGCGTGGAGTTGGAGGCGGCCGAGGACGCCGCCGCGGAATGATCCCGCGATGCGTGTAAACGTCGTTTACGCTTCCCGCGAGCCGAACCGGGCCGCCGTCGTTTTAGAAGCGATGGCGGTCAATGCCATGACCGTGACAGTGGCTCAAAAGTCCAAGGAACTATTCGGACTTCTCGCCAACCGCAGCTGCGAGCTGTTGCTGATGGGGCAACGACTTGTCGATGAGGACGGCGTGTCCATGGTCAAGACCCTGCGTTCGCGCGGTCCAACGAAGCAACTGCCCATCATCGCCCTGGTGGAGCACGCGGAACAGCCGGCTTCGGCGCCCGCGGCCAACAGCCGTCCCGCTTATGCCAGCTATTTTCTCAAGGCCCAACCTTCTCCGGCTATCGCGGCCCCGGGCAGCCGGGGGGCTTCCTTGCGCCTGGAGTTCTTCCAGGCCGGGGCGGATGAGTGCCTTTCCCTCAACTGGGACGCGGCGGAATGCATCGCCCGCATCAAGGCCGTGCTGCGCAGGACCCAGGTCAATGCCTCGGAAGAGCTCATCAAGATGGGGCCCATAGAGCTCAATCTCACCAGCTACACCCTGCACGTGGCAGGCAAGCGCGTTAACTTGACCTCGAAGGAGCTCGATCTTCTGTACGTTTTCCTGAGCTCCTCCAATCGGGTCTTGAGCCGCCCGTATCTCATCGAGCGCGTCTGGGGCTACAATTATTTCGGGTCGCCGCGCACCGTGGACGTTCACGTCCGCAGGCTGCGCGAGAAGCTGGGGTCCGCCGCGAAGTACATCACCACCATTCCCTGCGTGGGCTACAAACTTGTCCCGCCGGGAACGGAGATGCGGAGGTAGCATGACCAAACTGCTCATTATTGACGACGATGCGCACCTGCGCGAAAGCTTGGCCGAAGTCCTGGAGTTGGAAGGCTTCGAGTGCTATCAGGCGGGCGCCGCGCACGCCGGCATCGAGACCGCCAAAAAAGTCGATCCGGACGTGGTCATCATGGACATCCAATTGCCGGACTCCAGCGGATTCCAAATCTGCCAGACCCTGCGCAAGAGGTCCCGGAGCACGATTCTCATCATGATGACCGGCAGATTCCTCTCGTCCGAGGAGAAAAAACAGGGCTTTGAGCTTGGGGCGGATGAGTACATCACCAAGCCTTTCGACCTGGCCGAGCTTTGTATACGCATCAAGCAGCTGCTTTCCCGGAGGACCCCGGGCTGAGGGATTCCTCGGCGCCCGCGGCGCCGTGAAACCGGGCGACCCGCGGGCGTGTCCGTCGGCGGCTGGTTGTCTTCAGGGGGAGAGGTCGACATTCGGGTCTTGCCTCTAGGCGCTTTAGAACAATAATATGGCTTTGCCCGCCAGACGTGGAAAGCTCGCCTACAAGATTCTTTTGTGGTTCTTGCTTATTTCCCTGGCGCCCATGGGAGTGGTGGGGTATCATCTGGTCAACATCTCCCAGGCGTCCTTGCGCAAGGAAACCTTGGCCATGCAGGAATCCTTGGCCGTGGGATTCGCGGACACGGTTTATAAGTACGTCACCACGTTCAAGAACGTTCTGGCCGAAACGTCGGGCATCGAGGAGTTTTCCTCGATGGAACCCGTCAAGCAACAGCAGTATCTCAACCGCATCATGCAGGTGCACATGGGGATACTGGAGCTTTCGGTCAGCAATCCCCAAGGCATCGAGCAGATGCGAACGGGGCGCTTTCTGGGCTCTTCGCCCGAGATGCGCAACTTTGAAAGCGATGAGTTTTTCGCCGAGACCATGCGCCGGGGCCAGTTCATCGGCAAGTTGGAGCGCTTTCAGGGCGTTTACCCGACAGTCACCGTCGCCGTCTCTATCGTCGACCAACGCAGCCAGCCCGCCCGGACCGCGGGAGTGCTCATGGCCAAGGTGAGCTTGAACGGCCTTTCCTCCATGTTGGGCATGGAGTTCCCGGCCACGGGCAGGTCGGCCGCGGCGGTGGTTGACAAACGGGATGGATTCCTTATCGCGCATTCCAATTTCAAGGAGGTCTTGCGGCCCGAGGCGCGCATGAGCGATGAGGTCCTCAAGATCATCACGACTCAGACCGCGCCCAAGGGCGGAGGCCCGATGGCCCTGGCCGACGGAAGGAAGCTGCTGGGCGCCTACTCCGATGTCCGGGACCTGGATTGGGTGGTCTATGTCCAGCAGCCCATGGAGTACTCCTACCAGACCGCGGCCGAGATGCGGAACCAAATCTTGCGGGTGCTGGTTTGGGTGGTGATTTTTACCATACTGCTCTCGCTGGCCGTGGCCGGACACATCACGCAGCCCATACGGCTGCTGCGCGAGGCCGCGGCACGGCTGGGCCGGGGGCAGTTCGAGGACCTGCCCGAGATGATGACCACCAACGACGAGATCGGAGATCTCGCCCAGACTTTTTTGGCGATGAGCGAGTCTTTGAAGGAGAAAACCGGGGAGCTGATCAACGCCAAGCAGGAACTCGAGAAATTCACCAAGTTCCTGGAAAAACGCGTCGAGGCGCGGACTCGGGAGCTCAAGGCCGCGCAAGACGAGCTCATCAAGAAGGAGCGGCTGGCCGCCATCGGCCAGATGGCCTCGGTCGTGGGCCATGAGATCCGCAATCCGCTTGCCGTGATCAATAATTCCATTTATTTCATTAAGACCAAACTGGGGGGCGCCCTGGCCGGGGCGGATCCCAAGATCGACAAGCATATCAAGATCATCGAGTCGGAGATCCGGCAGGCCAACGGCATCATCAACGAGATCCTGACCTATTCCCGCACCCGCGAGCTTAAACCCGAGCAGGTGCGCCTTAACAACTGGCTTGAGGAACTTCTTTCCGTCTATCCATTTCCGCCGCACATCGCGTTGGACAAGAGGCTCGATGCGGCCAATCCGTCCGTGCAGATTGACACGACCGAAATGCAGCAGGCCATCCGTAATTTGATTAATAACGGCATAGAGGTCATGCCCCAGCAAGGCGCTATCGGCGTCCATACCCGCCTGGCGGAGGACGGCAAGTCGGTCGTGATCGCGGTGGCGGACAGCGGTCCGGGCATCCCGCCGGACGTCGTCGACAAGATTTTCGCCCCGTTTTTCACCACGAAGGCACGGGGCACGGGGCTGGGCCTGGCCGTGGTGCGCAAGGTCGTGGACCGCCATGGCGGCTCGGTGGATGTGGAATCCGAGGTGGGCAAAGGCACCATTTTCAAGATAAGCCTGCCCGTGGCCCAATCGGCGGCGCCCTCCGCCGCGCCTACTTCCCCTCCAGGCGCGGTGATTCAGGCCGCCCAGGCTGTTCCTCCAAATCCCCCGTCAGGACGACAGACATGAAAGGCGCGATCTTGATCGTTGACGACGACGCGAATATGCGCGAGAGCATCATCGATAATCTCGAGGTCGAAGGTTATGAGGTGGCGCCGGCCGCCTCAGGCGCCGAGGCCTTGGCGCAGGTCCGCCAGCGCTTCTTCGACGTCATCATCATGGATTACAATTTGACCGACTCCACCGGCATCGACGTGATCCAGCGTATCCGCATGATCAATAACGAGAGCCAGATACTGATGCTCACCGCTCATGCCTCGCTGGACACCGCGGTGAAGGCCATTCAGGAGGCGGTGACGGATTTCATGTCCAAGCCCGTGGATTTCGACCGGCTCAAGCATTCCATCGCCAAGGCCGTCGAAAAGCTGCGCTTGGAGCAGGAGAACAAGCGTCTCTTGGAAGATTTAAGGATAAAGAACGCCGAGCTGACCCGGCTCAATCAGATGAAATCCAAGTTTCTTTCCATGTCATCGCATGATCTTTCTAATTCTCTGATGACCCTGCAGGTCAGCTTCGACATGCTTTCGCAGTCCATCAGCCCTACGGAAGACCAGAAGAAGCGCATGGCCTATATTTCCAACGGCATCGGCCAGCTGGCCCGGCTTATCGAGGATCTGGTGGACTGGGCCTGCATCGAACAGGGCAAATTCCGCCTGGAGATGAATTTTTTCTCCCCGGGCGCCTTGGTCGAGGAAGCCTTGGCCGGCCCGCAGAGGCGGGCCGCGACGCGGGGAATAACTCTCGACTCCCAGGTCGAGCCATCCTTGCCCGTGGTTCTGGGAGATCGACGCCGCATCCTGCAGGTGCTCAATAACCTGCTGGAAAACGCCCTGCGGCACACATCCAGGGACGGTCGGGTCACTGTCTTGGCCGAGCGCCGGGATGATGCCGTGGTCTTTGCCGTGCGCGACACGGGCGAGGGCATCGCGCCCGAGAACATAAGCAAAATTTTCGAGAGCTTCTGCCAGGCCCAAAGCCAGGCCGGCGGCGGGCGGCTGGGATTGGGTCTTTCTATCGCGAAGGAGATCGCGGATATCCATAAAGGCAGGATCTGGGTCGAGAGCCCGGGCCTGGGTCAGGGCTCGACTTTCTATTTCACGATTCCGATCCCAAAAGCCGCGGCTTGAAAAAGTTTGGTATACTCAAGAAGATTTTCGCAGTACCAGGCACATGACGGCGCAGCCAGCCGCGCAACCGCCAGTGTCTGAGCGCTGACGCGCTCGGGGAGGAGACATGCCGACGAAAAAAAGGGTCAGAGTCCTGATCGCCGACGACCAGACGTTGTTCCGCGAGGGGATCAAGGATCTGCTCGATAACGAAAAGATGGTCGAAGTTGTCGGAGAGGCCGCCGATGGGCAGGAGGCCGTCCGCCAGGCCCGCAAGCTCAAGCCGGACGTCATCCTCATGGACATCAAGCTGCCTCAGATCGACGGCATCGCCGCCACTCGGCAGATCCGAAGGGAGTGCCCGAACACCAACGTTCTCATTCTCTCCAGCTATGAGGACGAGGCTCACGTGATGGAATCCATCCAGGCCGGAGCCAACGGCTATCTGTCCAAGATGCTGCCCGCTTCCGAGCTGGTCAATGCCCTCAAGGCTTTCGCCAATGACGGCGTGATGATTCCCCAGCAGGTCATGGGCAAGCTCATCGCGGGCTTGCGCCAGATGGCCTCCGGCGAGGGCCAGAGTTCTCCGGTGTCCTTGACCAAGACCGAGATCCGTGTTCTTGTCTTCTTGGGCTCGGGCCTTTCCAACAAGGAGATCGCTGCCAAGATGGACTGCTCGGTCAAGACCATCAAGAACCACTTGAACGCTATTTTCCAAAAGCTGGAGGTATCCAACCGCACGGAGGCCGTGGTCAAGGGCATCGAGATGGGATTGATCTCGCCCCAGGAGACCTGACCCGGCTGGCGCGGGCATGGGGTGCGCTCCTTTGATCGCCAAGGAGACCTTTCTCGCCCAGTTGGATCGGGCTGCGCTGGTGACGCAAGACCAGCCCGTGACCTTCGCCGTGATCCGCTACCTGGCGGCGCAACTTAAGCAGGGCGATCCGGCTTGGTGGCCCAAGGTTCTCAAGGCCTGGGACAAGAGACAATTCGTGGCCTGGACCGAGGCATGGGGATTGTTTCTAACCTGTCTTCACTTCGAGGCGCTCAGCGACGAGGACAATCCCCTGGTGCGCTACTTCCCTTCTTGCGGCGGTACCGCGGAGGCGGACCCAGCGCCGGCCTTGGCCCGTTTTATGGCCGATCCGCCGGCCTCGTTTTTCGAGCGGCTAAAAAAAGGGCATCGCCGTTCCTATGTGGCGGCTCGGGCGCCTCTCTGGATCGTCCCGGCCGTGGAGTTCTTCCAAAGACGCTCCATGCCCTATTATCTGGTGGAAGTCAACGCCGGGGCGGGCTTGAACCTGGCCGCGGACATTATCGGGCCGCGAAAAGGGTTTGACTCGGAACTCGTGGCCGCTCGCGTCGGGCTTGACCCGGAGCCTTTGCTCCTGTCCGACATCAACCAACGCCGGTGGCTGACCGCCGCCGTGCCTCCCGACAACGCCAAGGCCATCCAGGAGCTCGACGCCGCCGCGGATGCGGTCCTTGACCGGTTCTCGCGAGATGCGGTCTTCATTCAACTCGCCGCCTGCGCGCCGGAGTCGGCTTGGCGGTTTATCGCCAAGAATATCCCGCCGGAGGAAGACGTCGGTCTGCTGATCTTTAACATGGGGACGACCTCGCGCATGCCGGACAAAGAGTATGCGGCTTATCGGGAGGGTATGACCGAGGTTCTTAAATCATGGGGCGGCCGGGCCATATGGGCCGAGGTGGAGAGCGTCCGCGGCGAACTTTATTCGACAACCTTCCAGTTCCGCGTTCATCGCTATAAGGACGGGGCCTTGCTCCAGCATCTGGCGGTTTCCATAGATTTTTCAGCCGCTAAAATCGATTTTCAAGCCGAAGAAACCGCGAAGTTTCTCGCTGTCTAGCCTCGCTGTTTGGGCAAGCGCCAGATGTCAAGACCTGATACTGTTTTTTAACCGCGCTGGCCTTGATTTTTTTCAGGCTCGGAGATAACCTTATAAGGATGAAGTCCTTTCGGAGGTCCCGAGTCGGCCAGGTCGTGATCCCGGCCATGATCCTGTTTCCGACCTTCATGCTTTTCGTCTATCTGATCTATGAAACGGCCAAGCTGTCTCGCGAGAAAATCCGTCATCAATTCGCCATTGACGCGGCCGTGTTCGTGGAGATGACCAATTATTCGGACTTTCTCAACCGCACGGCTTACGTCAACGGCGCATTCCCGATGCGCATCTTCGACGAGGGCTTTAAGACCACGATGATCGACTGCGACCAACTCGACGGCTGCTCCGGCCCCAAGAGCCTTTGGGAGATAATGTGCAAGAACGGCGATTTTCCCATGGCCGGAGGCACTTGCGATCCGGGCGCCAAGAACGAGTACAAGAGCGAGAAATCCTGGGACATAGCCTTCGGGGGGCTTACGGGCATGGGCAAGAATTTCGGGGATCCTCCCGACGTAGGGGGGACTCTGGAGATCCTGACCATGAACGATGCCAAGCATTTCTGGATCAACTGGGACGACGCCAACCAGGTCTATAAACTCTATGTTCAGATATACCAGCTTCTGGGCTCGGTCGAGGACGCTCAATATTCCGTGCTCAAGCGCCTCTCGGCCCAGCACAACTTCCTCAAAAAATCCTATTGGCTCAATACCGGCGACGACGTCAACGACGCCGTTACCGCGGCGAACACCTTTGATTCCGGGATCAACTCGGCCGGCGACTGGCGCTCTTCCACCGTGGTGCGGCCGCTCTGCTACGACAGGCTCAATTTTTACGGCAATAAGCCGACGGGCAGCGCGTTCCAGCCCTGGCAGGTCTATGCGCCCGACACGCCTCCCGTCATGCCCCAGACCATCGACGGCTGCTCGGGCTTGTTTCATCTCATGTGGGTCAAGGGCGGGGCGGTGTCCAAACTGCGCGAGCCGCTTACATCCAGCATGTATCTCAGCAGAGGCATACCCGTGACCCAAATTTGGCAGGCTCCTCATAACTACTTTAATCATGATTTCAACCAAGGCAAGCCCGCGGTGCACGTTACCATAGCCATCGACGGATTCGCCGGCGCCAAGGCCGCGGTCTGGCCCTATCCCACGCCGAAATTCCAAGTGAGGTCTTATCCTTGATGGGGGTCAGGTCTTGATTTTTGACATTCGCGGGATTTTTTCGTTTCTGGCGCGCTTCCTGAGCGGGTGTCGGACCTCTGGACGACAACGGCGTCGCGGGCAAGCCACGACCGAGACAGTGCTGCTTTTTCCCCTGTTCATGTTTTTTCTGTTCGCTTTCGCCAAGGTTTACGCGCTGCTTATCCTCGTCCAAAAGATTGAAATTGCCTCCTATTATGCGGCCCGGCGCTGGCAGCTGGAGTCCCACCGCAACGTGAATTACGTTGGCAGCGACAATAGGCTTCAAGACGACATCGAAGCCAAGGCCAGCGAATATATCGGGTTCGGCGGCCCGTCCAATCAGTATGGCGATACGACGGAAAAATTCTTGGATCTTGTCCGTTTGACTGGGCATGGGGCAAAAATAGATATTAACCGGACCCAGGTCTGGCAGGTGGTCACCCTCACGGTGAAGACCCGGCCGATCAACATGCCTTTCTATAGGTCCAGCGGCTTTACTTTTGAGGTGACAAAATACGTGCCCAACCGCGACCGGCCCATCGCTTTTGTCCTGCCCGGCTTGCAGAATTAAAGGGCTTGGCAGCCATTTCTGGAATGTCAAATGTCAAAAGTCAAGACCTGACCCCGCTGTTATTTGGTAAACTGGAATAATGCTTTGGGCTAAAATCAGGCTTTTCTTGCAGCGGCATTGGGTGCCGATCGCCATCGCGGCGGGAGTGGTCGTCGCCATTCTCATCCCGGCCTGGTATATGTCCGGCATGGAGGAGAGCGTCCGGCGCTACATCGTGGGCATCAATGTGGCTTCCCTGCCGTGGGGCATCCTGCAGACCCTGGTTTTCGTCGGATTTCTCTATTTGCTCCAGTACGGCGGGGGGTTTGCCCAGTTCAAGAAGTCCAAGGTCGACGCGACGCAGGTCCATGTGCGCTTCGCGGACGTCATCGGCCTGACCGAGGCCAAGCGCGAGGCCTGGGAGATGGTGCAGCTTATCAAGGATCGGGCGGCGTTGAAGCGCGTGGGCGGCAAGATCCTGCACGGCATGCTCATGATCGGGCCTCCGGGCTGCGGCAAGACCATGCTGGCCAAGGCCATCGC
>DMMY01000012.1:119930-252168 GCA_003452935.1 Elusimicrobiota bacterium
CGGCCCGCGTGCGCAAGCTCTTCAAGCAGGCCCGGCAGTACGCCCGGGCTTACGGCGCCTGCATCATATTCATCGACGAGCTCGAGGTGGTGGGCAAACAGCGCGTGTTCATGGACGCCTTCGGCGGCTCCTCCGAGTCCAACAGCACCTTGAACCAGCTTCTCGTCGAGATGGACGGCCTGCACGACGACGCCGCCCATATCGTGGTCATGGGCGCCATGAACGCGCGGGAAGACGTCCTGGACCCGGCCCTGCTGCGTCCCGGCCGCTTCGACCGCACCATCACCATCGGCCGGCCCAACCTGGCCGAGCGCAAGGATATCTTCGAGCACTACGCCAAGAAGATACAGCTCGATCCGGCCGTGGACATGGCCCGCCTGGCGCGCAAGGCGGTCTACAAGACTCCCGCGGAGATCGAGAACATTCTTAAGGAAGCCGCATTGATCTCGGTGCGCAACCGGCGGGATATGGTCAATTACAAGGACCTCTCCGAGGCTATCGAACGCATAGAACTGGGGGTCGCCCACCGCCTCAGCATGACCCAAAAGGAGAGAGAGACCACGGCTTATCATGAGGCCGGTCATTTGCTCATGGTCTATCTGACGCATCCCACCAACGACGTGTTCAAGGCCTCCATCGTGCAGCGCGGAGGCATCTTGGGCGTGGTTCATTCCATCCCCAGGGAGGAGCTTTACACTTCCGACGGCCACACCCTGCGCGCCCACATCCGCGTGGCTTTGGGCGGTTATGCCGCGGAAAAGCTCAAGTACGGGGTCACGAGCAACGGCGTCTCCTCTGATTTCGAGAACGCCATGCAGATCGCGCATACCATGATCTGGTCTTACGGCATGGGCGGCTTCGTCGGGGACTTCACCGTGATCCCCCACCACCAGCTTTCCGAAAGCCTCAAGGAAAAGCTCAATATGGAGACCAATAATCTGCTCCAGAGCTGCATCAAGGAAGTCGAGGAAACCTTGAGACGCGAGATGCATATACTCGATCGTTTCGCCCAGGAACTCGTCAAGCGCGACGAGCTCGACTACGATGAAATCGTGAGTATTTTCCAGGAATACGGAAAGCCGCCCAAGTCCATCCCCTTGCCCGCGGTTCGGACCGAAGTACCCGCCTAGGCCGAAGAGCAGCAGACAACCTGTTTGAAATCGGGGATTTCATGTCCTGTCCCCTTTTTTCGGATCGGTAAAAATAGAGTAAGGAAAACGCTTTCTCTTGACAAATATGGGGCTGAGGGCTAAACTGACCGTGCCGGGTTCCCTAATAGTGGTGGGTTATGAGCACGGTCACGATTAAAAAAGACAACGACCCATTCAAGAAATACTGGTGGGCCATTCTGGCTGCCTTTGCCGCGGTGGGGGGCTGGGTGTGCATGCCCTTGATGGACTCGTCCGTAGGCAGCGGGGTCGCGATTCGCGAGGGAGGGCTTAAGTCCGCGGAGCAAAGCCTCGACTCCGTGGCTAATCCCAGCGGCGCTCCGGGGCAGGCCGTGGACCTTGCCATGCAGGGCTCCGGGGCTTATCGCAAGAAAAATAACGACGAGCCGGTCGTCTCTTCTCTTTATCAGGCGCCCGCCGATAATGCCGCGGCCGGCGCGCCTCTTTCGGCCGGGGGGACGACGGCATCGGCTTCCTTCGCCGCGGCGCTCAAGGAGGTGAGCAAGAAGACGGATCCTGGCGGCTGGGGCGGGGCCGCGGTGCACAGGGCTTTCATACCCCCCAAGGGCAATTTCGGCGGACTTTCCGGGCTGGGCAGCGGCGGCAGCGGCAGCAGCGGCGCTGCTCTTTCCGTGGGCGCTTTCGGGACCGCCAAGCCCAACACCGGCCTCATTGCCGCGCGCGGCTTGGGCGCCATGGAGCCGGCAACGGGCGCCAGGAGCGGCAGCATCATAAGCTCGTTGCGCGCGGCCCAGGCGCAGGGCGCGGCCGCGGCCAATCAAAGGAGCGGCGACGCCGCCAAAGCCATGGCCGCGGCGAGCTTCGACGGCCGGGGCGCGGGTTCCTCCATTTCCGGCGGCCAGGGCCAGTCCGTGGACGGCGCTTACGTCCGTTTCGACGCCGTGCCCATGAATCTCAAGGTCAATGACCCGAACCTCAACAGCTACAAGTACGAGGGGCCGGCCGAGGCGGTCGCCGAGACGGACACCAGCGCCGAGACCAAGCGCCAGCTCGCCATCATGCTGGCCGGCGTCCTCGTGGGGGGCATCGTCGGGGGGACGGCCGGCAATATGATTTCCATGGCCATGATGATGTACAGCGCCACGCAGGGACGCAGCACCAACAGCGGCAGCAACGTCACGGGACAGACAACGAATAAGACCTCGTTCGTGCCGTCAAGGAGGCAGTATGGACCAGCAGTCCGATATGCCTAAGATCAATCCCGACGTCAATCGGGAGGAGGAGAAGGAGGAGGAGCGCAAGCCCGGCTTTTTGGCCGGCCTTTTCTCCAGGATCGGGGCAAGGTCCGGGGGATGGGGCGGCTCGGCCGGCGCGGGCTTGAGCGGCGGCCTGCTCGCGACCAAAGCCGGCATCATCGGCTTGGTTCTTGTGGGGACCACGGTCGCCGGCTCCATCGGAGTGGTGGGCTACAAGCTCTTCGGCCCGACGGCCGCGGATCGCGCGGACGCGGATTTCTCGTCCATTTTTTCGGTCAAGCCGAGATCCGGGCAGGCCGCCTCCGACGAGGGCGCGAACTCGGTCTCCGCCGATGGCGCCTCCCAATCCCTGAGCTACCTGGCGCAAGCCAATGCCCGCCAAGGCGACGGTTCCGGGGATGGGGCCGCGGCTCCTGGCGCGGCCCCTGCTTCGGGTGATTCCTCCGCGGCTGCCTCGGGCGCGCCCTTCAAGAATGACAACGCGCCCGGCCAGGGTCCGGCCGCGAAACTGAAAACCGACAAGAAGTTCGGTGAGCTTTCCAAAGGCTTCGGCGCGGGCGGCGGATCCGGCACCAGCGCATCCGCGCCGGCCGTTGGCGCGGGGGCCTTGCTGGCCAATGCCAAGGGAGGAAATCTGGGCTCGTTTGCCAATGCCGCCCGGCCCACGGCCGCGGGCAGGGCTCTGCGGGGCATGTCGGCGAGCCGCAACTTAAGCGCCTACAAGCAGCTGGGCAATGTCATGCGCGACCAGCGCGGAGCCAGCAGCAGTCAGGCCGCGGGGCGCACTTACGACGGGAATTCCCAGGCCGCCTCGACTACGGGGGGGGATCCGGGGACGATCGGCGGAGGAACCGGCGCGTCCGGAACCTCGGCGGACGCGTCTCCGACTGTCACCCCAACGTCGGCCAATGCGACTTCGACTACGATGCCGTCGGTGACCGGAGTCAACGTCACGCCCTGGCAGGGCGCCATCAACACGTCGCTCATGATGGTTGTCGCCGCCATCACCCTGCTCTTCCTTGCCGATAAGGTCGGCAAGATGACGAATCTTGGTCCCTATGCGAAATGGCTGGCCATGGCCTTGGCCGGCATTGCCGCGCTGTTGGGCTTGGCGGTCATAGCTTTCGGCGCCATAATCGGCGGCGGCAAGTTCGGACAGGTATTGCAGGGGCAGATATTGACCTTGGCCGGCGGCTTCGTTACGGCCACGGCGGGCTTGGCGATCTATGGATTGGCGAACACGGGCGCTCTTTCCGGAGGGGTCTTGACCTTGATGTACGCGTGCGGCGGCGCGGCCCTGGCCGCTTGCGCCTGGGCTTATATGTCCACGCCGAAGAAGTATTCGTCGGGTTATTTCAAGGACGGCCAGCCGCCGGATTGGGACCATAAATACGAGGCCGCCCAGGTCGTTGAACCGGCCTCGGACTCAGCGCTGCGCCGTTATCTCACGTCGTAGGAGAATCCCATGGACACTGACAAAAAACCTATGACGGATGATTCGCAAGTCCCCCATTTCAAGCTGGCCAAGGTCGGAGAGAAGCGCCGCAAAGGCGCTGGCCTGCCTTTTTTTAATTGGGGCAAAGGCGGCGCCAGGGGCGGGTTCGGAATCGGCGGCTCCGGGGGCTCCGGAGCGGCCCGGGGCTTGCTCGGCGTCGGCGGTTCCGGCGGCACGGCCGGCGCTCTCGCGGGCCTAGGCGGAAAAATCGGGGTTTCCTTGCTCGTGTGCGCCTTGAGCGTGGGCGCTTACAGCGTGGGCAAGGTGCTGGCGCCGGACTCCAGCCGGTTCGAGGCCAAGAAAAAGCCCCAGCTTTTCGCCAAGGCCGAGAAAACCAAGTATGAGGGCGACCTGTCCAAACTCCCCGGAGACAGCCGGGCGTCTCCCAGCGGCCTGGGCATGGTCTCCGGCAGCCTCGACGGCTTGACGCCCGAGGAACGCGCGGCCAGGGCCAAGGCCGAGGAGGAGAAACGCAAGGCTGAAGCCGAGGCCGCGGCCAAGGCCGAGGCCGACGCCGGCAAGGAGCAGCCCAGTCCGGCCGGAGCGCCCGTGGACCCGGCGGCGTTGGCCGCGGCGGCGGCCGGGGCGGGCAAGACTCCGGGAGCGGAGCCAGGCGGACTGGGCAGGAAGTTCGGGATGCTCAGCAACAGCTTCGGCTCGGGGCTCGCCGGAGGCGCGGGGCTTTCCGGAGGCGTCAACCGCGGCTTTGACGCGCCCAAGTTCAAGGCGGATCCGGGAAAAATGCTCGCTTTCAGCAGCAAGAGTCCCACGACGGGCCGTACCAAGAGCCGCGCCGTCAACGTCGGACGCAGCAGCGGCAAGGGCTTGGCCCGCAGGCAGCTCGATAACGCGCACAGTCTTTCCAACCAGGCCCGGCAAGGCCAGTCCGAATCGCGAGCCGCTTATGCCAGCGCGCCTTTCGACAATAATCCCGCCATCGGCAGCGCCATCACCGGCGGCGGCGCGGGCACGGGTTCCAATCCCATCGGGACAAGCGGCGGGGGGTTTACGCCTAACCCCGTGAGCGGCGGCGGATACACCTCGGACGCGACGGACACGACGACGGATATGGGGATGGACGACTGCGACGCGCTGTTTCCGGACGGGGGCTACATCAACTCTCCGTCCGGAGGCTGCGTCAAGTCGGAGGCCGGGCACAGCGTTGATCCCACCGATCCCTACGTCGCGATGCTCAAAATATTGCTTATCATCGCCACGGTGCTTTCCGCTTTCCAGCTGATCATCGCGCGTTCCTCTTGGGGAATCGCGGAAGCGGTGCGGGTGGCCATATGGAATGCCCTGGGATACGCACTCTCCGCCGTTGGCGCCATCATCGGCGTGTTGGGTCTGGTCTGCGCCGCCATGGGCAGGCCGGTCGAGGGCAGCATATTCGCCGTGGTGGGGGGGCTCATTTGCGGGCTCGCATGGGTCGGGGCCAGCGGGGCGGGAACGATGGCGTCGTATGCGGCGATGAACGTCATTACCGGATTGATGGGGCTGGGGGGCAGCGTCTTCGCCAACAGCACCGGATCGCGGACCTATAACACGGACACGCAGTCTTGGGAATGATTCGTAGGGGACCATATGGCAGACAACGAAGACTTCGATCTTCCGGACCAGGACATTCCGGCCGTTGACATCCCGAATCTTAAGAAGAAGGAAAAGGAGCGCAAGAAGGCCGGGGCCGCCTGGAGCTCGGGCGCGCCCAAAGGTCCCTCTTTCACCGGAGCCGCCGGCGGCGCGGGGCGGGCGGGCGCCGGCGTGGCCAGGTCGGCGGCGAGCGCGGGACGGGCCGGCGCCGGAGAGGCCGCTGCCGGGGCCGGGGAAGCCGCGGTCGGCGCGGGAACCGGGACCGCCTTCGGGGCCGGAGCGGGCGCGGAGGCGGGCTTTTTCGCGCAGCTTTTCGCCCGGGCCGGCGCCATTTTTTCCAGCCTGACTTCAACCTTGCCGGGCAAGGCCGCGGTTCTGGCCGCCGCGGCCCTGCTGATCGGCGCTGTCGCCGTCGGAGTCTACAGGCTCTTCGGCGCGCATGGCGACGCGTCTGCGGGCATGCCTGATCTGGGGGCTTTGAGTTCCACCATCCAGGTCGGCAACGACTCGGATTCGGGCGCGCTCGATTACGCGGCCGGAGCGGGAAAAGGCCTGATCAATTGGGGAAACACGGAAACGGGCTTAGGGCCCAAGACCGAGGACGGTCCTCAAACAGGCAAAGGCCCCCGGACTCCGGACGAAGACGCGGGCAAGAAAGACGGCGTCCAGACCGCGCAAGAAGGAATGCTTCGGGACAGGATGGCGCGTGATTTAAGCGGCAGCAGGCTCAGCAGCAGCCTGGGGGGCGCCTTCGGCGCGAGCAATATCTTCACCGGCGGCCCCACCGCCCGTTTCGGCCCGACCGTGGGCCAGGGCGGCAAGGGCGGGAACCTGAGCAAGTTCAGCCCTACGCCCTCGAAGCTCGGACAGCGAGGCGTATTGTCCAAGGCGCGCAGCAGGGCCAGCGCCAACATGAGGCTGCGCGGAATAAGGGCCAACAAGCCCTTGGCCCAACTGCGTTCCATGACTCCTTATAACGCCCAAATGCGCGACGGAGGAACCAGCGCCTCGGAGATCAACTCGGCCGCGGCTTCGACCCAGTTCGAGGGCACGCAAACGCAAGGCGGCGCGGCGCCGGCCGCGCCTGTCGGCGTATCTGACGGCTCCCCTGGCGCGGGCGCGGGCACCGGCGCGAGCACGGGCGCGGGAGATGGAACGGGCGGGAGCAATCCGACTACTTACACGCCCACCATCGAACAATGCGGGGACGACCAGTACTGGAACGGCACGGCCTGCACGAGCCTGTCCGTCTCCGGCATGAACGTCACCCCGTGGCAGGGCATGGTGGATACGACCAAGACCCTGGTTTCCATCGCGGCCATGCTCCTGGTGATCGCCGGCGTGCTGATCCTGTTGGGCCGCGCCTTGATGGGCTTTTTTGGAATCGGCGCCATCTTGATCGCCATCGGCATGGTCATCGCCGGCATCGCCGCGATGCTGGGCGCCGTCTGCCTTATGCTGGGCGCCATGATCAATATGCAGGGCGGCTCTCCGCAAGGAAATATCTCCATGATCGCCGGCGGGGTCATCATCGTGGCCGCGGCCGCGACCATGGCTTCGGGGGTTGCGGGCATAGTCATGGGGCTCGTCTTGTCCGCGATCGCAAGCATCGGCACATTGGTCGCCAGGGAGCTGGGGAAGTAGGGCGGGCTGCCGCGGCGGACTATTTCTGGAGCGTGGTCTTGAGGCGGGCTAGAATCCTGGCCAGACCCGCGCGGGCCTTGTTCTCGAACGGGAGAATCCAGCACACGGCGCTTACGAGGGCGTCCTTGGGCTCGAAGACCAAGCGGGCGTGGACTTCCGTGGCCAAGGACGTCTTGGGAATGATGGTGAAAGTCAGGATGGCATCGTAGTGCGCGAGCCATTCGCGCATCCGGGCCGCGAGAACGATCTTCTGGGGAGGAAGCCATTCCGTGACCTTCCATTTGACGATGGTGCCCCGGGACTCCTGGATGACGACCGCGTTGGGGCCGGGCATGCTGCCTTCCTCCAAGCGGAATTTATGCGTAAGGGTGCTGAACCAAAGAGGGGTTTTCCAGAGATATTCCCAGGTCTCGATGTCTGAGAGGTATTCCCATATCTTTTGCGGCGGCAAATCGATTTGGGCGGTGCTTTCAGCGGTCAGCATGATCGGGCTCCAAAGAATGTTATATCACACACGGGCATTAAAATCAATCCGGGAGGAAAAGTTTAAAATAGGTAAAAATGGCTTTTCACTATTGACAATATATAGGTCGCGTACTACACTATCATCAAAATCAGACGGTGATTTTTAATCCGGAGAAATATGTCTGAATTTTTCGAGCGCAATAAGAAAAAAAGCCTCCTGGGTCTGCTTTTTCTGCTTTTTAGAAAACGCAAGACCTTGGCGGCTCTTTTATTGGTGGCGGTCATGCTTTCCTTTGTTTTCATCGCTCCTTCCAATTTTGCCGGCGGGTTTTTTGGTTCTTCCCGCGCGGCCGCGGCCCTGGCGTGGGTGGCGGCCAAGCTCGGCATGGGGGGCGTGCTGGGGACTTCGGGGGAGATTTCCTTTGGAAGCGTCCTGAAGGCCTTTCGTTCCGCCCAGCAGGGCAAGGATATCGCCTGGAGCGATATTTTGGGCCGCGGCGGCGCCGCGTCCGCGAACGGCTCATCAGTCAGCCTGGTTTCGGGCAATGCGCAAGAGTTCGGCCTGGCGGGTTCGGGTTTGACCCGCGCCGCGGGCCGCGCGGCTCGTTCGGTCAACGGCATCCTCAATCCCGAGGATGCGGAAAAAGGCGGCGAGGGAGTGGCTCTTGAAGAGGGAGATCTGACCGGCGAGCGAGCGCGCCAACTGGCCGGAGCCGATCGCGGTCTCGGCTATGCCGGCCCCGGAGGCTGGCACAATGAGTTTGGCGCGTCTGGATCGGGCAATATGGGCTCCGCACGCCAGTTCGGGGGCGCCGCTGGTCCGGGCGGCCGCGCCGCGGGTTCGGCCGGCAGCACCGCTTACGCGGGCCGGGATTTTTTCTCCGGGGGCGTGGCCGCGGGCTCCGGCCGGGGCGACAACGTCACGAGCGCCTTCTCCGGAACCAAGGTTCCAGGCGCGGGCAGGGCCAAGATCCAAGCGGGCAACGAGGGGCATTTGAGCCGGGCCGTGGTGGCCAAAGCCTCGACGGAGAGGCGGCAGGCCCTCAATCACAACGTGATGTCCGCCTCCAAGGGTCCCTTTGCCCAACTGGCCGACGGCCGGGCGCGCGCGCAGATGGCGCGCGAGCCGATATGCACCGCGGAGAACGGCTGTCCCTCGGAGTACGCCGCGACCAACGTGGGCGCGGTCTATGACGGCAACAGGGTGGGCCCGGGCGCGCCCGACGTCCTGGTCGCGGTGCCGGTGGACGGATCTTCCCTGGTCAACGTGCCCAGCGACGCGCAGCTTCAGGGCTATATCGACGAGGCGCGCCAGGCCGAGATCAACGCTCAGAAATGCAAGGACGCCCAGAACACTTACGGGCCGCGGGAAGACGACCTTTCCGCGCAATTGCAGGCCAAGGCCGACGAGCTCAACGCCATGGACTGCGGCGGCGGCGGCTGCAGCAAAAGCAAGGCCAGGCGCTGCAAGGCCAAGGGCAATGAGATGAAGGCGGTCTGCGTACAGCTTTACGACGTTCAGTGCCAACATATCATGGCGTGCCCATTAACCGCAGGCGACGGCTGCCCCACGGTGGACTGCAATCGTTGAGGAGCAAGGAGAATGGCCATGGAACAGAAACCCCAGATCCCGACCTTGAAGGACTCCAAGAAACCCCAGGTCAAGATCAAAGGTCTGGCCGGCGGCATGTCGTTCATGGAGCGGCTCAAGCAGTTCAAGAAAAAGGATTTGGCCTTCATCCTGGCCGGCCTGGGCGTGCTGATCATGGCGCCGCTGGCCGAGCATTTCATGATGAGCCCTGAGAGCGCGGACTCGGGCGCGTTCAAGCCGGGCTGGGGCTTCCAGCCCTCGGGCCGCTTCGGCTCCGGAGACTCGCCCTACGAGCGCGGCGTCGACGGCATGGCCGCGGGCGGCGCGGTGGGCGGGGGCAGCGACGTCATCACTCCCTTGAACGTGCGCGACCCTTCCGCCTTGATCATGGGGCCGGGCGCTTCCCAGCAGCCGGCCGCGACCGCCACCGCTCCGACGGCGCCGTCCAAGGAGTCCACGGACTGGAAAGACGCGATTGCCAATGCCGCGGGCAAGGGCGCCTCCGCCGCGACCAGGGCGGCCCGCCTTCCCGTGCCCAAGCCGGCGTTGACCAACGCGGGCCTGCGCGGCCTGGGGGTGGCCGCGGGCGGAGGCGGCAGCTCCTACTCCTTGCCGGGCATATCGGCGGCCAATGTTCCCAACAAGGCCGCCTCGAGCGATTCTCTTTCCCAGGTGAGCAGGGCCCCGGATTACCGGGGCGTGGGCCCGCGGGGCTCGCAGAACGCCAGCGCCGGGGCCATGGAGGCGCTTAAGAAGGCCGCGGCCAACGCGGGCTCGGATTTCAACCGGCAGGGGCCTGCGTCCTCGGCCCTGGAGTCGGCGGCTTCTCATCAGATGCCGGGCGGGGGCTATGGAGACGGGATGGGCGGCGGCGGCGGGCGGGACGACAAGGGCTTCGGCGGCAACCAGGACAAGGGGTCGAAGTCCATGGGCGAGTCCCTGGAGTTTCTGGCCTTGAAGGACGAGCAGCAGAAGGCGCGGGACTTGAAGTGGGAGCTCAAGAAGAAGAGCGCCCTGCTGTGGCCGAACCTCAAGGAGAAGGTGCTCGAGACCATGGTGACCGAGCCTTTGAAGGGGATAGTCGGAAGCGTTTCCGAGGGGATTAAGAATTTGGGAAGCGACAGGAACAGCTATATTTATGAATGCAAGGAAGGGGGCAAGATCGCCGCGGGTGACGTCGCGGGGGAATGCACAAAGGATACGAAGGGATTCTGCCTGGGCCCTGACGGCAACATCTATTCGATCGTCATGGCCGGGGGCGATGCCAAGCCGACCCAATACAAGGGATGCACGAAGAAAAAGGGAAACTCGGAGCAGAAACCTAACGAAACCGAGCAAAACGCGAGCGGTAATGTGCCCGGCGTAGCCAACCAGGGCGGCCCTAATTATTCGGGCCGCAGCATCGAGAAGGTCTGCCAGGAACTCAAGGGCAACTTCGGAAGCTCCTCTCCCCAGGTCGTCAAGGATCTCGAGGGCGTGACGGGTCTGGTGGCCTCGGCCTACGACGCGTTGAGCGGCGGCAAGCCCGCCGGCACGTGCGGCGCCCAGCAGATCATCCAGGGCGCCGGAGGCGGAACCATCAAAGGTTATCATGATTCCGTGCAGGACAAGCTCGGCGGCGCCAATGGGGCGGTCGTCATGATGAACAACGCCCTCACGTACGCCGCCGCGGCCACCCAGGGCGCGTCCGCGGCCATTGCCGACGAAAAGACGGGCAAGGCCAAGACCGTGGTCGACAACCTCCAGCCTCAGGCGTACAATAGAGAGGAGGCGATCAAGGCGGTCAAATTCGGCGAGGAGCTTTATAAGCAGGCCAAAGACGGGGCCGCCTCGGCCGCGGCCGAGGAGCAGAAGGTGAAGGAGCCTCTTGACGCGGCGGACAAGTGGATCAACGAGGCGGGAAAATATCTCAACGGCGACGGAAACACCCAACCCAACGTCGCTCAGGCGCTGAGCGCGGCGCGCGCGACGTACAGCCAAAAAGCGGCGGAAGTGAAGTCGGTCCAGGACACGAGCAAGGACTCGACCGCGCAGAGCATATACGACGACCTGGGCAAACTGCTCACCCAGCAGGAAGCCGACCTGAAGGCCGCGCAGGCACGGCAGACGACTCTCAAGGAGAGCGTGGACAAGGGCAAGGCCGTAGCTCCCAAGGTCGCCGTCGTGGTGCAGAACACTTCCGCCGTGGCCGCGAGCAGCGCCGCCAACTTGAAGCCGGTGGCCGAAGGGGAAACCGGCCCGGCGACGGACACGATGTCGCTGCCCGCCTTCAGGAGCGCCGTGGAAACGGCGGACGTAGCGGGCAAGCCTTTGCCCAGAGCCGAGGACCTTTCCGACCCGGCAAAAAAGCTGCCGGCAGAGGCCCGGATCAATGAGGCCAAGACCGAGTTCGACGCCAAGGTCAAGTCGGTCAAGACCACGCTCGATTATGTCTCGAAACAGAATAAAGGCGATGATGGGAGCTATCGCGGAGTTTATGATCAGGTGCAAAAGGTGATGGCCGAGGGCTCCGCCGGCTCTATCTCCGCCAAATAGGTTTTAGAGGAGACAACGGCCCGGGAGTCGAATAGGCCCTTCGGCCCTTGCAGGAAAACGTTATAGGAGCCAGCATATAACCGGACTTGAAACGGATAAAGGAAGTTGACGTACGGAGAAAGCCATGAACCCCAAATCCCGCATGGTCATTTTTACTGCCCTTATCCTCGGCCTCTCGGCCGTCTTGCCGGGCCTTTCCCGAGCCCAGGACGTGGCCGTCAACGCTCCTGTCGCGGTCAAGGATAAGGCCAAGTGGCTTCAGGTCCAGGCCAGCGGCCAGACCTTCTATCTGCTCGCTTCCGACTTCAAGAAAATGGGCGGCAAGACCCAGGGGCCCTACTGCGCCTTGTACGCGAAGGGAGGCAAGCAGGCGCTTCCAAGTCCGCGCCTTTTCAAGGACGCCAACGGGAAGTTTTTCCTTTCGTTCAAGCCGCCGGTTTTCGGCAACTATGCCACGGCCACGGTTCCCCAGAAGAAAAAAACCGCCAAATCCGCCAATCCCGCCAACGTCGACGCGGACGTTTGGGCCCTGCTGGCCAATATCCCGGGCACGGACAAGAATAAGGTCCTCTACGCCAAGGTGCTTCAGAAGCTCAAGACCTCAAACCCCGAGGAATTCGCAAGGCTGAAGGCCGGCGGAGACCAGGCGATAAATAAGTTCGTGGCGGATATCTCGTCCATTTCCAAGAACCTCAAAAAGAATAAGAAAACGGTCAACGCCGACAATGTCTATGCGGCCATGGCCAAGACTCAGCCTTCAGCCAAGCCCAAGCCGAACAAGCCGGCGGCCGCTAAAAAGTCAAAGGCGGCCGCGGGAGACGATGCCGCGGCCAAGACCAAGGGCAAGTCCAAGACTAACGTCCCCGTCGTGCACGGCAAGCCTGTCGAGACGCCGGGTTCGGACAAGGGCCAGGGCGATGAGGAAAACCTGGTCGTCGCGCTCAATAAGCTGTTGATCGCGAATCCGGACGTGGTGGGCAAGGACATGGCCGAGCGCTTCGCCGAGTACATGGACAAGGGCGAGGACGGCCGGTTCATATCGGACGCGGTCCGCAACAACCCGGAGGAACTCAAGAGGCTGAAGGCCACGCCCCTGGCCTGGGTGCAAAAACGCGTGGCGGACAAGGACTCGATTTCCGTGGCCGAGCTCTACTTCGTCCTGGGAGCCGGGGACAAGTCCCCGGCATGGGCCGCGGGCAAGCCTCTTCTGCTCAAGGCCCTGACCGCCAAGGACACGCAGAGATCCAGGAATTTCGCCGAGGGTATGAAGCCCTACGCGCAAAAGCCCTGCCAAAGCGGAAAGATCGACGAGTGGGCTTACACGTTTCTTACCGACGCCGCGCAAAAAGCCCATGCCGTTCTGGCGGACGCGCGGCTTAAGGGAGAGCTTTCGGGCAACATCCTGGCCCAGCAGCCCGAGAACGCCGTCCCCGGCTCCACGGGCAAAGGCGGCCCGAACTTGACCGGCGCGGCCAAGAGTTTTGACTTCGACAGCCTCTTTGTCAAAGGCGCGGTGATCGGACAGAACGTCTATGCCCCGGGCGACAAGGTCTCGCGCAAGATATCCATTAAGATGTACACGGTCAAGGAAAACGGGCAGCCCGTCAACAAGATAGGAATCTTCGACGTCACCTACAAGGGAGACGTCTTCGGCCGCAAATTCCCGCTCAACAACGGAGAGGCCACCTTCGCCTTGGACGACAGGGTCGCGGGCATGCCCAAGTACACCCTTAAGCTCAGCCCCAAGCTCGACGGCGACACCGAGATCACGTTCGGCCGCGAGGGCAATGCGACCCAGATGAAGACCACGCTGTTTGCGCTCTTGCGCATGAGAGCCGAGCAGGCGGTCAAGGAAGGCTCGACCTTCGAAGTCAACGGCAAGAAAATGCTGGTCCTGGGCCAGGGCGGGGCCAGGGGCGGCCTGCTTTTCTTCCCTTCGGACCTCAACGAAAGAATCCAAAAAGGCGGCGACCTCACCCCGGACTACGTGACCGAGGTCAACAAACGGGCGCCGGACGGCAGGGGCGTGCTCATAGGCGACGGACATAAGCGGCCTTTAGGCGAGGTGAACGGCAAGTTCTATAACCTCGAATATAACTCGGAACTCGCGCTCTTCGAGCCCAAGGAATGCAAGAAAGAGGAGTTGGGGGTCGACGATCCCGACGCGCCCAAGCCCGGCGCCAAGCCGGACAAGCCCGGGGCCAAGGGTTTGGATGCGGCTGATGAGGCGGCTCCGGAAGGCTCTGCCAAGGCCGATTCCGACATCGACTGGCCCAAGGATTCCATAAAATATGAGCGGGATATGGTGGGCACGGGGGACTGGGAACGAAACCGGGACGTTTACGCCGGCTTGGACGAGGAGCTCAAGGATAGGTTCAGGGTCTATACTTTTATCGGGAAACAGAACGGCAAGCCGGCGCCCAAGGAGTTCTCCGGGCGTCATTTCATGGTTGTGCCCGAAGAACTCTCCGAGACGCGCAACGTGCCCGTGCCTACCCCGACCTACCTGAAAGGCGACAAGGACGCGATGGTGGCGATCAAGAACGAGGTCCGCGGAATCGGGCACTATCTGGGATCGTCCAACAAGAGAGCGACTCTTTACTACGACTTGAAGCAAAAAGACGATAAGGCCAAGGAAGGCGCGTCCCTGTTCAAGCAGGTGGGCAACGTGGTGGATGACGCCATAACCATCTCGGATGCGCTTCTGCTGCAAGACGCTATGGAGCGGGCCGGCTACGCGAATAAAGCGGATCGGGAGGCGGCGGCTAGGAACCTGAAATCGGCCCTGGCCAAGCGGACCAAGGACGAGAACTATTCGATCGCCTCCCTTCCGGGCGCGATGCCGAGACGCCTGATCGTGAGGATATTCGGCCTGGGGGCGATCACCTTCTGGCCCAAGGTCGAGGAGCAAGTCCGCGAGGATGGGAGCGGCGGCGGCCATGAAAACAACGAGGGTCCGGGCCATGCCCTGGACCTGATGGCCGGTCCGGGCACGGAACCCATTCCCGAGTCCGCTCAGAGCGTGCCGGCCAAGGATGGCGTACCCGCCGATACCGTGGTCCTGGTCAAGAGGGACGCGGACAAGGACCCCTCGGCAGCCCTTTTCGCCAACGACAAGGAGCCCGGCAAGGCCACGCGCTGGTATATTATGTTCAAGCTCACGATTCCGGCCGGCAAGGATAAGAAGCAAACCGTGTACCGCACGGGATTTTTGCGGGTCTTTGCCAGGGACAAGAAGGAAGGCCCGCCTTTCCCGGGCAATGTGAATCTCAAGGGCGTTGCAATCAGCGGGTTTCCGAATAACGGCGAGCTTCGCTACTTGATCAGCGAGGATAAGAAAAGCGGGCTTTGGGCCGCGGTCAAGGACAAGCGCATGACCAGCGCCGAGCAGACCGTCAAGCTCAAGGACAATTGCATCGGCCCGGTCATATGGTGGGGCATGGACCGTGCCCGGGCTCAAAAGGCGTGCGAGAAAAATGAGCTTTAGAGCTTATCCCCGAACATATCCCGGGATATGCTTGGGGATAACTTGTTGTAAAACCTGTTCGGTCGGCGTGTCTTAAGTCCCATCCCGCCCTGGGCTCTAAGTCCCAATGCGTCTGGGACTTTTGGTCCCTGTTGAGAGGTCATTCGGCCGCTAAACTGAAGATGTCATGAAGGCCGCTCTAAGACGCTGCATCGCCGCTGGTCTCTGCGCGGCCCTTGTTTCGCCTCCCTTGCCCGTATGGGCCGAGGCCGCGCGCGTCGCCTCGGCCAAGTCCAATGTCAACGCCAAGGCCGCCTTGGCCTATCTGCAGGGCCACGGCGTGTTCAAGGATCACAACGACCCGCTGCGCCTTTATTTAGGCGACGACAAGAAGCTCACTCCCCTGGGCGAGATACTCTACCGCTATCTGCGCGCCCAGCCCAACCCGGCCGAGACGGTCGAGGGCATGCAGGAATCCTTCAAGACCCTGGCCAAGAGCGGCCCATACAGCGAGAAAAAGGCCCAGGCTTTCCAGAAACAGCTGGAGCGCTACGTGGAAAAGTTCGGGGATATCCCGAAGCCGCCCGACGCCGGAGCCGAGGACACTTTCCGAGCCGGAACCCTGACCGAGGCGTACATGACCGGCGCCGCGGCCATCGACACGCCCAAGCAGGATTTCACCCGGATAGACCGGCCCGATGAACAGGGTTTTGAATATTGGGACAAGGACGGCCGCCTGGCCTATAAGTTCAACAAGCACAAGGTCGAGATATTCAACGGAGAACTGCGCAAGATGCAGCGGGAGATGAACAAGAACCGGCCCCCGCAGGCGCCGTTCATCCCCGAGACCGGCGTCTACAACCAGCAGATGTTCCTGGCGGAATATTGGATCTTGCGCAACCAGTACGACCAGATCGAGATGGCCATGCGCCTGGACCGCCTGCTCAACATGGCCGAGCTTTTGGGCAAGCAGTACAAGGACGACGTGTGGTTCGACCGCGACGCCAAGAACCGGGTCAACGAGCGTCTGGAAAAGGACCTGGAAGCCCTGGCCAGGAAGAAGACCTTCGAGCACAAGGATAAGAAGTATTCGGTGCTGGACATCGTCGAGGCCAAAATCAAGAGACGGCGCTTTTATCTGAATAAATCCGTGGAGGGCCTGAATTACTACGTCAATGAAGTGGACAAGCTCAAGGGCGCCAAGGCCATCACGGACCAGAAGATCAACGCCATGCAGATGAGCGAGCAGTTCGTCAAGCGCCACCTGACGCTCGCCTATCTTGAGACCCAGAAGTTCCAGGTTCGCTCCCAGCTCGAGCGCCTGGATCCCGACTCTCCCGACTCCCAAATGATCCGCGAAGCGCTCAAGAAGGCTCCCATGGACGCGGCTACCCGCGCCAAGTTCCGCGGCGAGGGCGATAAGCTGCACGCGCGCCTGGACCGGCTTTCGACGATCCTGGGCCGCGTGGAGGACGTGCTCGTCGATACCGACTACGCCTCGAATCTGGACATGGCCCAGTCAGCGCTCAACTCCAGCCAGAAAGACCTTTCCGAGCTGGGCCTCAACTACTCGCTTTTCGCCGAGACTCCCAGCGTGTTCCTGGCCCTCAAGAAACAGACCGGATCCTGGCTGCCGACTTTCAACAATTCCTATGACCCGCGCAAGTGGTCCTGGGGCCTGGGCCGGCGCGCCTATGCCGACTCCAACATACAGAAGGGGCACAGCGCGCGCATGGGGGAGGTGGACCGTTCGCTTTCCGGCTACTCCGGCATCGCCAAGATGCTCGCTGACGGCAACTACTGGGGAGCGCGCCAAGCCTTCATCCGGATGCGCCCGGACGCGGCCTATGACAAGCCCGTTATCTCCCTGTCCGGAGAGTCCTCCAAGGTGACCGAGGCCGGCCGGATCATGGCCTCGGTCAGGGAGACCCGGGAGCTCGTGGGCCGGGTCGACCGGGTCAACCGCTGGGTCAATACCGCGAGCAGTTTCGCCGGGTTCGTGGTCGGCATGGGGTTCGGCGCGCCGGTCCTGCGCAAGACCTTCGCCGTAGTCGAGGTTGCGGCCACCAAGGCGCATCTCAATTTCATCGCGGCCTGCGCCGAGCAGATCCGCCTGCGCCTGGCCACCCTGGAGCCGTCCATCGAGAACATGAGCGGCTTCAACCCGGACCATGTCCTGGCCAATTACCTGCGCAGGAGCAGCTACCGCATGGTGACCGTGGCCCAGAGGCAGGCGTTGTTCACCACGTTCTCCGGCACCATTTCCGGCACTTTCACCATGGTGGGCCATTGGACGGACAAGTCCCCGGTCAAGATGAACCTGGGCATCATGAAGATCGGCGAGGGGCACTCCAATTTCAGAAACAGCGGGGATGCCTTGCGCCAGGGCGCGGAACAAGGCGTCATATGGGCCAATCAATCCTTCCATCCGGCCCTGGGCTATATCGGCCTGCCTTCCAGCTATTTCGAGGGCATGCCTATCATGGCCAGCGTCACCGAGATATTGGGCCAGCGCGGCGTGGTCGGCTCCCTCTGGCAGGGCGCCAAGTGGTTGGTTGGAAAGGCCACGGGACGATCTGCCTTCGCGGGCAAGGCCGCGGGCTACGCGGGCAGCGGCGCCGGGGCCGTCAAGGCCGCGGGCCAGAGGGTCTCCGCGTTCGCCGGGCGGAAGACTTTCAGCGGCGGGGTTGTCCGTTATGGAGTGCTCAAGCCGGTGGGTTTTGTCGGCGGCGTCCTGGCCATGGCGGATAACGTTTTCAAGTACGCGGCGATCAGCGAGATCGCTAAAAGGTCGGCCAGGTTCGGGAGCTGGATGCGGCATCACGACGAGCCGGACGTGGGCCAGGACCCGGAGCTCAAGGCCATCCTGGGCTTGGAGCGCCGCGTCAAGCGCGCGGACCAGACCGGCATGAAGTGGGCCGAGGCTCCGATCTGGCTGCTTATCCCTATTTTCCCGGCCAAGTACGAGGAGGCGGCCCGGGGCTATCAAAGGAGCGTGCAGGGCGAGCAGGAGTACATCAAGGCCGGCCGCCAGGCCGAGCTGGCCAACGTGGAGGGCGATCAGTCCTACCTGCCCATGCTGGGAAAGAACAAGCCTCCCTTCATGCAGCGCGTCTTCAATTTCACCTTCAAGGGCGCTCGCGACGCGGATTCGAGCTTCCTCATCACCAAGGAGATCAAGCGCCGGGCCATCTCGGACAAACTCAAGGAATACGTCTCGGGCGGCGGCAAGAACCCGGACCTGGCCACTCTCAATCCCGAGGAGTTCCTCAAGATATCCCGCTCCGACTCCAAGCGCCGCTCCATGGTCGGCGAGCTCTACAACACGGACGACGTGCGCTTCGAGGCGCGCAAGCTCTGCATCGAGGCCCTGCTCAAGAACCAGGATTTGGCGCTCCGTCTCAACAAGGCCAGCCTGGCCGAGCTGATCCTCTCGGCCAAGCCGGGCAGCAAGGTGGAAGGCTTCGGCCGCGTGACTCCCTCCACCCAGCGCGAGGTCGCCACCATGATGCTCGACGAGGCGCCTGCCGGGGCCAAGGTGTCGGCCAAGGTCAAGGATTTGGCCCGGGGCTTCGTCCAACGCTATCTCGACGCCAACAGTCTGGCCAAGCCTAATGGCCCGGCCGATCTCTTCATCCGCGACGCGCGCGCCAACACGCATGAGAGCAAGGCCGAGGCCGAGACCTTCCGCAAGACCATCGACGAGGTCATGCTCGAGGTGAACAAGTGGGAGGACGCGGTCAACAACGGCTTGAAGAAGCCTTATTCGGAATTGGTCAAGGACTTGCGCAAGAGCCTCGACGCCAAGCTGGAAGCCAAGATCCTGACCAAGGAACAGCACGCCGTGCTTAAGCGCTGGTTCGACGTGGTCGACGCCCAGGAAGCCTATTTCAACTACTTCAACAACGTGGAGACCGCGCACAAGCTCATCGCCGAGGAAATTTCGGCCTTGCGCGTCCAGTTCGAGGGCGGCCCGGGCCTGCAAAAAGTCTTGGACGGCTTTACGGCCAAGCTCGACGCTTGGCGCGACGCTGTCCCGGCCGCCGAGCGATCGAAGATGGGGGGAGCCGACACCGGCCCCGGGGGAGGCTTCAAGAAGCTCATCGGCGGCCTCAATAAGGACATATCCGACGCCCTCGCCGGCCGATCCATATCGGCCGAGGAGGCGGCGCTCCTGCGCGAGAGCGTCAACCGCGACATCGCGGGCGCGCCGTGGATACTGCACGACTCCAAGGGCAACGCCCTGCAGGGCTGGCGTCCGGCCCAGTTCGTGACCTATATGACGGCCCTGGCCGACGTGGCCGAGCAGGCCAAGGGCGGAGCTCCTATCCGCGGGTTCTTGCGCCTGACCACGGGCGGAGGCAAGACCCCGTTGTCCTTGATCGGCCTCGAGCCGATCGCGGCCGCGGACGCCCGCCTGTCGAATACGACCGTCGGCTTTTTCACGGTCCAGTCCAATCTCGACGCCCAGGCCCAGCTGGAATGGCGCGCCTACAAGCGGATCGGCTCCAAGATCGAGTTCGACACTTACGAGGGGCTGAAGTCCAAGATCGCGGAAGGCAAGAACAAGGGACAAAAGTACGCGGAGAAGATCTGGATACTGGGCGACGAGATGGACGGCGCGGCCTTGCAGCCCGCGCTCACGTTGGGCGAGACCACGGGCCGCATCACCCGCAAGAACGCGGTCTACACCCGCATGGAGCAGCTCAACGACCGCATGGAACAGCTCGTGCTGCACGGCACGACCAAGCTCGGCGACGCCATCAAGTCAAGGGTCAGGCAGGCGCAGTCCGCCATCGACGGTCTCGACGCGCGCGCGCCCGAGGCCCTGGCCGCGCGCAAGGCCACGGAAGGCCTGCTTAAATCCGCCGAGGAGCTTGGGCGCGCGCGCACGCCCGAGGCCCGGCTCAAGGCCGAGCAATCCGTGCGCCTGCGCCTCAAGGAACTGAACTCCGCCATGGCCTCGTCGCCTTTGGCGAGTTTCCCGGAATCCATGTCCAAGTTGTTCCCCAAGGCCCAGGAGCTTCAGGCCGCGGCCGACGGACTGGCCAAGGGCTCGCCCCCCGAAGCCTTGGGCCGGGTGCGGCAGCTGCTTAAGGAGCAGCAGAAGCTCCTCGACGCCAAGGATTTGTCCGCAAGCGAGCAGGCCAAGTCCCTGCGCCGCTCGACCGCCGAGCTCCTGGCCAAGCTCGACAAGCCCTCGGCCGGCGTCGATCTTCCCGCCTTGATCAAGGACACGCTCGAGTCCCAACAGGCCCTCATGCGCTCGACTTCGCGCGTCAGCGAGACGGCCAAGAGCCAGGTGGAGGGCGCGACCAGCGGCATCGCCCGGCTTTTGCAGGAAGGCGCGGCCTTGGAACCGGGCGATTTCAAGGCCGCGCGCCAGGAGATGGCCGACACGCTCAAGTTGCAAAAGAACCTCCTCTCCCTTGTGGAGGGAAAATCCGAGCTTCGGGGCGAGAGGCTCAGGCTCGAGGCGACCGGCTTGCGCGAGAACGCCCAGGCGCGGCTTGAGGCGATCCAGAAGAAGATCGCGGTTATCGACGGCCAGATGGCCGGGTCCAAGGGAGAGAAGGGCGAGCTCTTGGCGCGTAAAACCGCCCTGGAATCCGAGTCCCGTCTGGCGCGGCACGAGATATCCCTGGCGCAGCGTTTCGAGGCGGCCCAATACGGCCGGGCCCAACGCTTGGTCGAGAAGGTTTTCGAGCTCCAGGAGGAGTTCCCGGCGCAGGCGGCCAAGGAGTCCGGGGTTCCGAGGACTTTGGAAAGGTACGTGCAGCGGGTTTCAGAGCTCGGCGAACTGCTCGGCCGGGCCTCGGAACTCAAGACCAGGATCGCGGCGGCCGAGAAAGCGGGCGAGCCGGCCGGAGCCTTGCACCGGAATCTCGAGACCTTGCAGAGCCAGGCGAAGCTGGCGCGCGATAAGGTTTTCCGTTCCCTGCAGAGCGAAAAGGAGTTCGCGACCCTGCGCCAAGGAAAGACCGGGGCCTCGTCCGAGGTCGCGGAGCTTTTTGAGCTGGGCCGCAGGATGACGGCCTTGAGCGACGCGGGCGGCTTGCGCGAGAACGCCCAGGCGCGGCTGGAGGCGCGGCAGAGAAGGATCGCGGTCATCGACGGCAAATTAAACAAGCCCGGGGTCAAGAAGGGCGGGCTCTTGGCGCGCAAGGCGGCGCTTGAATCAGAGGCCCGGATGGCGCGGGGAGACCTGGCCCTGGCCCAGCGTGCCGAGCAACGAGCCGAGGCGGCTAAGTCCGGCGAGTCGGCGGCGGAACTGGCATCCGAACTCCAGGCCCTCAAGGCCCGAAGTCAAGGCTTGAGCGCCGAAGCCGGGCAGGGCCGGCGCTCGGCAAGGCTGGAGTCCGCGCAAAAGGAGCTGGGCTCCTTGCGCGAGTCCATGAGCCCCGAGCAAAACGCGGCCCTGGACAGCTACAAGGAAAACGTGGCCCGGCTCTATGAGACGGGCAAGCGCATGGCCGCCTTGGACGACAAGATCGCGGCCGGGTCCGGGCCTGTCGAGGCCCTGCAAAAGGACTTGGCCGCGCTCCAGGCCGAGGCCGACGTCATCCGGGGCCGGCTGGCGCGGGCGCGTCAAGAGGCCGTGTCCCAGAGCCGGATCGCGACGTCGGATTTGGCCGCCGCGCGGCGGCAGTTCCAGGAAAGCGGCCAGGATATCCTGGAGCTCTCGAACAAGGGCGACGCTGAAAGCCAGGCCGCGGCGCTTCGTCTGTTGGAGCGGCGCAAGACCCTTCTAGACGCTTTTGCGGGCGATGAAAATCCCATCTATGAAATTTATCGCCGGATGAAGGCGGACGCCTATGCCGTGGCCAAGAGCCCTATCTGGGACCGCGATGACGCCAAGGTGGCCAGGAAGGCCGCGGACAAGGCCAAGAGCCTTGCGTCGGGCAGCGCGGAAAAGCTTGCCGAGGATCTCAAGACCGTGGAGGGCCTGGCCCGGCCCGGAGAGTCCCAGGCCGCGGCCAAGTTGCGCCAGCAAGCCGAGTCCTTGTTCAAGGACTTGGCCCAGAAATGGCGGCAGCTCTCAAGCGTCGAGCCTGCGGACCGGGCGGCCCCGCTCAAGAACCTGGCCGAGAGGCTCGACAAGGCCATGACCGACGCGGGCGAGCGCGGCAGCCTGCTCAAGGAGCTGCGTTCCAATCAGCTCGGCCTGGACAAGGCTTCCCTGGACAGGCTGGAGAATATCCTGCGCCAGTCCGAGGGGCTGTTCCAGAAGGGGCAGTTCAACGAGATGGGGAGCCTGCACGCCCAGGCCAAGTCCCTGCTCCAGGTTGAGTCGGATCGGGCCGCGATCCTTCAATACATGGGCTCGGCCATGGATCAACTGTCCATGGACGCGGCGCAGAGGCAGGGCTTGCTCAAGGCTTTGCGGGCGGAAAGGCCCGGGCTGGAGCCGGCCTTCGCCGAGCGCCTGGAAGGGCTTTTGAGGAATATGGAGCTGCGCGAGACGCGCCTGAGCGAGGGCCTCAAGGGCCAAAGCGCGGACCTGCGCATGACCATGGACCGGGCGGCCGACCTCTACGCCAGGCGCATCGACGGCGCGGGCCTGGGCCGTTTCTCCTTGAGCGTGGCGGGCCAGGTCGCTTTGCATCCCATCGAGTATTTGCTCAAGCCCGCGGCCAAGGTCTTGGGCGCGGACGTGGATATCCGGCCCATGGACATCCCGGTCGAGACCATGGGCATGACCAGGCGCTACGCGTGGGACATACTCAAGGAGATTTCGGCGGACCCCTTGATGCCCACGGGACAGCGCGATATCCTGGGAGCCAAGGCCTTGTTCTCCCTGCTTTGGCCCAAGGTTTCATTCGACACCCAGGTCCGCGGCTCGAGCTGGGTGCGCACCGAGTTCTTGAACCTGGTGCGCGGCTACAACGACGACTACGCGACCGTGCGCATGGATAATCTCACGGGCAAGACTAACGTGATCCACAACGGCCAGTGGTTCGAGACCATGGACAACCCGACCCGGCGGTTCTGGGAGCTCGAATACGGAACGGACATCACCCTGCCCTATACGCACAAGGCCCTTTCCACCATCAAGGACGTGACCTCGAACAAGAAGACCCGGATGTTCGCGCTCTCGGCCACGGCCGGCGAGGAGTACGTCAAGCACCTGGGCGAAAGCAACATACCCGTGGGCGGCGAAGGCGCCAAGAAGCCGGCCAACGTGAGCATAGACGTGCGCGAGAGCGCGGGCGGCAAATTCCAGGCCGCGGGCGAGGCCTTGCTGCGGCTGCTGCAGAGATCGCGGGGCTACGTGGCCGTGCGGCCCGCCGAGATTCTAGCCTCCGAGGCCGGGGCGCCTCCCGAGGTTAAGACCTATTTCGACGCCCAGGGTTATTCCAAGAAGGACGCCGTGGTCCTCAACCTCGACGCCGTGCCCCCGGGGCCGGCGCGCGACTTCCTGGCCTCGGTGCGCGGCCGCCAGGGCGTGCGCATGGAAACCGGCAGGTTCGTGACCATCCAGCCGGCCGGCATACTCGCCTCGGACGCGCCCCAGGCGGTCAAGGCCTATTTGCAAAGCCAGGGCCTTTCCAGCCGGGAGGCGGTCGTGGACCTCAAGGCCGTGGAAGCCGGCCCGGTGCGCGACTATTTCTCGCGGACCGGCCAGGCGGCGGGCGCGACCGGGCTTCTGGTCATCAGCCTGCCCGATACCCGGGCCGTCAAGCTCATGGAGAAGTATTTGGTCAAGTCCGGCTATGTCAAGCAAAGCGAGATCGCCAAGGTCTTCTCGGACACGGAGTATCTGCGCCTCAACCGGCCCCAGGCCAAGGTCCACGAGCAGATGAACCTGGACGCCATGAAGTCCGGAGAGGTCAAGGTCCTGCTCCTGGATACGCGGGTTGGCGGCCGGGGCCTGGACCTGGAATTCAAGGGCGACCGCGGGGTCACGAGCCTAGACGCCTTCAAGGGCTACACCAATTACGAGATGCTGGTCATCGATCCCAACAAGATGAGCGCGGTGCACCTGCTCCAGGCCGAGGGCCGCATCGACTTGGGCCGGGTCCTGCTTGGCGCGAACCGCAACTTCCGCCTCATGATGGACGTCAAGGCTTTGCAGAAGGAGGCCGTGTTCGAGGACATGTGGCGCAACAACGAGCTTTTCTCAAGCCTGCGCAGCGACGCGGCCGTGCGCGAGTTCTCGCTGCGGAAAGGCTCGGCCGTGGACTGGGCCTTGGTTGACTCCTATGTGAGGCGGTACGAGCTCGACCGCTTCGAGGCCTTGAAGGGCGACCCGAGGGTGCGGGAGTTCGCCGCCGGCCGCGAGGTGGACCTGCCCTTGGTGCGCGACTACGTGCGCATGCGCGAGGCCGAGGCCCGGAAGTCCGGCAACGCGGAGGACAAGGCCTGGGTCGATAACAATAATTTGGTGGAACGCTACGACAGGACCATCTCGGAAGTCCTCGACCGCCGGCAGGAGCTCATCGAGAAGGATCTGCTGCGCCAATCATCGGTCCTGCAGGACCATCCGATATCGGATCCCAAGACGCGCTGGCTCGACCGGTTGTCCAGGTAGCGGCCCGCTGCCCAGAATGATGGGATGTAGGCCGGGTATCGGCAAAATTTAATAACATTTCGGGGTGCGCGGTTCCCTTTTGAGTTCCCGGACCATGGCCTTGGTTCTGTTGTTGGTTCTGTTTCTTGGGATTTTGGCCGGAGGACTGCGCAGCCCCGCGGACTGGGCCTTGGCCGGGTCCTTGTTTTGGCTGGCGGCTCTGGCCAGCCCGCAGCGGCCTTCCTGGCAGACCATGAGGCCGTGGCTGCTGTTTGTGTCCTGGCTGGCCGTCTGCGCCTTGGCCAGCGACCAGTCGCTCAAGAGCCTGCCGGTCCTTTCCCGCTGGGCAGCGGCAGCGGTTTGGCTGGGATTGGCCGCGACTTTATGGCAGGAGCGGGAAAAACAGTATTGGTTCTGGGGCCTGGCCCTGATCGCCGCGATCCTGGCCGCGGCCTCGCTCTATGGCGGCATGACCAACCCGTCATGGGGCAATCGCTCGGACCGGCCGGAACTCATGAGCGGTCTGCTGCGTCCCTATTACAATTACACGATATTCGTCCTGGTCGGGGCCTGCGCCGCGGCTGCCGCGGTTCTGGCGCATAAGCAAGGCCCTCACCGGGCTCTCCGGCTGCTTGCGCCCCTGCTTGTCCTTTCCGCTTTGGCCTTCTATTTCACGCGCGCTCGCGGCGGCGCCATCGCCTTGTGCGGCGGCGCGGCCCTGGCCTTGATCCGGCAGGGGCACGGCCGCAAGCTTCTCGTCGCGGCAATGGGCGTTGTTTTGGCCGCGCTTTTATTCAAGGGGACCTCGCTTTGGCTCATGAAACTCGACAAGTCCGCGGTCTTCAAGAGGCCTCAGATTTGGAAGGCGGCCTTCCAGGCGGTCAGGGAGCATCCTTTGGCCGGACTGGGGCCAGGTAACTTTGAGCAGGGCTTCCGGCTTCACAATTTCCCGTCGAATTATCGCGTCACGAATTACCAGTTCTCAACCCCTTATGCCCACAGCGAGCCGCTTCATGTCGCGGCCGAGGCCGGGGTGCCGGGCTTGGCTCTGCTGCTTGCGGCCCTGGCCGCGGGTTTGCGCGTGCCTCGGCGGCGCGTCATGAGCTGGGAAAAAGAAGCGGCCTTGGCCGCTTTCGTTGCCATGAGCCTGCATCTTTTGGTGGACAATATGCTTCAACTTCCGGCGCTTTGCCTTCTTTACTTGGCGCCATTGGCTGTTCTTCGCGAGGACCAGGAGCCTGCCAGCTCGCCATCGCGGGCATGGGCCTGGCTTTGCGGGACAGGTCTGGTCTTTGCCGCCGCGTCCTGGGCGCCGGAACGGCTGTCCGCATTCTATGAGCGCAACGGCTTCATGGCGACGGATCCTCGCCGGCGCGTTGAATTCGCCTGGAGGGCCATGCGCGTGTTCCCGGCGGAGCCCGGGCTTCGGGAAGGATTGGCTCGGGCCTGGCTGGCCGCGCAGCCGCCTAATCCGGAGCAGGCTTTGCGCGAACTGGAACGCGCCAGCGCCTTGAGCCCCTTTAACGCCATATACCTGGTGATGCGCGCTGAAATTCTGCGCCAAAATGGACAATGGGAACAAATTCAGGCGCTGGCGGAGCGCGCCGAGGCTTTGGAGCCAAACTGCCTGCAGGCGCGGCTTCTTCGCGCCGAGGCCCTGATCCGGGCCCGCCGCCGGCCCGAGGCCATCGCTGAGTTGGCTGAAGTGAGAAAGCGGCGAGAGAAACTCAAAAGCGTGGATTTCTACGTGCCGGATCGCAGCCGTTATACGGGCTTTGACCTTACGATCGGGGCCTTCGACGCCGGACGCTTCGCCGCAATCGAGCGGCTAGCATATGATTGATCTCCATGTATGAGTTCGAGTCCAGCCAGTGGCGGGGCCTGTCTGTGAATCCGGGCGGCAGTTATGGAACGGAAGGAAGGGTAGGAAGTTTGGTCCTTTTGTGCTAAAATAATACATGTCTGGCACAGTAGGTAAAATATTTAGAAACGAGAGGTCCTGCGATGGGCAGACCGCGACGAATCCAGTTTCCAGGCGCCTGCTACTTCATAACCCTCCAGGGAAACAACCGGGCTGACATATTCGTTTCCAGCCAGGATCGCCGGGAATTCCTGGCTCTATTGCGCTCCAGCCAGGAGCGTTTCCAGCTCAAGGTCTACGCCTATTGCCTGCTCTCCCACCAAGCCATCCTGCTCATTGAGACCAGCCAAGGCAACCTCGCTACGTTCATGCAGGCCTTTGCCACGTCCTATACCAAGCATTTCAACTCAAGCCACAGTACGGCCGGCCACCTTTTTCAAGGCCGCTACAAGGCCCTGGTCGTGGACAAGGAGACCCTGCTTGCCGAGATGACCCGCTACGTCCACTTGGCGCCCGTGCGCGCCGGCCTGCGCGAGAGCCCGTGGCGCTACCAGTGGTCCAGCTGCTCGGACTATGTCCAGATTCTTCGACGAGAGTCCTTGGTGGACGTGGAAGGCGTTCTTTCCAGTTTCGGCAAGAACCGGCTCACGGCCTCGGTGCGCTATTTGAAGTTCCTCAAGGAGCGCATGCGCTCCGCCTCGGACATGATCCTGCCCATCGTGCGCGGCGCGGCCATAGGGCACGCGTCCTTCCTGGACCGGATAGAGTCGCGCCAGGGCGGCCCCGGCGGGTCGGGCGAGGGCGCGGCCAGGCTCACGGCCATGGCCCAAGCCAAGAAGATCATTTCCGAGGTCGCTTTAAGCCACGGATTGGAAGAGGACCGGCTCCTTGGCCCGGTCCGCTGGCGCGACGTGGCTCAGGCCCGGCGCCAAGCCATGCACCGCGTCTGGAAAGAGGCGCGCCTGAGCGTCACGGAAATCGCCCGACTATTCAGCCGGACCCCGAGCGCTGTCAGCCAAGCCATCCGGTTCATGGAAACCCGACCTTCCTGATATAAATTCGCACCATATATCTTAAATAAATTAGTTAATACCTGACACTGATATATTGCTAGGACTTTGGTCCCAGCCATCTCGGACACAGGACCCATCTCTAAGTGGGCCTAAAAATATAATCAGGGGGGGCCATTGGACACTGATTCTATATAGATAATTCAAGTTATATTAGAGTAATGGCAGCGAAGCCCATGCCAAAGTATCTGGCCAAGGCCCTTGCGGTCTTTCTGACTGCTAGTCTTGCGCTTTCTTCCCCAGGCATCGCTCCCTATGCCTTGGCCCTGGAAATCGTAACGGCGAGGAGCGCGCGCAGCCATCAAAAGGGCCCTGGGCCAACGCCTATAAAATCGCTCAACAGCCCGCTTTCCCCTGCACGCCTCGGGCTGGGCGCGGCAGCCCAGGCATCTCTAAAGGGCGGACTGTCCAATCTGCCGGCTCCAGCGCCCGGCATGGCCGCTTCCGTCAGGTCCTTGACGCCATCCGCTCCGGCGGCGCAAGCTTCCGGTCTGCAGGTCTCCCCCCAGGCCGCCCCGGCCGGCCAAGAGGCCGGCCCGGCCAAGCCGGAAGTCGCCGAGAATCCAGCGGGGGCAGCGCCGGCTTCAGCCATGGATCAGCTCGGCCAGGCCGCGCAAGCCGCGGCCCAGGCCGTTGAGGGAAAGAGTGCCGAGGACAGCCTCAAGACCGGCCCTGCCGCGGCTTTTGACGGCTTGAAAGGCGGGACAGCGCAAGGCCCTTCAGCAGACGCAGTCAACGCCGCGCCTTCGGCCAGGCCCAACCTGGAGCGCTACATTCATGAGGGATTCTTTGGCTGGCGCAAGATCGTGGGCGTGTTCCATGATCAGAGTCTCAAGCCCCTGCCCATCAACCCGGACGTTTCCCAGGTTATTGACCATATTTCCCGGCAGTTCGGATTCTCCAAGGACGAACTGAAGGCCCTGGCCGCTGATCATAAACTTAGGCCGGAAAGCCCGGTTCAGGACTGGCTCTTTGTCTACGACCAGCTCCAGAAAATGAACCGGGAGCAGTTCAAGGTACTGGACCGCAAGAAATACGAGGGTTGGAAAAGCTTCCGCAATCTCGCCAACAAAGAGTATCTCCCGGGCTGGAAAGGCGCGGTCCGGAGGGTTTTTGAGCCGCACAAGCATTTTCTCGGATTTTTCGTGCGCTTTCCCTACCATCTTTTCGACAGTTTTGTTTTCGGTTATTTCCGGCAGAACATCAGCTTCGCTTTCTTCCACTCGACGGAGAACTTCCTCGATCTAAAGGCGCCGGACGCCAAAAAGGACAAGCCCGCGGGCCGCGGGGTGAACAATCCCGAGGATTCCAAGAGGCAGACCTTGAAGTGGCTGGAAGGAGCTTTGCGGCAATACTCTTTCAAGGGTCCCGACTCCCTGGCCGGTCTCAGGGCCAAGCCCTGGTTCCGGGCTTTGGACCGCTACCTCATTTCTCCATTGGTCGAGCCGCTCAAGACCTTCGTGATGAGGCGCTTGGTCATGGCCGTCATGAGCGCGATCGGCATGGGCCTTTTGGGAGCATTCGCGCCGGTCCTGCCTCTTTCCTTCGCACTGACCGCCGTCCCTGTCCTGGGCCCCGCCATCGTGGCCTTGGCCCAGGCTGCGCCCGCGTTCTTGGGCTTCGTGCCGTTCATCGGCCCTGCCCTGGCGCGTATCGCGGCCGCGGCCATGAACGCACTGGTCAATGACTTGGTCCTGGGGCCCCTGCTCAACACCTTCATCCTATCCACGTTCATGACCTTGCCCAATTCGTATAAAGAGCAGGCTTTTGAGCTGCGCAGGATCGATCCCACGAGTCCGCTCTCAGTGGCGGACCGTTTCCATGCCTTTGGCAAGGTCTTTGTCTCAGCCTCGTTCTGGAAACGGAACTTGAAATCCTTCTTCGGCATGATGACGGTCGGCGCCGAGATCGAAGGCATCATGACCTATGCGGGGGAAATCGACGGTTTCATCAGCCCGGCGTGGCAAGGCTTGACCGGCCATGAATGCACCCTTTTCCACTCCATCGGCGCGGCCGTGGAGCGGCCCAAGGGGGAGAGTCCCATCCCATTCGGCGGGGCCATCACCTGGGGCAACGTGCTCCTCTACAAGCTCCAGGAAGCGACCGGCCTCAGTATCAGCGACTGGACCATGCGCGCGGTGCTGGCCATGAAGAGCGCGGTGCGCGACTCGGCCGTAAACGCGGCCCTGGCCTCGGTTCCGGCGCAGCAAGCAATCGCGTCGGCCTCGAAGCGGGCCGATTCAATTGAGTTTGAATTCGACCCGGAGCTTTATAAGCAGGGCCCCGAAGCGGCCGTGGACCGCATCGAGGAACTCATGGGCCGGGCCGGGGGACTGGACAAGGAACTGGCCTCGATCCAGAGCCATACGGCCAGCCTGGAGCAGAGCATCCTGGCCGCGGACGGCCGCATCGCGGACCTGCGCAAGCAGAGCCGGCCCATCTCCGGCGAGGAAAGGGCTGAATACGACCGGCTGCTTGCCGAGCTTGAAGGCAAGAACAGCGAGGATTATACCCAAGCCAAGCTGGCCCAGCTGCATGATTTGCGCAATCCCCAGCCCGAGGATTTGTCGCGGCTGCAAGAGCTCAAGAAGCTCCAGGAATACTACGACGCCGTTCTTCTGCCCCCGCCCCCGAACCCCAGCGGCATCGTGGAAAACCTGGGCTTGCGCGCCGCCTCCCTGACCGCTCTTTCCGAGCGCCTCTCGGCCTGGACCGATGGCCGCCAAACGCGTTCCAGGACCGGGATCGAGACCAGGCTTGATGCCGCGACCGAGGCCAAGATCACGGAACTGGTGGCCAAGATCGAGGATCTGCGCCGTCAGGCGCGCGGCGAATTGGCCAGCCAGGACGCGGCCAAGAAGCTCATGGCCGTGGCCAACAAATCCCGAAATACGGCCTTGCGCGAGCGTCGCTCAGCCAAGGAGTACATGGAGTTCCACAAGAATCTCTCGCGCCTGGCAACGGTCATGGACCTGGCCCTTTCCTTGAACGAGATCGCGGCGGCCGAGGCCGCGATCAAGAGCATGCTGGACCTCCTGGACCAGAAGCTCGCCAAGATCAACTCGTCGCGCGCGGGCATTGCGCAGGGCCAGACCCAGGCCGCGGACATGAAGGGGGAAGTCGAGACATGGCGCGAGGAATTGCGCCAGCAGATCAAGGACGACGACGCCACCAAGGCCCGCATCGTGAGCAATGAAGGCAAGGCCTCGCTGGCCGCCGCCCGCTTCGAATCCTTCCGCCAGGACATGTCCGGACTCATCAGTCATGTCAAGGGCTCGGAGGGCGGCGCTTCCAACGATCCTCTTCGGGAATACCAGCGCCGGCTGGACCTGCTGCCCCAGGTCGCCGCCTGGCGAACCAACGGCAACCCCAATGATCCCGACGCCTTTAGCCTCAAGCAGTTCCAGGACGATCTTGCCGAGGCCCAGGACTATATCAAGAAAGGCGAGGACGGCATCCAGAAGCTGCGCGAGATGCCGGTCGAATTCGCGGGCGTGGCCATCATCGCGGTGCCCGGCCCCGAGGTCCAGGTCAGGAACCCCTCCAAGGAGCAGACCCTGCAGATCCTGGCGGACCGCAAGGCTTATTGGGAGGCCAAGCGCGCCGACTTCCAGAAATCCGTCGATACCATCAACCGCCGCATGGACCCGGGCAACACGCGCAAGGTGGTCGATGAGTTCGGCGACGCCAATTACGAGTCGCTGCCGCGCTGGCGGGCGGAGCAGGCCGAGGCGCTTTCCCGGTCCCAGGGCCTGGTCCAGCAGTACCTGTCCCAAATCGACGCCCTGGCCACCCACATCAACGGCGTCACCGGATCCAATGTCCCCATGCTTTCAGGCTTGTCTCTTGAGAACCTTCAAGACGCGATCAAGACTTACGGCGACAAGCTGCGCGGCGTTCGCTTCCCCAGCGGGGACAATACCGAGATATTCGTGGCCCAGATGAACCTGGTCTCAATCGCCAAGCTCCTGCCTCACGCGGCCCACGAAGTCATCCACTGGTCCAAGGCCGACGCCACGATTACCGAGATCGACAAGAACATGGCCACCACCCTGCCCGTGGCCAAGGAAAAAATCGGCAAGGTGGTGAGCATGCTGGGCGACGTCCTGGCCGACGTGGAGGCGGACCGGGCCTACCTGACCCAGGGCGGAGATCCCCAGGCCCTCATCGACCGCAAGCTGGACCTGGTGCAGGCCAAGATCCTCCCCGCCTTGCGCGAGGCCAAGGTCATGTTGGAGGGCACGCTCATCCCCTGGCAGCAGGAGTCCATCGACTCGGTCAACCCCGAGACCGGCAAGTATGGGGAGCTTTTCGACGCGCAGAAGACGCTCGTGACCGAGATCAATGATCTCTACAATAAGACCTTGCCGTGGGCCATGGCCACTTTCGGCGCGACCGAGGGCGATAAAGCCGACGGCCACGCCAAGGTCGCGGATTTCCGCAAGACGCTTACCGACAATCTCAACGGCTATGAAGGCGCCAACGGCCACAACAAGGGGGTCAAGGAGTACCAGCTCGAGATGGCCAACCGCAAGGACCCGAATTACGCCGGGACCGAGGTGCTTTACGGCGAGACCCAGCCCTACAGCCTGCCGCGCAAGATCGCCCAGTATACGGCTGAGCGCAGCCAGCGCGCCGGGGAGATCAACGCGCAGGCCGTCCAGATCAACGAAATCCTGGGCAAGATCGAGACGCTTTCGGGAAACAAGTACAACCTTCAGTCCTATCGACTGCCCGCGGATGTCAGCGCCGACAAGACAGGCGTGGCGCGCGTCCAGGCTTTGTCCGACAACGGCACCCTGCGCGGTTTGGCCGACAAGCTGACGGCCATCGGCAACGAGGCTACTCAAGCCTCGGGCGACATCAGCCTGAGCGTGGGGGGCAGCGGCCAGACCATCCCCTCGGGGACCCAGCCGGCCATCACGCTCGCGAACCAGCAGCAGCTCGGGCTCCTGGCCCTGGAAGCGGCCAAGCGCCTGGCGCCTTCCAGCGCCCAGGCTCCCCAGTCCGCGGCTTGCTACTATGCGGTGGCGCGGTTTTTGTTCTCCGACGGGATCATAGGCGCGGCTCAAGACTCCCTGGACAATCAAGTCCCTCAAGCCGAGACTTTCCTCAACAACATGGCCAAGGCGCTTTCCGACGCCATTACCTTGACCTATCAGGATGACTCTTACGTGGACTCGGGGGGCGCCTCGGAGACCCAGGAACAAATCTACGGCCGGCAGATAGCCTCTTTTTCGGCCCTGGCCTCGGTGCTGCGCGAGGGCATGGCTTTCTTCGACATCAAGCAAGGCTGGAATCAGGATTCCTTCGCGACCATCGACAAGGTTTCCTCGTACTACAACTCCCTCGGCGACGTCTATGACGGCGGCCTCAAGGTCAACGACTCCGAGGTCGAGGCCCTGGAAACCATGCGCAGTTCGCTCAAGTCGACTTACGACAGCCTCGAGACCACCCGCCGCAAGGTCTCCACCTGGATGAGCCAGCTCAACAGTTCCGACGAGAGCGCCCTGCGCCGGGTCAGCGAGAGCCTCTCTGAGCTCCAGGACAAGACCCGCACGGTCCTGGAGACCAACATCGAACACTATAAGTTGAGGGACCAGGCCGCGCGCAGCGACGCCGTCGTGCAGTCCCTGCTGCGCCAGACCCAGGAGAGTCAGGACGAGCTTCAAGCCCTGCTCAAGGACCCGGCTCTGCAAGACAGCTTGTCCGAGCCGCTTGTCGGCCGCATCGAGGATCTTCACCTGGGCCGCGGCATGTGGGCCGATTCCGGCGCGAGCAGCAAGGCGACCCAGACCGTGGTCGTGCGCAAGGCCGAGTTCGGCGCTTTCCTGGACGCGGTCCTGGGCATGTTCCAGGGCCAGAATTCGTCTGTCGACCTTTCCTCGATCAAGACCGACATGCTCACGAATCCCCAGAGCCTCGTCAGCTTGGTGCCGGACAGCGCGGTTCTGGACTTCGGCGACACGGCGGACGGTTTCTACGTGATCTACCAGACCGACTTTGGCGTGCCCAACGGCTTGGAAACCAGCAACCGGGTCACGTTGGGCAACGTGGCCCAAGTCTGGGGCAATAACGTGAGCGTCAACGGTTACCAGTTCTCGAGCCCGCCCAATGATTATAACGCGCCTTATGGAGACAAGGGCGTGGAGGTCCAGATCGAGTCCTTGCAGGGCGACAAGTGGGTCAATTACCTCAGCGTGGGCTTGCATCGCTTCGGCTTGGACGTGCCCGCGGACATGAAGCCGCTGACCCAGGCTCAAAACAGCCGCATCCTTGTTTTCGACGACTTCGCCATGATGCTCCTGGGCGACCGGCTTTACGTGGGCCTGGCCGGGTTCTCGGATTTCGCGGCCCAGAACGCCGCGGAGAAGCCGATTTATTACGGCGGAAACCTCAAGAGTTCGCTCAAGATGACCGAAGTCATGAAGCTCAACTTCGAGCAGCAGGAAATATTCGCCAAGGATCCCCGCAAGTTCCTTCAGACCGTCAATCTCGATTTTACCGGCTACGACCCGGACCTCGATCACGACTTCACGATCTATGCCGAGGGCGAAAACAAGCATTACTCCCGCACCCAGCTGGGGCCCTCCTTCAACGTGGCCAGCCTTGTGGGCAGCAAGGACCAGTTCACCGTGGACCTTTTCTTCGCCAGCTCGGGCGGCACGGACGATGTGACGCAGAAATCCGCGGGCGCGACCATTCTCAAGGGCTTCACCATCCGCAGCTCCGAGGGCAAGACCCTGGCGCAGATTTCCAACCGCCTGACCGGCGAATTGGGACAGAAGCAAAACAGCGCCAGCGACCGCCTTTCCGTGACCCTGCCCGACTACGGCGTGGTGATCAGCGGCCAGGGCAAGCTCCTGGGCAGCGCCAAGGCCTATTATGGGGAAGTCTCCAAGAAAATAGGCGAGAAGACCACGTTGAGCCTGGGCTACGGCTCGTCCTACGTGGGCATGAACAACCGGCTCTCCATCCAGAGCAACACCTCCTTCACCTTGGGCGACTTGTGGCAATCGGTGGTCAACAAGTCGGCGGATCGGCTCAAGGGCGGGGAAACCCTGAAGATGTTCAACAAGGAACTCGACGACTTCTTCAAGGTTCGGGAAGGCGAACCCCCTTCCCTGTCCGTGCAGGAACTCAAGCAGGTCTTTGCCGGCGACGTGGCGCGCCAGCTCGTCAGCCAGGAGATCGGCCGGTTGACGCAGGACATCCAAGAGCTGCGCAAAGCCGGCGCTATATTGGACAACACCCGCACGCGCGGGACGCTCGGGTTCGTGTCCAACCCCATTTCAAACGACGCCACGGACCGGGCCACGGGCGCGGGGTTCGTGTCCGGCACTTACACGGAGTTCACCCTGACCAAGTCGCAGAAGGCCTTGATGGAATCCAAGGCTGAATCGCTCTACCGGGAAGGGCTGCGCCTGCAGACCCGCCTCGCCGACTTGGTCGGAAAATGGCAGGCCGCGGTCGTGGCCATGGCGCAGGCCCAGTGGGAGCTCAAAATGGCGGAGTTCTCGGTCCAGAATTCGCCTTCCGAAGCCGCGCGGCGAGAAGCCGAGGTCCGCCGGGCCCAAGCCGAGGCGAGCCTGAACCAAGCCCTGCTGGGCTACAATTCCCTCGCCGGCCGCAAAGCCGACGCCGCGCCGCCTTTCGCCAATCTCAACGCCGAGGATTTGCAGACCCTCCTGGCCGAGATACGCAAGACCATCGCGTCCCCGGACCGGCTCTCCGAGATCCTGCGTTCCCTGGACCGCTCCGAGCTCGAGGCGCGCCTGGGGCGGGGCGGCTTCAACGCGGCCGACTGGCTGCCGTGGGTGGAAAAGCTTTCCTTGAGTTTCGGCGCGCAGTTCGAGGACATGATGGCCAACCAGGTCCTCACCCTGGGCGCTTCCCTGCGCTTGCCCGTCTATGACCCGGCCTCCAAGTCGCGCGACAAGTCCTATGTCCTGGAGAAGAAGGCCGTCGTCGAGGAGATGAAGCAGGCTTGGTCGGATTGGCGGCTGCAGGCCTCCCAGCAAGTCGAGGTTGCCCGGGCCTGGTCCGCCAATGCCCAGGTCCTGCAGCCGGGCCTGCCCAAGGCGGCCGACGATCTGCACATGGCCATCCTCGCCTATCGCAACGGCATCGTCGACGCTTCCCAGCTGCGCGAGGCGTTCGCCTCCTGGCAGTGGTACATGAGCTCGCTCCTGGAGGCGCGCGGCAACGCGGCCCTGGCCGAGGCTTATCTGGACGCGGCGCCGCCAGGAGCCGCGTCCGGGGAAGGGACTCTCCAGATAGCCCGACTCGAGGACGCTTTTGCCGAGGTTTCGCGCAACGCGCACGGCCTCAAGGAAGTCGCTTTGCGCCAGGAAGCGGCCGCCGCCATGACCGAGGCCAACGACCATCGCATCCAGAAGGCCATGGTGGACCTCTACGTCGGAACGGGCCTCACGGCCACGGGCACGGCCTGGCTGCCCTCCATCGCGATGACCGGCATCCCGGTGTGGCCGGTCATGCGCTTTGAGTTCAAGCCCGATGAACTGCGCGAACTGCAGGCCGCGCAGGGGCAAGGGCAGAGCGAGTATTATCGCCAGCTCAAGGTCAAGCTCGAGGCCGACCTGGCCGCGAGCTTCACCCAGAACTTCCTGGCTTTTGATGCCGCGGGCCGCGTGGCCGAGGTTTTAAGGCGAGATGTCATCCCGCAGCTGGTCTCCGAGTTGGGCGCCGCCCAGGCCCGGGAATTGCCCGGCGGTCCGGACGTGCCCGTCACCAGCGCCTCCCGGCGCCTGGACCAGGCCCGGACCCGTCTGAGCCAGGCCGAACTGGCGCAGGCGCAGGCCCGGGTGAATATGAACTATCTCTTGGGACGTCCCCAGGACGCGCCTCTGGAAATCAGCCTGACGCAGGAGCAGGCTTTGGAGGGCTTGCGGCGCATCCTCGCGCAGAAAGACCCCGTGGCCGCCCAGCGCAAGGCCCTGGCCGCGCGCGTTCAAGTGGCTCGGGCGGCCGAGGCCGTGGCCGATAAGGATCTCAAGGTCGAGCAGCTCGCCGTCGAGCCGATCTCCCTGGTGGCCCGCTCCTTGGGCCGGCTCATCAAGGCCGTGGGCAAGGACGCCCTCGGCAGCCCCGACCTCGCGGCCGCGGCGCGCGTCCAGGTCTTGACCGAGGAGCGGGCTCTGGAGAGTTTTGAACGCGAGCTCAAGGTCCAGTCGGCGCGGGCCCGCGCCGGCCTGCGCGCGACCTTGACGAGGCTGGAGCGTTTGCAGGGCCGCCAGGACCCGGCCAGCCGGCTGGAACGCGCGTCACTGGAGGGCCGCGGCGCGGCCTTGCGCGCCAGCCTCGCTTCCTTTGGAGAGACCGACGGGCCTGCGGAGCCTGGCGCTTCCGGCGCTCCGCCGTCCAGCTATGCGGAACTCAGGAGCCGCCTGGCCGAGGCCCAAAGCGGACTGGCAGGGCGGCCCTCCGAAGAGCGGGTGGATCTCGTCGAGTCCGAGGAGCAGGGCCGAGGCTCCTCCGCCAACCTGCGTTTTTACAGGGCCAACTCCACTTTGGACCAAAGCGTAAAGATCGATAAAAACTTCGTCGAAGGCTGGCTGGAAATCCGCCTGCGCAGCTCGGAAACGCCGGCCGAGGTTCTCTTGTCCTTGTCCAGGCTCAGGCAGGAGAAGGCCGACCGCATCTATCGCAACACCCTTGCCGGCGCCTCGGCCAGGGGCGCCATGCTGGCGACTCAGTTCGAGGCCGACGTGCGTTTGTGGCGCTGGGCGCAGGAGCGGCTCTCCCATCCCGACGGCAACGGCCAGGGAGATTTCGCGCGTTTTTCGGGCGAGCTGCGTCAGAGGCTCATGGCGGAGAGCGACGAGATGGCGGCCTTGCTCGGGCTTGACGCCCGCCTTGAGCCCGAGGCCCTTCTGGGGCGGCTCGTGGCCCTTGTTCCCGAGAGTCCGTCTGGAGCCCGGGAACTCGGGGCCGTGGGCGAGGAGTTCCTCTCGGACGTGCGCAAGCTGGCCGTCGAGCACGTGCGCCGCTCCATTTTCGACAACGGCTCTCTGCCCGCGGGCTTGGGCAGCGAGGATAATCTCATGGGGCAGCTGCGGGCCGACACCATCGCCCAGCGCATGAGCTACAAGGGATTCACCCCGGTCGCGGCGTTCGGCGTGTTCCGCGGCCAGAGCGTGGGCGGGGCTTTTCTGGAGGCTCCGGACCCGCAGTCCATCGAGCGCGGGCTTACCAACGTGCTTTCCGACGCCCTGCGCAAGGAGCTGGAGTCGAACGGCCGTCTCCGGGAACTTTCCGCGCGTTTAAGCGAGCTCATGAACCGCGTCAAGGATGGCAGCCGGCTCATCGAGGCCCGCTCGCGTCAGATCGAGGCGGCCCAGGCCGAGTATCGGGCTTTGCTGGGATTGGCCCGCGACGCGGCGGGCCTGCAGGAGGCGCGTCTGGCCCAGGAACGCCTGGTGTCGGCCTGGCTTGAGTTCAGCCGCGGCCTGACCGAGACCAAGGCCGCCTTCATCGAACTGGTCTGCGAGCTCGAGGCTTTGGGCCAGGGCCGCTCGACCGTTCTCAGGCCGGCGGCGGCGACGCTTCCCATTGATGCTTCCCAGCCGCGCCAGAATCCCAGGGCCGAGCTCCTGGAGTATTGGTCGCGGCGCATGCAGGAGCCGGGCTTTGTCTCGGGCTTGGACTCCATCCTGTCCCAGTTGGGCCCCGGAGTGACGGCCGAGATGCGCGAGCGCTTGCGCGGCAAAGCCGGGCTTTATCAGAACGCGGTGCGCGACGGGGAGGCCGTGCTGCTGCGGGACTTCACCGCCGCCGAACGCATCGACCTGCTCACCCGCAACGATAAGGAAGGCAAGCGCCTGGCCGTGCGATCGGAACTCGCCGGGCTTCTCGACGTCTTGGGACGCCTGGATCCTCACTCGAATCCGGCCTGGGCCCGGCTGCTGGGCTTTTTGCGCGCGGACATCGAGGAGCAGTCCCGACAGAGCGGCTCGGAGCGCGTCCGGGAATTCGAGACCATCGCGGCCATGCGCGCCGCCTACTGGCACGCGGTGCCGGCTCCCGTCCGGATCGACGGGGCGTTCCAGCGTCTGGAAAACCTTCATCGCGATCTTAAGGAAGCCAAGCAATCCCTGTTGGAGAGCTATCTTTCCGACCTTCACGCGGATCCTGGGGATTTCGTGCTCAAGGACGTGCTTCTGGATAAGTACCTCAAGGCCGAGATCGCCTTTGACGCCGAACTCGTCAAGATATTCAAATCCCCGGAGGTCCGCCAGGACCGGTCCTATGCCCAGGGACTTGACGGTCTTTACAACATGCGCCGCAGCCTGCAGCGCAGCTGGGACGCGGGACGCTTCGGCCGGGGCTTGCGGGCCGTCGACGCCTTGATCATGCTCGAGGAGTCGCGCCTGGCCGCCGAGCGCTGGCGCGGGGCCTCCCCCGAAGAACTCGGCCGCACGGGCCTGGCCCTGCAGAACCTGCGCGAGCTCAAGGCGCGCTGGCTTTCGGGAGCCTCGGGTTCTCCGGCCCTGCACGCGGTCACCAAGGTCGGCCCGGACGGCCGCAGGCTATGGACCTTGGACGGTTGGCTGACCAAGGACGAGGTCGCGCGCAAGATCAGGGACGGCGCCATCGTGGAGAAGGACGGCCGGTTCTATGTCAAGGGAGAGGACCTGGAAGTCTTGGGCGGGATCGACGCCGCGCAAGCGGGCCGCGACGCCGCGGACCAACAGGCGCGAGCCAATCAGGATATCCTGGACTTGCACGCCGATATGGGGAAAGGGGATTTCCTTCTGACCTCTCCGGGGGAGAGCCGGGCCGATGTGAAGGCTCTCAAGTTGGAGGATGTCTTCGGGCCCAAGGGCTTGGCCCAGGAAGGCAAGGTCCTCTTCTTCAAGGCGCCCAAGCCGGAGGACAAGCCCAATGCCTTGCATGAAATAGCGCATCCTTTGCAGGCCTTGAGCCGGAGTCCCCAAGACAGCGCGATTTACGTGTATATGGGGGAGGGGCGTTTGGCTCCTGGGCTTTTTCCTACCTTGGAGAGCCTGCGCGACTCGGCCCAAGCCAAGGATTTCCGCCGTCTCATCATCACTGACAAGGGCGCGGGGGCGCTCATGGCCTGGCTGCATGACGCGCAGGCCGCGGCCCTGAGCCAGGGCTGGCTGGAGGTCAAGCTCAACGGCTACGGCTTCGCGCGCGACGAGCAAGGCGGAGTGGTCGAGCTTTATGTGACGGAGAAGGATTTTGCCTCGGCCATGAGGTCTTTCCGCGACGCGGGCAAGAATCTGCGCGCGGCCGAGCGCGAGCTCATCGCAGCCCGGCGCCGCGTCGACGAGCTCCAGGACGACGCCTCTTCCCAGGCCGCGGACAAGTTCAGGGCGGCTCAGGCGGATGTCGAGAACAAGGCCAAGGCCTTGGAGCAGGCCAAGACCGCTCTTGGCCGTTCCCGGACCTGGAGCCTTTATCGCAGCGCGGACTTGGCCTTGAATCTTGACGCGGGCAAGCGCGTGATCGGCGCTGCCGCCGAGCCGGTCTATGGAGGCTCGGTGCTCAATGAGAGTTTCGGCGGCGGGGTTGAGGCTCGGACCTTGGCCGGAGAGCTTTACGCCGCGGTCGTGGACCGCGACGGCCGCGTGCAAAAGGCCTTTACCGATGAAGGCGAGCTTGAGCGCGCGGCCCGGTCTTGGACGCTGAAGACCTTGACGGCCGCTGACGAGGCTGAAGGCGCGGCGGGTTCGGACGGCTTGACGGTGCGGCCCAACGCCCGCCTGGGCTATTATGAGGATGGGTCGATCGTTGATGATGCGGGGCGGCCCTTGGCCGTGAGCCTCAGCCGCCGCTACCTCGTCGAACGTCGGGAGGACCTTGAATCCAAGGCGGGGCGCGTCAAGCATTGGGCCACGCTCCCCCGGAACTGGATCCATATCGCCCTGGAGGTGCCGCGCGGCATCGTGGGAATCCCGGTGGAGCTTTTGACCGGCCGGGACCTGCGGCAGCACAATTACCTGGGCCGCGCCGCCATGTACAAGCTCGAGGGCGGGGAAACCGGGCATCGTGGATTTTTCGGCGGACTCGCGCATGCCGCGGATGTCGCCAACCTGCTGCCCGACAAGGCGCGGCGGTATTATGACCCCAGTCAATTTCCCGCGGCCGCGAGAATCGACTCCCGCATCTTGCCCGGACAAAGCATTTCCGACAAGGAGTTGAAAGACATGTCCGGCCGCAGGGACATCCATTTCGGCGTCCAGTCGCTCAAGCGCGCCGCGACTCACGCCCGGGAGGACGTGGAAGCCGCGAAGGAGCGGACCTTGAGCCGCTTTCATGGCGGCGTCGAGGATGTCCTCATCGAGACCAGGCGCGGACGCGGGGGGCATTATGAGGAGTCCCGCGTGAGCGGCCGCCACGGCTCGGCCGGAATCGATGAGGCGCTTGAAGATCCGCTCGTAGCCCAGCAGCCGGTGACGGTCGGTTCGGGCCGGGACGCGGCCGTGTTCCGCGAAACGCCGGGGAATATCGCCGTAGACAGAGTGGAGCGCAGGGTCAAGGTGCTGGCCGGCGCCGACCAATACGGCGCCCAGGAGGCCGCGCTCAAGGATTACCCGGCGCATCTGGCGGCGCAGGCGGCGCAGGCGCGCGGCCAAGCCCCCAAGCTTCAAGCCCAGCTGGCGGCGGCCCAGGCCTCTGTTTCCGGAGCCAGCGACCTGCGCGAAAGGGTGAGGGCGGAACGGGAAAATCTTTGGGCGCGATTTCATGAGCTTGCCTGGCGCATCGCGGAACAGACTCAGCTCGAGGCGCAGATTTCGCGTCTGCAAAATGAGGCCGAGGCCCTGCGCCGTGAGCTGGATTGGTGGCGGGATTATGCCCGGCGCCTGAAAGAATCCGTGCATCAGGTGCCCCCGGCCCCGAGCCAGCCGACTCTGCCGAGCCAGCCGGGCAATCCGACGGTCCCGACGGCCCCAGCGGCCCCGACGGTCCCGACGGCGGCCCCGACGGCCCCAGCGGCCCCGACGGTCCCGACGGCCCCGACGGCCCCTTCGAATCCGAATCAACCAATGCATCCTGGACAGTTGTGGTCATGGGCCGCGGTTCTGGCCGTTATCGCGGCTGTGATCGGCGCGGGCGTTCATTTTCTTCTGCGACGCAAGGCGCGCCTGGCCTGATTGATGATGTTTGGGCCCATATAACGTAGGTCTTTGTGCCTATATTAGTGCCAAGCATGTAATTAATTAATTTATAGTATGAAGTAGTTGTTGTCGAATAGATTTGAACAACATATGCACAGGATTAACAATAAATAGTGCCAGAGATGAAGTTAATAAGTCGCGATTAATAGCTTTTTTTCTAGGTCCTTTGTCATCCGGTATTGTACCCGGAAGACCTATGCGTATCCTAGGCCTTCGTGATACATTAGACTTATGAAAAGGCGCGCGCTGGCGGCAATCGAAGTGCTTGCGTGCGCGGGTGCGGTCTTTGCCTCGCCGCTTTTGGCAGGCCCGGTTTCTGCCCCGCGCATTCGAACGCGCGGCGGTTTTTCAGCTCCCGTTGTCGTGGCTCCGCTCAATGCCGCGGTCGGCTCATCCGTGCGTTCTGACGGCAAACTGATGACCGGCAAGGGCGTTAGCGGCAACCTGCCTGGACCCATGAAATTCATCCCCGCGAACCGCGCCTGGAGCGAGCCGGGCCGTCAAAATTTATCGCCCTCCTTTGAGTTGCCGGCCGGACGGGTCGGCTTTCGCGGTGCGGCGCAGCCGCCGGCCTTGCCGGCCTCGGCCATCATGCCGGCCGCCGCGATCAACGAGACCCCCGGACAGCTTGACGCCGCTGCTCAGGCTTCAGCGGTCCACGCCATCGAGATGATGTCGGATTCCGGCCTGGGCGACGGGGTCTTGCGGCCTGGACCTGGCGGTGAGCTTCCCGTCCTTCGGCGTCAATCCCTGGCATTGGCCGTCAAGGCTCAGGCCGTGGCGGCGCAAATGAGCGCCGCATCCGGCGTCGCGTCCGACGAAAGTCTGCAGGGGATGGGGCGCCGGGTCATGGACATTCTCGCGGGCGAGCGAAGCGTCGAAGGGACAGCGCTGGACGCCCGGACTGATGGAACAGCGGCTCGGGACGTTCCTAGCGGCTTTCCAACCGGTCGCGGCGTGGAGTTTGGGGCGCTTTCTCCCTGGGTCGCGGACCAGGCCGCTTTCGGCGCCGGCGTCCTGGCCGACTCGGCTTTCATCGGCGTGTTGCCTCGGGCCGTCCGGCGCGGCGCTTGGCTGCCTGGCGCGGGCGGGGACGGCTTGCCTTCCGCCGGTTCTCTTACGCAGGAGGGAGTTTCTCGCATTGCCCTGCATGTTTACAAAGAGAGCCTCTATCTTTATGTGGTGGGAGGGGGGCTGTCAAGCGTGGCTCTGCGTTGGGCGCGGGACGGCGCGTCGCTTGTGAGCCGGCCCTGGGATGGCTCGTCCGCGCGTCCGGATGAAGCGACCGGCGTTGAACCGCGCGATGCGGAAGCCGCGCCTCTTGAGGCAACCGGGATGGCCGGCGTCAACCGGCTGTTCCCGGCCGCGTCCTACGCCGCCGCGCCCGAGGCGGAAGCCTTCTCCTTCCTTCAGTCCGCCGGGGCTCGCGCGCGGCCTGACGTTTTTCCTGGTTCCGGGCTGCAGGGCGGCGTTGGCCAGGAGCCGGCCAGAACTCCTGAACCTCCGCGGCCCATGGCTCCATTGGCGATGGCCGGCTTGCTGCCTTTTCTGGGCCTCGCCCTGGTCCTGCGTTCCGGATTTTTCTCCTAAAAAATCCCGCTTATTTTCGCGCGCGGATATTGACTAAAAGCGGTTCGTGCCTTATCCTATGGGCGCCATGAGACTGCTGCGATCCGGGCTTTTCCGCAGGTTTGTCATGGTCTTGGGCGCCCTGGCCCTGGCGCCCGCGGCTTTCCTGGCCGTGGAACTCGTCGGCATCAGCCAAGGCGCCGTGCAGTCCTCGGTGCTGGAACTGCACACCAAGATGGCTGAGAAGCTGGCCGAATACGTGGACGATTACTTCAAGGTCAATGACGACAAGCTTTCCTTCGCCTTGGCCTCCCTGCAGAAGAAGATGGAGTGGTCGGACAAGCAGGAGCTTCTGCGCAGCCTTATCGAGACTCACGCCGACATCGTGGAGATCAGCATCCTCAACCACGAGGGACGCGAGATCATAAAGGTCTACAATCCGGACCAGACGAAAGACTCGAGCCTCCATTCCCACGGCTCATCCGACGGCTACCGCGAGGCCATGCGGACCAAGGGCCGCGTCCGCCGCATCATCCGTCACGCGCAGGCTCCGGCCGTGGAGATGTATTACCCGATGGGGCCTCTGGTCTGGGCCCGCATCCTCATCTCCCTGCGCAAGTTGGGCGACCGCATCTGCGCCGAGCGGGTCGGCGGGACTGGATTCGCGGTCCTGATCGACGCCAAGGGCGATCCCTTGTTTTATCCGAGACAGTACCTCAGCTCCGAGGCGGCCTCCCGCCTGGCGCAGGGCGGCATCGTCGCGGCCGCTCTGCAGCCGCAGACCGCCGGCTCCAGGGATGTGCCGTCTTTCGAGGGAGCGTCCTGGGTCGGGGCCCATGCGCCCGTGGCCTCCATCCAGGGAGCGGTTCTCATGCTGCAGCAGCGCCATGAGGCCTACGTTTCCGCCATCCAGATGCGCCGCGCCTCGGTTTGGGTCCTGCTCGCGGTCAGCGTCTGCGCGGTGCTGGCTGGCACGATCCTGGCCCGGCAGCTGACCTTGCCCCTGTTGGGACTCACGCGCGGGGCCGAGGCGGTCGCCCGCGGGGACTTCCAGTCCAGGGTCAACGTCTCCACGGGCGACGAGCTGCAGGACCTGGCCGAGACCTTCAACACGATGACGTCCGAGCTGCAGCGCTACTCCGAGCTGCAGGTAGACCGGCTTGTGGCGGAACAGCGCAAGACCGAGGCCATACTTTTTTCCATCAATGACGGCATCCTGATGTTCGACGGCGACGGCCGCATCCAGCTGGCCAATCGCAAGGTGCGCGAGTATCTCGGCCTGAGCCCGGGGCTCAACATAGAGGGGCAGACCCTGCCGGAAGTGATGCCGGAATCCTCCTTGCGCGAGACCATCTTGCAGGCCCGCTGCGACCCTCGCCCCGAGGCTTTCAAGGAGATCAACCTCTCCACCGAATCCAAGCATCGCTTCCTGCGCATCACCGCGCATCCGGTGGTGACCCCCGGCAGCGGCGCGGCCCTGGGCGTGGTCACGGCGGTGCGCGACGTGACCTTCGAGCGGGAGCTCGACAAGATGAAAGAGGAGTTCCTGCACTACATCACGCACGACCTGCGCAATCCCTTGGGCTCGGCCATGGGCTTTTTGGAGCTGCTCATGAAGGGCAGCGTCGGGGCGCTGAGCGCGGAGCAGCACTCCATGGTGGCCTCGGTGAAGCGCTCGACCAGCCGCCTGATGGGCATGATCAACAACATACTCGACATCGCCAAAATGGAGTCCGGACGCATCCATCTGCAGCTGAGGACCGTGTCCTTGCCGGAATTGGCCCGGCGCGCCAGCGAGATCCTCGGGTCCCTGGCCCAGCAGAAGGGCATCAAGGTCAGGCTGGAGGCCAAGGAGGATATTTCCGTCGATGCCGACGGGGATCTGCTCGAACGGGTCGTCACCAATCTCCTGGGCAACGCGATCAAATATACCCCGAAGGACGGCGCCATCACGATTTCCGTCGAGCATGCCGGGCCGGCCGCGCGCGTCTGCGTGGCGGACACCGGCGAGGGCATCCCGCTTGAATTCCAACAGCGTATTTTCGAGAAGTTCGAGCAAGTGACGGGCCAGAAGCGGGGCGGGACGGGCCTGGGCCTGACGATCGCTAAATTTTTCGTCGAGTCTCACGGAGGCCGGATCTGGGTGGAGTCCGACCCTGGCCAGGGCTCGCGCTTCTATTTCACCATTCCCAAGGGTTTGTCCCTGGATCGCGCCGGGGAAGTCGTGCAGCGCGCCGGGGGGTGAAGCCATGGCATGGGATCGGAGGGCGGCGGTCTTTCTGGCGATTTTGATTCTCGCCTGCGGAGGCTGGGCGCGGGCGGCGCGGCGCAGCGCGGAGCGGTCCTTTCAAACCGTCATCGTCCATCCCGGGGACACTCTTTGGGGCATTGCCCACGTTTGGCTGCGCGACCCGGCCAAGTGGGATGAGATACTCAAATACAACCGGCTGCCTGCGTCCGATCCCACCGTGGCCTTGCCCGGGATGACTCTGCGGGTGCCGGTGGTTCTCATCAAAGAAGATATGCGCGCCGCGACGCTGATCTACCTGCTCAACCGCGTCTCTTTTCGCAGGCAGGACACGGCGGACTGGAAATCCGCGGCGGAGGAACTGCAGCTGTATCGGGGCGATTCCCTGCGCACTTTCGAGAATTCGAAGGCCAAGGTGAGGTTCGTCAACGCGGAACTCCTCAGCCTCGACGCCAACTCCATGGCCATCATCAAGCCCGTGACCCGCGATTATGACGTGGAGCTCAAGAGCGGCGGCGTCTTCGTCGGCCGTTCCCGGGTGGTGACGGCCTCGGCGCGCATCACGCCCAAGACCCGCGATGCGGAATACTCGGCCAGGGTGCGCAGCGATCTGAGCACGCTGGTCGAGGTCTACAAGGGCGTGGCGGCGGTGGATGCCCAAGGCAAGAGCGTCGACGTGCCGGCCGGAATGGGCGCGGAGATAAAGCTCGGCATGGCCCCCAGCCTCCCCAAGCTGATCGCGGACCTGCCGGAGTTCGAGGCGCGCGCGGCCGCGTTCAAGGGCGAGGCGGTCGCGGGGCAGGCGCGTATCGAGCTCGACGCCCGGCTGCGCATACCCAACGCGGTCAGCGCCGACGAGATTTCCTCATCGGGCGATATCAATGATCTCGGGACAAGCCTTAAAGGACTGAGCATCGGTATTCCTGTTTCCGGCTACCACATTCAAGCCGCGCGCAACCGGGATTTCGCGGAGATCATATTCGACAAGCACTACAGCGTCGACGAGCCCGTCCGGCTTGGGGATGAGAACATCGCGCCCGGGGTGTATTATTGGCGCGTGGCCGTCATCGACCTGCTGGGCACGGAGCAGGCCTTCTCCGCGCCCCGGCTTTACTCCTTCGGAGTGATGCGGACCACCAAGGGCGCCATGAACCTCAATACCTCGTTTTCCCTGCTGCGGCCCGCGGGGGATGAAATCGTATCCAGCGACACGTACCGCGTCATGGGGTTGGTCAAGACGGAGAACCTCACGGTGCAGGTCGCCGGCAAGCCGGCGAGGACCGATGAGTCGGGCAATTTCTTTGCCACGGTCAAGCTCAAGGAAGGCGCCAACGTGATCGCTATCCAAGTAAGAGACGGCTACGGGCACGTCACCACGTTGACGCGGCGCGTAACCTATGTCCCGGCGAAGGCGTCCAGTTCCTCGTCGGTCTTGCCGCCTGGGCTCAGGTAGCCCCGCGCTCCCGGAGAAACCGGTAGAGCGTGATTTCCGAATTGGCGAAGACTCGTTGGAGCTTGTCGCGGCCGGGCAGGCCCGAGGCCGGGATCAGGCGGCGCTCGAACGGCCCGACCCACAGATAGTCGGCGGGATAGCCAGCCGTGGGCGCCGAGGATGCCGTATCGCGCAGGAGAGACAGGATTTTGCTCCTATCGAGCATGCAGAAGTAGAGAAAGAAGGAGCCGGCGCGCTCCTGGCTTTCCGTGTCCAGAACGCCGGTCCAGAGATGTTTTCCCCAGTCCTCGCTTCCGCTTCGCCCTTCCCTCAGGAAGTCCTCCAGCCCGGCTCCGAAAAGAGAGAGCGCGTGGATGATCCTCCGGGCGTTCTCGGCCGGCGCGATGTCGGAAACGACGGGAAAAAGGAAGGAGACGGCGATTTTGTTGTGGGTGTGCACCGGTATCTTGAGGTTCGTTTGGGGGCTCAGGGCCGCGACGACGGAATCCCGCGGCGTGTTTTTTGACAGCCAGGAAAAAGCCTCTTCCTGCGCGGCGCGCATGCCGTATATCTGATAGTGAAGCGCCGAATAACCGGTGACCCGCGGCAGCGCCAGAAGGCACATGAACCCGGCCAGGCAAAGCCATGCGGGAGAGTCCGTCGGTTTTTTGCCTCCCGCGACGCGGCCGAGCGTCAGCGCGAGGAAGGTGTTGCCTATGTAAAACCAATGTCCCTGGCCGCCCATGGACCACCCGGTCAGGACTTGGGCGTTGCTCGCCAAAAACATGGCGGCGAGCATGCAGGCGCACCAAAGCGCCATCCCGTCGCGTCCGATCCGCCAGAGCGCCAGGACCGCGCCGGCGAGGAAGGGCAGGGCGCGCCAGTCCGGGCGGCGCTCCCAGAGCACTCCCAGGAAATCCCGGCCTCCAAGCCCGCTGGCTTGGCTGAGGATGAGGGGCAGGCTCAGGGCCGCGGCGATGAGCCATACGGCCCCGATCCGCCAGGCGATCGCGCGCGCGCTCCAGGACCGCCAGAGGCCGTAGAGCGGAGCCGCGCCCAGGAATGCCAGCCACACGTCAAAGTGGACGTAGGCCAGCAGGCCGCCGGAGAGTCCAGCGATGGCGACGGAGCCCCAATCCTTGCGCGCGTCGGCCCGCACGAAGGCCAGGCTGGCGATAAACAGCGCCAAATGCGTGAACAAGGGGCCGGTGATCCGGGTCGGGCCGAAGAAATAGTGGTAGGATCCCAGGAACCAGAACATGTACTGCAGCGTGTTCTTGAGAAGATCCGCGAAGTGACGGTCGATAAAGAAGGATCGGGTCAGGTCCGCGAAGAGCGTGAAGGCGACGGCGACGCACAGGGCTTGGTTCGCGCCGGCTCCCAGCCGGCGCATGAAAGCGTAGAGGACGGGAACCCAAAGCAGGACGAAAACGAACTGAGCCAGGATCCAGGTGGTCCGGATATCCCCGGTGAGCCTTTGGATGAGTCCGAAACAGAAGAAGGTCAGGCCGTCGGTCAGCGCCAGCCGAAGGCTGCGGTTTTCCCGGATGTAGGGATCGGCGGCCCGGAGATGGGTCCCCGCCTGGCGGATGCGCGCCGCGTAGTAATAATTGTCTTCCGAAAGAGTGAAGCTGTCCACCATGGAGAACGAGCCATTGTTGGTCCAGCTTCGGAAATACTCGGGGAAACGAGCTTGATAGAAGCGGCGCTCCATGCGCATGAGCAGGGCGGGGGCCAAGAGAAGGCCGGCCGTGGCGAGCGTGAAAAAAGGCAGCCATCTGCGGGGTCTCGAATTCGTCATGACAGCTCCTGGCGTTCCTTGTTCCAGACTAATAGATAAGCATTTATCCATGCCGCGAATGAATATGGGGCGCGGGCGGCGAGGTCGAGACCCGCGGAATTGATATAATGCGCCTCGAGGTTTCATAGAAACGAGCATGCGCCTGTCCTTGGTCATACCCGCCTTTAACGAACGAAAGCGGCTGCCGCGGACGCTCAACTCGCTTTTTTCCTACTTTGAGAGCCATCCTCCCGGAAACTTCGAAATCCTGGTCGTGGACGACGGCAGCCGGGACGGTACCGCCGAGGCCGTGGAGGAGCTGGGCAAATCTCATCTTCAACTGCGCTTGCTGCGCCTCGGGAGCAATATGGGCCGGGGCGTCGCCGTGCGCGAGGGAATCCGCGCCGCGAGCGGCGAGCTCGTCCTTGAGACGGACGCCGACGGGAGCGTCCGGGAAGAGGCCATCATGCGCTTTGTCGAATTCTTCGACGCGCATCCGGACGTGGACGTCCTCATCGGCAGCCGCAATGCCGCCGGGGCGGAGATACTGACCGCCCAGCCCTTTCTTCGAGTTTTTTTGGGCTATGTTTTTCTGGCCTTGGCCAATCTCTTCTTCGGCTGGGATATCGCGGATTATACCCTGGGGTTCAAGATGTTCCGGCGCCGCGCGGCCGAGGACATCTTCCGCCATCAGTTCGACTCCGCCTATCTGGCCGAAGCCGAGATCGTCTTCGTGGCGCGCCGGCGCGGATGGGCTCTGCGGGAATTGCCGGTCATGTGGACGGACTATCGGGACTCCCGGGTGCGGCCCGGACGGGATTCCTGGCGGTCGGCGGTCGGCCTGGCTAAGATGCTGTGGCGGGCGCGCCGGGGCGACTACGACGGCGGCCGCCGGCGTTAGGGTTCGCCGCGCACCGCCGCCAGGCGCTGCCCCGGCCCGAGGCCGCGCTGCTGTTCCAGCGGCGCCAGGATGCCGAGCGGACCCCCCGGGAGAACTTGCGGCTGGGCGTCTTGGGATGAAGCCGCGGGCAGGGCCGCGAACGCGGCTACGATGTACCCCCAGCGGGCGGGATTGCCGCGCAGCAGCGAGCGCGGGACGCGGGCCCGGATCGACTTGCTCGCCGGGTCCGCGTCAATGGGGATGTCGGCCAGCCAGGCTGGATCGGAACCGGAGGAGGCTCTCCACAGGGCTGCTCCCGCGGGCCCGAGGCTGAGGGCGAATTCCCAGCAGTCGCGATTGGCGGCAAAGGCGGACCTGCCGTCGAGCAATGAGGACGAGCCGGCTCCGGGGACGTGGTTGATGTCCACGTAAACGTCCTGCACGAGCCGTCCCAACTGGCCGTGGGCCGCGGACGTCGAATTGTCAAGACTCGCCATGCGCAGCAGGAAGGTCACGGAGGAGATGTCCCACTCCACCTGGAAATCGAGGATCTTCCAGGCGTCGGAGGCCTTGCTTTCCCCGGGCAGGGGTCGGCTCAGGCTGCCCGCGGGATTCTGAAAGGAAATCCACGCGGCCCCGCGCGATATCCTCACGTCCGTCGGGGATTCTTCGCTGGAATTTTCAGTCGCGGCCGCGGCTTCGGAGCCGAGCCATGAGGCGTATAGCTCGCCGGGCGCGGGCTGCTTGAGGCGGCGGTAGACGGATATGAGACGCTGGCGCAGTTCCCGGTCGGCCTCTTTTGCTTCAGAGCCGGAAAGTCCTAAAAGGCGGTAATATCGGCTCGACTGGGCCGCATAAAGCGCGTTGGCGGCATTCTCCAGGGCCTTAAGATCGGCCGTGCCCGAATTCTGGTAGCGCTTAACGGCCGCGGCCGCCTCGCCGTAGGCTTTCCAGGCCGCTTCCTGGGCCGGCCGTCCGTTCCATGAGCCGGCTCCCCAACCCGGCCAATCCTGGACCTCGCTCGAAAGAGCGGCGGAGCTGCTTTTGAAGACCGTTTCCCAGGTCCAGGAGGGACGCTTCTCGGACAATCCGCGCAGCAGGGAGAGGCATGAACCCGGCGGGACCAGGCCGCCGGCCTCGTCCGCCACCAGACGGATCTTGTCTCCGGGCTTGAGCCAGGCGTCGAGCTCTCCCGGTCCGGGAATGCGGCTTTCGGCGCGCAGCGCCGCGAACGGGAGGAAGGCCGATCGGGCCGGCTCGGTCGATGATTCCAAGGAGGATTTTACGGAGCGCGCTTCGGAGGCAAGGACCGGCGGTTCGTAAGGGCCCACGGCGATCCAGGAAATTCCCAGGGCGCGCAGCATGGGGATCATGTCCGCGGCCGCGCCGCCGCCTCCGGGCACGAGTCCGGCGACGGGAAAATTCAAGGCGGCTTTGAACTCTTCGCGGCAGAGAGCGATGCGGTCCGGGATATCCTGAGGCCTGGGCGCCATGGGATGTTTTTCGATCAGGGGCAGGATGGGATCTCCCGGGATGCGCATGGCGATCTCAAGGCGGCCCGCTTGGACCAAAGGCGCAAGGATGGCGGCGGCATGAGGGCGGATCATCGCGGGCGTCAGGGCGAGGGTCAGCTTGAGTTGGGGATAGGCCGCGAATGCCGCGGAGAGGCTTTCCCATTCGGAGAACGTCTCGGGAGGCACCAGGAGCAGGGTCATCCGGCGCTGTTCGCCGCGGGCCAGCGCCCGCCCCGGTAAAAAAAGCAGGAACGCGAGCAGGAGGGCTCTCATGGCACGGTGCGCACCGAAGTCTTGCGTCCGTCCGTTCCCAGCTCGCTGCGGCCGCGGGGATCCGTAAACGCCTGGCCGTTGACGAGGAAGAGGTAGCGGTATCTGCCGGCCGGCAAGGGCAGCATGATTTCCCAATATCCTCCCCCGGCGCGGGAAAGGGGCAGCTTCCCGGCTTTCCAGTCGTTGAAATCTCCGATCAGCTCCACGGAGCGGGCTTTCGCGGCCGCGATGCGGAATTCCACCAAGTGCAAGCTGTCGTCGGGGGCAGGCTCGGCGTTGTTGCCGCGGCGGCCTGGGAAATCCACTCTTGACGGCCGTATGGCCGCGGATTTCGAGCCGGTCAGGAATCGGTAATAGTCCTGCGCCGCCCGCATGAGTATCGCGGATGGGATCGCGGCCAGAGTCGCCACGGCCAGAGCGAACGTCCAGAATATCCACTTGCTGCGTCCGAAGCGATCCATCGTGCTTTCATATTAATACTTTGCGCAATGACTGTCTAATGCCCAAGCCCCGGACATTGTTGTATATTGACAGGGATGCTGCGCTTTGTCGCGTTGTCCTGCCTGGCCTTGGCCCGGGCGCAGTCCCTGCCTGTTCCAGAGGCAGGCCCCGTGTCTGCCGAACTTGTCGAGGCGGACCGGCTTTATTTCCATCGGCATCAGGGGGCCAACCTGGAGGATTCGATCGCCTTGCTGGAGAGAGCGCTCCAGGACCGCCGCGACGATCCGGCCCTGCTTTGGCGCCTGGGGCGCGGCCTCATGCGCCGGGGGGAGAGGCTCGCTTCCAAGAAGGAGAAGCTCGCGGTCTTTGTCCGATCCGAGGAACTTTGCCGCAGGGCGGCGGCGGCGGCGCCTCGCGATGCGCAGGCGCATTATTGGCTGGGCGTGGCCATGGGCCGGCGCGGGCAGACCCAAGGCCTGCTGCGGTCGCTTTTTCTCATCGAGCCTTTGCGCCGGGAGATGCGCGCGGCGATCGAGATCGACCCGAGGCACGGGGGGGCTCATCTCGTCCTGGGGCAAATGCTCTTGGAGATTCCAGGTTGGGCGGGAGGAAATAAGAAGGAGGCGGTGCGCGAGTTGGAGACGGCCGCCGAGCTCGAGCCGGATTATGCGCCCCATTTGACGGCCTTGGCGCAGGCCTATATGGCGGTGGGCGAGCGCGACAAGGCCCGCGCGGCGCTGCGGCGCGTCCTGGCCATAGAGCATCCCGCTGATCCCGGCGAATACGACGACAACGTGCGGGAGGCCAATGAGATGCTCGGGAAACTCGGGAGCTGAGGCCCTGGTCAGGGCGTTTCTTTGACGAAAGGCAGCGGCAGCGGCGTCTCGAAGCCGTCCTTGAAGAAGACCCCGCGCGTGAGTTCCAGGGTCGCCGGCTTGGCTCCCGGCTTCTGGACCGTGACCTTTACCCGGCTGCCGGGAACTCCGTAAAGGGCGGCAAGGGCGTCCTCGAATTCCAGCTTTTCGCTGGACCGGCCGGCGATGGCGGTGAGAACGTCGCCCACGTGCAGACCCGCGTGCTCGGCGGACCGGTTCGTGATGACATGGCTTATTTCGAACCGCCTTCCGGCTTCGGTTTCCTTGGAGCGAATCCATATCCCGGGTCCGGCCTGGTAAAATTGCGGGGGTTCGGTGATGACTGACGCTTCGGCGAACTCCAGACGCAGCCGCATGTCGGCATTGAGAATGACGGCGGGCCGGCGTCTTTTTTCCATGGCCACGGGTTCGCCCAGCACCAAGGTGCCGCCGGCGCTGACCTTGACGAGGTTCTGCTCTCCCGCGACATCGACGAGCCGGGCGGAGATGGGATATAAATGGCCGCCCTTGAGGCGGGCTTTGAAGAAATGCAGCCGCAGCGACCTGACGCCGTTGGCGCTGCGCGCCTCCAGCACCTTGCCCCAGACCAGGCTGCGCGGCGGCAGGCAGAGAAAGTCCAGGCTCGCGTCGCTGGCCACGGCCATGGTGACCATGCCCGAGACGATGTCCCCCCGGCCGACGGTTTCATCGAGCCCGTCCGGGAATTTGATCCAAAAAGCCTGCCGGGCCGGGATGCTCACGTGCAAGGCCGGGGCGCTTTTGACGATATCCTTGGCGGCTTGCGCCGCCTCCTTGAGCCGCAGGGCCAAAAAGCCGTCTTCCTGCGTTGAAATGTCCTTGGGGCCCCTTTGGAATGCGGGCTCGGCGGCGGCGAGAGGAGATTGCAGCGACATGACCTCCAGCCCCCTGCGCACCACGGCATGGAGGCGAGGTCCTGGCTTCCATGCCCGCCAGGCGGCCGCGACGTCGGCTTCGCAGCGCACGGGCGAGCCGTTGAGGAAGGCCAGGTGGTCATCGGCGACGAGCCCCAGGGCGCGGCCATAGGAACCGGGCAGGACGTCGAGCACCACGACTGACTCCGGCGCCGGCTGCAAAGCCGCGCCCAGAGCGGCGAGGTCGGCGGCCCGGGCTGAAGCGGGGGAGGGTGGCTGCGCCGACGCGTCTGGCGCGGCGGAAACCGGCGCGGCCGCGGAGGGCGCGGGCGCTTTGGGCAGCGTCCTGAGCGGCCGGCTGCGCGCCGGCGGCGCGCGGCGCTGGCGCGGAGACTGGACGGCGCGGGGGGATTTTTTAGCGTTGGCGCCGACTTTCACGGACGCCGAGCCGGGGGCGGAGTTCGCGGTCAAGAGCAGCAAAGCGGCCAAGAGGCGGCGCGTGAGAGTCTTCATTCGGAATCCTTCTTTGGCGCGGGCTTGGTTTTTGGCCGGGCTCTTTTCCGGGAGGATGGCCGCGCCGTCTTCTTGACCGCGGGAGCTTTCTTCTCGATCTCCTGGCTGACGACCGGCGGCGGCGCGAGCGCTTCGGCCGGGCCTTGTTCCGGAGCGCCGGAGGTCACCGGAGCCTGCTCCGCGGCTTTTTTGTCCTCCAACCGTTCGGCCGCGGCCAATAGGCGGCGGCGCTCGTTGGCCACCTCGGCGATGACGCGGCTGGCGTCTTCGTCGGGGGTCAGCCGGGCCGCCACGGAGTCCTCCAGCGCCAGGGCTTGACCCGCCTCCTGGGCCAGGGCCTCGGCCTGCTTGATCTCTTTGGCGAAGCACGACGGTTCGGCCAGAGCCCCTAGACGCGCCAGCAGAGGGTGAAGGATCGAGAGGCGTTCGGCCGGAAGGGCTTCGGCCTGCGCCCGGTGGATCTCGTCGGCGCATTTGGCCCGCCAAAATTCGTCGCCGCGAACGGCCGCCAGGTCAGCCTCGGCCCGTGCCGCGGCTTCCGCGGTCCGGCCGCATCGGGCCGCCGGATCGGCGTCTAGAACGGCCAGAGCCTTGGCGTATTCCTCGGCCGCCAGGGCGAAGCGGCACGAGCGGCGCAGAGAGGAGGCCAGGGCCACGCCGGCGCTGAAAGCGGACTGGTCCGCGGCGCGGCGAGTGATGAGTTGGCGCTGTTGGTTCAGGTCGACAAGAGCGCGGTCGCATCCCGCGGGCAGGGATTGCGCCAGGCGTATGGCCGCTTGCGTGGGTTTCGGGTCATAAAGGCAGCGTTGCGGGGAAGAATCGGGCTGCGCCAGGGAAACGGCTTCCTGCAGCGCGGCGAATTGGTCCGCGTCTTGGGCCGCGACGGAGCGCCGTTTGCCGGCGGTCTCTAGGAGCCGCCGATATTGGGGCTTGACTTGGGCCGGCTCAGCCAGCGTTTCCTCCAATTTGGCGTAGGATTCCTCGGCGTTCTTGAAATCGCAGCTCAGAGCCTGATTGTCCGCGGCCGCGAGCTTTAGGAGAGCCAGCTCGAAATCCCTGCCGACCGGGACCTGTATCTCGTCGGAGAGGATGTTTCCCTCCGGCGCGGAAATGACGGCGCGGAAAACGAAAGGTTCGGAGCTGTCCAGGACGATCCTGCGCGCGAAAGCGTAGGGACCTCCGTTGCCGCGCTTGACGGTCTGGGTCTGCGCGTCGCGAGCTCCGTCGGGAGTTTCCCGGAAAGTGGTCTCCTCGACAGGCGCCGTCTGCCCATCCGGGAGGCCGTCGACCCAGTAGGCGCCGCTCAACACCGCGGTGTCGCCCAGTTCGTACTGCCCCAGTCTGGTGGGCTTCTCCAGGTGCAGGCCGGCGGAGCTCAGCAGGGGAACGGCGGCTGGGGCCGGGGCGGAATGAACGGCGCCTTCCAGTTCGGCCATGAGGCCGGGCCGGGCGCGAAAGACGGCGGATACCGCCTCCAACATCTGGAGGTCGTCGAGCAGGGTGGTCCGCTTCTCGCTTTCGACGACCTGCCGGCGCAGCCGTTCCAGGTTATGGCGCCGGCGCTGGTCGATCAAATATTTTATCAGCCAGGAGCTCAGTTCGTCGGAGGCTTGGCCCGCGCGAACGTCCGCGGCCAGGCGCGAGGAGATGTCGACCTGATAGCGGTCGCGCATGAAATCGATGAAATGGGAAGTCGGTTCGGCGTCGGTCTTGACGCCGGCCAGGTAAGTCGCGAAATATGACTTGACCAGAGGCGTCGGGTCCTCGAGAGCATCGGCATGAGTGCGGGACATGAATTCCCTGCCCCAGGGCGTGGTGAAAATATCGGGGCCCGCGGCCGCGGCCAACTGCGGAGCGGCGGCCGGGTCCTGGGCGCCGGCGAGGACGGTCTCTTCATCGTGGTATGCGTTCAGGGCGAAGAGCAGGGCATGGAGGGGCGCGCTCATCAGGCCGCCCGGCGGAAGAGTCTGCAGGGAAGCGAAGGGCAGGGGGCCCGAGGGGCCCAAGGTCTCGCCGGCCTTGATTTTGGCCAGGGCCTGGGAGAATTCCTGGACGGCTTTGGCGCTGCGGGAAACGGCTTCCAACTGTTTCCAATAGACCTTTTGCAGGCGATAGGCGCCGGGCTTGCCTTGCATGACGATATAGCCGCGGTAACGCAGCGCCTCCAGGGCCTCGGGGCCGAAGGCTTCGGCAAGCCATTGGCCGGGGGCGACGGCGGCTGGGCGTCCGAACTCCGCGACGGTCTCAACCGCGGGACTGGCGGCTTGGGCGCATGCCGCAGCCATGACCAAGGCGGCGCAAAACCGAAGGGTGGAGGCGTTTATCATAGGAGGTAGCGGGAGCCCAGGGCTTCCAGTTGCTCGGTGACGGCTTTGATCTCCTTGTGCGCTTCGTGGTCGTCGCGCAGGCGGGATTGCAGGGCCTTGAGCCGGTCGGCCGCCGATGCGATAGAACTCAAGTCGGCCGACAGCCGTTCATGCAGCCGTTCCTGCATTTGAGCGAAATCCTTGATGAGCTCTTGGTGCGTGTCGGACTGGCGCACGCGGATGGGAACGGAGAAATTCCCTTTGGACAGCCTGGAGAAGGCGGCGCAAAGCACGCGGAGAGGGCCGGCGAAACGGTGCGACCAGACCAAGCTTACCAGGGCGCTGGCCAAGACCGCGATCGAGGCGCTGATGAGCATGGGCCTGCGGACGTTCTCGAGGACCCAGTCGAGGGAGTGGAAGATTTGGCGGCTCTGCAGAGAGGCTTCCTCGAGGCCATGGATGACGCTGTAGATGATCAGGAAAATGCTGCCGATCACGAGGACCATGACCGTGGCGAGCATTTGTATCTGCAAGGGCGGGTCGATCCAGAAGCGCCGGCGTTTCTGGCTGAGCATGGGCGGTATCCTAACAAGAGCGGGGGAGGTTGTCAATAAAAGTTTCATCCCGGAGGGACGCGCTGGCGCGTCCAGTCTATCTAGGACCTGTGTCTTCGAACGGTGCCGAAAGACCCATGCGCAAGCGCATGCGGAGCTCCATACTAAAGTCATGATGTACCAACTGGTCCGAGCGGTTTTGGCCCCTTTTTTGTTGATTCCCGTTCATTCTGGACTCCTCCTAAAAGTGCCGCAGCGAGTCTCATCGACTTGGAATTCCATTTCCGGTATTCGGCCTCTAAGCCATGCCGAGTCAATGGGCCGCAGCTCCGTTTTCAGCCTGCCGGTCGATGCTCAGTCGTTCCGGATTCTCAAGCCGGAAGCTCAAGCCCAGCTTGTCCTTGTCCCGCCGGCCTCTGTCATCTCGCGTCCGGTTGCGCTTGCGGAACATGAATCGAAACGGGCCGGGACGGCTTCCGCGCTCTCGGTTCTAAGAGGCATGGAGAGCGAACTTGATGGCGTTCTGGCGGGCGAGTTAAGCGCCAGCGAAGGGATTGCGGCGGCTCAGGAGCGCGTTTGGGATCGCGCGGCCGACGAGGATGCGACAGAGCCGTTGCCGCAGTTCTCGAACCCCTTGGAGGGCATCGAGTTTTTTCGGCGCATCGACGCCGAGCCCCGCCTTTACTGCGAGGAGGGAAAGGCGGGGCAAGAAGGCTATCGTTTGGGGCAGTATTGGCCGCGGACCGGAGAATTCCAGCTCATCAAGATCGTGCGTGATGCCGACGGGAAAGTGGTAAACGAGGTCACTGCTTTTAATACGAACAGCGGCATGGCTGCTTCCCCAAAAGGTCCGGCCGCGTGGGATCAGATAAGACGAGACATCGGCTGGGTGGCCGAAAAACTTAATTTGCCCCGACCGCGATTTCGCAAGCCGGCGAATTATCCGAAGCTGCGCCGCGCGCTGGCTCGCATGACATCCCGCCCGTCCACTCCGGCTCAGGATATCAAGCCCGGCGATTTTGTCCTGTTGGGAGACAGCCAGCTCGCGGTGGCGCAGGTGACGTCGGTGGAATTGTCTCGATCTTTCACGCATGGGGGGAACAGGGTGAACTTTTTCTCCCTGGATTCATCCGTTCTTGGCGGTAGGGCGTTAAGTTTCGGCAGGAACTTTTTAGGCGCTTATTGGATCCGCTATATCGGTGACAATGCCGGCGGTTATATTGGATATGCCGATGACGCGGAAACCAAGGTTTGGCGTCTGCGCCGGGCCGAGGTGAAGCTATTGGCAGATTTTCGCCCGCGAGAATCCGATCCGACGGCCGGCACGGAAATGACGCGTGCGCGGTTTGCATTGCTGGCCGCGCTGACGGCTTTGCAGTACGATCGTTGGTTTCTCGATGAGATAGAAACCGAGACTGCCGGCCACAAGGAGATACGGGAACGATTGCTCGCCGGCCACTATGCTGGAGCCACCTCGCGCAACTATCGCCGCGCTTTGGCGATCCTAATGAGGCGCTTCGGCGAGGAAGAGTTCTTGAGCGCCGCGGCAGAGATGTTTAGAGGACACCTGCGCTCGCTGCACACTAAAATTCATACGCCCGATTCTCCTTATGGATTCCATTCAGATACGGCTCCGCTTCCGGTCGCCTACACTGAAATGGCTCGCGATGCTATTTACAACGTGCATCCCATGCCCGAAGATATGAGCCGGTCGGGATACGTCGTCAACGTCAAAAGCCTCTTTGGAGACGCGGAGTTCTGGGGATTTTTGCGCGATGCTCATCCCCGATTGTTCCAACGGCTCGTAGATCTGCTCTTGTCCATGCCTTCCCCTTTTCCTCTGCGCAGCATTTACGCCGCGTCCACGGCCGATCCCGTGGCCGTGGTCAAGACGGGCTTTCCAAAAACATTCGCCTTGATCCATGCCGTTCGACCGGACTTCGAATCGGACGTGGAGCCGGTCACTCTGCTAGAACGCCCGTAAACAAGACGTCGATGGCGTCGTGTCCGGTCCGCGCATGGCTTGATTACAGATGCTTGAGAAAAAAATCAATGACGCGGCGATCATATTCCGCGCCCGCGGCTTGGCGGCATTTCCCGTGAGACGCCGCCGGGACGATCCAGAGTTCCTTGGGCTCGAGGGCTCGGTCAAAAAGGTCGCGCACGCCTTCGGGCGGCATGAGGCGGTCCTCGGCGCCGCCTATGAGCAGGATGGGGCGGGGAGAGATGAGATGAATGAAACGGGCCGGGCTGTAGGTGCCGACGTCTTTGCGTCCCACGCGCCAGGGCAGCAGCCAAAGCACGAAGATCATGAACGGGAAATAGGGGATGTGGAGATTGTTCCAGGCCCAACGGCGCGCCACCTGGCGGTAGTCGGTGAAGGGGCTCTCCAGCATCGCGGCCTTGATCTGCGCATGGTCCGGCAGGGCCATCGCGGCCACGGCCGCGCCCATGGAGTGGCCGAACACGCCCAGACGCAGCCATCCCCGCGGCCGGTGCCGCTTGAGGTACTCCGCGGCGGCGCGGAAATCGACGAGTTCCTGATACCCGAGCGTGGTGATCTTGCCCTCGCTCTCCCCGTGGGAGCGGTAATCGAAATAGAGCAGGTTGAAGCCCCCTGCGGAATTGAGAAAATAAGTCCAGGCCAGGAGTTCTCCTTTATTGTCGCCCCAGCCGTGGCTCATGATGAGGGTCCGGTCGTCTCCGGTCGGGGATGGCAGGTACCAGCCGCGCAGGGTGAGGCCGTCCTCGGTTTTAAAGGAGACCTTTTCATAGCGCAGGCCGAACTGTTCCGGAAAGACGCTCATGGAACTCATCTTCGGGGGATGGAGGATGATGCCCGCGCCCCACCAGCCGACGGCGAAACAGGCGGCCAGCAGAGCCGCGGCCAGGATCAGCCAGAGGCCCATCAGTCGGCGCCTCCTCGCGCCACGCCGACCGTTCCGGCCGCGGGATTGAGGCGAGCCAGCAGCCGCGCGGTCGTGGCGCGTCCCGCTGGTCTCCATTGGGGCGCGATATCCTGGAGCGGGGCGAGCACGAAGGCGCGCTGCACCGCGCGCGGATGGGGAAGGGTCAGCCAGGGGCCGCGCAGGCGGCGGCCGCCGTAGTCGATAATGTCGATATCCAGAGGCCGGGGCCCCCAGCGCCGGCCGGGTTTGCGGCCACCGAGGGCCTCGAGGCGCTTGAGTTCGACGAGAAGGCCCATGGGGGAGAGCGCGGTGCGGTAGCGCACGGCCAGGTTGATGTAGCGCCTTTGCCGGGGGCCGACGGCCGCGGTTTCGAAAAATCGGGAACGCGCCAGTATCTTGCCTCCGGGAAGCCGGGCGAGCCGGCCCAGGGCGCGGCGCAGGTGCGCGCGGCGCCGGCCCATGTTGGAGCCGAGCGCGAGGAGGCAGTCGTGAGTCATGCTTGAGTTTGCGCCTGGCTGGCGGCTCGGTAAAGCCGCCAGAGCAGAGCGAGCGCGAACAGGCAGATCAGAAGGGCCGCCGCGTTTGCCATCCAGCCCGCGAAAACGCCCATGGCGTAGGGCGCGGCTTCGTAGCCGAAGTCCCTCGGGGTCTTGCCGTGCGCAAGAATAGCCCAGACCGCCCCGAGTTTCGGGAACAGGCCGCCCTCGTAGACCAGCAGGGTCCACAGCAGCCAGTAAAGGCTGCCGATGATGACCATGCAGACGATGGCCACGGCCCCCAGATGCACCGGGTCGTAGAAGGGTTCGTTCGGGTCGTCGTCGCCGAAGAGATCGATGAGCCCGGACCAAAGCCCCGTGAGGGATCGCTTGAGCGCGTTTCGGTTCATGGCTTGCCTGCGAGGAGGTCGGGCATGTCGTAAAGGCCCGGCTTGCGTCCCGCCAGCCAGAGCGAGGCGCGCAGCGCGCCGCGGGCGAAGACGTCCCGGCAATGGGCGCGGTGGGTCAGCTCGATGCGTTCGCAGGGACCGGCCAGGGTGAGCGTGTGCTCGCCTGCGATGTCGCCGATGCGCTGGGAGACGATGGCCGGCTCGACGCCGCCGCGGGCCGCCACGACGATGCGGGCCAGGCGCAGGGCCGTGCCCGAGGGCGCGTCTTTCTTGAGGCTGTGATGGATTTCGCTCAGGGATGCTTCGTATTCCTTAAGAAGCGCGGCGGCCTGGCGCGCGAGAGCGCCGAGGACATGCACGCCCGGGCTGAAGTTCGGCGTCATGAAGACCGGGATGCGGCGGCTGCAGGCCTTGATCTGGGCCTGCTCAACGGCGCTCAGGCCCGTGGTGCCCACGACCGCCGGCTTGCGGGCCTGCGCCGCGGCCTGGACGAAGCGCACCGCGGCCTCGGGCGCGGTGAAGTCTATGAGCGCGTCGGCCTCGGACAGCGCCCGGGGCAGCGCGTCGGGGGCCAGGCAGTCCTGGGTCGCGCAGCGGCCGATGAGCGCCGCGACTTGGAAGCGCCCATCCTCGGCCGCCAGGGCCGCCACGCGCCGGCCCATCCTGCCGGCGGCTCCGCACACCACGATCCTGATTTTCTTGCTCATGCGCGACGGGATATTATATAGATTTTTGGGCGCCGGCGGTCGCCGGCGCGCGAATTCATCCATTGAGGAGTATAATATCTGACCTGGGCCCGCGGCCCGGATCAAGATGACGCTGACGACAACATCCGTTATGGCGCGAAGGTTCGCCGACGGTTCCTAAGGGGACGATATATGCGCAACACATCACGGCGGCGCTGGGAAATCATGACGTGCCGGGCCGGCATCTTATTGTCCGCCGTGTCTTTTTTCGGAGCTTGCGCGCGGCCCTACGTCAAGCAAGTCAGCGCCGTCACTCGCCTGGATTCCTCGCGCATTTCCCAGAAGGAACTCGCGGAGATCGACGTCGTCAAGGAGCCGACGGCGCGTTCCCCGTCGCTGACCGTCGAAGTCCGGGAGGATATCCGCGGTCCTCAGCAGAAGGCCGGGGTCTACCAGACCTACACGCAGCAATGGGGGTCAAAACGCAATGACATGCACTGGAAGAACGGCCAGCCCGATGCCGTCGGAGGCATGCTCAACGTCTTGAATTTCCCGACTTTCTCCGCCGTCTATCTTGCCGGCGGGGTCGTCGCCCTCGGTCTGGAACCCTTCAGCCCCTGCGCCGCCCGCAAGCTGATGGCGGGTTTGAGGAATGTGCTGCTCGTGTTTTTAAGCGAGACCTCGGCCACGGTGGATTGCCATTACCCGGTCGGCTCCCCGATAACCCGGGATTGGGCCGATACCGGCTCGCAGACGACTCAACGTCGGCCGTTTGCTCAAGGCGCCATCACCATGCTCGTAGACGGGAAGGCGGCCAAGGAATACGTGACCGACGCGTCCGGGCGCCTGAGCATCGACCTTGTCGACGACGTGATGGGTTCCTTCAAAGAAGAGCCGCAGGCCGTCGCCATCGCCTTGCGCTCTCCCGCCGGCAAGGATAAATTCGAGAAGTCCGTCAATCTCACGGACCGCTCCGTAATCCGGGCCCTTTACCGCCGCAGCCGGGCCCTCGCGCTGGCCCGCCGGGGCGACGCTTCGCTGCAAGCGGGCGATTTGCCGGACGCGATCCGCCGGTTCGAGGAGGCGGCCGCAACCGATGACGGAATATCCGATGTCAACGAGAAACTCCGGGATCTCCGCTCGCGCGCCAAGGCCGAGGGTCCGGCGCGTTGGGCCCGGTCCCTGGCCCTCTCCGGGATCGCCAATACGCCTGCGGAGCGCCGGGACTCGCTGGCCGCGGGCCGCATCGTTTGGGAGAAAAACGCCTTCTCCGCCGAGGGGTTCGGCCTGGATGCGGCGGTCCCGGCCTGGACCAACGTGGAACGCGCGGCCGCCGAGCTTCTGAAGCTCGACATGGAGAAATTCTCGGGGACCTCCAGCCCCCGGGCTCCCAAGCTCGTGCAGGGCGACTACGAGCCCGCGGCGGTCTTCGCCGGACGCGTGGCGCAGGAGAAGCGGAAATACGAGGCGGAGGTTTCGGCCTACGACGCCAAGGTCGCGTCGTATCCCGCCTGGCGCCGCAACGCCGTCCTGCAAACCGCCCTCAACATCGTCTTCGGCTCCCCCCAGGTGGTCAAGGCCCGGGATTACGACCCCAATTCCCAGATATTCTCTCCGCAAGTGGCCTCCGAGAGTCCTTTTGCCAAGGACTTTCGGCAGACCTTCGCGATCGCCGAGCCCGTCCCGTACGAACAAGCCGAAGCCTTCGATCAAGCCCTTCAAGCGTCGAGCCCGCGCGTGTTCTTCGAGCGCCGCGGCGCGAAGATCGCCTTTGCCTCGGCGGAGTTCGACTTGCGCGGCAAGGCCTATTCGGCCTTGCCCGCGGGGGCGGCGTCGGGCCAAGCCCAGTCGCTGGCGCGCGTGGACCTCGGCGAGGGCAAGCGCGCGGCCCTGGACGCGTCTTTGAGCGTGGAGTATGCGGAGAACCCGGCGATCGCCTCCCGGTTGGCCGAGCTGGACAAGCTCAAGCGGGAGAACGCGGCCAAGGAGGAGCTCAAGGCCCTCGAGGCCCAGATCGCCGAGCTCAAGCGCGGGGAGAAGCGGGCCTACAAGTCGGACGTCGACCAGCCGGCTTTCTCGGGGAAAGCGCGGCGTCCTGACGACCTGGCTTTGATCATCGGCATCGAATCCTATCAGGACTCCCATCTGCCCAAGGCGGATTTCGCGCAGCGCGACGCCGAGGCCGTTTATGCCTACCTGCAAAGGCTGGGGGTGCCGGCCGAGAACATCGCGCGCCTGAGCGGCGACGCGGCCACGGCGGGCCGCATCAAGGGTTATCTGCAATCCTGGCTGCCCAAGAACGCCAAGCCCGAATCCCGGGTCTATTTCTACTACTCGGGACACGGCGCGCCGGATCCGGTCTCGCATGACGCCTATCTGCTTTCCTGGGACGGAGATCCGGGCCTGCTCAAGACCACGGCGGTCTCATTGGCCGAGGTCTACGCTGATTTGGGGAGGCTTCCGGCCAAGGAGGTCTTGGTGGCCATGGATTCCTGCTTCTCGGGAGCCTCGGGACGCTCGGTCATCAAGAAGGGGGCGCGGCCCTTGGTCAGCGTGCGCATGGAAGAGGCCCTGGCCCCGAACCTGACCGTGCTGGCCGCGGCTCAGGGCGACGAGATCGCCAATAGCCTGGAGAAGGAAGGCCACGGACTGTTCACCTATTACCTGCTCAAGGGCCTGGGCCGCGCCTCGGGGCAAGACTCCCTCAAAGCCCAGGACTTGTGCGGACGCCTCAAGTCCGAGGTCAAGGAAGCGGCCGCGCGGGACAACAGCCTGCAGGTTCCCGTCTGTCAAGGCGCGGATTTCAAGTTCTGGTAAGCGACCGCGGCCTCCGGCATCGGGGCTTGAGTGACCGGATTTTTGCTTCGGCGGGCGACGACAAAAACGGCGTGGGCCGTTCAGGATTAAATCTGGTGCCCCCAAGGAGAATCGAACTCCTGTTTCAGCCTTGAAAGGGCCGCGTCCTAACCGTTAGACGATGGGGGCGAAAACGAAAAACATGAGCCCGGTGGGATTCGAACCCACGACCCTACGCTTAAAAGGCGTATGCTCTACCCCTGAGCTACGAGCTCGCGAACATTGATTATACAACAAATTGGAATTCTCCGGAGCGCTGGCTCAGCGGCCCAACTGCTCCAGGGTCTTGGCGTAGCTCCGGTAGAGGCCCGTGGTCCGGCCCTTGCCCGGAAACATCTGGTCAAGGGTCTGCCACCAAAAACCGCCGCACAGGGAGCGCGGCATGGCGCATGCGGATGCGGTCAACAGCCCCAGCAAGTTCTCGCGCGCGGCCTCCACGTCGTCGGGCTCGAGCCAATAGTAGCCCTGGAGCTTGTCTTTCTCCGCGTAGCCCAGGCTGCCCAGCATGAAGCGCTGGCCGGGCAGTTCCTGGTTGAGGCGCTCGAAGATGGACTCGAGGGCCATGCCCACGGGGTTGTCGTCGGGCTGCAGGCTTACGGCCACGATGTCGAGATCGCGGCCGAAGCCTTGGCGTCCGTAGCGCTTAAGCCAGCCGAAGAGGGAGTGCTCATGGTCAGGAGCCGTCCCGTCCCACCAATATAGGGAAGCGACGGTCTCGAACGTGGGGTCGATTCCCTTGAGCTTGGCGGCCGCGGCGGAATAGATGCGGTGGACCTGTTCCGGATCAAAGGGGGAATTGACGCCGCCGAGCCAGTCGCCGTTGAGCTCGCTGCCCACTTCCCAGGAGCGGATGTCGTCCCGGTAGTGGAGCGCCAGGTTCTTGACCCGTTCGGCGTAGACGGCGGAGGTCATGCCCCGGGGCCACTGGCTGGTGTCCAGGGCCGCGCCCATGATGCGCAGACCTTTTTCGCGCAGTTCCTTGACGATGGCGTCGTACTCGTTGAAGGATCTCTGGCTGGCGTAAACGAAGTCGTCGGGGTTGCTGCGAAAGACCAGCCGCACCCAGTTGGCGCGTCCGCGCTTGACGGCTTGGATGAGGCTCTGATAGTGGTCCAGCCTTTGGAATATTCCGTCGTCAATGACCAGGCCGAAGCGCAGCGGGAGATTGAACCTGTCGTTGAGGGCGATCTGGAGGCCGTGCTCGAAGAGCGTCTGCCGCCAGGCCGCGGACACCGCCTGGAGGGCGGCGTCGAAAGCCCGGGCGCGCGCCGGAGGATCCTTTTGCTCGAGAGCTTGGGCCATGCGGTCCTTGGCCAGATCCGCGGCCTTGCGGGACTTGGCGCCCGGCTTGTAAAGGGGATACCATTCCAGCGTGCGCTTGCGCCAGGAATCCTTGAAGCGCCGGTACTGGGTGAGCGCGATCTCCTCGTTGACCAGGACCGCGTCCCCGTCGCCATAGCCCGCGCCGTTCTTGTCCATCCAGACCGTGGAGAAGCCCTCGCCGTTGACTGGCCAGGGCAGGCTGATATGGATGGGCTGATATCTATCCCAGGAGAGGGTGAGCGTGTCGCCTTCCTGTTCCAGTGCCGGCTTGGCCGATGACGTCTCGTCCGGCGCCGTGACGATGATCCCGGACAGGCGCGGGTCGGCGGGCTTGGACATGTCGGCGCGGCCGATAAAGGCAAGGAAGTCCTGCAAGTTCAAGGCCTGGCCCGAGCGGTCGAAGGCCAGGAGCTTGAGCGTCTTGCGCGGGGAGGTTCGGATTTTGGCGGGCTGGGACGCCTGCGGCGCGGCTTCGGGCGCCGCCGGTTCGAGATTCCCGGCGCTGGCGGAAGACAGGAGACCGGCGGCCAGTGACGCGGCTAGCCAGAGGACATTGAGACTGTTTGCCATGGCGCGCTCAACGGCTCGCGCGGCGCAGATGCCGACGCAGCTGCTGCCAATGTCCGGACCCGAAAAAGAGAGCGTAGTTCGCCAGCCCGGCGAGGATGGCGACGCGGGTCGTGGCGTCGCCGAAACACGCGCCCCACGCCGCCCAGGCCCAACCCAAGGCCGCCAGCCAGCGGACTTTCACGGGGAAGATGAAAAAAAGCATGAGCTGCATATCCGGATAAACCTGGGCGAAGGCCAGGCCCAGGCTCAGAAGAAGAGGGCCGTTGGAAAGCACGGTCCCGCAAGAGACCGCCGCCAGGGCCATGGCCGCGGCTCCGGTCAGCCAGAACACGGTGAGGCGGAAGTCGCCCCACGCCGCTTCCAGGCCGCGCATGAGCGAATAAAGGAGGACGACCCAGACGGCGAGCCACAGCGGAGCGGTCTGCGTGGGGATGAAAAGGAAGGAGATGACGCGCCAGAATTCTCCGGCTTTAAGTCCCGAGGGGTCGAGGTCCAGGGCGGCCGCGAAATCCGGCTTGAAGAGGGTGAGGACGCCGACGGCGGCGTTCATTCCGGCCAGGAACGCCGGCAGTCCGGGCAACGACAAAAATCCCAGGCGTTTCTCGACGCGATCGAGCCAGTCGGCGGGCACGGCTTAATCTTACATTTTTTCTCGATGTCTTTGGGAATCCGAAAAATTGCATACCCCGGACAAAGTTGTTATAATCAAATCGGCTCCGTCGGGAAGAAGAGTTCTCGATTTTTTCAGGTGGATTCCATTTTTCAGATTCCTTTTGATCGTTGCGCCGTGCGGGCCCTGGGTGGTCGGTGAACCGTTCTAGGAAGGTTCGCCGCCATCGCGTCGTCCTGAGGCCCAAGGTGCGCCGCCGGAGGCTGGCGGCGGCGGCGGCCGTGTCGGCGTTGCTCGTGTTGGGCGGCGCCGCGGTCTTGACTTTGCGGCATATTTCCCGGAATTTTTCCGGCCTGCCCGGGTTCTGGGCGCGGCTCGGTCCGCGCATCGAGTCGGTGACGGTCGCCGGCGCTCCCGAGGAACTGACGCGCGAGATAGAGGCCTATCTGAGCGGCGAAGGCGGAGCGGCGGTTTCATCCCGGGTCGCGGAGCTCGGAGAGCGTTTTACCTGTTTGAGGACCGTGCGGGTGAGCCGGGATTGGAGGGGCCGCTCGGCGCGCGTGGATGTGGCTTTGCGCCGGGCCTTGGGCGCGGTCCGGCGGCGGGGCAGGCCGATCGGATTTTTGGATGAGACCGGCGGTGTTTTTGCCGCCGCCCCCGCGCTTTATCCCGAGGCCAGGCTGGCCTTGGACGTCGAGGACGCGGATTCCTCCCAACTTCGGGCCTTGGCCGGGGGGCTCTCGGTTTTGGGCGGCGCGGAAGATTTGCCTTCGCCCGTGGAGCGCGTGCGTTTTCGTTCCCCGTACGAAGGCTGGGAAGTGTTCCTGGCGGACGGGACCAGGGTCCTTTGGGGAGATTTCCGCTGGACGCGGGAGAAGCTCTCCCGATTGCAGGAGGCGCTGGCGGACGCGCGCAGGTCTTCTTTAGACGAGCCCGCGGGCGCTTCGCTCGGCGGACAACGGAGCCCTTTCAGGGACGGCGACGCCATCATCGCCGACCTGCGCTATTTCGAGGATGGACGGGTGCTTTTGCGGCCTGTTGCGGGCGGCAGATCTTGACGAGGTGATTTTATGGCCAAGCCGGACGTGATCGCGGGACTGGATATGGGCAGCGGACGCGTGACCTGCCTGGTCGGCTCTCCCGAGCCCGATTCCGAGCGCATGCGCGTCTTGGGCGGCGCCAGCATCCCTTGCCGCGGCATCAACGGCGGAGTGGTCGTCAACATCCAGGAGACCAAGTCCGCCGTCGGCCACGCCCTGGAGGAGGCCGAGGCCGCGGCCGGGGTGACGGTGAGCGGAGTCTTCTTAGGGGTGAGGGGCACGCACCTGCAATCCTTCAACAATAAGGGAGCGTTCCCCATTTCCCGGACCGACAAGGAGATCACGGCCGAGGACGTGCACAGCGTCGTGGCCAACGCCAAGGCCATCCCGCTTTCTTCCGACCGCGAGATACTTCATGTCGTGCCCCAAAGTTTTTCCATCGACCGGCAGCGCGGCGTTCCCAACCCCGTGGGCATGGAGGGCTCGCTGCTGGAGGTCGACGTCCACATCGTGACGGCTTCGAGCGCCCATCTCAACAACGTGGTCAAGGCCGTGACCCAGGGCGGCTTCGAGGTCCAGGAGCTCATCTACGGCCTTTTGGCCACGGGCGAGCAGCTGGTGACGCCGGAAGAGAAGGAACTGGGTTCCCTGCTGGTGGATCTGGGCGGGCAGACGCTCTCCCTGGCGGCTTATTCCGAGGGAAGCATCCGGTACTCCAAGGAAATCGGCATCGGCGCCGACTTCATCACGCGCGACCTGGCCGTCGGCCTTAAGACGTCCATGGCCACGGCCGAGCGCCTCAAGATCGCCCACGGCATCGCCCATTCATCCCTGCTCAACGGCGACCTGGAGATCGAGTTCAACCGCGTCGACGGACGCACCCTGGACAAGATAAAGACCAGCACCATGATCCAGTACATCCTGCCCCGGGTGGAGGAGATTTTCGCGATCGTGGCCGAGGACTTGCAGAACTCGTCGTACGCGGACCTGATCAGCCCCGGCGGAGTGGTCCTGACCGGCGGGGGCGTCCAGATGCGCGGCATCGCGGCCGCGGCCGAGGAACTTCTGGGCCTGCAGACGCGCGTCGGTCTGGCGCATCCGGAGCAGGTGTCCGGCGATGAGAAATGGTTCAGCCCGGTTTACGCCACGGCCTTGGGCCTTCTGGCTTTCGCCAACTCCTCGCGCTGGGGCACGGGCGTCTCGCGCGTCACCGCGCGCAAGAAACCCGTTTGGCTCAGGCGGCTGAGCTCCGTGGTCGAGGATCTGTTTTGAAAATCCAAATCTCGGAAGATTTTAGGGAGTCGCGCGCGGTCATCAAGGTCATCGGCGTCGGCGGAGCCGGCGGCAACGCGGTCAACCGGATGTCGGAGGCGGGACTGCAGGGCGTCGAGTTGATCGCCGCCAATTCCGACGCCCAGGACTTGCGCCGCAGCCTCGCCGAGGTCCGCATACAGATCGGGGAAACCTTGACCAAGGGCCTGGGCGTGGGCGGCGATCCGGCCAAGGGCCGCGCCGCCGCCTTGGAGTCGGAGGAACAGCTCAGGGAGGTGCTCACGGGAGCGGACATGGTGTTCGTGACCTCGGGCATGGGGGGAGGGACGGGCACCGGCGGCGCGCCCGTGGCCGCGAGGCTCGCCAAGGAACTGGGGGCCCTGACCGTTGGAGTCGTCACCCGTCCCTTCCGGTTCGAGGGCTTGCTGCGCGAGAACCTGGCCGAGGCCGGCATCCAGGAGCTGCGCAAGAGCGTGGATACGCTCCTGGTCATTCCCAACGACCGTCTTTTCGACGTGGTCGAGAATACGACTCCTTCCGAGGAGGCCTTCAAGCGCGCCGATGACGTCCTGCGCAAGGCCGTGCAGTCGATCTCCGACGTCATCACCACGCCGGGGACCATCAACATGGATCTCAATGATTTGCGCGCCATCATGAAGGACGCGGGCGAGGCGATCATCGGATTGGGCGAAGCCGCGGGCGCCAACCGCGCCTTGCGCGCGGCCAAGGAAGCCGTGACTTCCCCGCTCCTGGAGAACGTCAACATCACCGGGGCCAAGGGCCTCATCGTCAACGTGACCGGCCGCAAATCCACGCTGACCTTAAGCGAGCTCGACGAGGTCATGGGCCACATCGGCGCCCAAGTGAGCCCCGAGGCCAAGGTCAAGATGGGCAAGGCCTATGACGAGTCCCTGGGCGAGGCCATACGCATCACGGTCATCGCCACGGGTTTTCCGCCGCAGCGGGGCGGCCGCGGCCTTCTTCGCGCCGGACTGAGGTCGGGGCTGCTGGCGGCCCGCTACATGCCTCCCGGCGCCGGGCCCAGGCCCGAAGCCCGCCCGCCCGGCATGGTCGCCACCCACGAGGATTGGGTCAAGCCGGCGTTCCTAAGGCTCAAAACGAGGAAACTCAAATAACCATGGATCTACAGACATTGCTCCAGACGATGGTCAACAAACGGGCCAGCGACCTGCATATTCGCGCCGGAGGTCCGGCCTATATCCGTATCGACGGAGAGCTGCAGCCCGTGGGCGCGGATTCCTTGTCCGCCGGCGAAGTGGAGCAGATGCTCAACCAGATCATGACGAACAAGCGCGCCAAGCGCCTTTACGAGGAGCGCGGGGAATGCGACTTTTCCTTCCAGGCCGGCGACGTGGCGCGCTTCCGCGTCAACGCCTTCCGGCAGAGACAGAGGCTTTCCGTGGCCATCCGCTTCATCCCGACCGTCATACCGACATTCCAGGATTTGCGCCTGCCCGTGGCGACCATGCGCAAGATCGCGGAAAACAGCCGGGGCCTCGTCCTGGTCACGGGCATCACCGGCTCGGGCAAGTCCTCGACCTTGGCGGCGATGGTCGACTACATCAATGAGCTGCGCCCGGAGCATGTCCTGACCATAGAGGACCCCATAGAGTTCGTGCATAAGGACAAGAAAGCGATCGTCTCCCAGCGCGAGATAGGCGAGGACACGGCCACTTACGGCGATGGCCTGCGCATGGCCATGCGCCAGGACCCCGACGTCATCCTGGTCGGCGAGATGCGCGATTTGGAGACCACGTCCGCCGCCCTGACCGCGGCGCAGACCGGCCACCTGGTTTTCGGCACCCTGCATACCATCGACGCCGTCCAGACCATTTCGCGCATCATCGATCTCTACCCTCCGCATCAGCAGGCCTTGATCCGCATACAGCTCGCGGAGAGCCTCAAGGCCGTCATCAGCCAGAGGCTGCTGCCCTGCATCAAGGGGGGGCGCGTGCCCGCCGTGGAAGTCCTGATCGTGACGGCCCACGTGCGCAAGATGATCGAGGAAAATAATTCGCAGGGCATCGTCCAGGCCTGCGCCAAGGGGCAGTTCTACGGCATGCAGACTTTCAACCAATCCCTGGTGAAGCTTTTCAAGGACGGCTTGGTGAAGGAAGAGGACGTCATGGACGCCGCTTCCAGCCCGGACGACGTGAAGCTGGCGCTGCGGGGCATCGAGCAGGAGATCAAGCCGGGCTGACCGGGGCCGGACCGGAAACGTCCAGGAGGAGCGCAACATGTTCGCCGAAGGATATATCGGGATCGCAGGGACCATCGGTGTGGGGAAATCCACCCTCACCACGGATTTGGCGCGGGCGCTCAACTTCGAGCCCATCCTGGAGGAGGTCGACGGCAACCCCTACCTGGAAAAATTCTACGGGGACATGAAGGCCTACGGAACCATGATGCAGGTCTGGCTGCTCAACCACCGGTTCCGCCAGCACCGGGAATTCGTGACCCGCATCAGCCTGGGGAAAATCCGCGGCGTGGTCCAGGATCGGACCATCTGGGAAGACACCATATTCGCCCGCATGCTCAACCGGCATCCCGAGAAGATCATCAGCGACATCGACTACAACACGTACCTGGACCTGTTCGACAACATGGTTCTGCGCGAGCTGGTTTTTCCCCAGCTCATGATCTATCTCGACTGCAGCCCCGAGACCGCCATCAAGCGCATCCACGCCCGGGGCCGGGTCATGGAACAGACCATCACCCTGGAATACCTGCGCCACCTCAAGGAAAACTACGAGGCCTTCGTGGCCGAGATGGAGCATGCCGGCGTGCGCATCCTGCGCATCGGCTGGGAGGAATTCAGGCCCATTTCCGAGGTGGCGCGTCTGGTCCACGAATATTCGCTCAAGCCCTCCAGCTTTACCAAGTGGGTGCGGCCTCTGCGCCGCGCGCCCAAGATGGACCCCAAGCCCAAGCTCCTGGAAACGCCGCCCGCGGCGGCCGCGTCCCAGGCCGCGGTCTAGGGAGGAGTCTCGATGGAAGTCCCGCCCCGCAAGAGCTTGCGCGCCGTGATGCCCTTCGCCCCGGACAAGCCCTCGGAACTGGTGCGCCGGGAGCTGGGGCTCAAGGAGGTCGTGCGGCTCTGCTCCAACGAGAGTTCGCTTGGCCCTTCTCCCAAGGCCCTGGCGGCCTATCATAAGGCGGCCGAGGGGCTCTCCTGTTATCCCGACGGGGGCAGCCCGTCGTTGAGATCGGCCTTGGCCCGCCATTACAAGCTTCGTCCCGAGAACATTATCGTGGGCAGCGGTTCCGATGAGCTTATCAGGCTCTGTTGCGAGGCCTTTTTGGACGTTGACGACGAGGTCATGGTTTCCCAGTATGCCTTCATCCGTTTCCGGCAGCAGGCCGCGGTCATGGGCGCCCGGCTCATCGAGATCCCCATGACGGATTGGACCCATGATCTGGAAACCATGGGGCGCGCGGCCAATCCCCGCACCAAGATTCTTTTCGTCGCCAGTCCCAACAATCCCACCGGGACCTACAACACGAAGGCGGAGTTGGAGGACTTTCTTCTCTCGGTCCCGCCGACGACCTTGGTCGTGATCGACGAAGCTTTTTATGATTATGCCCGGGAGAATGACGATTACCCCGGCACCGTTCCCGGGCTCGTGCGCAAGCATTCCAACTTGGTGGTGCTGCGGACCTTCTCTCAGGCGCATGGGCTTGCCGGACTGCGCGTGGGCTGCGCGGTGGGCGATCCGGAGACCCTGGGCTGGCTGGACCGCATCCGGCTGCCTTTCAACGTCAGCCTTCCGGCGCAGCGCTGCGCCCAGGCGGCGCTGGCGGACAAGGCTTTTCTGGCGCGCAGCGTGCAAACCATCGTGCGCTGCCGCGAGAGCCTGGCCGCGGCTTTGCGCGAAATGGGGTTCGGGGTCATGGATTCGGCGGCGAATTTCCTGTTCGTGAGGTCCGCGCGGGTCCGGGGCCGGGCCTTGAGCAAGGCCCTATTGCGGCGCGGCGTCGTGATCCATCCCCTCGACGAATACGGTCTGGCCGATCATGTGCGCATCTCCGTAGGGACCCCGGCGCAGAACGCGGCCCTGCTCAAGGGGCTTAGGGAAATCCTGAGGGAGGAGCCGTGAGGAAGGCGAAGGCCGGCGCGGCGCCCAAGGCGGCGCGACGGCGTCTGGTCATCGCCATGGACGGGCCGGCCGGAGTCGGCAAGTCCACGGTCGGGCAATTCGTGGCCAAGAAGCTGGGCTACCATTTCATCAACACGGGCGAGATGTATCGGGCCTTGACCTGGAAAGCCCTGGAGGAGGGCGTGGACGTCGACGACCAGGAGGCCGTCGTGCGGCTGGCTCGGAGGCTCAAATGGGAATTCCGGCCCGCCGGGGGCGGCACGACCCTCAAGACCTTCATAGACGGCCAAGGCGTCACCCTGCAAATCCGCCAAGAGCGGGTCAGCCGGAACTCCAGCGCGGTGGCGGCCAATCCGGGGGTGAGGCGATTCCTCTGCCGCTTGCAGCGCCGGCTCGGCGCCCGGGGCGGAATCGTCATGGAGGGCCGCGACATCACGACGCACGTTTTTCCGGACGCTGATTTCAAGTTTTATCTCGACGCCTCCCCCGAAGAGCGGGCCAGGCGCCGCTACCGGCAGCTGCAGGCCGCGGGTCTGCCCGGAGACCTGCACAAGATTCATGCCGCCATCCTGCAGCGGGATCTCAATGATTTGAAGAGAAAGATCAACCCTCTCAGCCAGGCTCAAGACGCGCTGCTCATAGACTCGACGCACCTGACCATGCGGCAGGTGTCGAACAAGATCCTGCGCCTGGTCCATTCTCGTTTCCCGCGGGTCCTGAAGTCCCGCTGACATGGCGTCGGTTCGGGATGGGGAGGACGACGCCTGGCCGCTGCTGCAGCGCCTGCTCATCCCGGTTTTGCGCGGCCTGCTTTTTTCGGTGTGGCGGCTCCAGGTCTCGGGTTTGGAGAACATCCCTCGTCAAGGCGCGGTCATACTGGCCTGCAACCACGTCTCAAACGCCGATCCTCCCCTGGTGGGCTGCGCCGCTTATCCGGTCCGCAGCCTCCGCTATCTAGCCAAGGTCGAGCTATTCCGCGTGCCCGTATTGGGCTGGCTTCTGCGCAGAGGCGGCGCCATAGCCCTGGACCGCGGGCGGGCGGACGTGGCCGCGGTCCGGGCGTCTCTGGAGGTCTTGAGCCGCGGGAGGTGCCTGCTCCTGTTTCCGGAGGGGACCCGTTCCAAGAGCGGCCGGCCGGGACGGCCCAAATCCGGCGTGGGCTTTCTTTCAGGAAAAGCCGGAGTCCCCGTTATTCCGACGCGGGTCGTCAACACCCGTCGGTTCCTGCGCCTAAGCCCACTGGAGGTCCGTTTCGGCAAGCCCTTGCGGTTTTCCGGCGACCCATCCGACCGCGGGCAGTGCGAGGCCTTCTCGCGCCTGGTGATGGACGTGATTTTTTCACTATAATATTCCCAGCAAATCCGCGCCAGCGCTTGGGCGAGCCCTAGGTCAGCCCCGGCGCGCAAGGGCGCATCGCCCCGGGCAGCTTGAAGTCCGGGGACGCGCCTTACAGGAGAACCGCCATGGAAACCGCCGGCAAACACAACGAGGACCAACTCCCCGATTCGGAGTCGACGACGAGTCCGGAGGGGGACGGCCTGGAGGAGGGACAACCCTCGGGCGAGGCTGAGATGTCGATGGAGGATCTCCTGGCGAGCCAGGATGAGCTCAGCAAGAAACTCGCCGGCAAGCAGGTCGTCTGGGTGAAGGTCATATCGGTCACCAAGGAACACGTCCTTGTGGACGTGGGCGAGAAAAACGAAGGGGCGGTTCCCGTTTCCGATTTCGCGTCCGACGCGGGCGGCCCCGGCGCGCGCCTGCCCTCGGCGGGACAGCGCATCCCCGTGTTGCGCGCCGGACCGGGCCGAAAGGACGGACATGCGCTGCTGTCCTACAAGCGGGCCAAGGCCCAGATAGGCTGGGAGTCCGCTTTGAAGGCCTTCAACGAGAAATCCCGCGTCCGGGGCCGGATCGTTTCCGCCATCAAGGGCGGATTTTTGGTCGACGTCAGCGGCGTCACCGCTTTTTTGCCGTCTTCCTTGGCCGATCTGCATCCCGTGCGCAACCCGGCCCGGATGGTTCATACCGGGGTGCGCTGCTACATCATCGAGCTCAATGAGGGCAAGAGGCAATTGGTGATTTCCCGCAAGGCCGTTCTTGAGGAAGAGAACGCCAAGAGGCGCGCCCAGCTGCTCGGCGAACTGCGCTGCGGCGAGGTCCGCATCGGGCGGATCGTGCACGCGGGCCCCAACGGCGTCGTCGTGGACATCGGGGGCATCGAGGGCACGGTGCTCATGAACGACGTTTCCTGGGGAATTCCCAAGCTGCCGCCGGGTCTGGAACGCGGCTCCAAGGTCAAGGTGAAAGTCCTCGCCAAACCGGCGGATGACAAGTCCGGCGAGCCGCTTCTCCTGGGGATGAAGCAGCTCACCCAGAATCCCGCGGACGTCCTGCGCCGCAAGTTTCCGCCCAAGACCGTGATCCACGGCAAGATAGCCGAGGTCTCGGCGGCGGGAATCAAGATCGCCTTGGAGGGGGGGCAGGCCGCCTTCTGCGCGGCGGCGGATTGCGACGCGGCCGCCGGCCACAAGGCGGGAGACGCGATCTCCGCCATCGTGCTGACGGTCAATTCCAATACCCTGGAGATCGTCGTTTCCATAAACCGGTTCGAGGAGATCAAGGACCGCAAGCGCGTGGCCCAGTATCTCAAGGCGCCGCCTCCGCTGACTTTGGGCCAGTTGCTCTCGCCCGAGAAGGACGATTGACGCGGCCTCCATCCCAAGGAGCGGGCGGCATGACGGTCGGTTCTCATCGTTGCGCGGCCGAGGGAGCCTATGGCCGACCGCGGTTTTGGCGCGGGCTCTTGGCCGGTCTCGGCCCTGGGCTGAGCTCTCCCCGGGCCCGGATTTTTCTCCTGGTCGGCTTGGGCTCGGCTTGCGCCGCCGTTTGCGTCGGGCTGATGAGATCCTCGCGGTTGCCCCGGCTGCCTATGCCGGTTTCCGACGGAACGCGGGTCGAGGCCGCTATCGCCGCGGCCCAGGAACGGCTTCGGGCCGACCCGCAGGACCTCGGGGCTCTCGTGGATTTGGGAACGTCACATTTCCGCAAAGGGGCGGAGTTCTTCCCCGATGCCGTCAATGAACTCGAGGACGCCCGCCGTTTGGGGGCGCTCGACGTGCGGATATTCTATTGCCTGGGCGTGATGTATCAGGAGATGGGCCTTTTCCCTTTTGCGCTGGAAGAATATCAGCGCTATCTGCGCAACTACCCCCAGGACAAGGAAGTCCGGCTGCTGGCGGCGAAACTTTTTTACCGGCAGGGCGACTTCTCCGCGGCGATCAAGGAATACGAGCGGCTTCGCTATCACGATCCGAACGACCCCTTGATCATCGAAAACTTGGGCCTGAGTCTTTTGGGAGCCAAGCTTAGCGAACGGGCCGTGGAGTGCTTCCAGCAGCTCAAGGGGTCCGGCGGCTTGCCCGGCCAGCGGGCGGAGTTTTACCTGGGGCAGATCGACTTCGAGGCCGGGCGCATGCAGCAGGCGCTTGAGGCGATGCTGCGCAGCCTGCCTCCGGAGGGCGCCGCGGATTTCGGCATTCCCATGGACCGGATGTTCTCCTCCGTGGCCATGGCTTTTCAGAAGCTGGGCCGAGCCGAGGAAGCCCGGGAATACTGGCAGAAGGTTCTCAAGCTGTCGCCCAGCGATGCCAAGGCTCGGGCGGCGCTCAAGGACCTCAACCGGCGCTTTCCTCGGAAGAGACAAGAACGGTAATCGAGTGAACTTTCCGGCATTTGCCGCGGTCGCCGCCCTGTTGGCGCTGTGGGGCGCGGCCCCTGTTTGGTGCCAGTTCGGGCAAAACCAGGTCATCATCGACGACTTCCAATGGAAGGTCCGCTCCACGGAGCACTTCGACATCCATTATTACGACGGTTCGGCTCCGCGCGCGGCCCAGGCCGCCGAGATACTCGAGACCGCGTTCTCCAACCTGGTTCGCGACCTGGAGATTCCGATCGAGGCCCCGCCCTGGGCTTCCCGGCCCCTGCGGCGCGGCATGAAGTGGCAGCGGCGGCCTTTTTTCCTTTACGCCAGCCCCAACGACTTCCAGCAATCCAACATCTCCGCGGCGGGCGACGGGACCGGAGGCATAACCGAGCCGTTCAAGAACCGCTTCATGGTCTACAACGACGGGACGGATAGATGGCTCGAGGAGGTCGCCACCCACGAGTTCGTCCATATCATGCAGTTCCATGTCCTGATCACCGGCTTCTGGAGGACCGGAGCCATCCTCAAGACCGTCATCTACCCCCTGTGGATGATCGAGGGCATGGCCGGATTCTTCACTTACGGAATCGAATCCGCTCTCGAGGAGATCACGATCCGCGACGCGGCCACGTCCGGAGGGCTCATCCCGCTGGTGCATCTGGAGCACTTCGGGCATCTCAAGCCGCACCAGATCACCTTGGCGTATAAGCAGGGGGCCGCGGCCTTGGACTTCCTGGCCGAGCAGTTCGGCCGGCGCAAGGTGGCGCGCATGCTCAAGCTTTTCGAGACCCGGTTCGAGACCGGCTCCGTGCTCATGGACCTCGTCGGGCTCGACGCCTTCGAGTTCGACCGCAAGTACCGGGAGTACGTGGAGACCAAGTACCGCCGGGAGGCGCGGGTCAACAGGCTGCGCGAGCCCGGCGATTACGGGGCCGCGCTGACCCGCGTCTGCGAAGGCATCCCCCAGTTCAACGCGGTTCCCGTGTTCTCTCCCGACGGCAGGACCATGTATTTCATATCCACGCGCTCGGGGCATCCGCCGGTGGTCATGGCCATGGACTTGTCCAGCCGCCGCGTCCGCCGGCTTTGGAGCCTGGAGAGCACCGCCATCGAGAATCTCCCCATGGGGAACTTCGCCAATCTCTCGCGCGTCATGTCCCTGTCGCGCGACGGCTCGCGGCTCGTCTTTGCCGCGACCCGCAACCACCGCGACGGCCTGTATTTTTATGACCTCCGCGCCGGACGTCTGGAGAGGCGGGATATGCCGGGGTTCATGACGGTTGCCGAGCCCGGCTTCTCTCCCGACGGGCGGCAGGTCGTTTTTTCGGGCATGAGGGACTCGGTGACCGACATCTATCTCTACGATCTCGCCAGCCGCAAGGTCACCCAGCTCACGGACGATCCGGAAGACGACGAGATGCCGGTCTTTACGCCCGACGGGGAGAATGTCGTCTACGCCGGCGAGACCCGCGGCCGCTTGGACCAGCGCGCGGGCGCGGCCACGCGGCCCGCCTTCGGGCGTCCGGCGGCGGCTCTTTCGCCGCAGCGCTACGGCCGCAGGCTCTACCGTCTGGGCCTCAAGGACCGATCGGTCGCGCGGCTGGAGGATGTCGGCGGAGAGTCCCGCGACCCCGTGCTCTCGGCGGACGGCAAGAGAGTCCTTTTCGTCCGGGCGGACGACGCCGGCAGCGAGATATGCGAACTCGACCTGGAGTCCCGCCGCGTGACGCGCTTGACCCGGTCCATCGGCGGCAGCTTCACGCCGGCTTATGCTCCCAACGGCGAGATCGCCTTCGCCTCGCTGCGGGGCGGAAGCGTGCATGTCTACCGGGGTCCGCGCGCCGGCTTCGAGAACGAGGAACTAGCCTCCCAGCCGCGGGAGCTGAGCCCGGAGGAGAAGTTCCTGCTGCCGGGCATGGGCAGCGTCGGGGTCTCGAGCTCCACCGTGGCGCTCTCGCCGGAAAGGCCCTATCGCTTCACGGCCTCGACGGATCTCTTCCTGCCGGCTTTCTTCTATTCCTCTCCCGGGGGCTTGTTCTGGACCAGCTACTGGCAAGGCTCGGATCTTCTGGGCAATCATCAGGCCTCGGTGCTGGCCGCGCTTCATTCCGGCAAGAGTTATGACTACTCCGTCAACTACAATTATCTGCGCCGGCGGCCGCGGCTTTCTTTGGGGCTTTACGGATGGGGGCGCCAGGAGCTCATCGACAGCGACCTGGACCTCAAGTTCACCGACAAGGTCCATGGACAATTCGCCGCGGTCAGCTATCCTTTGGACCGCCACCATCGCCTGGAGGCGGGGGTCTCCTCCATCTCCGAGATCCTGCGCTACGAGGATTCCCAATACGACGTCGGCAATTATGCCCGCATCGGATCCTTGGCCCTGGTGCGCGACGCCGTGAGGGGCCGCTATCTTGTGGCCACCGGAGGCAACCGGGCGCGTGTGGATATTTCCCAGGCCGTCGACGCTTTCGGCGGCAATCGCCGCTACCATCTGGCGAGCGTGGAGGGACACCAGTTCGTTCCGACCGGAGGACAGAGCGCCCTGGCCTTTCGCGCCGCGGCCCATGAAGCGCTGGGGCGCGATCATCCGGACCTTATACTGGGCGGCTTGGGAGGGGTGCGCGGGTTCGCGCGCTCCACCACGGAGAATGCCGGCAACCGCCTGGCCGTGGTCAACGCGGAGTGGCGCTTTCCGGTGCTGCCCGACCTCAACTATTACATGTGGTATATTTTCCCGGATTTTTATTTCAAGGCTCTCTACGGCAGCGTTTTCGCGGATACGGGCTACGCCTGGAACTCCCAGGCTCGGCTCAACAGCTCCCGTTGGAGCGACGTGCGCACCTCCGCGGGGTTGGGCTTGAGGCTTTACACCTTCATATTGCAGGATTTTCCTCTCGTGATTTCCATGGATTATGCCCGGCGCACCACTCAGAATGGCGGCATCTTTTACGTCTATCTCGGGCAACTCTTCTAAAATGGCGCAACGGGGCCGACGTGTCGGATGGCGCGTCGAGGGAGTCGCCGCGGGCGCCCTGGCCCGCCGGTTCGGCACCCCGCTCTACGTCTATTCCCGGGCTTCGGTATTGGCGCGGCTGCGCAGGCTGCGCGCCGCTTTCCGCCGCCCCGGGACCTTGATCTGCTACGCGCTCAAGGCGAACCCCAATCGGGCCTTGGGCCGCGTCCTGGCCCGGGCCGGAACCGGCGCCGAGGTGGTCTCGGGCGGCGAGCTTGAGCGCGCCCTGGCCGCGGGCTTTGCGCCGGGAAGGATAGTGTTTACGGGCGTGGGCAAGTCCGGAGCGGAAATGGCCTCGGGATTGCGGCACGGCATACTGGCTTTCAACGTCGAGTCGGCCGAGGAACTTGCGGCCCTGGAGAGGTCGGCCGAGCGTTTGGGACGGCCGGCGCGCTTTACGGTGCGTCTTAATCCCGACGTGGACGCCCGCACCCATCCCCACGTCACCACGGGCCGCGCCGAGAATAAGTTCGGCGTGGATGAGAGCCTGGCTTGGGACATGATCCGGCGCTCGCGGCGCAGCCGCTGGCTGGACTTCAAGGGCCTGCATTGCCACATCGGCTCTCAGATTTGCGAGCTCGGGCCTTTTCGCGAGGCCGCGGCGGCCGTGGCGCGCGTCGTGCGCCGCCTCGAGGGAGAGGGCATCGCCGTGGCCCTGCTCGACATGGGAGGCGGCTTCGGGGTCGCATACGAGGCCGAGAGGGAGCTTGACCCCGCGCGCATGGCGAGGGTCTTTAGCCAAGCCTTCTCCCGCTGGCCGCGGGCGCGGCTGATTATCGAGCCCGGCCGGTATTTGACGGCCGACGCGGGCTCGCTGCTCGCTTCCGTGCTTTATCGCAAGGAAACGCCGCGGCGGCGGTTTGTCGTGGTGGACGCGGCCATGAACGATTTGGCCAGGCCCGCCCTCTATGACGCTTTTCATCCCGTGATCGCGGTCCGGCCCCGGCCCGGACCGCGGCAAAAGGTCGACGTGGTCGGGCCGGTTTGCGAATCCGGGGATTATCTGGCCCGCCAGAGGCTCCTGCCGCCCGTCGAGCCCGGCGACGTGCTCGCGGTGCTTAAGGCCGGCGCCTACGGCTTTGCCATGAGCTCCCAGTACAACTCCCGGCCGCGGGCCGCCGAGGTTCTCGTGTCGGGCCGCCGGGTCCGCTTGGTGCGCCGCAGGGAGACGGTGGAAGACATCGTGCGGCTCGAATCCTGAGGCCATGGATATGTCCCGGCCGGTCGATCCCGGGCTCTACACCAAGGAATATTTCCTCGAGGACGTAGGAGGGTCGGAGTTTTATCGCCTTTACGGGCCGCGCCTGGTCAAGCCGGTCCTGGCGTATGCCCTCAAGAAGGCGCGCCTTGAGCCCGGGATGACCGCCTTGGATATCGGCTGCGGCAGGGGAGAGCTGCTGTTTCAATTGGAGCAAAGGGGGATTTCCAGCGTGGGCGTGGACATCGCCTTGCCGGCCCTGGAATTGGCGAGAAAGACCACGAAAGCCCCGCTGGCTCTTTGCGACGCGAAGAGACTGCCTTTCCGGGAGCATAGCTTCGATAGGATATTCTTCCTGGGCGTCCTGGATCATCTGCATGATTGGGAGTTGGAAGCCTGCTTCGCCGAGTTCCGGCGGACCTTGAAGCCGGGAGGTTTGGTGCTGGCCAATACGTGCGCCAACACGCAGTATTATAAGAACCTGACCTATGGCCTCAGAAAGAGCATGTCGCGGCTGTTCGGGTTGAGGGGGCCGAGGCCGATTCGCAGCAGCCACGACGAGAACGTGCACGTCAACGAGCATTCTCAGGCGCACTTGGAGAGGTTCTTCGCCGGCATCGGGTGGGGGGGAGAAATAGAGCCTAGACCCAACGAGAAGCTTCTCGTGCGGGAGCTCTATGGAGATTCATTGCCCCTGGATTTCCCTCTAAGGCCGCCCGCGCCCTGGAAGCGGCTGTGGGGGGAAGTTTTTTTTCGCGGACCATGGAAGAGGTTCTTGGCCCGCGAATTTTTCTGCGTCGTGCGCCCGTTGCCTGGAAAATGAGTTAATATATCTCTCATTGTCATGGCCAAAAAGAACAGATCGCAGAAACGCCAATCATTCGAGGCGGGGAATGCCTCCGCTGCCGTCGAGGGCATAACTCCGCTGGGAAAAAAGGTCATAAGCGCCGGCGTGGCGATCATCGTTCTTGGATTTATCGTTCTGTCCCGGGCTGACGCCATGGGCAGAAACTGGGCGGCCGATTTATCCCCTTTTTTGATCTTGGGGGGTTATGCCGTTGTCGCGATAGGCATCTTTGTTCCTGAAAAGTTGCCGACATTTTCGCAATCCTTGCCCCCTCCTTCCGGGCTTGCGGCCGGGCCTGACGGTGTTTCCGGCCCTGAAAAAACCATCTAAGCCTTTTTTGGTTTTTTCAGCAGCTCCTTCCTGTTGGTTTTTTCCCAGGCAGTCCTGACTTCCAGGTCTTTCATGGTTTTTTCAGCGTTCCCCTTTTTTTGACTGGTTGGATGCCTTCTGCTTTCTTGGTGTTTTTAAAGCCGCTGATTTTTCGGCCTTTCGTTTGTGTTTTTAGGTGATTTGGCCGGGTTCGGCTTGCTGGGTTTTTTGAAAGTCGCCGACTTTTCGGCTGATTTTTCGGCAGCCGGCCCTTGGGCAAGCTTTTTTGGGGATCCGGCGCTTCATGGTCTTTTTCGCATCCGGAAGCCTGCCCGCGGTTTCTTGAAAGTTTGCCAACTTTTCGGCTATTTTCAGGTGTCCTGACCCCTGGGACTTGGTCGCGGGGAACCTCCCTTTCATGGTCTTTTCGACGCCCTGAAATACGCCATGAAGTTGCCAAGAATCCGCCGACTTTTCGGATAATTTTCAGCCTCCATTTTTTGTCGATCCCGGGTTCTGGAATTTTTGGCAAGATATCCGCCATTTTTTAGACTGCTAATTTAGGATATCTCACAAAGTGTCTTGGATTTAATCGAAAAGAGCTTATTTTTACTGTAAAAATGCAAAAAATACGATGATGGTTCTCGATCTGAATCTGCAACTGTCCAGCTAATGAATGCAACATAATATATCTTATCGTAAGTAATAGATTTTACATAAAAATGGTTCCGATGGCAATTTCCCCCGGCAGACCTCGGCAGGCCCAACTTGCTTGGCTATGAAAATTTCAGGGATATGCGCTTTCGTCGGATGGCGAACGCGATTTTGCATTTGCAAACGCTAAGTCGCGAGGCTGTTTTGGAGCCGCGGCGGGCTCAAGAAGATGGTTCGTTTGCAGGGTTCTAATGATCAGATCGGGTCCTTGAATAAAATTGCGCTGTTTTATTGCGCGTATTTTTACCGCCAGCGCTGGCGGTAAATTGCTAAAAAATGTTTATAAAATATGCACTTTTATTTATGCAAGTCGACGTCTGATTTGCGCGATTGTCAGGAAGGGTATTTGTGCCCGTCTATGGATAGGGCCAATTGTTCGGCCAGTATGAAGGCTTTTAGCCTGCCTGGGCTGGTCAGCTCGTAGCGCCTGGCGCGTCGTGATCCGGAGGATAGGATCTCGCCTTGCGCCACGGCCTCCTGGAGGGCTCTGTCCATGCGCTGGATGGGGTAGCCTGACGTCCGGAGCCACTTCGCCAGTTGCGCGGCAGTGGGCTTGGGCTGCTGGAGGAGTTTTTGGGAGGCTGCGAGCAATACCAGACAGGCGTCTTTTTGCTGCTTTTCTCCTGGTAATTTGGCTCTTAAATGGATGTTGTGGCCCTTTCTTTCCGTGATCGCCTCCCACGGGATTGACGGCTCTTGAACGTCGGCCTTGGGCTGAGGTCGTGTTTGCTGGGCGCTGTGCCGCTCGATGGGCGCCAGGCTGGATAGGAATTCTTGCCTTTCCGCCCGGATGAATTCCGGGCTGCCTTCGGCCTCGAATTCGGCGCCGTCCGGAAGTCTTAGGCGCACGCGCTGGCGCTGTTCCGTACTCACGGCATAATTATGTCAATTGCGTCGGTATATGTCAATCGGCTGTGAATAGGTTGTTATTTGCGGTTTAAAACGGCTATCAGTGGTTATTATATGTCACCAACTGTCGCCTATAAAACTTAAATAAAAAAATAAAGACATGATCATGCCAAGCGGATGTGAATATGCTTGTGGATAGTTTTAACCCGTACGGCTGCCGTCGAGGATCCGGCTGCGGGGCGCCGGTCATGCTCTGGGCTTTTGCCTCGCCCAAGGGTTCTCATTTGGGAGCAGTCGTTCGCGGGGATTGCGCGTTTTTTTAGCGTGCGGGCCGGCAGGGGGGACGGCTCAAAAACGCCCGATTTTTTGGGTTGCGGGGGTAAAAAGAGGCCCGCCAGTCTCCCCTCGATTCTACCACCCGAACAAGGGCGGCAAGTCGCGGGAAGAGGGGCAAGAAGAAGTTCCGGGAAAGCATTCGGCAGCGACGGCGAAAACTTGAGGACTCGGAGGTTATCACAGATCGTGATAACCTCGTCCCGCTCGCCCCTGGTCAGGCGGAAGACGAAATCGTCAGGAAACCGCTCCTGGTTGCGCTTGACCGCCTGATTGAGCGCCATGGTAGTCACACCGTAAAGCCCCGCCAGGTCGCGGTCCAGCATGACCTTAACCCCGCGAATGATAAAAATCCGCCGCTCAATATGTTCTGCCGGGATCAATGCGCCCATGGCCTACAATGTATACGATCGACCGAGGGAAAAGTTCCTCTTAGAAGCGGCCGAACACTTCGAGGCCGTACTTGGTGGCCTTGGCGCCGGAGGGATTGGAGGCCATGCCGGCGTCGAATAAAGCCGCGGAGAGGGCTATCCAGAAGCGATCCTGGATGTTGTAGCGCAGCCGGAGGTCCCATTCCATGCCCAAGGTGCGGGGGCCGGTGCGGATATGCTCGGCTTGAAAGAGGTAGTAGTCCACGTCCAGGATAAAGCCCCGGTACGCCGGAGGGGTGAATCCTCCCCCCACTACCATGATCCCGGATGCGCCGTCGCGCAGCCCGCTGGCGGTCGAGGTCGACGTGTAATTTCCCCCGAAAGCGTCGTAGGGCGTGGCCGCGAAGAACTCCCCGAACCCGGAGCGCTCCAGGCCGTTGAATCGGTGCCCGTGGGACGGGAAGAAAGCCTCGTCCGTTGTGGTAGTGGAGGGGTCGTCTCCGGAGCCGCGCGCTATGGAGAGACGCGCGATGCCTTCCCCGAGCCGGGGCAGGCGCTGCTTCCATTTGGCCTTGACGACCTGGGCGTTGCCCTGGTAAGTGATATGATTGGGCGCCGGGATGGCGCTGGTGGGCGTGGCCGCGCCTCGCTGGATCGCGGCCTCGCCGTCGAATACGATCGGGCCGTAATTGAGGCTGTAGCGCAGGCTGGTGAAGCTTCGCATGGCCTTGGAGACCATGCAGCCGTCCGGCCCCATGCCGTCGAAAGAGCAGCCGTATATCCTCTGGATCGCGCGGTCTTTCTCGAAGAGCTGGTTGAGCTGCCAGATGCCTTCGCTGGGAAGGTCCAGGGTCAGCCCATAGAGGGTCAGGGAATTCTCGGGGGCTTGCTGGGCGTTGCGGTCGGCGAAAGCGAAGCCTTCCAGCTTCATCCCCCACCAGGGCAGTTCCCCCCTCAAAGACGCGCCCGTGAGCCCGGCGCCGTCGTCGTCTAGGAGGAGCCCGCTTCCCAGCCGGTAATTCTGCCGGCCGAAGGTGGTCTCCACCGGATAGCCGAGAGGATGGATGACCTTGAGGTAGGCGTTCTCGATGAAGGGGGTGAAATTGCTGGCCGGGTAATTGTCCGCGACGCGCCTGAAAGGGGTTTGCAGGGCCGTAGTCGAGCCGGTGACTCCCAAGGCGCGCAGGGTCACGCCCACGTCCATGGTGACTTCTTCCGGGCCCCGGGACTCCAGGACGATGCGCTTGACCGCGATCGCGAGCCTGGCGTCGTTGGTGATGAAGGAATGGTTGTTGTGCAGGCTCTTGTCGCTTTCCAGATTGAGGTTGGAGTAGGACACCGCCTTCATTTTGTAGGAGGCCGCGATGTCGAGGTTCGCGGCCCGGGCCGGGACGCAGGCCAGGGGCAATAGAGTCAGGGAAAGCAAGCGCGCGATCATGCCGGGATAATCCTACCAAAAATAGGGAAAAATAAGAACCCCCGGCGGCATGCCGCCGGGGGTTCTGTTTGTGACGACGTCTGTTAGAACTTGATCGCGACGTCGAAGTACGACAGCAGCGCCGGGTTCTCGCTGTCTTGAGCCTCGGCCGGCCGGGTGATGCCGCGCTTGTACTCCTTGATGAAGCCGCCGGGCTGGAAGGTTCCGACTCCAGCGCGGAAGCTCACGTTCTCGGAGTGCTTCCACTCCGCATCCAGGTCGATTTCCGACCCGATGTGCCGGTTGCCCTGGCCGTCCTGCACGCCAGGGGCGGTCGCGGTCTTGGTCATGCGGAAGAACTTGAAGTCCCAGTAGGACACGCCGGCGGTCAGCTTGCTGACCGCGGCCGGGTTGGCCTTGACTCCAACGCCCCAGATGACGCGGTTGCTCAGCCCGTCGGAGGCCGGGTTCGTCGCCGGCGCGCCGCCGTTGTTGATCTGGGAGCCGAACGTCAGGCCGCCGACATTGTACCTGTCGAACCGGCCGTAGATGGCGCCGGGGCGGAAGTCCGTGTTGATGGATACGAACTGGGCGTTCTGGTTCTCGGACGAGTTGTCGCGTCCCGTGCCCATGGAGAAGTTGCCCCAGGGGCTGAACGTTCCGATGTTGGCCACTTCGGCCTTCATTCCGCCGTCGAGCTTGACGGCCCAGCCGCAGTAGCGGGCGTTGTTGCCGGGTGCCGCGCCCACGCGGTAGTCGCCGAAGTTCTGGGCGAACTCGCCCGAAACAAAGGCTCCGCCGAACTTGGCCTTGGCCTTGATGCCGGCGATGTAGAGGTTGTCGTTCTTGCTGTCATCCGCGCCGAGGCCCGTGGTGAAGCGGTGGGTCTCCGCGTTGTACAGGTAGAACTTGCCGTCCACGTTCTCCATGCCCTTGGTGCCGACCACGAGGCCGCGCAGATCCTTGCGGCCGTTGTAGGCGGCGGCGGTGTTGCCGATGGCGCGACCGGCGGCGCCGTTGGACTGGTTCGCGGCCAGGACCGAGACGTAGAGCTTCTCGCCGTTGTAGTCGAACTTGGCGGCGTCGATGGCGTCCACGTTCATGCCGTACTGGTTGTGGCGGGGGCCGTAATAGATGATGAGGTCGCCCTCTTCACCGTAGAACTGCCGGCCCAGGGTCGTGTCCACGTAGCCGAAGACCTTGTCGATCTTGACGTTGGCTTCGTCCACGAAGAGCAGGGTCGTGACGGTGTTGACGTCCTGCGGGGTCGTGTCCGCCGTCCGGCTGCCCCAGACGCGGTCGTTCTTGCGGATGGTCACGCGGCTATGGACGTCGTCGAGCAGGTCCCAGTCCATGTTGAGCATGAGCCGGGTCTGCACGTTCCCGATCTGATCGCCGCCGTTGTTGGCTTTTGGATGGGTCTGGAAGTCCAGCACGTTGCGGGCCGAGGTGGCCTGCAAGTCGATGGAGCCTCCAAACTTGAAGTTCTTAAGCAGCTCGGCATTAGCCTGGCTGATGGAAAGAACCAGAGCCAGGGCCAAGACCGATCCCAGGAGCTTCTTCATTTGCACTATTCCTCCTTACTTTTCGTAAGCCCCGCATCAGCGGGGATTCTTTTGCTCATCAACCCCGCTTAGGCGGGGCCTACGTTTTGCCGTCTTCAGGAGCGTGCCGTCAGCTTCTGGCCGCGGCCTCGGCCTTCAAGGCCGAGTCTCCTTACTTCACGAGCGGGTTGATTCTATCAAAGGCTTATTTTTCATGTCAATAGTTAAATGTGTCAGGGAATGTCATTTTTTATCCCCCCTCTTTTGTCCTGCTGGAGAAAAATGTCAGGAAGACGGCTTCTTTTTTCCAGGCGTTCTCTTGATAGTTATTCGTGCTATTGAGTGCTATTTGTTATCGTCTATTTTTTGAGCCAGGATAGGTTATATAAGGAAGGCCGGCTCGAATAAAAACCGCCGGCTGCCTGACTGGGCAGCCGGCGGTTTGAGGGGTGCTCAGGTCCCCAGGGTTTTGAGTTTTTCCTGGGCCCAGGACGCCCAGGAGGTCTCGGGATACTGGATCACCATTTTTTGAAGGGTGGCCTTGGCCGCTGCGGCCTGGGACATGGTTATCTGGCAGCGCGCCAGGGAGGCGTGGGCTTGAGGCGCCAGGAAATGGTCGGGATAGGTCTGCAGGAACCTTTCGCCGGTCTGGCTGGCCTCGGCGCACTGGGCCATGGCTTCCTGCGCCATGCCCAAGCCTTCCAGAGCGAAAGGCAGCAGGGTCTGGGGCTGGCCCCGGTCCAGCAGCTGTTTGTAGTACTTCGCGCTTTCGGGGAAGCGCTCTTTTTGGTAGAGAAGTTCCCCCGCGAAGAGCAGGGCATAGCCGGTGGCCGCGGCTGACGGGTATTGCGCGTTTAGTCCCTCCACCTTTTTGAGCGCCTCGTCGGTTTGGCCCTGATAGGCGTAAGCGTTGGCCAAGGAGAACTGGTCCCAGGCCGCGCTCTGCCTGGCGCGATAGCTGTAGATGGACAGACCGCCCAGGAGGATGACGCCGGCCGCGGCCGCGGCCGCGATGCCCGCGGTCCTGCGGTTTGAAGCCACCCACCGCAGTATCCGGTCCACCGCATCCTGGATTTCATTTTTCTTGATCTGCTGCCGGACCCATTGTTTTCCCATGATCTTGTTCCTTTTATTTTGGATCGCGCCTTGTCAAATTCTTGCCCCGAGAGGGAATCGAACCCCCATCTTCTCCTTAGGACGGAGTAGCTCTATCCATTGAGCTATCGAGGCGTCGTCAGTACTTGATCAGCGCCCGCACGTCGCGGCCGGCGAGCTTGGCGCGGCCGTTGAGGAATCCCAGCTCGATAAGGAATGACGCGCCGGCGACCGCGCCCCCGATTTGCTCTATGAGCTCGCAGGCGGCCTTGGCCGTGCCGCCGGTGGCCAGAACGTCGTCGACCAGGAGGACCTTGGCTCCGGCCGGGAACGCGTCCTCGTGGGCCTCGATGTAGTCTTGGCCGTATTCCAGGTCGTAGGCGGCCGACTTGGTCCGGCGCGGAAGCTTCCCTTTCTTGCGGATGGGCACCACGCCAGCCTTGAGCCGGTAGGCTATAGGGGTCGCCAGAAGAAACCCGCGGGATTCGATGCCGGCCACGATCTCGATGCCGGCGCTTTGAAACGGCTCCGTCATCTTGTCGATGGCGGCCGCGAAGGCCTTGGCGTCGGACAAGAGCGGCGTGATGTCCTTGAATACGATCCCCTTCTTGGGGAAATCCGGGACGTCCTTGACCAGGGCGGCCGGGTCGACGGGGGCCACGGACATTATTTCCTCCTGGGCCTGGGCCCGGCATCGACGCGGGCGGCGACCAGGTTCCTGGGCTTGCGGCGGATGATATGGGGGCCAGGTGGAGCGGTGGCGCGTCCCGGAGGTATGGTTTGGCCGAGGATATCGGTCCTGACCTTGGGCGCCTGCCAGCCCGGCTGGAGGTTGGGAGAGCCCAAGGCGCGGCTGTCGGTTACCTCGATGAGGCCCATGCGGTTGGCTACGCGGCGCAGACGCAGCAGGGCGCGCTCCTCGATCTGGCGGATGCGCTCGCGGGAAAGCTTGAGGCGCTTGCCCACCTCTTCGAGCGTCATGGGGGTCTGGCCCGTCAATCCGTGGCGGAACTCAAGGATCATGCGCTCGCGCTCGCCGATTTCCCTGAGGGCTTGATTGAGCTCGTCGTGGAGCTTGAGCACGGAGATGAGGTTTTCCGGGGACTGGTTGTCGGCCTCGGAAAGCATGTCCTCGACCGTGATATTGTCGTCCTCGCTGTCCACCGGCGCCTCGAGAGAGCCCATGCCGCGCGCCGCCTCGGCGGCGTCGAGGACTCCGCGCACCTGCCTGGCCGTCCAGTGCATGGTTCGGGCCATCTCCGCCAGGGACGGGTCGCGGCCCAGCCGGGCGTGGAGTTTTTCCCACATCTTGAGCCATTTGCGCAGGGCTTCCCAGGCATGGGGCGGGATGCGGATGGTCTTGGACTGCTCCTCCACGGCCCGCCTGATGGATTGCTCTATCCAATAGGAGGCGTAGGTCGAGAAGCGGTAGCCTTTCTTGGGCTCGAACTTGTCGATGGAATGCATGAGCCCGAGGTTGCCTTCTTCGATCAAGTCCATGAAGTCTATGCCCTGCCGGTGATATTTCTTGGCGATGGGCACGACCAGCCTGAGATTGGCCTCCATGATGCGCTGCTTGGAAGGCCGGTCGCCCCGTTTGGCTTTCTTCCAAAGCTGATGGAGTTCCTCGCGATCGACCAGAGCCAGTTTCTGGATGCCCTTAAAGTACTGGCTGATGGTGTCAGTGCTTGGTGCTTCGTTTGACATGGCCAGCTCCCTGGACGCCTACAGTATGTCGAAGAACGGCGGCCCTCCCTCGGGCTCGAGCGCCGTCGTCTCGACTTCCTCCACGCACGCCGCCGACGGACCCGCGCGCAGCTGCCGGGCGAACTCTTCCACGTCTCGCCGGCGGCCCTCCGCCTCGGCTTCCATCGTCCCGTCTTCGCGATTTATCGCCCAGCCGCGCAGCCCCAGCTTCCCGGCCCAGTGCCGCGCGAACCAACGGAAACCGACCCCTTGCACGCGTCCGCGCACGATGAATCGCCGTCGAGTCAAAGAGTCGGGCATGCGGCGCTGTCGTCAAAATATCGGGGTACTCAGGCTTGAACTGAGAACCTCTTGGTCCCGAACCAAGCGCTCTACCAATTGAGCTATACCCCGTCTCGAAATTATATTTTAGAAATATCCGGCCTTGCGGGCAAGACATTCCTGGTCGGGGACCCGGGGATCGAACCCGGAACCTCTCGCACCCCAAGCGAGCGCTCTACCATTGAGCCAGTCCCCGACCACGAGCGTCTTGCCCCGAACATTTGAGCCATTAATCCTATCATTTCCCCAGCTCAGAGACCAAGTCCTGCAGTTCTTGGCGCACCTCGCGCAGCAGCCGCAAGGCCGCCGGCGAAGCCGGCGAGTCCTCGCCTGGAGCGGAAGGCAGGCCCCTGCGCCTTTCCAGGAGCGCCCGCCGCGCGCCGGCCATGGTCATCCGGCGTCCCAGGAGCAGGCGTTTGACCTCGAATATCGTCTCCATGTCCGAGCGGGTATAGCGGCGATGGCCGCTCGCCCGCCGAGCCGGCCGCGGGAATCCCAATTCCGACTCCCAATAGCGCAATGTATGAGACGGCACCTGGGCCAGGCGACAGGCCTCGCCCATGGTGAAGAAATCCTGCTCCGGCAGCGGCGGCGTTGCGCCGCTCACGGGCGCAGCAGGTTTTTCGAGGCCTTGAAGCGTACGCCCTTGCGCGGAGGCACCGTCACTTGCTGCCCGGTTTTCGGGTTGCGTCCCTGCCTCTGCTGGCGTTGCTTGACCCGGAAGGTGCCAAAGTTGGAGATCACGACCTTTTCCTCGCGATTGAGCGCCGCGCGGATGGTTTCGAACGTGGTCTCCACGGCATTGGCCGCCTCTCCCTTGGTGCTCAGAACCTTGGATACGGCTTTTATGATGTCGAGTCTATTCATCGGAGTTGTCTTCTTCCTCGGAGTCTTCTTCGTCCTTCTTCGGCTCCTTCTCCTTGGTGGCTTTTTTTGGGCCCTTGAGATCCTTGAAGATATCCTCGGGCTTGAGATTCTTGAGGTCGGCCTTGAACTTGGAGACTTCGTCTTCCGTGATCGGTTTGTTCAAGGTTTGGCAGTTGGCGAAGACCTTCTCCTCGACGAAAATCGGGCAGCCGGCCCGCACCGCCACCGCGATGGCGTCGGAAGGCCGGCTGTCGAGGTCCAGGACGGAGTCTCCCTTCATGACCCGGATGCGGGCGTAAAAGGTGTTGTCCTTGATGTCGCAGACGACCACCTTCTCGACGCTGTAGCCGAGCGTGGTGATGGCGCAGAGCAGCAGATCGTGAGTCAACGGCCTGGGCAGGACGATGCCGGAAAAACGGATGGCGATGGCCTGCCCTTCGGTGATGCCGATCCAAATGGGCAGGAGGCGGTCGCCGCTGAGCTCCTCCAGGAATATGATGCATTCGTTGTTGGTCGTGGCCAGCGAGTAGATGCGGACTTCTTTCTCCTGCTTGCCGCCCGCTGGTCCGGGCGCGCGTTCCTTTTCGTTCTTGGCCATCAGGAGCCCGCGGCCGGCGGCGGCTGGTCCTCATGCCGGAACAGAAGTTCCCGGCTCTTGAACAGGCGCTTCATGTTGGGGATATGCTTGTAAAGGATAAGCAGGCCCGCCGCCAAGGCCGCCACGGAAAAGGGCAGCGGCGAGCCGAAGATGAAGCTGAGCACCGGCAGGACCACGGCGCCGGCCATGGAACCTATTGAGATGTGTCCGCTCAAACCGAGGCCGGCGAGGAAGGCCAGCAAGGTCAGGGCCAGGGGCAAGGGAATCAGAGCCGCGAAGACTCCGGCCGATGTCGCCACGCCCTTGCCGCCGCGCAATCCCAGGAAGATGGTCCAGTCGTGGCCGATGATGGCGGCCGCGCCGCACAGGATGACGAAGATCGATTCGTTCGGATACCAGCGCTGAGCGAGCATCACGGGGATATAGCCCTTGAGCGCGTCGACCAAGAGCGTGATGGCTCCGGCTTTGGCTCCGGCCACGCGGTAGACGTTGGCGGTTCCCGGATTGCCGGAGCCGTATTCGCGGATGTCGATGCCCTTGAGCTTCCTGACCACGAGGTAGCCGGTGGGTATTCCCCCGGCCAAATAACTCAACACCACAAGCCCGGCCCTGGCAACGATATCCATAAGAACAAAAATTTTAGCAAACCTTGCGGCTTTTTTCTAGGGGTTTTCCTTTGCGGGGGCGAGCTTTTTTTGCAGGCGATCCCAATTTTCCGCGGTCAACCTGAGTCGGAAGCGGATCTTGTCGTCGACCGCGGTCTGGGACAAGACCTGGCTGGAACTCCGGATGGCCTCGATTCTGCGAAAGGCCATGGCCTGAGGCAGTTCCAACTCCCGCAGAAGCCAGCGCTTGGAAAGGGTCTCCTGTACGGCGGCCAGGGCTTGCGCGACGCCCTCCCCGGTGGCCGCTGAAACGAAGATGGCCTCGGGATATCGTCTTTCCAGGTCGCGACGCGCTTGGGCATCGATCAGATCGACCTTGTTGAAGAGCCGCACTTGCGCGACGTCCCGGGCTCCCAGTTCTCCGAGGGTTTCCGCCACGGCGGCCTGCTGCGCCTCGCTCTCCGAGGCAGAGGCGTCCGCGACCACGAGCAGGCAGTCCGCCATGACCGCTTCCTCCAGGGTCGCCCGGAAGGCGGCGATCAAGGTGGTGGGCAATCGGCGTATGAAGCCCACCGTGTCGGTCATGACGGCCCAGGATCCCTCGGGCAGGCGAACCCGGCGGGCCGTCGGGTCGAGCGTGGCGAATAGTTTGTCGTCGGCGTATACCAGCCTGGCGCGCGCGGCTTTTGCAAAAGAGGGAACGCGCGTGTCTTTTTGGGGGATGCCGGCGGTCAGGGTGTTGAGCAAGGTGGACTTGCCCACGTTGGTATAACCGATGAGCGCGACCTGGGGCACGGGCACGGCCAGGCGCCGTTCGCGCCGGACCATGCGGGAAGAGCGGACTCGTTCGAGTTCGCCGCGCAAATGCTTGATGCGGAATTGGATGTGGCGGCGTTCGTACTCCAGTTGCCGCTCTCCCGGGCCGCGCGTGCCGATGCCTCCGACCTGCTGGGAGTAGCTGCGCCAAGCGCCGGTGAGGCGGGGCAGCATATAGGAAAGTTGCGCGAGCTCGACTTGCAGGCGGCCCTCGCTGGTGCGGGCGCGGCGGGCGAAAATGTCCAGGATGAGCCGGGTGCGATCCAGTATCTTGGCTCGGATGGCGGCTTCCAGGGCTTTTTGCTGGGCCGGGGATATTTCCCGGTCAAAGACCACGGTGCTCGCCTGCCTCGCCCGGGCGGCCGCGGCTATCTCCTGGATCTTGCCGCTGCCGATGAGCGTGCCGGCATGGTAGCGCGGCAGGCATTGGGACAGGGTGTCCACCACCGCGCCGCCGGCGGTTTCCACGAGGCGATGGAGTTCCGAGAGGCTGGCGGCCATGAGCTCGGCCTCCGGCTTGAGGCCGACGCCGACCAGGACGACCCGTTCCGGATGTCTCAATAGAGCAGGACTTCGGGGATCTTGTCTTGCAGGCTCTTGCGCCAGACGCCCGCGGTCCGGGCCAGGAGGAACTCCATGGGAGCGTGATCGTCGCTCATCAGCGTCGCCCGGCCGAGTTCCTCGTCGGAGGGGACAAGCTCGCGGCCGAGCATGTCCTGCACGTCGGGGCGAACGAACGGCCGCGCCCGCAGGGAAGCGCCGTTGTCGGCGAGGGAGAGATCGGAGGCGAAGAGCAGAACGTTGGCGATGTCCTCGTACGTTTCGCTGGCCGAAAAGGCGCGGACTTCGGGGAATATGGCGCGCAGGGTCTTATAGGCGGCGAGCCAGGGCTCGTTGCCCGGTCCTTTCACCAGGCTGACGATGTTGACCGCGAGAATCCCTCCCGGCTCCAGGCGTTTTTTCATGGCCTCCAGGGCTTCCCGGCTGAAAAGATGGTACGGCGGGGATTCCGCGGCGAACGCGTCAAGGACGATGATTCCGTAGCGCTCGGTCGCGCGTTCCAGAAACGTCCGCCCGTCGTCTACAAAGACGTTTCCCCGGGGGGCGTAGCCGAACCAGGTTTTGGCGGCATTGAGGACCTCCGGATCGATCTCCACGGCGTCCACCAGGAGCCCATGATGGCGCTCCCAGGCGGAAGGCAGGAGTCCCCCCCCGAGACCGATGACCAAGGCGCGCCGGCTCCGGGGACGCAGCAGCGGCGCCCATTCCAAGGCGTGGGCGTAGCGGGAGTCGCTCTCGAGGCTCGGCAGCTGGGCGACGGATTGGCTGGTGCCGTTGACGAGCAGATAGCGTTTTTGATTCGACACGTCCAGGATCTTGATCTGGCTGTAGGCCGACTCCTTATTGAGCAGCACGTTGGTCCGAGGGGCGCGGCGCGGCCAAAATCCGAACAGGGCCACGGCCGCGGCCGCCGCCATTTGCGGCAGCGGCAGCCGGCGCAGAGCCAGGCGGAAACCGAGCGCGCCCAGGGCGAGAAGGAGCGTCGCCATGCCGTAGAAGATATGGCTGATGGAGAGCCTGGGGATGAGCACGAAGCCGGCCAGTATGGCGCCCAGGACGCTGCCCAAGGTGGAGATGGCGTAGACGTCTCCGGCTTTGCGGCCGACCGTGTCGATGCCGAGCGCGGTGAGGCGGATGGAGATAGGGCCGAGCATGCTCAAGACGACCAGCGCGGGCGCTATGAGCAGGGTGGCGCTGGCCAGGGTCCCGAGCTGCACGCCCAGGCCGCAGGTGGCGCGCAGCACCGGCGAGCGCAGAAGCGGCGCCAGGGCTACCGCCGCCGCGGCCAGGCAGAGCAGGCGCGCGAACAGCGTCAGGCTCGCGCCCCGGTCCGCGGCGCGCCCGCCGAGATTGTAGCCCGCGGCCAGGGACACGAGCGTCACCGTGATCAGGGCCGACCAGCAGTAAAGGGAGGAGCCGAAGAACGGGCTGATGACCCGGGTGCCCACGATCTCCAGGATCAGGGTCGCGGCTCCGGCGATAAAAAGCGACGCCAGCAGGTAGCGTCGTTGGGCCGGGGCCAGGGACTTAACGGGCGATTGGCGCATAAATCCTCAATGCCTGGCGCAGCATCTCCTCGGTCTGCGCTCCCGATATGGCCGCGGCGTCGAGCTGGTGGCGAAACCACGTCCTCTGGCGCTTGGCGTAGGCGCATGTGGCCCGCATCAGACGCTGTAAGCCGATGTCGAGGCCGAGTTCCCCCCGCGCGCAGGCCATGGCTTCGGGATAGCCCAGGCTCAGCAAGCCGGGCTCCGCGCCGGAAAATTCCAGAATCAGCCGGCGGGCTTCATCAATCATGGCGGGCCACATGGCCTCGGCGCGCGCGCAGATGCGCCGGCGCAGCTCCTCGGCGGGCCAGTCGATGCGCAAGACGACGGCCGGCCCGAGGCCGGATTCGTCGAGGCCGTTGCTGCGGCCTTCGCTCCAAAGGGTCGATATGGGGCGGCCGGAAAGCTCCCGGACCTCCAGGGCCCGGATCACGCGCTGGATGTTGTTGGCCGGGATGATCGAGGCGGCGCGCGCGTCGACCTGGCTTAGGCGCTGGTGCAGCCAGGCCCGGCCGCGCGTGCGGGCTTCCTCGGCCAGCCTGCGGCGCAGGGCCTCGTCGCGGGCGGGCAGGGCGGTGAGCCCCTCGCCGAGCGCCTTGAAGTAGAGTCCGGTGCCGCCGGCTACGATGGGGAGCCTCCCTCGGCGCCGGATATCGGCCGCGATGGTCCGGGCGGCGCGGGTCCAACGGCCGACGTCGAAGGCTTCGGCCACGCCGACGCAGTCGATGAGATGATAAGGTATCCCGGCCACGCGGGCTTGGCCGTCGCGCGCGGGCTTGGCCGTTCCGGCGCGGAGTTCGCGATAAATCTGGCGGGAGTCGGCGGAAACCACTTCGCCGCCCAGGGCGCGGGCCAGAGCCACGGCAAGGTCCGTTTTGCCGGACGCGGTCGCCCCGACGATGAATATCATCGCGCCGCGGCTACTTCTTGGGCCAGAAGGGCATCTTGTGGGACTTGACGCAGAGGCCATGGAAGGTGCAGGTCTTGACGCAGGCCTCCGGCAGCTTGAGTCCGATGCGGGTGTCGCAGTCCGCGTGGTCCTCGGCCATGCGGTTGATCTGTTCTTGATGCTTTCTGCTGATCTGGACGAAGGCGATGCCCACGTTGTAGGTCGGTCCCTTTTGGTGCACGCGGACGACCTTGCCGGAGATCGGCACGTGCTCGAAGCCCGGGATGTTGAGGATCATGTCCAGGCGCCGGGCATGGGGAGGCTCCAGGAACATGAGCAGGGACATGCCGCCGGCTGAAAGGTTGGTGAGGATGGCGGGCTGGGCCGCGCCGGACGCGGCCCCGCTGTTCTCCCCGTTGGGGAATTGAACGGTGATGGGTTCTATCATGCCTTCCACCACCGGCAGACGGGCGTGCTGGCGTCTCTCGGCGGAGGGCTTCTCGTGCTTATGGCTCATGGATATCTCCTAGAAGGGTGCGGCGCGTGGCGGCATTTATGCGTACGGAAACCAAGCTTCCCGGCGCGACCATCCTTTCCCATCTGACCTTGAATCCGGTCCGGGTCCTGCCGAAGGTCGGCGTTTCGGCCAGGACCTCGACGACGCCGCCGACCTGGGCCGCGAGGGTTTCCCGGGTGAGGCGGTCGACGAGCGCGTTAAGGCGCGCCAGCCGTTCCTCCTTGAGCTGGGGCGGCACGTCATCCGGCAGGGCCGCGGCCGGGGTTGCCTCCCGCGCGGAATACTTGAAGCAGAACGCCGTCGCGGGCCGGATATCCTCCAAGAGCGTCAGGCTTTGGACGAATTCCTCCTCAGTCTCTGAAGGAAATCCTACTATAATGTCGGTGGAAAGAACAACGTGGGGCGCTGCCCGGCGCACGCGCTCGATCATCCTCAGATAATCGGCTCTGGTGTAGCCTCGCCGCATGAGCTCCAGGATCCGGTCGCAGCCGGATTGGACGGGCATATGAAGCCAGGCGCAGACCGAGGGGCATTCCTGAAAGGCGGCCATGGCGCGATCATCCCACAAGCCGGGATGCGGGCTCATGAATCGCAGGCGCCGCAGCCCCTCGACGCGGTCCACAAGCCGCAGCAGGTCCGCGAAGCCTGTTTCCCGGCCGCCCTCTTTCCATAGATAGGCGTTGACCCGCTGCCCCAGCAAGGTGATTTCGCGGGCGCCGGCCGCGACCTTGGCGCGCGCTTCGGCCAGTATCTCCTCGGGCGCGCGGCATGACTCCGGGCCGCGGACCGCGGGAACGATGCAGTACGAGCAGGAGCAGGAGCAGCCGCGCATGATGGTGACGAAGGCGGTGGCGGCCGAGGCTGGGGCCGCAACGGAACTGGGTCCGATCCCGAAGCGCTGCCGCAAGGATTCGGCCACGAGTTGAGGGGTTTTCTGAGCGGCGCGGGCGCCGACGGAGAAATCAACGTGAGGAAAGCGCTTGTTCAGGCGCCAGCCGAGCCGCTGCGCCATGCAGCCGGTCACGACCAGGGCCCGATTGGGGTCGGCCTCCTTCCACTGGCGCAGGGCGCCTATGATGGAAAGGGCGCGCTGCTCGGCGTGGCGTCGGACCGCGCAGGTGGTGACGACGACGGCGTCCGCCTCAGCCGGGGTCGCGGCCGTCTGCCAGCCGTCCCGATGCAGGGCCGAGAGGGTCTCGGCGCTGTCCGCCGCGGACATCTGGCAGCCGAGGGTGATGGCGTGGACCCGCCTGGGAGATTTCACAATCATCATTATATCATTGCGCGGACGCGGCTTCCGCCGCGGTCCGGGCCAAGCCGTTGAAGGGCGTCGGCTCCAGCAGCGGGAAAGCGGAGAGCGGCCGGTCGTCGGTATCCGGCAGCAAGGCCGGCCCGGGGTCGGACTCGTGGCTTTGCCAGCGCAGGTCAAAGATATCCTGCGGCAGGCTCATGTCATCGTTCTTCACGAGATCGTTGCGCCGACCCAGCAGCTCGAATGGTCCGGCGTCGAACTGGTTGTCCGCGGCGAGCAGCAGGTAGCCTCCGGGCAGATCATAACCGCCCACATGGGCAAAGACTTGGCGGGCGGATTGAATCAGCCGGGCCAGGCGGCGGGGCGGATAAGGCGCGGGCAGGCGCACGGCGGCCACGCCTCCCTTGGACAGCCGGCGTTTGATGTCGCGAAAAGCCCCGGTCGTGGACATGAAAGCGGCTTCGGGCGAGGACCAGGGAACCGGGAGCTCCACGATGACGACGTCGTAAGGCTTGCCGCCGGCGCGCAGATAGTTCCGCCAGTTTCCGCGCGCGAAACGCAGGCTGCCGTCCGCGACGGCCGCCGCCGGGGGCCAAGCCTTTTTGGCGAGAGCCGAGAGGATGAGTTTGGCGCCGGGGTGCGGGTCGAGAACCTCGATCTTTACCTGGTGCGCCAGCGCGGCGTCGACGGTGGCCGGGTTGCGGACTCCGGCCAGGAGCACCCGTCCCGGAGAGCCGTGCGCGAGCAGAGGCAGGTGCGCTTCGCGCCGGGCCGAGGGCTCATCGTTGGCCCAGGCCGTTGCGTCGCGCAGGAGCAGGGTGTCTCCCGCGGCGAAGCGGTAAGCTCCCAGAGTCTCCCTGCCGTCGTCGCTCAGGGCCAGGAAGCGTCCGCCCGCCCAGGCCGCGTTGAGGCGGTTGGTCCAGATGTCGGTCATGAGACTGGCCGCGCGCCAGGCCAGCAGCAGGGCCAAGGCGAAGCCGGCCGCCACGGCCCTGGAGAGGACGGGCGACTCCAGCAGGCGTCTGGGCCCGGCGGCCGCGATGCCGGCCGCGCAGGCGGCCGCGTGAAAGAGAGCCGCTGTCGGCGCGGCGCCAAAGCGCGCCATGAGCCAGGCGGCAAGGCCCAGGGCCGCGAGCACGGCCGCGGGGATAAGCCAGCGACGCCGGGAAGGCGGCGAGGATTCGGGGCGCGGATAGCCGAGACACAAGAGGCTTATCCAGACGGCCGCGGCCAGGCCGGACTGGCCGGCGATGAAAGCGATGTCACGGGCGCCCAGCAAAGGGGCCACGAGATGTTCGGCTGAACCGGAATTGAGTCCGATGAAGCGCAGCCATTCCAGACCGATGACTCCGGCCAGTCCCGAGGCAAAAACCCACAGACCGTCGGGAATCGCGCAGGCTTTGAGCTCATTGTCCAAGCGCCTGCCAAGCCAGGAGCCGACGGCCGTCCCGACGCCGGCCGAGACCATCAAGCCGCAGAGCGCGTAAAAAGAATGTCCCCACAGCTGCGCGAGGCAGCGGGCCCAGGCCATGGCCGAGGCGGCCGCCAAGGCCAAGACCCAGGCGGGGCGGGAATTTTCGGGCGCGCCCGTCGCGTCCGCCGCTGGACCCAGACGGCGCAGGCTCCAGCCCGCGCACGCCAACGCCACCCCGGCCGCCGCCGAGGCGCGCAGGCCGACGCGGGGCAACAGGACCAGCGCCGAGAGCGCCACGCCGGCGGCCGCGGCAAGGCCCGCCAACGGCTGGCGCTCCGCTCCAGGAAGCGCGAGCCGGCTCAGGTGGGCGGCGGCGAGGATCAAGGCGGCCAAGCCCGCGCAAGCCGCCGCAGCCCCGGCGCCCAGACCAAGGGCGAACAAGACGACGCACGGCCCTAGGACTCCCAGCGAACCCAAAAGGAGATGATTACCGATCAAGAAGTACATATCCTATCCCTGATATCTTGACATTTTTTTAGCGCGATGGACGCGCGAATTTACCAAGAAAGTATTGACAATATTATTATTGCGGGGTTATACTCGTAGCATCATGAGGCTGAATTTTTTGTCATGTTCTGGCTGACGCTCGCGTCGTTGCTGCTGCTGCGCGCCCACGGGCAGGAAGCGGAATTGCGTCCGGGGCTGAAACCGAGCGACACTTATACGACCGAAAAAATTTCCGCCTTGCCGCCTGAGGTCGTCGCGAGCGAGGTTAAAGGAAAAGGCAGCGGCAAGTTCCCGCCGTCCGCCGAGCCGCCCGGTAAAATACGCAAGCCGGCTTCCTCGCAGCCGACGGGAGGGGTGCGCAAGGGGCCCAAGAGGTTGAAGATCGGGCGGGGAGCGTCCGGCTCATCGGCCAGGCTTGCGGCCAGGGCCGCCCAGGCCGTCCCGGTATCGGTCGTCGCGCGGCCCGGGGGTTTTTCCGCATTGCCTGCGACTCCCGTGGCGCCTGAGAATCCATAACCTCAGATTTCTTCGAGGCTGGCGGTCGGGATCCAGCCCTTGACGCCTTCCTTGATCACGCCTATTTCCGCCCATTCGCCGTTTTCCGATATGATCTGCACGCGGCGGCCTTCAGGAGCGGTGAAGCTCACGTTGAAATTGTCTCCAGGGCCGCTGCGGATCTCGGCCGACGACGTTGCGATGACGCCTCTTCTCGGAGGGGTCAGCCCGCGGAGCGTCAGCCACCAGCCCGCCGACACGAACCACAGCAAGCCGGCGGCCGCGGCCCAAGGGACGAGGTCCGTCCGGAGGGATTGCTTCCACAGGCACAGCCCGGCCAGGCTCAACGTCAGCCAGCAGGCCAGCCACTGCAGGCCGGCCAGTTCCCTTTCGCTGAAGAGGTGGAAGGCCGCGAAGAGAAGCGGCGGCACTCCGGCCGCGATCAGCTCCTCGCCGGCTCTTCTCAAGGCGAAGTCGAGGTTTTGGCGGATATCCGGGTCGCGGGGGGCCCGGTCGAAGGCCCTCTGATAGGAGGCGATCGCCCGGCCGGTTTGTCCGGCTTTGAAGAGGGCGTTGCCCAGGTCGTAGTGCCATGCGGCGTTGCGGGGGTCGTTGGCGACGGCTTTGCGATAGAACTCGACGGCTCCCTGGAAATCGCCGAGGTCGTAAAGGCGTTGTCCCTCCGACCAGGGGCTGCCCGCGCTCTGCGACCATGCGGCAACGACCGACAAGAACAGCGTCGGCAGAAATGGGGTCATCTCTTGAACTCCCTTTCCAGAAGCTGAAGCAGGCTGATCGTTTCTTCGCTCAGGCTGGGCGGCAATCCCGCGCCGCCGGCTCCTGGCGGCGCGAAACGCCGGGAATCGAGCTCCTCCCAGAGGCTGCGGATGCGGTCGATCGATTCTTCGGCGACGTGCGGCTGGCGCAGGCGCAGCAGCTCCTGGACGCGGCGCATGGTGAGGCCGGAGGCGGGCTCCGCGAGCTTGTCGGCCAGGTATCCGCAAAGGGCTTCGGTCAGGAGTCCCGCGGCCGCGGCCTCATCCGATGCGCGCCGCGCCGCGCGCAGCCGGCGCATGGCCGCTTTCCAGGCGCCGCGGAACCTGGCTCCCTTCGGGTCCGCGGCCAGCCGCCCGCGGTAGAGGGAAAAGGCCAAGGTCCAGGCAAAAAACAGAAAAGGCGGAGCGTGCGCCGGGCCGGCGTCGGCCACGGCTTCGAGGACGCGGGTGAAGATCGCGGCCCCGGGTCGGACTTTTATGTAAGCGATGTCCTCGTTGATGCGCGTCAGGCCGCGGGCCGCGGGCGCGGCAGGGGCCGTAAATCCCACGGCCGGCGCCGCGTTGGCGTCGCCCGGAGTCACGGTCACGAATCCGGGCTTGGTTTCCGCGCTGACATAGGTCCCGCTGCGCGGGTCGAAGTATGAGAAGACGATCGGCCCAATGACCAGATCGCCGGAGACGCGAGGGACGAGAACGGTCCGGATGACTCGGGAGCCTTGCACCAGGTCTGCCTTCTTTTCTTGGTTGACGGAACTTACGGGGTCGAACACCCGCCAGGAGGGCAGGGGCGGCAGGCTGGGATCGCCGATGGCCTTAAGATTGCCGGCTCCCTGCACGGTGATAGTCAGGTTGACCGCCTCCCCCACTTTTGACCGCGTCTTGTCCAAGGCGGCCGAAATGGAGAACTTCCCCACCGCGCCGCTGAAATTCTGGGGTTTGCCCGCCGCGGGCAGCGGCGCGACTTCCAATGACAGGCGCTGCGAGGACAGGGTCTTGGTCCGAGGCGCCGCGAAGCCCTGCGCGAAAAACCGATCGAAAAAGTCGGGCGAGAACGGATCCGCGTTGAGCGCTTGCTGGACCGCGCAGCGCACAACGGCCGCGCCTATATTCATGCGCCCCGCTTGCAGGGGGAACAACGCCGATTTGATCTCCGTGACATAGTAGGTCCGGCCCTTGACCACGGCGTTGTAATGGCGCAGCGGCGGCAGGTCCTCGATCAGAAAGCCTTCGAGCTTCGGAGGCTCGTATTCCGGATTGCTGTTGAGACTGACCGCCGTGTAGAACTTGACGGACAGGGTGACCTGCTCGTTGACATAGGCCTTCTTCTTGTCCAGTTCCGATGTGACGAAGAAATCGGGCGCCCCGGCCACGGCTGGGGCGGCTTGCGGCGGGCCGGACCGGGAAGCGGCCGGCGGCTGGGGCGCCGCCGCGGAGGCTCCCGGCCGGCTGACCTGGATCTCGATCGGTTCGGTCTGGGCCGAGGCGCCTTGGGCCGATACGCCTATGGGAGGGATGATTCCTTTGCCCACGGCGCGGGGGATCAGGACGAAGGTGTGAGTGACGGAACTGGTGACCCGTCCGTTGACGAACGATATGCTCTGGTTGCGGCCCGAGGAGTAGGCGCTGAAGTTCTGCAAGGCCGGCAGCTGCGGGTCGGGCAGGGAGGCTTGCGGACCGGTAATGGTGACCGCCAGGACCACCTGGTCGTCCAGGGCGACCTGGGTCTTGTTGACCTCGGCGGTGATGGAAAGCTGGGCGTGGGCCGAGGCGGCGAAAAGAAAGATCGCGGGCCATCCCCACGACATGAATTGACCGCGCATTTACCAATCCTCCTGGCCTTGGGGCGGCTCGCGCTTGGGTTTTTGCTGGATCAGCTTGTGGTCCGGACGCTCCTTCTCCGAAACCGAACGCATGATGCGCTGGGCGTCCTCCTTGGACATTTGTCCATGAGGCCGGGGGGGCGGCGGCTTTTGCTGATCCTGGGATTTCCCCCCCTGCCCCTGCTTGCGCGAGTCGTCGGGCTTGGACTGCTGATTTTGTTTGGGGTTGTTGCATTGCTTGCGCGGGGGCGGAGGATTCTTGAGCATGCGCAGGGCCACGGCCAGGTTATGCCGCGCGTCGGTATCCTTGGGGTTGAGAACCACGGCTCTGCGAAACGCCGCCACGGCGCCGCGGTAGTCCTGCTTGCCCGCCAGGGCGTTGCCCAGATTGTAGTAAGCGTCGGCTCTCATGGCCGGCGGAGCCTTTGGATCCTCGGCCAGGCGCAGAAAACCCTGCGCGGCCAGGTCATAATCTTCCAGGCGAAAGAGGGCGTCCGCGGAGTTGAACTCCGGCCGCGGGTCTCCCGGCTTCTGCGCCCGGCGATATCTCTGCAAAGCCTCCTCGTAGCGCATCTTTTCATAGAGTTTGTTTCCGGCCCGCAGGTCGGACTCTGCGCCCGCGGCTCGCGCGGGAGCCGGGATCAGGGCGAGCAGCAGGAGCCCCGCGGCGACTCTGCGCAGGGGTATGAGAAGCTCGCCCAAGAGCAGCAGGAAGGCCAGTCCGAGAGGAAAGAGGAAGCGATTGCGGTACTGGTGGGCGGTGCCGGAGACGCCCTGGGATTTTTCCAGGGCGTCGATCTGGCGGGCAATATCTGCGACCTCGTCGGCCGATGGGCTGGCGCGCCAGTAGGCCCCGCCCGTGGCCTGCGCCATTTCCATGAGAGTCTTTTCTCCAAGGCGGCTGATCACGGTTTGCCCCTTGCGGTCTTTTTTGTATCCGGTCAGCGCGTTCGATCCTGCTTCCTTGATGGGCAGGGGGGTGCCCTCTGGGGTTCCGATGCCGATGGCGTATATCTTGATTCCCGAGGCCGCGGCCTCGGCGGCCGCGCCCAGCGGATCGGTGTGATGGTCCTCTCCGTCGGTCAGAAGCACCACGGCCTTGCCTCCGGAGTAGCGCCCCAGCGCCTCGGCCGCGGTCCGGACCGCGGTCCCTATGGCGGTGCCGGGGGTGGGGATGGAGCCGACCGAGAGGCCGCCCAATATCTGCTTGGCGGCGTCGATGTCGCTGGTCAGCGGGCAGATCATCCCGGCGTCCCCGGCGAAGGCCGCGATGCCCACGCGATTGCCGCGCAGCGAGTCGAGCAATAGGGAAAGCTCGTTCTTGGATTTTTCCATGCGGTTGGGTGAGACGTCCTCCGCCAGCATGGAAAGAGAGACGTCCACGGCGATGACGACCTGCCGGACCGAGGCCTTGGTTGTGACGAGTTCCACGCCCCATTGCGGGCCGGCCAGGGCTATGAAGATCAGGGCCAGGGCGGCCGTCTGCGCGGCGGCCTTGAGCCGCCGCCGCGCGGCCGTCTCCGGAGGCAGCAGGCGCGCGATCGTGCCGGGATTGCCCATGAGCCCGGCCAGTTTGCGCCTTCTGGCCGCGGCCCAATAGAACAGCCCGCCGGCCAGGGCCGCGGAGGCGAGCATGCCCAGCAGGTACAGCGGGTTCCTAAACATTCAAGGCCACCTCAAAAGCAGGCCCTGCGCCAGCCCGATCTCGAACAGGAGCAGCAGGGCCGCGGCCAGCGCCGGGGCATGGTATAGGTCGGCGCGGGAAACGATCTCGGGCCGCTTGACCGCGGATTTCTCCAGACGATCTATTTCCGCGTAGACGGCGCGCAGCTCGGAAAGATTGGTCGCGCGCCAGTATTTCCCGTTGGTCAGCCGCGCGATTTCCAAGAGGGTGTCTTCATCGAGATCCTCATCCACGCGGACCATGACCCGGCCGTAGTTTGGGTCGTCGACCGGCATGACGCTTTCCCCCCTCTTGGCCGTGCCGATGGCGTAGATCTTGACTCCCAAGGCGGCTGCGGTCTTCGCGGCGGTTATGGCGTCGAGACCGACGTTGCCTCGGCCGTCGGTCAGGAGGATGAGTATCCGGGTCGTGGCCGAACCCGCCTTGAGATGGTTGATTCCCGAGATGATGCCCTCGCCCAAGGCCGTGCCGTCGACGCCGGTCATGCCCGCGCCCAGGCCTTGTATCCTTTGGGTCAGGGCGTCATAGTCGAGAGTGAGAGGGCACGCCAGCATCGGAGCCCCGCCGAAAACGACCAGGCCGATGCGGTCCTCGATGCGGCCCTGCACGAATCGTATGGCCGTGTCCTTGGCCGCTTCCAGTCGGTTGGAGGGCTGGAAATCGACGGCGTTCATGGAGAGAGAGGTATCCAAAGCCATCATGATGTCGATGCCTTGTCCCGGGCCGGAGAGCTGGCTGGTGACCTTTTGCGGCCGGGCCAGCCCCACGCCCAGCAGCGCGAGCGCCGCCAGCCTCACGGCTAAAGGCAGCCATTGGGCCAGGCGAGAGCGCAACGACGCGGCCGCGCTCCACGCGGCCAGCGCGGGAAATGGAAGCGCGGGTCTGCCGCCGGGTTCCTGGCGCGCCGCGACCCACCAGACCGCCGCCAGGGCGAGCGGCAGCGACAAGAGCATCCAGGGCAGGGCCAATCTCACGGCTTGGCCTCCTGGAGCTGGGCCGCGCCGGCAAGTTCCCTGGGCGTAGTCTCCCGCACCATCTGCCGCGCCGCCTCCAAGTCGGACTTTCCCCAGCCCGGCAAGGGCTCGACCTTGGCGAACTTGACGAGGTCCGCCCGCTCAAAGAGGTCCCGGAACAGGGCCGGCAACGTTCGGCCAAGCTCCAGACGCCGCAACTGGCGAATCAGTTCCGCGGTCGTCCGGCGCGTGGCGGCCAGGCCGTAGCGCCGTTCCAGGTAGCGTCTGATGATATCCGTCAGGATTCCGTAATACTCTTTATGGCGGTTCTCCGACCAGAGGCTGGAAGCTTCCAGCCGGGAGAGCTCCTCTTCGGCTATGGCTTCCGGGGGACGGTCGTCATCTTGCGGACCGTCCGCGACGGAGAACTCTCGGCCGCGCGTGCGGCGTCTCATGTTCCAGTACCATAGTCCCAGGCCGGCCAGGGGCAGCAGGAGCCAGGGCCACAGCGGCAGCCGGGCGCGTCGGGGCGGCTTGATGTCCTTGAGGTTCTGATCCTTATCGGCGCCGGCAGGATCCAGGACTTCCAGAACGAACGGGGATGTCAAGGTCCGGGCCGCTGCGGCTGGGCCCAGGGTCCAGAACAGACGGAAGTCGCGCCGGCCCAAGTCGAGCGGAATTACGGTGATCTCGAAGAGGCGCTTCGGGGAACTCGGATCGCCGGCGACAGCCTGGACTTGCGCGATCGCCAGACTATCCGTTGTGGAGCTCTGCAGGTCCAGGGCCAGCGGCGTGCCGGGCTGGACTTGGGCGGCCGCCCGGATGATCACGGGCTCCCCCAATTGGGCGGAGGCCGGCGCTTCCAGGACCACGGACTCGCTCGGAGCCGCCGGGCCCGCGGCTGTCCAGCCGCAGGCGGCCAGCAGGGTCAGGATCGCCGGCAGGCAGCTCATCTGCGCAGTCTCCTGGCCCGCCGCCGGAAAAAGCGGATAAGGGGGTCGATATAGGGCTGGTCCGTCGTGATGCGGATGAAATCGAGCCCGGATCGCGCGAAGAACTCGTCGAGTTTTTTCTGGCGTTCGTCTTCCTCTCGCCGCAGGCGGTTCAAGAGCCCGGAGGCCGCCGCATCGACGAGGAGGCGCCGTCCTGATTCCGGATCCTCCAGATCCACGAAAGCGTTGAGCCGGGGCAGCTCCCTTTCCCGGGGGTCCGAGACCACGATCGGGACCACGTCATGCTTGAGCGCGGCCAAGCGCAAGGATTGTTCGAAATCCTGGTCGCGGAAATCCGATATGAGGAAAAGGATGCAGCGCCGCTTGAGCACCTTCACCATGGTCTCGAGGCTGGCGCCGATGCGCGTGCCGCGCCGCCGGGGCTCGAAAGCCAGGATTTCCCGTATGATGTGCAGGGCGTGGCGCCGTCCCTTCTTGGGAGGGATGTGCTCCTCGACTCCTTCCGTGAACACGAAAAGGCCCGCCTTGTCGTTGTTTTGCAGAGCCGAGAACGCCAAGACGGCGGAGAGTTCCGCGGCGATTTCCTTTTTCAATCGCGGCCCGCTGCCGAAAAATTGGGAACCCGAGAGATCGCAGGCGATGGCCACGGTCAGCTCCCTCTCCTCGGCGTACTGCCGCACGTGGGGCCGGCCCGTGCGCGCGGTCACGTTCCAATCGATGGCGCGCACGTCATCTCCGGGCACGTACTCGCGCACTTCCGCGAACTCCATGCCTCGCCCCTTGAAGACGCTTAGATACTCGCCGGCCAGGGTCTCGGTGACGAGACGGCCGGTCATGATCTCTATGCGGCGGACGTGGGCGAGGATTTCTGGGGAGATCATGATCTCGAATGGCGATTCGAAGTCGGCGGAACCTCCGGGACTAGGGGACCTCGACGGCCTCGAAAAGGGATTGGATGATGTCCTCGGCGGCGACGTTCTCGGCCTCGGCCTCGTAGCTAACGATGACGCGGTGGCGCAAAACGTCGGCGCCGATGGATTTGACGTCCTCCGGAGTGACGTAGCCGCGCCCGTTGAGGAAGGCGAAGGCCTTGGCCGCCTGGGCCAGATAGATGCTGGCGCGCGGGCTGGCCCCGTAGCTGATGAGGTTCTTGAGCTTGGCCAGGCGATGGCTCTCCGGGTCCCGGGTCGCGAACACCAGCTCCAGGATATAGTTTTTGATTTTTTCGTCGAGATATATCTCGGAGGCGACCTGGCGGGCGCGCAGCAGCTGCTCGGGCTTGGCGATACGGGAGCATTGGGGCGCCTGCTGGGAGGTCATCCTTTCCAGGATGGAACGCTCCTCGCTCTTGGAGGGATAGGTGATCCGGATCTTGAGCATGAAGCGGTCCACCTGGGCTTCGGGCAGGGGGTAAGTGCCCTCCTGTTCGATGGGGTTCTGGGTGGCCAGGACGATAAACGGTTCGGGCAGCTGATAGGTGGAGTTGCCGATGGTCACGTGGCGCTCCTGCATGGCTTCGAGCAGGGCGCTTTGCACCTTGGCCGGAGCCCGGTTGATTTCGTCCGCCAGGATGATGTTCGAGAACAGCGGCCCCTTGTGCACCGAGAAAGTCGAGTCCTTGGGATTGAAGATCATGGTGCCGGTCAGGTCCGCCGGCAGCAGGTCCGGAGTGAACTGAATGCGCGAAAAACCGCATTCGACGCAATGGGCCAGGGTCTTGATGGTCAGGGTCTTGGCCAAGCCCGGCACTCCCTCAAGAAGAATATGGCCGTTGGCGAGGAGTCCGGTCAGGATGCGGTCGATGACTTCCTCCTGGCCGACGATCACGCGCGCGATCTCGCGCTTGAGTTCGGCCACGAAAATGCTTTCCTCGGCGACTTTCTTGTTGATTTCCTTGATTCCCAGTTCCATGATGCGTGGATTCCTCCTGCTGGCTAATAAGCGCGCGACGGCGGAAGTTCCAGCCCGAAATCGAAAGGCGATTTGCGGGAGCGTTTGAACGCGCGGTCATAGTCGCTCTGCAATTTCTCCGCCAGGGCCGCGAATTCCCGCCGGCGCTGGTCTTGGAAATGTCCCAGGGCCCGCAGGGCCTCGATTTTCACTTCCGGCTCCACGGCCTTGAGCTCCTCCGTGATCCAGGGTATGGCCGCCGGGTCTCCGACCTCGGCCATGGCCCGCAGGCAGGAGATCTGGACGTCCTTCTCCGGGTCGCCGAGGCCGCGTATGAGGGGCGGCAGAACGGATATGTTCTCGACCCGGCGCATCGCTTCCGCGCTCTTGCGGCGGATTTCCATGTCCGGATCCTCGGCCATGATTTTATCCATAAGCTCGATGATTTCCGGATCCTTGATCGTGATCAAAAGAGAGATCGCCGCCCAGCGCACCTGCGCGTCGACGTCCTTGGCCGAGGCGCGCACCTGATGGATCTGCTCCATGGTGAGCACGGGCGACACCGGCAGGTCCAGACTCGGCGCGGGCGGCGGCGGCGGGGGCTGTTTTTGGCGCTCGCAGTAATAGAACCCGCCGACGAGCAGCAGCGCCAGCAGGGACCACTTCATGGCGGTTTCTCTATCGTCCGGCCCGTGCGGCTTCCTCGGCCTGTTTTCGGAGCGCCTCTTGCCGCTGTTTTTCGGCCTCGATGAGCGCGTTCTTTCTGTCCTGGAGGCTGTTGAGCGTCTTAAGCGCCTGCAGCCGGACTCTCTCATCCGGATCCTTGAGGCAATCAGTCAAAGACGAGGCTACCGCGTAGTCCCCCACCTCGATGAGCGCTTCGAGAGCCGCGATGCGGATTTCCGGGGTGGAGTCCTGGGTGGCCCATATCAAGTTCCGGGTGATAAGGTCGTTGATCGTGTCCTGGGTTTTGGACGCGGGGGTCTCCGGGGAGTCCGCGGCCAGTTCCACAAGCGTCGTTCTGGGAGAGCCGCGCTTGCCCAGCAGGGCTATGATTTTGATGCGCAGCTCCTGGTCCGGATCCTTGTGCAGTTTTTCGAACACGACATCGAAGAAGGCGGGAATCTTCATCTTGTCGAGGAAAACGATGGCTTCCCACCTGACCGTGGGGTCTTGGTCGTTGGAGGACTTGATGATCTTGGATTGCTCGGCCGCGCTGATGACCGGGGCCGCCACCGACATGATGGCGGGAGGCGGAGGCGGAGGCGGAAGCGGAGGCTTGGGTTTGAATTGCTGCCAACTGAGGTAGCCGGCGATGCCCAGCAGCACGGCCATCATTAGGTATTTCATCTTCACCTCCCGCGCTAAGCGGCGCGCGCGGGGCTCTCGAGAAGCGCGCGCGCCTTCTGTACGTTCTCGACCGCGACGAGGATGCGGGACGTCCCCCCGCTGGCTGACGTGCCGTAGACCGTGGTGATGTTGATCTTGCCTTCGCCGAGGACTTTGGCGAGATTGTAGAGCTGTCCCGGCTTATCGTCGACCTCGACGGACAAGAGGCTGGTCTCGACGCTCGAGAAGCCGCCGCCGGAAAGCACGGCCGAACCGTCGGCATCCGCGGAGACCGCGATGCGGACCACTCCTGAGTCATCCCTGACCTCGGAGGCCAACCCCAGGATATTGATGCCTCTATCGGTGAAAAGCCGGGCCAAGGAACTCAAGGCGCCCGGACGGTTCGGCATGAACACGCTGAACTGTTTGATTATTTCGACTTTCAAGAGCCACTCTCCTGTTTTTGTCGATTATTCCCAGCGGAATTTTAGCGCATTATCCAGGGCCTTGGCAACGTCACGGCGGTAGGGGCGCTGGAACGGCCCGCCCACTTCCTGGAGGAGGCCGTCGCCTTGAAGATAATAAAGGGCGCTGCCGCGGGATTCCTTGATGGACGTGGCGATGGTCCACTTGATGATGGGGGTCATGCCCGCGACCGGGTCCTCGGAAGTGCCCACGTTGACGACGCTGGAGTCCGGGATTTCCACGGCGAGGCTGAACTTATAGCCCCAGGCGACGTCGATTTCGAGGGGCTGTATGGTGACGGCGGTTAGGTACTTGCCCTTTCCTTTGTAGGAGCCGGCGCAGGTGCGCAAGACCTGGTAGCGCGCCTTGATCGCGGTCGCCCCGTATGAATTCTTGGCGGAGAAGGCGTAGATCGTGCCTTGGGGCGGCTTCCAGCCCTCGAGCTGGCTCCAGTGGCTGATGCCTTGCGGCAGGGCGCTCGCGTACTGGGTCTGGACGTCGACCGCGGGCTTGTTGTTTTCAATGACGCTCCAAATCTTTTCCGCCAGGTTGAGTATCCGGTCGATGATGACGATGGGATCGAGACCGGCGGACCCTGCGCCGGCGGCCGGGGGCGTTGCTCCCTTCTGGGGCAGGCCGGCCGCGTTATCCAACCGTTCTATGCGGATGGAATTTTCATCGATGGTGAAGGCCTTCGGGTCCTGCAGGGCGGCTTCGCGCATGGGCGGCGTGAATTCGTCGTTTGAGATTTTCCGGGCCTGGAGCGCGCTGGCCGTCGACAAGAAGATGGCGGGAATAATCGCCCATCGGCGCAAAGCGGACATGGAACCTCCGTCGGCTTTAGGATGAGGCCATTGTAGCACAAAGGCCTCTGTCCGGGAGGGCTAAAAGGCCTATTTTTTCGGATCCGTTTTTGTTCCGGCCTGGTCCGGCGCGATGGCGGAGGCCAGCTTGCGCTGGATGAAGAATATCGCGAGAGCCAGAAACACGGTGGCGATGGCGATCCAGTTGAACGGGTTGAAAGTCTCCAGATGGCTGAACATCGGCCGCATCGCGAGCATGCCGAGAATCGTCAATGCCGTGAAGGCCGAGCCCGAGAAGGCCACGGCTTTCTGAACCTTGTCCTTGTTGGCCGGATCCTGCTGGGGGTCGGGGAGGTTGTCGATAAAAAACGAGTTGAGCTTGACCGAGGCCGCGACCTGGAAGAATCCGAACGGGATCATCGCTATGGCCGGCAGGGTCAGGGCGCCGGCCCAGGCCAGAATCTTCGGAAGCGCCACGACCGCGCCCAGCGTCGGCAGCTGCAGCGCCAAGGTCGCCAGCAGCAGCACGGCGGGTACGCCCATCATGGTCCAGCGCAGAACCGAGCGGCGCTGCATGTCTTCGGAGCTTGCTTGCGGCTCTTGGGACGCCGCCGTCGTCACGGATGCGGACTTGCGCTTCATCCGGTTCTGGAGCGCCAGCAGCACCACGGCCGTGATCAGGCCGCCGGCGCTGTAGAGGCCGCAGATCATTCCGGAGATCGCCGACATCCCGCTCGCGCCGCCGATCATCTTGCCGAACCCAGGGGCGAACAAGCGATAGAGGAATACGTTGAGCATGTCGAACGAGGCCGCGCCGAGGAACGAATATTTGAGCACCGGAGTATGCCAGACGATCTTGAAGCCCTGATAGATCGAGCTGTTCAAGAACCAGGTCTTGAGGCGCTTCAACGCGGCGAGGGGGTGCGCGACGGCTCGCTTGACCGCGAGCGCCGAGGCGGAGATCGAGTCCTTGAGTCCGGGGCCGCTCGTCCGGGCCTGCGAGACGCCCGCCCGGATGGTCGGCAGCAACCGCCTGATCGCGGCGATCCCGGAGGCGATAAACGACGCGGCGGTCGCGGCGAAGCCGGAGGGCCCGCCGGCCTGTTGGGCCGCGTCGGAGGGCAGCACCTTCTTGGCGATCAGAAGCAGCAGGCTGGCGACGATGGCCGCCGGGAAGATCGCCGTGATGGCGCCGGCGCCGACGAACCCGATAAGGGATCCGAAGAGGATCGGAGCGATCACGCCTATGATCTCGGCGCTGAACTGGTAGATGACCAGGAATTTTTCCTGGCGGCCCTCTCCGGAGCCGATGAGGATTTTGCGCAGCGTGAGGAGGGCGGTCGTGGCGATTCCGGTCATGATCCCGTTGGCCGCGTAGAACACGTACATCATGGGCAGCGGGAGCGCGCCGGTGCCGATAAGGAATATCATTGTTCCGATCGATAGAGCCCTGAGGAAATGGGCGGCGTAAAAGGTCTTGGTCAGGCCCAGCTTGGCGATCACGGCCTGGGCCAACTGCTGGCCCAGCATCATCCCGAGCTGCGAGAAGATCGCGACCTGGGCGAGGATGGAATAGTCGCCGAAGGTTTCCTCGGTGAGCTGGGCCATGGCGGCGCCTTGCGCTTCCAGACCGACTTGCTGGGTCAGCAGCGCGCCGAGGAACAGGGCCACGGTGCTGCCCAGGCCGAACCAGCCGAAGCTTTTCTTGGCCGGCGTTGTTTCCGGGTTTTCCGGGGCTGGCGGCTGCGAGGTTTCAGCCTCGGCTTGGCCGGCTGAGTCGGAAGAGATTCCAGGCTTAAGGGCGGGCGAGGCTTTCTCTAAGGATCGTCCGTTCGGGCCGGTCTGCGCGCTCGCCGCGGCGACAGGCATGGCCCCCGCGTCCTGGCGGGATGAGAAAATGGATTTAAGCGTCGAACTGACGCTCGCGCGGATGCGTGAAACCGAAGCCGCCACGCGTCCCGGCTGGGCCGGGATGGCTTCGGCCCGGCTCATGAGCGCCGCTTCCGGAGACTCGGGCGCTGGCGCGCCGGCGGCCTCGGCGGCCGGCGCGGCGAGCGATATTGGAGAGATATCCGCCTGGGACGCGTCAGGCGACGCCGCGGGCAGGGCCAAAGTCTCGGCGGAGCTTGGCGATTCGGCGGAGGCTTTGATGGCGGCCGGTATTTGCCGTCGGCCGATCGTGTTGAGGCCGGTTCTCAGCGATGTCGAGCGGACGTCGATTCCGCCCTGCAGGGCGTTCGCTAGAGGAGAAATTCGGCTGATGGCGATGGGAGCGCCCTTTGGGGCGGTGACCTTGACCGAGACTGTTTTTCCAAAGGCCGCGTAAGCGCTTGGCCCGGGACTGACCAGCACCAAGGCCGCGCAGAGTATGGCCGCAATAATCCTCTTAGGGTCAGGTCTTGCCATTTGATGTTTCTCCTAGGCCATCAGAATATCATGGAAGGGATTTGTTCTCACGGGCCTTATGGCCTTGCCCCTGGCCGCATTCGGCCTAGTCCGCATTAGGACTTATGACCCTCGCTTGCATTGATGCCTGCCGAGAATTTATACTTAGCCTAGAGATGAGCGAGATATCGCCCCTGCCGGGCTTCGAGGCGCGCGTTCCGTTCGAACTTCGGCCCGCCAAGATCAGCGACAGGTTCGTCGCATATTTCCTCGACCTCGTCCCTTTCCTGATCGGATTCGGCGCCAGCCTTTACGTCATCGCCGTCAGGCTTCAGGCCGCTGAGCCCACGCCGCAGTTCGTGCTGCGGCTTGGAGAGCTGTGGCTTGGGCTCTTGATTCTTTACCAGTTTATCGGCAATCTCCTGGGCGCCACGATAGGCAAGAGGCTCATGGGCATCCAGGTCGCGCGCCGCGACGGCTCCCCGTTGGGTGCGGCGCGCAGCCTCATCCGCGCCGCCGGATATCTGCTGAGCGCGCCTTTATGCAACTTCGGCTTTCTGGTCGCGCTGGTCCATCCCGAGTCCAGGACCCTCCACGACATCCTGTCCGGGGCTTTGGTGACGGAGTCGCGAGCCAAGCCGCGGTCCGAGGCCGCGGTTCTGTTCCTGGCCGCTCTGTGCGTGATCTCGGCCCTGTTCCTGGGCAACATCTATCTCACCCTCAGCCGGCCCCTGCCTTCGGACATCCTGGCCGTGCGCAAGGCGCAGGAAGGCATCAATATCCTGGCTCAGATCGAGGAAGCCTATAAGGCGAAGAACGGCGCCTTCACCAATTCCCTGGCGGAGCTGGCCAATGCCAGCGGCGACGTGGCCGAGTTCAAGAAGGCCATGCTGGAGATATTCGACCCCAATTCGTTCCGCATCGAGGCGGGGGCGTCGAGATACCGCATATCGGCCGCGGCCAAGGACCGCAAGAAAACCCGGGTTTCCATCACCGGGCCTTAGTATTCGACCAAGACCCAGCGGCCGAAGGCTTGCGCCTGGCGCACTTTTCCCAGGCTCAAGACGAAAGACGCGTCGCGCTTGCGGCAGACCACGAAAACGCGCCGGTCCGGCAAGGGCAAAGAACTGATGAGATCGTGTCCTCCGAAACGCTCGGCTCGCACGCGGGCGTCCCTATAGCCGTATTCCAGTTCCCCCCACCAGTTGATCATGCGGTCCACCCTTCGCCCCGCGTAATACGGCAGACCATGAAGATAGGTGCCGTAAGTGTAGAGCAGATCGCCCGGTTGGCTGCGTTGGACAACGGCGGCCGAGATGTCAGCGGCGCTGAGGCTGCTCATCGCCGTCCGCATTCCGGCCAAGGCCAGGCCGCCTGAGACCAGCCCGGCGCAGGCGCCGGCCAGGACGGCCCGCCGGCCCCGGCCGCAGCAGGTGAGCGCCAATCCCCAGGCCGCGAGGATCGCGCCGGCCAGCCAGGGCAACGCCGGCGCCGGGATTTCGGCGGCGGGCAGCAGCCTGGCCGCCGGCCAGGCCGCGGCCGCGGCAGCAAGCAGAAAGACGCCGGCCGTCGCGCCGGCTCGATTGAGCCACCTTGGAGAGGCCATGCTTTCCACGCCGCGCGCTCCGAGTATGGCCAGGTGCGGAAAAACCGGCAGAATGTAGGTGACCAGCTTGGAATGAGATCGCGAAAAAAAGATGACGATGAGAATCGCCCAGGCGGCCAAGGCCAGGCCGCGGCCGTCCCGACTCATGCGCCAATCCGCGACGGCGCGCGCGAGGCCGGCCGCCACGGCGCCGGTCCAGGGCAGCAGTCCGGCCGGCAGAACGACGAGGTAAAACCACCAGGGGTTGGAGCGGTTGAATTTTTCCGTCAGGAAGCGTTGGACGTGGTGTTCATAGAAAAAGAAGCGCAAAAATCCCGGGTGGCGGTGTTCCATGAGGATGAACCAGGGAGCCGCGATGAGCAGGAAGGCCGCCGGGCCTAGAGGCCGGGCCAGGGTTTTGAAGTTGGGCCGCGTCCGGGGCCATAGCGCCCATAGAATCGCCGCCCATGCCGCGGGGAATACGATTCCCACGAGGCCCTTGCTTAGGAACGCGAACCCGGCGCAGGCCCAAGCGGCCGGCGCGGCCCAGGCCCCGTCTTCAGGGCGCAGCAGGGCGCGCAGCAGAAACGCCGAACACCAGAGCAGGCACACGCACAAGCCCATGTCCGGCGTGATGAGGTGGGCGAGCATGAAGCCGAGCGCCGATGTGGCGTGCAGAACCGCGGCGATCCAGCCCACGCGCGCGCCGTAGAGCCAGGAGCCCAGCCAGGCCGTGCCCAACATGCCCAGCAAAGCCAGCAGCGCCAAGGGCGCGCGCGCGGCCGCAGGACTCATGCCGAAAACGCGGTAAGACGCCGCCGCCAGCCAATACCAGAGGGGCGGTTTTTCGACGTAGTCGATCTCGTTGAGACGCGGCGTGGCCCAATCCCCCGAGACGGCCATCTCCCTCGGGATCTCGGCGTAGCGGGCGTCGTCGACCTCGATGAGCGGGTGGCCCAGGTCCCAAAAGGGCGTGGTGAGCGTCAGGGCCAGGATGAGCCAGAACCAACGCGGCATCCTTTTTTCCAGCACGCCGGAGAGTCTACTATTTTGGGGCCGCTATGGTTTCTTCAGCATGCCTTGGAAGGTGGATGAAAGCATGGAGATCATCTCGTCTTTTTCGCGGATTGTCCCCATGAGCTTCTCGCGCTCCTGGCTCCAGGTCGAGAATCGGGCGGCGACGGCGTCCTTTTCCTGCAGGGCCTTGGCCATGTGTTCGGTAAGCGTCGCGATCTGGGTGCGCAGATCGCGGATGGTGGAGTCCTGCGTGGCGCCGCGGGACTGTTCGCTGAACAGCAGCTTCTGCAGCTGGTCCAGCTTCGCCTGCCCAGCGGCTTCGGCCTGGCCGCGGGCTTCGGCCTGCTGCCGCGCTTTTTCATTCTCCGCGACCAGGGCGCGGGCCAGTCCGTCGCGGTCCTCGGCCAGCATGGCGTGAAGCTTCTCTTTCTCCCGCGCGGCAAGCGCCGCGGCGGCGAGCCGGTCCTGGGCGGCTTTGACTTCGATTTCCATCTCGGCGATGCGGCCTTGTGCCTGGCGGTTTTTATCCCGTTCGGAGTCCAGGCGGGCATTGAGCTCCATCATGCTCGAGCCCATGGTGTTCTCCACCTCCCGGCGCTCCTTCGCGTATTTGGCCAGGGTATCGCCGCGGTCCTTGAGGGTCTTGATCAACTCCAGCTTTTCTCGTTCGAGTTCGGCGATGATCTGATCCTTCGCCTTGGGCGGCGTGTTGAGCCAGGAGAGGACCTTGGCGAGTTCCGTTTTGAGTTCGCGCGCGGCGCCGACGGCCTGCTCCTGGCCGGCGCCCATGGCGTCAAGCCTGCGGCAGACTTCGGCGATGCGCTCCTCCAGGGCGCTTTCCCGGCTGACTCTCTCCTGCATGAATTCCTGACGGATGGCATGGTTGTGCTGTTCCCAATCCTTTTGGATGGCGGCTCTCTCCCGGCTGAGCTCGGCCATGCGGATCTCGGATTTTTCCGACTCCAGCGTCTGCCGGCGCTGCCACCCGGAGAGCCGCTCCTCCACGCCGGCGGCGAACGCCGCGAACTGCTCGCTCATGCGCCCCAGGAGCCGGCGTTCCTGCTCCGGAACGTCTTTGGCCAGGGCGCGCAACGCGGGGACCAGTTCGGAGACAACGGCGATTTCCTGGCGCCAAGCCTGGAACTCGGTCTGCAAGACGCGCAGACCGTCCGCGAGAGCTCCCACATCCTTGCCCATGACGGCCTGGGCGGCTTTCGTCTCCTGGGTCGCGCCGTCGCGCTGGGCGACGGCATCCTTGAGCAAGGCCGCCCAGGTTTGATGCATGTCGTCGAGACGTTTTTCGAGGGCGTCGATGCGTCCCCGGGAGTGGGATTTCTCCTCGGAGGTTTCCTTCTCGGCCTTTTCCCGGCGCAGTTGCTCGGTGAGATTCTTGAGGGTGCTCTCCACCTCGGAGCGCAGGGTGGCCTGCTGGGAGAGCGCGTTTTGAGCCGACTGCGCCCGCTCCTTTTCAGCGGCAAGCTCGCGCTCCAAGGATTCGAGCCGTTTTTGAAAGAATTCCATCATGGGCGTCAGAGGCACATGAGGCGCGGCGGGACGCAGAAGATCGGCGGGGGGCGGCAAGGGCGGGACCGCGGCGGCGGCCGGCGGACGGGGCTTGTCGCTCTCAGGGCTCATGGGTCGCGGGCTGTTCTGCCGGAAACGTATCCCGCCTAGGGTAGCAGCCGGGTGTTACAAAAACAATAACCCGTCAACCTGAATTCCCCGATCCAAATGGGGAATTCAGTTCAGGGCAAGGTGAGGACCGAAGCCCCGCGCTCGGTCTTGTCGTTGTCCGGGTCCAGGGTCTTTTTTCCGTCGACCAGGAACCAATATCGGTAGTTGGTCCCGGGCAGCAGATATAAAGTCAGGGTCCAGACGCCCTCGCCGCGATGGACCATCTCGCGATGTCCGCCGCGCACGATGAAGGCTCCGGCCAGACGCACGTTCTTGGCCCGCGTCGCCCTGATGCGGAACTCCACCGGGACGGAACGCCGCTTATCCTCCGCGGCGGACGAGGGCTGGGCCGGTTCCGGCTTGCCGGCCTGCGTCGTTTGGGACGCGGCCTGAGGCTTGGCCGCCTCCCTGTGCCGGGGCGGCTCGGCCAGGAGCGCGGGCTTGGGAGCCTTGAGCCCGTTGCCTGCCTTGGGCAAGGGTTGCTGAGCCTCGGCCGGTTCGGGCTTGGCTTGGGGCGGCGGGGCGCTGGCCGGCGCCTCCGGGGCGGCGGCCTTGGCCGGCTGCGCCGGCGCGGCCTCGGCCTGCGTTGCCGGCGGCTTGGCAGGCTTGTGGCGTCCTGGCTGGGCCGCGACCAGGACCATCGGAGCTTTCAGATGCTGATAGACCTTGGCCGCCACGGCCCCTCCGAACACGATGACAAAAATAGAGTCAATCACCAGCAAGACCGCCCAGAGTCTCTGCTGCGTTTTTCCCTCCCCCGAGTCGCTTGGCCGCGCTGGAGGCGTAGGGTTATCGGAAGAAGAGGTTTCGGAATCCTTCTTGAGACCGAAAAGATCCACCATGGGCAAGATTCTACCGTCTATTGATCGATCGTGTCAACGGCAACATCCTATCGGAACTTCTCCAGGACCCGGGGCCACAGACCCTGGGTCTTGAGCAAGGTTTCGGCGACCTCGCGGACAGCCCCGTCGCCGCCGCTGCGCCGGGTGACCCAATGGGCGGCGCGGCGCGTCTCGGGCCGGGCGTTGCGCACGGCGACCGCCACGCCGGCGATGCGCAGGACCGGAATATCCGGGACGTCGTCTCCGATATAGAGGACCTCTTGCGGGGAGGAGCGCGCGTCGCGGCAGATTTCAGCCACGACGGCTTTCTTGTCGAGCCGGTGCTGGTAGACGTAGGTCATCTCCAGTATCTTCATGCGTTCGGCCACGCCCTTGGATATCCGGCCGCTGATGACCCCGGTCTTGAGGCCCATCTGGGCGAGCCAGTTGAGGGCGATCGAGTCTTGCGCGTGGATGCCTTTGAACTCGACGAGTTCTCCCGAGGTGTCCACGAAATGATAGATATGGCCGCTGGTCAGGACCCCGTCGACATCCATCAGCACTATCCGTACGCGGCGCAGACGGTCGCGCAGGGCTCGCGATGTCAGCTGGGGCATGTGGAAAGCTCCTCGGCCGCGTTGGCCACGGCCCGGAGGGACTCCTCCGCGGCCGAGCCCAGATCGAGGCGCAGCAGGCGGCGGTTGCCCGCGGCCAGGGCGGCGAAATCTCCGCGGGCCTGGGCCCGGTGCAAGGTCCCGAACGTGAACGCCTCGCCGGGAACGGGCAGGGCCGCGGCGTCGGGCTGGACCAATTCCAGGAAGACCCCGTTGGCCGGGCCTCCTTTATAGAGTTGCCCGGTGGAATGCAGGTAGCGGGGACCGTACTGGACGACCACGGCGGCCCGGGTCAGCCGGCGCAGGCTGCGCTGCAGGGTCTCCAGAATCAAGCGCTGGCCCTCATCCTGATGAACATAGGCCAGGATTGCGCAGTAATCGCCGGGCTTGAGCCTGCCCAGATGAGCGGCGAGGACTTGGCGCAGGGGCAGATCCAGGCCCCGGTTGGCGCCCAAAGCCGATATCAATTCCCGATCCGCGAACGCGGCCAGGCCTCCGGCGCGAAGGTCCGCTGTTTCCTTGGGCAGCGCCCCCCTTTCCAGGCTGGAGAGCAGCTTCTTGGTCTGGTCCTTGGCGCTTTGCACGTCGGGCTGGTCGAAAGGATTCACGCCGAGAAGAAATCCCGCGGCCGCGGTGGCGGCTTCCCATAGGAAAAACTGGGCGGCCAGGTCATAGGGATCCTGCAGGGAAATGTGCCGGACCGGGTGGCCGGCGCGTTCCAGCGCCGAGAGTTTTTCCTCGACCGCGGGCTCGGGCTGTTCGCGCAAGGCCAGGCGCACGAAAAAACGGTCCGTCCCGTAGCTTTCGGGCGCGCCGAGAGGTTCGCCGTGGACCGGCAGGATGCCGCGGCCCTCCTTGCCCGTGGATTCCGCGATGAGCTGCTCGATCCATAGGCCCATCGGTTCGATCGCGGGAGACAGAGAGAGGGTCATTTTATCCCGCCCTTGCCGGGCGCCGCGTCCCAGGGCCGCGCCGAGACGCAGGGCCGGGTTCTCGGACGTATCCGCGCAGGCCGAACAGGCGCGGGCGCAGGCGCGGGCTCTGTCGAGGAGCTTTTCGACGTCTATGCCCATGAGCGCGGCGGGGACCAGCCCGAAAAGAGAGAGAGCCGAGAACCTCCCTCCGATGTCGGCGGGGTTGAGGAAGACCTTGCGGAAACCCCGGGAAATGGCCGCTTTCTCCATGGAGGTTCCGGGATCGGTGATGGCCGCGAACTGGCGTCCGGCCTTGTCTCCGGCGCGCCGCGAGACTTTATCGAAAAAATAGCCCATGAGGCAGTTGGGCTCGATGGTGGAGCCGGACTTGCTTGAAACGATGAACAAGGTCCGGTCCAGGCGCGTTTTTTTCTCCAGGGCCGCTACGGCCGCGGGATTGGTGGAGTCGAGCGCCTCCAGGGCCGGATAGCCCGGGGCGCGGCCGAAGCAGCCCCGGAAGACTTCGGTCGAGAGGCTCGAGCCTCCCATCCCGAGCACTACCGCGTGCTCGAAGCCTTCCTGGCGGATTTCCTTGACGAAGCTTCGCACCGGGCCCAGGCTGGCGGCCATGGCATCGGGCGCGCTGAGCCAGCCCAGACTGTTTCGAATGATGTTTTGGTGCGCGGGCTCGCTTTTCCAAAGCGAGGGGTCCTTGGCCCATAGGCGCTGCGCGAACCGCGCCTGGCGCAACTCCCGCAATCCTCCTTCGACCTCGTTTTCCGTCGCTTGGATCGCGGACTTCTTGGCTGACACCGTTTCGAGGACGGAGTCGTAGGATTTTTCGAACGCCTGGAGTCCCTCGCTCTCCAAATCCCGGGTGATCGCGCCCAAGTCGAGGTCCAGGGCTTGCAGGCGCTCCCAGGCCCGATGCGCCGCGGGCAGGTCTTCTTCCAGGCTGGGCCGGCAGCTGCCGTGGTCGCGGAACGCCGCGATGGTCGCCAGAGGCATGGTGTTGACGGTGTCAGGACCTATGAGTTCCGTGACGTAAAGCGTGTCCTTATAGTTGGGGTTCTTGGTCCCGGTGGAGGCCCACAGAAGACGTTGAGGCCGAGCCCCTTTGCGTTTGAGCAGGCCGAAGCGCTCGCTCGAGAACTCGCGCTTGTAGATCAGATAGGCCAGCTTGGCGTTGACCACGGCCGCCTGCCCCAGCAGCGTCTGAGCCTCCCGTCCCGGTTCTCCTCCGCGTTGGATTATGGACATCAGTTGGCGGTCAGCGGCCGTGTCCACGCGGCTGACGAAGAAACTGGCGACGGAGGCGACGCTGGCGAGCTCCTTGCCGCGGCCGGCGCGCAGCTCGAGGCCTTGCAGGTAGGCCTCCACGACTTGGGCGTAGCGCTCCCGCGAGAAAAGGAGGGTGACGTTGACGGGAACGCCGTCGGCCACGGTCTGCGTGATGGCGGGCAAAGCCGCGGCCGTTGCCGGAATCTTGATCATGACGTTGGGCCGGGCCACCAGCCGGTGCAGGCGCACGGCCTCGGCATGGCTGGCGCGGGCGTTCTGGGCGAGATTGGGAGGCAGTTCCAGGCTCACGTAACCGTCTTGTCCTTGGGTATCGTCGTAGACGGCGCGCAGTTGATCAGCCGCCGTCCGGATGTCCTCCACGGCCAGCGCCTCAAAGAGCTCCTGCGGGGCCGGGTGCAGTGCGGCGAGGCGGCGCAGCGGTTCATCGTAGTCTTGCGATGATGTCAAGGCTTTTTCGAATATGGTGGGGTTGGATGTCAGGCCGGTGAGACCGTCATCCGTTATGAGGCGCTTGAGTTTCCCTGATTCGAGGAGCTCTCGGCTGATGAAGTCGCACCAGACGCTGACTCCGAAGCGGGCCAGTTCCTTAAGAGGGTTGGACTTGCTCATGGTTTTCCTCCCGGTATGCCTTTTCCAGCGCGCAGACCTTGTCGCGCCTGCGCACGTGCCGCTCGGCGTTGGAGAAGCGCGCCTTGAGGAACGCGCGCACGATCTCGAAGGCCAGCTCCGGGCCGATGACCCGGGCTCCCAGGCAAAGCATGTTGGCGTCGTCGTCTTCCACGCCCTGGCGCGCGGAGAAGGTGTCGTGGCAGAGGCCGGCCCTGATGCCGGGGAGCTTGTTGGCCGCGATGCAGGCGCCGACGCCGCTTCCGCAGACCATGATCCCGCGCCGGGCTCTGCCGGCGAGAACGGCTTGGGCCACCTTGCAGGCATAGTCCGGGTAATCGACGGGTTCCATGGAATCCGTTCCCGCGTTGATGACCGTGTGGCCTTGCTGCTTCAAGAAGCGTTGCAGGCGACGCTTGAGTTCGAATCCGCCGTGGTCGGCTCCCAAGGAAATTTTCATGATCAGATTCTACCACTCCAGCGCCGCGGCCGCCAATTCCGCCGGCAGGCGCGGCGGGATCAATTCGGACCCGCGCAGGCGACGGCGCAACTCCCGCGCGAAGCGCGCGCGAAAGTCCCGGTCCTGGAACAAGCCTCCACGCCATGAGACCGGCAAGGGTCCTCCGAAATCCAATCCCCGGCCGGCCTCGGCGGCCAAGTCCGCGAGATGGCGGGTCGCCGCGTCCCGGATGCGGCGCGCGCGGACGTCGGTCTTGGCCAAGCGCAGGACTTTCGGCGCGACCCCGGCCACGGCCCGCACCGGATTGGCGCCGTGGGCCAGCTTGAGAGGGTCAAGCCCCAGCTTGCGGCGCAGTCCCTGGTCTTGAGCCGCGCAACGCCCGATCCAGAAAGCCGACCCCTGGTCGCCCAGCAGAGGACCCCAGCCGCCGGCGCGCCGGATCCTGCCGCGCCGGTCGCGAGCCAGGGCTATGGAGCCGGTCCCGGCCACGACCAGTATGCCCGCGCCTCCGGCAAAGGCCGCCGCCTGGGCCAGCTCAACGTCGGAAACAACCCGCACCCTTCGGGCCCAAGTCGCGAGCGCTTTGCGGGCCTGGCTGCGGTCCGCCTTGGACCAGAGCCCCTTGCTTCCGACGGTCAAAAGCCCGAGCCGGTGAAATCCCAGGCCGCGACGCAGCCGGCGCAGGGCGTCGGGCAGGCGCCGCCAGTCCACGGCCGGCATGCGGCTTCGCCCGAGGACCCTGCCGTGCGCGTCCGCCAGGACCGCGCGCAGCCAGGTGCCGCCCAGATCTATGCCCAGGCGCAATGAAGGCATGGCCGTTGCCCTCATGGGGTGTTTTGGAGAGAGGCTTGCATGCGGTTCCATCATATCTTTGCCGCGCGCGGCATTTCAAGGCTTGATTTGCGCCGGAGCGTAGCCGGAGCGCCCGAGCGCGGTTCCCGGGAAATAGGACAGGATGATCTCTTGAAAATCCTGTCCGGCCTCGGCGCGTCCCATGGCGCCCGACTGACAGAGTCCCACCCCGTGTCCCCAGCCTCCGCCGCGGAAGACCATGGCCTCGGGTTTGCTGGCCGGCCCATATTCCAGGGAGCCGGTAAAGAGGGTGCTGCGCAAAGATCCAATGCCCAGGAGTCCCCGGATGGCCATTTCCGAGTCGATCTTGACCCGGCGGCGGCTGCCTTCTATGAGCAGGACGTTGACGTTCCCCGAGGCGGAGCGGCGCAGGGGCCGGATGAACTTGAGCTTGCCGGTACGGTAATGGCGATCGATCTTGCGCGAGAGCTCTCCCCAGGGGATGACGCGAGCCCAACGAAAATGGGAAGGATGCACGAAAGTTGAGGGTTTGCAGTAGGCTTGGGGAAGGCCGTGGAGCCAGAGCCGCAGGGCCCAAGGAGAATCCGGAGGCGGCGTCGCGACGGGGGCGTCGCTGATTCCTTTCCAGTACGGGACGTCCCCCCAGCCCGTGAGGTCGCGGCCGCTCTGGGTGCGGCCTCCGCAGTTGGAGGAGTATATGACGTGGGCGGGCTTGCCTCGAAATGTGACAATGACTCCCCTGGTTTGATCCACGATTCCGCGGGAACGTTTGCTTTCGGCCCGGACTCCTTCGTAAACCTGGCAGTGCTGCCCGTCACAGACGTCATAGCCCTCTCGCCGGTGGCGGCGCGTCACGTTCTTGATGAAGAGGGCGTGGGTCCGAGCCACCACGGCTTGGGCTTTGAGCGCCTCCAGCGGGGAGCGGATCGGCATTTCGGCCGAGACCACGCCGTGCGTGTAGTTCTCGAGATCGATGCGATTGACCAGCCGCAGGTTGCGCCGGAACAGGGCTATCTCCGCCTCGCCCCGAAGCAAGGTATCCGCGGCCGCGGCCGAGCCTCTGGGCCCGCCGCTCAGGCTCAGGGCGACCAAGCCCGCGGACTGGGATATGGGGCGGATGAGAAAGGCTTCGCGGAGCAGAAAACGCGCGTGTCCCTTCTCCGAGCGAAGCTCCATGGCGAAACGCTTCTTGACGGCTTTGACCCTCACGGTCCAGTATTCGTCCGCTTCCGCCGAGACGATATTCTTGCCGGTCTTCGCGTTCACCAGGATGAAGTCCGAGGTGGCGGAAAAGGCCAGGCTCCGGCGCGGCCGGGGTTTGCCCCGGTTATTGGTTCCGATGCCGACGCGCAGAACGGGGACGCCGGGCGCGAAGGGCTCGGATGGGACGATCGCGGGCAGGAGCGGGCGCGTCGCCTCGCGGGCGGCTCCCCCATGGCCGAGCAAAGGCACTACCTTGGCCAGAAGCGCGCGAATATCCGGGTTGCCGGGCTCCGCGTCCCGTATCTTGGATAATTGTCTAAAGGCTTCATTGAAGTTTCGCATGCGCACGTAGAGCCGTCCCAGGGCCTCGCGGCCTTCCAGAAAATATGAATCCGCTCCCACCCCCTGCCGGTAGGAGTTGACGGCGTTGGCCCTGTCGCCGAGGGCTTCATAGGCGCGGCCGAGAAAAAGATAGGACAGGGCCGCCAGAGGCGCGCAAGACGCGGCCCGATTGATCAGAGCGACGGCTTGCTGCGCGTGGGATACGGCCATCTCGGCTCTGGCCAGCCCCAGCAAAGCCGCGGCATGCTCCGCGTCTTGCTGGAGGGCTCGTCGAAAGCTCGAGGCGGCCGCGGCTGGATCAAGTGAGCGCAGCTGTTCCCAGCCCAAAGCGGAGAGTATCTCGGGATCGGCGTCGTCGAGGCGGGCCGCCTGCGCGTACCAGAAGGCGGCTTTCCGGTGTTCTCCGGCTTCCTCGAGAACCGCCCCGCCGTTGATCCAGGGGCTGGCGGAGGCGGCGTCCAGGCGGATGGCCGCCTCGTAGGCGATGATAGCCTGCTTGAAATCGCCCCGGAAATAATAGGCATGTCCCCGCCGGAGGAGACGGTCCCACGCTTCGCCCCGGGCCGGGGCTCGAGACGGACCTCGGTCCCCGGCGGTTCGCGGCGCGGCGGTGGAAACGATCGGGGCATCGGCGCCGCGGCTTGGAAGGGATGGGTTCTCCACGGAGTTTGCGGCCCATGCCGCCTGCCCGCAAATGAATGTGAAAAGGAGGGAAAGCATCAAAACCCGAGCGGGATGGCCATGGTCCCCATGTCCGGGGCTCGCGCATCTTCCATCTGTTGAGTATAGATAATATGCGCGGCCGCCGTCGATAATCTCTGGAAATGGCGGGCATTGACGCTTCGGCGCTCAGCTGTTACAATGACTGCATGTCTTGCCGAATATTGGTCCTCGAGGACGACGAGGGCCTGCGTTTCTATGTGCGGGAGCTTCTCGCCAGCGCCGGCTACGAAACGCAATGCTGCGGCACGGTGGCCGAGGCGCGGCGGAGCTTTCTGGCCAATCCTCCGGACTTGATCGTGGCGGACATCGATCTGCCTGACGGCAACGGCATGGAACTGTGCCGGGAGTTGGGAGTGGGGCTGAACAGCGACGTGCGCCTGATTTTCCTTACGGGGTCCGGAGAGATGAAACTCCGCCTGCAAGCCTTTCGCCTCGGCGCCCATGATTACATGGTCAAGCCGTTCGCGGCCGAGGAGTTCTTGGCGCGCGTGCAGATTCACCTGGCGAACAAGAAGACCAGCGACGAATTGGCCCGCCAGACCCAAGAGGTCGAATTGCGCCAGCGTCTGCGGCAGACCGTCACCAACATGCTGGTGCACGATCTGCGCAATCCCCTCACCGTCATCAAGGGCACCTTGGATTTGACCTTGAGGCGCGGGCTTATCACCGAGCCGCAGCATCGGAATTTGCTGGCTTCCGCGGACAATGCCGCGGACTTGATGATACTGATGCTCAACGATATCTTGGATATCGGCCAAGCGGAGCGGGGGACCCTGAAGGCTAATATTTCATCGGTGCAGCTGGATCCGCTCATGCTCAAGATCCGGGACATCTTCGAGCCCGAGTGCAAGAAACGGCAAGTCCGCCTGGAATCCCGGGTCGCCCCCGAGGCTGCCTGTCTTGAGACGGACTCCAACTTCCTGTTCCGGTTGCTGGCGAACCTGGTTTTTCAGGCTTTGAAGGTTTCTCCCAAAGGCGAGACCGTGCTGTTGGAATGCGCGCGCCCAGGGGGAAGACCGCGGTTGACCGTGGCGGACCGCGGGCCGAAATTGACGGACGAAGAGAAGAAGAATTGTTTCCCCAAGCCCGGAGGCCAGGATTCTCGCTGCGCCCCCAGCCTCGGTCTGACTTTCTGCTCGGTGGCCGCGGAGGTTCTCAAGGGCGATATCCGCGTGGAGAACCGGCCCGACGGCGGCAGGCTCTACATTCTTGACCTGCCGGCGGCCGCTCCCGCCCAGGGTTGATCGCCGCCAGGCCCGGGTCGCTTCCCGGCCGGCAAGAAATATTGTCCCTCGATCAAGAGCGTGGCCCCGGAGCCGTCCGTCAAGCGGATCGTCCCGTTCCGCATCACCGCCCTGTCCCTGCGGGACGGGATTCTTGCCTTCTTGTCCCGCTCCAACTGGGCGTCGTCGATGTAATCCCAGAAGCCCATGCCTTCGGGCATGGACCAGTCCGCGAGCCCGAAATTGAGCGCCGTCTCGACGCGGGCGTTGCGGCGGCCGGCAATCAGAAGCCGGGCCACGGTTCTGCTGAATTGCTCTCCCGCCGTTCCCAGCCCCACGAGGCATGATAGAAATCGTATCCGCGCGTCATCGGTAAACATGTCTTGGATGCCGGGCAGGCGGGCTACGACCTCGATCCAATCCTGCGCGGCTGTCACGCAATTGCGGCCGCCGGAGCCGCCGGAGAGCCTGCGCAGCGCCCGTATGTCGTCCTCGTCGAGCGGGAAGTAGTAGAGTTCGTAGCTGTCCTCATCGGGGGCGGCGCTTAACTTTTTCCAGACCGAACATTCCTGGCTTTCCGCCTGCTTCTCGTTTTTGGGAAAACACGTCCCGCCGGGAACCCCGTGAGCATGGATGTTAAAGACGGACACCCGGGCGTTTCTTGTGCTCGAAATGGCGGCGACCGCCTGGAGAAGTTCCTCGAGATGCGAGAAGATAATGGTCACGCCGTTGGCCGTATCGAACACGATCGGGGTCCGGGATAGGTCGCCGGCCGGAGCGATAAACGGGGCCCAGGCGCTTTGCGCGCCGTAGGCATGGAGGCCGTTGTCGTGGCGATGGAACTTCGCCGTCCCGATCTCGACGGCGTTGATGACCAGCCCGGCCGCCTGGGGGCTGGAGGCTGGAGCCCCGCGCGATTCCCGCTGAAACCTGAATTGGCCGACGGGGTCCTGACCCTGGTCCCAATCGATAACCTGCCCGGCGGCTGGCGAGGCCCATGCCAAGAATGCAAGACAGGCCAAAAAAGCCGGGCAATTTTTCATGGCCATTTTCGTTGAAATCAGTTTGCCCCCTCTTGACTCCGCCTTCCAGGGCCTTTGGTCCCAAGGGGGCATGCCCTGCGGACCCATCCGCAAAGAACTCGTCAGGCAGGGCCCCGGAACTATTTGGACAGCGGAGGACTTTTTTCTTTTCCGGCCGGGGCGGAACGGGTCTTGGCTTTGGGCGTGGTATTGCGGTCGGCGGCGGCTTTCCGAGGCTTATTGAACGGAGTGAGGTTCGACCCTAGGCGGCGACCAGTACCAGCCTGCTCAAGAGCGCCGCGCACCGCATCAACAACGGGGTCCATAAGCGTGACGGGCCGCTCGATGATGGTTCCCGGAGCCGATTTCCTCCGGCAACGCTGGACGCCCATCCCCAAGCCCATCCCCTTCTGAATGAAGGCTGCCCGCATATCCTGGGGCCCTTTCTCCGGGTGGACGACGCCTTGTTCGCATTCCAGATCGTCTGCCTCCGTCGCGGGCGCCTGCTGCGGCCCGCCCGAGCCAGCGCCCGGCTTGGTCCGGCCGGCGTCGGATTCTGGGGCGGGCTGCCGCCAGCTAAAAGGGGTTAAGGGCAGCCTCGGGCTGTTGTCCGAGTTCCTGGCGTTCTCGGCCCCGGCCGCCCACGCGGCCAGCGAAAAAACGAGAATGACCATTCCTCCGGAAGCGACTTTCATTTTGATTGCCCAACTCATTAATCGAATTGTAGCAGGGGTTTGTTGTGGACTCATTGCCGGATGGTAAAGAGAGGGTTACTGGGCGAGCTATTATTAGTCAAAATGGAGCGGGCGATGGGAATCGACCCCACGTCTAGAGCTTGGGAAGCGCGGATTCCTGAGAGGACCTGGCCCTCGTCGAGAACGTGATTCTTTTTTCCTTCTCCCGCATCTAAAGCTACCGACATTGTGAGGCGTTCGGCCCGTCTAAAACTACTGGGAGAATTATAGCGGAATAGCACAGCGATCAACAAGGCCACGGACTTATCGGGATTGAAACGGATGGCCTGTGAAACCCCAGAGGCCCCCCTCCTGAGGAGTAGGTTCACTTTCCGGCGACTCAGACCAACGCGATGGCGACTTTGTATAATTGGCTCACATGGCCAAAAAACCTCAGATGCAGCCTCCGACGCCACCGTCGATACCCCCGGCCCAGGCCGTGCCCCTGCTCGAAGAGCAGCGTGAGCGGTTGAGGCAAATTTCCAATAAGCGCCCATTTGATGAGCGGGAACATGGTGCGTGGGAAAATTTCATTCACGCGCTCCTCATCAAGAGCTTCGGCTCTGAATCCAAAAATATCCATGACGTGATCTATGCAGATGGAGGGCCGTTGCGCATGGGTATGTCTGATCGTGAAATTGAGCAAAACCACATCAACAAAACCGCCAACCAAATTGCCATCCTAGGAAGCTGCATCGAACAACTGAAGATGGAGACCCGGCTCCAGCAAGCTGCCAATAAGCCCCTGGATGCTGACCGGGGTAGCTTGCTCGAAGACATCTTTGTGAAGTTCGCGAACGAGGCTGATCTCGTTGTCGCCGACCAATTCGAGATCGACCATCAGGATAAGATCGAAGCCCTTGATTCCCTGCTTCGTGACGGGACCCTGACGCATACGGATGGTAAAATCGAGTTTTCATTACGAAGCTACGTCGATAGCAAGTTCTGGGCCAAGGATGAGGCGTTAATAAACCAGTTGCTGCCCATCATGAAGGAAATGTATTCGGAGAAAAAGACTGGCCTGCATGAGGTCGCTGACTTTATCGCCAGGATTGAGAGGACGGGGCTTATCGTAAAACCCATCAACATTCAGCGTGTTCTTCAAATTATTCGACGGGTCGGCCTCCTCAACGGTTACAACCAGATTGTGGAAAATGGAATCCAGCGAATAAAGAGTTTTGGGGTCTCGCCGATGATCTTACGGCCCAAGACCATAGCAGAACAGCTTGCACACTACTTGGTTGCTAGAACGACCATCTCCTCGGCTAGGACCTTCTCTGCTGGAGGCACCGCTGCCCCGACGACCAAAGACAACAGGAAGGTTTTTATTGTTCATGGGCATAATGATAAATTGCGCGGAGACGTGGCGCGTCTGATCATGACGCTAGGCTTGGAGCCGATAATTCTGCACGAAAAAGCCAACCAGGGTCAAACCTTGATGGAAAAGTTCCTCAAGCACTCTGACGTGGGTTTCGCCATGATCGTGATGACCGCCGATGATACTGGCAAGGCGAAAACCGAGGATACCCCCCGGCCACGGGCGCGTCAGAACGTGGTATTCGAGTGGGGATTCTTCGTCGGCAAACTTGGGCGGGACCGTGTCTGCGCGCTTTATGAGCAGGGCATCGAACTCCCCTCCGACCTTCAGGGCATCGTCTACATCCCACTTGATGTCGGGGGCCATTGGCGGTTCGGTCTAATTAAAGAACTCAAGGCGGCGGGTTATGCCGTGGACGCCAATAAGCTCCTGGAGTAATCGCGCATGGCAAGAGGTAACGGTAACGAGCAGAATCGTGGTGTTAACATGGAGTCCTCTGAACTGCGGCAAAAGCTGATCGCCGCCTGCTCTTCCCCCGAGTTTGTCCTCCCTCCTGGCGAGGTCGTGATCCAGGAGCCTTATATCCCGCATCTGCCCAAGGTATGGAAGAACGGGACCTTGGTCTTGGCAGAGTCACAAAACCTCGGCGTCGGTAACGAGGACTATGTTCAGGAGTTGCGTGCGATGACCCCGGTGCAGCGCTTCCTTCGGCTGCAAGATGCTCATCGTGTCCGCGTCCAGCCCTGGGACGATGGAACGTTGAAGCTCGCGGTGGCCGCAGTCTGGGGATCGCCTGAGGTCGATCGGGTGGCTGTTTCCAACGCGGTGCCCTGGTCGCAGCGGGGGCCAGATGGATCGCTGAAGAGCCCTTCCTGGCGCCTTCAGGAAAAGGCTAGGGGGTTTTGGCGGGGGCTGCTAGACATCCTGAGGCCCGCGCGGATCGTCACGACCGGCGCTATCTCCTACGGGGTCATGTCGGGATTCAACGAGTTTGATGTCCTGAGGTGGCCGTCGGCGTCATCCCGGGCATTGGCGCCCTTGGCCGGAGCCTATGACGAGGGAAAGTTGTTGTCCCGGTTCCCTGAGGTGGCCGAGGCCATCGGGCGGCATCCCGAATGGGTGTCGAAATCACGGAAGCATAAGGTTCTCTTCTGTTCCTTAGCGATGACCCAGGTTGGGAGGAGTCTCGATGTCCATCGGACTTGATATCGACTCAGAAGTGTAGGGCAAAGTGAGGGACAGGGAGCGTCCACATAAAGACGCTCCCTGCGTGTTTTACAATGGGCACGGAGCGTCCGGTAGGTAGCCCACGGGGGACCCACCTGCAATAACTTTTATCCCTGGGTGCGGATAATGCCGAACACCTTGCGCGGCCTGCCGCGTCCACGGCCCAGCGGGCGCTGGCGTTCAATTAGCGCAGCGATATCCGTCTCTCGGAACATAAGGACGCGCCCCAGCGTTCTTGGATGTAAGCCGAACTTGCGCCAACGACGGCTGAGCCAGTAGTAGCTGTGGCCCAAACGCTTCGCTGCGGTGCTGAGGGTGATCCAGCCCGGCTGAAGGCCGTCTTGGCGGTCCTCAGTTTTATCTTTCATTAAGGTCAGTTCGATGAGGTAGCCCTCGTGAACTACGAGCTTATAGCTCTTACGGTCCCGGGTGTTGAGGAGTGTTCCTACAACGGATGCAATGTCGGCTATGGCGGTTGGCGCGGGCGGATCGTTGATCATAAGGGACCTTCATGCTCCTTTTGTAGGCGAAGACTACAACTCTTCGTTTTTCATCGTCAACACCGCTCTGAGACACATGATAGGCGCTTCAGGGTTGCGGCAAGCATCATCGTAGGGTTTACTTCGCAGACCTCGCCTCTTGCTGGTGAAGGCGTCGAAGCCTAAAGCCCCGAGAATGTATCTCTACATCCTGCCACTATCGACAGAACACCTGAAGCGCAATCGCAGTTTTGGTCTCTCCATCGACAGGAGGTCCCGGAAGTGTTGCGTCCCACCGATTCGAC
>DMMY01000005.1:0-123332 GCA_003452935.1 Elusimicrobiota bacterium
GGGACTCCAACAGTTCCGGACCTAAAGCCGAGAAAAGGTCGCGGTCGAATACAACCAGATCGGCCTTCCGGCCCGGCTCGATCGTGCCCAGATCCTTTTCCATGCCCAGAAGCGCGGCGCTGTCGCGAGTGTAGTGCCTTATGGTTTCTTCCAAGCTCAGTTTTTCCTCGGGAATCCAGCCGCCCGCGGGCCGGCCGTTGAAATGCTGGCGGGTCGTGGCCGCGAAGAGATTGACCTGGGGATTGAGCGGCATCACCGGCCAATCCGTTCCGAAAGCCAGCAGCGCGCCGGCCTGGGAGAGGCTGCGCCAGGCGAAAGCGTGGCGAACCCGGGCGCCCAAGCGCCCGGGGTTGTAGTTTTGGCTCTCCATATCGTAGGTCATGTGGCTGGGCTGCATGGAGGCCGCGACGCGCAAGAGTCCAAAGCGGGGGATGTCGGCGGGATCCACCACCTCGATATGTTCCACGCGGCAAGGATAGGAAATCCGGGCGGACGGCTCCGGCACGGCTTGACAGGCGTCTAAGGCCATGCGCACAGCGGCGTCGCCTATCGCGTGCAGGGCCACGGGCCAGCCGCGCCGCAGGCTGTCCTGGACCAAGGCGGCAAGCTCCCCCGGAGTGTGGAGAGCGGCGCCTTTGGTCTGGGGATCATCGCTATAAGGCTCCAGCAGAGCGGCGGTTCGGGCGCCGATGACTCCGTCGACGAATCCCTTGAGGCCGACCAGGGCCAGGCGATCCTGCGGCAGGTCCGAATATCCCGCCTTGAGCGCGGCGAAGCCTTTGGGATCCTCCAGATTGCCCCAGGCGAAGAAGCGCAGGGTCAGGCTGCCTTCCTTTTGCGCGTCTTTGAGGAGATCGATCTGCTCCGAGAGCGGAAAATCCACCGGCCCTTGCATGGACTCGACCGCGGTCACGCCTGATTGACGGGCCAGGGCCAGGGCCTTGCGCACGGCCAGTTTCTTAAGCGCCAGATCCGGCTGCGGGATGTGCGGTTCGACGAGGTCCATGGCCTTCTCGAGGAAAATCCCCGTCGGCTCGCCGGACTCGTCGCGCAGAAGGCGTCCGCCCTTGGGGTCTGGCGTGTCGCGCGTGATGCGCGCGCGCCGCAGGACCTCGGAGTTGACCCAGTAGCAGTGTCCGTCCACGTCGGTCAGGACGATCGGCCGCGTGGAGACGGCGTCGAGATCCTGGCGGGTCGGATAACGCTGTCCGGGCAGGGCCGTGCGATCCCAGCCTCGTCCGATGATCCACGGCGCGCCGGGCTCGCTGCGGGCGTATTGCCGCACGCGGTCTTGTATGACCGCGGTCGTGGTCGTGTTGTTGACGTCGACCTGAAGCAAAGATAGGGCGCCCTTGAGAAAGTGGACATGGGCGTCATGGAAGCCCGGGGTTACGGTGCGGCCGCGGAGGTTGACGAGGCGCGTGCGCGGGCCTTGACGGGCGAGGATGTCGGCGTCGGCGCCCGCGGCCGCGACGCGGTCGCCAAGGACGCCTACCGCCTCGACGATCGAGCCCGTCGCGGTGACGACCTTGCCCCCATGGAGGATCAGGTCCCAGTCCCGCGCCTCTAGGCAGGCGGGTGCGAGCAGCGTCATGAGGATCAAGGCTGACTTGTTCATCATAATAGGCGGCTCTGCGCGCGCCGCAATCCATGAGCGATCCAAGCCATGGCCAGGGAGAACAGGACGAATCCGCCGGCCACCACGGCGAAGGCCATGCCCGTGGGGACCAAGGCTGTGCCGGATAGGATAGAGAAAGCCTTAAAGATCGCTCCCAGGCCAAAGAAGCCGATGATCGAGGCCAGGTTCATGGCCGCGCGGACCAGCCCCATCAACGTGCCCTGAACTTCGGCAGGCGCGTTGTTTTTGACGACGTTTTCCAAATGGACCAAGGCCGAACACGTGGTCAGCCCCATGATGGCCGTGCCCAGCAGGATCATGGGCAAAGCCGCGCCGCCGGCGCCCAACGCCAGGGCGCAGCCGCCCAAGCCCCCGATCGACGCGGCCATGGTCCAGCGCGCCGTGGCGCGAAGCAGGCTGCGTTCGGCGGCCTGCGGACGCTGATTTTCCGGCACAGTCTCAAGCCGGCGCTTCATGCGCGCGTCGAGCCATAACATGAGCCAAGTGCCGGCCATGCCGCCCCCGGCGAAAAGTCCGGTCACCTGGGAATTTACCGTTGCCGCGGCCGGCGCCGAACCGGCCGCGAAAAGTCCGAAAGCCGGAGCGATCATGAAGTAGAGGCAGTAGGTCAGAATCGAGACCAGGGCGAAGCCGAGAGCCGCGCGGCCGATGAAAGGGTGCGCGCGCAATGTGGTCCAGGCTTCCTGGATTGAGCGCCAATCCATGCCCAGGCCTCGCGGCTGCGCCTTTCCTGCCGCCTGGGACTTGCCCGGCAGCGGCAGGAAGGTCCAAAGCATGACGGCTCCCGCTCCCAAGAGCAGGGGGTAGGCGATCGCGATCGCGGCAAAACCTTGCCAGGCGATGACGAGGCCTGCGGCCAGGGGCCCGAGGAATCCCATGCTCTCGATAAGGGCTTGTTGGGCCGTGCCGAAGCGTTTGACCCCCAGGGGCGAGCGCGGGTAGAGGGTCCTGGGCAGGACCGCTTCCGCGATGCGGCATCCCCCAAGAAAAAGATAATCCAAGCCGAAGAGCACGGCCAGGGCGGGCAGGCTCATGGAGCCGGTAAGAAAGCACAATGAGAATACCGCGGCCGCCGCCGTCCGGAGTACGAGCAGGCCGCGGTAGGACGCGCGCAGGCCCAGCCGGTCGACCAGGGGGCCGCCCAGCAGGCTGCCCAACATGAGAGCGCCGAAACCGACGCTGGCGACGCCGGCCATGACGAGGAAGCTCTCGCCCAAGGTTTTCGTCAATTGGGGGATCACGAGAGCCATGGCCTCGAGGCCCAACTGCATGGCGCCGAGGCCGCCGAGGTAGGGCTTGAGGACCCGCGCGGCGGAGCTCGGCTCGGTCTCGGCGGCGGAAACGGACGCGGCCACAGCGTCCGCGGCCTGCCGGGATTGGGACGAGGCGGCGGCGGGGAGCGGGACCCGCGCGGCGGAGTCTTGCTCCCCGGTTGCCAAGGCGGGCGGGCCCAAGGCAAAGCCGCGCGCCGCCGCGTGTTTCCAGATTTTGTCCGATAGAGACGCGTGATCGAGGGCTGGCCGCGCGCCGTCGCGCCGCCCGCCGAGCGGATTCTCGGCCATCGGGGCGATCGGGGCCGCGAAATCTTCCGGGACGCCCGAGGGACTGCGCAGGCTCTGCGCGGCACGAACGGATTCATTGAAACCGACTAGGGACCTTCGCGCGTTTTGGGCAATGACGCCTGGCTTGGCGGCTTGCGGTCCCTGAGCGGCTGTCGGCTCAGTCCGAACTTCAGCCGCGCGCGGGGTCAGGCCAGGCTTGGGGAATGTGAGGCGCGCTAATTCCGGAGGCCGGAGGCTCGTTCCAGGCTTGTCGCCGGGGAAAGACGGATCGGCGACGGGCAGGCTGAGGCGGCCGATGCCGGCGGCGCCTCTGGAGGCCGCGGCGCCGGAGGGGCTCTTGAGGTTCGCCTGCGTCCAGGCGCAGGGCGCCAGCAGGGCGAGCCACGCGCAGGAAAGGAACAACCTCTTCATGCTGCATTATCATAATCAATGAGCCGCGGTCCATGAAGAGTCCAAGGGCCTATGGGCACGGCGGAAAAAGGCCTAATCCGGCCGGAGCCTAAGGGCGAGCCGGAGGCTGTTTCCAATCGGCCAAGGCCTGATCAATGGCAAGCAATCGCCGTTGTCTGTCGGGGCTGTCCAGCAGACGTTGTTCCAGAATTCGCCGTGCCACCAGCAAGCCGGCCAGGCGTTGTCCTAGGGGGCTCCAGTGGATGTCATGCTTGTAGTACAAAGTCGGCGCGGAGCCCGCCGCGCAATCCTTGCCGCAGGCCGAATCGGGCGGCGCCGCCTCATATTGGCGGAAAGAATCCAGCAAATCCATGTGGTCGATGCCCTCGCGGGCGAGGAATTTCCGCAGGGCCTCATGGGCCTGGTTGACGTTGTCCCGCCGAGTCTGCGAGGTATTCGTCAAGAAAGGATAGAGCTGATCGCGGTGCGGTATGAGGACGATGAGCAGCTTGGCATGGCGCCGCGCGGCCAGTTTTTGAAAGGCCTTGAGGTTGGCGAGATGCGCTTTCCACGCTTTTTTGACCCACGGCAGATCCGGCGAAAGCTCGACGGCCAGAGGCTGATAGTCGGACGCCAAGGCGCGGCTTTGGACCAGCACGCGTTTGACCATCGGGATGCGAGTCAGCAAATTCCTCAGGGGCAATTTCAAGCGGTGATAGATCATCGAGTTGCGATAAAGCCAGCATTTGAACAGCTGCCAGGAGGTGTTGGAGGGGCATTCGATGATCTCCCCATACTTGCCGCGCAGGGACAATTCCAGACGGATCGCCGCTTCCGTTTTGACGGCGGTCTTTCCGGTCTGGTAGTCGATGATTTTCTTGCGCGTGACCGGCCAGCCGTCCACAACGGTGACGCCGCCGCCGACGAGATAGTCGTCGTCTATATCATTGACGTAGTGGCCGACCACGATGAGGCGCGGGGTTCCGGCTCGCGCCATGATCTTTTCGGCTTTCAGGAGCTCCTGTCGCGTTCCATAGCCGGCTACGCCGCATTTGAGAATGCGCTGGCCGCAATTGGCCTCCAGCAGTCCGCCCCAGGTATCCTGCAGGTTGTTGCCGCCAAAAGTAAAGCTGTCTCCCACCAGCAGGGCGTAGGGTCCTTCCTGAAAAGGGTTGTCAAAACAGCCCAGTTCATTGGTCCACTGCCAATAACGGCTCTTGCCGTCGAAAGACGTGATGGCTTGCCGGGGGAAGTTCTCGGTCTGATCGTAATCGGCATCGGGGTCCGGCTTGAGAAAGCCGCGGCCGGTTACGAGCCGAATGTCTGGGCGGCAGGTCAGGCGCAGCCCAATTTCGATGATGACAAGGCCCAAGCCGGCGCTCAGCAGGACCAAGGCCAGGTTGGACCAAGCCGGCTTGCCGCCGGAGCGCTGTTTGTCTGGCATGTTCATCGCATTGTTTGGATTCGTAAAAGTCGCTGATCAGGGGCCGGCGTCGGCGCGGTTCGGCCGGGATTGCTCCAGGGTGCTGCGGATCAGCTCCTTGAGGTGATCGAAGTCGAAGGGCTTGCAGATATATTCGACGGCTCCCAGCTTCATGGTCTCGCGGGCCACTCTGAGGTGGACGTTGCCGCTGAGCATGATCACAAGGGCCTTGGGGTCGCGGGCCAGCAGGGACTTGAGGATTTCGATGCCGCAGGTGTCCGGAAGCTTGATGTCGAGCAAGACCAGATGGGGCTTGTGTTTTTGGTAGGCGGGCAGGACGTCTTTGCCCGAGTCGGACACGATGAGGTCGTAGTCGCGCGACAGCAGGCGCAAGAGCAATCGCGCGATGCCGGGGTCGTCGTCTACGACGAGTATTCTCTTTTTCATTCCGATGCGATAGGGCGCGGGCTTGCGGGCAATCCTATTCTAGATTTTCCGGATAAATTTTCCTAGCGGCTCCTGGTCGCCCGCGGTCGAGAACGCGCGATGGAGATGCGCCCTTGAGTCTCGCAGCTGTTGACGCGCGCTTTGCGAATAGTTTATGTTGTCTGCAGGGTCCCGGGCCGGAGGTGTCGGCTCGATGCGCCCGCTTAACGAGTCCATCGGACAGCAGGATCAATTTCATCTCCAAAGAGGTCTCCCATGTTTCTCCATCGGATGCTGGTCGTTGAAGATCATCCCGACATGCACAGGTTCTACGACACGTTGCTGCGCAAAGTGGGCCGCCAAGTCGCCCTTGAGTACTATCTGGCCAAGAGCGTGCCCGAAGCCCGCAGGATACTCAAACGCCAGCTCGTCGACCTCATCATACTGGACTGGATGCTTCCCGGAGTCTGCGGATTGGACTTCGTCAAGGAGATCCGGGCCGAACCAACCCATAAAGATATCCTGATCATCATGGTGACGGCCAAATGCATGGCCAAGGACTGCGCCGAAGCGCTCAACAACGGCGCGGATGATTTCATGTCCAAGCCCTTCAACGTGGACGTCTTTCTGGCGCGGCTGCGCAGCCTGGCGCGGCGCAAGGAGCGGCCCTGGCAGGCCGAGGCGCCGATCGAATGCGGGGGCGTCCGGCTCGACCCCTCCCGCGGGCAAGTCATGGTCGCGGGCAAGGAGGTGCATATGCACCCCAAGGAGATGCTGCTCTTGGAGGTGTTCCTGCGCAGGCCCAGGATACTGCACACGCCGCGCGATCTGTGGGATCGCGGTTGGGCGTATGATTCGGAGAATTGGGAGCACGTTCTGGTCACGACCATTTCGAACCTGAAGAAGAGTCTGGGCCCCAAGAGGGGCGGGCAGTTGGAGTGCCGCAGGGGCCTGGGCTACGTCTTTAAGGACTGAATCGGGCTCATCAAACGTCCAGGATGATTCGGGCTTCCATGCCGAGGCGGCCTTGGCGGACCTTGAGGCCATGGTAAGTGACCGCCTTGATCTCGCGCGCCAGGGGCAGCTTTTCCGGCCTGGGCGCATCCCCATGGATCCGGACTTTGAGGACCTTGGGGCCGGCTGAGACGAAGTCGATGCGTCCCGGGACGCGGCGCTCGGTCTCGATGAGGAAGATGAGTTCCGAGAGCCAGCAGACCAGGAGCTCCTCCGCGTTCCGGGCCTTGAAGGATCGCGTCACTCGCGCGTCGGCCTTGACGCTGGGAGCCAGCGCATAGAGCGCCAATAGGCCCGAGGCCGCATGGAGGTAGAAGGCCGGCCAGTCCCGGCCCGTTATTTCCAGGCCGACTTCCGAGGTGTGCGCGATGACGCGGTAGCCGGCTCGCGTCTTCATCCCTTGACCACTCCGATGGGCCGCAGGCGCGCGACCTTGCGCGAGATGCCCGAGCCGTGGCAGGCGGCAACGACCTCCGAGACGTCTTTGTAGGCGAAAGGCGCCTCTTCGGCGAGCCCGCGCCAGGAGGCGCTCCGCACTTCGATGCCTTGCCCCTTGAGCTGGGCCATGAGCTCGCGGCCGTCGACGCGCTTGAGCGCCTGCGTGCGGCTCATCATCCTTCCCGCCCCGTGAGCCGTGGTCCCGAAAGTCTCCCGCATGGCGATATCGGTTCCCGCGAGCACGTAGGAGCATGTGCCCATGGAGCCGGGCACCAGCACGGGCTGCCCCACGGCCCGATAGGCTTGCGGGACTTCCGGCCGTCCTGCCGCAAAGGCGCGGGTCGCGCCTTTGCGATGCACGGCCAGCCGGAGCTTGGCTCCGCCCAGCTCATGCTCCTCGATTTTGCAGAGGTTGTGGGACACGTCGTAGACGACGCGCAGGCCCAAGGCCGTCGAGCCCTGTCCGAGTATCTGCATGAAGGCCTGGCGGATGGAGTGGGTGATCACTTGGCGGTTGGCCCGGGCGAAGTTGGCCGCGGCGCACATGGCGGCGAAGTAATCCCGGCCTTCGCGCGAGCCGCAGGGCGCGCAGCAGAGCTGCCGGTCCGGAAGCGAGATCCGGTATTTGCGCGCGGCGTCCTGCATCAGGCGCAGGAAGTCGGTGCAGATCTGGTAGCCGAAACCCCTTGAGCCCGTGTGCGCCAGCACGGCGAGCTGGCCGGGGAAAAGTCCGAAGACCGCCGCTGTCCCGGGATCGTAGATTTCCTCGACTTCCTGGAGTTCTAGAAAGTGGTTGCCGCTGCCCAGGGTTCCCAGTTGGCCGCGGCCGCGTTCCAGGGCGCGCTCGCTGGGCAGGTCCGGGTCCGCCTCCTCAAGCCAGCCGCCGTCCTCGACCAGCTCCAGGTCTTCTCTTTCCCCATATCCCTTTTCCACGGCCCAGCGCGCGCCTTTCTTGAGGACTTTCTTGATTTCCTCCTTGCCCAGGCGCAGATGCCCTTCGGAGCCGACTCCGGAAGGCACGGCTCGAAAAAGCGCGTCCATGAGCTTGGGCAGGTTGGGGCGGATATCGCGAGCCAGGAGGTCGCTGCGCAGCAGTCGGACCCCGCAGGAGATGTCGTAACCGACGGCCCCGGGGCTGATGACCCCGTCGTCTGCTCGGATCGCCGCCACCCCTCCCACGGGCATCCCATAGCCCCAGTGCGCGTCGGGCATGGCCAAGGAATAGCCCACGATGCCGGGAAGGGTCGCCACGTTGGACACCTGCTCAGCCACGCGCTCGGCCTCGAATTTAGGCAGCATCTTTTCCGCGGCATAGATGAGACCGGGCACGCGCATGGCGCCTGTTTTGGGCAGTTCCCAGCGGTAATCGTCTATCTTCCGGAATATCGTGGAAACCGTCATGGAGTTTGCGCGGCGAGGGCTTCTGTGACGTGGGGCGGCGGGAGCCGTTGCGTCTTCTTGCGGCGGGCGAAGTCCTGGGCTTGGCGGACAAAGGCTTCCAGGCGCAAGTCCTGGGAAGCGCCGTCGCTTTCGCCGAAAACGAGGTTCGCGATCGGAATGTTGCCGTGGTTGCGGCGCACCCGGGAGATGATCGCCGCGGAGACCGAGCCCAACATGCAATTGAAGCAGACCGCGTTGATGATGCCGTCGGCGCCTTTCTTGGCGAAATCCACCATCTTCGACGTGTTGAGCATGAGGATCGCGTTGGCGCGTTCGCCGACATAGGGAGCGGCGACGGACACCACTTCCTGGTAGCCGGGCTCGGCCGTGGAACGGAACTGGTTGCGAAACATATGCTTGATGCGCTGTTCGCTCAACTCCTTGATCAGCAGAAGCGAGCCCTGATGAAAGAATTTTTGCAGATCCTTGCGGTAAAAGCTCGTTCGAACCGCGCTGTTGAGGCCGAACTCGAAGACGTCCACGCAGAAAGGCGAGGGCCAGACCTCGCAGCCCATGGCCTCGAGTCTGGCGAAGAGCCCTTGGTTGCCGAACGCGTTGGCCCGGGTATACATGTCTCCGGCCACGCCGATCACCGGTCTTTCCCGCTTGCGCCAGGCTTGCGCGTCCAATTCGACCGAGGCCAGCCGTTCTATGCATTTGCGGGTGGTATCGATGATGTCGCCGCCGGCGACGGTCGTTTCGAGATCCTGGCAATTGAGACGATGCGCCTCGTCCACTGAGCCCTTGATTCTCTCGTAGGGCCTTAGCCCGCAGGAGGCCTTGACCAGCATGTCCATGGCCACCATGCCCCGCCAGAGCCTGACCCCGCCCTGCACCCCGATCAAATCATAGAGCTCCTGGGTCGACGGGGACATGACGTCGAGGCCCTCTTCTCCTATCTGGTCGAGGATGAGGCGGTGGCCCGGGCCGTATTGGGGAAGGAGGCAGGGAATGGAGGTTCCGGGAAACAGGAAGACGGCCGGGGGATCGTTCTTGGGCCGCGTTTCCGTGAGACGGACCATGTCTCCGGCCAGGATCAAATAGGGGTGGCATTCCTTTCCGGAGCTGAACTTCTCTCCCTTGCGGCGCGTTTCCATGTCGGGCAGGGGCAGGCCTTGGGCTTCGAATCCGGCATAGCGCAACACTCCCGCATAGACGCGCGCGTGGTCCGCGAAATACGGAATATAGAATTTTCTCGGTTGGGGACGAGTCTTGGTTCTGGGCTGCGCCGGCTTGTGCGCGCTGGGGGTCTTGCGGGTTCGGTGGGCGGTCACCTCATCCAGGAAAGCCTCGAGCCTGGTCACCATGCCGGCCTCGCCGCGGTGTTCGTCGAATTCCAAGAAGAGCGAGGGTTTGCCTCCGAATATTTTTTCCAGATGCTTGAGGGTGAACCCGTCCGGGCCGCAGCCGAAGTTCGAGACGACGACGGGGTAGAGGCGCTTGTCCGCGCGCGTCGCGAGAGCCGCCTTTATGTAGTCCCGGTTGAACCTCCAGGGCAGGCAGTCCCAGGAGCCATCGAGCGGCTGGTCCGCGAGCCGCGGCAAGAACTCATAGGGGATGGCGAGGACGCCCATCTTGGCGAGATGGCGCATCAAATTGAGGTTGAGGAAGGAATCGTAGAGGTTGTAGGGTTTGCCTATCAGGACCGCGGCCCAGTCGAATTCTCGGTTCAGGATCTCGGCGCCGTTTCGCAAAAGGGTTTCCTTGAAAGCCAAATGCGCTTCTTTGCCTGTCTGGTAGGCCGAGCGCAGGCGGCCGCGCGCCACTCCCAGGGCTTGCGTCAGGGTATCCAGGCCCTCCGGCAGGCCGTCGGCTTCCATGGCCATGTTCACCTGGGGGATAAGAAAGCGCGCGTCGACATTCGAGGCGATCATGTAAGGCAGGCTCTGCGTGTAGGGGCAAGTGGAGCACTGTTCCGGGGAACCGAAAGGCGAGGGGAGGTCCAGTATCGACGGCAAAAAGATGTAGTCGACCTGGCGGCTAACAAGGTCCAGGGCGTGGCTGTAGGCCAGCTTCACGGGCAGGCAAGTCTCGGCCGCGAGCTTGCGGCTGCCCTTGGCCAGGAGTTCCGGGGAGCTGGGCGAGGAAAGGACGATCTCGCAGCCCAGGCTGCGAAACATCACGCCCCAGAGAGGAAGAAGTTCGAAATAGAGGGAAGCGCGGGGTATGCCGATCTTGAGCCTCGCGCGCCGAGAGGCGGTCTTCGCGGCGCGCGGCGTCCAGAACGTCGGAGCCGCGTATCGCGCCAGAAGCTTCTCCACGGGGCCGGGACTTTGAGCGGCGGGGGCGCAGGGCCGGGCGGCGGCGATGCATTCGGTCAGGAGGCGATCCCTTTCGATTCCCAGGTCCGGGATTTTGAGGTCGAGTTGATGGTGGCGCACGGTGCCGCTGGTGTAGCGTTCGCAAACATCCCCGAAATAGGCGATTTCTCCGGATCGCTCCAGCCGGTTGACCTGGCACATGTTGGAGCAATGACGGCATTCGAAACTCTTCAATTTGTAGTCCGCGCAGCCGCTGAATCCCAGGAACCGGGTTTTTTTTCGTTCCTTGAGATAGTTTTCCCGGGCGATGAGCGCGGCGCCGATCGCTCCCGAGAGCCGGTTGTAGGGGTGGACGCGCACCTTGGTTCCCGCTCCCAAGAGGCTGGTCAGCGCCGCCACCACGGCCCGGTTGGATGCCACTCCCCCTTGAAAGATGACGTTGGCCCCCACCGGCCTGTTGGCCACGACCTTGTCAAGATAATTGCGCGCGATCGAGTAGGCCAGGCCGGCCGCCACGTCGTTGGCCGGGGTGCCCCGCTGCAGGGCGTGGACAAGCTCGGTGTCCATGAAAACGGTGCAGCGGCTTCCCAGGTCGGCCGGCGCGCGGCTGCGCAGGGCGAGCTCCTCGAATTCGCGGATGATGTTGATGCCGAGTCTTTCCGCCTGCTCCTCCAGAAACGAACCCGTGCCGGCGGCGCATATCTTGTTCATGGCGAAATCGTGGATCGCGCCGTTCTTGACCGATATGTATTTCGAGTCCTGGCCGCCGATTTCGAAGATCGTGTCCGCGTCGGGGAAGTAGTGCAGCGTGGATTTCATTTGCGCCGTGATCTCGTTGCGCGCCGCGTCCGCCCCGAGGAAATGGAGGGCCAGGTGACGGCCGCTGCCCGTGGTTCCGGCGGACATGACCCGGGCTTTGCCTTGGGTCTTTTCCTTTAGAATGGATAAGCCTTCCTGCATAACGGCCAAAGGTTGGCCGCGGGTGGGAAGATAGACTCCCTGCGCCACGTTGCCCTCGGCGTCCAAGAGCACGAAGTCCGTGCTGACCGAGCCCACGTCGACTCCCATGAAGAATTCCCCGGCCGAGGCCTCTGCCGCCTCTTGTTCCCGCTGGCAGGCGCAGGGCGGGGCGACCAGGACGGGCAAGACCGCGCTTTGCGCGCCCCCCTGCGTTCGTATCTTGGAGATTTCCTGGGTCAGGCGTTCGATGGTGAGGCTGCCGCCGGCGCGGCCCGCGGCGGAAAGACCGGCGCCTATCGCGACGAACGAGTCGAACGAAGCGGGCAGGACCAGGTCTTGGGGAGAGATGGACAGCACCTCGGCGAGGGCCCGGACCAGTCCGGCGTTGGCCGCGCCGCCGCCGATGACGGCCACGGGGCGGTTCAGTTCCCGGCCCTTGAGCACCGTGGCGGCGTAATTGCGGGCCAAGGCCAGGCAGAGGCCGTAGGCGATCTCGTCGAGAGGGGTCCCTTTCTGCTGGAGATGGATCATGTCGGACTTGGCGAACACGCTGCAGCGTCCGGCCACCGTGGCGCCGAAACGGGCGGCCGCCGCCAGGGAGGCCAGTTTCGAGATCGATACCTTGAGACGGCTGGCTTGCTGCTCCAGGAAGGCGCCGCTGCCGGCGGCGCAAAGCTCGTTGAGAGAATAATCCAGGATATCGCCGCGGCTATCGAGTTGGACCCACTTGGAGAAATGTCCTCCGATTTCCACGATGGATCTCGCCGAGGGCGCGAGCCGGCGCGCGGCCACGGAACAGGCCGAAATCTCGTTTTCCAGGCATATTCCCGGCACCTGGGCGAATAGATCCCGGCCGCGGCCGGTGACGGCCACGCGCAGAGGTTCGCGGGCCGGCGCCCCGAGCCGGGAGAGCGCCTCGGCTATGGCGTCGAGAGGGGCGCCTTTGAGCGGCAGGCAGACGTTGGCGCGCAAGTCGCCATTGCGCTCGAGAAGGGCCGCGTGCAGGTTGACGGACCCGATATCCAAACCGAGCAGAGAACCGTCCTGGTCTTTGGTCATGATGCCATTTTATAAAAAATATCCGGGGTTCGATGATTGACGCTTCGGAAGCAGGACGGCGCTTTTTGACGCTGTTTTGACTTTCCCTTTGTATAGTCAAGAGGCTTGCGGCTTGGCTCTAGCAGGCGAAAAATCAATGCCCGGAGGAGTCTCTTATGAACATCCAACCGATTCACGGCCCGTGTCAAAGGACTTGGTTTGCGGCGTTGGCGCTCGTCCTTCTGTTCGCGCCTCATGTCCATGGAACGAAAGCCTCGGCTGAGAGCGCCGCGGACCAGGGCTATTCGGACGAGGATCTGGATCGCAGCCGCTCCCTCATAGACGCCAAGCTGGCCAGCCGCATCGCGGCCATCGAGAAGGCCGTCGATAATATCGAGTCCATTCAAGCCGAGATCAAGAAGGATAAAATCGATTTCGAGAAACGCGCGACTGAGGAGCAGAAAGCGTTCTTTCTCTACCTGAAATCCATAGGCGTCGAGGAACGGCAGGAAATGTTCCGGCAGTTTCTGGATAGGCAATCCAGGAAACGGCTGGCTTTTGACAAGAGCATGCTCGTCAGGCAGAAGGCGTGGTTTCAGGAGAATATAGCGGATGCCTGGAAGACCACGGCCATTGACTTGGAGCCTTTGGATGGCGATCCCGCCAAATCCAGCGCCGGGCACGGCAAAATCGAGACAAAGACGCTCCCGGATGCGGTTGGAGTCAAGCCGCAGCCGCCAACCCATCAGAAGCCTCGATCCAAGGTGTAGTCTTCGGCCTCAACTGCGCGGCCGTGTGGTATCATGGTGTGGGCAAGAGCTGCCCGCGGCCATGATGCGACTGCATGACGAATCCGGAGAAGCGGAGCAACGGGCTTGTTGGACGGCCGGGCTGGCCGTTTTTGTCGCTTCACTGCTCAATTTTCTCTTCTATAACTATAATTTCGGGACAGATCCCCACATCGTCCAGGTTCTTCCCTTTATTCGCCGGCTCAATCCGGGATTGTCGTACCCCTCGGATCCTTACGTGGAAACGGTCCGCTCCTTTCCCAGCCTCTACCCGCAAATCATGGCGTTTCTTTCCAGGCATGTCGCTTTGGAGCCGCTCCATCTTTTCCTTTACGTTCTTCTGCGCTTGGCGTGGTTCAGCGCTGTTTATAAGCTCGCGGCGCGGATGTTCTCCGGAATCGGCGCAGCTTCTCTTGCCTGCCTGCTGGTCGCGCTGAGTCCATTGGCCAATGTCGCGACTCCTTTAGGCGAAGATCCCATGATCAAGAACAGCCTATATCAAACCACGTTGGCGGCGCCCTTGCTGCTGCTGTCCATGTGCTGGTTCATGGAAATGAAATATGCGCGCAGCCTGGGCCTGTTGGGAGCGGCTTTCTACCTTAATGGAGTCGTCGCCAGCCAGGCGGCCTTCATTCTGGGCACGGCCGCCGTTTTTTCATCGCGGCGCAGGGCCATGCTCAAGGGTTGGCTCTTATTCTGCCTGATGGTGATCCCATGGCTGGTGTGGCGGCAGACTGCCTGGGGCGCTGGGAATAATATCATCGACATACTGCGGATGTGGTATCCGGGACATTATTTTCCATCCTTATGGCCCAGTACAAAATGGCTCCTCATTCTTGCCAAGATTCCTTTGCTGGCGTTTTTGTTTTGGCGCGCGCTGCCGCAGAGCCCGGGGGAGCGCATGCTCCGCCGTTGGCTCGCGGCCTTGACCGGCCTGTGGCTGGCAGGATGGTTTTTTGCGGATGTCTGGCCCGTGGCCATCGTGGTCAAGGCGCAGCTGTTCAGGAGCGACGCGATTTTTTGCGTGCTCGGCTTGATTTGCGGGGCGCAATACGTCCGGACTCTCGTGGGCAGGCCCGGCTTGCGGCCGGTCGTCCTGTCGGCCTTGCTGATCTCATCGCTTGTCGAGGTCGGAGCATCCGTCTATTCGGGGAGCATCCTGTTTTTAGTCTTGGCCCAGGAGTTCCGTCCGAGCTGGCTCAAGGCCGCGGCCGGGCTGGGACTGGGGCTTTGTTTCGCTAACGTCCTGATGTCCCCGGGCCAGCCCTGGTGGAATCTGTCCCAAGGACTGCTGTTCGCTTTGCTTCTGGTTTCAGGGGATGAGGCTGCTTTTGGTCAGCTTTTGTTTCGCGGCCGGATGGCTGTCGCGGTTTTTCTGGGCTTGTCGCCGTTGGCGCCGGCTTTTGCCTATAGGCTCTCGCATCCGAGCCTGGATGCCTTAAGCGTTGAGGAACAAAATTGGCGCCAGGCGCAGCTCTGGGCCAGGGACCATACGCCCGTGGGCGCCGTTTTTTTCGTCCCGTTGGCCTCCCAAGGCTTCAGGGTGTATTCCGAAAGATCGCCCGTGGTCGAATGGACCGACGCGGCGGCGGCGAATTGGGAGCCGAGCTTCGGGCAGGCGTGGCTCGACCGGATCTCCGATCTGCAACGGGCGGAGTCCTTGCCGCCCGGCGATGAGCTTTCCTGCCTGGGCGCTAAATACAACGCCTGGTATCGCATTGTCCGCTCCCCCGCCAGGTTTGCGGGCCAGGCCCTATATGCCAATAAGGACTTCGCGGTCTTGGCAGTGGCCAGAAGGCCCTGCCCTGACGGCATCAAGCCATAGAGAACCGCTCCTGGCAAATGGCCTAATAAGTCATAGGCCCAAAAAGCACATCCTGTCTTCCCGAAGGGCCTGGAGGGATCATTCCGAAGATCGGATATGATATCAGCCTGATTCTAAATATAGAGGTCATGCATATGAAGAAATTCGTTTTGGCCAGTTCCGTTCTCTTTTTATCCGCGCAAGGCCTCCAAGCCGTGACGATCAGAAGCGGGAGAATCGCGGCGCCCGGCCATGCTGGAGCCGCAGTGGCCGGCGCGGCGGTCTCGCGCGATGCGGCATCCAACACAATGCCCGGCTTGACCGCCGGCCAGAGCCTATCGCCGGCCCTCTCAGTGAAGTCTCCCGCCGCGCCGCCGCTGGTGCGCTTGATCGTCGAACTTGCTCCCGATCCCGATGGGAAGCTTCGCCTTGGGCTGGATTCTAAAGCGATAGAGAGCGTTGTCGCGGATTTCTCGGGCCGCGCCCGCATGATCCGCCCTGACGGTCCCCAGGCCATTCTGGAGGAGCGCGCCTTCATCGAGACGGACCGCGCCGCGGCTTCAGAAGTGGCGGCCAGGCTCGAAGCGGCAGGCATGCAGGTCGCGGCTCTCGACGACGTCCTCGCGCGCATGAGCGGCGCGGCGTCCGGGGCGACGCCCATGACGGATGAGGAACTCCACGCGGTCGCGGCGTTTGACAACGGCGGGGTGCTGCGGCGGGCCGAGGCCTTCGGCCGCATCATGGCCGCCGTCGAGGCCGCGGGCGGCTCCAACGCGGCGTTTTCGGCGCGGACGCGCGAGGAGGCCGCTGCGGCGCTCTATTCCGGCCTGGTTCCGGCGATCGAGGCCTTCAATGCCATACGGGGCGAGCAGCGCGTCCGTATCCGCGCGGGCATGGCCCCGGTTTCATGGACGGACTCCGAGCGCGTGACCGCCCGAGAACACGCCGTCGCGAAGGCGCTCTCCGCCCCGGACCTGAAGGACCAGGTCGAGCCGATCCGCGCCCTGGTCGCGCGCGCGGCCGCGGCCGTCCTCGATCTCGGAGCCCCGTACGCGGCTTCTTGGGTCAACGCTTTGCTCCCTCACGCCGAACACGCCGCCGCCGAGGCGATCGCGAGTTCGCCCGAACGCGCGGTCCGCTTCATCCGCTCCTGGCTCGAGCGCTTGGCCGACGGCGTGGCCGAGACCGCGGCTCTGGCCGGCTCGTCGGAAAGGCCGCACGGCTTCCGTCGCGTCGGAGGCTTAGGCCGATATGTCGAAGGAAACCGCCAATCCGTCGTCTACTATCCCAAGGATTCTTTCCGCCCATTTCTTCCCCAAGAGGAGCGCCACGCTGCGGTGGTTCTGCTCGGGATGTCGGCCGCGGCCGCCCAGGAGTGGACGGACCGTTTCGTCGCTCTCCTGATAGCCGCCGACGAAGCGGTCCCGGCAATCGAGGCGGCCGAGCGCCGCAGAGTCATCGCTGAAGCCCGGCGGCAGGCCGACGCCATGGCCGAGGGGTTCTCCAAGGACCCGTCGCTGTCGGCGCGGATGGCCGAACAGTTGGCCGAGATGAAGCGCAAGTACGTGGAGCAGGCGGTTGCCCGCTATGAGCAGGGGGAACGCATCGAGGGCATCGCGCCCGTCGACCGCGCGCTCGCCTTCCTGGACTTCGGTCCTTACCATCACCTCGCGCCGGGCTTTGACGACGAGCGCTACATCTCCAGCGTCGCCGACGTCCTGAGACTGGCCCTGGAGCGAGTGAGCGGGGCCGCGACTCTCAAGGTCGTGATCGACGCGGCGTTAAGTTTCACGGACGATGTCCGTCGCTGGGGAAATCATGACCTCCTGGCCGCGCGGCAGCAGACGATCGACAGCCTGGAACGCCTGGCGAGGGAGACCGCCCTGCGCCTTGGGCTGACCCTGCAAGCCGTTGTGAACTGAAGCCGGCCCGGGCCCGCGATTGGGTAGGCCCAAAGGGAGGTTGCCGGGGACCAGATGGCCCTGTCATCCGCGATAAGCCCCTATTACAATATCACGCCGTAGAGAGCGGGTGACGCGCGGAGGGCTTATGAGTCTTGAATTGAGGCGACGGTGCGGCTGGAAAATCGCGCTTGCAGGCTTGCTCGTTTCGACCATCCTCCTGCCCGCGGGAGCCGGGGCAAGGACCGTGGCGGAGAGGGTGGCGGATCAGAGCTATGCGGATGAGGACTTGGATAGCAGCCGGTCCCTCGTGGACTCCCGCTTGGCGGGCCGTCTGCAGAACATCGAGAAAGCTGGGGCGAGCCTCCAGGAATTCCAAGCCCAGATGAAAAAGGAGCAGGCCGAATTCGAACGGCGCGCGGCCGAGGAGGAGAAGGCCTTTCTGCTCTATATGAAGTCCGCCAATCCCGATGACCGGGCGATGGTTTTTAGGGAATTCCTGGAAAGACAGGCCAAGAAAAGACTCGCGTTCGACAAGGACGCTTTCTCCAAGCAGAAGGCCTGGTTCGACGAGAATATTGCGGCGACCTGGAAAACCGCGTCCATAGATTCCGAGCCCGCGGGCATTGAACCGTCGGGCCCGAGCATCGTATCCGCCAATGAGGGGCAGAAGACCGCGGCTGACAGGCCGGATTCCAAACCGCCGGTCCGGCCCAAGATTCGCGCGATCGGCGCGCCTGCGGCTAAGCCCCGGACCAAGGTCTAGCCGAGACTCTCTTTAATTGGGTTTGCCGATGGGAATCGGCGGCAGCGCGACCGGCTTGGGCTTGGAATTGAGAATACTGTCCAGGGAGGTCCCGCTTTCGTCCCAGGACCTTAGATAATCCAAAGACCGGCTTTGAGGATCGCTCTGAAGTCTGGGCCCGAGCGCTGGCTGCCTTTTTCTGGCCACAAATTCCCGTATTTTCTTTTGCAGTTCGGCGTAAAAAGGATTGGTTTCGGGCCTGGTGACGTCGGCATGCCTGATGCCTTCGTCTTTTGGGTACAGGATGAAGTTCTTGGCTGCGCCTGGGGGCAAATCCTTCATGAATTCGACCACTGCGTCGGCGCGCACGGTCCCATCGGCCTCGGATTGGACGGTGAACACTCCGATGTTATGGTCTCCGATGGAGGATAGGATGTTTTCGCGACCGCGGGAAACATCAACGGTTAGATCATAAAGCTGGCATACGGCGTTGATTGCCATTTTGTTGTAATTGAACGGCTTGGTCTCCGGAACATCGCCCTCCCGATAGGGCCGGAAAATAGTCACGAGCCATGGGATCTGGCAGCCCCATTTGACTCGCTTGTCGGCGATTTTAAGAGCCGGCGAAAATAAGAAGATGTCTTCGATGTCCCGGGGGCTGTTCCGGACAAGACCGGGGATGGGGCTTTCGAACGCGCTGTGCAGGCGCAGACGGCTGGCGTAATTTTTGGCCAAGGCGTCGAGTATGAGAGCTCCCCCGGTCGAGAATCCCGACATGGAGACCACGTCGCCCAGCTCTTGCGCGACGGCGAGTCCGAACTCGACCTCCCGCTGCCACTCTTCGAGATCGACGTGGAGCAGATCCTCCGGTCGCGTGCCGTGTCCGGGAAGCAGGATGCCGATCACGTTGTAGCCGCTCTCGTGGAACACGTTGGCCAGGGCGCGCATGTAGTAGGGGGAATCTGCCAAGCCGTGCACCATAAGGATCGCGCGCTGGGTCTTGCGCCCATGGGTCAGCAGAAAAGGCAGATTGTCGGGGTTCTTGATGCCGGGTTTTTTGCCGGCAACGTAGCGCGCGAATCGCTCTACGGCTTGAGCGTAGTCTCGCGGCGCAAGATTGTCCCCGGACGCCGGCCGGGAGATGATGGCTGGAATCTGCGGAGAAAACGCGGGGCGAGCCGGAACGCCCAAGATGACCTGGGCGCTGGCTGCGCCCGGGCCTGGAGAGAGCAGCAGCGCCGCGCCGGCGAAAATGAGGGCCTGGCTCGCGGAGGCGGATATTCTTTTCATGGTATCGAAGGATGCCTCTTGGGATTGTAGTACAAGTGCCGAAATAGAGTATAGACCTTTCGCGTCCGGTGCTGCGCAAAAAGGGGAAGTGCCGACTCGAGGATGATCTAGGTCCGGGCGATCAGCACGATCCCCGTCGCCACGAAGCCGATGCCGGCCCAGCGGGCGGCTGAGACCGTTTCGCCGAGAAAAGCCTGGGCCAGCAGGGTCACCACGACGTAATCCACCGCGGTCAAGGGCAGGACGATGGTGATGTCCGCGCGTGAGAGCAGGGTCAGGTAGGTGAAGAAAAACGCGGCCTGAAGGGCGACGCCCAGGATGACCCAGGGGTTGGACGCGGCCCGCAGAGCCATGCCTACGAGCAGTCCGGAGCCGGCCTCGGTCATGTCGCCGACGCTTCTCATGCCTTTGGAAAGCAGGACGTGGCCGATGCCTCCGAGGGTCGCGGCGAACAGGACCATCAAAAATGTCTTGATCATGAATGGATATTTATTTCGTGGCAATATCATACCATTTTGGACGCGCCCCCATCATAGCCGCCGGCGCGCAATCAACCTGGCGGGCAAGTACATCGCGGCCCTTCCGTCCCTTATCGAGCCAGCCTTTCTATTCCCCTTGTAGCGGCAAGCGTCAAAAACGTACGATTATTCCGCGACATGCTGCACAGAAACGTTTTGCCCGTTCCATAGGCGAAAAGGGGAGGTCGGACATGAAAATGCTGATGGTCATGGCGCTGGTCATCGCGCTTGCGGCGTTGGTCTTAATCGGTATATACAACAAACTCGTGGCGCTGAGAAACCGCTTCAAGAACGCGTTCGCCCAGATCGACGTGCAGCTCAAGCGGCGCTATGACCTCATCCCCAACCTGGTCGAAACCGCCAAGGGGTATATGGCCCACGAGCGTCAAACCCTGGAAGCCGTCATCGCGGCGCGCTCCCAGGCGGTGAGCGCCAACCAGCGGGCAGCCGCCAACCCCGGAGACGCCGCGGCCATGCAGGGTCTGATGGGCGCCGAGGGCATGCTCAGCGGCGCGCTGGGCAAACTTTTCGCGCTCGCCGAGCAATATCCGAATCTGAAGGCCAACGAGACCATGGCGCGGCTCATGGAAGAGTTGACCTCGACGGAGAACAAGATCGCGTTCGCCCGGCAGGCCTACAACGATTCCGTCATGATCTACAACACGTCGCGCGAAAGTTTCCCCGCCGTGATGATCGCCGGCATGTTCGGATTCCAGGCCGCCGTTCTCTTCGAGGTCAAGACCGAGGCCGAGCGCGAAGCCGTCAAGGTGAAATTCTAAGGCCCGGGAGAAAGGACCGGCTGTGCCCGCCCGCGCCTCCATGGATTTCTTCCACTACCAGGATGCCGCCCGCAAGAGGACATCCATGCTGGTGGCCTGCTATATCCTGGCCGTTATCTTGATCATCCTCGCCGTCTATCTCGCGTTCATCGGCGTCTTTATAGGGCTTAAGCTCAAGACCGGCGGCGATCTCGACATCCGCAGCCTGTGGCAGCCGTTGGTTTTTGTTTGGGTCGCCGGCATCACCGTGGCCATCGTTCTTGTCGGCTCGCTTTACAAGATCATCGAGCTCGGCAAGGGCGGGGAGGCCGTGGCCGCCATGCTCGGCGGCCGGCCCATAGACCCGGAGACGGCGGACCTCCATGAGCGCAAGATCCTCAACGTCGTCGAGGAAATGGCCATAGCCTCCGGAACGCCGGTGCCGCGCGTTTTTCTCCTGGAGGAGGACGGCATCAACGCTTTCGCGGCCGGTTTCTTGTCCACGGACGCCGTCGTCGCCGTGACGCGCGGCTGTGTCGCGCGGCTGGGCCGTGATGAATTGCAGGGCGTTGTGGCCCACGAGTTCAGCCATATACTCAACGGCGACATGCGTCTCAATATCCGGCTGATCGGCATCCTCAACGGGATACTCATCATCGCCATGATCGGCTACTGGCTTCTGCGCAGCCTGGGCCGCTCCCGTTCGTCGTCGCGAGGCAAGGGCGGCGGCGCCATGGCGGCGGTCGGCTTGTTCGCTTTGCTTTTGATGGCCATCGGATACATCGGCGTGTTCTTCGGCAAATTGATCAAGAGCGCCGTGTCGCGGCAGCGGGAATTCTTGGCCGACGCTTCCGCCGTGCAGTTCACCCGCAACCCGGCCGGCATCGTCAACGCCTTGAAGAAGATCGGCGGATTCGTCGCCGGCTCCCGCATCTCGCACAGCCACGCGGAGGAGGCCAGCCATTTCTTCTTCGCGGATGGTCTGGCCGCGTCGTGGTTCAGTCTGATGGCCACGCATCCGCCCCTGGACGAGCGGATCCGGCGCCTGGATCCGCAGTTTGACGGCGATTTCGACAGTCCGGCGGCGCGGACGCAAGCGGAGCCGGAAATGGCGGCGGCAAGGTTCGCGTCGGGCGACGGACCGGCGATCGCGCTCAATGCCGGCGAGGTGATCGCCAGCGTCGGCGCGCCGACTGCGGCGCACTTGGCCTATGCGGCCAGCCTGATGGCGAGCCTGCCGGCTCCGTGTCATGAGCTGGTTCGCGAGCCCGCCGGCGCGCGCGCCGTTATTTTCGCCTTGCTGCTCGGTCCGGACGAGACGATCCGCCGCGGCCAGCTTGACGGCCTCAATCAGAGCGCCGGCCGGGATGTGCTGGAGCGGATGGCGATCGCGGTCCCGCTTTTGGCCGCCATCAAGCCGGAGGCGCGGCTGCCCGCGGCCGAGTTGGCCGTCGCGACGCTGAAGCATCTCTCCGCGGAAGGATATGCGCGTTTCGTGGAAAACATGAATCAGCTTATCGCCGCTGACAAACAGATGGATCTTTTCGAATACACGCTGCGGCGCATGGTTCTGCGGCGCTTGGCGCCTTTGTTTGAGAAGGTAAAGCCGCCGGTCGAGTATCATGACATGGCGCCGCTGCGTTCGGCCGCCGTAAAACTGCTCTCCTGCCTGGCTTACTGGGGCGCGGAGGGGCTGGCGGCCGCGCAGAAGGCTTTTTCAGCCGGCATGGGGGAATTGGGCGGATCCGTGCCGCAGATGTTTCCGATGGACCGGTACGGCGTGCAGGCCCTTGACGAAGCCCTGGCCCAGCTCAACGGGGCCTCTCCCGCCCTGAAGAGGACCATCCTGGCGGCATGCACGGCCTGCATCGGTTCCGACGGAAAGGTGACGATCGAGGAAGCCGAACTCCTCAGGGCCGTGGGCGACGCGCTCGGATGCCCCATACCTCCCTTCCTTCCCGGGGAAAAGATCGCCGATGCGAAAAATTATTGATTTGCTGGGCTACGGCCTGCTTGCCGCCCTTTTCTACCTGTTCGTCTGCGTCGCCACGTTTGTCGCGGGCATGAAGTTGTTCGCCCATCCGGCGATCGCTTGGGCCGCGGGCGCGGCCTGCGTGCTCCTGGCTATGCCGCTTTTGTTTCGGCGGCGTTGGATAGCCGGGGGCGCCCTGTGCGCGGGCGCCGTCTCCATTGGGATGTTTTTTCCCAATATCCGCGGCTTTGAATCCTACGTGCGCGAAGGCGCCATGAAAGGCCTCTTAGGCTTGATGCGCGGCCAAGTCAACGAGGCCTGGGCGAAGACGGGCGGCTTCCCGCAGAATTTGACGCTTCAGCCGGATCAAGCCGTTCGCATCCCGGAGCACGGCTTTCATCGGGAAATAGAGATCGCGGACTTTAACGCCTCGGTTCCTAACCCGCCGCCAGGGACCTATCTGCTGCTTTCCGCCGATGCCCAAGACAGCGAGCCTTTCTTTCAGGCGCCGGGCGGGCGCTTGGCCTACCGCATCCTTGACGCGCAATCGCATGAGCTAAGCAGCGGCGCCGTGAGGGTCTCCATACCGGCCGGCTTCCGGCCGGACACGGGGGCTTTGACTTACGCCCCAAAGCTGGGGCTTGTCTTTATCAACTGCACCCACAAGACCCGGCAGCGGGAAGAACCCTGGTGGATTTATTGAGCTCTATTTCATTGCATCCCTTTGGGAAGGGCGAGAAACTGTTGTAGAATATACGTCGCCGGGCAGTTAGCTCAGCGGTAGAGCACTGTCCTCACACGACAGGGGTCATAGGTTCAAATCCTATACTGCCCACCACTTCTTAAGCGCGAAAAGTCGCAGTTCCTCGACGGAGAAGCCGCGGCGGCCCTTGCGGGCCCCTGCGGCTTTCTTTTTGGAGGGCATTCGAGCATTGAGACCACGGAGATTTACGCCTACTTGGCGCCTGACTTCTTTAAAACAGCCGTCGAGCGAGTCAGGTTTTAGGCCAAAGCCTGGCAGCCCATGGAGGACGAAAATGTCCGAGATGGTGGTCGGCTTGGTCCGAAAAACGCACTTTAGAAAACATATTGACTACTTCTATTATACGACGTAAAATAGAACTATGTACTCTAGAAATATAAAACTGCCCGCATCGCGCAGCTTCTTTCTTTTCGGCCCCCGGTTGACGGGCAAAAGCACGCTGTTGCGCCGAACATTCGCGGACAAGGACGTCCTATTCCTGGATTTGCTGCACCCATCGGTCCACCAGAAGTACCTTGCCGAACCGGAGGCGATCATTCGCGAGATCGAAGCAGGCAACGGCAAGTTCAAACGAGTGGTGCTTGATGAAATTCAGCGCGTTCCCGCGCTTCTTGATGCCGTACATCACCTCATGGAGGCCCCTCTCGGACGCCATCTTCAGTTCATCATGAGCGGGTCGAGCGCGAGGAAGCTAAAGCGCGCCAAGGCCAATCTCTTGGGCGGCCGGGCGTGGTCATTGGAGCTGTTTCCCTTGACGCATGAGGAATTGGGCCAGAATTTCGTCTTGGACAAGGCGCTCGCGTTCGGGACCTTGCCGAAGGTCTACGCCGCGCAAGGCGAAGAGAAAGAGGAGGATCTGCGCGCCTACGTGGAAACCTATCTCGACGCGGAGATCAAGGCTGAAGCTCTTACCCGCAACCTCGGGGCTTTCATTCGCTTCTTGCCGATGGCCGCCGCCGAGAGCGGTCACATCGTCAATGCCTCGAATATCGGCCGGGAAGTCGGGGTCACCTATAAGACCGTCCAGGAATACTTCCAAATCCTCGAGGATACCCTGCTGGGATTCTGGCTTGAGCCGTTCGCCAAGACGGCGCGCAAGCGGATGGCGAAGCAGCCCAAATTCTATTTCTTCGACACGGGCGTGCTTCGATCCCTCAAGAAGACCCTGAAAGTCCCCCTGGAGCGTTCCAGCCCGGAGTTCGGCGATCTCTTCGAGAATTTTTTCATAAACGAAGTCAGGCGCTTGAATTCCTATCATCGGCTTGACCTCGCGTTGAGCTTCTATCGAACGGAAGCCGGAGCGGAGGTGGATTTGATCGCACAGAGGCCGGGGAAACCATGGCTAGCCATGGAGATCAAGGCCACGCAGCGCCCCGCGGCCTCCCTCTGCTCGGGCTTGTTGTCCTTCGCGGAGATCATGCCAGGGGCGGAGCTTGTCCTGGTCTGCCGGGTTGAGCAGCCCCAGCTGTTCCGCTTCGGCAAGCACACTGTGCGCGCCCTGCCTTGGCTGGATTGCCTCAAGATAATCTCCGGCGGGCGCTTTCAAAAAATTTGAAGCGTTTTGCGATTCGCGAAAAGCGAAATCATCTGCTATACCTAGTCTATGGGCTCCCCTAGCGGGCTAAAACCCCAAGATGTAGTCATATTGTTAAAAATGGCGGCTTCCCAGGGACGCTCCTGGCGCCTAGTCGACCTGGCCCGGGAACGCCAAATAGCGAGCGAAGAATTGACGCGCCGTCTCCATGCCGCCTAAGACACCTTCCCGCAACATAGAGATGCTGGGCATAGTCGCCTAGGGCCTCAAAGGCCTCAAGGAGAAGGTCGTTTTTGTCGGCGGCGCCACGATCGACCTTGTTATCACCGACCCTGCCGCTCCCGCGGCCCGCGCGACCTTTTCAACCCCAAGCCGAGCTATTTTGTATACTATTAATTAGTGGCCATCACTAAAGAAAACATCCAGCAACTCATCGCCCTTCAGGAGCAAGACGCCGCGCTCGACAAGGTCCAAAAGGAAATGGACCTGATCCCCCGGCAGATCGCCGTGTTTAAGGCGGATCTGGACGCGGCCAAGGCCAAGGTCGCCGAATTCAAGGCCAAGACCCTGGCCCTGGAGAAATTGAAGAAGGAGAAGGAACTGGAGCTGGCGGCCAGGGAAGAGGCGGTGCGCAAGCACTCCATGGAGCTTAACCAGGTCAAGACCAACGACGCTTTCAAGGCGCTCCAGCAGGAGATCGAGCGGGATAAGGCCGCGGGCAGCGCCATCGAGACCGACATCCTCGAGGCCATGGAAGGAATCGACTCGGCACGGAAGGCGGAGCGGGCGGCGGCGGCCGAGAACAAGGTCCTTGAGGACAAGGCCAATGCCGACATCGCCGCCTTGGAGAAAACGCTCTCTGAAATTCAGGCGAAATTTGACGGCCAGAAGGCCGTGCGCGACGGGGTCGCCGCGCAGATACCCGCGGATATGATGCGCATCTACAATCACGTGCGTTCCCGCGGCAAGCCGGACGCCATAGTCCCGGTTGACGGGGAAAATTGCAGCGCCTGCCGCATCAATCTGGCGCCGCAGATGGTCATCGAGGTCGCCAAGACCAAGGCCCTTGTGATCTGCGAGAGTTGCCAGCGCATCCTTTATAAACCGGAAGCCGCGGCCAAGCCGGTCTAGAGCACTGATTTCAGGACAGCCGGGAGGCCGCCTGAGCCTTGGCTTGCCAGGGCTGGGAGGAACCTCCGAACTCCATAGAGCGCGACGCCCGCTGAAAGGCGGGGGCGCGGGGACGCAAGGCCCTGCGCACGGAAAGTGCCACAGAGACATACCGCCTTGGCCGCGAGGCCGGGGTAAGGGTGAAAAGGCGAGGTAAGAGCTCACCGCCCGGGCCGCGAGGCCCGGTGGCCAGGCAAACCCCGTCGGGAGCAAGGCAGATGGGCGGCCGGCGCTGCTCGCGCGACCTGCGAAAGCAGGGGCTGCCCGGTAGCCGCATCAGAGAAATGGCCTCCCAGTCCGGAGGCCCCGGCTCTGTCGGGGCCGACGGATGGACAGAATTCGGGGTACAGGCTGTCCTGGAACGCGGGGCGATCCGCCAGGGTCGCCCCGCGCGCTATTTTTCCAGGGCGTGCGGCCGGGACTCGGCCCACGAGGCCTGGGAGATTCTGATGAACTCGGCCTTTTTCCAGAAATCCGGCAGGCTTCTAGCCCCGGAATAGCTCATGCCGGAGCGCAAGCCGCCGGCCAGCTGGTGGACCACCTCGACGATCGGACCGCGATAAGGGGCTATGGATTCCACCCCTTCCGGCACCACTTCCGCGACCTCGATAGGGTCGAGATCCGCCTCCGAGTGGAACTCCCGCTTTTTCCGGGTCAAGGTCGCGGTGAGCGAGGCCATGCCCCGGTAGATTTTATAACGCGCGCCGTCGCGCACCACGGTCCAGCCCGGGCTTTCCTCGGTTCCGGCCAAGAGGCTGCCCAGCATGACGCTCGATGCGCCGGCGGCCAGGGCCTTGGCGATGTCGCCCGAGTCCCGGATGCCGCCGTCGGCGATGACGGGTATCCCGTATCTGCGCGTGACCCGGGCGCAGTCCATGATGGCGGTCAGCTGCGGCACGCCGGAGCCCGACACGATGCGGGTGATGCAGATGGAGCCGGGTCCGACCCCGATCTTGACCCCGTCGGCTCCGGCCTCGGCCAGGTCCCGGGCGCCCGCGTAGGTGGCCACGTTGCCGGCCACGAGTTCTATCCCGGGCCAGCGTTTCTTGATATGGCGCACCGCGGCGAGCACGTGCTCGGAGTGGCCGTGGGCGACGTCTACGACCACGACGTCGGCGCCGGCCTTGAGCAGTTCGGCGCAGCGCTCCATGAAGTCCCCGGTCACCCCGACCGCGGCGCCCGCCAGAAGCCGGCCCTTGCGGTCCTTGGAGGTCTCGGGATGGAGTTCGCGCGTCTTGAGGTCCCGGGCCGTGATGAGGCCGACCAGCCTGCCCTGGCCGTCGACCAGGGGAAGCTTCTCTATTTTTCGGGCGCTTAAGAGCTTGCGGGCTTCGGCCATGCTGATGCCGGGCCGGGCCGTGACCGGGTTCTTGGTCATGACGCGGCGCAGAGGCAAATTCAGTTCCGTGCGAAACTGAAGGTCGCGTTCGCTCACGATCCCCAACAGCTTGCGCTCGGAGTCCACCACCAGCAGTCCCCCGACCTCGTGGCTGCTCATGGCGGCGCGGGCCTTGCCCACGGTGTCGTCCGGCCCCACGGTGTAGGGGTCGTCGATGATGATGTTTTCCGCCCGTTTGACCTTGGCCACCTCGGCGACCTCGTCTTCAATGCTGAGGAAGCGGTGGATAATGCCCAAGCCGCCGCAGCGGGCCATGGCGATGGCCATGGCGGACTCGGTGACGGTGTCCATGTTGGCCGAGATTATGGGGCATTCCAAGGACAGGTTGCGGGAGATCTTGCCCGTGGTATCGACGTCGCGCCGGGAGCGGATGGCGGAGCGTTGGGGCACGAGCAGGACGTCGCGAAAAGTGATGGCTTCTTTCATGGATTATCCTTGGCGCCGGGGCAGGTCTGCGGCCGGCAAGGATTATAGTAAAATGCCCCCATGGCTTTCCCATTGGAGCGGCCCCGCCGTCTGCGCCAGAGCCCGGGTCTGCGCGCTTTGGTTCGCGAAACCGCGCTGCGGCCGGATGACTTGGTCATGCCTTTTTTCGTGCGTCCCGGACAGGGCGAAAAGAGGCCTATTAAGTCCATGCCCGGGCAGTTTCAGTATTCGGTCGACGAACTGGTCAAGGCCTCGCTGGCGGCGGCCGACGCGGGCGTTGCGGCCGTGATCCTCTTCGGCATACCGCAGCGCAAGGACGCCAAGGCCAGCGGCGCCTATGACCAAGGCGGCATCGTGCAGAAGGCGGCCAGGGCCATCAAGGACAGCTGCCCGGGGCTCGTCGTCATCGCGGATCTGTGCTTTTGCGAGTACACGGATCACGGCCACTGCGGCGTGGTCCGGCGCGACGGCCATATCGACAACGACGCCACCTTGGAGCTCGCGGCCCGGACCGCCGTGTCCCAGGCCCGGGCCGGCTGCGACGTGATCGCGCCCAGCGGCATGATGGACGGCCAAGTGGGCGCCATACGCCGCGGCCTGGACGCGGCGGGGTTTGTCCAGACGCCGATCTTGGCCTACGCGGTCAAGTACGCCAGCGCTTTTTACGGCCCTTTTCGCGAAGCGGCCGAATCGCCTCCGAAATTCGGCGACCGCGCCACCCATCAGATGGATCCGGCCAATGTGCGCGAGGCGCTGCGCGAGGCCGCCTTGGACGAGGCCGAGGGCGCGGACATGCTCATGGTCAAGCCCGCCCTGCCTTATCTTGACGTGGTGGCGGCGGTGCGCTCGCGCACGAACCTGCCCGTGGCCGCTTACTGCGTCTCGGGCGAGTACGCCATGATCAAGGCTGCCGGCGTCCAGGGCTGGATAGACGAGAAGAAGGTCGCGCTCGAAGCCCTTACGTCCATCAAGCGGGCCGGAGCGGACTTCATCCTGACCTACCACGCCCTGGAGGCGGCCAGGTGGCTGGCCTAGCCTCGCGGCGCGCCTTTAAAAGGGCGCGGCGGGTCCTGGTCGGCGGCGTCAATTCCCCGGTGCGGGCCTTCCGGGCCGTGGGCGGCTCCCCGGTTTTCATGCGCCGCGGACGCGGCCCGCGGCTTGAGGACGCGGACGGCCGGCGCTATTTGGATTTCTGCCTGTCCTGGGGACCTTTGATCCTGGGCCATGCCCGGCCCGAGGTGGTGGCGGCCGCCCAGGCGGCTCTGCGTCAGGGCTCCAGTTTCGGGGCTTCGACGGAAGCCGAGGTGGAACTGGCGGAGGTTATCCGCCAAGCGGTGCCTTCCATGGAACTCGTGCGCCTGACCAGCTCGGGCACGGAAGCGGCCATGAGCGCGGTGCGTCTGGCTCGCGCCTTTACCGGCCGGGATTTGACCATAAAGTTCGCGGGCTGTTACCACGGACACGCCGACAGCCTGCTCGTGGCCGCGGGTTCGGGCGCCCTGACCCTGGGCATACCGGATTCAGCCGGCGTGCCCAAGGCTTGGGCCCGGACCACGATCATCCTGCCTTACAATGATCTTCCCGCGGTCGCCGCCGCGTTCAAGCGCTGGAAGGGCCGCGTCGCCGCGATCTTGGTGGAGCCGGTAGCCGCCAACATGGGGGTGGTTTTGCCCCGCGACGGTTTTCTCCAGGGCCTTAGAGAGCTCGCCTCGCGGCACGGCGCCTTGCTTGTTTTCGACGAGGTCATCACCGGATTTAGGGTCTGCTACGGCGGTTATCAGAAGATCTGCAAGGTGTCGCCGGATCTGACGGTTCTGGGCAAGATCGTGGGCGGGGGCTTGCCCTTGGCCGCTTACGGCGGACGGCGCGATGTGATGAGGCTGGTCGCTCCGCTGGGGCCCGTGTATCAGGCCGGGACTTTGTCGGGAAATCCCGTGGCCGTGGCCGCGGGGCTTGAGACCTTGCGGCTGCTTAAGTCCGAGCGTCCTTATCCGGTCTTGGAGCGCCGCACTCGGGATTTGGCGGCGGCGATGCGTGCTGCGGCGAGCCGGGCCAATGTCCCGGTGACCATTAATGCCATCGCCTCCATGTTCACTGTTTTTTTCACGGATCATCCGGTTCCTGATTATGCCGGGGCCAAGCAGGCGGACGCCAAGGTTTACGGCCGGTTTTTTCACGCCCTGCTGGAGCGCGGCGTGTATTTTCCGCCGGCGCAGTGGGAAGCCGCCTTCCTCTCCTCGGCGCATGGTACGGCGGATATGGCGCTCATGAACAAAGCCATGACCCAAGCCTTTGAAAGTATGGGCTGTTGACCGGCTTATTACATCTGCTCCGGCGCGCTGACGCCCATGAGGCCCAGTCCTTGGGCGATGACGTCGCGCACGCCCGCGCAGAGCAGGAGCCGGGCCCTTGAGACCTCGGGGTCCCTCGGATCCACCACGCGGTGTTTCTCGTAGAAGGGATGATACAGCCCGGCCAGTTCCAGGACGTAGTTGGCCAAGGGATGCGGCGAGAGCAGTTTCTCGCATTCCTTCAAGGTCTCGGGAAACCAGGCGATCTTGAGCAGCAGCGCCCTTTCCTCGGCTGAATCCAGGAGCCTGCCGTTGGGTCCGGGCAGGGGCAGCTGCGGGCCGTAAAGGCCCTGTTTGGCCGCCTCCCGGAAGATGGAGCAGATGCGGGCGTGCACGTACTGGCAGTAGTAGACCGGGTTCTCCGAGGACTGCTTCTTGGCCAGCTCCAGGTCGAAGTTGAGGTGCGAGTCCGGGGTGCGCAAGGCGAAGAAAAACCGGCACGCGTCCTTGCCCACCTCGTCGACGACCTCGCGCAGGCGCACGAACTCGCCGGCGCGCTTGGACATCTTGACCGCCTCCTGGCCGCGATAGAGGTGGATGAGCTGGTGGATGATGACGGCAAAGGCCTGCGGCGGGTAGCCCAGGGCCGCGATGGCCGCCTTCATGCGCGGGACGTAGCCGTGATGGTCCGCGCCCCAGATGTCGATGGCCTCGCGAAAGCCCCGGCCGTACTTGTCCTCGTGATAGGCGATGTCCGCCAGGAAATAGGTGGAGCTGCCGTCGGCCTTGATCAAGACCCGGTCCTTGTCGTCCTCGGACTGCTCCGCGGCCGCGGTGCCCAGCCAGACCGCGCCTTCTTTCTCGTAGACCATGCCGCGGTCCTTGAGCTTTTTCAAGGTGCTTTCCAGGGCGCCCTTGGCGTGCAGCTCGGATTCCATGAACCAGCGGTCGAAGCTCACGCCGAAGGCGTCCATGTCCTCGCGATGGGTCTCAAGCAGGGCCTTGATGCCTTCCTGCTGGAACCGCTCCGGAGTCCAGGAGTCGGCTTCCGGGGGAAAGGATTTGGCCAAGTCGACGACGTATTGCCCTTGATAGCCTTTTTCCGGAGGCTCCTGGCCGTGGCGCCGGGCATGCAGGGAAAGGCCCAGCCGGCCGACCTGCTTGCCCGCGTCGTTGACGTAATACTCGGAAGAAACCTCCCGGCCCAGCCTGCGCAACACGCGCACCAAGCAGTCCCCCAGGGTCGCGCCGCGGCCCGAGGCCAGGTGCAGGGGGCCGGTGGGGTTCGCGGAGACGAATTCAATGACGACCTTTCGCGCCGGGCCGTCCGGGTCGCGGCCGTAGTCGTCAGGGTTTATGGTCACGGCCTTGAGGTTGGCGCAGAGCCCGGAGTTGCGCAGCCGGATGTTGACGAAACCAGGGGGCGAAGGCTCCGAGCTTTCCACCTCGGGCAGGCTGGCGCAGGCTTGGGCCAGCGAACGGGCGAGTTCCAGGGGGGGCCGCTTGGCGCAGCGGGCCATGGCCAAGGGCCAGGGCAGGCTGATGTCGCATTTAAGATGCGGCGGCGGCGCGGCCAGGGGAAGATCGGCCGGCAATTGTATCCCCGCGTCCTTGGCCCACGCCTCGGCGCGGATGATCAGGGATTTTTTAAGAGAAGCTAGGATCATGAGAAGGGCGCCTCTGCATGGAGGAGTCAGGCATGGGCTTTCCGGGCGCGGGTGCGAGTCTTGGGCGGCCGGGCCTCGGCCTGCCAGGACACGGGCCGGGACTGATGGTAAAGTTTTTCCAAGGCGTAGAATCGGCGGGTCTCCTCGGTCATCAGGTGCACGAGGATGCCTCCGAAGTCGAGCACGCGCCATCTGTCGCTCTGCGGCTTGGCGCGGCGCAAGGCCGGGCAGCGCAGCTCCTTGCCGGCTTGGCGCACGGCTTCTTCCACGGCCTGCAGGTGCGGCGGGGACGTGACGGTCGCGATGAGCAGGTATTCCGTGATGGGACTCTGGCGCCGGACATCGAGCAGCGCGATATCTTCGGCTTTCTTGTCCGAGGCCGTCCGGGCCAGGCTTTGGCCCAGGCTCTTAAAAGTACGCGCCATGGGTGGTTTGATTCTTGAGCCGCTCGCGCAGTTTCGCGTCCGTGCGGAAGTATATGTTTTCCAGGGCCGAAACGAGCAAATGCGCCACGGTGGTTAGGGTCCGGGCGGCCTCAGCGCGGTCCTGTTCAGCCAGGGCTGATTCGCAGCGGAAGATAAGATAGCCGTGGGGCCGCTTCTGTCCGGGGAGAGAGACGTAGTAGGTTTGATCCGCGATCCAGAGGCTTCGCGTTTCGGTGGGGGCCGGCAGCTGCGCCGAGAGCCGGGAGAAGTCGAAGGGCCCGCAGCCGGCCACGAAGTCCATTTCATCGTTGAAGGCGTTGTAGAGATAGGCGGCCGCGGACCAGGAGCCCGCCAGGTGCGGCACGACGTGAGCCAGGACGCGGGAGAGGAGCTCGTTGCCCGTGGACAGGGGTTCGAGCAGGAGATTCGAGAGGTCGAAGATCAAGGTCGACTCGCTGGAAGTCAGGCGCAGCCGCCGGGAGAGGACTTGGACGAGCTCGGCGAAAAAATCCACCGCCAGTTCGGGGTGGGATTTGAGCCAGCGGTCCATGTCCTCGCGGTGCAGCCGGAAAAGGGCGGTTTTTCCCAAGGCCGCCGCCCGGGCGGTGCGGGCGACCTCCTCGACCAGGGCCATCTCTCCGAAGCAGTCGCCCGGGCCGAGTATGGCCAAGTCCTTGAACTCGCCGCTGGCTACGCGCTTGGATATGCGCACTTTGCCCGAGGAAACGAAGTAAAGACTGTCGCCCCGGGTGCCTTCCTCGAAGATGACGGCCCCATCCTCGAATTCCATGGGCGCTAGAAACTCTCCCAGGGTCGCGAGCTGGCGCTCCGGGATCTGGTCGAGCAGGCGGACCGATTTGAGGAGCTTGATTTTTTCTTGAGGTTTCATCGCGGGCCGCGCCTACATGGCTTGAGCCGTGACCTTGGAGCTGAGGCCGGCCAGCAGCTTGAAGGAGTCGGGGTTGTGGGCGCGCATAAGCGCTTCCTCGGGGGCGACCAGGCCTTCCCGCACCAGGTTGGCCAAAGCCTTGTCCATGGGCACCATGCCGAATTTGGCGCCGGTATCGATGGCGCCGTAGATCATATGGGTCTTGCCCTCCCGGATGAGGTTGGAGATGGCGGGGGTCATGACCAGTATCTCGCGCGCCGCGATGCGGCCTTCGCCGTCCTTGCGCGGCAGCAGGATCTGGGAGACCACGCCTTGGAGCACCACGGCCAGCTGCACCCGGATCTGGGCCTGCTGGTGGGGCGGGAACACGTCTATGATCCGGTCCACCGTGGAAGGGCAGTCCTGGGTGTGCAGGGTGCCGAAGCAGAGGTGGCCGGTCTCGGCCGCGGTGATGGCCAGCTGTATGGTCTCAAGGTCGCGCATCTCGCCGACCAGGATGACGTCGGGGTCCTGGCGCAGCGCGGACTTGAGGGCGGCGCTGAAGGACTTGGTGTTTTGTCCCACCTCGCGCTGCCGGAAGATGCTTTTCTTGGATTCATAGACAAACTCGATGGGGTCCTCCACCGTGAGTATATGGCCCGTGAGTTTTTGGTTGATGAGCTCCATGATGGCGGCCAAGGTGGTGGACTTGCCCGAGCCGGTGGGGCCGGTGACCAGGACCAGGCCGCGGGGCAGGTCGGCGAAAGCCGTTACGGTTGGCGAGAGGCGCAGCTGCTCGGGAGTGGGTATCTTGGTGGAGATGACCCGCATGACGGCTTCGACGCCGTTTTTCTGGACCAGGACGTTGACTCGGAAGCGGGCGAATCCCGTGATGGCGAAGGAGCAATCCAGCTCCCAGTTTTCCTCGAACTTGGCCCTTTGCTCCTCGTAGAGGATCGAATATATGAGCCGCTTGGATTCGTCGGCCGAGAGCTTCTGGGCGCCGGGAATCTCCGCGATCTCTCCGTTGAGGCGCATCATCGGAGGCTTGCCGATGACCAAGTGGATATCGCTGGCTCCGCTCTGCACCGCGGTCTTGAGGATCTCGACTAGTTCCATGGCTCGACACCTCTCATTGTAGCGGGCAATCCTCCGCGAGGACCACCGTGACGTCAACCAGGCGCTTCAGATCGACTTGCGTCAAGGCTTGCGCCTGCGCGCAGCCCAGCATGCGGCGCACCGCGGCCGCGTTCTCGAACCCGCCGGTCCGATCATAAACCAGCGTCCGGTTCAGCGGCCCGCCGGCGTTTCCCACGGACATCACGTCGGCGCCATTCAATCGTAATATATTTTTGGCGCGGCTGGCGATACCGACGCGCCCCGAGGCGTTGAGGACCTCGACGGTGGGGTGCGGGGCGGGAGGCGCGGCGGCCGGTCCGGGCAGGAGGCAGCGGCCGAGAACCTGGGCCGCCTGAGCCTCCGGGGGCAGCCAAGCGGGCCGCAGGTTGTCGGAGGGCAGGCGGTGGAGCTCCGAGCTGAGAAGGAATCGGTCCAGCCTCGTCCAGGAGCCGGCCGCGCCATGGCGGCGCCAAACGGCGCGCAGAAGTTCGGAGCATTGCCGCGGCCCCGCGGTGCGCCGCAATATCCAATTTCTGGCTTCTAGCGGCGGCTCATCTTGGAAGGGGGGTGAGTCATCTACCCAGAGGGGCAAACCGCTCCAGTTTGGCCATGCCGGAACCAGATTGGAGAGATGCTCGCCGGCCGTCTCGGCCATCCGCCGCGCGGCGTCGTCGCCGTCCGAACCGGCCTTGCGAGCCGCGCCGTAGGCCGACTCCAGGGTCTGGCCGCCCGGCAGCCGCGTGCCTGCCGGGAAAAAGACGATATCCAACGTCCTGCGCGCCGGCTGATAGATCCCGAGAAACAGCGCCGGAGCTTTCTGCGAGGGCTCATGGCGCAGCGCCAGCCAGACCAGGCAGGGCCGGCCGGAGCGCAGGGCCTGGCTCAGGGCGGAATTTTTCTCGATCCAGGCCAGGGCCAGGATCGCGGCCACGAGGACAAGGGCCATGGCCCTGGCGATCAGGATTTGGCGCATAGGGCGTTCCACAGCGAGAGTGAGAGCGGATGCAGCCAGCCGCCGCGCCCGATGGCGTGGCGCAGTTTGGCGGCAAGGCACGCGGCAAAGGCCGCATCGAGATTTTTAAAAGCCAGGCGGCGCAGGGAGGGCGCCTCGGGATGTTCGCGGTCTTCCGAGGCCGCGTCGGCCACGTAGAGTATGGTGTCGAGCCGGGACATGCGTCGCGCGGCCAAGGTATGCCGTTCAACGGCGCGCAAGACCCCGTCGTCGAGGCAGCCGAAGCAACGGCGGGCCAGGTCCGCGCCCACGTAGGCGTGCAGGAGTCCGGGCTGATGACGGATAACGTCTTGCCGGCGCGGCACGGCGATGCCGCGCGTCCGGACATAGGCGGGCTGGCGCGATTTCGGGATGATCCTGCCGCAGTCGTGCAGCAAGGCGGCCAGGCAGGCGCGTCCGGGGTCTTCTCCCCAGCGCCGGGCCAGGGCATCGGCCAGGTCCCGCACGGCCAGGGTGTGAGCGAAGCGGCCGCCTTTGAGCCCTTTTTGGAGGGCATTGATGATATCCGTGCCGTAGAGCCCTCGACGAGAGATGTAGGCGGCGGCGCGGGGATGTATCCTTCGGGCCGTGTCGCGTCCCGCGGCGAGGTCGCGGCGCAGTTGCGTGGAGCTTACGGCCGGTATGGATCGGCGCAGGACTTGGAAATGGGAGGGGATGCGGCCGGCCGGGATTTCCGGCCGGAGCGCGGTCCACCATCGGCAGAGGCGGATCAGCTTCCGGGGAGAGCGCCAAGTCCGCCAAGCCGCGGCCGCGTCCGAGCCGACCACGAAATGGAGCTTCCAGTCCGGGTGTTTGGCCCGGATTTTGGAGACGGTCTCGATGGTGTAGACGCGGCGGCGGCTGCGCAGCTCGTATTCTTCGATGCGGCAGATGCGGCGCCAGGATCGCGGCAGAAAGGGCATGAGTCCTTTTTTGATCAGGCGCACGCGGTCCGCGGCCGACGCGCGGGGCGTGTTTTTAAACGGCGCTTGGAAGGCGGGAATGATGAAGATTCGGTCCGGCTTGAGGCGCCCGGCGGCGGCTTTCAAGAGCGCGGCGTGGCCCAGGTGGGGCGGGTCGAAACTGCCGCCGAAAAGCAGGACCTTCACGCGGTCATTGTACTTAATCTGGACAAGGGCTGTCCCGCTGGACAAGGATTCCTTTCGAACATCAGATAACCACCGGGTGCATTTCGGATTTTCGCCCTTGCTGTTTCTTGGCCAGCAACGCGCCGACAGATATCATCTTTCTCGGCGGGCGCGTTGACAAGCCGGCCGGAAATGGGCCAACATGAATGGGACATGTCTGATGTCCGACCTTTCCGCGGTTGGCCTTTGAGCCCAAGCCGCCTTGAAACCGGGCGCCGGGCCGTCCTGCGCGCGGGTCTGTTGTCCCAAAAAACCACCTATTTTTACCCCAAGTTCCCGGCTGGAGTGGCGTTCAAGCAAGCATGAAATTCTCGATCATCATCTCGACCTGCAACGAGGGCTTTCAGGTGGCGTCCTCGCTCAAGCGCTTGCGGCAGATATCCACGCAAGGCCCGCTCGAGATCATCGTGGTCGACGGGCGCTCCGAGGACGACACGGTTGCCCAAGCCCGGCCATGGGCGGATCACGTCATCGTGCATGAGCGCGCCAACCGCGGGGAGCAGTTCCATTTGGGCGCGCAGAAGGCTTCGGGGGATCTCCTGCTTTTCCTTGGCGCGGACGCGCAACTGCCGGGAAACTGGCAGCAGACCTTGGAGCATTTCTGGCTGACGCCCAACCTGCACGGCGTCTGCGCCACGGCGTTTACCGTGGATTACGGAGCGAGCCTGACCCTGCGCCTGGCCGCGTTCTTGGCCAATGCCTCGGTTCGTTGGCGAGCTCGCGCCGGGATACAGCACGGCCTGTGCACGACGGCGGAGATTTACCGCAGCAGCGGAGGCTTTCCGCCTTTGCCTTGCCTGGAGGACCTCGTTTTCTGCTCTCGTCTGAGGCCGCTGGGCCGCATGGTCGTCCTGCCGGACCACATCTGGCCGTCGGTCCGGCGGCTGCACCGCTACGGCATCCTGGGCTGCGTGGCGCGGCATTTGTGGCTGGAGCTTCGCTTCCGGCTGGGAGCCTCTCCGGACGCCATCTGCCGCGGCCATATCGGTTGACCGCGCAACGGGGCGAGGCTATCATATCTCCGTGAGCCTGAGCATAGGCGCTCTGCACCTGCCTTCCCTGGTCATGCAGTCCCCCATGGCCGGCTGCTCGGATCTGCCTTTTCGGCTGGTGGCGCGGCGGCGGGGGCTCGCGTTCGCCTTCACCGAGATGGTCAGCGCCCACTCCTTGGTGCGCCGCAGCCGCAAGACCTTGGCCTTGCTGCGCACGGTGCCCGAGGATCGGCCTTTGGGCGCGCAGCTGCTGGGCAGCGACCCCGCCAAGATGGCCGCGGCCGCGTCCATGATCGCGGAGCTGGGCTTCGAGCTCCTGGATATCAATTGCGGCTGCCCGGTCAAGAAGGTCGTCTCCAACGGCGAAGGCGCGGCCTTGCTCAAGGACCCGGATCGCGCCGAGCGCGTGTTCGCCGCCGTGCGCCGCGCCGTCGATATTCCGCTCACGGTCAAGACGCGCAAGGGCTTCCAGGATGAAAGCGGCAAAGAGGCCGTGGAACTGGCTAGACGCGCCCAGGCCCAGGGTTTCGACGGCGTCATCGTGCACGGCCGGACGCAGAAGCAAGGTTATGGCGGCAAGGCTGATCACGAGGCCGTGGCCCTGGTGCGGCGGGCCGTATCCATCCCGGTCATCGGCAACGGGGACGTGCGCTCTCCGGAGGATGCCCGGCGCCTGATGGCTGTCGCCGGCTGCCAGGGGGTCATGGTCGGCCGGGCCGGTCTTGGCAATCCGTGGCTGTATCGGGAACTGCACCGGGCTTTGTCCGAGGGGGAGGCTGTTGGCGGCGGTGAGGCCGATGGCCGAGGGGCCGCCCGGCTCTGCGCCGCGCTCTTGGAGCACTTCGATCTGGAGGTGGAATTCCTGGGAGCTCGGCAGGCGTCTTTGAACATCCGCCGTATCGGAGCCTGGTACGCCTGCGGTCTTCCGGGGGCCAAGGATTTCCGGGTTAGGATATGCCGCGCCCAGGATATCTCGGTCACGCGGCGCATGATTTCGGATTTTTTCGCCTCCTTGCCCGCGCGAAACAGAGAAGACCTATAAGCCGCCTGGGTCCAAAACTCAAGGCTTTCTGGGCCGATGGGCCTAGGCCGCGATACAAGCGACAGTGATACACTCTTCGCCTGTCGATATGGCTGCTCCAAACAATCGCTGCTCATGGGGAGTGCTCGTCTGGGTCGGGTGGGCGGCCCTCAATTCTCCTGAAGCGGGGGCCGCGCCGCTAGCTGCCAAGGCGCGCCAAGCCAAACCGATCGGCCTTTCGCTCGGAATTTGGAGGGCGTTGCCGCCGTTCGGGATGGAGGCCGGCGCGCGCGGGGTGGAGCTTGGCTTTCCTCGTTCGGATACGAGCCTCCCCATGTCTGCGACGCTGCCCGATTTGATCCCCGAGGCCGCGGGTACGCCTCCTGGGCACGCCGCGCCTGCCAGCGTCTCGGATGAACGGACAGCGGTTCTCGCTTTCGATGACGACGGTCCTTTTGCGTTTCAGCCCGACTCGGTCTTGGCGGTCCTGAGTCTATGGCATGAAAGGTCGGCTCTTCATGACGAGACCGGGGGCGGGGCGCTTTCCGCGCTTTGGGACGGTTCGACAAATCGCCGGACGGTTTGCGTCGAGAGTTTCGATCCGCCGGCGCGATCGGCGGTGATTTTCGAGGCGCGGGAACAGCAGAGCGGCCATGCCCAGGTCGTGCCGGGAAGCGTGTTCAATTGGCGCCCGGTAGAGGATTCGCCGGGTCATGGGGTTTCTGTTCTTGACCGGCTGGCGCGAAGGCTTTTTGGCCGCAAGGGCGGCCGATTTCAAGAGGGATATGTCTTGCCGGGAGCGGCCAGTCGCGAGGATGCGCGCGTATATTTTTACGGGGAAAGGCACAGCGACCGCGCGCTCATAGCCGAGAACATGAAACGTCTGGCCGCGGACCTCAAACCCGGGCGAGGCGCGGTGATCCTGGACGAAGGCTATTTCGGTCCGCGGCTCTACGGGAGCGAAGTCATCCGATACCTCTCAAACAAGGGTTTTGACTCGGAACGAATGGAAGGTTCCGTATCCGGGCTTGAGCTGCGCGGGTGGGATGACCGGGAAGTCTACGAGCAATCGCGGCATTCTTTCCTGCAGCATCACATGAACCTCCTCGACATCAATGAGTATCTTTACAGCCCGGTCCGGGGACTGCGCTATTATATGGGATTGGCGCGCAAGACTCTCGCCCTCTGGCGCAACTGGGCGGCCATGCGGAGCGCTTCCATTATGCGGCGCAACGTCGAGCTCGACAAAAGCGTGCGCGCGGCCCTCTCCGAGGTCGACCGCAACGGCGATAGTCTGCACGTTATCGCCGGCGCCGAGCATCTTGTGTCCAGGCCGCTGCTCTCCGGCGTTCCGTTTATCGGCCGTCCGCGCCTTCGCCCGGGCCTGCGCGACGCCGTGGGCGGACGTCCCTATTGGGCGCGGAAGCCGGCGGATTCAAAAGAAGATTGAACCTCCCTCCCTGGCGCCGACGGTATGCTGGTTGGTCCTGGCCGGCTAGCGGTATTTTTTGAGAAACCTCAGGTTGGCGGCGATGAGCGCTTCCAGACGCGGCAATATGAAGGGAGTAAAAGTGTCCTTGGGGTCCGTGGGAATGTGGACCACCGTGCAGTATTCGGCCACGTTGCGGCGCACGCGCCGCAAGACCATGGCCTTGCGCAAGAGAGTGGGCGGCTTGCGCTCCAGAATTTGACCTAAACGATCGAGGCCCAAACGCCGGTAGAGTTCGGCCACCAGTTTCTGCCAGGCCGGGCTGCGTTGGTTTTCAGGTTTTCGTTCCTCGACGAAGGAGTGCACGGGCTTGACCTGGGAGAGGACGCGGGTCAGGGTTTCGGCCTGGCTGGAGACTCCCGGGTAGAGGTTGAAGGCCACGTCGACGAAATCCCCGGCGCAGAGCAGGCGTTCGAAAATCATCTTGTAATCGGCGCACCTCTCCTCGCCGAGGCCGCCTGCCTTGAGCTCCATGAAGAGTCGCTCTCGCGTGACTGCCAGGAGGTTTTCCTTCAGCGCGATGAGGGGCTCCTCGGTTTCTTTGAGCTTGCGCAGCATGTAATCCCAAGGATCTGCCTCGTAACGCAGGATGGCGCCGCGGTACTGGCAGTACTCCGAGAGCCGGGCGATGACGACCAGTTGGGGGGTGGGATCGATCTCGGGCGGCGAGGGCATCGGGCAGACTCTCGTCGATATTACTATTTTTGTCCGCGGGTCACAATGCTCGGGAGAGACCTCGAATTTGATAATATCCTTGTCATGGACCCCTACAAGCAATGGCAGGTGCCGGAGCGGGTCGGACGCCTCAAGGACCTCGTTTACAACCTCTGGTGGAGCTGGCATCCCGAGGGACGGGCCCTGTTCAAGGAAATCGATCGCGGTCTTTGGCGCACCACTTACCATAATCCGGTGCTGCTTCTGCAACGAAGCCTGCCCCGCCTCAATAAGCTGGTTGAGGACGAGGGTTTTCTCTCCCGCTACGACGCGGTCATGCGCGTTTTTGACGAATATATGGAAGATCAGTACACCTGGTTCGCGCGAAAATACCCCCAGGCCCAAGGCAAGCGCATCGCCTATTTTTCGGCCGAGTTCGGGGTGCACAATTCCCTGCGCATTTACTCCGGCGGCTTGGGCATCCTGGCCGGAGATCACTGCAAGACCGCCTCGGACCTGGGCGTGCCCTTGGTCGGGATCGGCTTCATGTATCCGCAAGGCTACGTCCAGCAGCGCATCAGCATTGACGGCTGGCAGCAGAACGTTTACGAGCAGGTCGACTGGAGCGTTTCCCCGATCCGTCCGGTCATGAACCCTTCCGGCGAGCATTTTCTGATGAATTTCCATCTTGGGCCGCTCAATCTCCAGGCGGCGGTTTGGGAGATCGTGGTCGGCCGCGTGAAGCTTTATCTTATGGATACGCACGTGGAGGGGAATTCTCCCCAGGATAGGGAGATATCGGGCCGCCTTTACGGAGGCGACCGCACCATGCGCCTGCGCCAGGAGATACTCCTGGGCATCGGCGGGATTCGCTTGCTGCGCGCCCTGGGCGTCGCGGCCGAGAATTACCACGTCAACGAAGGTCATTCCGCCTTCATGTTCCTGGAACTGGCGCGCGAGCTGGTGTCCCAGGGCAAGTCCTTCGCCGAGGCCTCCCAGGAGGTCGCCGCGCGTTCGGTGTTTACCACCCACACTCCGGTGGAGGCGGGCCACGATGTCTTTTCGGAGGGTCTGGTCACCGAGTATTTTCTCAAATACGCCAATGAACTGGGTTTGGAGCAGGAGCAGTTCCTGGACCTCGGCCGGGTCCCGGGCCAGGCCGGCTGGAACATGACCGCCTTGGCGTTGAGGATGTCGGGCCGGCGCAACGGGGTCAGCAAGCGGCACGGCCTCGTTTCCCGCCACATGTGGGCCAAGCTCTGGCCCGAGAAGACGGAGGCTGAGGTCCCGATCGGGCACGTGACCAACGGCGTGCACCTGGCGAGTTGGACGCAGCAGGACTTGGGCTGGACCTTCTTCAAGTACCTGGGTCGGGACTGGCCGGAGAAACAGGACGACCCCTCGGTGTGGTCCCAGGTTTCGACCGTGCCGGATGAGGAGGTCTGGCGCCTGCACATGCGCAACAAGGAAGAACTCTTCAAGCTTTTGCGCGACCGCGCGCGGGATCGCTGGATTTCGCGCAACGCGGAGGCGTCTCAAGTCCTGACGCAGGGCGCGCTTCTGGATCCCGCCGCCCTGACCATAGGGTTTGCCCGCCGTTTCGCCGGCTACAAGCGAGCCACCCTGATCCTGCGTGACCTGGCGCGGCTCAAGGGCCTGCTGCTCGATCACTGGCGGCCTATCCAGATCATCTTCGCGGGAAAATCTCATCCGGCCGACGATTCGGGCAAGGCTCTGATCCAGCAGATATGCCACCTCTCCAAGGATCCGGCCTTCGGAGGGCGAATCGTGTTCGTGGAGGATTACGACATGCATGTGGCCCGGTACTTCGTGCAGGGCTGCGATCTTTGGCTCAATAATCCTTTGGCTCCCCTGGAGGCTTGCGGGACCAGCGGCATCAAGGCCGCGATCAATGGCGTTCCCAGCCTGAGCATCCTCGACGGGTGGTGGGAGGAAGGCTACAACGGCGCCAACGGGTGGGCTATCGGCGCTCCCGGCGGCCGCGGTTCCGGCGAAGGCGCCGACGCCGCGGACGCTGAGGATATCTATCAGGCCCTGGAACAGAAGATAGTCCCGCTCTTCTATGATCGCGGCGGCGACGGCGTCCCGCATGGCTGGATCAAGGTTATGAAGGAGTCCATCCGCAGCGTGGCTCCGCGATTCTGCGGCAACCGCATGGTCAAGGATTACATGAAGATGTTCTACGGGCCTGAAGTCTCGCATGCGCAGTCTCCCAGGACCGGCGTCAAGGTCGGGGGGTAGGGCGGCGCGCCGAGCACCGATTAACCGGATATCCATGCGGACCCTGCTTGCCCTGTTGGGCGCCGCCCTACTTGCGCCCTTAGCTGCCGCAGCCATGCTTTTCCACGGCTATTGGACCTACCATCGGCTGGAGAAATCCGTGGTTGAGAAGATGGACCAGTATTATCTCAACGTGACGACTTTCGGCAGGGAAGACTACCTTTTGGAGGGGGATGAAGTCTTCGAGGTTCCCTATATGGCCTCCAGGCTCAGCGTCGACGCCTTGCCGACGAGGATCTTTGACGCCGCGGACCGGTTGATCGGCGAGTTTTCAAGCGAGAAGGCTCTCTACGTGCGCGATCCCGAAGATGTGCCCGCCTTCCTCCGGAAAGCCCTCGTGGCCGCCGAGGACGGAACCTTCTACAAGCATCACGGCCTCAACTATCGCGCCATCGGGCGGGCCTTGTGGATGAACCTTCGCCATTTGCGCAAGGTCCAGGGCGGCAGCACCATCACCCAGCAGCTGGCCAAAATGATGTTCACCACGCGTAAAAAGACATATGGGCGCAAGATTTTCGAGGCTTTCTGCGCCCGCAAGCTGGAGGAGAAGTTCACCAAGGATCAAATCCTGCTCATGTATTTGAACTTCGCTTATTTCGGCCACGGCTGCTTCGGCGTGGAGTCCGCGGCCCGGTTTTATTTCGGAAAGTCCGTCCGGGATCTCGAGCTCTCCGAGGGGGCCCTGCTGGCCGGCATCATCAACAGTCCCAATCGTTTTTCTCCCTACGAGAATCCGGAGTCGGCCAAGGCCAGGCATCACACGGTGCTCGTGCGCATGGCCAAAAAGGGCTATATCCCGGCTTCGGCGGTCGAGCGTTACTGGAACGATTTCTGGAAGACCATGGAGGCGCGCCTGAAGGCGCCGGAGTCCTCGTTCTGGCGGATGAACGTCAATGAGGCGCCCTACCTGGTCGAGACCGTGCGGCGCAGCCTGGAGAAAGACTTTTCCAGAGAGCGGATACTCAAGGGCGGTTTGCGCGTGCGAACCACGTTTGATCTGGAAGTGCAGAGGGCGGCGCAGGCCGCCATGCGCGAAGGCTTGAACTCCGTGCGGCGGGACACCCCCAAGGGGTCTTCCCGCGTGGAAGGAGGGTTGGCTGCGATCCGCCCGCGGGACGGCGCCATTCTGGCGCTGGTAGGCGGCTCGGGATTCAATTTCTCCAACCAGCTCAACCGCGCCCTGGATATCTCGCGGCCCGTGGGTTCCACCATCAAGCCCTTTGTCTACGCGGTCGCTTTCGAATCGGGGAAGTACCAACCCGCGGACAAGATGCTCGACGCCCCGGCCAAGTACCGCATGGGAGGCGGGCGGGTCTGGAAGCCTCAGAACTACAACCGGAAATATTTTGGCGAGGTGACCCTGGCCGAGGCTCTTCACAGATCCCTTAACTCGGTCGCCATCAAGCTTCTTGACGCCGTGGATATCGATGCGGTCATCGCCTTGCTGTCGCTGGCGACAGGGGTCCCGCGCGAGTCCTGGCCCAGGAATCTTTCCCTGGCTTTGGGCACGGCGGACCTGTCGCCCCTGCAAATGTCCGCGGCCTATGCCGTGTTCGTCAACGGGGGCAAGGCGGTTCATCCCTATTATGTGCGGGTCGTGGAGGACCGAAACGGCAACGTCGTGGCGCCGGGCGGGCCCGCCGCCGGGGACTCCCCGGTCATACTGAGTTCCGGCACCTGCGCGGTCATGATCGACGTCATGGAGGGTGTCTTCGGGCCGGAAGGGACGGCTCGCGCCGCGGCCCAAAAAACCGGCTTCAATTTGCCGGCCGCGGGCAAGACCGGAACCACGAACGAGTACCGGGACGCGTGGTTCGCGGGCTTTACGGCTGACCTGTCCGCGACCGTCTGGGTCGGGCATGACGATATGCGCGTCCCCTTGGGGCATGGCGAGACCGGAGGCCGCTTTGCCGCGCCCATCTGGATGAACTTCGTCAAGCAAGTCTACCGCAATCGGCCTTCAAGACCCCTGCGATAGGCGCTTCGCAATTCTGGCGATGGCCAGACCCATAAGCCGGGAGATTTAGTAGAATGCCAGCCGTGATACGGCGTCTTTCGGCCTTGTTGGTCGCGATATCGCTGCTGTCGGCCTGCGCTCCCGCGGCCCAGGAGCGTGAGCCGAATAACGATTTCGCGCATGCCGGTTCCTTGTCTCCAAACGGCCGGGCGCGGGGCGCGGTTTCCTCCCCGGACGACGCGGATTGGTATAAGATGACGGTCGACCGCGACGCCGGGATCGTGAGACTGCACGTGGGCGGCATTCGAGACGTGGATTTTGCGCTCAGCTTCCAGAACGGCGCGCGCCAGGAACTCAAGCGCATTGACGAGACCGGAACAGGCGGAGACGAAGAGGCCCTGGATTTGGGCGTGACCCGCGGCGACTATTACGTGGTCCTTTCGAATAAGAACTCCAAGGCGAATAATCCGAAACAGAAGTACGTCTTGAGCGCCAGGCTCGAGTCCGCGCAGGGCCGGGAGCGGGAGCCTGATGACACGCCGTTGACGGCCACGCCTTTGGAGACCAACGGCCTCATGCGCGGCCGTTATTTCCCCACGCAGAATCCCCTGGCGGACGGCGAGGACAAGGCCGAGGAGGATTGGTTCCGCATCAAGGCGGACAAGGCCGGCGTCTTCGCGCTCAACCTGGATCTCAGCGGGGTCCCGAACGTGGATCCGGTGTTGGAGATGTACGACGTCAACGGCTACAAGCTCAAGGAAGTCAATGACAATGGGGTCGGCGAGGGGGAGATGCTCAAGGATTTCGGCGTGAGGGCTCCCTCGGAGTATGCCCTGCGCCTGCGCACGCGCGGCCGGCGCATGGGCAATCCCGACGTCTTTTATGAGCTTTTGACGGAACTGATCCCGTATGACGGCCGCGCCGAGCTCGAGCCCGACGATCAGCGCCAGGACGCGACGCCGATGCGGCGAGAGAGTCTCAGCGCGCACATCGCCCCGGCCGGAGACGTGGACTGGTTCGAGGTCAATGACGATACCGTCCCGCAACGGATGTTGCGCGTCGATCTTTCCGCCCTGGCGGGCATGGACTTGGTCCTGACCGTGACCGACGAGATCGGGCAGCCGGTCCGGGTCGTCGATAACGCGGGCAAGGAAGCGCCGGAAACCTTGACCGGCCTGGGAATCTCAAACGCCACCTATTATCTCGTGGTCGGTGAAAAAACCGGAAAGGCCGCCGATACGCGCTATTCCTATAACCTGGCCAAGGCCTTGGTGCCTTGGCAGGCGGGCTTGGAGTGGGAGCTCAATGACACGACCGCCACGGCCCAGGCCGTCGAGCTCGGCGAGTCCGTGGACGGCTATTTGGCGCCCAAGGGGGACGTGGATCATTATGAGTTCGGCGTCTCTTCCCAGGGCGTCGTGTCCGTTGAGCTGACCGGCGTATTCAACGTGCGCTGGAACTTGGAGCTTTATGACCGGGAAAGCCTCCTGCTCCAATCCCAGATAGCGGCCAAGTCCGGCGAGCCCGTGGCTCTCGATAAAGAGCTGGAGGCGGGGATCTATTGGCTCAGGCTCAGGGCCGAGGACCCGGGGCAGAACAACGTGCGCGACAAGTACACCCTGCGCCTGCGGGCGAAATAGACAGCTCCTGCGGCTTGCCGCGGCTTTGGTTTGAGGTGCTCAAGAACCGCCCCCCGACTGATGCCCGAATTATATCCCTTTTTTGGGCCGGATCCCCTGTCCTGTCACGGGCCGTTTTCGCTGTTCATTCGTCGCGTTCTTGCGTTTGAACCATTTTTCCAGTTCCACTCCCCAGAAAATCAGGCTGCTTGAAAAGATGCAGATCAGCAGATCCGGTCCGGTGAGCGGAACGGTCTTAAAGAACGACTGCAGCAGAGGCATATAAACGACGGCCATTTGCGACAACACCGTCAACCCCACGGCTCCGGCCAGCAGCTTGTTGGAAAACAATCCGATCCGAAAGAGCGAGTCGTAATCGGAACGAATGGCCAGCACATGGCACATTTGCGAAAACGCCAACGTCGTGAAGAGCATGGTCTGCCAGCGGGTGCTTCCGACATCCCAGTATCCATAGCCGACGGCGAGTGAGATCAGAGCCATCAAGATTCCGACCCAAAGGATATGCCGGCCCGTCCCTCGCGCCAAGATGCTTTCGGCGGGAGGGATCGGCAGGCGGCGCATGATGCCGCGCTCGGCCGGTTCCACCCCCAAGGCCAGCGCAGGGGGGCCGTCGGTGACGAGATTGATCCAGAGAATTTGCAGCGGCAGAAGCGGCAGCGGCATGCCGATGAAAGGTCCCAAAAGCATGATCAAAATCTCCGCTGAATTGGTGGTCATCAGGTATTTGATGAATTTTCGGATGTTGTCATAGATCACCCGTCCTTCTTCAACGGCCGCTACGATCGTCGCGAAATTGTCGTCCAAGAGCACCATGTCGGCCGCTTCCTTAGAGACGTCTGTCCCGGTGATGCCCATGGCCACGCCGATGTCCGCTTTCTTGAGCGCCGGCGCGTCGTTCACCCCGTCGCCGGTCATCGCCGCCACCTGTCCGCGGTTCTGCAGGGCTTGGACGATTTTTAGTTTGTGCTCGGGAGACACCCGGGCGTAAACGGGGACTTTTTCCACCAGGCGCTCCAGCTCCTGCACGCTCAGGCGGTCCAACTCTTGGCCTGTTAAAACCCGGGCATCTTGAGCGATGCCGAGCTGGCGGGCGATGGCAAGAGCGGTCAAGGGATGGTCTCCCGTTATCATGATCGGGCGAATGCCGGCGGCCTGGCAAGTGCGCACCGCTGCCCGCACTTCGGTGCGCGGCGGGTCGATCATGCCTTGGAGCCCGACGAAAACAAGCTCTTGTTCGAGGCGCGGGGCCGTGGTCTCTGGGGGAAGCGAGGCCAGAGGCCGATAGGCCACGCCCAAAACGCGCATCCCGTTTTGCGCCAGATTTTCGTTGGCGGCATTGATTCTTTGACGCCAGCTCTCGGTCAACGGCTCAATGGTCTGGCCGACCAAAACCCGCGCAGATACGGTCAGAATGCCGTCCACGGCACCTTTGGTAAAAGCGACATAAGGCGACCCAAGCTTCGTTTCCAAGTCTTGGTGGACGGTCGTCATGCGCTTGCGCTCGGAGTCGAACGGCACCTCGGCTATGCGCGGGAAACGGGCCTCCAGCTCCGCCTTCTTGTACCCGAGTTGCGCCGCCGCCCGCACGAGCGCTGCCTCTGTGGGATCTCCGATGACTCGCAGATCAGCGAGCTTGCCGCTTGCGGATTCAAGAAGCGCATCATTGCAGAGCGCGCCGCCCGTCAACGTGAGGGCCAGCGCGCCCGTCGAGCCTTCGGCGCCCAGTTGGGGATCGGGCGACGATCGCGCCAGGATATCGGCCATGTCGATCCTCTGGCCGGCGACATCCAAGACGGTCACGCTCATGCGATTTTCGGTCAGCGTGCCGGTTTTGTCGGAACAGATCACCGTAACCGAACCCAGGGTTTCAACGGCCGCGAGCTTGCGAATCAGCGCTCGCCGCTTGAGCATGCGCTGTGCTCCTAAAGCCAGCGCGATGGTAACGACCGCCGGTAGGCCTTCCGGCACGGCCGCGACCGCGAGGCTCACCGCGGTCAAAAACATGGTTTTCAGGTCCTCCCCGCGCAAGACGCCCAGCGCGAAGATGACCGCAACGATGGCGAGGGCAATCCAGGCGAGCCGGCGCCCCAACTGGTCCAGGCGCTTCTGCAAGGGCGTCGGCTGCCTCTCGACAGTTTGGATCATGGCGGCGATGGCGCCCAGCTCCGTACGCATGCCGGTGGCCGTCACCACGGCCTCGCCACGGCCATAGCTCACCGCCGTTCCCATATACGCCATGCCGCGCCGATCTCCTAGCGGCGCATCCTCCGGCGTCGTGGTATGGGCGTTCTTCTCGACCGGCTCCGATTCTCCGGTCAGCGCCGCCTCCTGGATCCTTAAATTTGAGCTCGAAAGAAGGCGACCGTCCGCCGGCACCAGGTTTCCAGCTTCCAGGAGCACGACATCTCCCGGCACGAGCTCTCGCGCCGAGATTTCCCGCACTTGGCTGTCCCGACGGACTTTGACGCTGGGGACGGCCATTTTTTTGAGAGCCGCGATCGCTTTTTCCGCCCTGTATTCCTGGAAAAACCCCAGCAGGGCGTTGAGGAACACGACTGACAGAATGACGGAAGCATCCTTGTAATCGCCCAGGGCGGCCGAAATCACGGCCGCGACAATCAGGATGACCATCAAGGTGGCTGTGAACTGCTCCCGAAGAATCCGCCAAGGGCTCTTGAGCCCGCGCTCAGCCAGTTCATTGGGGCCATGCGCCGCCAAACGCTCGGCCGCCTCCCGGGCGTTTAAGCCCGCCGTTTCATGCACGCCAAGCTGTTGCACGGCCTCTTTGACGGTCAGCCGATGCCAGGACTGGCTCCTTTCGACTCGTTCAGGAGTCTGCGGAGTTTGCTTTTCAGGCGGCGTGATGGTAGTCATGACGGTCTCCGTAGTGGGGCTGTTGTGCTGTCCAGTTCAAATTGAAACATTTTTCCCCATGGATTTTAGGAAACGACTGCTTCGAATAGGCAGTTATGCGACACCCTCATTTGCGACAGAAGTTTACGAGGATGTCGCATCAACGAAAATTGTCATGGCTATTGAGTCCAATCCTTGCAGATCAGTTCCGCCTGCTCCAGGACGGTCTGCGTGGCCTTCTCCTGCTTGTCCGGCGGGTAGCCGTGCTTGCGAAGGACGCGCTTGACTAAGGCGCGCAGCTTGGCCCGGACGCTCTCCTTGACCGTCCAATCGATGGAGACATTCCCCCGAACCGTCTCGACGATCTCGCGGGCGATATCCCGAAGAGTGTCGTCTCCTAGCACCTTGACCGCGCTATCGTTGGTCTCGAGGGCGTCGTAAAAGGCCAGTTCATCCTCGGAGAGCTTCATCTTCTCCCCGCGTTTGTGGGCTTCGCGCATCTCCTTGGCCAGCCGGATGAGCTCTTCTATGACCGCCGCGGCCTCGATGGCGCGGTTGTGGTACTTGCGGATGGTCTCTTCCAGCATCTCCGCGAAGGAGCGCGATTGCACGAGGAACTTCTGGGACCTAAGCTTGATGGAATCGTTGAGGAGTTTCTTCAAGACCTCCATGGCCAGATTCTTGTGCGGCATGCCCCGGACTTCCTCAAGGAACGCGTCGGAAAGGATGGAGATGTCCGGCCGCTGCAGCCCAGCCGCGCTGAATATGTCCACCACCTGGTCCGAGGCCACGGCCTTTGAGACGATCTGCTGGATGGCCGAGTTCATATCCTCCGGGTCCTTGCCGTCCGTGCCCGTGTTTTTGGCAAAAGAAGCCCTCAGGGCTTGGAAGAACGCGACCTCCTCGCGGATGGCCAGGGCCTTCTCATGCGGAACCGCCAGAGCGAAGGCCTTGGACAGGTCTGAAACCGCCTTCATAAACCGCGGCTTTCCGTCTTTTTGCTTGAGGACATGCTCCATGGCCGCCTTCATGATGCCCAGCCGCTTGGCCGGGGTCTCCTTGAAGAACGGCGCATAGTCGAAGCCGTGGAGCAAGGCCTTGGAAACCTCGAATTTTTCCAGCAGGGCAGCGACCGCGACATCCTGAGGCACCCCCGTGTCGTCCCGGTCGTTGTCGGAGTATTCGGCCAAGGCTTTCTTGAGCTCATGGGCGATGCCGAGGTAATCCACGACCAAACCGCCCGGCTTGTCCTTGAAGACCCGGTTGACCCTGGCGATGGCCTGCATAAGGCCGTGGCCGCGCATGGGCTTGTCCACGTACATCGAGTGCAGGGATGGCACGTCGAAGCCCGTCAGCCACATATCCCGTACAATTACCAACTTAAACGGGGAGGCGGGGTCCTTGAAGATATCCCCCAACTTATGCCGTCGCGCCTTGTCCCGGATGTGCGGCTGCCAATCCACAGGGTCCGTGGCTGAGCCGGTCATGACGACTTTAACGAGTCCCTTGTCATCGTCGGCCTGGTGCCATTTGGGCCTTAGGTTCACGATGGCGTTATAGAGTTCCACGCAGATACGCCGGCTCATGCATACGACAATGCCCTTGCCCTCCAAGACCTCGCGACGTTTCTCAAAATGATCGACGATGTCCTGAGCCACCTGTCCGATGCGCTTATCCGCGCCGACCAGGGATTCCAGCCTGGCCCACTTGCTCTTGAGCTTGCGCCGGGCGTTCTCCTCCTCGCCCTCGGTTACTTCCTCAAACTGAGGGTCAATCTTGGGCTTTTCGCTGGCCTTGAGCTCTAGTTTGGTCAGGCGGGCCTCGTAGTAGATAGGGACAGTGGCCTTGTCCTCGATGGCTTGGTGGACGTCGTAGACGTCGATGTAATCCCCGAAGACCGCGGGGGTGCTCTTGTCGGCGGCCTCGATGGGAGTGGCGGTAAAGCCGATGAAGGATGCATTAGGCAAGGCATCGCGCATGTGCTTGGCGAAGCCGTCTATGAAATCGTATTGGCTGCGGTGCGCTTCATCCGCGATGACCACGATGTTGCGACGATCCGAAAGCAGGGGATAGCGGTCGCCCTTCTCCTCAGGCAGGAACTTTTGGATGGTGGTGAACACCACGCCGCCGGAAGCGGTCTTAAGGAGGTCTCGAAGCTGGGCGCGGTTCTCAGCCTGGGCCGGAGTCTGGCGCAGGAGTTCCGAGCAGGCCGAGAAGGTCTGGAAAAGCTGGTCGTCGAGGTCGTTGCGGTCCGTAAGCACGATGAGCGTAGGATTGGCGAGCTCCTTGCGCAGGACGATCTTGCCCGAATAGAAGCCCATGGTCAGGCTCTTGCCAGAACCCTGGGTATGCCAGACGATCCCCACCCGCTTGTCGCCCTTGATGGCCTTGACCGTGGCCTCCACGGCCTTATGCACCGCATGGAATTGATGGTAGGCGGCCATCTTCTTGGCCGAGGCGACGCCTGTGCGGGCCTTCTCGAAGACGATGAAATGCCTGATCAGGTCCAAAAGTCGACTCTTGTCGAACATGCCTTTGAGCATGACCTCAAGTTGGGGCGTGGTCGCGGGAGAAAGCTCCGCGCCGTCCACCGTGCGCCAAGGCATGAACCTTTCCCAATCCGAAGTGATGGTCCCGGCCCGAGCATCTATGCCGTCGGAGGCGACCAGGACCTCGTTATAGTTGAAGAGGGACGGGATATCGGCCTTATAAGTCTGAAACTGCTTGAAGGCTTCCCTGGCCGTGGCGTTCTCGTTGGCGGGGTTCTTCAGCTCCAGGACGGCCAGGGGCAGGCCGTTGACGAATACAATGATGTCGGGCCGGCGGTTGCGCCGGTTCTCAATAACGGTAAATTGATTGATCGCGACGAATTCGTTTTTATCCGGATGATCGAAGTCCACCAGTTGGGCATAGTCGTGGATATTGCGGCCGTCGGCCTGGTATTCGACCGGGACGCCCTGGGTGAGATAGGAGTGGAATTGGTGGTTGTTGTCGAGGAGGCCGGGGTGCTCGGCGCGGGTGAGCCGGCGGAAGGCTTCATCCAGGGCTTCGGCGGGCAATTTTGGGTTATGCTTGGCCAAGGCATCGCGCAGGCGCTTCTCCAGGATGACGACCTCGTAGCCGGCGCGCTCAGCCAGGAGCTCTCCGGGGGCGATCTCTGGGCCGTGGAGGACGGTGTATTTGAGATCGGAGAACCACCCGAGAGCGGCGTCTTCGACTTCGGATTCAGTCACGCTGGTTTTAGCCATTTATGATTTCTTTTCCCCTTCGGTAATGCTCATGAGCCTAAGGTGGCAAACAACATGAATCAGTAATGCGGCATCTTCACGTTTTGCCAGCGGCATAAGGCCGTGGGCAAGCCTATTCCGCAGGTTGACCCCGACGGGGTCACAGAGGAGATTGACGAAGTACCGCCGCCATGATTCATTAAGACGCCCCTTCAGACTTCGGAGCAATTCACCAAGAGACCTGATACCACCCGGCCGATCTCCGATGGGTTCGTATATGATTATGATCCCCAGCTCTCTTGCGAGATTGCGAAAGACAGTCTCGATCTTCGGAACAAGCAAATGAGCGCTTTCGTCCGGATGCCCCTCCCAATACAACACCAACGCCCGGGCAATCCTCTCTGCCGTATCGCCGGGAATTAAGCCAGTGTCAAAGAAATCCGTTAGGCCTGCATGGTTGATTGTCCCCTGCTTGACCCGCACGGCGTCAAGGATGTCAGTTGCAAAATGGCCAAAGAGAGAAATCCCGAGACTTTCTTGACGCGCTAAGGCTACTGTCGCTATTTCTTCTTCGGAGGTCGGAGTTCGTATCGGGGCGTTATCATCCCCCAAAATAGTTTGCTTGACGAGAAACTGAAATGGGGACTGGCTGCGATGATTCTTGACAGCCTGGAGATTCTGGCTATGATCCCCGCTTGGTGGTCCGTACGCACCAAACCGCTTGAGTGAGTCCTTCCAATCGGGAGTCTCGACGAAGGACGCAACGAATGCTTCGACGTCTTTCCTGGGAATTTCAGTTGTAGCCGATATTGTCTTCAGTTCCAGCTCTTCTTCTGGAATCTCCTGTATTTCCCTGCTTGCCGTATCCGCGATTGATTTTATGCCGTATTTGTGCGCGAGCTCCAAAGCCTTCTGAAGGTCACACAATCGCTTTAGTCCTTTTGACGAGCGGGCTTCTTGGAGCCATTGCTTGGCCTGGGCAACATGCAACTGATTGATTGTAGCGGGGTCCTTGGTGCGCGTCTCCCTCAATTCCAGTATGGTTTGCGCATGCCATGGGCTGTGTCCATATGCACGTTGGCAGCTATCCAACAATCCATCTATTTCTGGAGGTTGCTTTTCCCTTGGAAGTTGCAGCAATGCCTCGACAAACCGAAAAGTGACGCCTGGTTTGGGGCCGTCCTTAGACTCAAGCGATAATCGGGCTTGTGTTATGCAGCATTCAACAACGCGCGTCTGGCGGCCATCGTCATTAATCTGGCAAATTAATTCAATAGCCCGGCTTAACCCCTCCGCCAAGTACAGCGAGTTGAGGGTGCTGGCCACAAGGTCGGCATATGCATCGATAGCTGCTCGTGCATGCAGATCCGGGCGGCGGTCCCATTTCCGTTCCCAGAGGAGATCATTCAGCCTGGCACGTATTAGCGGGGACTTCGACTGCTCCGCCACCTCCGCCCAGAACTTGAGCCACTTGTCATCGACCTTCGGGAGGGGCATTGGGAATACCCCATCCTTTGATTCCCGCCACGGGGCATATGGCCCCCATTGTCGTCGCCGTGGGACATTGGTAATTTCGACATAGTGATATTCAAAAGCCCAGACCAATGACATGGCTGGGCTCTCAACGCCTGGAGTGGCATATTTTTTTACGGCTGAACTAAGGGAATGGAAGTCGTGGGCCTTGTTGGCTGCCTCATCTAACTCCTGGAGGAGCTTCGCCGGGTCGAAAGGTGCGATGGGGACAGAATCACTCATGGGCATGGAGCTCAAATTGTTTTATTTGCAGTCGAATCTCACCAGACAGCAGTTTAGGCAGGAGCATGTCACGCAGGGCAGCAAGGGTGCGACATTCCACCTCACGGCACCAGATGCTCTCAATAATTGGCCTCATCATGGAGTCCATCGCACGCAGAAGTGTAGATGAAGGAATTGCCAATTTAGCAGCTGACAAATGATGCCGCTGGATATGCCCCATCGTCGTGGCTTTGCCGGCAGCAATGTGTCGAAAATCGTTTAAGTGTTGATGAATCCCAAGGTAACATAGCCACCGGGGATAGATTGTCGAGGTTGCCTTAAAGAGATGCTGATTCAGTGCGCCTTGCCCGCCCGCCCACAACACACACTCCAGTGAGCCGGACCATGAGAATAGGATGTCGCCGTCCTTAATAATATAGTCAGGCTCAATGTCGGCGCTTGCGCAGTCAGCTCCATTCGTATTGCCTGCGCGCAGTTGGGCAATCTTAATAACCGGTAACGAATGGCCACCTATGGGCGGATATTTCTGCAATGCCAAGCCGTTAAGAAATCGCGCAATCTCGTCAAGACTTTTGACCTCCCACCCTTTGGGAATCTTGCCGAGCTCTGAGTCCTGCAACGAATCCGGGAATAATGCCGCGGTGGCGGCGTCCATGCCGGCGGGTTTACGACCGGCAGCCTTGGCTTTGACGGGGTCGAAGTCCACGAACCAGGACTTAAAGATCGCCCGGGCCATGGTTTCCACGCTCTCGTGCATGCGGCGGTTCATTTCGATCTTGTCGTCCAAAGAACCTAAGATGTTGGCGATAGCTTTCTGTTCCCCGACATCCTTTGGGGCCTCAACCTGAAATGCCTCAATCATGCCTTTCGTGAGGGCATTGCGCGTAGCACCTGACCCAGCCAACGAGAGCATTTTGACCTGCATTGATGGCGCAACTAGACAATACCGAAGAAATCTGGGCCACAATTTTGTTGGATCTGGGCGAATGATTGCCACATGTTGGTTCACTCGTGCTGGAAGAACATTGGCATCAACCTGGCATGATCGCGCGACAGAATCCCCGGTAATATTCAGCAGGATGTCATGCTCCTGGACCTCCACGTTTGATAACTCCGAAGCATGTTTGTCGGTCAGGTACGCAAGGCCTTCTCTGCGGAATCCGTCGTTATAGATATTTTGACTTCGGATGAGGGCAGTCGCACCGTGGTCAAGATAGACGCTGTTGCCACCCCGGGGCGTAGCACCGCTGCCAATCTTTGTGCACACATCCCCGAGACGAACGGTGACAAAACTATCCGCCATGCCCAAGCTCCTTCTCCAGATCCTCAATCGTCGGCAACTGCCCCTTAAGGTCCTTGGGTAGCGACTCCACCAGTTTTGTCTGCCAATCCGCGATCCCGATCGGCTTGCGAATATCCCGCAACGCATACTCCGCGGTCAGCCGTTTCTTCGACTTGCAGAGAATCAACCCGATGCTCGGCTTATCGTCCGGATGCCGCATCTGATCGTCCACCGCCGAAAGATAGAAATTCATCTTGCCCGCGTACTCCGGCTTAAACTCCCCGGCTTTTAGCTCGATGATCACATAGCAGCGCAGTTTCAGATGGTAGAAAAGCAGGTCGAGATAAGAATCCGCGCCATCCACCTCCAAATGCACCTGCCGGCCCACAAAGGCAAAGCCCACACCCAGTTCGATGAGGAACTTCTGAATATGGTCCAGGAGCCCCTGCTCCAACTCCCGCTCCTTGGCATCGCCGGCCAAGGTCAAAAAGTCGAAGGTATAGGGGTCCTTGATGCTTTGTTGTGCCAGATCCGACTGAGGAGACGGTAAGGTCTTCTTGAAATTGGTGAGGGCTTTGCCCTGCCGTTTATGCAAGCCGGATTCAATCTGAAGGACCAGGATGTTTCGGCTCCACCCATGCTCAATGGTCTGTCGAACATACCATTCCCGATCATCGGCATTTTTGACCTTATCGAGGAGGGTGATGTTGTGATACCACGTTATTTGTGCAAGCACCTCTTGCACAAAGTCTTTATTGGGATACGCCTCGGCGAAAGCCCGCATATACTTGAGATTCCTAGGCGAGAAGCCCTGCATGCCTGGGAATGTTTTTTGCAGATCCGCGGCCAACCGATCCACGACTTTAGCTCCCCAGCCCTCACTATGCTGGCGAGCCAAAATATCCTGCCCGATTCCCCAGTAAAGCAGGACCATCTCACGGTTGACTGAAAGCGCAGCCTTGACCTGGGCGGCCCGAATCCGCGACTTGAGGTCTTCCAAGAATTCGGGGTATCCCTGCGGAAGCCCAGGCAATTGTGCAGCAGCCACTTGCACAATTGGATGCGTGCGTTTTTTAGATGCCATAACCCACCTTCTTGAGATTCTCTCGGATGTCCTTCTCCAGCTTGGCCGACTCCTCAAACTGCTCGGAGAGCTGGGTCGTGAGCCGCTTCATCTTATCCTCGAACGGCTCTCCGTCGTCCTCCACCTCTTCGGCCCCGACAAAGCGGCCAGGGGTAAGGACATGCCCATGCTGCTCGATATCCTTGAGCTCCGCACTTTTGCAGAACCCGGCCACATCCTCATACTTGCCCGCATCCTTCTCGCCGCGCCAAGCATGGTAGGTCTTGGCGATGCGTTGGATGTCCTCGTCCGCAAGCTCCTTATGCGTGCGATCCACCATGCGCCCCAACTTGCGGGCATCGATGAAAAGGGTCTGACCACGCCGGTCGCGGAACTTGCCGTTCTTCTTGTCCCGGGACAAGAACCAAAGGCAGGCCGGGATCTGCGTCCCATAGAAGAGCTGCCCCGGCAAGGCGATCATGCAGTCCACGAGGTCCGCTTCGATGAGGTTCTTGCGGATGTCTCCCTCGCCGGACTGGTTCGAGGACATGGACCCGTTGGCCAACACGAAGGCCGCGATGCCCTGAGGAGCCAGATGGTGAACCATGTGCTCCACCCAGGCGAAGTTGGCGTTGCCGACCGGCGGCACGCCGTATTTCCAGCGCACGTCGTTCCGCAAGCGGTCGCCGCCCCAGTCGCTCATGTTGAAGGGCGGGTTGGCCAGGATGAAGTCGGCCTTGAGGTCCCTGTGCAGGTCGTTGTGGAAGGTGTCGCCGTGGTGCGGGCCGAGATTGGCCTCGATGCCCCGCAAGGCCAGATTCATCTTGGCGAGTTTCCAGGTCGTGGGGTTTGATTCCTGGCCGAAGATGGACAAATCGCCGATGCGGCCGCCGTGGGCTAAAATAAACTCCTCGCTCTGCACGAACATTCCGCTTGAGCCGCAGCAGGGGTCATAGACTCGGCCCTTATAGGGCTCGATCATCTCGACCAAGAGCCGGACAATGCAGCGAGGCGTGTAGAACTCGCCGCCCTTCTTGCCTTCGGCGCTGGCGAACCGGCTCAGGAAGTACTCATAGACCCGGCCGAGGATGTCCTTGGACCGGCTCTCCTGGTCGCCCAAACCGATAGTGCCGATGAGGTCGATGAGCTCGCCCAATTTCTGTTTGTCCAACGCCGAGTTGGCATAGTCCTTGAAAAGTATCCCTTTGAGCGACGGGTTCTTCTGCTCGACGGCGACCATCGCGTCATCCACCAACTTCCCGATGGTCGGCTGCTTGGCACGGGCCTGAAGAAACGACCACCGGGCCTTCTCCGGCACCCAAAATACGTTCTCCGCGGCATATTCGTCCGGGTCTTCGATGATTTGCTCGCGAGCCCCTGGTTCTTTGACGAACATCGGGCTTCCGGTCTTGGCCACTTCCTGGCTGAGGTAGGATCTGCGCGCCTCGAAAGCATCCGAAATGTATTTGAGGAATATGAGCCCTAAAGCCACATGCTTATAATCGCCGGGGTTCATGTGCCCGCGCATCTTGTCCGCGGCCTGCCAAAGCTTTTCCTCGAAACCCAGGTTGGCCCCGTTGTTCTTCTCTGCGGCGATCTTTCCTCGTGCCATATCAAGCCCTCTGGTACTTCAAGTCCTTGGCCTTCATCACTTCGCTACGGATAAAAAGCCAGGACGCGCCGCCGGCCTTCATCCACGGCTTGATCCGGCCGCGTTCCATCCACGCATAAAGGGTTTGACGGGTGATCTGCAGCAAGTCGCAGACCTCCGGCGTCGTCACGACCTCATCACGGGCGATCATTCGTGCGCTCATAGAGTCCATTAGGCCATAAATTTACTGCGCTGTCAAAAATTGGCCAATCCCTCGTCGGAGAAATAACCATTTAAACGCTTTGTGGACTCCACGCGAAGGCCGCGGTAAACTATCAGTGACAGGATTCGAACCGGTGCCAGAGGCTTATGAGCCTTCAGGCCATTTCGCTCTAAGATCCCGGTCCGAAAACCCGAAGTGGTGCGCCAGTTCATGGCGCAGGGTGAGCTGAATTTGGCGCTTGAGCTCCTCGCGGCCCTGGCAAAGGGATTCGATGTTGCGCTGGTAAAGCACGATGCGCGCGGGCTCGGCGGTCGGCGCCAGGGGGCCGGTCATGCCGCCGCGTGACAAGCCCTGGTACAAGCCGAGCAATGACCTTGAGCCCCGCCATTTCCCGGCTTCCCGGCCCGGGACCGCGCGCACGGATATCTCCAGGTTCACGATCAAATCCCGGAATTGGCGGGGTATGGCCTTCAAGGCGGCTTCGGCCAGACGCTCGAATTCGCCCCTGGACGTTCGCATGGCGTTATCTTTTCAATAAGATGCGCGCCATGAGAACGGCGTGGCGCCAAAGCTCCCGCGGCGCGTTGAGCTTGGAGGCGCCTTGCCGACGACGGCCGAGTCTGGCCGGGACCTCGGCCACGGACATTCCCGCGGCCAGGAAGCGCGCCGCGATCTCGGCGTTGATCTCAAAGCCCTCGCTGCGCAGGCGAAGCTTGCGCAGGGCCGCGGCGCGATAGAGGCGGAAAATCGGGGTGTAGGCCGTGAGCTGCCGGCCGCAAAGGACGCGGTAGAGCGCGTTGATCAACGCGCTCGGCAGGCGGCGGCGCCAGGCCACCTCCGCCGAACCCTCCGGGGTCAAAAACGGCGAGCCGGCCACGAGGTCGGCTCCGGTCTCGCGCTGGCGCTCGAGCAGGGCCCGGATCTGGGAGGGATGAAAGCTCATGTCCGCGTCCAGGGCCACGATCCAGTCTCCCTCGGCCGCGGCAAAGCCGGTGCGCAAAGCCGCGCCCAGGCCGCGGTTGCGGTCGTGGGAAACGGATTTTATCCCGGGCCGTTCGCCCGCGAGGGTGAGCAGAACGTCCGCGGTCTCGTCCTCCGAGCCGTCGTTGACGACGATCACTTCATGGCGCAGACCCAGCTCGTCGAGGGCCGGCAGCAGCTTCTCGGCGAAGAGAGACACGGAGCCGGCTTCGTTGCGGCAGGGGATTACGACCGAGAGGAGCACGGACTCTACGCCGAGCGGGCCGCCGACGGCTTGAAAAACTCGATGGTGCGGCGCAGTCCTTCCTCCAGGCTGACCTCGGGTTTCCAGCGCAGCTTGGATTGGGCCACGCGGATATCGGGCCGGCGCACCTTGGGATCGTCCTCGGGCAGGGGTTTGCGCGCGATGCGGGACTTGGAGTCCGTGAGCTTGATGATGGTGCGGGCGATTTCCAGGATGGTGAGCTCGTGGGGGTTGCCGATGTTGACCGGGGCGTTGATGTCCGAGTTGAGCAGCAGGCCGATGCCCCGCACAAGGTCAGACACGTAGCACAGGCTGCGGGTCTGCGAGCCGTTGCCGTAGACGGTCAGGGGCCGGTCCTTGAGCGCTTGGGTGATGAAGTTGGGCACGGCCCGGCCGTCGTTGAGGCGCATGCGCGGGCCATAGGTGTTGAATATGCGCACGATGCGCACCGGGATGCGGTGGAAGCGGTGGTAGGCCATGGCCATGGCCTCGGCGAAGCGCTTGGCTTCGTCATAGACGCCGCGCGGGCCTATGGGATTGACGTTGCCCCAGTAGGTCTCGGGCTGCGGGTTGATTTTCGGGTCGCCGTAGACTTCCGACGTGGAGGCCAGCATGAAGACCGCCCCCTTGTCCTTGGCCAGGCCCAGGGCCTTATGCGTGCCCAAAGCGCCGACCTTGAGGGTGGGAATGGGGAAGTGGGCGTAATCTATGGGGCTGGCCGGGCTGGCGAAATGGAGCACCGCGTCGAGCTTGCCCGGGACATGGATGTAGTTGGTCACGTCCGCCTTGATGAAACAGAAGCCCGGATTGGAGAAGAGGTGGGAGATGTTGTCGAGAGAGCCGGTGAGGAGGTTGTCTATGACGATGACCTGGTGGCCTTGGCCCAGGAAATGGTCGGCCAAATGGCTGCCTAAAAAGCCCGCCCCCCCCGTGATCAGGATTCGCATCACGGCCGACCCACGCTGCAGTAAGTGAAGCCGGCGCCGCGCATTTGCCCGGCGTCGTAGAAGTTCCTGCCGTCCAGGATGATCGGGTTGCGCAGGACGCGGCGCAGGCGCTTAAGGTCCAGGGACCTGAACTCCTCCCATTCCGTGAGCAGCGCCAGGGCGTCGGAGCCTTTGGCGCAATCGTAGGGATCGCGGCAGAAAACCACTCCTTTCATGGCCGGCAGGGCCTTGGCGTTGGGCATGGCCACGGGGTCGTAGGCGCGCAAGCGCACGCCGCGGTCCTTGAGTTGGCGCACGATATCAACGCTGGGGGCGAAGCGCATGTCGTCCGTGTTGGGTTTAAACGCCAAGCCCAGCAAGGCCACGGTCTTGCCCTCGAGGTTCCATAGGTTTTCCTCGACCTTGCGCATGACCCAGGTCTTGGCGAACTCGTTGATGTCCTTGACGTTCTTCAAGAGCTGGAAGTCGTAGCCTTTCTGCTTGCTGATCCAATAAAACGCCTCCAGATCCTTGGGGAAGCAGAACCCGCCGAACCCCAGCCCCGGCCGCAGGAACATGTTCCCGATGCGGTGGTCGAGGCCCATGCCCTTGGCGACCAGGGCCACGTCGGCTCCCACCTTCTCGCAGACCGCGGCCACGGCATTGATATAGGATATCTTGGTGGCCAGGAAGGAGTTGGAGGCGTGCTTGATGATTTCGGCGCTCTTGACGTCGGTGACGAGGACGGGCGCCTTGATGCCGGCGTAGACCTTTCGCATCAGGGCCTCGGCTCGCGGCGAGGTCACGCCGAAGACCACGCGGTCGGGCTTGAGAAAATCGTCGACCGCCGTGCCTTCGGCGAGAAATTCGGGATTGGAGACCACGTCGAAGGGGACCGCGCCCTTGTTGAAGCGGGCTACGGTCTTGCAGACCCATTCTCCCGTCTCCACGGGTACGGTGGACTTGTCCACGAGCACCGTATACTCGCGCATGTTCTTGGCCACGGCTTCGGCCACGGCCTCCACGGCCGAGAGGTCCGCCGATCCATCCGCCCGAGGCGGGGTTCCCACGGCGATGAAGACGACCTGGGCGCGGCGCCCCTTGTGGTTCATTCCCTCAGTGACGGAGCCCACGAAGCAGAGCCGGCCTTCCTTAATGTTGCGGTAAAAGAGCTTGTCCAGTCCGGGCTCGTAGATGGGAATTTTCTTGGCGCGCAGAGCCTTGAGCTTGCGCGGGTCGGAATCTACGCACACGACATGGTGGCCGAGCTCTGCCAGGCAGGTCCCGGTCACTAGACCGACGTAGCCAGCGCCTACTACGCAAATATTGAACTTTTCCATTGGGAGCTATAGATTTTCTCAAAAAATGACTGGTATTTCAAGCAGAAGAAGGAGCGCGCGGCGCCTACTGGTAAGGGGCGCCGGATCCGTTGGGGCGGCCGTGTCTTGTTGTCATTGCCCGTTGTAAACCAAAGTTTTTATTGTAAAATCAAGGAACCATGGAGCTTGGCGCCAAATTCCGCGATGGTTCGGCACGCATGGGCATCCTGGGCATGGGTGATGTGGGTTTATCCCGGGTGGTTCGTCTCTGAAATGACTGATCCCCAATACGCCGCTTTTGAGCGTCTGTCCATGGACGTCCTTCAATGGCTCGCCAAGACCTTAGGACAGATGAGTCTTTATAAGGTGGGGCATCCCGCCGTGGCCGCTACCCTGCAGCTGGCGGAAAAGCACCTCCGCGAAGCCCTGTCCCAGACCGATGGCGAGCTGACTTTCTCCATGGACCAGGGCAAGTGGCTGGTTAACGGCCGCATTATAGGCTCCACGAGCCAGACGCCGCGTTCGATTTCCGGTATTTTCAGCCGCTTCAAGCTGACCAGCATCACCTTCAAGGCCGGCGTCGCTAATGCGGAATTGGTGGCCTTTTGCGAACTGGCGGCCATGCGCCAGGACGCTCCCCAGGCCGGTGATCCTAAAGGGTATCTGGCCGCGCGTGGAGTCGAGAATATCTGCTTCAATGAGGCCGTTTACGCGAAGATGGACGCCGCCATGGCCAACCCGGCCGGCCAGCCTGAGGCCGCGTCAGAGGCGCCGGCCGCGGCGTCTGGCCCCGCGCCCGCGGCCGTAGAGCCTGTCGAGGCCGGGACCCTTAACCTGGAGGGCGTTTCATTGGAGGAAGCCATCCAGAGCCTGGTCACTCGAGCCGTGCCGCGGCCCGAGCACAGGGCGGATGTGATCGACCGGGTCATGCAACTGGTGTCGGAGGACATTCAGCGCCGGGTGGCTGAGGTGACAAAAACCCTGCGCCAGGAGAAAAATGTCCTCCAAAACGAGCAAACGCGGACCCAGGCCGTTCTTGAGAACATGGTCGAGGGCGTCGTGGTGGTCGACGATCAAGGCAAGATCCTCATGATGAACCCCGCCGCCGAACAGATTTACGGCGTGACCTTGTCGCAGGCCGCGGGACAGCCCTTGGCTGAAAAGGCCGGAGAGGAGCATTTGGTCACCTTGGCGGCGGAGCTTACCACGCCGGCGGAACGGGAGATCGGCAAGGAGGTGCGGGTCAAGGCCCTTGATGAGACCCGCAGAACCTTGATGTCCGCCGGGGCCGTGGTGCAAAACGAGGCCGGCAAGGTCGTGGGCATGGTCTCCAGCCTTCCGGACGTGGCCAAGCATAAGGCGCTGCAGAGGATGCAGCGCGACTTCGTGGCCCACGTGACCCATGAACTGCGCGCGCCGCTCTCCTCCATCCGCGCGGCCTTGGAGATACTTGAGGGGCAATTCGCGGGCAAGCTCAAGGCGGATGAGGAGAAGATGCTCGGCACCGCGCTCAAGAACTCCGACCGCCTCGCCGACATGATCAGCAGCATCCTGGATTTCTCCAAGATCGAGTCGGGGCAGATGACGGTCGCGCCCCGGGCGGCCAACGCGGAAAAGCTGGCTCGCGAGGCGGTGGAAAGCGTGTCGCCCTGGGCTTCCCGCAAACGGCTGGGCCTTTCCCTTTCCGTGGTCCCGGGCCTGCCGCCGATCCGGGCGGATGAGAAACGAACCATCCAGGTGCTCATCAACTTGCTCTCCAACGCCATCAAATTCACCCCGGCCGGGGGCAGCGTGACCGTGGCCCTGGCTTTCGCCCGGGAGTCGCCGGATAAGTTCGTCGAATTTTCCGTGACCGACACCGGCCCCGGCATCGCCAAGGCCGACCAAAAAAAGATATTCGAGAAGTTCGTCCAGATCGCGGCCGGGGAGATGCAGACCGGCGGCACGGGGCTCGGGCTTTCCATCGCCAAGGCCTTGGCGCATTTGCAGGGCGGCAAGCTCTGGGTGGATAGCGACGAGGGCAAGGGCGCGCGGTTTGCCTTCACCTTGCCGGTTTATGTCGCGCCGCGGGAGGAAACGGGTCTGGCCCGGCCCGGCGCGAAGAGCGCCTTGCCTTGGTGGAAAAAGATGTTCGGCCTGAAATAGTCCCCAGGGCTAAATTTTTACCGTCGGCCCCATCCTGAGGAATTCGGACGAGACTTTTTTCCAACGCTTGAGCACCGCGGGGTCCTGGGGCGGCAGGCGTTCCACCATGGAAATCGCGGGATTCTTGCCGGGTTTCTCGGAATTCCTTCCGGAGCGCACCCAAGAGCTGTGCTTGACCGCGAGCAGCTCGCCGTCGAGGGAAACGGTATATTCGTATTGCTCGACCGTTTCATTGCCCGAGGGCAAAGGCGCGACAGTCTCCTCAAAGCCGGTCAAGGCGATAAAAGAGCGCCGGTGCAGGGCGTATGCGGAAACGAGACCTTGTTTGGACTGGGCGGCCAGCTTTTGATCGTTGCTTTCTATCAATGTAACCCGCAGAGTTTTCGTGCTGCCGTTTTTATTTTTTTGGGTCAGTTCATGGCTGGGTCCGACCCATTTCTCAGATCCAGGTTCAACTTTTGCAAACTGAGATCCGTTCATCGCCAGATTCTCGAATAGTCGATCCACGACCTTCCGGTCCACGGCCGCGGGAGCCAGCTTGTTCTTGAAATCGTTGATGGATGACTGGGCCTGAGGGAACTGGTCGAGGCTCATTGGAAATGCCGCGGCCGATATGGGGCAGAGCGCGAGAGCGACGGCCAGATGGATTGTCTTCATGCCCATAGGGTAGCCCGAGTTCTTTCGTGTCCCCAGTGTCCTTGGGCCCATAAGCCTGCCGGCCTAAGGGCCTATTTGCCTGGTGGAGGCGCGCCGGCGAACAGAGTTTGGCGCGCCAGCACGAAGGCGTTGACCTCAGCCGCGCCGGCCCGGCGCAGGGCGCGGCCGCACTCCTCAAGGGAAGTTCCGGACGTGCAGACGTCGTCTATGAGCAGCAGCCGCCGATTACGGGCCTGGGGCCGGGCCGCGAAGGCTCCGGACAGGTTGAGAAGGCGGGAATCCCGGTCCAGGTCCCATTGCGGCCGGGTGGAAACGGTCCTCTTCAGCAGGTTTAAGACCGGCAGCCCGGCCTCGGCCCCGAGAGCTTCAGCCAGAATCTCGGCCTGGTTATAGCCCCGTTGGCGCAGCTTGCGCCAGTGCAGGGGCACCGCAACCAAGGCTTCGGCGCCGGCCAGCTCCGGAAACCGGCATAGATGCCGCGCCATCCAGCGTCCCGCCGCGCGCGCCGCGTCTTTTCGGCCGCGGTACTTAAAGCCGTGGATCAGCGCGGGCATCGGCCCGCGATAAAAGAACGCGGCTCGGATCAGCCGGCAGGCGAAGGGCCGGCCGGCGCAGGAGCGGCAAAGAAGTCGCCCCGCGGACATCGGCTCGCAGCAGCGCAGGCAGTACGGAGGCTCGCAAGCGGCCAAGCCGCGCGAACAGTCCGGACAGAGGGACTGCGGCCAGCGGGCGGCAAGGTCTTGGCGGCAGTGCGCGCAGGTTTGAGGCAGCAGACATCGGCCGGCCAGAGCGGCAAGCGTCGCGAATATGCCCACCTAGTCCTTACGAGCCGGACTTGAAAAAGTTCCTAGAACTGGAAGGTCAGGGTGGTTCCGAACTGGTAGGAGATGAAGTCCTCCTCCTTGAGGAAACGGTGCCACAGGCGCGAGGCGGCGCCGTTTAATGTCATGCGCAGGTTCTTGGCGATTTCATAGTCGCCGCTGGTGGTGAGACTGAAGAGATCCGAGTTGTCGGCCTGGGTGACGGGAGATTTGCGGTGCGCCAGGGAGAGAGTGGTCGTCCAGATGATGCGGTTGGTGAACAAGAGGGGTTTTTTGGCTCCCGGCAGCATCAGGCCTCGGGGCAAGGCCACGTCCGTGCGGACCAGGAGGCTCGGGGTCAAAACCGTGACATCCTGGGTCTTGATTCCGGTTCCCAACGTGGTCAGGTCGTGGGTGTAGTCGGTCTTCGGCGTCAAGTAGAACTTGCGCAGATTGAAATTGACCTGGGCCGTGGCGTCCTCGTGGGCCGTGCTCTGCGTATTGGCGTCGACGCGCAGGTCCCGGTTCTTGGACTGGCGGGTGTTGAAGCTCAGCAGGGTATCGAAGCGCTTGCGTACGATCGTGCGCAGGTCCATGCCCAAGGATTCGTCGGTGGCGATGGAGGAGTTGACGTTTTCCGTCTTGTGCGCCGAGAAACGTACGTTCATCTGGGTGTTGTTCATCCAGCGCTGAGTGAACCACAGCTGCTCCAGCTGGCTGATGCTGGCGACCAGGTCCGGGAAAGTCGTGGAGAGGGTCTTGGAGAGGGTCCCGGTCGTGTCCGAGCGCTGGATGCTGCGGACGTAGTTGTTGGAAATGGAGAAGGTCTTGAGCGCCGCGAGGCGGCCCCGGATATCGTAGGCGTCCAGCGGCGACCAGCGCTGCGTGGAATTGAACGTGTCGCGCACGGTCTGGCTCATGCGTTGGGCCGCTGGATTTTTCGGGCGCAGGGGCGAGCGCACCCAAAGGCCGGCGTTGGTCTGGTAGCCCCTTTCTATGTTGTTCCAGACGTCGCCGTCCTGGAGTTGATAGCCGGAAACGATGTTGAGGGAACGAAACAGCTTGGCGCGGGAATATATATCGGAGATGGTCAGGGGCAGGCTGATGGAGCCGTTGGCGGAGCGGTTGACGGTCTTGATGTCTCCGACGCCGAAGACGTAGGTCGAGTTCTGGACCACGAAGGTGGAGACGTTGAGGATGGAGTTTTCCAGGATGTCGATCTGGTAGTTGACCTGGGGATTGAGCCAGCGCAAGAGCTTGAAATTGGAGGAGAACCCGGCGGTCTGGCTCATGGACTTCGGATAAGAGAAGTTTTGCTCCACGTCGCCGGTGAAGTCGGAGCGGCGCTCCGTCACCTTGGTGAGGCTGTAGTTGGGGTTCAAGGAGGAGCCCTCCCAGGGATTGAGGGTCAGGCGCAGGCCCGCGGTCTGGCTGAGCTCCTCGGTGTTGACATTGCCCGGGAGTTTGCGCGCCGCGGGGGAATCAAACGCCACGATGGTGCGCTGATGGCTGTAGTTGGCGTCGATCGTGCGCGGCAGGACGCGCCAGCTCAGGGGAACGCCGTACTGCATGGAACCGGCGTAGGCGATGCGGTCGTCGAGCCTCGTGAGCTGCTCGTATTCGACGCGGTTGCGCGTGTGGGACAGGGTCAGGCGCGGCCAGCTGCCCAGGGTGAAGTTGCCCTGGGCCGAGCCGTTCCAGGTGGTGACTTTCCCGCCTTGGAGCTGGTTGACCAGGTTGGAGAGGCTTCCGGTCAGGGCCGTGTTCGGGGTGTCCGTCATGGTGCGGGAGAGGTTGAAGCTCATGGGGAAGAATGCGAGACGCTGGAAGTTGAGGTAGGCGGAGTCGAGCCGGTTGTCCTGATTGGAGACGACCGACGTGGGAGTCTGGAAGTTGCGGTCCACGAGCCGGTGCTTGGCTCCGAAGGTGCCCCAGCCCGCGAGCTCGAAGTCCGCGCTGAAGGTCTGGGCTTGTCCGACGCGCACCACCGGGTCGGCCAGGAAAAGTTCGTCGAGCCATACCCGTCCCTTGCTGACGGCCGCGGCGTTGTCGATTTTCCTGACACCGGCGACCAGTTGGGCGATCTGCTGCAGGCTGGGAGTTCCGGAGGTGACGATGGCGGCGAAGGCTTGGTCCGTGGACCAGGCTTCCATGACCGAATCCTTGTTGGTGTCGACTTGGTTGACCACGATCTTGCGCCAGCCCTGGAAATTGAGGGGCACGCGGACCTCGAAGAAATTCAAGTCGTTGCCGGCCCGCAGGAAAAACTCGTGGTCCGTCAGGTTGCATAGGGACTGGTCGGATTCGCAGCCGGCGTTGCCGTACAACAGGAAATTGAAATGGCGGTGCTGGCTGATGTCGATGGCGCGGGTGAAGATGCGCTTGGAATAGACCGTGGCCGAGGAGGTCCCCACGTTGGTCATGCTCGAGAAGTCCAGCTGCAGGGATTGCTCGGACAGGTTCTTGGTTCCGGACTGCCTCTGGAGATTGGAAAGGCTTCCATAAAGGTCGTTGAAAACCTGCGTGGCGTCCCCCCCGGCGTTGTAGATGGGCGCGTAAGTGGGATTGTCCACGGAGTTGACCGGCACGGCCACGAGGCTTTCCGCCTGTATCTGGCCCTGCGCCAGGGCAGGGTCTCCGGCGGCGCCGCGCAGCCAGGTCGTGCCCACGGTGCCGACGCGGGCGATCTTGATGCCTCCCGAGGCCAGCCCGCCCGCGGCGCGGCGTATGGAGAGGCGCAAGTGCTTGATGGTGGTCCAACGGCTCATGGTGGCGGAGGATATGTTGAGCGGGATCTGGAAGGCCTGCCAGCCGGCGCTGCTGCCCGTCGCCCCCTGGCCGAAATCGAGCCTGGTATGAGTGCCGGAATCGAGGCTGTAGAGCTGGTCGGCGGATGAGGACGTGCAGTGCCCGCCCAGGCTGCCCGCGGCGCACATGTAGCCGAAATCCCCGCCGTTGCCGTCGTCCGGGTCCAGGCGGCCGTTCTTGTTTAGGTCCACCGAGTCCAGGACTCCGTTGTTGGCGCCGTAGCGCGTGCTGTTGGCCGCGCCCGGCGGAGCGTAGGCGAAACCGATGTCCTCGCCCGGCTGGAGGATGGCGTCATTGTTGGCGTCCTCGGTGCGCAGCAGGCCGGAGCCGTCCGCGTTCTCGTCGATGCCGCCCAGACGGAAGTTGATGAGGTTGTTGGAGTTGTCGCCCAGCATGACCACTTCCAGGACCGTCTTCTGCGAGAAGTCCAGGCCCGAGATGGAGAAGGGGAACGCGATGGAAACCTCTTGCGTGGAATTGGCGACGGAGGCGAAATCGTAGTTGATGTCGAGGACCTTCTGGGTCTCGTTGGAGCCGGCTTGGGCGCGCGGATTGATATCCAATACGCGGACATCCTCGTTGAACCAGTTGACGCTCGGGCTGCCGGAAGGGCCGGGGTCCGCGGGGGGCCGGCTGGGGTTGGAGGCGATCTGCCATTGCTGGTACATGATGCCCGCCGCGTCGTCTTGCCGGATGCCCTCCATGTTGTCGACGATGGCGAAATCGTTGAGGTTGAGGTTTTGCCGGCTCTGGGCGAACTCCCCGGCGAAGCTGGCCTTGAGCCGGGGCAGGAGGCGGATGTCCTTGAGCTTGAGGTCGAAGTCGTAGACCATGAGGCTGCGGGCCAGTTCGGTGATGTTGGGGACGGTCTGGGACTTGGCTCCGGCCTGGTAGAGCAGGGTCGAGCCCACGGAAACGTGCTTGTTTAGGTCGTAGGAGACCCGCGAGCCCAGCAGGGACTCATTCGAGATGCCGCCGAACGGGGAGACCTCGTAGCTGATGTCGATCTGGGATTGGGGATGGACCCGGTCGGGGTTGAAGAAGGTGATGAAGCCCGACTCGTAGTCTATGAAGTAATCCACGTTGCGGTTGAGCTTGACGTTATCGAGCAGGACCACCTCGCTTTGGACCACGATGGAGGGTTCCAGGAAGAAGGTCCGCAGACGGAAGCTGTATTCCACGTGGATGAGGCGTTTGGAGATGGGGGTGGGGGAGTAGAGGTCCGGATCCGGCGTGGCGGAGTCTCCTACGACGGCGAACGGCCTCTCCAGCCGGAAAGTCCCGTTTTCGAAGTCCACGGTGATGTTGTCCGGATATTTTTGAGCCGGGTTTAAGCTGGAGCCGGTCTCCCGGCGCTGCTGATCGAGCACCTGGAGGATGAAGTTTCCGTGGCCGTCGTCGCGCACGATCTGGGGCTGGCCGATGTTGTAGACGGTCTTGAGCTCGCGGCTGAAGCCCAATTCCTGGCTGCAGGTCGTGCAGGAGGTCAGATCGGACCGGATAGGGACGTCCGAGGGGGTCTTGATGAGCTTGAGGCGGCCCGTCCCGCCCGCCGCGTTCGTGCTGGTCTGGACCGACAGGCTGCGGCCGAGAGCGTCGGCGTACTCGATGGCCACCGCCCATTGCGGCTGCAGGGCGTTGCGGAACGAGATGATGCCCTTGACGTAGTCGATGGTGTAGTCCGTGCCGGCCGAGAGCTGGAAGAATTTCCCGGTGAAGGTGGCCGTGGCCAGGGCGATGTCGTCGACCGTCATCTCTATCTCGTTGACGTTGGCCTGGCCGAGATTTTGCTGGGCCAGGAATATCCTCTCGGTTCCGGACTGGATGGGCAGGCGCGCGACGTCGGACCCGAAGCTGATGTCATAGTGCTGCCGGCGGACATAGGATGTGTCGAGGATGTCGACGGCCTGGAACTGGGTGTTGCCCACGAACTGCTTGTACTTCGTGGTGCCCTTGGTGCGGCTGCCGATGAACGAGGCCTTGAGGCCGTTCCACTTGACGTCGGCGCGGATGCCGAAGAGCTGCTTGTTGTACGAGACGAACTCCGTGGGCGGCAGCGAGAGGTCTATGTCGCCGAAGGACACGTTCTGGACCACCTCGTTGGCGTAGCCTTGGTAGACGATGGAGATGTCCTGCTGGTTGGTCTTGGTGTCGTCGTAGTCCACGTTGACGGTGATCTTGGGCCCCACCTTGCCCTGCATGCGCAGCTGAAGCTCCTGCTGGATGTCGAAGAGGTTGGTCGAGGCCGGGCGGCCGGTCTTGGCCTGGTCGTTAAGAAAGCGCTTCTCCGAGAACTGGAATCCGATGATCTTGCGGCCCGTGATCGAGAGGCTCATTTGCTGGCCGGGCAGTTCCAGCTCCGGAGGCGGCGGCCTGAGGACGGGCGCCTCCGAGGCGGCGAGCTCCTCGATCTCGAGCTCCTCGCGGGGCGAGCGCTCGCGCGGGGCGCGGCCTTGCTCGATGTTGCGGCGGGCGCGCAGGAAGCGCTCCGGGGAATAGGACATGGGCTTGAGGCCGCGCACGAAGTCCAAAAAATCGCCCGGGGTCTGGCCCGCGGGCTCCGGCTCCTCGACGGGTTCGAGGATATGGGCCGGATCCGGGCGGTCGATGAGCAAAAACGGGCCGGCGGCGGGGATGACGGCGGCGGGCGGGCCGCCGGCTTCGGGGGCGGGAGCCTCGGCCTGGGGCTTGGACGCTTGCGGCTGCTGGGCGAAATCCGGGTCGTAAGGCGTGGAGAATTGGGCTTGCGCCGCTTCACGCGCTGGCGCAAGCGACGATAACAAGGCGACCAAGCCCCATAGGCGCAGAAATCGAAGTCGCTGCAAGATGTCGTCCAGATCCCCACGCCCTCGGCTCGCGCGTGGATAACGTTTGCGCGCGAATGTCTATATATAAACGTCCCAGCGCGCAAGCGTTGAGAGTATAACAGGGGGCCATGAGGCTGTCAAGGACAGGGCTATTTTTCGTAAAAATTTGTTAAAAACGGGAAATTAGGGGGAGGGAGGCCCGCCGATGATTTCCCGGTAAACGGCTTCATACCTGGAGATCATGCCCGCGATGTCGAAGCGTTCATTGATGCGGGCCCGGGCGGCGTCCGTCAGGCGCCGGCGCAGGCCTGGGTCGGCGATAAGCCCGGCGACGGCTTGGCTCAGCGCCGCGCGATCGCCCGGCGGGACCAGGAGGCACTCTTGCCCGGCCCGGGCGATCTCCAGCACTCCGTCTACGGCGGAGGCGACGGAGGGCAGGCCTGCGGCCATGGCCTCGAGGAGGGCGTTGGGCAGGCCTTCCCAGAGCGAGGGCAGAACGAAGATGTCGAAAGCCGAGAGCCAGGAAAAGAGGTCGTCGCGTTCCCCCAGCAGCCAGACGGATTGCTCGAGATGCAGGCGCCGGATCTGGTCCTCGAGCCGGCCGCGCAACGGTCCCTCCCCGATGATGGCGCAGCGCACCGGATGAAGGTCGACCAGCCTGGCCATGGCGTCGATGAGAACGGAGTGTCCCTTCTGCTCGTCCAGGCGGCCCACGGCGCCGATCAAAACGTCGTCGAGGCCCAGGCGCATTTCCAAGCGCCTCTGCTGGCGGTCGAGCTTGGCGCAGGCCCAGCGCGAGATGTCCACCCCGTTGTGGATGGTCCTGACCTTGCGCTCATCGTAGCCCAGGCGGCGCACGAGAAATTCGCGGGAGGCTTCGGATTCCGAGATCAGAAGATCATCGTGCTTCTTGAGCAGCCGGTCCGCCAGCAAGGTCCAGAAAGGGCGGGTGCGGTAGTTCACGCGCGGGGAAGTGACGAGCTTGAAGGATGCCGTGCCGCGTCCCTTGACGAATCGACAAAGCTGGATGGCCTGATACATGATGGCGTGGACGATGTCTGGGCGATGCTGCTGGATGATCAGCTCCAGGGCGTCGACCGCGGCCGGCAGGGGCCAGCGCCGGATGCCCAAGGATTGGGTTCTGTGGCCCTGTTCGGCAAGGCGCCGGCCGTAGTGGCCCAGGGGCTTGAGGCTGACTATCGTCCCGATCTCGAATTGGGCCGGGTCGAGCGAGGTCGCCAGGCAGAACAGGGTCTTTTCGGCTCCGCCCAACGTGGTCGACGTGGAGACGAAAACGATCTTGACCACTAGCCATCCCTCGTCGGCGCTGCCGGGCTTGTCATTTTCCGAAAAAATCCTTCACGGCCCGGCAGACGAGATCCACCTCGGACGGCTCCAGCTCCGGGTACATGGGCAAGGCCAGGGCGGTTCGCGCCGCTTCCTCGGTCCTCGGCAGGCCGCGGGCCGCAAGACCCTGGTAGGCGGGCTGCTGGTGGATGGGGATGGGGTAATAGACGGCGTTGCCGATCCCCCGCTCGGTGAGATGCCTGGCCAGCTCGTCTCTTCGATCGCAGCGGATGACGAAGAGATGGAAGGAGTGGCGGCTGCCGCCCTGGCCGAGGTCCGGAAGGCGCAAGGGCAGTCCCGCAAGGCCCTCGATGTAGCGCGCCGCGGCCTGCCTGCGTCCCTCGGTCCATTTGGTCAAGTGCTTGAGCTTCACCCGGAGGACGGCGGCCTGGAGTTCGTCGAGGCGGCAGTTCTGCCCCACCCGGGCGTGGCGATAGGCGGGTCCGCCGGTGACCCGGCCGCAGTTGCGCAGCTGCCGGCAGGATTCCGCCAGAGCGTCGTCCTGGGCCGTGACCGCGCCGGCGTCGCCGACCGCGCCCAGGTTCTTGGAGGGATAGAAGCTGAAGGCGCCCGCGTCCGCGATGGCGCCGACCGTGCGGCCCTTGTAGGAGGTCAGGTGGGCCTGGGCGCAGTCCTCAACCACCTTCAGGCCTTTCTCGCGGGCCAGGGCGAGCAGGCCGTCCATATCCGCCGGCTGTCCGAAAAGATGGACGGGCAAGATGGCCTTGGCGCGAGGGGTGACGGCTTGGGCCGCGTCCGCGGCGGCCATGGTCATGGTGTCCGGGTCGATGTCGACGAACACGGGCTTGGCGCCCAAGGCCGAGACCGCGGTGGCCGTGGCGATGAAGGTGAAGGAGGGCACGAGCACCTCGTCTTGCGGGCCCACGCCCACGGCTTCCAGGGCGATGCGCAGGGCGTCCGTGCCGTTGGAAACCCCCACGGCGTGGCGCGAACCCAAGGCCGCGGCGAACTCGGTTTCGAACTGCCTGACCTCGGGGCCCAGGATAAAGGCGCCCGAGTCCAGGGCCCGCACCAAGGCTTGGCGCATATCGGCGCCGATGCGTTCATGCTGTTTCTTGAGGCTCAACAAGGGAATCTGAGTCTGCGTGGTCGGTTTCAATAAGCCCCCTTGGCCATGAGCATGGCCGGGACGGTCTTTAGGATTATTTCCAGGTCCAGGCCCAGGGACCAATGCTCGATGTAGAACATGTCCAGAGCGAAGCGCTGCTCGCTGGACACGTCCGAGCGTCCCGAGACCTGCCAGAGCCCGGTGATGCCGGGCAGGATGTTCATGCGCTTCTTTGCGGTTTCCCCGAATTCCCTGAGCAATTCCTCCATTTCTCCCGTGGTCACGGCCAAGGGCCGCGGGCCGACCACGCTCATCTCGCCCCTGAAAACGTTGATGAACTGCGGAAACTCATCGAGGGAGAAGCGCCGCAGCCAGCGGCCGACCCGGGTGACGCGCGGGTCGTCCTTGGCCTTGAAGAACGCGCCTTGGTGGTTGTTGAGGGTTTTGACCGCTTTTATCCGGGATTCGGCGTCTACCACCATGGTCCTGAATTTGTAGGCATGGAATATCCGGCCCTTATAGCCGAACCTCTTTTGCTTGTAGAGGGCGGGTCCCTTGGAGTCCAGACGGATGAGCAGCGCGGCGAGCAGCCAGGGCAGGCCGGCGGCCAGGAAGACGAGAAGACAGAACGAAATATCAAAGGCCCGCTTGGCCATGAAATTGACCCTGGTCATGGAGCCGTGCTGGATGCGGTAGGCGGGCAGGCCCAGGCTGTGATCCATCTGGATCTCTCCCAGGCGCAGCTCCAGAAGATCCGGCAGCATCTTGAACGATATGCCCTGGGAATCGCAGATCTCGGCCGCGGCCAGGATGCGCTCATGCGCGAGCGCGGATTTAAAAAGGATCATCTCGTAGAAGGGTTGCCCGGCCAGCAGGCGCTTGAGGTCTTGGTCCGGGGGCAGATCGCGCAGCTCATGGATAACCGCCTCGGGGTGGCGCAGCCGGATCCGGTCCTTGACCACCTGGGCCACGGCGCCGCCGCCGATAAGCAGGACCGGGCGCGCGTTCTCATGCCGGGAGACCCAATCATCCACCCACAAGACCACGGCCTGGCTCAAGGAGACCAGGATCACGGATATGGGCAGGACCAAGATCAGCATCATGCGGGAATACTCGAGCCGGGAATAAATATAAGTCGTCGCCATGGTGGCGACGGTGGCCAGAAGGCAGCCTTTGACGATCTTGAGGAAGCGGTCCGCGCCGCTTATCCAGGGGTTGCTGTAAAGCCGGGAGGAATACCAGAAAATCATCAGCCACAAAGGCACCGCGACATAGAGCATGTTGCGGTACAGGTCCCAGTCCGGGGTGAGGCCAGGGATGGGAAAAGCCGAGACCCATCTTTCCGAGCGGAAGCGCCACAGGTAGGCTAAGGCGTAAGAGGAACTCACGGCCGAGGCGTCGAAGGCGAGGTGCAGGAACGTGCGCAGGCCGTGGCGCAGCCAAAGAGGGAAAGCCGGCTTAAATGGTTTGTGGCTCGACTGGATGCGCTCGGTACCCGGCGCGAGAGTGGCCATCAGCAGCGATTATATCAATTTTGCGCATACAGCTTTTCCAGGGCGCCGAGGGCCTGGGCCGGGGTGAATTCCAGGAGGATACGTTCCCGGCCCGCTTGCCCGAGCTTTCGGCGCAGGGAGGCGTCGTGGGCCAGGCGCAGGGCGGCCCGCAAAAGAGAAGCTTCATCGCGAGCCAGCAGCCCCGTGACATCCGGGATGACGGCGTCCTGGTTGCCCGGCGCGTCCGAGGCCACGACCGGCAGTCCCAGGGCCATGGCCTCCAGGACCGCGTTGGGCAAACCCTCCCAGCGGGAGTAATGGACCAGGATGTCGAGCTCGCGCATCTTCTCCAAGGCCTGTTCTGGCTTGAGCCAGCCGGTGATTTCCAGATTTCCTTGGAGGCCGCGCTCATGCGCGAGGCGCCGGATGTCTTCTTCCTGCTCGCCGCCGCCGATCCAGATAAAGCGCGCATCCGGCCGCGCCCGGCGCAGCCCGGCCGCCAGCCTGACGAAAGCCTCGGGATTTCGGGCCGCGGTCAGGCGGCCGCACGCGCCGAGCGCGAGGCCCTCATGGGGCAGCGGAGGCGGCGGCTCGGCGGGGCCGAGGTAGGGATCGCAGACCGTGTGTACGGGGTTTCCCCAGTTCAGGGAGCGGGCGAGTCTCGCCTCGCTCGGCGAGACCGCGACGATCTCTCCTATCCAGGACACGGACCATTCCGCGGCGCGGTAGAGCAGGCGGGAGGCCGGGCTCCGGTCCGTCTGGAGAAATGAATAGCCGTGGGGAGAGTAGAACACCCGCGGCGCCCCTGTAAGCCAAGCGGCCAGCCGGGCCAGGACTCCGGCCTTGGATGAGTGCGCGTGGACCGCGTCCGGGGCTTCCCGGCGCATGATGGAGCATAGCCGGACGAATGCTTTTAGGTCTCGCCCAAGGGAAATCTCCCGGACCATGTCGGGCACGTGATAAGCGGTCTTGGCGCCGGGAACTTGGCCGCGGTATTGCTCCGGGTCTTCGCCGGGCCGGACCGCGTAGACCAGGACCGCGTCGAAGCGCCGGGGGTCGAGGCCGTTGCAGATGGCGGCCACCTGGTTGCCCGTGCCTCCGGGACCGCCGCACTCCAAGACTTCCAAGACCTTGGTTCGGCCTCCTTTTAAATTCGGACGCCGCGGCCCCAGGCTGGCGGCGAAAGGAAATAGGAGCGGGAGGTAGAGGATTTTATGCCGCGTGGCGCTGCCCAGGTCGAATTCCAGCAGCGCCGAACCCGCGGCCATGACCGCGAAAAGGCTCAAGAGAAGCCATCGCGCTATTGTTTTTGGCCCGCGCCAAGCCCCGAGCAAGCCGGCCAAGGCGAGGATCAGGAGCACGGAGTTCTCCAGGGCCGCCAACACGCGTCCGAGGTTTCCGTCCATGGCATAGAGGCCGGGCAGGGGCATGAAGAGGACGTAGAAAACCCCTTTGGGCAGAAACGCGAGAACATCCCACCAATTGTTGAATTCCAAATCAACGAAGAGCTGCGTGCCGATCTCGCGGCCGGCGTTGTCCTTGGCCCATATCCGGTCCGAAAGCTGGCGGACGCGCCGCGTTTCCGAGAGATTGCGCGGGCTGTAGGGCGCGACATACCGGTCGAGACTGGGACTGTAGGTGGGGGGCATGATGGCATGGATCACGGCCGGGTCCGGCACATCCGAGGGGGGCGGCTTGAGGCAATCAGTGAAGATCACGCGGCTTAGGTGCAGGTAAAGCACGGGGGCGCCTGCCACGAGCGCGGCCGTTGCCAGAACCTTTCCCCAGGGCAGGCCCCGGCGCAAGCGTCTGGCTGTTTCAGCGCATAAGCCGGCGGCCAGGACGCAGGCCGTGGTCGCGGCCAAATAGCTGCGCAGAAACCCGACTCCCACCAGGGCTCCTACAGCGGCCAGACCATCAGCCGGCCGGATGGGATTGTCGCGAAAAATCCTCAGGACGAAGGCCAGCGCCGCATAGGCCAGGAGCAGTATCCAGGAGTCCTTGAAGTTCTGGGACGTAAAGAAGATGTGCGAAGGCCATAAGGAGAGGCATAGGGCGCTTATGGCGGCGGGCCCCGCTCCAAATAAAGGAGCGCTGAATTTAAAGAAAACGACGATGACCAGGGCGCCGAAAAAGGAGTTGAGGATCTTGGTCAGGAGCGGGTGGAAGCCGAAGGCTCTGTAGCAGCAGGCCAGCAGGAAGGCATGAGTGCGCTGTGACGGGTGGCGCGCCGAGAGATATTCCTCGCCCCGTTGCCAGGAGGAAACCATGTCCCGGGCCGTTTCCTCCATGAGCCGGGCATCGGTGTAGTAGTGGGCGGGGAAAACAGGCTTGACCTCGCTGACCAATGCAAAGCCGACGCGCAGGCTCAGGGCCAGCAGGAACAGGAGGCGCGCCGGGGACTTGGTCATGTCTGCGCCTCTGCCTTGACCCAGATGATGATAAGGAAGGTGGCGACCAGTTCATTCTGGAAGGATATTTCCGTCAGGTTCATGACCAGGAACGCGGCCATGGTCCCCAAAGCCCATAGATTCCAAGCGTTGGGCAGAGCCCTGACCCTTTGCCAGGCCCTTGCCAGCATGGCCGCGAACAAAGCCAGAAGCGCGGCCAGACCCAGCAGGCCTCTTTCCGCCAACTGGTGCAGATACAGACTATGGGCCGAGCCCCACACGCGTTGGGTGGCGATCTCTCCGGAAAAATAGCGCGGAAACACCGTGCGGTAATTTCCCGGCCCCACGCCCAAGACCGGGTGGTCGCGAAACGCGCGCCACGCCACGTCCCAGAGCGCAAGCCGGTCGAGTTGGGGGTTGGAGCCGGGTTTGGCTACGGTGGCGCCGAAATCGCGCAGGGAGCCCAGCAAGGATCTGTGTGTGGGCAGAAGCTCCAAGGCGACTGCGCCCAGCATGGCGGCCAAGAGGGCCCATTTGATCCAGCGGCGCAGTTCGCGGTCCGCGGCGCAGAGCGTCAGAAACCCGATGAACAAGGCCAGGAAAGCGGCCCGGGTTTGGTTGAGGATGAAGGCCAAAGTCCCGATCCCCAAAAAAACGAGCAATTCCCTTTGCCGAGGCTGATTCTGGCCGGGACGCAGGAGAAAGCAGAGCGCCCCCAACAAGGCCAGGGCCAGCATGTCGCCGTAGGTCACCGGGTGCATGAACCCGGAGGCGCGGATCCAGAACCAGCCGTTGGCCGCGCTTTTCACCACGGACTGCGCGGCGCCGTAGCCCGCGACGGCGGTAAAGCCCAGGACCAGGGCCGCGGCCGCCGGGGCTTCGGGCGCGCAGACGCAGGCGAGCAAAAGAGCGTAGAAGACGCCGATCTTGTGCAGTTCCTTGGGCAGGATGCGCAGGCTTTCCGCGGGCGCGACCCCGAGCGCGCCGGTCAAGGCGCACACGGCGACGTATATCCAAAGGCAGAGGGCGGCGGCTCCCCATGTCCTGCGCCAGGGCAGGCGGCCCGCGCTTAGGGCATGCCACATCAGCCCCGCGCACACCAGCCCCAGGGCTATATTGGTCCCGGCGATGGAAAAGGGCAGGGCCAGGCAGAGCGCCGTTACGGAGGCGGCCATGAGGCCCTTAGGGGACAACGGGATCTTATGCATCCCCGTCCCTGATTTCAGAGGATACGGTGGTTTCTCCGATCTTGCGGGAGTTCCGGCCGATCCCGATGCTGTAAATCTCAAGCCTGACCCGGCAAGGGCCTATGGGCAAAGTCCCTTTTGTGCGCAGGACATAGGATTCGCGCATCGCCCGGCCCGCGCGCCATGACGACGGCGGCTTTTGATCGTTGAAAAGAGGCCAGAGCACCGGGGTTTTTCGGCCCAACGTCGGCGAGGGATAGACCGGCTCGTAAAGGACGCGGCTGCGGTTGTCGTACACGGTGAGCAGCACGACGAAATCATCGGTTTGGCTGCGGCGCGCGATCCAGCCGAGGTCCAGGCGCAGGAGCTCCGGCTTGGCCTGCAGGGCAACCTCGGCGAGCTCCAAGCCCGGCATTCCGGGCACCGCGGAGCCTGACCGCGCGGAAGCGGGTTTTTCCTCGACTTTGTCCAGGGCCGCGGCCATGTCCAGCCGGACCAGGCTCTGACAGCCGGGCACTGGCCGCGTCTCGCGTTCAAAAGCCCGGCCTTGTGGGTCCCGCATGCGCACTTCACGGATGCAGCGGAACTCCGTTCCGGAGATATAGGCGACGGCGTTGATGCGGGAATACGGCAGCCAGCGAAACGTGGAGCGGTTCCATATGGAAAGATCGTTCAAATAGAACGCCCCTTCCCGCGTCGGCGTGAGCTGGTAATCGCCGTCTACGAGGTTCTTCCGGCCCGCGGCGCGGATAGCGGCCATGGGGGCGTCATGGTAGAGGTGGAAGGCCGGGGCTTTCTTGACGTAACGGGGCGCGCCTATGACGAAAATGTTTTCGAAATCCGGGAAGAATCGGGCGGCCTCCTTGAGATATGCCTGGTGCAAGCGGTGCGTGTAGGCCCATTCGCTGCCTTCGTGAACATTGGCGACCACGGCGTTGGCGAAGAGAAGAACCGACAAGACCGTCAGCGTCCGGCCCGCGAGCGGACGGCTCTTTATCAGCCAGACGGCCGTCCCCACGCACAGGAAGGCCCAGCCCAGGGAAGGGAGATAATTGTGGCGGGGGTTCATGTACCAGAAATAATTGGGCAGGTAGGCGAGAAAGAACCAGGCGCAGCCGAAAAACATAAGGCGCAGCGGAGCCGGGGAAACGCGCCAGGCATCCCATGAGGGCCGATCAGCCTCGGCCCAGCGGCGCACGAGGCGCGCGATCAGCCAGCCTGTGAGCAAGGCGGCCGCGGTCAGGGCCGCGGTCCAGCCCCAATGCGAAAGCCGTCCCGGGCTGGGCAGGGAAAACATCCCTTTGATTGGTTCAAGAATGCTCTGGGGCAGGCGTAATAGGATATTTTTCCACTGGATCACCGGCCTGCCGCCGAATGATTTTTCCGAGAAATGCCGCATGAGGACATGGGTCAGGTTGAGGCTCAAGACCAATGCCGCGGCCATCAGGAAAACACGAGGCCGGCGCTCCTGCGGAGAGCTTCGAAACCACAGCAGCATGAGAAGCAGCGGCCAAAGGAAAAACACTTGATCGTAGGTGAACAGTGCCGCGATATAAAGCCCGAGGCATGCGAACAGCCTCCGCGGAAGGCTGGTCTTGCGCCGGGCGGCGAGCCAGAAAGCCAGGAGGCAAAGCAGCGTGGGGATCTCGCATTGAACGAATTGCGTGAACCAGAAATGAGTTTCCCCGTGGTTGGGCAGGAGGGCGAAGATCAGGGCGATGGGCAGGGCCACGCAAGGCAAGGCCGTGAGCTCCCAGGCCAGAAGATATGCCAGAATGGCGCTTAAAGCGTCGCCAAGGAGGATAATGCGGTGGAGCCAAAGCGCGGATTGGTTGGTGATTCCCGCCAAGATCCAGAAAAAAAATATTTGGAGGTTTCGCCCGGGAACATAATGAAGGAAATAGTCCCATACCTCGGCCGCGGGCTGGCGAACCGTCATCAAGAAGGAATGATCGTCCATGTAGAAACCGGACCATAGGCCAGGGGCGAACGTGGCCAGGACTATGGCCACGACGATGAGCAGGGGCAGCCAGGATTTTTTATAGAGAGAATCAGACACTTGCAGGCGCCGGGAGGGATCGTGTCGTCCCTGAGGCATCCGGAATTATAACAAAAGCAGCCGAGCGTATTTTTTCCGTTTGGTATAATGGTCGTCTCGAAATCCTTTATGCTTATTGACTCGCGGCCTTGCCGGGCATGGCTCTTGGCCGCGGCCTTGATCGCGGCCGTGCTCGGGGCTTGGCTTGCCTTTCCTCCGACGGGTTTTTACCAGGACGATTGGTTCACCATGGAGGACTCCGCGCGCGGCCGCACTCTGCTCGACGCCGTGCATGCCTTCGCCGCCCGCGGCTGGAACTGGCGGCGGCCCGCGCAGATCGTGCTCATGCCTCTGGCTCATAGAGCGGCTCTTAATCGGCCGGCCGTAGCCGCCGGCATCCTCGCGTTTCTCGTGGCCCTCGAGGCGTTGCTCCTTTATGGACTGGTGCGTCGCATGACCGGAAGAGCCGCAACGGCGTTGGCGGTTACGGGGTTCGTGCTTCTTTATCCGGGTAGGCCGTCTTTTCAGATGTGGTTCGCCGACATACTGCAGACCACGGCTCAGCCTCTCGTGCTCGGGGGGCTCTGGCTTTATAGGGATTGGGTCGAGTCACGCCGGCCCGCCAGGCTGTTCCTGGCCCTGGGCCTTTATCTTGCCGGAGCATCATGTTATGAGGCCGCTTTTTTTCTGCCCCTGATACTTTTGGCTGATCCGGCCATTCTTCCAGGCGCTGGGCCCTGGCGGATGCGGCTGCGCCGCGTGGCCGCCCGGACCTGGCCTCTGGCCTTGGCCATGGCAGCGGCCGTTCTCTGGAATCAGGTGATTCTCGCGTGGATTACTTCAACGGCGCTGAGGCCCCCGAGTTGGTCCCTGGGTCTGGCGTTGAAAGGCTTGGGGGCCGGTTTTGAATGCGTCAGTTCGCGCGTCCTGCATGAGTGCCTGCGGTCCGTGGGCCCGGCCTTGCGGGGATTCTCGGCCGGGCATTGGCTCTTGGCCGCGGCCTTGGCGATTTTTTTCGCCTGGGCGCTGGAGTCCGCTTTGCGCCGCGAAGCCGAGGCTCTTCCCACGACCTGGTGGGTCGGCACGGCCGCCGCCTTCTTAGGGGCTTACCTGCCCTACGCTTTCTCAGGAGGCTACCAGCCGACCATGCACGGCATCATGAGCCGGACCAACGGCGCGGGCGCCTGGGTTTTCGGCATGCTGGCCGCGGGCATCCTGGCTTCCTGGCCCGCGTCATGGTCCCGGTTTCGGCCTTGGTGCTTGGGTCTGGCGGCCATGCTGCTTCTGCCGGCCAATTGGACGCAGCGGCAGGATTGGGCGAGAGCCTGGAGGGAACAGCAAAGGATACTCGACGATATCCGGATTCAAGCCAAGGATATTCCCGGCCCGGCCACGATCGTCCTTTCCTCATCGCTCTATGTCGGCGATGTGGTCGTGTTTGACGCTCCCTATGATTTCGATTCAGCCCTGCATTTGGCCATCAACCGCAAGGATTTGACCGGAGCCATCGATTCGTGGCGGTTTCGATTTCGCCCGGATCGAGCCTTGGAGGCGCCAGGGGGACAGTTCGTCAGAGAATATAGTTACGATCGGATGTTCCTTTATGATCCTCAAACGCGCGAGCTGCTCAGGGTCTCTGGGCCGCCGGATGCCCGTTGGGCCAAAGAACATCCGGCGCGCCTGATCCAGCTCTGATTTTTCCAGGTGCGGCCGTCAAGTCTCCAGAGTTGGTATGATATCGCAGGTTGGAAGGAACTAAGACGGCAGTAAATCCCCCTGATATGGGCCGGCGGATATGGGACCGCCAGCCGCTTTTGGCGGCGTGCGTTGTTTTGGGCTTGTTTCTGTTGTGGCAGGGATTTTCCCTTCATTCTTTCCTAAGAACGGAAACGAGGCCTCCGGCCTGGGACCAGGCCAATCATCTGGACGTCGCTTGGGAGTATAGGGACGCCCTGCTCCAGGGAGACTGGGGGCGCGTCTGGAACTTCGTCCCAAAGAGCGATATCCCGCCTTTCCCGCCGCTCTATCACCTCGCCCTGGCCTCGGCGCTGAGTTCTGGGAACCAGACTTGGATTGTGCTCTGGGTCAATTGGGTCTATCTGGTCCTGTTGAGCTTTTCCCTGCTGGGCATTGCCTGGGAAATGCGTCGGGAAGTCTCGGCCGCGGCCGCGCCGCTCATCTTGGCCGGGACTCCCATCGTGCTATGGCTTTTTTATAACCAGCTTCCGGATCTGGCGTTGACCGCCTGCGCCGCCCTGGCCTACTGGATGCTGCTGCGCTGCGCGGGTTTTTCGCGCTGGCCCTGGGCTTTGGGATTCGGCGGAGCATTCGCCTTCGGCATGCTTCATAAATGGAGTTTTTTCAGCTATCTGTGGCCCGCCTATTGGCTGGCTTTTCAGGCCTGGCGGAGGCGTGAAAACCGGGCCCAGGTCTTGGCGGCTGCTGCCTTGGCGCTGGCCTTGGCCTTGCCGTGGTATGCTGTCCGTTTCCCCCTGGTTCTGACTCGTCTGGTCGCGGCTTCCTCTGATTTTGCCGTGCCGTTTTGGCGGCAGGGGGCTTTCTTCCAGTATTTCCGGGACATGATTCCAAACCTGGGGATATTCTTCTTCGCCCTGGCTTGGGCGGGAGCCTTTCGTCCCAAGGTCTTGCGGGAGTCCGCTCAGGCGCGAGTGCTGCTGGCCTGGGTCCTGTCTTCGTATCTGTTTTGGGCCATTGTCCCGAACCGACAGATGCGCTACCTCCTGCCCGGGCTGCCCGGCTTGGCGGTTTTATGTTGGCTGGCCTGGCCCAAGAGGATCATATGGGGCTTGGCGGCTTTGCAGGTGTTGACCGCGGCCAATTTCACGCGAGGTTGGATCAAGCCCGTGTCATTGCCTGCGCCGCTGGGCTTGGTTCAATTTTTTCCGCAAGGAATGCCGCGCCGGGAAGACTGGCGCATCGAGGAGATACTGCGCGAAGCGTCCGGCAGGTCCCGCACGGATTTGGTCCTTGCGGCCAACCATCCGTTCTTCAATGAACTTAATTTTATTTGGACCGCGCGCCGGCTGGGCCTGGATTCGGTCCGATTGTCAGGCCCCGGCGCGTCCTTGTGGGAACTTTCCGATTTGGTCCTGCTCAAGGAAGGGGACCTTGGCCCGGCCGCAGTGACGGCCGGACTGCCTGAAATATCGGCCGAGATGAACCGGCCGGGCGGCTGGTTCGAGGCCGCGTACGGCGAAGCCAAGCGTTGGCCCCTGCCTGACGGGTCCGCGGCCGTGCTCTTCGAGAAGAAAAAATATTTGCAGAGACCTTTCCCGGCCAGGGCGTTGAATATGGACCGCCTCGATGCGGGGGCTCTGGCCATGTCCGGACTGCGCGTTATGTTTGGCGATTGGGACCCAAAGGCTTCGGTCTTTCGCCGCGTCTCCCTTTCCGCCAAGGAAGCGCTCTGGCGGGGTCTGCGGGTCCGTGACCTTAGACTGGACTTGGAAGATGCCCTGCCCTGGCCTGAAAGCCGGGATCTGGAGCGCGGCCGCTGGCGCTTGCTCAAGCTGGGACGGGTACGGATTGCCGCGGCCTCTGTTTCAGCCGGGGATTTGGAGCTCTTGCTGTTGAATCGCGGAGTGCGCGCGCGGCGGCTGGAACTCGAGGGAGGATTGCGCCTGGACGCTTCCTATCGCGGGTTGCCGGTTTCCATAAAGGCCGGGCTTGAGCAGGCTGATTCCGGAGAGTTCCTCCGCCTTGGCGTGAGCGAGTTCCGGTTGGGAGGCGTTTCCTTGCCGGCTGAGAGGATGGTCCGGTTTTTCCTGGGCGCGCCCCTGCTGGCGGCGCGCCGGCTTGGCCGCTCTACGGCGATCGAGACCGCGCTGCATCCCGGCGAGCCGAAGATCCTTCCCTTTGCCGTGGATTTGGCCGGATTTTCTTTTCATTCCGGGAGGATGACGGTCCCATGAGCGGCGAACCTCTTTCCGCGTCCAACCTTGGCGCGTGGCGTTGCGCGGCCATGGCTTTGTGCGCGGCCGTGCTGGCGGCCAATGTTTGGCATTTGCTGGTCCAGACCGCGCCTCCGGCATGGGACGACGCCTGGTATCTTGAGGTAAGCTTCCGTCTTTATCAGGCTCTCAAAGCCGGCTTGATGAATTTTCTGCAATCTTATGCGCATGCCTTCCGCATCAAGGCTCCTCTGATCGCGGTGCTGCCTCTGCCGCTCTACGCGGTTTTCGGGACCGGGGAGCGCATTGCCCTGTGGGTCAACATGCTGGCCCTGCCCCTGACGTGGTTGTTCGCCTTCCGGATCGGCCGGCTGTTTTACGGGGAGAGAGCAGGACTGGCCGCGGCCATGGCTTGCGCCTTGCTGCCCTTAAGCTACGGCCTTTCGCGGTTTTTTTATGTCGAGTGCGTTTTGACGGCGTTCGTGACTTGGTCGGTATGGGAAATCCTGCGGGTTCGCGCCGATGACCGCTGGGCCGGCGCCAGGCTGGGAGCGCTTCTGGGCTTGGGGCTTCTGGCCAAGTCCTCATTTTTGCTCTATGTCATAGGCCCTATCTGGCTGCGCCGCGAAGCATTGCGTCCTCACGCCAAGACCGCCTTGGTTTGCGGGGGGCTCCTGGCCTCCACTTGGTATGCCTGGAATCTTCCCTTTGTCGCGGGATTCGGACTGAGCGCGGGTTTTGGGAGCATCTCCCATAGCTACGGCAGTCATGCTCTATCTTACGCGGCCTTGCGCGGCTTCGCCGTCCAAGTTGTTTTTCAAGCATTGTCCTGGCCATACGCTCTCGTGGCGGTCGTCTTGCTCGCGGCCGCCTGGCAGAGCCGGCCGCGCCCTTGGAACTGGGGTGATCGCGAATGGTTCTTGCTTTTCTGGCTGGGGCTTCCGTTTCTGTGCGTGGCCTTGGCGGTCAATAAACAAGTGCGCTATCTTGCGCCCATCCTTCCAGCCCTGGCCGTGGCCGTAGGCGCGGCCGCGGCCGCAGTGGCTTCGGGAACGCTGCGCACCGCCATGGCGGCCCTGCTGACGCTGGCTCCGGCAGCGGTTTTTTGCGGCCAGACTTTCGGAATTCCAGAATCCAGGCCGATGTTTTTCAATGGGCCGCCTTCGCGCGATCCGGGCTGGGACCGGCGAGCCGTGGTGGAAACTTTAGTAGCAAAGGCTCCTGAGGGAGCGGTCGTGGCCATAGGTTTTGAGCATGCGCTTTTCAACGCGAACAATTTGGCTTCCTTGTCCTTTGCTTTGGGGCATCGTTATGAATTCGTCAACCTGGTCCAAGGGAACAATACGGTTGAGGACGCGCTGATCCGGCTCAAGGATAAATCAGCGGCCTACCTTATCATGGTCCAGGGGGAGCTTCCCGCAGAGGTCGGGACGCCCCATGATTTCCTCAACCGGGCCAATGCCGGGATTCAAGCCCGCCTCGGTGACGGAAGGCTGAAGGCGACGCGCTTGGACGCGATCCCGGTCAGCCACAAGGTTTCGGCGGTTCTTTATAAGCTCGGCGTTGGCCGCGGGGACGAGGAATGAACTGTTCCAGGGCAAGGGTTTTGTCCGGGAAATTCGGTGCATCAGCGCTTTGGGTTTTGTTGCTTTCGGCAATCGGGGTTCGGTGGATTTCGGCCGTGGTCATGGATCGGCATCCGATTTTCCCGGAATATTACTATGCGGATGCCCATCTTTATGATGCTCAAGCTCGCGTTCACGCTGCGACCATGAGGGGGGGAGTCTTTCAGCCGTCGAATCTGACCCCGGGTCGGGAACTCTATACCCGCTGGGTGGCTTGTCTTTACTATCTTGCGGGGCCGTGTCCTCTTTTGCCGATGCTTATCAATGGTGTCTTGGCGGGAGCGGCCATCCTGCTTTGGCACCGGATCGTCTTGTCCGCCAGCAGGGATAACGGACCGCCTGGACGGCGCGTTGCTTTTTGGGCGGTTTTATTCCTCGCTTTTTGGCCGACGCATGTTTTTTATACGTCCCAGAATCTTAAGGAAGCCATGATGCTTTCGGCCTTGGCTGCCGCGTTTTTGTCCATTGCCGGCCGCCGGGATTCCAACGAGAAGAGTTGGATCGTGTTTTCGCGGATTGCCGCGGGAGGAGCGGCTCTTTTCTTTTGCGGCCTGCTGCGGGCTCATATCCTGCCTTTGGCAGCCGCGGCCTTGCTGGGGGGGGAGGTCTGGAGATTCCTTACGGTCCGCCGTCCGGAAGCGCGCAGAGTCGGGGCGCTGGTCTTTCTGGGTGTGATCGGGGTTGTTGTCTTGTTTCAAGTTGTCTCGCCTTTGATTTTCAACCGGCTTAAGTCCTATGGGCCGGATGCGTCGGTGCCTTTTGTCAGAGATTTGACGCAGTCCTCGGGCAATGTGAGGCCGTATAGCCAATGGAGCGCGGCGTGGTTGACGGATTTTCGCAAGATCCGGCAGCAGCGCGACCAGCAATGGGCCTTGCGCAAGGAAGCGCGGCAAATTCAAACCCAGATTTTTCCCGACGCGGAATTCCGGGATTGGCAGGATATCTGTTTCTTTCTTCCTAAGGCCGCGTTCTACGTCCTTTTCATGCCTCTGCCCGGCCTCTACGACATGAGCGAAAATCTCGGCCGCTGGTTGGCCTCGTTGGAGAACTTGGCTCTGCTGACAATGTTCATCGCGGCGTTGTCCGGCCTGCGCCGGCGCTGGAATTGGGCCATGGCCGGGCCCTGCGCCTTGTTTTTCGCGTTAATGTGGCTGGCGAGTGCCTTGACCGAGGTTGACCTTGGCAGCGCTACCCGGCATCGTTTGATCTACTTTCCTTTTCTTTTGCCCTTTACCGCTGTACAGGCTTCAGCCTTCTGGGATTGGCTGCGCGAGCATATAAGGGAGAGGGTGGGCTAAAGTCCGCGGCCGCGCAGGTCGTGGATCTGCACCAGGCCCACGGCCCGGCCGCGGCCGTCCACCACGGGCAGGACGTTGAAAGGCCTGCGCCGCAGCTCCATGATCTCGATGGCGCGCGAGGCCAGGGCTTCGGGCCGGATCGTGGTGGGGCGCGGGTTCATGATCCGCGGGATGGAAAGCTCCTGGAGGTTGCGGCCCTGCTCCAGCGGCTTGCGGATGTCGCAGTCCGTGACCAGGCCCTTGAGCCGGCCCTGCCGGTCCACCACGCACACGGCGCCCGCGTGCTGCCGGGTGATCTCCACGAGCATGTGGGAGACCGCGTCGTCCTCGCGCACCAGCGGCAGGCGCTTGCCCGCGCGCATGACGTCGGCCACGGTCAGGGTCAGGCGCCGGCCCAGCTGTCCGGCCGGGTGGTTGCGCGCGAACTCGTCGCTTTTAAAATTCCTGAGCCTCATAAGGGCCACGGCCAGGGCGTCGCCCACGGCCAAAGCCGCGGTGGTGCTGCAAGTCGGGGTGAGGTTGAGCGGGCAGGCTTCCTGGGTGGCGGGCGTGACCAGGACCACGCAGGCGTGCCGGGCCAAGGTCGAGTGCGGGTCGGACGTGACGGCGATTACCTTGGCGCCGATGGCGCGCAGCCGGGGCAGTAGTTCATTGAGCTCGGCCGATTCGCCGGACTTGCCGATGGCCACGACCAGGTCCTGGCGCTGGACCACGCCGAGGCCGCCGTGCATGGCTTCGGCCGGGTCAAGGTGCAGGGCGGGAGTCCCGGTCGAGGCCAATGTGGCGGCTATTTTCTGGGCGATGAGCCCGGACTTGCCCACGCCGGTCATGATGACCTTGCCGCGGCAGCGGGCCATGAGGCGCGCCGCGGCCGCGTAGTCGCCGTTGACCGAGTCCCGCAGCCGGGCAAGGGTCCTGGCCTCGAGGCCGATGACCCGCCGCATCTCGGCGGCGATGTCCAAGGGCGCGGCGCGGCGTTTCTTGGCTTTCATGAGAGGCGGAAATCTATGTCCTCGAAGTCCACGAGGCTCAGGTAGCGGCGGCCGTTGGCGGTCTTGGGCGGGGCTTCCAAGGTCGCGCAGAGCGCCAGATCCACGCCTGGCGGGATCTCTTGGAACCGCGGCACGAAGGTGAAGGCGGCGTTAGGCAGGGGCAGGTCGGAGACGGTATCCCGCAGAAGCTCCAGTATCTCATCCTGGGCTACCAGCACGAACTCGCGCCTTCCCTGCCGGTACTCCTGGGTCAGGGCCGTGGTGATGTTCTCCTGGATCTGGCGGAAAATGCGCACGGTGTAGCGGGTATAAAAGTAGGCTTTGCGGGTCTTCTCCACCGCGCCTTTCAAGGTCAGCAAATACTGGGTTCGCTTCCAATCAAGCTGGGTGATCTTGATAAGGCCCTTGCGCGCCAGCCTGCGGATGAGCAGGTTGGTCATGCCCAGGGAGAGCCCTAGGCTTTCGGAGAGGTCGCGCTGCGTGCGGGTGGGCTTGCGGGATATCTCCTGGATGAGGAGGAATTCGTTTTCCTCTAAAGTCTCGGTGGAAGTAGGCATGGTCGGACTTTGTTCGAAGATTGAACATTGTACCAATTGGCCGTCGTCAGGTCAAAGCCGCGTCCGGATTTCGGGGAACGTGCAGCAGGTAGTAAGAGAGACCCAGCAGATAGGCGCCGACAAGCGCCATGCCCGCTCCCCACACTCCCCAGCGGGGGATGAGCCAGAGTCCCAGTCCGACGTTTCCCAGCCCGGCCAGCAGGTTGCCGACGACCGAGACGCGCAGGCCTGAGAAGTCGCGGGCCATGAACAGGGCGGCGCAGATTCCGTGGAGCAGGATAAGGGCCGCGGCCAGGGCAAAAGTCGCGATCCAGGCCCAGTGGAACGGATATTGCCGGCCGAATATGGACAGGGCCGCCACGGCGCTCAAGGAGAAAAGCAGGAGGGAGGCCGCGGCCAGGGCCGGGCGCAGGCGGCGCAGGCTGCGCCAGGCCTCGTTCTGGCCCTCGGGGTTGCTGGCCACCGGCACCAGGACAGAGGTGATGATGTAGAGAAACGCGAGGCTGATCTGCGCGGTGGACGTGAAATAGGCGCTGAATATGCCTACCTGGTGCGCGTCGAAGAACCGGTTCAGGAAGAGCCGGCCCGGGCCCACGATGCAGGCCGCGGTCAGGAGGTTGAGCGCGGCCATCAAGGTGTAGCTGAAGACGATTCGGATGGCGGCCGGATCAAAGATAGGCTTGAGGTAGGTCCTGAGGTTCCAGCCCGAATATACCGCGGCCAGGGCCAGGCTCAGGCACAAGGTCAGGATGATGGCGTGGTAGGTTCGGGTGCCGTGCAGCACGAAGACCAGGAAGAACAGGGGAGCGGAGAAGCCGTAAACGGCCTCGGACAAGCCGCGCTCCGCGAAGCGCTGCAGCCCCAGAAGGGGGCTGGAGATGACCACATAGAGGGCCGTGCAGAAGGAGAAAATAATGGAGTCCGTGATGATTTCCGCTGGCACATTGAGGGAGCCGGCGATGGCGCCTCGCAAAAATGTCAAGGCCGCCAAACAGAGGACGGCCCAAAGCCCGAACATGCTCAGGGTCGTGGAGACGAGTTTTTCCCGCGCCGGCCGGGAGGGTTCGCTGGAGGGGAACTTGCTCAAGGCCCATTGAAAACCCATCATGGGCAGGATCTGGATGAATGAGGCGATGGCGATGACGAGGTTGGCCTTCCCGAAATGTTGGGGTCCCAGCACCCGTCCGGCCAGTATCTGGGTCGCCAAGGTGGAGATTTTGGCCATGCCGTAAAGCAGTCCGATCCAGGTGAATCCCCGCAGAAACGAGCGGGCGTGCTTGCGCTCCCACCAGGGCCCGTCCGCGCACGCGGCGGCCTGACCGGACGCGGCGGGCCGCCGAACCTCTTGCCAGGCCTTGCGCATCGCCGCCCGGAAGCGGCCGAACTCGGCCGGGTAGGTGTGCTCCAGAGCCAGGCTTCGGCGCTCTTCGCGCAGTCCGGCGGTCTCGGTGGCGGGCAGGTTACGGGCGATGCGCACCCAGTCCTCGGGAGAGTCCGCCACGTAGACGAGGCGGCGCAGGGGAGCGAAGGCCGGCAGGGGGGTGGCGAGGATGGGCCGGCCCATGGCCAGGCATTCGTATATCTTGGCCGGGATCACGCCCAGCAGGAACGGGTTGATGCGGTAGGGCAGGATGAAGACGTCGAAATTTTCGAGGCGCTGAACCAATTGCTCGCGCGGGACCGGCGGCAGTCGCCGTATGGCGGGGGGCAGGGGCGAAGCCGAGCCCTTGGAGAAGCCGCTTACCGTCACGCTGAAACCCGCCTCGGCAAGCGCGACGGGAAACCGTGGATCGAGGTCCTGGCCCCAGGTTCCGTAATAGCAGAACCTGAGAAACCTCTGCTCGGCGGGGCGGGCCGCGAAGAAAGACTCCGGCACCCCTTGATGGATCTGAACCACGTTGCCGTGCTCCGCCCTTTTCTGCTCATAGAGGAAGTCCGAATCGCAGATTACGAGATCCGCGCGTCCGAGCAGTTCGGCTTCCTGCCGGGCGAAGTCCTTTGGGGCTCGGGGATGGGCGCGGAAATTGGAAGCGCAGTCGTAAATGACCGCGGCGGGCTGCAGCTGGCGCACAAGCTCCAGCGTCGTGGCCGTTGGAAAATACGTTATGACCAGGGGATGGCGGCGCAGGCCCCGGCTGCGCAGGGAGGCGATGAGCTGCGGGATCAGAATGCCCGCGTTGAAACGCCGGAAGGGAGGGTAGGTCGGCGGCAAGAGCTGGGGCGGCATGACGCGCAGAGCATGCGGCAGGGACTCCTGGGACGACGGGTCGGGAGCGTCGGCCAATCTGCGCAGTTTGCGCCAGAGGCGCGGAAGGTCTTTGAGTCCCGGGTTTCTAAATCCGGAGTTTTCCACGAAAAAGACTTCATGCCCGGCTTGGGCCAGCTGCCAGGCGAATATCTGGTGGCGCTGCCAGGCCGCGTCCCAGTCGATGCTGCTCAGGACCACGACTTGGGACTTTTCGAACTCTTCCATCAATCGCCTGCCGGCTGCGCGGCCCGGGCCAGGGCCCAGTCATAGGTGTCGCGCAGGGTGCGCTCCAGGCTCAGGCGGGGCCGCCAGCCGGTGAGCCGGCGCAGCTTGCGGTAGGAGCAGGCCACGTGCAGGGCTTCGCCGCGGCGGCGCCTTGAGGCTTCGCCGCGCGCCTGGGCGCGAATCCCGGCGACGGTCATGAGCCGCCGCAGCATGGCTCCGGTTGAAACCGCCGCGCCGGAGGAGACGTTATAGATTTCTCCCGAAACGCCGCGCTCGGCCAGCATGGCCAGGGCGCGGGCCGCGTCTCGGACGTCGATGAGATCCCGGCTGGAACGGAGATTGCCGACTTTGATGAGCGGGGGCTGCGATCCCCGCTTGATGCGGGCCAGCTGCCGGGCGAACGTCCCGAGCGCCAGGTTTTCCGGCATGCCGGGACCTACGAGATTGGCGATGCGGGCCACGACTACGTCGAGGCCCGCGTGGCGGTAGGAAAGGGCGGTCAAGGATTGGCTGAGTTTCATGGCGCCATAAAGCGTCAGTGGCCGAGGGGGAAAATCCTCGGTCAGGAGGCCGCCGGCAGCGGCGCCGTACTCGGCCGACGAGCCTGCCGTCACGACCCTCACGCGCTCGGGCCGGGGCAGGCTCCTGACGGCTTCCAGAAGGTTCACGGTCGAGTTGGCAAAGGTTGCCCAAAGTTCGTCCCAGGGCCGGGCCAGCGTCGTTCCCGCCAGGTGAAAGATGACCGCGGGGGATACGCGGCGCACGGCCCGCCCCGCGGCCGCGGGATCGCGCAGGTCGCAGGTGATGATCCCCGGGCCCGGCACATGGTCGAGGCGGGCCACTCGGGCGCCGGGGCGACGGCGGCGCAGTTCCGCCGCAAGATGGCCGGCCAAGAAACCCCGGCCCCCGGTGATGAGGAAGGTCATCGCCGCAGATACTTGGCGCGGCCTTGGGGCGACGAGAACAGGTCTTGGGCGGCTTGATAGTCCTCGGGCCGGCCGATGTCCAGCCACTCGGCGCCGTTGCGAAAGCCGATGACGGGCTCTCCGGCTTCGCGCAAGCGGGAGATGAGCTCTGGGATGCCGATGGCCTCCCCCGGCCGGATGAGGCCCAGGACCTTCCGGTCGAAGACGTTGACGCCCATGCTGACCAGGTAGCGGTAGGCGGGCTTTTCCACATAGGCCTGGAGCCGGTTCTCGGCGTCGAGGCGGATGGTTCCGAAATCCACGAGAGTCTGGCGCTGGCACACCGCGATCGTGGCCGCGGCCCGGGAGCGTCGATGGCCGGCGAAGAGCGCGCGAAAATCCAGGGTGGTGAGGATGTCTCCGTTGATGGTGAGAAAATCCTCGCGCAGGCCGCGGATAAGCTTGAGCGCGCCGGCCGTGGAGAGCGGCTTGTCCTCGCGCACGTAGCGGATGCGCAGCCGCCAGCGGCGGCCGTCGCCGCAGTAGGCCTCGATGAGCTCGGCCAGATGGCCGGTGGACACGATGACCTCGTTGAAGCCGAAGTGCTTGAGCTGGCGCAGCACGATCTCGATGATGGGATAGTCGCCCACCGGGACCAGGGGCTTGGGCAGGGAGGTGGTAAAAGGCCTCAACCGCGTGCCCTTGCCGCCCGCCAGGATGACCGCTTGCATATCAGACGTTGTAGAGGCCGGCCTTGAAGTCGGCGCGATGTCTCGTCATGTAATCGATGGTCCGGGCCAGGCCTTCGTCGAAAGACCAGCTTGGTTTCCAGCCCAGCAAACGCCGTGCCTTGCGGTTGTCGCAGACCAGGCGCATGACCTCGCTGCGCTCCGGCCGCGTGCGCGCCGCGGACTTGGCGACGCGGGCTTGGCGGCCCATAAGGCGCATGATGGTTTGCGCGGTCTGGGCGATGCTCACGCCCCGGCCCGAGCCGATGTTGATGACCTCGCCCACGGACTTGGGCGAGGCGGCCACGGCCAAAAATCCCTCGACCGTGTCCGCCACGTAGTTGAAGTCCCGGATCGTCGAGGTCGAGCCCAGCTCCAGCGTGGGCCGGCCTTCCAGAAGCTGGGAGATGATGGTGGGGATCACGGCGCGGGCCGATTGTCTCGGCCCGAAGGTGTTGAAGGGCCGGATCACGGCCACGGGCAGGCCGAAGCAGCGGAAATAGCTTTCCGCCAGATGGTCGGCTCCGATCTTGGTCGCGGAATAAGGGGATTGGCCCTGCAAGGGATGGGCTTCGTCGATGGGCACGTAGCGCGCCGTGCCGTAGACCTCGGAAGTCGAGGTCACCACGAGCTTGCGGGTCTTGCGGCCGCGGCAGGCTTCGAGCACGTTCAAGGTGCCGGCGAGGTTGGCCGCGACGTAGCTGGCCGGCGCCGCGTATGAGTAGGGGATGGCGATCAAGGCGGCCAAGTGGAAGACGATGTCCTGGCCCTCGACGAGCCGGGCCACGCACTGGGGATCCGTGACGTCGCCGGGGAGCACCTCGATGCGGCGCAGGGATTGGGCGTCGAGCTTTTCCAGGAGGCCCCAATGGCTGCGGGAATTGTAGCGGACCATGGCCCGGACCTTGGCTCCGCGCCGGGAAAGCTCCTCGGCCAGATGGCTGCCGATGAAGCCGCCGGCTCCGGTCACGAGCACGCGCGCGTCTTTCCAATTCATTTTTTCGGCACCTCCGAGATGGCCGGGGGCAGGTCGAATCCCATGTATTTTTCCCGGCACTCATCGCGCAGCTCCTGCCAGGCGCGGTCGCCCTCCGGGGTGAGCTTCTCGGCTTGGGCGATGCGGCTCCATCGCTCCTTGGGCATCTTCACGTACAGCACAAAGCAGCGCCGCAGACCCTCGATGGCGTCCCGGGAGAACTGGGGCATGTCCAGGATCGTGGGCTTGGTGATGCAGCTGGCCAGGCTGTCGGGCTTGATGAAGCCCAGTGCTTCGGCTTGCGCGCGCAAGGGCGTTCCGTGAAACGGGGTGTAGGAGTAGGCGTTGTAGCCGTCGGCCAAAACCTGGCGGTTGAGCTCTATGGTGTCGAAAGCGAGCTGCCGGGTCTCATGGGGAAAACCCAGGATGTTGTTGGTGCTGAAGGGAATGCCCAAGCGATTGAGTATGGCCAGGCGCTCGACGATCGTGCGGTTGCTCACTCGGCGGGCCAGGTGCTTTTCCCGGAAAGCCTCGTTGCCGTGCTCGATGCCGAAGGACACGCGCAAAAGCCCGATCTCCTTCAAGCGGCGGAAGCGCTCCTCAATGACGGTCTCGGGCCGGGTCTGTATCCAGAAGGGAAGCTTGAACTCGGAGTACATGTCGCAGAAAGCCGCGAAATCCCGGTCATTGTAGGCCAGGAAGCTGTCGGCCCAGAAATAGAATGAATCCGCGCCATAGGCTCCGGCCAGATGCCTGAGCTCGGCGCGGACCTTGTCCGCGCTGCGCATGCGAAAGAAGCGATGCCCTGCCTGGCGATAGGCCTCGGTCTGGGCCGGGGAATTGCAGTAGGCGCAGGTGTAGGGGCAGCCGCGGATGGTCTCGACCGGAAGCATGCGCCAGAGCTTGCCCTGCATGGGCCGCAGGAACCTGCTTTCCTCGAAAAGACCGTAGTCGGGCAGGGGCAGGGTCTCCGTGTTGACGGGCCTGGGCAGGGGACTCGAGATTTTCGGGTTCAAGGACCAAAGCCCAGGGGTGCCGGCCGGGTCCTGGCCTTTTTCCAGGCGCCGGCAAAACTCGGGCAGGGAATCCTCGCCTTCGCCGATGAGGACATGGTCGATCAATCCTTGGGAAAGGCGCAGGGCGAGCTCAGGCGCGAATGTGGCGAAGACTCCTCCCAAGACCACGCGGGGCCGGTCCTTGGGAAGGGCGCAGAGCAGGCGCAGGGCAATGGGGTACATGTCCTCGGTGGCTGATATGGCGATGAGGCCGGGCTTCCAGGAGGCGACTTTTTGCGCGAAGTCCTGGGGCGCCGGGCTGTGCCGGTCATGTTGGCGCAAAAGGCTGTCGTCGAAAGGCCGGGCATTGAGATGCTCGGCCTTGGATTTGTCGCTGTCAAAGCCGTTGTCTAGGTCCGGGTAGTTGGTGGTGTCGAAGAGCGCGACTTCGTGGCCCGCGGATTTGAGGATGGAGGTGAACAGTCCCAAGGCCGGGGGCAGCATGTTCATGCCCGCCATGTTTGGGTAGACGAGCAGGATTCTCATGCTCGGCGCCAAGCCGCATGCTCGAAGATCAGGATTGCGCAGGGTCGAGTTATCCCCAAACATATCCCGGGATATGTTTGGGGATAAGCGCCAAGGCAAAGAGGGCTAGAGCAAAGGTTGCGGATATCTCGCATAAGACAAAGAAATTATACCAATTTGAGGCTATGACTCTTTGGCTAAAGGGAGGCGCGCCGGGCCTCCAGTCAAAGCTGAACTCCTGAAATTCGATTATGAGCCGTTCGGGGCACTCCCAACGGAAAATATAATTTCCTTGACAACTACATATATCTATTCAGGCCGGGAGATCAACAGTTCGATGCGTGCCGAGTCCCTTTATCCCGCCCGCAACCCAGGCAGACCCGGATGCGCCAAAATCCAAAACCATGCTTCCCATATCCGGAATATCTTTGAGTCAATTCGAGAGCTTATGGCTCCCACTGAAAATTCAGAACGCGTGATCGGATTTTGAACTCCCGCCCTGTCGCCGCAGGCGCTTATTTATCTGGCCGCGGCCAGGCGGAAAAGGCGCCGTTTGAGATCGCGCAGGGTGTCTGCCAGGCCGGGAAAGCAAGCCAGGGCGCAGAGCCCGAGAGCCTTGAGGCGCAGGGATGCCGGGCCTTTGCCGCAAAAGGCTTGGGCGAGTTCCGGACCGACCCATAACCCCGCTTCCTTGACCGCTACAAGGCGCGGCCCGATAGAGGCAACCAGGTCCGGGTTGCGGCGCAGGCATTCCGAATAGATAAGCTTGAGCTCGAGGCGTTCTTTCCTGAAATCCCAGCCCGCGCTGGCGGCATGGACTCGGATGCGCACGAGGGGTTCCGGGATAAAATCGAACTCGCCTTTTTCAGCCAAGCGCAGGAAGAGCTCGTATTCCTCGGCAATGTGGAAATCCGGCCGGAAGAAGCCTCCGGCCTGCGCGATGGCTGATCTGCGCATGACCGCGGCCGCGCAAGGCACGAAGTTCTGCAAAAAAAGGTCCTTGAGTATCCTGCCGCGGCTCAGGACGATGCCGTCCGAATAGCGGCTTAAGCGGCGGCCTTGGGAATCGATGAAAACCGCGTCGCTGCCCGCGAAAGCGACTTGGGGGCGGTCAAAGAGGGGGATGATCTTGGCGAGCTTGTCATGTTCCCAGACGTCGTCGTGATCGATGATGGCGATGAGCTCGCCGCTGGAGAGCTCCAGGGCCTTGTTGCGCGCGGCTCCGAGGCCGGCGTTGGCTTGGGCGTGGTAGATGACGGGCCGGCCCGCGTCCATGTGGCGGCGGATGATGGCGTCGGTCTGGTCCTTGGAGCCGTCATTGACGATGACGAGCTCGAAGTCCTGGAAGCTTTGGCCGAAGACCGACGCCAGGGTTTCCTCCAGGTAGGGCTCGGAGTTGTAGCAGCAGAGGTTGACGCTGACCTTGGGCATTCTATTTTTAGATTTTGGCGGATTGCGCAGGCGTCTTGTCAAACGCCTGTACCGCCGAGATCACGGTCTCCACGTCCGCGTCGCTCATGGCGCAGTGCAGGGGGATGGTCACGATCTCCTGCCAGAGCTTCTCCGAGCGCGGCAAGGGCCGGCCGCAGTGCTTCTTGAAATAGGGCTGCAAGTGGTTGGCGATGTAGTGCAGGCCCGTTCCCACTCCCTTTGTCTTCAAAAACTCCATGAACTCGTCGCGGCGCTCGAGCGGCACGCGCACGATATAGATGTGCGGGGCCACATGGCTGTAGTCGATCTTAAGCGGCTGGACGCTTTTGAGGCCCTTGAAAGCCTCGTCATATTTTCGCGCGACGGCGCGGCGGCGCTCGATAAAGCCCGGCAATTTCTTGAGCTGCTCCAGGCCCACGGCCGCGCAGAAATTAGGCATGTGGTAGCGGAAACCGGGCGAGACCACTTCATAAAAATACGTCCGGGTGTTCTTGTAGCGGTGCCAGGTGTCCTTGTCTATGCCCAGGATGCGCTGGCGCCGGATTTCCTCGGCCACCTTGTCGTCCGAGAGCGCCACGGCTCCGCCTTCCCCGGTCGTGATGTTCTTGATCGGGTCGAATGAGAAGCAGGTCGCGTGGCCGTGCGTGCCCACCCGGCGGCCGCGGTATTCGGAGCCCAGGGCATGGGCCGCGTCCTCGATCACCAAGAATCCGCGTTTCTTGGCCAGGGCCATGAGCCGGTCCATGTCGCAGGGATTGCCGCAATAGTGCACGGGCATGACGACCTTGGTCTTAGGCGTGAGGCGGCGCTCAACGTCGTCGATGTCCAGGAGCAAGGTGTCCTCGTGAGACTCGGCGAAGACCGGCTTGGCGCCCAGGGCCAGGACCGACTGCACGCAGGCCGCGAAGGTGATCGAGGGCAGGATGACCTCGTCTCCGGGCCCCACGCCGAAGCCGGAAAGCGCGATGTGCAAGGCCGAGGTGCCGGTGTTGACCGCGATCACGTGCTTGGCGCCCAGATATTCCTTGAGCTTCTCCTCGAACTCGAAGACCGTCGCGCCCAGGCCCAGCCAGGCGCTGGCAAAGACCTTTTCCATGGCGCGCATCTCTTCCGGGCCGGTCACGGGACGGGATATGGCTATCATGTGATTTTCTCCTTAGCCGCCTTTGTTCACAAGGCGCAAATAAGCCAGCAGTCCGGAAGGGTCCTTGAGCTTGCGCAGGGCCCACTTGAAGGATTCCAGGGGATCGTGCAGGAGCCGCTGGAATTTTAGGTAGAGATGGCCCTTGAGCAACGTGCGCCGCAGAATTTCTCCGTCCCAGTCCGGGGTGCGAATGATGAAGCTGCGGATGAAAAGGTCGTCCAGGGAAAACTCCGTGGCGAAGAACCCCTTGTCGCGGCAGAGCTCGAAGAGCTCGGTGCCCGGGTAGGGCGTGGCCACGGATATGTGCGGGTTGAAGCAGCGGCACTGCGCGGCGAAGCGCAGCGAGGTCCGGATGTCGGTCAGGGTCTCTCCGGGCATGCCGATGACCAGGAACATGTCGCGCTCCAGGCTGATCTTGTCGCAGTGCGCGATCAAGGACTTGACCTTGCCCAGGTCCAGGGGCTTGCGGATGACCGAGTCCAGGACCCTTTGGCTTCCGCTTTCCACCGGGAAATTGAGTTTGTAGCAGCCGGACTGCTTCATGAGGTCAACGAGTTCGTTGGTCAAGGACCAGACGCCCACGCCGTTGGGCGTGTCCCATTGGAAGTTGAAGCCGGCCTCGATCATGCCGCGGAAAAGCTTCTCGGCGCGGCGCGCGTCGGCGGTCACGTTGTCGTCCTCGAACATGAGCTCGGTGACGCCGTAGCGCTCGTGCAGGAGCTTCATCTCGGCGAGCACGTTTTCCACGGAGCGGACGCGGTATTTGCGGCCCCACACGCGAAAAGCGCTGCAGAAGGTGCAGCGGGCCGGGCAGCCGCGGGAGGTGATGATGGGACAGAAGCGCGGGCTGCGCCGCGCGCCGTGCGACGAGGGCAGGCCGAAGTAGCGTTCCAGCTCCATGACGTGGTAGGCTGGAAAGGGGATGGAGTCCAGATCTCGGATCCATTCTTTTTTTTCGTTGATGATGACACGGCCGTCTTCTTTTCGGCCTAAACCGTCTATTTTGCCGAGGTCCCCGCCGCTTTGCAGGGCCTCGAGGAGCTGTTTGAAGCCGGCCTCGGCCTCGCCTATGAGCAGATAGTCGCAGTTCGGGTTCTGGAGGACCTCCTCCGGGACCACGGTGGCGTGGGCGCCGCCGGCTACGGTGATGCTTTCGGGCCGGGCCTGCTTGGCCAGGGCAAAGAGGCGATGGTATATTTTGTATTGTCGGCTGAACTGGCAGTTGATGCCGATCACGTCTGGCGCGAACTCGGCGATGCGTTTCGCGATTTCGTCGTCCGGCAGGCCCACGCGGATGAGGAGTCCGTCGACCGCCTCCTCGTGATTCCAGCCCTGGACCAAGCAGTCCAGGATGCGGACTTCCATGCCCATGGACTCGGCCACCGCGGCCAGATAGCCCAGGCCCATGGGCGGCAAGGGGTTGATGTCCCGGAAGGACTTGAATGTGTAGGCCGGAGGCACGAGCAGCAGGATTTTCTTTATCTGCCGCAAGGAACCTCCCTTTGGCGGCTTTCGGTCCAGTATGAGGCCAGGGTTTGTTCGTTCTCCCGGGCGAAGCATCGGCCGCGCAATTGAGCGCCCTTTTCTTTTAGGAGCTGGCGCTCTGAATCGGACAAATTGAGAATCCGGCGAAGCTCTTGGGATATTTCTTCAGGGCCGCGGCAGACGCGGCAGATGTCCGGAAAATAGGCCATGGGATCGAAATCCAGATCCGCCAAGCGGCCCACGGCCATGACCGGAAGTCCCATGCAGGCCGCCTCGGCCAAGGCGCCTGAGCCCGCGGAAAGGACCACGCTGCTTTGACGCAGGGATTCCTGAAGAGGATGCGGGGAGACCTCCAACTGTGCGGGCCAGGGCCTTTTGCCCAAGGCTGAGCGCAGATCAGCCATGCCGTAATCCGGGTGGGGCCTGATCCACCAGCGCTCGATTCCTGTTTGTCCTGACAGCACGGGCCTGAGGCTTTCTATGAGCTCAACTGCTTCGCCCAATCTGCTGGGCAGGGGGATGAAAGCGGTCCTTGGCCCGGAGCTGATCGCGCCGGCGTTATCTTCCCAGAGGTATTGATAGCGCAGGGCCGCGCCCACGCTGATCGCAACGTTGGAGCCGAAAAGGTCAAGGACCTCGGCTTGATGGCTGCCGCAGCACACCACCCGGCCGGGCAGCGCGCCGCAGCGCGCCTCCGCGAGCGTCGGGAACATGGTCATGTAATTGGGATTGGGCAGGGCGCAGAGCACGCCCACATGGTCAGCCTTTGGAAACGCCTGGCGCGCGGCCAAGGCCAGGGCCTTGTCCTGTCTCTGGTTTTCAAACCAGGAGAGGACGAGGTCCGGGCAGAATCCCGCTTCCTTGAGCCGGGGCAGGAGGCGCAGGAGCAGCCGCGACTCGAAAGCCTCGGGAGAGCGCGCTTGGCGCAGGCGCATCTCCCGGGCCAGGGGCTTGATATCGAGCCCCTGGAAAGGGGGAGTTTGCCGCGGCAGAAACAGGCTGCGCGCGCCGCCCAGCAAGGCTCCGGCCACGTCCGTCCAAGTGATCCAATCTTCCTTGATGATTAACCGGGAGGGACTTTGCCTCAGCCAGCGCAAGAGCTCTGTTCTCGGCCGGCTGATCTCGCAGATGTAGGGAAGAATCCAGACCTCCAGGCCTTTTTCCTCAAGCCGCTTCGCCAGGTCCCGGAAGTAGCGGTCGCGGAATTTCCCGTCCTCTGCCAAGCATGAGTCATGGGCGAAGGTGGAGATAAGGGCTCGGGGTTTCTGGGTTTTGGGAAAAGCAGTGGGCGTCTGGCGCGTGGAGCGGGCCGCGTGAAAAGCGACCGCTGATGAGAGCAGTATCTGGGCCATGCGTATGATGAGCTTGGCCATGTCCATTAAGGGCTGCAGTCCGGGTCCGGGAGTCTGGCCCAGCATGGCCGCAAGGCTCCGGAGTTGCCCCCAACTCTCGCAGACGGCCAAGTCCGGCAAACGCTTTTCAGAGGCCAGCCGGCGCAGAAGGACCAGCTGGCAGAGGTGCAGGAAAAAAGGGCTGGAGAAGGAGTTGCGCTCGGCGAATTCCGTGGTCCACCAAGCCGGGTCAGCGCCATGAGCCGCGCTGAGGCTCTCCACCCACTCCGTGTAAGGCCGGCGCAGCGAGTCTGCCGTCTGGGCGAGCTCGCGGGACAGATCCAGCCGGTTCCAGCCCGAGCCGAGCTTGTCCTGCCAGGAAAACAGGCTTAGGCTGTCGCGGCCCAAAAACGCCCAGGTCCCTGCGGCCCCGGCGGTCCGGCCGGAGCGCGCGTGCAGGAGGATCATGAGAGCCGGCTGAGCGCCTCGGCCAGGGTGACGAGGTTCGGGACTTGCGCGACTCCGGCTTGTTGCCAGAACTCCTCTTTGCCGGGCGTCAGGCGCGCGATGAAGGGGATGCCGGTCTCTTTGGCCGCCTTCCAGTCCGCCTCGGCGTCGCCCACGAAGGCGCAGCGCTCGGGGTCGAGCTTGCGGCTGCCGACCGCGTCGCGCACGTTCTGGGTCTTGCTCTTTGGGGAGCCGAACACCCCGGCAAAATGCCGGGAAAGGCCGCGGGCCTCGATGATGCGGCGCAGTTCGGGCTCCGGGCTGGCCGAGACGATGAACATGGGGCAGCGTCGGGAGTGGGTTTCGAAGAATTCCTCGGCACCCTCCACCATGGGGCAGCTCAATATCCTTTCAAAGACCAGCCGGGAGAACTCCTTGTCCAGGCGCTCCATCTCGCCTTCGGGCATGGGCCGTCGCAGGACCTCGTCGTAATAATAGCGGAACTTGTCGTAGCGCGACACTCCCAGGTTGGCGAGGTGGAAGCGCGTCATGCGCTCCCCGTGCTCCGGGGTGTCGGAGAAAAGATCGCGAAAAGCCTCGGTCTTGATGTTGACCGACTCCAGGATCACGCCGTCGCAGTCGAAGAAAACGGATTGGGGGAACTTCATCGCGTCTTCTCCCCGACCTGGCGGTGGATATCCTCGATGCAGCGCAGCAGGCCCTGGCCCAGGTCGATGTACTGCCGGCCGATGAGCTTGCGTCCCAGTTTCGGGGTGAAAGCGTAGGGAGTGCGGTGGTAGCGGGTGTTGACCGGGGCCCAGCGGCTTGAGGCCTTGAATTCCAGCCGGATCTTTCCGCCCAGCATCTCGCGGAGCATCTCCATGAGCTCGCGCACCCGGATGGCCTGGTGGCCGGTGATGGTGACGTTCTGGTTGGCGAACTCGGGCGCGAGGATCTCCACGCTGTAGCGCGCCGCGTCGTCTACGTGGATGTACTCGCGCGTCTCCTCGCCGTCGCCGAAATAGGACATCTTGCCTTCTGAAAGGGCCTGCGTGATGAAGCGGTGCACGATGTTGCCGTCGGTCGCGCGGCTGCCGTAAAGCGAACCGTAGCGCAGGATGGTGTAGTCCAGGCCGCGATAGCGCTGGTAGTTCTCGATGTAGTTCTCGCAGGCCTGCTTGGAGGCGCTGTAGAACGAGCCGGAGCGGCCGTAGACGTAGACCGTGCTGGCGAAGACATAGCGCTTGACCCGGGCCTTGGCGCAGGCCTCGAGTATGATGCTGTTGCCCAGGATGTTGACCCGGACCGTGTCCAAGGGCCGTTCGTGGCACTCGGCCAAATCCGCCAGGCCCGCGAAATTATATACGGCCTGGGAGCCGCGCACGGTCTTGGCCACGGCGGCCTGGTCCTGGATGTCGCCGACCACCATGCGCTGGCCGGGCTTGAGCGCGGTCGACGGCGCCAGGTCATAGATGGTCACGGACCAGCCCGCCTGGCTCAAGGCGTCGGCCACGTGGCTGCCCAAAAAGCCCGAGCCTCCGAAGACCACGGCCTTTTTCATGAGAGCACTCCGGCCTGGCGCAGGCCCGCGAGCAGGTTGGCCGCGGCCTCGCGCTCCATGCGGCCGCGGCATTCCTTGGCCGCGGAGCCCATGTGAGCGGTCAAGACCGTGCTGGGAAGCTCCTTCAGCGGCCCGCCGTAGGGCTCCTGGTGGAAGGTGTCGATTCCGGCCCCGGAAAGCCGGCCCTGGCGCAGGGCCTCGGCCAAAGCGTCCTCGTCGACCAGGCCGCCGCGCGATGTGTTGATGAGCACGGCGCCGGGCCGCATCTGCGCCAGGGCCGCGGCGTCGATAAGGTGGCGGGTTTTCTCGCTTAAAGGCACGTGCAATGTGACGATGTGGCTGCTCTTGAGCAGTTCCGCGAAGGCCACCCGCCGCACGCCTTCGGCCTTGAATTCGCAGTCGTCGCAGGCCAGAACCGTGCAGCCGAAGCCGCGCAGGATGCGCGCCACGCGGCCGCCGATGCGTCCGTGGCCGACCACGCCCACGGTCTTGTCTCCCAAAAGCGCGCCCATGCAGGCTTCCCACTTGCCGCCCCGCACCCCGCGATCCGACTCGGCGATGCGGCGCAGGACCGAGAGCATCAGGCCCACGGCCAGCTCGGCTACGGCCTGGCTGGGCGCCTCGGGCGTGTTGAAGACCAGGATGCCGCGCTGCTGCGCGGCCTTGAGGTCCACGTTGTTGAGTCCCGTGCCCACGCGGGAGATGACCTTGAGCCCCGGGACGCGGGAGAAGACTTCCTCGTTGAGGGGCTCGGTTCCGGCGATGAGCCCGCAGGCGCCTTGCAGCAGATCGATGCTTTCCGGTATCTGCAGGGTGCGGCCATGGGGGTTAAGGGTCCATTGGACCCCTGCGGCCTTGAGCTCTTCCAGGGGCGCGGGGTCGGCTTTCCCGAAGCTGCGCGTGGAGATGAGGACCTTTGGAGAAGACATTATTCGCCTCCGGTGACGGGCAGGATTTGGCCGGTGATGAAGCTGCCGGCTTGCGAGGCCAGATACAATGCGGCGCGGGCCACGTCCAGGGGCTCTCCGGCGCGGACCAGGGGAATGAGCGCGATGCGCTTGGCCATGTCCTTGGGAGCCTTGTCGTGGAAAGGGGTGAGGATTACGCCGGGGCGGATGGCGTTGACGAGAATGTTGTGCGCGGCCCCGGCCCGGGCAAAGGACAGGGTGAGGCTTTCCAGCGCGGCCTTGGCCGCGGCGTAGTGCGCGGAATTTGGAAAGCCCGCGAACTTGACGCCGATGGAGCTGATGTTGATGATGCGTCCGCCGCCGCGGCGCTTCATTATGGAGAAAGCGGCCTGGGAAAGGAGAAATGGAGCCTTGGCATGGAGCGCGAACGCCTCGTCAAAGGAACGCTCCGAGACCGCGTCCACCGGGGCTTGGCCAATGAGGGCTCCGGCGTTGTTGATCAGGATGTCGATATGGCCCAGGCGCCGGACGCAGTCAACGATGAGCCGGCGGCAATCGGCGTTGCGGCGCAGATCAGCGCGCAGGGCCGCGTGCGGACCCGGAGCCGGGAGTTTTTTGAGCAAGGCGCGGGCCGCGGCCGCGCCCGCGTGATAGTGGAGCCCGATCTTGCAGCCGCGGGCCGCGAACTCCTGGGCCATGGCCGAGCCCAGGCCGCCCGAGGCGCCGGTGATGAGAACGACCTTGCCCTTGAGGCCCTGGAACATTCAGCTTCCCTTTTCCGCGCCGGCCTCGACGTAGCCGTGCCGGCGCAGCCACAGCTCGACACCGGGCATCTGCCAGTCGTAGTCCACGTCGCAGCCGCCCCATTGCTTGAGCGGGAATATCCGGCGGCCCATCCATTTCTGCGGCAGGAGCCCGTTCTTGAGGTTTTCCAGGCACTGCGGCCGCACGATGGAAACGCCCATGTCCGCGAACCAGACGTCGCCCTGGGAGTCTCGGTCGCAGTTGAGCGTGTTGGGATCGCCGAAGGTCCGAAAAGGCACGAAGGGTTCGAGCAGTCCCTCGGAGGTCTCGCGCCGCGCGCGCAAGGGGCTCCACATGTTGTAGCGCGACACGCTCACGGCCGAGTCTATATTGGGATTGGCGCGCAGGGCCGCGATGCCCTGGTCGATGAGTTCCCCGGTGACCGTGGGCGCGTTGCAGAACAGCAGGACCAGGAGCTCGAGCTCCTGGTTTTCCCGGCGCAGCTCGTCGCGGATGACGCGGTAGCCGTGGGCGAAAGCGTCCTCGCCCAAGGCCTGCGGGGTGCAGAGCTCGGCCGGGCGTTCGATGATCCGGGCTCCGTATTGCGCGGCCACGGCCTTGATGCCCGGAGAATCGGTGGAGACGTAGGACCTCGCCACGTGCCGGGACGCCTTGGCCGCGAGCAGGGGGTAGGCCATCATGGGACGGCCCAGGACCAGCGTGGTGTTCTTGCCGGGAAAGCCCCGGCTGCCGTCCCGGCCCAGCAATAAGGCGCAGATCATGGCGTATGGCCTCCGTTTTTGGCGCGTTTTTCGAGTTCCATGGCCCGATAGGAGCAGCGATCGCAGGCCGGCAGCTCGTGCGCCCGCCCGTCCCTGTGCAAATTACGGATCTCTTGGGCCCGGCCGCCGGTCCAGGCCTCGCTGATGGTCATTTGGGCCGCGTTGCCCAGGGCCATGAGGCTGAAATCGGAAACCCCGTGCATGAGGCAGGGCAGGATGGTTCCGTCCCAAAGGATGGTCATGCGCTGCCAGGGAAAAGGGCAGGCCCACTGCGCGCGACGGCCCCGGTGGTCGTCCTGGGGGCCTTCTCGCCGCGCGTCGAGATAAGCGACCTCGTCGGCATGGGCCTGCCACATGGCCATGAAGTCCTGGAATCGGGGCTTGAGCTCGGGCAAAAGCACGGTCTGTATCCGGATCTGGGGGTGGCTGGCCTGGCGCCTGGCCCGGATTCCCTTGAGCGCGCGGATGTTGGCGCAGACCTTGTCGAAGTCCGCGCCTACGCGCTGGCGCTCATAGACTTCTTTGGTCGTGCCTTCGAAGGAAATCGATATTCGGTCCAGGCCCGCGTCGATGAGGCGGTTGAACTTGTCCGCGTCAAGCAGGGTCGCGTTGGTGTTGAAATACACGTCGAGTATTCCCCGCTTCTTGGCGTAGGCCACCATCTCGTCGAGCTTGGGGTGCAGGAGCGGCTCGCCGCGCAAGCTCAGCTTGATCGCGGGCAGGCCGTGCTCCGCGCCCTCGTCGATGATGCGCTTGAAGAGTTCCAAGCGCATGTAGCCCGCGGCCTTGGGGCCCCAGTTGGCCTGGGTCGTGGCGCAGAAAGGGCAGCGCAGATTGCAGGCGCAGGTGGACTCCAGGTCGAGGTTCAGCGGAAAGTCCGCGACGTGGAATTTGCCGGGATTTTCCATCCACTGGCGACGATACTCCTGGAAACGGTCCTCGGCCCGGCGGCGGTCGAAGACCGAGGTCTTGGTCAGGGAATGGAAGTTGCTGTTGGCTGATGTGGAGGCTTTCATGGCATTGCCGGCGGCGCAGGGTTGACTACGATAATCGTCATTATAGCAAAACCTTTTTTGGGCTCACACGATCCTCTTGATCAGGCGCTTGACCGGGGCCGGAACCAGGCGGCGCAGATTCCCGGGCACCAAGCCCGACGCCTTGTAGGCCAGCATTGCCAGCACATAGCGCGGCAGGCCGGCCTTGCGCCGGCTGCGCAAGTCCACTTCCCGCTGGATGAGGAAGCACCAATTTGCCCATTCCCGATCCGGAGCCGCGGTGAGGTTGAGCAATGGGCCGCCTCCGCAGTCGGCGACCTCATCGAGATAGGATTCCACGTCCTTGACCAGCCCCCGTTCCTCGATGGTTTTCCAGACCGGGGTCTCGGGCAAGGCTATGAGGTAATTGACCGAGACTTGCGGGGCGCTGATTTCTTCCAAGAAACGGATAGTCTCGGAGATTGTTTCCCGGGTCTCGGCCGGAGCGCCTATGACAATTTGAATCGGCGCGTGGAGGCCGATTCTGCGGGCCAGCAGGGTCATATCTCGGTTTTGGGCGGCCGTGGCGCCCTTGCAGAATTGGCGTAAGACTTGGTCGGAGCCGGATTCGTGGCCGAATCCTATTTCCAGGCAGCCGGTGTCGCGCAAACGGGACAATAGAGCCTCGTCGACCTTGTCCACGCGGGCTCCGGCCACGATGTAGAAAAGGCCGGGCATTTCGCGCTCCAGGGCGGAGCAGAAATCCCGCACCCATTGCGTGTCCGAGTTGAAGAGTTCGTCGCTGACCAGGAAGCCCTGGAAGCCGTAGCGTTCCTTGAGCAGGCGCATGTGCGCCAGGACGTAGCCCACGCTGTGCCGGCGCACGCCCTTGACGTGGCGGTAGCAGAACAGGCAGCGGTGCGTGCAGCCCCGGGACGTGATGATGGGAATGTAGCGGTCCCCGTGCCGGGTCAGTTTCGCGGCGCGTTCGGCCAGGCCGGGAATCTCTTTAATAGCCTGGCCGTAGGAACCAGACCAGTCCGCAAGGCTGCGTCCGTAGGCCGCGACGTCGATGAGATGGTAGGCTGGCAAGGGGATGGAGTCGAGGTTTTCGATCTGGGGCGGCGGCGCATTGCGCTGCGCCTTGCCGTCCTTAAGCCAGGATATTCCCGGCACCTCGGTCCAGCTTTGTCCTTGGCTGACGCGCTCAAGGAATAAGGGCAGGCTTGTCTCGGTCTCGCCGTGAAAGACCGCGTCCAAGCCGGCTTGCTCCAGAAGCCAGGGAGCGGTCGAGGCCAAAGGGCCTCCGGCCACGTGGATGATCCCCGGGAACTTCTCGCGCAAATGGCGGCTCAAGCGCTTGGCCCGGCCGTAGGACGTGGCGATGCCGCCATAGCCTATGACCCGGGGACGCAGTTCCTCGACGGCCCGGTCGATTTCTTTGAAGTCGCCCCCATCGAAGCGCTCCAGCTCGCGGTCGTTGAGATAGGGGTCGATGATGCGCGCCTGATGGCCGCAGCGCTCCATGATGGCGCCGGCGTAGAGCAGTCCCATGGGCACCGAGAATCCGCCCGAGCCGCGGCGCGAGGGCGCGTTGACGAGGAGAATGTTCACGCGCGCCGCTCCAGGCCCAGGAGCTTGTGGACTTCGGCGCGCTCTTCAGGGGAAAGCATGAGGAAGTAGTAGGCTGAGAGAGCCAGGCCGTAGGCCGCGGCCATCTCAGCCAAGGTCGCGATCAGGTTCGCGGGATAAGCGAAACGAAAAGCCAGGCCGCAAAACCCGGCCGCCAACGCGTAGAGCGGCAAATTGGGCCGCACCGAGCGGTTGAAGAACTCGGAGAACGGAACGGCCAGGCTGCGCAAGGACAGGCGCATGACCAGCGGGAAGCCGACGAGCACCATGGAGGCGCTCAGGCCCACGGCCATGGCCGTGACCCCAAGGGGACGGATCAGGGATACGCCGATGACCATGTTGGCCGCGGCCACGGCCGCGCTGATGAACATGGGCTCGCGCACGATTCCCTTGGCCGAGAGCATGGACCCCGCCAACTCGCTGGTGCCGTTGAATAGCCAGAAGAAGATGATGATGCGCGCGGGCAGAACGCTCTCCTCGAATCCGGGTCCCATCCAGGTCAGGATGAAGGGCTTGACGAAGAAGAGCATGATGACCACCACGGGCACGAACATGGCGCTCATGAGCTTGGTCCCGGTGAAGAGCAGGCGGCGCTGGCCCGCGAAGTCGCCCTGGCCTTCCATCTGGGAGGCGATGGTCCAGGGCGGGCCGCCGAGCGAGCCGTTGATGGTGCGGAATATGCTCTGCACGTTGAAGGCGATGGCGTAGACCGTGACCGCGGAGAGGGAAAGGAAGTGGCCGATGATCAGATTGTGGACCTGGAAGAGGAAGATGTTGATCAGCGCGCTTATGAATATGTACATGCTGAAGCTGAAGATGAGCCGGTAGGTGTCCATGTCGAGGCACGGAAAACGGAGCCGGAACCGAGCCCGGCCGCGGGAGACCAGGAAGAGCGCGAGGTTGCCCAGAATGGTCAGGGATTGCGACAAAAGCAGCAGTTCCACGATGCCGCGGCCGCTCTTGAGCAGCATGACCGCGCCCAGGGCGTTGGCGAGCTGGGCGATGATGTTGACGAGGGAATCCGCGCCCCAGAGCTGCAGGCCTTGGGCCACGCCGCGGAAAGTGCTCGAAGGCCACATGAGCACGGCCGTGGCCGCGGCTACGAGGAAGAGCCGGCGCACGATCTCGCGGTTCTCCGCCCCGACCTGGAAGAAGTCCGTGAACCAATGGCCGCAGGCGAGCATCATCAGGGAGATGGCGATTCCCACCAGGACGTAGAAAGAAAACGACGCGCTGATGATTCGGTCGACCCGGTCCTGGTCCCCCTTGCCCGTGTATTCGGCCACGTACTTGGTCAGGGCCGACATGATCTTGAAGTCGAGCAGGCCCAGGTAGCCGGTCACGGTCAGGACGATGGTGTAGACTCCGTAGACGTCCTTGCCCACGTGGCGGACGATGAAGGGCAGGATGGCCAAATTGACCAGGACGGTCACGGCCCGGTTCATGGCCGTCAGGCGCATGTTGGCTCCGATGAGGCGTATCCGGGACATGCCTAGGCTCCCAACTCCCGGCGCAAGGTCTCGGTCCAGACCCTTGGCCAGTCCGCCGAGGTGCGGGCGTAGCGCTCGACAAAGGCGGCGCGCGCGGCCCGGGTCTTGGGCTGTTGCCACCAAGCCTCGGGATCGTCCCATATCCGCAGCGCGTGGCGCGCCGCTGACTCGGGGTCCGGATGCACGACGCCCGCCTCGCGCAGAGCCTCGAAATAGGGCCGCGCTTCTTCGCGGCTTTCCCAAAGGCTGTCCTGCCAGAAGTGCACGCTGGGCTTGTCCAAGGCCAGTATCTCGGAGAAAGGCGTGCCGGGATAGTCCGTGACAGCCAGGCGCGTCGTTGAGAGACGTTGGCGCAGCGGAACCGAGGCTTGGTCGCGGCGCAGGTTCGGGAAGCGCCGGCTTAGACGCTGACGCAGGCCCCAGCCGTAGTCGTGAGGATAGGGCCGCAAGCAGGCCTGGCTGATCCGCGGGCCCAAGCCGGCCAGGAACCGCTCCAGCCACGAGAAATATTCTTCCCATTGCCAGCCCAGTGGGTGGGGAAAAAGGTGGTGCGCGTTGCGCACGTTCTCGACGGAGAAAATCAGGACGTCCTCGCCGCTGGACCGGGCCGGACTGGCGCCGGAGGATAATCGCGGGACCGGCAAGTCTTGGGCCCGGTTGTCTTGCGCCGAGGCGGACCAACCCCAGGTGAAAAACCGGTCGCAGACCTCGCGCTCGTGTCTTTCAGCCAGAGAATATTTCGCCGTTCCATATTGCCCGCCATGCTGAAGTCCCCAGAGCCGCGCGCCCCGTTCCACCCATTCCGCGGCCGCCAGCTTGAAGGTCTCATTGTAATAGAGCCCGGTGCTGGCCATGACGGCGCGCGGTACGTGGGAACTTTGACCCAAAGATGACTGCCGCGCCGCGGCAAAGCCTTCCAGCAAGATCGTCGGCAGAGCCCAAGGCAGGGAGCTGACGAGCAGCCGCTCGAACTCGTCTCGGGTCTTAAGTCCGCCCAGGCCCTGGTGGCGGGAGTCGTCGACAGGCGCCGCGCGCTGGGGGAAGCTGCCGGAAACCAGCAAAGGCAGGGCCTGGCCGCGCATCTTTTGGACCAATCGCCAAAGCAGGCGGCGGCCCGCGGGGTAGAGGTCGTCGGAAACTATTTTAGGCCTCAAAAGCGAGATCGCGCATCGGCTGGCAAATCCCAAAATGCGGTCGCTGGGATTGCGGGGCGGGAGCTTAGGCGTCGGAGGGGGCGCGTGCCTGCGAGCCGGGAAGTCCCGGCCCAGGAATCGGAATATGTGGGAGTAGAGCTGGAGATTGCAATGGTCCGTGTGGTAGAAGCGGTGGAAATCAGCCGCGTCGCGCGGGATGTAGAAGTCCTCAACGGCCAGGACCAAAGATCTTGCGTCCGGGTATTCCTTTAGAGCTTCCACGATCTGGGTGTAGCGGTCAAAGAGCTGGTGCGTGTAATAGAGCAGCCAAGGGCCGGCGAGTATGCGCCAGTAGCGCGGGCTTAGCGCAACGCCATGAACCGCGTTGAGATAGTCGGCGAGCTTGGCCAAAAGTTCAGGCTGAAGATCGCCGCAATAGGCCGCGGCGCGCTCCAGGCGGGCTCTGTCGTCCCAGACATTGCCCAGCCGGCGGGAGCGGACGTCGGCGAGCCAGTCCGGATCATCGTAGCGGACGCACCAAGGGCCCAAGAGAAGCACCTCGTCTTGGGTGTCCCAGAACTCCTTGAGCGCCGTGGTGGCCAGGAACAAAGAGCTATTTCTCCTTCTGGGGGACTCCGGCGTTGAGCGCGGAGAGTTCTGGATGCGCGCGCGCGTAAGCCAGGACTTCCCGATAGGGCAGTATTTTGCGGTCCAGGCCCAGCTCAAGGTAGATCCGGCGGACCATGGCGAGGTCTTCCGGGGTGTCCACGGTCCAGCGCAAATCCGAGTTGTCCTGCGCGTCGACGACGGAACAGGTCTTGAACAGCTCGGGCCTCTCCTTGAGCAGGAAATAGGTGACATGCTCGCGCGCCGGGGCGGAAGAGGCGAGAGAGTTCATGCGCTCGAGGGCCTCGCGGGTGAAGGCCTCGGCGTCAAGGCCGCGCGGAAACGTCCTGGGCAGGATATTGGAGGCGTAGTCGCAAGTTCCAGCGCTGTCTTCCAGAGCCTGGATGACGCGGTCGGTTTGCTCCGAGTCGATGAGGGGGCAGTCCGAGGTCACGCGGACCACGATGTCGGCGCAGGCTTCCCGCGCAGCCAAGGCGTAGCGGCTCAGGACGTCCGTTTCGCTGCCGCGAAAGGCCTGAGCGCCTTCGGCGCGGGCGATATCCGCGACCGGATCGTCGCTGGAATTGGTGGTGGTGGCCACCACGAGAGCGTCGGCCCGGCGGCAGTCGCGTAATCGGCGCAGCTGCTGGGCCAGCATGGGGCGGCCGGCCAAATCCATGAGGACCTTGCCGGGCAGGCGCGTGGACGTCATGCGGGCCTGGACGATGATGACGCGCTTCATGAGGGCCGTTCTGGAGCCAGCTTAAGTTCGAGCCGGTACGCGACCGTTCCTTTGATTCGAACCAGCTTTTGAAATTGGAAGCCGGCCTTTATGAAAACAACGACAGAGGCGATATTCTCCGGCTTGATATGGGCGACAAGGCGGCGCAGGCGTCTTCCTTTGATGAGGGAGGGAATGCGCTTGAGCATGGCGCCTGCAACGCCTTGGCCTCTGCAGGATGGCGCCACCGTGATGCTGACCTCGGCGACGCCGGCCGCGGCATGATCCAGGCGCAATTGGCCCAGGCTGTCGCCTTCAGGGCCGCAGGCCATGAGGATCAGGCTGCGCGGATCATCAAGTTTGGCCGCGAACCAGCGTTGATGGACCGGCCAGGAAATCCGCCCCGGGGTCAAGGAGTGGCGGCGGCTCAACGCGTCATTGCGCCAGGCCCAAATCGAGCGGCTGTCGCTTTCCTCGGCCGGACGCCAGTTGCGAAAAATATTGGGCTTAGCGCACATCGATTTTCTCCAGGAGATGGTGGGCGGGCAGGCTTTGCCGGGCGCGGCGTCCCAGAAGTTTTGGAAAGAGCCCGCAGTCCAGGCCCGTGTCGCGCCTGCCGCCCCGGCGCAGAACCGCGAGGTTGTCCCGCGTCAAGCGCGCGCCCTCGGGAATGGGAAGCAGGGTGAATATGCCGCGCCGGTACTCCCGCAGCTCGAGCTCGACGCTATGCGGGACCTTGACTCCGCTGCCCAGCATGGACTCGGCTTGCCGGACGGACGCGACCATTCGGCCCAATTCGTCAGGCTCCAGTGCGTAGGAATGGTCCGGACCCCGCAGCCGGCGCGAAAGCGTGAAGTGCTTTTCCAGGAGATTGGCTCCCAAGGCCGCGGCCGCGACCGGGGCCACGGCGCAGTCCGCGCTGTGATCGGAGAGGCCCACCGGCACTTTGTAGCGGGCTTTGAGCCAAGGGATGACATTGAGGTTGAGCGATTTCGGCGGAGCCGGGTATTTGGCCGTGCACTGCATGAGGCAAACGCGGCTTCTGGGCAGGCCTTTCAGGGCGCGGTCGATCTCCCCGGCGTCCGCGGCTCCGGTCGAGAGAATCAGAGGCTTTCCCAGGCGCGCCACGTGGCGCAGCAAAGGGGCATGAGTCATCTCATAGGAAGCGATCTTGAAGGCCGGGACAAGCGCCCGGAGCCGGTCCGCGCAGTCCTCGTCAAAGGGCGTGGCCATGAACAGGATGCCGCGCCGTTGGCAGCGCTTGTAAAGCCTGGGCAGCCAGGACCAGGGCATCTCCATATCCTCGATGACGCGGTAGATGCTCTTCTGGACGCCTAGGCTCTTGAGATAGCGGGGCCGGACCTCGAGTTTTGGGTAGAGGGTTTGGGCGCGAAAGAGTTGGAATTTGACCGCGTCGGCCCCGGCCGAGGCCGCCACGTCGATGAGGCGCAAGGCTTGGCTGAGGTTGCCGTCGTGATTGGAGCCGGCCTCGGCGATGATGAAGCAGGGGTGGCCGTCGCCTACGCATCGCCCGCCGATGCGCACCGAGCGCGCCATGTTATGGCCGCCTCGGCGATTGGCCAAGCACAAGGCGCGCCACGCGCAAAGCTCCATGGCCGTCGATGAGGCCCCGGCCGCTTTCGGACATGCGCGCGCGCAGGGCAGGGTCCCGGTCGATCCGGCGCAGGGCCGCGCGCAAATGGACGGCCAGTCCCGGGGCCGCGGCTTTTCCGGCCAACAGCACGGTCCCGGCCTCTGCCATGCCTAGGACGTTGCCCTTCTGGTCCGGGCCCCGCTCCACCACAGCCGCCGGCGTGCCGGTGAAAGCCAGTTCATAAATCGTCTGACCGCCGGCCGTCACGGCCGCGTCGCAAGACTCAAGCAGAGGGCGCAGGCTCATAAGCCCGCGATGCCAAACCACGGCCGTCGCGGCAACGGAAGCGGGTTTCGGTGCCAGCATCCCGATGGCAACATGTATTTCGGCCTGGGGTAAGGCTTGTTGCGCGGCTTTGATGACCGTCTCGGTCAGTGCCTCGCAAATGCCGCCTCCCAAGGTAATGAGCAGCCGTCGTATTCTGGGACTGATGCGGCGGCGAAGGCTCGGGCTCCAATACTCCTGGCGCAAGGGAAGAAATTTGGGCCCCAGGAGCAGGCCTGCGGCCGGGCCGGCTGAGAAGCGCAACCCGCGCGCGTAGACATGGCCGTTGAGAATCCAGTCCGCCGGGGCGCGGCATGTGCCGAGGTCATCGAAAGCGAGCAGGTTGCGGCTCTGGCGCCGCAAACGTTGCCAATCCTGGGGCGAGAAGCGATATGAGTCAGCCGCCAGGATGTCCCAGCGACGGCTGCTTAAGGCGGCCAGGTCAAAGCCTAAAGACCGCACCCAGAAGCGGCAGGAGGCGGGCACGTCCACGAAAACCGGGCGCGCGCCGAGCTCGCGAAAGGCCTGGGCCAGGGCGGCGCTGCGGCCCAGGTGCCCCAAGCCCACGTTCGGACCGCCGTCAGCGGCTAGGGCAACTGATCTCATGCGCGGGCGATTTGGGGCTGGGCTTCCTGAATCAGCGGGCTGATCATTTGCCGCAGGTCGTCAGCCGTAAGCCAGGAGTCGTTGGCGTCGCTGGTATAGCGGAAACCCTCCGGCGGAGCCGAGCCGTTGTGCCGGCGGGCCTCTCCCCACCAGGGAAAGCTCGGCTTGACGAGGTACATGGGGCCCAGGTCCAGGGTCCGGGCCGCTTCTTCCTCGGTGAGCAGGGCCTCATGAAGTTTTTCCCCGGGCCGGATGCCGATGACCTTGGTGCTGCATTCCGGGGCCATGGCCTTGATCAGGTCGAGTATGCGCATGCTCGGGATCTTGGGCACGAAGACCTCCCCGCCCTGCATGAGCTCCAGGGCCCGCAGGACCAGGCGCACCCCGCCGTCCAGTGTGATCCAGAAGCGGGTCATGCGCTCGTCGGTCACCGGCAGAACGCCTTGGGAGCGCTGGCGCAGGTAAAGCGGGATGACGCTGCCCCGGCTGCCCACCACGTTGCCGTAGCGCACCACGCTCAGCCGGGTCTGCGTGGCCGCGGCATAGGAGTTGCCGGCGATGAAGAGCTTCTCGGCGCAGAGCTTGGTCGCGCCGTAGAGGTTGATGGGATTGACCGCCTTGTCCGTGGAAAGGGCCACGACTTTGGAGACCTTCTCGTCGATGGCGGCGTTGATGATGTTCTCGCTGCCCATGACGTTGGTGAGTACCGCCTCGAAGGGATTGTACTCCAGGGTAGGCACCTGCTTGAGGGCCGCGGCGTGCACCACGAAGTCCACCCCGTGAAAAGCGCGCCGCAGGCGCGGCAGGTCGCGCACATCGCCGATGAAAAAGCGCAGGCGGGAGTCCTTGAAGGCCGCGGCCATCTCGGACTGCTTGAGCTCGTCGCGGCTGAAGACTATGAGCTTGCGCGCCTTGGAGAGCTCAAGAGCCGCGCCTATGAAGCGTTTGCCGAAGGAGCCGGTGCCGCCCGTGACCAGAACGGTGCGGCCGTCCAGTATTTTGAAATCCGCGCGCGTGAGGGAGCGGATAAAGTCCGGGGAATCGGCGCGGCGGGCGGGTTTCGTCATGTCTAGCCTCTCTTATAAGGAAAGCATGTTCAAACTTTGAACATTGTACGAATTAGCCGCTTTGGGGTCAAGGCTAAGGACGGGAACGGTTTTTGAGGCCGGGTTGAAACCCCGCCCTCCGCAATTCCCGGCTGATGACCTTTGCAGCGACCGCAGTGCCGGCCGCGGACCAGTGGACCGGGTCGGACTTGCCGTAAAGCCAGACCGGCTGAGGCCCTGCTACGACTTTCCGTAGTGCCGGAAGAAGGTCAATAAAAAAAAAGCCGTTTTTTGAAGCGAAGTCCTGGAGCCCGTTGCGCTGCGCTTCGGCGCGCCGATCCTGCGCGGCGTCGGCCGGGACAAGCAAGTCCCGGTATATCTCGTATGACGAGGGGTTGTACATGATGGCGAGCCGGGGCGGCTTCGGCAGACCGCGGACCCGGTCCGCCAAAACGCGATACTGAGCCAAGGTCTCATCCAAACCCGCGGAAATCCATTTATCGTAAAGTTCGGGCCTTAGAGCGAAATGGGAATAGGCCGGATAAGCGAATAAATGGTCGATTTTTCCAGCAGTTGCTGATCCGCCCAGGGGCGCCTCGGAACTTGAATGGCGGCCTATCATCCGGGCTAAGCGGTCCTTGAGCTGGCGCACTATGTAATAGGAAAGGGCCAAGGTTAAATCGCGGCTGCGCAGGCGCAGGAGGATATCCGGTCCTTGCGGGATGATCAGGGAGCGAAAGCGCGGATCGCGCAGGAGCCGGAGGTTCAAATCCGCAAAAGCAAATCGATCGGTGAAGCTTCCTTGGCCGGCCAATGCCGCATCCTCGTTGATTTCGCTGGCGTCGTTGCCCGAATAGAACTCGACGATCAAGAGACGCGGTTTTTTGACGAGCGCATAAGCGAGCAAGGCTTGAACTTTTTGGCGGGGACTGTAGCTGCTGGAGGAGAGGTTCCAGAGGGATGGATAGTCCTTCTTGACCGTCTCCAAGCAAGAGGGCATGCCTGTTCCTTGCAGGACCGAGTCCCCGCTGAAGAAGATGTCGACGTTCGGGGCGCCATTATAGAAGCCTCGATTGAGATTGAGATAGCCGGTCTCGTCGACTGTCGTCTCGTAGAGGGGGTTTCGGGGGTCGTGATCGTAGCGGTAACGGTGCAGGGACCCAGGCGTACGTCTGAAGAATAGGGGATCGTCCGTGGCGTTTTCGAAGAAGTCGTAACGAGCCTCTTGAAGCACGGACATGACCCGCTTCTGAAGAGACTTTCCGAGTTCCAGGCTGGGGGAAATCCGCAGATGCAGGGCTTTTTCCCAATAAGGAAGAGTTTCCGCCGCTAGGACGTAGAAGACCAGGGTCTGGGCCAGGATGATGCCGGCCTGCAGAAACCAGGGCCGGCGCCCTAAGCGCAGCCATGCAATTATGCTTGCGCCCATGCCTGTCAGAATGAATATGGAATCCCGCCAGGGATGAACAATGAAGCTGACGCCGAAGATCAGCCAGGAGGCGAGGATGGCGGTCAGGGTCGCGAATGCGGCCGCCCTGCCGGGCTGCGGCGGAGGGGAAGTCATAGGCGTTTGTTTAGACGACAGGTCCATTATACTTGATCAAAAGCGAAATTTTTTGTGGCTTGAGTTTTAGCATTGTCCGCGACAAATATCAGGCGTAGATGGTGGTTCGGATATCGTCCGCGAGATATCCTTGATATTTTTAGCAGAGTTGCGTCTTGGATTTTGCGGCTATTGACAATAATTGTCCGATTGGTATAGATTGCAATAATTATATTTCATGTTTAAAATTAAACGCATCCTCATCATTGATGATGACGCCGACTATGGGCCTATGCTTTGCCGCAGGTTCCAGACCATTGGTTTTAAAACCATGCTGGCGGCCGAGGGGCAGGAGGGTCTAGACAAGGCCGAGTCTTTTCGACCGAGCGTTATCCTCTTAGATATCCATATGCCGGAGATGGATGGCTTGAAGGTTTTGCAACAATTGAAGCGAGATTGGTGCTTGTCTGCAATTCCCGTCATCCTGATCACCGGCCAGGAAATCATAGATAGCGTTCTGGATGCCGTTGCTGAACGCTTTCAAACCGGGCCAATATACCGTAAGAGCGAACCTCTCGCTGCTCTGACGCAGAGGGTGGAAAAGATTATCTCATTGTTGTCTTGCGAGCGACAGGCTTTGCCAAATGGGCTTCGGCGCCGGGATGTCGTTCAGATTGACACGCGCCGCAAAGCGGTGAAATTGGGAAGCCAGCCATTGCTTCGTTTGGCAGGAAAACGCTTCGATTTGTTCTGCGCCTTGTTGTGCAAGGAGAGGCGCGTGAGTCGGCAGGAACTTTTGATGGAAGTCTGGGATGAGAACACGGATATCAATACGGTCGGCGTCACCATGCAGCGGCTGCGCGAGGATTTAAGGGGGTTTCCCTGCTTTTGCATCAAGTCATATCGAGATGGTTATGAGTTGGTCCTGCGCTTTGGGTAGTCTCCCGACGTGAGCCTGCCGAAATCCGGCGATACATAACAAGTTGTTATCGACCGGGCAGAGCTTTTCCTTTTAGAATTTGCGCAGTGGAAAAAGATGAGCGCGGTTGGGCGTCGAATTCGGGCCGTGGCGCAAAGGTTGATTTAAGTTTTTGGTCTTCCTTAATAATGGGCGCGGTTCTTGCCGTGCTTTTTCCTCAATCGTTGGCCGCTCAGACATTGGAAGCCCATGTCATTGATGAGTCCGGGGCTCGGATTTCCGCGGGAACGACCGAGCTTGTCTTCTCGCAAGGACAGGCTCTTGTAGGGACGAGCCAGTCTGGATCAACAAGTATTGATTTTGGGTTCCTTAATGGGCTGCCCGTAGAAGCTATTTCCCCTATGGCGGGCAATCCTCCTTTCAGCATGGTGGGAGTAAGTTCTGTTGCGGTCAATTGGCTTGCCAACGGAAACCCAGCAGGGACCTTGTATTATGCCCAAATATCCCCATCGGCTGATTTCTCATCCGTAACGGCCTCCTCGCAGACCTATAATGAAAGCGCGGCCTTTATTGGCCTGAACGCGAATACCCTATACTATGTTCATGCTGCGGCTTATTCCATCTTAACGTCCACGTGGTGCATGTTTTCGCCAATCGGTTCGACATACACCTTAGCCGTGGCCCCCGGTTCGCCGCCAGATGGAATTTCGACTTTTACGGCGGTCTATACGAGCAGCTTCACGTTGAATTGGTCCTCTGGGACCCAGTCAACCGGCTATAACTCTGATGATACCCTCTATCTTGCCCAAATTTCTACCAAGGCGAGTTTTGTGCCGCTTTGGGCATCGAGCCAGACCCTCAATTTGAATGCAATTTTTACCAATCTTAATGAGAGTAAGAAATATTATGCCCAGGTGCAGGCAGTAAACGCCAATAATATACCGAGTAGCTTTACGATTCTTGGGTCAGCGTTCACCCAATCTTTTCCCATGCCGCTTGGAATTATCAATACCGTTGCTGGTAATGGAGACTATAGTGATAGTGGCGACGGTGGCCCTGCTACTAGTGGTGCAATGTATGACCCTCAGGGTGTGGCTGTGGATTCAACTGGAAATGTTTATATTGCGGATTCGCTTGGCCAACGTGTCCGCAAGGTTGACACAAGCGGAATCATCACGACCGTTGCCGGCAATGGACAATCGGGTTCTTGGGGTGACGGCGGTTTAGCTACCAGCGCTACATTAAATGGTCCTCGTGGCGTAACCGTGGATTCCATTGGGAACTTCTATATCGCCGATGAGTGGAATCACCGTATCCGCAAGGTGGATGCATCCGGAATCATTACGACAGTTGCAGGTAATGGAAGTCAAGGTTTTAGCGGTGATGGCGATCAAGCTACTAGCGCCAGCCTTCATAACCCATTTAGTGTTGCCGTGGATGAGATTGGAAATATCTATATTGGAGATTTAAGTTTTCACGTACGTAAAGTGGGCACCGACGGCGTCATTCATACAGTTGCCGGTAATGGCAGTCGTGGGTATAGCGGTGACGGGGGACCGGCTACCAGCGCAGCGATGGGCCCTCCCCATATCGCGGTAGATGAATATGGGAATATTTATATAGCGGATGGAGACAATAACCGTATCCGTAAAGTGGACACTAATGGAATCATTGAAACTATTGCCGGCACTGGAAATTGGGGCTATAGCGGAGACGGCGGGCAGGCGACTAGCGCCGAACTATACAACCCCGTAGCTGTGGCCGTGGATTCACACGGGGATGTCTATATGTCGGATAATGCGAACGTGATCCGCAAAGTGGATGCCAATGGAATCATTAATACTATTGCCGGTACTTTCCCATATCCAGGTTATAGCGGAGATGGCGGCTTAGCTACCAGCGCTAAATTTAGTTTCGCATATGGTGTGGCCATAGATGCGTTCCGGAATATCTATGTCTCGGACCGGTACAATCGCCGTATTCGGCAGGTGGCTGTTTCCTCTTCCACACTCTCTCTGCCAGTTCTTAGTGCCTCGGCACAAAGCCCAACCTCAATACAGTGGTCTTGGAGCGGCTTGAACTATGCTGCGGCTTACAGGATGGTAAGCTCAACAGGTGGTGCCATCTCAAGCGTCTTAAGCAATCGGACCACTTACTTTATTGAGACTAACATTTCGACCAACACGCTTTATGCCCGCGAATTGGTGGCTATCAATTCAATGGGTTCATCCACATCTGCCGTGGTTTCCACATACACACTCTCCGCCGCCCCCATTGATTTGGCCATGGTCAGCGTGGCCTCATCTGCGGTTCACCTGACTTGGAACGCCAACGGCAATCCAAACACGACCAACTTCGAGGTGTCCTATACGACTTCGACTGGCTTTGCTGTAGACTCGGATATCTCTACTGCACCTTTAGTCACGTCGACCTTTACCACGGTGGATAGCTTGGCCAGCGGAACTTCTTATTATTTTCGTGTGCGCGCCTACAATGGCGGCGGCTTTGCCACGGCTTTCTCCTTAATCGTTTCGACCTACATGCCGGTCCTGCAATCTTCAGTGACGGCAATGACGCCGTCTTCCGGCACCATAGGAGCCACCCTCGCAATTTTCGGCTCAGGGTTCGGGACTGGCGACGGCGACAATACGCGGGTGCGTTTCGGCATAAATGGTTCGACGGCCCCGATCTCTTTGTGGACCGATACCCAAATATCAGCGATAGTTCCGTTGCTCTCTTCAGGGGCCTATGCCGTGGCTATCGAGCGTCAGACCGGCTCTACTGTGACCATAACCAGCGCCGGAACTTTTACGGTGGCGACTCCGCATATTTCCACCATAACGCCGTCTTTTGGCAATGCGAGTTTCGATATCGAAGGCTCCGGCTTCGGCGAATATGTGGATACAGGCACTACAAAGGTGACTTTCAACGGTACGCCCGTGGATTTATCTGCCTGGCACGATGCCATGATCCGGGTGGTGCCGGACGATATCTCGGTGGGAACCTATACCGTTGTCGTGGTTCTGTCGCCTTCAGTCGGGACCGTGCAAAGCAACGAATTTTTGTTCGAAGTCACGGAAGGGATGAAGAGCCTCGGGTTGCTGGCGGGGGGATCGAGTGGTGTGGTCGCTAGGCCGCCCGCGTTCTATCAGGCCAACTTGCGCTTGAGGGTCTTGCACGGCGGCAAAGTGACGGCGCCTAGCCGTGCCTCCGTGACCGTGCCGCCATGGGCCCTGGACGCCGACACGAGCGTGACCATTGATCGCGGCGCGGCGTCGGGAGCGGCTCATGACGCGCGCGAGCAGGCCCGGATATCCGGCGCTTTGGGCGGCGTGGGCGTCCCGGTAGAGTTCGGGCCCCGGGGCGCGCGCTTCTCGGTTCCCGTGATCATCGAATTGCCCTACGACCCGGCGGATATCCCGCTGGGGCAGGAATATAAGATCGCGGTGCACTATTGGGACCAAGCGGCCGGCGTGTGGCTGGCCCTGCAAAGCGATGTGGACACGGCGCGCCACCGCGTGCGCGCCAGGACGGATCATTTCTCGGTGTATCAGCCGCTTTTGCCGGGCGTCTATTCCGCGGCCAACGCGTCGGCGGCGTTCGGTCTTCGCGATGTGTACGCATTCCCGAATCCGGCGCGGAACAACCGTTCCGTGACGATCCGCAGCCAAGTGGGCTTGGCCGATCAGGTGGACGTCAATATCTACGATATCGCAGGGCGCGTCATGCGTTCAGGAAACATCAGTTCGTGGCAGATTCTCGATGACGGCAACGGCAAAGGCCCTCAATTTACCTATGACTATGTTTGGGACACAGGAGGCATCGGCTCTGGTGTCTACATCTACTCTATTACCGCCAGGAAGGCCGGGTCTTCACCCATTCGTAAAACCGGCAAGGTGGGGGTGATCAAGTGAAGAGGATCATCCTGTTGGGCTGGCTCGTGATTCTGCCCAAACTGGCCTGGGCTGGCGAAACGGCCGCTTTCCTCAAGATAGGCGTGGGCGCCCGTCCCCTGGGCTTGGGCGGGGCTTACACGGCTGTGGGCAATGACGTCAGCGCCATGGCATGGAACCCGGCCGGCTTGGGGGGGCTTTCCCGGCGCGAGCTCGGGGTCATGCACGCCGAACTGGTGGAAAGCACGCGCTACGATTTCCTTGGTTACGCGCAGCCGACGAAATTCGGCATCTTGGGAGCCGGAGCGGGCTATCTAAGCCAGGGTTCGATCCAGGGACGCGACGAGGCCGGACACCCGACCGGCGGCTTCGCGGCTTCCGACTCCGTTGTTAACTTGAGCTACGCGACCAAGCCGCTCGCCTCGAACACGAAGCTGGGCATGAGCGTGAAGATGCTCCACAGCCGGATAGCCAACGCCTCTGCTTATGGTTGCGCCTTTGATTTGGGACTGCAGAGAGACCTGGGCCTGCTGGGCGCGGGTGTTCCCATGCTGGGCTTTTCCGTGCAAAACCTGGGCCCGGGCATGAAATTCGCAGATGAGATCGATCCTCTGCCGCTTACCCTGGCGGCGGGACTGGGTTACCGTTTGCCCATAGGGTTGACTATGGCTCTTGACTACAAGAACCGGCCGCATGAGCGTTCTTCGGAGGTTAGCATCGGCACGGAATATGCGATTTTCTCCAGTTTCGCGCTGAGGGCCGGCTACGCTTCCGCGGCTGCCCAGAGCAAGGGCAGGGGCGGTCTATCCGCGATGAGCGGATTCGCCGCGGGATTCGGATTCAAGTTATACAGCTACAACATCGATTATTCCATGACGCCTCTCGGAGAACTCGGCAACGTCCAAAGGCTGAGCCTCGGCGCGAGGTTTTGACGGCATATGCAAAGGAGAATACTATGACGCGGAAAGCCATTCTTGTTCTGGGGTTGATATTGATTTCAGGCGCGACAGCCTGGGGAACACCATGGCTCCTTAATTTTCAGGGATTTCTAAAGGAATCCGGATCGCCGGTTAACGGAACAAGAAACATGACCTTTAAGATTTGCGACGCATCGACCGGGGGCAATTGTCCTTTCTCAGAGAATCACGATAACGTTAACGTCAGTACGGGAATTTTCAACGTTTTGATAGGCGAGACAGAAGGCCTGCCTATGGGCTATTTCGACGGAAACGATAGGTTCATTGAAACGGTCGTCGGGGGCACTACCTTGCCTCGCCAAAAGATCACGAGCGTTGGTTACGCCGTTTATGCAGCGACGGCCGCGACATTGAGCCAGAATGCCTCTATCAAGATATCAGTCATTAATGCATCCAGCGGGACATTTACCGCGGCCGGCCCCAACCAGTACAGCCTGAGCCTGAGTTCGGGTATTTATGCCCCGCAGGGAACCATCACCGCCGGGCTTTTCGTCGGAGATGGCTCGGGGCTGACGAATCTCGCAAGCAATGATGCGACGAAGGTTTTGAAAGCAGGCGACACGATGACTGGGCAGTTGACGCTCAGGGACTCGACATTTACAGTATTGGGCGCGGACGCGACGGGGCAG
>DMMY01000005.1:123489-123736 GCA_003452935.1 Elusimicrobiota bacterium
TGGGAGCATCACGGCGTCGAGCGGGATATTCACGGCGACTGGCACAACGCAATATTCGCTAACGACTTCATCCGGTATCCAGGTCGGGGGCACGGGCGGCGTGTCGGCGGCGTTCCTTAACGGCACGCACTATGGCGACGGGTCGAATTTGACGGGAGTCCTGGGCGCTGCCGGAGGCACGATGACCGGGCAATTGACGCTCAAGAACTCGACCTTGACGGTGCTGGGCGCGGACGCGACGGGGCAG
>DMMY01000005.1:123883-156025 GCA_003452935.1 Elusimicrobiota bacterium
TGGGAGCATCACGGCGTCGAGCGCTACCTTCACGGCTACGGGCTCTAACCAGTATTCTCTAACGACCTCATCGGGCGTCAATGTCGGCGGATTGCTGAAGGTGTCGGCGGCTGGAATTCAGTGGGCGGACGGCAAGGTCAGCACGACGGCAGCGACGGCGTCGACTGGGGGTGGCGCTGTATTAACAAGTTCTGCTGCTCATCATACAATCTATTTTCATACCGGCAATTCTGCCTGGACTGCCGTCGATGGGACAACCCTCACGATCATGGCAAATGGCCATTATGTTTGCGCCGAATATATTTGTCCTTTTGGAGTTACCTATCTCGGGAATACGGGTTATGCGGGTTTCCTCTATAATGGGCAATATATTGACGGCATGACTTCAAAAATTGGCTTTACCAATGTGAATGTTGAAAATGCTTATGAAATTGCGGCTGCCCCTTGGAAACATTGTTCGGAAAGTACCTACACGGGGAGTGTCAGTGTTGTCGCGGTCATAAAAGTTAAAAATGGTGCACTTGGGCATGTTTATGTCGGGTATAATAATGATAGTGCTGACCGAGAATCCGCATGCCAAATGCGGGTGTGGGAAGCTTTCTGATATCTTGCCATTTAAACGGGACTCTGCCTGAACTGTGAGAGCAGTAGGCGGCACTAAGCCAGCGTTCGGCGAAACCAATAGTAGGTCAGCCGCAGGCCATCCGTCAACTCCGTCTTGGGTCGCCAGCCCAAAGCAGCGATGCGCCGGTTGTCCAGGGACCGGCGGGGGATTCCGTCCGGGCGCGAAGCGTCAAAGTCTATGCGGCCCTTATACCCAACTACTTGGCTGACGAGGGCGGCGAGCTCCGCGATGGAGGTCTCTTGCCCGCTTCCCACGTTGAAGATGTCGTGGCGCAGCCGACGGCGCATGAGAAGCAGGCAGGCCTGAGCCAGATCATCGACAAAGAGGAAGTCTCTTTTGGGACGCCCCGTCCCCCATAGGGTGACCGCGGCAGCGCCCGCCAGGCGCGCGGCGTGGAATTTCCGGATGAGGCCGGCCGTCACGTGGCCCGAGTCGTCGAAATGATCCTGCGGGCCGTAGAGATTGGCCGGGATCACTGTCACGAAATCCGTGCCGTATTGTTGGTTATAGGCCTGGCAGAGCCGTATGCCGGCGATCTTGGCCACGGCATAGGGCTCGTTGGTTGGCTCGATGGGGCCCGCGAGGATCTGGTCCTCGCGGATGGGGACCTTGGCCTGCTTGGGATAGGCGCAGGAGCTGCCGAAAAAGATCATGCGCTTGACCCGGTGGCGGCGGCAGGCCTCGATAACGTTGGTCTGCATGGCGAGGTTTTGGTAGATGAAATCTCCGGGCCGCTGCTGGTTGGCCTGGATGCCGCCGACCAGGGCCGCGGCGTGAAAGACATATTCCGGCCGGCTGCGGGAGAAGAAACGCTCGACCGCGTCTTGCCGCGTGAGGTCGAGCCGGGCGCGGGTTCGGGTGAGGACGTTGCGCAGGCCGGCCCGGCCAAGGGTTCGCAGCAGAGCCGAGCCCACCAGGCCGTCGTGGCCGCTGACGTAGACGCGGGAGTGGATATTCAAGGCAGGGCCTTCCAAGGCGGGGGCGCCTTCTGGTCGGGAATTCGGATTTTATAGGACATGGTGGCGGCTTCAGAGCAGTGCTCGCAGGTGGGGGTTTGGATCCGGAAAGACTCGGGCATAAGGGCCGGCATGCCGAAGTAAACCCCGCGCAGGCTGATGAGGAGATATTCGGCGCAGGTTGGAGAAATCTTGCGATTCAGCAGCTTGGCCAGGACGGGCCTTAGGAGGGGAGCGGCCAGGCGGGCCAGAGCCACGAAGAGCCTCAGGGGCAGAGCCCCGGCGAGGGCGCGGGCCAGCCTGACAAACAGTCCTTTCTCTTTCTGGAACAGAACCAAGATTGCGCCGCCGGGCCGTCCCACGCGCAGAAATTCCTCCAGGGCCCGGATCATGTCTCGCGGCGGGAGGTAGACGATGGTTCCCACGCAGATGATCACGTCGAACGTGGAGTCCGGAAAGTCCCTCAGGCTTGTGATGGAGCCCTCGACAAATCGCAGGCGCGATTCTCCGGGAAATCGCGCGCGGGCGGCCTCGATGCAGGGGCGGCTGAGGTCCACGCCGACCACGGAGGCGGCGCCCTGGCGCAGGAGCTCTGCGGCGTAGTCGCCGTTGCGGCAGCCGGCGTCAAGAACCGTCTTGCCCTTGAGCTCCTCCGGCGCGAAAACCTGGCGCAGAAATCTCCGGATCTCTTCCGGATCCTGGATAAAGCCGGGCGTGGCGTCGAAGGCGTTAGCCATGGACTTTGCGCCTGAAGACGAAGAAGCTCGTCACTTGCTCCAAGGCCGGGTCCTTGGTCAGCGGCGCGGTGTAGGCGTCCACGCGGTCGTAATGGGCGTTGACGTGCATGATGATCTGTTTCAAATAGGGATCGTTCAATGTCCCAGACGCCTGGGTCGAATAATCGTCGGCGTTGATTATGACCGCATCGAACTTGGCCAGATCCGCGATAATCGCCGCGGTGTCGAGCGGGCCTAATGTGCGGCGGCGCATCTCGATATAGTACTGCGGCCGGATATTGTCCACAATGGAAGTCAGGCTGAAAAGAGTCTCCCCGGCGGAGTCGATGACATAGTAAGGCCTGCCAGCCACGCTTCGCTTTAAGATTTCGACTTGGCGGTCGAGTTCGTGAGCCAGGACAGCGGGCATGGGAAGGCCGACGGCCCGGCTGACCTCCGGCCCGCCTCGCGACCGCGGCTGGCGCAGGGCTCTTAGCGCTCGACCTGCGGTGAGGGCTCCGGCCGCCAGCAGGAGCAGAGCCGGGACCAGGCGCAATAAAGGCAGCCAGCGCGCCCGGGACCCGCGCAGCCACCAGGAGAGAACGAAAAGACTTAAAAGGGTCTTGCTGACGAGGATGTGGTAGCCTTCGAGGGGATAAAGAATGAAGATGCCGGTTACGCCCAACGCCGATATCCGCCACGTCGCGAGAACCTCGGGCAGGGGAGTCTTTTCCCGGCGCTGTTTCCAGAGCCAAAGGACGCTGAGAACATTTGTCAGGCAGGGGAGCAGGAACAGCGTCGCCGCTACGCTTGAGTGCAAGATCTTGACAGGGCTCCAACTGCGCCACGTGTAGAGGCGGATGACGCCCGTGATTCCCTTTTCCCAAAGGTGCTGATGCTCGAAGCCGATGCCGAAGAGGCAATGCCAGTAGTTGGCGTAGCCCAAGGTTCTTCCGATCCAAAGAAACGCGGCCGCGGGCAGGACCGCGGCCGCGGCCAAGTAAACGGCGGCGCGCGCGATAAAGGCACCTTCAAAGAGGCCGGTCTCGGGATGATGACGCAGAAAATCCAGGAAAAGGATCAGAAAGCAGAAATAAGGCAGGAGAAAATAGAGGGCGGTGTCGAGGAAGAGCACCTGGGCGGCGAATATCGTCCCGAAAGCGAAGTGGACGGCCAGCAGGCAGTAGAGGAGCCTGCGGCGCGGGGGCGTCTGGCCCGCGACAGGCCCGAGGCATTGGAACATGAGTCCGGTTCCGCAAAGCCCGACGAGAAAAATTCCTTCGTTGTGCTTGAGCAGGGCGACGAGTCCCGTGACCAGGCCCAGTCCTGCCCACGCTGATAAGGAAAGCCGAAAGCGTCTGGCGGGGGCGAGGGCCAGCAGGACGACGAGAAGCAGGGGCTGAATGAGAAAATCCGGGGACCACCAGTTGACCATGGTGAGATAATGAGCGGAGAAGGCGGCCAAGAGGAAAGCCGTGGCACGGTCCGTCGCTTCTTGCAGGAGGCGGTAGGCCAAGAGCGGCACCGCGAGTTGGGCCGCGAAGAGGAAAAGAAACACCTCGCGGACGCTGTCCAGTCCCAGCCAGTGGATCGCCAAGTATATCCCGGGCGGATAGGCGAAGCCGACATTGGAGAGTGTCGGCAGGGTGCCTGCGATTTCGGGACGCAGATGCCCCGCGCTGAAAAGCAATTTATCGGCGATATAAATCGCGTCCAGGGGAAAGATGACGAACGGGAAGGATTGCACCATCACGACGTTTTGGAGCTTGAAAAACAGGTAGCTGGAGATCAGAAGGATGGCGCCGGCCCATGGTCTGCGAGCCAGCCAGCTCGAGGCGGTTTGCGTCCAGGCATCCGTCGCGGGGAGGTTTCTGGAGAGCGCGGTGTTCATGCGGGCTTGCTTGCGGTGAAAAGCCAGCTGTAAAGAAAATAGCGATCCACCAGCGGGAGAAAGCCTTGAGAAATGAGATGCTCGCGGACCTTGAGGTGGTTGCGGATGAAGAAATGGACGTCGGGTTGCTCTTCGTCGAGCACGTCCGAGAACGCCCGGAAGGTGGGAGAAAAAAAACCTAGAAGCTTGGCGCATATTTCCAAAGCCCGGAACATGCGCCAATGGCCCGGTTCCAAAATGAATAAACGTCCTCCTGGCCGCAGGACTCGGCGAACCTCGTCAAGAGCCTGGCCGTAGGCCTCCAGACCCTTGAGGTGGTGCAAAACGCCATAGATGAACACGACGTCGAAAGAACAGTCGTCAAAGCCCAGGCGCTGCGCGTAACCTTGCTTGACAACGGCGCAGTCCGGCGGAATCTGCCGGATAAGGTCGGCGTCCGGCTCGACGCCGAAGAGCCGGCGATAGCCCTGTTCATGAAAATGGCGCAGAAAGGCTCCCGAGCCGCAACCCAGATCGAGAATGGTCAAATCATGGCTTGCGGCCAGCTCCGGAAACCGCGAACGCCGCAGCATGATGCCGCGGTGGATGCGTGATAGGTCGCTGCGGATGAGGCGTAGGGAGTTGAGATTCCAGCGCTGCGTGTTGTGCGTCGAGGATGCCGGTGTCGTTGTCATTGAGTCAGGCAGAGTCGGATGGCTTCGATGTCATTGGGTCTGAGGTCTGGATAATTGCCGCAGTAGAAGCCGCAGTCGTGGATGAAGTCCGCTCCGGGCAGCGGGTAGCGGGCGCGGACGTATTTGGCGTAGAACGGCTGCCTTTGGATGTTGCCCGCGATAATGGGACGCACTTCCACCCCGGCGCGTTCGAGACGCGCGAGGTATCGTCCCCGCAATCGCGAGTTGCGGCACAGGACCGGAAAGCAAAAACTGGAGAGGAGCTTGAGGTGCGAGCGCTCCAGGGGCAGGAAATCCGGGTTTATTCTGATGATCCTTTCCACCGCGAGATAATTGGCTTGGCGCCGGAGGCAGCGGGCGGCCAGGCCGCGCAGCTGCTGCAAGCCTAGAAAACCGGTGATTTCCGTGGGCCGCTGGTTGAAGGCCAGGTCGTAGAACGTGTATTTGGCCTGGAACCGGTCGACATGGTGCTCGCGACGCCGGCGCCGTACCTGGGCCGGGGTCAACTGCCGGTCCCATCCGTTGGCGCGCACGATGCGCAGCATCTCGGAGAGCTCGGCATCGTCCGTGCAGACCATGCCGCCCTCGATCGTGGACATGTGATGCCCGACGAAGAAGGAGAAAGTGGAGGCCAGGCCGAAGTTGCCGGCGCGGCCTTCGGGCAAGATCGTCCCCAGGCTCTCGCAGTTGTCTTCCAGCAAAAGCAGCCCATGGCTGCGGGCCAAACTGCGGATGGCGGGCAGGTCGCCGGTAAATCCCAGGGCATTGGTCAGAAAAAGGGCTTTTAACCGGACTTGGCGCAGGCGCTTGCGGATGTTGTCCGACATGACGTTGAGCGTAGCTGGGCTACAGTCAATGGGCACGGGAATCATGCCCATCTGGATGATGGGCATGACGTTCGTGGACCAGGTTACGGCGGAAAAGCCGATGGCGTCGCCGGCCTTGAGGCGGCCCAGATTCCTGAGCGCCTGCAGGAGCGCGAGGTTGGCGCTGGCGCCGCTGTTGAAAAGGGCGGCTTCTCTGCGGGCCTGGAAGCCCGCGAAGGATTTTTCAAAACGCCGGCATACGGGCCCCATGCTCAAGCGGGAGGCTCTCTGGAGGAAGCCGGCGAGGGCGGCCTTGGTCTGGGGCTCTCTGACGAAGGTGGCGCGCATGAGCGGGATATTCAAGACTTCTCCAAACAGATGAAAATAATGCCCCCGGCGTTCTCCTGGTCGCGGATCTCCAGGAAGGGGCGCAGGATCGCGGCCAACAGCGGCGCGGTCAGGGAGCGGCGCAATCCGGGGAATAGGAACCAGCGGTTGCAGGCTTTCTTGACCAGCAGGCTGGGCAGGCTTAGAGGCGCCAGCGCGTCTTCCAGCAATCCTATGGCTTTGGGGCAGTACTGCTGCGTGGACACGACGCGAAAGCCGCAGCGGGCGAAGAGTTGCGCCCATATCTCCGGCGTGTAGGCGTGATAGTGCCTCCAAAAGCGGTTGAAGAAGCCGCGGTATGACTCGGCCGCGCGCTTGAGGCGCAGCGCGGTCAAAAGCTGGTAGAGAACGCTGAAATGGTCGAAAAGATGAGTCGGGACCGTGGCGAAGAACCTGCCCCCCGGAGCCAAGAGACGGTGAGCTTCCCGGAGCACGGGTTCCAGGTCCGGGATATGCTCCAAGACGCTGTTGCTCAGGATCGTGTTGAAGGAGGCGCTGGCTCTGGGAATGGCGTCGCCGGGGCAGCAGATCAATTCCCTGTAGGCGCCATAGGCGCGGGCTCGGACGAGTTCCCGGGGATTTGGGTCAATGCCCACGTCAATGAGTTCGTTGCCAAGAACGAAGGCGAAGAGTCCTTCCCCGCAGCCGATATCCAGAATGGGATGCCGCAGTTCATGACGCTCGTATATCTGGCATTCCTGATAGCGTTCGATGGCGAGCGGGAGCGGGGCTTCGCTGATGTAGCGCTGAAGAAAGTCCGGTTTGAAGGCGGTGCTCATTTTGTCAATCGTTGAAATTCCGCGCAGATATGGTCCACGTCGGCCTCGCCGAGCTCCGGGTAGGACGGCAGGCTCAAGACATTTGCCCCCACGGACTCGCTGATGGGCAGAGGCGCGCAGCGGTAGGGAGGAAGAAGGCTGAAGGGATAAAACCCCGGGCGGGTCTCTATGCCGGCCTCGCCCAATTGGGCGATGAGGGCGTCCCGGCGGCCGGAAAAACGCTCGGGATCCAGGCGCAGGGCCACGGCCCAGACCACGGCGTCCACATCGGGGGCAAAGCTCTGCAGCTCGATTCCGGGCAAGCCCGAGAGACGCCGGACATAGCGCTCGTAGACCTTTCTCCTGGCCTGGAGCCTGTCCTCCAATGATTCCAGTTGGCCGCAGCCCAGGGCCGCCTGGAGATTGGTCAGGCGAAAGTTGTGGCCCACGACGTCATGCCAGTAGCGTTTGCCCGGCCGCATGCCGTGGTCGCGGATGACGCGCATCTTCTCCCAAAGCTCGCGTTTCTGGGCCAGAACGAATCCGCCCTCGCCCGTGGTCATGGTCTTGGTCGCGTGAAAGCTAAAACATCCCAGGTCGCCCATGGACCCGGCGCAGCGTCCTTTGTGGCGGGAGAAGGTCGCCTCGGCCGCGTCCTCGACCACGGCCAATCCCAGCCGGCGCGAGACGGACAGGATGGCGTCCATGTCGCAGACATTGCCGTAAACGTGGACCGCGATGACGGCCTTGGTCCTCGGGGTGACGGCCGCTTCGATGCGCGCCGGGTCTAGGCACCATGTCTTCGGGTCTATGTCCACGAAAACCGGGGTGGCGCCCAATGCCAGCACCATGTTGCCCGGAGCCACGAAGGTAAATCCCGGGACTATGACTTCGTCGCCTGGTCCTATGCCCAACGCCCAGAGGGCCAGGTGCAGGGCCGTGGTGCCGTTGGAAGTGGAGAGACCGTAGGCCGCGCCGTTGCGGCGGATGAATTCCTTTTCCAGCCTCTCCACGTAAGGTCCGCCGGATATCCAGCTCGATTCCAGGGCGTCGGCCACGTATTCCTTTTCCTTGCGGCCGAAGCAGGGCTTGGCCCAGGGATAGCGCAGGGAGGTTTCAGCCATGTGCGGGGATGTTCATGTATGCTTGGATTCGAGGCGGCCTTCCCAGGCCAGGCGTAAAGTCGCGTGCGTGTATTGGGCGAATACCTTCAAAAAAGCGGAGTTGCCCGTTCCGCCCCGGCGCTGGCCGTTGACGATGGGGATCTGAAGCAGCGCGGCTTTATGGCGCTGCAGGTAGTAAAGGAGGCGGATGCAGTAGTCTCCGTAGCCCCAGAAAATCAGGTTGAAGTCGCATCGCGCCATGACTTCCCGGCGGATGGCGAAGAAACCGTAGAGACTGTCCGTGATGTCGCCGCCCGTGGCCAGACGCACGAACATGTTGAAGCACCAGCTCAGCAAATGCCGCGAAAGGGGAGCCATTTTTCCGCCATAAAGGAAGCGCGAGCCGAAGACCCCGTCGTAATGGCGCAGGGCGTCCACCATGATGGGGAGGTACCGGGGCTCATGATTGAAGTCCGAGTCCATGACCACCACGGCGTCGCCCCGGGCTTGCTCGAGGCCTTCGCGGATGGACTTGGCCAGCCCCGGATCCTGGCGGCGCACGATGACCCGAACGGCCGGCTCGCCGGCGAACTCGGTTTGAACCAGGGCGGCGGTTCCGTCCGGACTGGAGTCGTCGACCACCAGGATTTCGTGGCGCCAGGCCGCGAGAGCCTGGCGAATTTCCTTGATCAAGGGCAGGATGTTCTCTTTTTCGTTGTAGGCCGGGACCACGACGGAGACGAGGGCGGGCGCGTCTTGGGCCATGCTCAGTGGATTTCCAGGCTGGGCAAGGGGAAGAAGAGCTTGCCGCCGGACTTGAGGAATGGTTTTTCCTTGCGCAGGAAAAAGCTCTTGAAGTGCCAGGGCAGGACCAGCATGTAGTCCGGCCGCATGGCGCGGGCTTTCTTTTCAGGCACGATGGGGATGAGGGTCCCGGGAGTGTAGGAACCGAACTTCTCCTCGTTGACTTCGCCGATGCAGGGGATATCCCGGGCGGTCAGGCCGCAGTATTGGAGGATGACGTTGCCCTTGGTGGAGGCGCCATAACCCACCACGGTTTGTCCGCGTTTTCGGGCTTGCCGGAAAAATTTCAGCAGTTCCTCCCGGTGGCGCTCGACATGGCGGCGGAAGGCGTTGAAAGGGGCGCGCTGGCGGAACTTGGCCTCGGCCTTGAGAAAGCGCGCGATGGTCTTGGATTGCGGCGCATGAGGTCCGTCATCGCGCGAGAGGGTGATGGAGAAACTGCCGCCGTTGACGTCGTTGAGTTCCACGTCGATAACGCGCAATCCGCAGCGTTTGGCCATCCAATCGATCTGCTTGACGCCGTAGTATTCCAGGTGCTCGTGACAGATGGTGTCGTAGGAATTGCGGGCCAGCATGGTGGGCATGTAGCTCTGTTCCAAGACCAGGATGCCGTTGGGCGCCAATATATTCCGGATCTCCTGGAGGAAGGCCAAGGGGGACTCCAGGTCGTAGAACATGGAAATGGCGGTGACGACCTTGGCTTGGCGTCCCGGAAAGGCGCGCTGGATCAGTGCCGCCGAGAAATAATCGGGAATAAGCCGGATGTAGGGGGGGTAATAGCGCCTGAAATGATGGCCGGTCGGATCGACCCCGACCAAGGTCGGGCCGTGGGTGGGATAGGCCTTGAGCAGGGTCCCGTCATTGCTGCCGATGTCTACCACCAGGTCTCCGGGCTCAAGACAGACGCGGGCGAGTATCTGGCGCACCTTGCCGTGCAGATGGCGGACCATGGAGGGGTTAAGTCCGGAATGGTAGCCGTAGTTGTCGCCGTACATCTCGTCCGTGCTGTAGGATTGGCGCAGCTGGACCAGGCCGCAGTGTTCGCCTTGGGAGTCATCGCACTTGACCAGGTCCAGGGGACCGGAGGTCACGCGCTGGCGCGGGCTTTTGGGAAAGACGCCGGTGAGGGATTGTCGGCCCAGGGAAAGGATGGGGAGCAGCTTCCTATTGGCGCAGATCCGGCATTTGGTTATTTCCTTATATGGTTTCATGGGCACGGAACCGCAGGAATTTTCTATTGCCTAAAACGTAATTATAACATAGTGCCCTAGCGGCGATCTCCCTTGGGAGCGGCTTGGGGCTTGGGCAGGGGCTGGCGCTCGAGGTGAGGGGAAAGGTCGGGGATGCCGTTTTTCTTGAGCCAATACTCGAGGCACGGCAGCTGCCAGCGGTAATCCAGCGGCCCCATGCCCCATTGCTTGAGGGGCAGGACCTTTTGGCCCAGCCAGGGCATGGGCGCCTGTCCGCTGACCGTCTCCAGGCACCTCGGCCGCAGCACGCAGACTCCCCAACTGGGATACCAGGCCCGGGCCTCGGACTGTTGCTCCGGCGCCAGATAGGGGAGCAGCAGGCCGTCTGCGGCCTCGCGGCGCGCCATGGCCGGGGTCCAGCGTTCCAGGGGCACTACGCTTAAGGCCGAGTCGAGCTCCGGCCGGTCCAGGAGCGATTCCACGCCGAGGTCCACCATGTCCTTGGTCACGGCCGGCGCGTTGGCGGAAAGGACGACCAGGAGTTCGAGTTCGGCGCCTTCGCTGCGCAGCTCGCTTTGGATGTGGCGATAGCCGTGCCGGAGGTAATCCAGGAGCGCGGGTTTTCCTTTCGGAGGGTCCGTGATGATGGCGTCGTATTGAAGGGCCGCGGCCTTGACCGCCGGCGAGCCGGTGAGGGCGTAGACGCGGCGCACGTGCGCCGATGTCCGGGCCGCCATAAGGGGATAGGCGGAGATCGGCCGGCCGAAAACGGCCCCTTCGTTGCCCGGGAAATCCGCCGTGTCATCAAGGTCCACGAGCAAAGCGCATACAAGCGGAACTCGGCGCCCAACGGGCGCCGAGTCCAACCTCCCCCCTACGAGGGGGGAGGTTGTTCCGTTAGGGGTGGTCGTGTCGTTGTTGGTCGTGCCGTTGCCGTTCGTGTCGTTGTGGTTCGTGCCGTTGCCGTTCGTGTCGTTTGGTTTTTCCGTGCCGTCAGCCTTGCCCTTGTCGTCCTTCCGCACCGTCATCGGACCATCTCCTCGAGCGCCTTGAACGCGGCCTTGACCGTCGCGTCCCAGTTGTGGCTTTCCACGGTCTTGATGCCTTCGGAGATGAGCTGCAGGGAAAGGCCGCGCACCGACCAGAGCGTGACCAGCGCCTCGGAGAGCGATACGGCGTTGCCGGGATGAAAGAGCAGGCCGTTCTTGCCGTCGACGATGAGTTCGGGGACGGCTCCGAATCTGGGGGCGACCACGGGGCAGCCCTCGGCCAGGGAGTAGAGGGCCAGGGCCGGGAAGCCCTCGGCGCCCGTGGGATTGACGTAAGCCTTGGCGCAGCGGAGCAGTTCCATGAATTTATGATGCGGGATGTCGCCGGTGAAGAGGACGCGGTCCATGGGCAGTATGTGTCGGACGCGGTCCTGGATGGCTTGGCGCAGCGGGCCGTGGCCCACGAGGGTCAGATGCCAATCGAACCGGAGGCTGGCGATGGCCGAGAGGAGCAGCTCCAGGCCCGGCCGGCAAGCCTCCTGGAAATGGCAGTTGGTTACGATCTGGAAATCCGCGGGACGGGAGGCGCGCATGGTCACCAGGGCGATCTGGTGGGCCCGGACCCGGTCATAGGCGTAGGGCACGAGGCTGACCAGGCGTTCGCCCCCCCAGGAGCGCACCAGGTTGGCTAGGTGTTGGCTCGGCACCAGCAGGCGATGGGCCTGGAGCAGGAGCTCCTTGATGGCGCGCAGATCCGGTTCCGAGGCGTCGGCGAAGGAATCGATGAGGCGCACGGCGCAGCGCCGGCCCGAGGCGAGCGCGGCGTCGAGGGGCAGGGCCTGGAAGCTGTTGATGAGGATGGCGTCGGCATCCTGGCCGAAATATTTGGGCGGGGCGGCTCCGGCAACCGGGGTCAACGCGGCCTCGTGCCCCAGGGAGGAGGCCCGCTGTATCATTTCTCGGCAGAAGGCGTCCTCATTATAGGGAGAGGTGGGGTCCGGCATCAGAAGGACTTTCACGGGGAAACCTTCTGGGACTGGCGCAGGATGAAGGGCGGAAGGCCTTGTCCCATGGAATGCTCGAAGCGCACGGCCGCGCCTCGGGAATTGAAGGGGATGCCCAGCTCCTGGCGGACCTCCCGCTCTATGGCGTCGCGCAGGCTGACGATGTCCGCGGGAGAAAGCTCGTCGGTGTGCACGTAGGAGCGGTAGCCGCCCTCCGGGTCGCCCTTGTAGTAGTCGGCGACCTCCATGAAGTCGATCTCGCGGCTGTAGAGCCGGTCTCCGGTCCCGTCGTAGGTGTAGACCCAGATGTCCTTCTGCCCGGCATGCGGGACGGCCAGGTCGTAGTAGGGCGTGCCCGGATACGTGGTGATGATGGTCACGTCGAAATCGTCGGGCCGCGCCTCCAGGAGCCAGCGCTTGGTCTCCAGCGCGGTCTGGCGCGTCTCGCCGGGATGCCCGAGGGACATGAGCGCCTTGACCTTGAGGCCGTGGCGCCGCGCGATCTCCACGCAGCGGGTGTTGTCTTGGGAGGTGGCCTTCTTGTTCATGTTGCGCAGGATGCGGGGCGAGCCGGACTCGAAGCCGGCTAGTATCCAGCGAAATCCCGCCCGGCGCATGGCTTGCGCTTGTTCGTCGTTGAAGAGCTCGGCCTTGACGAACCCGCGCAAACGGAACTCGACGCCGGCCTCTTGTTGCGCCGCGGCGACGGCGTTCATGAGCGCGACCATTTGGGGATTGACGTTGAGCTCGTCGTCGTAGAGCATGAACCCGCGGAAACCGTAGCCGCGGTGCAGTTCCATGATCTCGCGCACGACGTTGGCGGTCGAGCGCATCCGGACCCGGCGCAGAGAGGGCGATTGCCGCCCTCCGCAGAAGCCGCAGTTGAACGGGCAGCCCAACTGGGCGATGAGGCTGACCGCGTCGACGCCGTCGATGGAGTAGCGGTAGCTTTGCACGTCCACCAGATGGCGGGCCGGGAAGGGAAGGGAGTCGAGCTTTTCGTTGGTCAAAAACAGGCTGGATTTCGGATCGTCGGCGTCGATGAGCTTGGGCGCCTGGGGCTTGAGGGCCTCGAAGACGGCCAATTCGCCGTCTCCGGCCACGAGCACGTCGAATGTCTCGCAAAGTCTCTGCAAGGCGGCGTGGGCCCGGCCCGGGGCCTGGCGTCGGCGTTCTCCCCTGGCGGCGGCGTTGATCAGCGTGACGTGCGGGCCTCCCAAGATGATGCGGGCGTCCGGCCGCGCGGCCCGGATGACGCCCGCGAGCTTGGCCGCGGCCGGCATCTGCGGGGTGGTGGAGGTCAGGGCGAATACGGCGGCCCGGCTGCTCTTGGCGTGCAGGCGCGCCGCCTCGTCGAAGTTCTCGATGCCGGAGAGATCCAGCATCTCCACCCGGTGCCCCGCCGCCTCCAGGGCCGCGGCGACGCGCAGTATGCCCAGTGTCATGAACACGCGTTCGTCGAGAAGGAAGAGGGAGGGGGGGATGATGAGGCAGATGTCGATCATCTTGTTAACATTCTAACAGTATCGCTCGGCTTGGTAAAGCCGTTGGCGCGATCTTGGAGGTTTATGCCGCGGCGACGGACTTCAGATAGAGGAAGCTCTCGATGTTGCCCTTGGGGCCGTGGACCGGGCATTCCAGGATCCCGGCCTCGCGCAGAGGCAGCAGCGAGAGTCTCTCTCTGACCTTGCTCAGGGCCAGGGCGCGATGTTCGGGTTTGCGCACCACGCCTTTCGGGGTCAGCTTGGGTTCGAGTTCGAATTGCGGCTTGAGCAGGGCGAGCAGCTCGCAAGGTTTTTGGAGGCAAGGCACGACAAACGGCAGGACCTGCCCTAAGGAGATGAACGAGACATCCACCACGGCCAGGTCCGGCGCGGGAGAGAACATCCCGGGGCGCATGTCCCGGGCATGGGTCTGTTCGAGGCTGACGACGCGGGGGTCGGCGCGCAATTTGGCGTGGAGTTGGGCCGTGCCTACGTCCACCGCGTAGACCTTGGCCGCTCCCTTGGAGAGCAGGCAGTCCGTGAACCCTCCGGTGGACGAGCCCACGTCCAGACAGACCCTGCCTTGCACCTGGACGGGAAAGGCGTCCAGCGCCGCGGCCAGCTTGAGGCCGCCTCGGGAAACGTAAGGGTTGGCGTCGGCGCGCACCGAAAGCAGGGCGTCGGTCCGGGTCGCGCTGCCGGGCTTGGCCGCGGGCCGGCCGTCGACCTCGACCTGTCCGGCCATTACCGCGGCCTGGGCCTTGGCTCGCGAGGGAAAGAATCCCCGCGCCACCAGAAGTTCGTCGAGGCGCTGCTTCATGGGGTCAGGTCTTGAAATTTGACATTTGACACATGCTGGCCGTCCTAGCCGCCGGGAATGCGTCTAGACGCTGTTTGGCGATAGACATAAGGATTATTGCATATGACGGGGTCTTGAAATTTGACATCAAGGGCCTATATGTCAAATGTCAAATTTCAAGACCTGACCCCAATTAACTTAAGGGCGCGTAGGCGGCGGAAGAGGTCTTCGGGGCCGCGGTAATGGATGGCGTGCAGGCCCGCTTTCCTGGCGGCTTTCACGTTGGCGCTGAGGTCGTCGATGAGCAGCGCCTCGTGGGCGGAGACTCCCGCGATCTTGAGCGCGGCCTCGTAGATGCGCGGCTCGGGCTTGCGCATCCCGACTTCGTGCGAGAGCACGGCTCCGTGCACGTGCCTGGTGAAGGCGTAGTTCTGCCGGATGAAGTCGTAATGCAGGGCGTGCGTGTTGGAGAGCAGGAAGGTGGGCCGGCTCTTGGCCACCTTCTTGAGTATGGCCGCGGTGCGCCGCTCCAGGGTGAAATGGTCGCACCAGAGCTCGCGGAACTGGGCGAAGGTGCCGCTGTAGCCCAGCTCGTCTTTGAAGATGCGGAACAGCTCGTCCGTGCCGAACTCTCCGCGCTCCAGGCTTTCTATCTTATGCGAGGTCCAAAGGTAGCCGGCGACCTTGAGCGGGTGGCGGCCCACGGCGCGGGCGATTTCCTTAAGAACGTCGCGCGGGTTGAAATGCAGCAGCACGTTGCCGATGTCGAAGAAGACGGCCTTGATGGGGGAATCGCTCATGGCCAGGTCAGGCCCGCGTTTTCCAGGACGCGGCAAAAGTCCTCGGGCGGGGGCGCCGTGACGGACAGCTCGTGTCCCGAGCCGGGATGGGGCAGGCTGAGGCGATGGGCGTGCAGCATCTGGCGTTGTGCGCCGAGTTTTTCGAGATCCTGCGCCGTTAGGGTCTTGCGCACGGCCTTCATGTAGAGCTCTCCCTTGCCCGTGTAGAGCTTGTCTCCCAGGACCGGATGCCCCAGGTGGGCGAGATGCACCCGGATCTGGTGCAATCGGCCGGTCCTGGGCAGGGCGCGGACCAAGGATACGGAGGCTCCCGAGGCCAGCCGCTCGAATTCGGTCGTCGCCGCCGCTCCGGTCCCGACTTTTTGACGCACCTTTATTTCGAGGTTTTCCCGGCCCAGGGGGGCGTCCACGATCTTCCGGCGCCAGGATATCCGCCCGAAGACCAGGGCCAGGTATTCTTTCTTCACGCGCCGGCTGAAAAAATGGCCGGCCAGCCTTTGAGCCGAGCGCGGGTCCTTGGCCAGAAGGAGCGCGCCGCTGGTCTCGCGATCCAGGCGGTGCGCGAGATGCAATTTCAGGCCGGGAAACTGACGCTTCAGGATCGAGGTGACGGTGTTGTTCTGCACCCGGTCCGTGGGATGGCACAGGAGCGGAGCCGGCTTGTTGATTATAAGGAGGCATTCATCCTCGTAAACCGCCGGGAGCTCGGTGTGCGGGCAGGGGAGCTCCTGGTGCCGGGGATAGCGGATGAGCACGGTCTCTCCGGAAGCGACGCGGGTCGCGGCCTTGACCAGGCGGCCGCGCAAGGATACCCGGCCCGAGGCTATGAGACGCTGGACCTGGTTGCGCGAGTAGCGGTGCAGGCGGGAGGCGAGATAGGAGTCCACGCGCAGGCCGTCATGGTCTTTCTGGACGTCGAACGGGACCTCGACCCAGACCGAAGCCTCTACGTTCATGCGATGGTCTCGTCCATGGGCTTTCCCTTGAGTTTGCCGTTTTCCTTGGTGAGAATCTCCACCTTGGCCTTGGCGTCCTCGAGCTGCTTGGTCAGGCTTTTGGCCAGGCTCACGCCTTGCTCGAAAAGGGCCAGCGAGTCCTCCAGGCCTTTTGCGCCCGACTCGAGCTCATGCACGATGGACTCGAGTTTTTCCAAGGACGATTCGAACGTCGCGGCGCCTTCCTTCTTAGCGGTCTTGCTCATATTTCACCTCGCAATGGATGGAGCCTTCCTGCAGGCGCACGCGCACGCGGTCTCCGGGCCGGACCTGATCGTCCCGGCGCAGGATGACCCGCTCGGGCCATTTCTCGGCTATGGCGTAGCCCCGGCCGAGGACCTTCAAGGGGCTGAAGGCGTCGAGCTTTTCCATTTGCAGGCGCAGGTCTTTTTCCGCGTGCAGGAGGACTTGGCGCGCTGCCTCGGGCAGGCGGCCGAAGAGCTCGTCGACGCGCTTGATGCGCTCCTCGTACATGCGATGGGGGCTTTGCAGGAAAGGATGCCGCGCGGCGAAGCTCACACGCTGTTCCAATCCGCGGATGCGGTCCATAACCGAGCCGAGCAGGTCTTGGGAGAACGCGTCGAGCCGGGCCAGGACCGCGGCTCTGTCCGGGGCCGCGAGCTCGGCCGCGGCCGAAGGCGTGGGCGCGCGCACGTCGGAGACGAAGTCCGCGATGGTCGTGTCCGTCTCGTGGCCCACGCAGGAGATGACCGGTATGGCGGAGGCCGCGATGGCCCGGGCCACGATCTCCTCGTTGAAGGCCCAAAGGTCCTCGATGGAGCCGCCTCCGCGGCCGACCAGGAGCACGTCCGTGTCCGGAGCCAGCTTGTTTAAGTCGGCGATGGCCTGGCTGATCTCCTCCTTGGCGCCCTCGCCCTGGACCTTGACCGGATAGACCAGGATCTCGAGGCTCGGCCAGCGGCGGGAAAGGACCGTGATCATGTCGTGTACGGCCGCGCCTTGCCCGGAGGTGACGATTCCCACGCGACGGGGATAGAGGGGCAGCGGCTTCTTGCGGGCTTCGTCGAAAAGGCCCTCGGCCGCGAGCTTGGCCTTGAGCTGCTCGAAGGCCAGCTGCAAGGCGCCTTTTTCGCGCGGTTCCATGGCGCTGATGATGAGCTGGACGTCGCCGCGCTTGACGTAGGAGGAGACGCGCGCCCGGACCAGGACCTTGAGGCCGTCCTGGGGCTTGAACTTGACGCCCAGGGCCGCGCCCTTGAACAGCACGGCCTGTATCTGGGCGTTTTCGTCTTTGAGGGTCAGGTACGTGTGGCCCGAGGGATAGGCGCGGCAGTTGGAGATTTCGCCCTCGACCCAAAGTTCCGGAAATGAGGCTTCCAGCAGCTCGTGGATCTGCCCGTTAATTTCGCTGACCGAATAAACCTTCATAATGGTGTCAGGCTTTTACGAATTTTACGATTTTATCGCTGACGGCGCAGAGCCTTGAGGAATTCGTTGATTCTTTTCTCGTCGCCGAGGTCCGTGGGCTCGTAGAAGCGCTTGGGCTCGGGCATGTACTCCTGGGGCGTGTAGTGGCCGGGGAAGTTGTGCGGGTATTTGTAGCCCTGGCCGTGGCTGCGGGATTTCGCGTCGAGGCTGGCGTCGCGCAGATGCAGGGGCACCTCGCGGGCCGGACCATCCCGAGCCTCGGTCATGGCCGCGTCGATGGCCAGGTAGGCCGCGTTGGACTTGGGCGCGGCGGCCACGTAGACCGCGGCCTGGGCCAGGGGGATGCGGGCTTCGGGCATGCCCAAGACCTCGGCCGCGTGGAAGGCCGCCGAGGCGACCAGGACGGCGCGGAAGTCTGCGGTGCCCACGTCCTCCGAGGCGCAGATCAGGATGCGCCTGGCGATAAAGCGGGGGTCCTCGCCCGCGACCAGCATCTTGGCCATCCAGTAGAGCGCCGCGTCCGGATCCGAGCCGCGCATGGACTTGATGAAGGCCGAGATGTGATCGTAGTGGTCGTCGGATTTCTTGTCGTAGCGGATCGAGCGCCGCTGGATGGATTCCTCCGCGACTTCGAGCGTGATGCGCCGCGCCCCGTCGCGGCCCGGAGCCGTGGACAGGGCCGCGAGCTCCAGGGCGTTGAGCAGCTTGCGCGCGTCGCCGCCGGCCATGCGCGTGAGATGAGCCGCGGCCTCGGCGGAGAGCGTCAGCTTGAGTTTTCCCAACCCCCGCTCCTGGTCCGCGAGGGCGCGCTTGAGGATGGCAAGCAGGTGTTCCTCGCCGAGCGGCTGGAACTCGAACGCCGTGAAGCGCGAGAGCAGGGCCGCGTTGACGTAAAAGGAGGGATTCTCGGTGGTGAGGCCGATGAGCAGGACGTCGCCGCGCTCGACCGAGGGCAGCAGCACGTCCTGTTGGGTCCGGTTGAAATGGTGGATTTCGTCGATGAGCAGCAGGGTGCGGCGGCCCAGATGCCCGGCCGAGTATTTGGCCGATTCCAGGACTTTCTTGAGGTCCGCCACGCCCGCGGCCACGGCGTTGAGCTCGACTACGTCCGCGCGGGAGCGTTGCGCGATGAATCGGGCCAGAGCGGTCTTGCCCGAGCCCGGGGGACCGAAGAAAAGGGCCGAGGTGAAGCGGTCGGCCTCGATGAGCCGGCGCAGCATCTTGCCGGGGCCCAGGAGCCGCTCCTGGCCGGCGAATTCCGATAGGGCCCGGGGCGCCAGACGCGCGGCCAAAGGCTCGTTGGAGCGGTTCGCGGAGAAAAGTTCCTCGGGCACGGCGCTATTCGCTCTTGGCCTCTGGCAGGGGGCCGGCCGCTGCCAGCGTCTGCTGCAGGGTATTGACCACGCTTTCCAGAGTGTTTTCCAGGGCGTCCTGGTTGGTCTTTTCCGCTTGCTGCATCTGGTAGAGGTCGACGGCCATATAAAACGCCGTGATGATGGCCAGCTTGGAGCTGTCCGCGATCTTGGGATAGAGGGCCTGCACTTGGTCGTGCTTTTCGTTGACGTTGTTGGCGATGGAGACGATTTCCATGGGAGTGAGATCGTCGATTTCCACGGTGAAGCGCCGGCGCGCGATCTCGACTTCCACCTTTTCATTCATGCTCATGAGATCTTCTCCAGCTTCTGCGCCAGGCGCTCCAATCGATTTTTGACTTTCTCATGCCGGGCCAGGGCGGCCTGGGCTTGGCGCAGGTCGGCGTGAAGCTTGCGGTTCTCGGCGTCGAGTTTGGCGTTGACCTCGGCAAGCCTGGCGCTGCGCGCGGAGAGGGTCTGCAGGAGCTTCGAGGCTTGGGCGATGAGCTTTTCGAGGTGCTTGAGTTTCGGGGCTAGTGGGATCATGGCGATGGCCACCCCCGACGGATTGACAGCCCCCCTCGTAGGGGGGCTGTCAGACTCGGCGCTTTCGGCGCCGAGTTCCTCTTCATGACCTCAAGACCGCGCCGAGCCGGCGCGAGAGTTCGGCCAGGATGCTCTCGACCGCGGAGGCGACTTCGGCGTCCTTGAGGGTGCGGTCCTCGCAGCCGAAAACAAGGCGCACGGTCAGGCTTTGGCGGCCTTGGGGCACGCCTTGTCCCGTGAACTTGTCGACCAGCTCCACGTCGCGCAAGGGCGCGGCCCGGCAGGAGCGGATCGCCTCCTCCACCCGGCCGTAGGCCACGTCCGAGCCGACGAGGAAGGAGAGGTCGCGGCTGGCCCCCGGGAAAACGCTGAAGGCCGAGAATTTCGCCAGATGAGGCTTGAGCGCGCAGAGCCGGTCGAGGTCCACGTCGAAGAGGCATGCTCCTTCGCGTTCGAGTTCCCAGGCGCGGGCCGCTTGAGGGTGGATGAGCCCCACCGTCGCCAGCAAGCCGTCGGGAAGGACCAGGCGCAGGCTGGCGCGCGGATGGAAAAGAGGGTCGCCGGGGCAACGCCGCGCCTCTGCGGCGTCCAAGGGCAGCCATTGTAGATGGGGTATGCCGGCGAGAAGTTCGCCGAGGACTCCCTTGGCGTCGTAGATGTCGAGCCTTTGGCCGCGCGGCGCTTTCCAGTGGCGCAGAGCGGGACCCAGCAGCACGGCGGCGGCGTGCGTGCTTTCGGCGACTGCCTCGGCCGTGCGGGCGTAGATCTTCCCGATTTCGAAGAGGCGCACGGTCTCGGAGCCGTTGTTGAGGTTGAGGCGCGCGTTTTCAAGCAAGCCGATGAGCAGAGTCGGCCGCAGGGCGGCGTATTCCTCGGAGATGGGATTGAGGACCCGCGCCAGGGGAACGTCCAGGCGCGCTTGGACGGCCTGCTTTTCGGAAATCAGATCGTAGTTGTAGGCCTCGCAGAGACCGAGCGCGGCGAGTCTTTGGCGGCAGCGGTCCGCGGCGGCCTGCGCGGGCAGGGCGGGAGAAGGGCTTACGATCGATGGAGCCAGCCGGTAAGGGATCTTGTCGTAGCCGCTCAGGCGCGCGACTTCCTCGGCCAGATCCCAGGCGCTGGTCAGGTCGCGGCGGAAGGACGGGACGGTCACGCTGAGGCGCTCTGCCTGCTTCTCGAATCCGGCGCTGACGCGGCGCAGAATTGACTCGACTTCGCCGTCCTCAAGCGAGGTCCCCAGTATGGCGTTGAGCCGCGCGCTGGTCACTATGATGGGAGAAGCCGGCTGGGACTGGGCGCGGCGCTCCAGAGGCTCGGAGAACTTGACGTCGCGGCCGCAGAGCCTGACGATGAGCTCGGTGGCGCGGGCCGAGGCCGAGGCCGAGGCCTCCGGGTCGACGCCCCGCTCGAAGCGGTAGGAGGCGTCAGACTTGAGCTTCAGCGCCTGGGAGGTCCGGCGCGTCGTGGCCGGGTCGAAGAGCGCGCTTTCCAAGAAGGCGCGCGTGGTCCGGTCCGTGACGCCGGTGTCCCGGCCGCCCATCACGCCGGCGATGGCCACGGGCTTTTTCTGATCCGCTATCACCAGGCAACGCTCGCTTAGCGCGTATTCCTTTTCGTCCAAGGCGATGATCTTCTCGCCGGGCCGGGCGAAGCGCACCACGATGGATCCCTCCAGGCGGTCCATGTCAAAGGCGTGCATGGGCTGGCCCATGTCCATGAGCAGATAGTTGGTGATGTCTACGAGATTGTTGATGGGCCGCAGTCCCACGGCTTCCAGCTTGGCCGCGAGCCACCCGGGGCTTGGCCCGATGCGCAGGCCTTCGAGGCTGCGGCCCACGTAGCGCGGGCAGGCCTGCGGGGCATTGACTTCTACGCCCAAGGAGGCGATGGCGCCTGCCGGCAGCCGGGACGCGGGCTGCGCGCGCAGGGGAATTTGAAAGAAGGCGGAGAGTTCCCGGGCCAGGCCCAGATGCGATAGGCAGTCTGGGCGGTTGGGAGTGAACTCGACGTCGAGGATTTGATCCGTGTGCCCCAGGGCTTCGGCCAAGTCGCGGCCCACGGGGCTGGCCGGGTCCATGACCCAGATGCCCCCGCCGTTCTCGCCCAGGCCCAGTTCCTGGCGCGAGCAGATCATGCCCTGGGACTCGACGCCGCGGATCTTGGCGCGCTCGATCTTGAATCCGCCCGGCAGCACCGCGCCCAGGCGCGCCAGGGCCACTTTCTGTCCGGCGGCCACGTTCGCGGCTCCGCAGACCACGGAATGCTTTTGAGTGCCGTCGTCGACCTGGCAGAGGGAGAGGCGGTCGGCGTTGGGGTGCTTGTCCACGGCGAGCACCTGCCCGGTCACGACGCCGGAAAATCCCGGCCCGCGGTTCTCGACGGCCGTCACCTCGAAGCCGAGTTGGAGGAGCTGGTCGGCCAGGTCCTCGGCCGGCAGTTCGAGAGCGATGTGCTCCTTGAGCCAGTTATACGATACTTTCATCGAATTGGCGCAGGAAGCGCAGGTCGTTGGCGAAGAAGAGGCGCATGTCCGGCACGCCCAGGCGCAGGATCGCGATGCGCTCCACGCCCATGCCGAAGGCGAAGCCGGACCACTTCTCGGGGTCGTAGTTCACGGACCGAAATACGTTGGGGTGGACCATTCCCGCGCCCATGATCTCGATCCAGCCCGAGCGCTTGCAGGCCGGGCAGCCCGAGCCGCCGCAGATAAGGCAGCGCACGTCCACCTCGGCCGATGGCTCGGTGAACGGGAAGTATGAGGGCCGAAATCGCGTCTTGGTGGCCGAGCCGAAGAGCCCCTGCAAAAAGGTCTGGATGGTCCCCTTGAGGTCCGCGAATGAGATTCCTTGATCCACGGCCAGGCCCTCGATCTGGTGAAAGACCGCGGAGTGGGCGGCGTCTACGGCCTCGTGCCGGAAGACCCGTCCGGGACAGATGACGCGCAAGGGCGGCGCGGCGGTTTCCATGGTGCGGATCTGCACGGGAGAGGTGTGGGTGCGCAGCAGAAGCGGCACGTCCTGGAGGTAGAACGTGTCCTGCAGATCCCGCGCCGCGTGATGCTCGGGAATGTTGAGGGCCTCGAAATTGTAGCGCTGCGTCTCCACGTGGGGGCCTTCGGCCCAGGAAAAGCCCATGAGGCTGAGAATGCGGGTCATTTCATTGACGGTCTGGGTGATGGGGTGCAGGCGGCCTCTCGGCGCGGCCGCCGGGGGCAGGGTCAGGTCGACAGCGGATTTTTCCAGGGCCGTGACGTCTTCGGCCGCCTCAAGTTGGGAGCGGCGGCCGCTGAGGAGGCTCTCCAACTCGGCCTTGAGCCCCTGGGCTCGCGGGCCGAGTTCCCGCCGGTCCTCAAGAGAGAGGTCCTTGAGCCCTTTGAGGAGTTCGGTCAACTCGCCTTTGCGGCCCAGAAGGCGCACGCGCAGGCTTTCGAGATTTTCCGGAGTCGGGGCCTCGCGGATTTGGCCGCTCAGAGAGGCCGCGGCCAACCGGCCGAAGGCGGTTTCCCATTCGGCGCGCGTCAGCGGGGACACGGCAGCTTCCCCGTCAGGCGCCTTGGGCGATGGTGACCAGCTTCTTGAAGGAGGCTCCGTCGCGGATCGCCATCTCGGAGAGCATCTTCCGATTCAGGGTGATATTCGCTTTCTTCAAGCCGGCCATGAACCGGGAGTAGGTGGTTCCCTGCTCGCGGCAGGCGGCGTTGATGCGCTCGATCCAGAGCGAGCGGAAATCTCCCTTCTTGTCCTTGCGTCCCACGTAGGCGGCGGCCAGGGACTTTTCCACCTGCTGCTTGACCATCCGCCATTTCCGGCTCTTGTCGGAGTAGAAGCCCTTGGCCAGGCGGAACTTCTTCTTCTTGTGATGGCGGGTCGTTACGCCGGATTTGATTCGCATAATCCTGTCCTCACTGCAAAGTTAGATGAACGGCGTCGCGCGACAAGCTCCCGGACTGCGCCGGGAACCTGGGTCAGGCGTACGGCAGATACTTGGCGATGATCTTGCCTTCGGTCGTGTTGAGGCAGTTCTTGGTGCGCATGAACTGCTTGTGCTGGCCCGACGAAGGGGCCAGAAGGTGCCGTCGCCCCGCCCTCTGGTGCTTGAACTTTCCGCCGGCGGTGCGCAGGAACCTTTTTTTGGCTCCGCTGTGCGATTTTAGCTTGGGCATATAAATCCTCAGTGCTTGGGGATGAGCGTCATGACCAGACGGTTTCGATCCGGCATCGGCGCCTGCTCCACCGAGGCGATGGCGGCCAGGCGTTCCTTGATCGCGTCGAGCAGCTTCATCCCGATATCTCGATGCTGCATTTCGCGGCCGCGGAACACCACCGTCAGGCGCACCTTGTCGTGGGCCGTGATGAACTCGGTGATGTGCCGCACCTTGACGTCCAGGTCGTGCGCGCCGATGTGCGGCTTGAAGCGCACTTCCTTGAGCAGGCCGGCCTTCTGCTTGCGTCGCGATTCGCGGACTTTCTTTTCCTGCTCGTAGCGGTACTTGGAATAGTCCAGAATCTTGCAGACCGGCGGGTTCGCCGACGGGGCGATCTCAATGAGATCCTTGCCGCGCATGCGCGCCATGGCCAAGGCTTCCGAGAGAGGCTTGACACCGATCTGGGTTCCGTCAGAGTCTATGACGCGAACCTGGCCGGCGGTGATGCGATTGTTGATCCGCGTCGTGTCCTTCGTAGTCCTGTATAGTATTGTGGTGTCGCTCTCCCGCTCTGGTCTCTGCCCGCCGGGACATTTCCCGGCGGGGCTATTACTGTATCAACTTTCCGGCGTTCCCGTCAATGAAATTATCGGCCCGAAGGCCGAATTTGGGGCGGCCTGATCCAAGGGGGGATTTGGAGGAATTTGTTTTTTATTTTCGCGGCAAGCCAGTGGATGATCGCCCATGCCGCGGGGGCAAGGCCTATCCAGCCCACCGCGAGATAGAGCAAAGCTGAAGTTGACATGGCTATTACTATCAACATGAGCTCTAATTGGTCATTGTAATAACTATTGTTATATTCGCCCGAAGAGGGATAAACCGGTTCGCCGCTGTAAGCCTCGACATAGGGTTTGATCGCGTTCATGACCAATTCCTGGATGGCCTTTCCAGGCATGGCCAAGGCTTCTCCCCTTGGGATGGGAAGATGAACGTTGAGGCATTTGTTTATGAGCCCTGCCCAGGATTGGGGCAAAATATTGGCTAGCCGGTAAAACCGGTAGAACTTTCCGACAAAAATGCGGAGGGCTTTTTTTAGGAGGTCGGGATCGATGGGCGCGGAAAATTTTCCCGCGAGGGTTTGTTCGGCGACATGCAAAAGGTCGCCTGACATAATGGAGACGGTTGCTCGGCGGCTTAGACCGTTGCGGACTCCGGCCAAGGCCGTGGCCAGGCTCCATTCCGCGAGAGCCTGGCCGGCGTCGTCCTGGGTCCAATCCCGCTCCTCAAGATGTTCCCAATCAGCCAGTCCCGACAAGCGCATATTAGGGAAACCCAGAGCCGATCTCCAGTTGTGAATGGAGCTTGGTCCGTAACGCCCGACCACCTGTTCCCAGTACCGCCAGTCCCATCGTTTTTCGGAGTGGGAAAGGGGGGAGAGGGACGTGTGGACATAGCCATGGGCCTTGAGAACAAGAAGATCGTCGACGGCCTTGCGCGAGGCATACGCCACCAGCCGTTTCTTTTCCCGTCGGGAGAGCCGGGACGGCAAAGCGTCTCCCAGATAGCTCAAATAGCCTAAGGCCAGGTCTTTGGGCAAAAGATAGGGCAGAAATTTCTTCCCGGCAAGTCCTTCCTTGGCCGGGCTTTTTCCATCGAACGGCCATGAATAAAATCCCCTGGGCGAAGAAAGCGGGAAGGGGATATTAAGGCCGAAAGACCGGGCTTTCTTCATCAGGCACCCTTCCCTATGCAGGTCCTCGCCGCCCTTGTCGTGGGAAAACTTGAGGGCCAGGACGTTTTCGTCGTTCAATTGGGCGATCGCCGTGCGTCCCTGCCACCTGATCCCGTCCATGGTCTCAAGGCGCAGGGCCGTCCTTTCGACCAAGTCCTTGACGCCGGCTTCAAGGAGGCGGTCGGTTTTTCTTTTAGCGTCAGCCAGGCGAGGGCGCAGAGTCGAATCTCTATCGAAAATATCCCTGATCGCCGCCAGATCGCGGATGTCCTGGCGCAACTCCTTGAGGGCCAGGATCCGGCCGGCCGAAGCTTCCGGGGATTGTTTTTGTTGGGATGCTTGGTGGATGATGTTTTCCGCATATTGCGCCACAGCGGCGCGGACCGTGTTTGCCTGATCTATCGCTGACTGCTGGCTGAGGTCCGAGAGGGAAAGGCCTGTCTTGAGAATGATCCGATCGAAAGATTGAAGAGTCGTTCCAAGGGTTGTCTTTAGGCCGAGGGATTGCGCGATCGCGGGGCTCTGGAAGGGGTGAGCCAGTTGGCTGGCCGGCGCAACGGCGAGCCCCTTGGTTCCGGAGACGGATTTGGGCTGGATCGGCCCCGCGTGAAGGCCCAAAGGCAAAAGCCAGCATGCCAGCCCAAGGGTCAGAAGTCTGCGATGAGCTTTGCGAGTCATCATGAATAGTGTGAGTGAATTCATGCCCTTTATCAGGGGTCTTAAGGGCAAATATTTTTTGGGCCTTAGGTCCTGCGGATTTGTCGAAGGAGGACTACGCAAAAATCCATTGCCATCGGCTCATTCGGCCACAACGCTCAATTATGGCGCGGTCAGAGCCTTAGCGGGTATGCGGGCGGGTCTGCGAGGATTCGAGCCCTGTGATGCGCCGCTCGTGGTCCGCTATTCCGACCTCGATATCTATGATGGCCTTCCCGCGGGTGGCATCCGCCCTCTGGTAGTGAATGGCCTGCGCGGCGAAACCGTCGATGGCTCGCATGATACGTTCGACGTCATCTTTGGTCGACATTGAGCCCTTGATCTCATGGAGGTCGGCCTGAGTCCGCACGACCTCCAGAGCGACTCTGTCGATCTTGGCGTCGAGCTCGGAGAGGTCTCCCTTGGTGGCGGCTTGGTCCTCTGGTTTCATGGCGCGCTCCTATTTTACCTATTTACTCCCTGGTACTGTAAGGGCCGTAGGGCCTGGACCTGCCCTGAGAACACCCACTCTATATACGACGTGCCTCCCATTTTGTTCCATTTTTGCCGTTGAGTTCGATCCACCCTGGCGGTTCGCGTTAGCGATAGAGCAGCAAGAGTTTGAAGAAAAGTCCGGCGCAGACCAAGGCCACGACGGGACGGATGAAGCGGTTTCCCCGGCTGATGCCCGCTCTCGCTCCGAGAAGATTTCCGCCGATGCTGCAGGCGCCCATCAATAGCCCAAGACCGGGGTCCAAGCGTCCGGACCAAAGGAAGATCGCCAGGGCAGCCAGGTTCGTCGTCAGGTTGAGCAGCTTGGCTCGGCCCGTGGCCGCTAGAAGATCATAGCGGCACCAGCGCGCCAGGCCCAGGGCGAAGAAGGTGCCGGTCCCGGGACCGAAGAACCCGTCGTAGGCGCCGACGCCTCCGGAGAGCAGACAAGTTCGCTGGCGCAGCTCCTGCGCGGGCATTTGCGCGCTGAGGTCCGTCCGGCCGAGTTCGTGGCGCGAGAGAACCGCCCAGGCCACGGCGGGCAGGGCGGCGATGATCAGCCAGCGGATGAACGCGGGATCGATGGCCAGGGTCAGCGCCGCTCCGCCCGCCGAACCGAGCAGGGCGCAGGCCAGGGCCGGCAGAAACCGCGGGATGGAAAAACCCAGCCGGCGGTGGTAGCTGCTTGCCGCGGCCAGCGTGCCGATGGACGAGGAAAGCTTGTTGGTGCCCAAAAGCAGGGCCGGGGGCAGGCCCGCGGCGAGATAGGCCGGCAGGGTGATGATGCCGCCGCCTCCGGCCAGGGCGTCGACGAACCCGGCGAAGAACACGAGCAGACCCAGGGTGCCCAGCTGCGCCAAGGACCAGCCGTCAAGCATCAGCGGGAGGATACGGGAGCCAGTTCGATCTTCTTTATTTCCCGGGTCGCGCTGTTGTAGCGCAAAAGTTTAACCTTGTCTCCGGGCTTGACGTCCGCGAGGCCGGCCGGCTTATGGTCCCGGATCATTTCAGTGCCGCCGGTCACGGCAAAGTCCCGGCTTTTGCCTTTCTTGGCCTTGACCCAAAGACGGTTGGCGGAGAACTCCACCGATTCCACGCTGCCCGCCAGCTTGGTCCAGCGGATGCGGCCTTCCGGCGCGTCGGCGTCCGGCGGCGGCTTGCGGTCCGCGTGCTTGGGCGGCGTGGCGCCTGCCGCGATGCGCTCCAAAAGGTCCCGTGATACGTCGCTCATCAAGGTGTAGTGCTGCTGGCCGCGTTTCCAGGCGAAGACCTTGCCCGTGCTGGAAAGGCGCAAAGATCCCGGGGGAGAGAGGCGCGAACCGAGCCCGGAGGCGCCCGCGGCCGGCAGGCGTACGGGGCGATCCGTCAGAAATATGGAGAGAACCGCCAGGCCGTCCGTGTAGCGCAGGTGGCGCACCGTGTCCTTGCCCACCTCGAAGAAGTCCGCGCTTTCGAAGGCGAAGCCGCCGGGCAGGCTTTCCGGCAGGGCGATCTCGCGTCCGGTCGCTTTCTCGAGTTCGTCAATGGATAGGAAATCCGGCCCCATATCGCCGGTGGCCGCGGCGGCGGCGGCGGTCTTGAGCTTGAAGAGTTCATCGGGAAGGCTTTTTGTCGTTTCGAAGCGGGTGAAGCGGGACAGCGTCGCGAACTGCCTTGTCGGCAGATAGCGTTTGATGGCCAGGATGACCTGGGTTTCCGCGTCGAACCATAGCTGCTGATGCGGTTTGCCCGCGAGAATGGGCTTGAGAAGCAGTATCCAGGCATTGCGGCCGGCGACCGTGTCAGGCCCGGAGACCGATAGAAGGTAGTTCTTGAGCAGCAGCTCTTTCTCGCGTTCCGGGAACATGAGCTTGGTAGAGGCGCGCACGGCTTCTCCCCGGAGCGTCTTTCCCGGCTGGACGAGCAGGACCTGTTCGCTGGCGCCGTCGCTGACCGCGATGCGGGAGACGGCGCCGTCCGGAGCGAGGAATTCCCAGCGGTAGCGGTTGGTCGGGCTGTAGAAGACCTCGACTTCCTCGGCGCGGGTCTGCTTGCCGGACCACTCCGTGACCATCATGCGTCCCTGATAGGAGCGGTTCGAGGCGCTCAGCGCCGAATCTAGAAGGGTGAGCGGATCCGGAGGGGATGCGGCGACAGCCGCGGCCCAGCAAGGCGCGCTCAGCGCCAGGAGCCAGCCGGTCAGGCTACTCTTGATCGTAGGTATCCCCATAATAGGCGTTGAGTTGCGCGGAATAGTTGGATGCCACCAGTTCGCTGGCCGGCACCAAAGCCTCGGCCGTGTAGCGGCAGTGGGCCGCGAGCAGGGGTTCCAGGGGTATCGATTGGTCGGGAGTCTCGGACCGCAATCCAATCCAAGCCAAGGCCAAGACCGCCGCCGCGAAGGCTCCGGCCGGGATACAGACTCGCGGCCGCGGCCAAAGCCGCCCCAACGCCTCCCGCCAAGCCGGCTGGGAGAGGCGCTTTGCGATCTCAGCCATCAGTTCCGGGGGCATGGCGCGGCGCGGGGCTCGCGCCAGAAAGAGCTTGGCTTGGCGCAGGGATTCAAGCTGCGCCCGGCAGGAAGGGCAGGCCGAGGCGTGCCCTTGCACCGCGTCGGCTTCGGCGGCGGAAAGCTCATGGTCCAGATAGGCCGAGAGGATTTCATTTTCAACATGGATATTCATGACGATCTCACCCCCGTCTTGGGCTGCTGCGTCAAGGCCCTGCGCGCCAGGGCGCGTCCCTGGTGGATGCGCGAACGCACCGTTCCCACCGGGCATGACATGATCTCCCCGATCTGCTCATAAGAGAGCCCTTCCATGTCGCAGAGCACGACCGCGGCGCGGTAGTGCGGCGGCAGCGAATTCAAGGTCTTTTGCACCAATTCGTCTTCCTCTCGGCGCAGCATGCCCGAGCCGGGCTCGGGGTCGTCCCCCGGCAGCAGCTCGTCCCAGGACGTATCCTCGCGGGGAGCGGGCGCGTCGAGCGATACGGTGTGGCCGTGGGCGTAGCGCCTGACCCCGTCGAGGTAAATATTATGCAGGATCTTGCACAGCCAAGTCTCGAAGGGGCGGGATTTGTCGTAGGAGTCGTGATGCTGCCAGGCTCTTACGAGCGCCTCTTGGACCAGGTCCCAGGCATCCTGCTCGTTGCCTGAGAGGCGATAGGCGAAATTATAGGCCTTTTCGCCGCACCGCCGGATCATGTCCGGGAAACTTTCGGCGGAGTCTCCTCCTATAATACGGCTCAAGCGCCGAAAGGTTCGCGAAGGGTCAGGCATCAGGAGATATATTGAGGCCGGCTTTGACGCGATGGCGGCGCAAGGCCAGCTCGATGAGGCCGTAGATGAGTTCGGGCGTGGAAACCCCCGAGGCTTTCCAAAGCATGGGATACATGCTGACGGCCGTAAATCCCGGGATGGTATTGACCTCGTTGAACCAGATTTTTCCGGTGCCGCGGTCCATGAGAAAATCCGCCCGGGCCATGCCGTAGCCGTCCAGGACGCGGAAAGCGCGCATGGCGAGCTCGCGCACGCGCGCCATGGTCCGGGTCGGGATATCGGCGGGAATTTGCAGTTTGGCTCCGTCCGGGTCCAAATACTTGGCCCGGTAGGTGTAAAACGCCGCTTGCGGGACGATCTCGCCGCAAATCGAGGCCTTGAGCTCCAGGGGGTCCGGGGGCCTGGACCAAGGGTCCCCGAGCAGAGCGCATTCGATCTCCCGGGCCGGGATGCCCCGCTCCAGCACGACCTTGTCGTCGTATCTGAAGGCTTCGCGGATCGCCCCGGGCAGCTCGCGCGCTTGAGCGACCTTGGTCACGCCCACCGAGGAGCCCATGCGCGCGGGCTTGACGAAGATGGGCAAGCCGAGGCGTCCGGCCAAGGCGCGCGCGTGCTCGGGGTGGCGGACCACGGCATAAGGCAGTATGGGCAGGCCCGCCTGGAGGCAGAGCCGCTTGGCGATTTCCTTGTCCATTCCCAGGGCCGAGCCCAGGACCCCGCAGCCGACATAGGGGACTCCGGCTACCTCCAGAAGCCCCTGCATGGTGCCGTCCTCTCCCAAGGGGCCGTGCAGGACCGGAAATACCGCTCCGGCCGAGGCCAGGAGCTGCTGGGGGGCAGCGGGCGTGGACCCTGAGAGCAGGGCCTTGGCGCTGTCGCCCACTCGCTGGGTGAGAAGTTTGCTTTGGGCCTTGCGCCAGCGGCCTCGGCGGTCGATATAGACCAGCTGCGCGGCGTAGCGTTTGGCGTCGAGGTTGGCCAGTACGGTGCGGGCCGAGACCAGGGAAACTTCATGTTCGGCGGACTGGCCGCCGCAAAGCACGAGGACTTTGAGCTTGTTCAAAGGATAGCCTCCACTGGAATCATTGTACCAGTTGTGAGCGAAAAGAGGCTATCTGGCCTTGCCTGAGGAAAGGACCTCGATCGCTTTGTCCAGGACGGGATCCGGCGCGCGAGGGTTCGAAAGAGGTCTGCCAAACAACTCCAACCGAATATCCTTCGCGATTTTTGCGGCTTGCTCAGCAGTCACCGAGACAATGATGTCCGGCACGACCCCGCCGGTGCCGGGGATTTCTTCTCCGGTCTTCGGGTCGTGACGGGCGTCTATGTTGCGATCGTTCGGGGTGTGCCAGCGGTTCTCCGTGATTTTCAGAGACCTGCCGTCTCCCTGCTCCATAATAACCTGCTGCGTCCCTTTCCCGTAGCTGCGGCTGCCGATGACGGTGTAGCCGCGGCGCTTGTCCTGCAGGGCTGCGGAAAGGATTTCGCTGGCCGAGGCTGAAAAGCCGTCTATGAGCACGATCACGGGGATATCGGCGAATATTCCGTCGCCCTTCGTCACCGCTTTTGCGGCGACCTGACCTTGATGCTTGAAGGAAACGATTTCATCCTTGTCCCTTAAGAATTCCGAGGCGATGGAAGCCACCGTGGGCACGAAGCCTCCAGGGTTGCCGCGCACGTCCAAAATGACGGCCCGGGCGCCTTGCGCGCGCAACTCGCGGATGAGGGAGAAAACCTGTTTGTCGGTCTTTTCCCGGAATTCGGAGAAGTAAACATAACCGATGCCGGGACTTGCCATCTTGCTGAAAGCGTTCGGGGCCTCTACTTCTGCGCGCATGATCTTTACCGGATCCCTGAGCTGGCCGTCGCGGATGATCTTGATCACGACGCTCGTGCCTGCCGGGCCGCCAATCAATTTGACGATATCTTCGACGGGCAGGCCTTTGACGCAGCGGCCGTCCACCCAGGCTATCACGTCATTTTCCCGCAGGTCGGCCCGGCTGGCGCCTGAGTTCGGGTAGACGAGTTCAACCTTCATTCCCAGGGGATCGGAAGACATCCCTACCCCGATGCCGCTGAATTTTCCGGTCATGCTCTGCATGAAAGCCTGGGTTTGGGCCGCGTCGAAGTATGTGGAATGCGGTTCCTTAAGCTCCTTGAAAGCCTTCTGCAGCATGTGATCGATGATCGTATCCCAGCCTTGGTTGGTCCGGGCGTATTCTTGGCGAGCGACTTCAGCCATGCTTTGGAGGATCGCGTCCCAGCGTTGGGTGCTGATCGGATCGACGAATTTTATGTCGATGAATACCAATCCGCGGACCAGGCGTGACAATTGGTTTTGCGTGATTTCCGGTCGGGACGGGTTCTCCCCCTGGATGATAATCATCTGGTTGAGCAGGGCCTCGGCCTGATGCTTTCTGAGGTTCGGCGGTTCCTTGGGCTCCTCGGCCGCGGGTCCCGGGACCATGCGGTATTGGACCGGCACGACCTTGCCGACAACGGGAACTTGGCCATGGTTCTGGGCGTCACGGATGGATTCAAAAGAGGCATA
>DMMY01000005.1:156297-157686 GCA_003452935.1 Elusimicrobiota bacterium
ATCCGGCGTGCGCGGGCGGGGGACCGGTCTGCCGAACAGCTCCAACCGGATATCCTTCGCGATTTTTGCGGCCTGCTCGGAAGGCACGGGGACAATGATGTCCGGAACGATCCCGCCGGTGCCCGGGATTCGGGCTCCGGTCTCAGGATCATGGCGTGCGTCTATGTTGCGGTCATTCGGCGTGTACCAGCGGTTTTCGGTGATGTGGAGTAATCGTCCATCCGGATTGTCTATGTATATCTGCTGCGTCCCCTTGCCGTGGCTGCGGCTGCCGATGACGGTGTAGCCGCGGCGCTTCTCCTGCAGCGCGCCGGCCAGTATCTCGCTGGCCGAGGCCGAGCGCTCGTCGATAAGCACGACCACCGGGTTGTCGGCGAATTTTCCATCGCCCTCCGTCACCGCTTTTCGGGCGACCTGTCCTTTGTGCTTGAAGGAAACGATTTCATCCCCGTCTTTTAAGAATTCCGAAACGATGGAAGCCACCTCGGAAACCAATCCTCCGGGGTTGCCGCGCACGTCCAAAATGACGCCCCGGGCTCCTTGCGCGCGCAGTTCGTTGATAAGCCCCAAAACCTGTTTTTGGGTATTATTCTTGAATCCGGAGAAGTACACATAACCCACGGTCGGACTTGCCATCTTTTTGAAGGCATTCGGGGTCTCGATTTCGCCGCGCATGATATTGACCGGGACCATGAGCTGGCCGTCGCGGATGACTTGGACTTCAACGTTCGTGCCCGCCGGACCTCTCGCCAATTTTACGATCTCGTCGAGGGACAGCCCCTTGACGCAGCGGCCGTCCACCCAGGCGATGACGTCGTTTTCCCGCAGGTCGGCCCGCTTGGCGCTGGAGTCCGGATATACGAATTCCAGCCTCATTCCCAGAGGATGCGGAGCCCCCTCCACGCCGATTCCGCTGAATTTCCCGGCGTAGTATTGCTTGTGGGCATTAGCTCTCGTCGTGTCCAAGTACGCGGAATTCGGCTCCTTTAGAGTCCGCACAGCCTCTTTGAGCATGCGATCGATGATCGTGTCCCAGCTTTTATTGGGCTGGCCGCATTCTTGGCGAGCGATGTCGGCCATGCTTTGGAGGATCGCGTCCCAGCGTTGGGTGCTGATCGGATCAACGAACTTCATATCGATCAGGGATATGCCCCGGACCAGCCGCGCCACTTGGCCTCGCGTGGGTTGCGGTTGGGACGGATTCTGCTCTTGTGTTCTGGATAGTTGATCGAGAAGGCCTTTGATCTGATGCGGCTTTAGGTTTGGCGGCTCGTTGGGTTCCTTGGCCGCGGGTCCCGGGACCATGCGGTATTGGACCGGCACGACCTTGCCGACAACGGGAACTTGGCCATGGTTCTGGGCGTCGCGGATGGATTCAAAAGAGGCATA
>DMMY01000005.1:157949-248012 GCA_003452935.1 Elusimicrobiota bacterium
ATCCGGCGTGCGCGGGCGGGGGATTGGTCTGCCGAACAGCTCCAACCGGATATCTTTCGCGATTTTTGCGGCCTGTTCGGAGGGCACGGGGACAATGATGTCCGGCACGATCCCGCCGGTGCCGGGTATTTCTTCTCCGGTCTTCGGGTCATGACGGGCGTCTATGTTGCGATCGTTCGGGGTGTGCCAGCGGTTCTCCGTGATCTTGATCATTCTTCCATCGCCCTGATCCATGATGACTTGCTGCGTCCCCTTGCCGTAGCTGCGGCTGCCGATGACGGTGTAGCGGCGCCTCTTGTCCTGCAGCGCGCCGGAAAGTATTTCGCTGGCCGAGGCTGAATCGCCGTCGACAAGCACGACCACCGGGACGTCCGCGAACTTCCCGTCGCCTTGCGTCACCGCTTTTTCCGCGACCTGTCCTTGATGCTTGAAGGAGACGATTTCATCCCCGTCTCTCAAAAATTCCGAGGTGATTGAAGCCACGGTGGGCACGTAGCCTCCGGGGTTGCCGCGCACGTCTAAAACGATGCCCCTGGCTCCTTGCGCGCGCAACTCGCCGATGAGCTTGAAGACCTGCTTGTCGGTTTCCTCTCTGAATTCTGAGAAGTATATGTAGCCGATGGTCGGACTGGCCATCTTTTTGAAAGCGTTCGGAATCTCTATTTCTTCCCGCATGATCTTGACCGGGCCCATGAGCCGGCCGTTACGGATGACCTTGATCCTGACGCCGGCGCCCGCCGGCCCCCGCAACAATTCGACGATTTTGTCGACGCGCAGGCCTTTGACGTCGCGACCGTCCACCCAGGAGATTACGTCGTTGCCCCGCAGGCCGGCCCGCCTAGCGCTGGAGTCCGGATACACGAATTCCAGCCTCATTCCCAGAGGATGGGTATCTCCCTCGACGCCGATGCCGCTGAATTTGCCCGATGAGTCTTCAGTAAAGTCTTTCGCTTGCTCGGGGTCCAGGTAGGCGGAATGCGGTTCCTTGAGCGCGTGGACGGCCTTCTGCAGCATATGGTCGATGATCGTATCCCAGTTTTGACCGGGCACGTATTCCCGGCGAGCGATGTCGGTCATGCTTTGGATGATCTCGTCCCATCGTTGCGTGCTGATCGGATCGACGAACTTCGTGTCGATGAGGACCAACCCTCGTATCAGGCGCTGCAATTGGTCCTCGGTGGGTTCGGGCAGGGATGGGTTTTTTTCCAGCATCACGATCATCTGGTCGAGCAGGCTCACGACTTGCTCTTTCTTGAGGTTGGGCGGCTCGTCCGGGTCCTCGGCCGCGGGTCCCGGGACCATGCGATATTGGACCGGAACGACCTTGCCGACAACGGGAACTTGGCCATGGTTCTGAGCGTCGCGGATGGATTCAAAAGAGGCATAGTTGAACTCCGCGGCGCAGAGCGGCCGCAGCAGGGAGAATATCAGCAAGGAGGAGAGAATAGGGCTCATGGGAGGTCTCCTTTGGTTCGCGTTGTCCATCGCTCAATAGGATAAGGCCTGGCCGCGCCGGGGGTCAGTGGCGAAAGGCCCCTCCGGGGGAAGGACTTTGGACCCATATGCCGAGCTGGTAAAAAAACAGGGTCTATCTGGCGCTGATGGCGGAGAGGACTTCGACCGCTTTTTCAAGAACCGGATCCGGCGTGCGCGGGCTCGGAACCGGTCTATGGAATAATTCGAGGAAGATATCGTTCATTATTTTTTCGGCTTGCCCCGCAGGCACGGCAACGGTGATGTCCGGTACGATCCCGCCGGTGCCGCGTATCCTGGCTCCGGACGCGGGCTCATGGCGGGCGTCTATGTTGCGATCGTTCGGTGTGTGCCACCGGTTTTCCGTGATCTTGAGCAATCGACCGTCATCCTGTTTGAGGCAGATCTGCTCGGTGCCCTTGCCGTAGCTGCGGCTGCCGATGACCGTGTAGCCGCGGCGCTGGTCCTGCAGCGCGCCCGAAAGTATTTCGCTGGCCGAGGCTGAGCCGCCATCGATAAGCACCGCCACGGGGATGTTTGCGAATTGCCCGTCTCCTGCCGTCACCGCTTTTGCGGCGATCTGTCCTTGATGCTTGAAGGAAACAATTTCGTCTTTGTCCCTCAGGAATTCAGAGGCGATTGAGGCCACCGTGGACACATAGCCTCCGGGGTTGCCGCGCACGTCTAAAATGATGCCCCTGGCTCCTCGCGCGCGCAACTCACCAATGAGCTTGAATACCTGCCTGTCGGTTTGCTCCCGGAACTCGGAGAAGTATATGTAGCCGATGGTTGGGCTAGCCATCTTTTTGAAAGCGTTCGGGGTCTCGAATTTTCCCCGCATGATCTTGACCGGGCCCATGAGCCGTCCGTCGCGCAGGACCTTAACTTCCACGCTCGTGTCCGTTGGGCCGCGCAGTAATTTTGAGATTTCGTCGATGGACATGCCGTTGAGGGAGCGTTTGTTTGCCCAAACGATCACGTCGTGTTCCTTCAAGCCCGCCCGGCTGGCGCCGGAGTCCGGATACACGAATTCCAGCTTCATCCCCAGGGGATGGGGGGCCCCCGAGACGCCGATGCCGGTGAATGTGCCGGATAGATATTCCATGAGAACCTCGGCTTGCGCCGGGTCGAGGTATCCGGAATTCGGTTCCTTGAGATCCTTGAAGGCTTTTTGCAGCATATGATCGATGATCGTATCCCAGTTTTTACCGGGCACGTATTCCCGACGAGCGACGTCGGCCATGCTGCGCAGGATCGCGTCCCAGCTCTGGGTGCTGATCGGGTCGACGAATTTTGTGTCGATGTGGATCAGGCCCCGGATTAAACGGTGCATCTGCGCCGCGGTGAGTTCGGTTGGTTCGGCGTTCGGCTTTTGAATTTTTGGCATCAGAGCCCGAAGCATCTTTGCCATGCGTTGTGTTCGGCTGGGAGGCAATTGCCCTTGTCCCTGAATGCGGGCCATCTCGGCGAGCAGCTTGCGGACTTGTTTTTCGCTGAGGTTCTGCGGCTCGTGCGGCGTTTCGGCCGCGGGTCCCGGGACCATGCGGTACTGGACCGGCACGACCTGGCCGACAACGGGAACTTGGCCATGGTTCTGAGCGTCGCGGATGGATTCAAAAGAGGCATAGTTGAACTCCGCGGCGCAGAGCGGCCGCAGCAGGGAGAATATCAGCAAGGAGGAGAGAATAGGGCTCATGGGAGGTCTCCTTTGGTTCGCGTTGTCCATCGCTCAATAGGATAAGGCCTGGCCGCGCCGGGGGTCAGTGGCGAAAGGCCCTTCCGGGAAAGGTAAAAGGCTCAGTCAGAGATGGGACTTCGGACCTATATGCTCAGGGGTGAATATCTGGAGCTTTACGGCTTGATCCACATCCACACGCCGATGGCGATGAACGCCGTGGCCGCGACGCGCTGCATGACCGCCTCGGGCACGAGGCGCATGGCCGTTTGGCCGAAGAGGACCCCTATGGCCGTCACCGCGGTCAGGGCCAGGCTGGCGCCCAGAAACACGGCCCAGGGCTTCTGGGTCGAGGCGGTCAGCGTGATGACCGCGAGCTGGGTCTTGTCTCCGAACTCCGCGACGAACAGGGCGGCGAAGGCTTCAAGGAAAATTTTCATGTCAGGAGGCGCGATGAGGCGCATCTGCCTGCTGCAGCAAGGAAACGACCTTGCTCACGAAGACCTTCCGGTCGAAAGGCTTGAGCAGGACCTCCTGGGCGCCGGCCTGTTGCGCGAGGCGCGCCGCTTCGGAGTAGCCGGTGAGGACCAGGACGGGAATGCGGTCCGTCTCGGGCAGCCGGCGCAGGCGCTCGAGGAGCTCCACCCCGCTCATGCCCGGCATCATGACGTCCATGATGATGAGGTGCGGGACCTGGTTCTTGATGTGATCGAGGGCCTCGAAGCCGGAATGCGCCGTGCTCAGCTCCAGGTTGGCGCTGATGCCGGAGACGAAGAGCCGGATGATGTCGATGATGTCCGGGTTGTCCTCGACGATGAGGACGCGTTTCTTGGCCAGGCCGGCAGGCTGCTTGACCAGGGTCTCGGCGTGGTCGGCCTGGGTGAGAGGCAGCGACACGTGGGCGGTGCACCCTTGCCCGGGTCCGGCGGATTCCAGCCAGATGCTGCCCCCGTGAGCCTCTACCGTTTGTCTGCAAATGGCCAGGCCCAGGCCCAGGCCGGGACGCTCCCGCGTCGGGCCTTGGGTCGACGCGGTGGAGAAGTCCTCGAACAATCGGGGCAGCAGTTCCGGGGGAATGCCCGCGCCCTGGTCTTGCAGGCGGACCCAGGCGCGTCCGTCCGCGATTCCCATGGCGAGCTTGATGAGCCCTCCCGGCGGGCTGAACTTTATGGCGTTGGAAATGAGATTGTCGCAAACCTCGCCCAAGCTGGCGCTGTCGGCCATGATCCAGACCGGCGCGGCCGGGTAGGACGGTTCCAGGCGCAATTTTAGGCGTCCCAGCTCAATATTCGCCTTCTCGGCGCCGGCGCGCCAGAGCTCCCTTAGGTCCGTGGGTTTTAAGGCCGCGAGCTTTCGGCCCTCGACGGCCTCCCGTACGCGCAGGATGTGATTGAGCGTGCCCAGGAGATCCTCGGAGCGCGAGATGATGGCGTCTATCGCCTTGCGTTGGACGTCGCTCAGGCTTCCCAGGGTGCCGTCCTGCAGGCTGCGGGCATAGCCCATGATCACCGTCAGCGGGGCGCGCAGTTCGTGGGAAACATTGGCGATGAATTCATTCTTCATCTCGTTGACCTGGCGCAGCTCCATGTTCTGGGTGATGAGGTTATGGGTCTCCACCAGACGGCGCAGGATGGGGCCGAAATCCGTGCGCGGCAGATCGTCGGCGGAGAGGCAGTCCAGGGCGCCTTTCTTCATGGCGGACACCGCCATCTGTGCGTCGTTTTCCGCGCACATCACGATCACCGCGGTCTTGGCGTGGAGCTGGCGGATCCTGTCGAGAAGTCTTAACCCGTCTTCGCCGGGCGACCCGCAGGCCAGGAAGACGAGGTCGAAAAAGCGTTTCTTGAGCAAGAGCATGGCGGTTTCCCCGTCGGCGGCCTGCCCAAAGGTCAAGGACCATCCCGCAGCGGCTTGGAGGCGTTCCTTGAGGAGTTCGCAGCTACGCTTGTCAGGATCCACAAGCAGGATGGAAAGAGCTTTTGGCAGCCGGTTTGTCGCCATGAGGTCTATTTGCCCCCGAAATTCCGGCGCGTCTAAACGCGCGCGCTTTTTTGGATGTCGCTGGTTCGGCCGCGAACCCCCGCGCTATTGTAGCACCCTTGATTCGAGACCGCAATAAAGATATTCTTATACACAAATGGTGGAGTCATCCTTGCACGTCCATCCGGACGTCGAAAAAATCCTTATCGATCAGGCGGAGCTACGCAAGCGCGTGCGCGAGCTGGGCCGCCAGATTTCCCGTGACTACGCGGGCCGGGCCTTGACCTTGGTGGGCATCTTGAGGGGCAGCGTGGTCTTCATGGGCGACTTGCTCAAGGAGATCACGGCCGACTGCCGAGTGGACTTCATCAGCGTTTCCTCCTACTCCGGACGGCGCTCCCGCGGCGAGGTCCGCCTCCTGCTGGATCTGCGCGACAGCGCCGCGGGCCAGGACCTCCTCATCGTCGAGGATATCATGGATTCCGGGCTCACCTTGCATTACCTTCTTGACAGTCTCAAGGCGCGCGGCCCGAAATCGCTGGAGGTCTGCACGCTCCTGGACAAGCCGGACTGCCGCAAGGTCGATGTGCAGGCCAAGTACGTGGGTTTCCGCATCCCCAACGAGTTCGTCGTCGGTTACGGCCTGGACTATAACGAGAGATACCGAAATTTGCCCTATGTCGGGGTGCTCAAGAGTGGAAAATAAGAACCTGAAGCAGCTTGTCATGTGGGCGCTGGCCTTCGTGCTGTTGATCGCTCTTTTTCAAAACCTCAAGGGCCCGCCGGCCGAGACCGAGATTCCCTACTCCACCTTCAAGTCCAAGCTGCGCGAGGGCCGGGTGACCCAGGTCAAGGTCCGGCCCGACCTCATCCGCGGGGAGTACAAGGACGATGCCGGCGCCGCGCAGCGCTTCCGTACCCTGCCCATGCCGGACCTCAAGCTCGTCGAGGATTTGGAGACCTACCGCGTCCAGAATTTCCAGGGGGAGGCGGACCGCAGCTGGGTGACGGGGCTTATCGTCAATATCGGGTGGATACTGCTCTTCTTCGGATTATGGTGGCTCTTCGTCATCCGTCAGGTGCAGGTCGGAGGCAAGCAGGCCCTTTCATTCGGCCGCAGCAAGGCCCGGCGCATCGACGACAAGAAGAAGGAGACCACTTTCTCCGACGTGGCCGGCTGCGACGAGTCCAAGGAGGAGCTGCAGGAGATCATCGAGTTCCTTAAGAGCCCGGATAAGTTCGAGAAGCTGGGCGGCAAGATGCCCCGGGGAGTGCTTCTTTTCGGCGCTCCGGGAACGGGCAAGACCCTGCTGGCGCGCGCCGTGGCCGGAGAGGCGGGCGTGCCTTTTTTCTCGGCTTCGGCCTCGGAATTCGTGGAGATGTTCGTGGGCGTGGGCGCGTCCCGGGTGCGCGATCTTTTTGACCAGGCCAAGAAGGCGGCGCCCGCGGTCATTTTCATAGATGAGCTCGACGCCGTCGGCCGCCACCGTTTCGCGGGCATCGGCGGCGGGCATGACGAGCGCGAGCAGACGCTCAACCAGCTCTTGATCGAGCTCGACGGCTTCGAGCAGAATCAGGGCATCGTCCTGATCGCCGCCACCAATCGGCCCGACGTCATCGACCCCGCCCTGCTGCGGCCCGGCCGGTTCGACCGCCAGGTCCACATCCCCTTGCCGCACCTGAAGGGCCGCGAGGAAATCCTGAAGGTCCACGCCCGCAAGGTGACCATGGGCAAGGACGCCGATCTCTCGGTCATCGCGCGACGCACGCCGGGCTTCTCCGGAGCGGATCTCGCCAATGTGATCAACGAGGCCGCGCTTTTGGCCGCGCGCAAGTCCAAGGAATTCGTGGAGATCTCCGATTTGGAGGAGTCCATCGAGCGGGTCGTGGCCGGCCCGCAGCGCAAGTCCCGCCTCATGTCCGACGCGGAAAAGAAGATCGTGGCCTATCATGAATCCGGCCACGCGGTGGTGGCCAAGCTGCTGCCCAACACCGACCCGGTGCACAAGGTTTCCATCGTCTCCCGAGGCCACGCCTTGGGCTATACCTTGCAGTTGCCCAAGGAGGACAAGCATCTGACCTCGCGCAGCGAGATACTCAATCGCCTGGCGGTCCTGCTGGGAGGCCGTTGCGCCGAGGAGATCATCTTCAGCGACGTGACCACCGGAGCGGCCGATGACCTGGCCAAGGCCTCGGGTTTCGCCCTCAAAATGGTGACCGAGTTCGGCATGAGCGAGAAGATCGGACCGCTTTCCCTCAAGGAGCCGGATCGCGAGATATTCCTGGGGAGGGACATCTCCCAGGGGACCGCCTACTCGGAGAGCACCGCGGAACTCATCGATTCCGAGGTCAAGCGTATCGTGCTGGAGGCCCAGGCCAAGGCGCGCGATTTGCTGGTCTCGCACCGCAATATTCTCGACACGCTGGCCGCCCGGTTGATCGATCGGGAGATTCTCTCCGGGGAAGACCTTGATGTCATCTTTCAAGGCGCAGCCGCCTAGCTTGGCGCGGCGCCCGCAGCGCCGCGTCGGGCTGTTGGATCTGCTGCGCGCTCCGCGACGGGTCCCTTTGGTCATGGGCATTGTCAACGTGACTCTGGACTCCTTTTATCCGGACAGTCGGACGCCCGCGCCAGGCCAGGCCGCGGACGCGGTTCTGCGGCAGGTCGAGCAGGGGGCGGACTTGGTCGACATCGGCGGCCAGTCCACCCGCCCCGGTTCGGAGCCGGTGAGCGTGGAGGAGGAACTGCGCCGGGTTGTGCCCGTGTTCGAGGTTTTAGCCGGACGCGTCAGGGTCCCCCTTTCCATAGATACGGACAAGGCGCGCGTCGCGCGCGAGTGCCTGGCCTTGGGCGCCAGCGTGGTCAACGATGTCTCGGCCTTGCGCCAGGACCCGGCTATGATGGAGATTGCCGCCGGCGCCGAGGCCGTTATCCTCATGCACCGGGGCGGAGATTCTCCCAAGACCATGCAGGACGGGCCGCGTTACGCGGACGTGGTCAAGGAAGTGAAGGATTTCTTGATCGAAAGGAAGCTGGCTTTCGCGCGGGCCGGGGGAAAACCGGAGCGCGTGATCTTCGACCCCGGAATCGGTTTCGGCAAGAAACTGGAGCACAATCTCTCGCTTTTGAGGCACCTGGACGAACTCGCGGTTTTGGGCCCCCTGGCGCTGGGAGCTTCTCGAAAATCCTTCCTCGGCCGGATCATCGCCGACCAAGGGCCCGCGGATCGGCTGGACGGCTCGCTGGCCGCGGCTTGCTGGGCGGCCCTGCATGGAGCGAGCATCCTGCGCGTGCATGACGTGCTCGCCACCCGGCGCGCCTTGGCGACTTTGGAAGCGATTTTGGGAGCAGGCGCCTCATGAGCCATCTCTTCGGCACCGACGGCGTGCGCGGCATCCCCGGCCGCTATCCCCTGGTCGCGGGGGTCGTGCCCCGTCTCGCCCGAACCGCGGCCCGGCTGCTCATGCGGCAGAGCCGCAACGGCGCCCGGCCCCTGATCCTTATGGGCCGCGACACGAGGGGTTCCGGCCCGGATTTGTGCCGCTGGCTGGTGCGGGGATTCTCCGCCGCCGGCTGCCGGACCTTGGATTTGGGCGTCGCGCCGACCCCTACCGTGGCCTATCTCGCGCCGCGCGTCGGCGCTCTGGCCGGCGTGGTGGTCTCGGCCAGCCACAACCCCGCCCGCTTCAACGGCATCAAATTTTTCACCCAGGACGGATATAAGATGACGCCGGAGCTCGAGGAGTCGGTGGAGCGCTCTCTCGCGGATGGGTCCGCGGATCAGGCGTGTCGCTTCCGTCGCGCCCCGCGCCCGGAAACGGACAGCGGCCTGATGGCGCGCTATCTCGATTTTTTGCGCAGCACATTCCCGGCCACGATGGATTTGTCGGGCTTGCGCCTGGTCGTCGATTGCGCGCACGGCGCGGCGGCCCGGATCGCGCCGGCTCTTTTCGCGGGCTTGGGCGCCGAGGTCGTGCCCGTGGGCTGCGCGCCCAACGGCCGAAACATCAACGACGGCTGCGGGGCGCTGTTCCCGGCCCGCATGCAGGCCGCGGTGCGCCGGTTCCGGGCCCATTGCGGGGTCTCCTTTGACGGGGACGCTGATCGCGCCATTTTTGCCGACGAGGCGGGCCGGCTGCTGGACGGGGACAATCTGATCTGCCTTTCGGCCCTGCACCTGCGCCGCAATGGTTTGCTGCGCTCCGGCAAGGTCGTGCTGACGGTCATGTCCAATTACGGGCTCATTCGATTCCTCGAGCGCCAGGGCATATCCGTGGTGTCGGTGCCCGTGGGAGACCGCAACGTGACCGAGGCCATCGAGGCGGAAGACCTGAGTCTCGGAGGCGAGTCCTCCGGGCATATTATTTTCCGCAGCTTCGCCTCCACCGGCGACGGCATCCTGACGGCCCTGCAAACCCTGGCCGCGCTGCGCGAATCAGGACAGCGCCTGAGCGTTTGGCGCGCCATGTTTCGGCCCATGCCGCAGATCCTCATGAATATTTCCGTGGCGCAGAAGGTCCCCTTGGAGCGGCTGCCGCGCTTGCGCGAGTTCATGCGGCGTTGCGAGTCCGAGCTGCGGGGAGAGGGAAGGGTTTTTGTAAGGTACTCCGGGACGGAGCCGCTGCTGCGTATCATGATCGAAGGCCCCGAGCGGTCCCGGATTGATCAAATGGCCCGCCAGCTCGCCGCAATCTACCTTGACGAGACCGGACAACAGGAGCGTTCCCCATGAAAATCACCAATACCCTGAAACTTGGAGTCAACATCGACCATGTCGCCACCCTGCGCCAGGCGCGTCGCGATGTGGACCCCGACCCGGCCGCGGCCGCGCAGGTCTGTCTCCGGTCCGGCGCGGACATGATCGTCTGCCATTTGCGCCAGGACCGCAGGCACATGCAGGACGCGGATATTTTCAAGCTCTGCGACCTCAAGGGCGATATCCACTTGGAAATGGCCGCCAGTCCGGAAATGACGGCCATCGCCTTGAAGGCCAAGCCCGATTCCGTGTGCCTGGTTCCGGAAAGCCCGAACGAGGTCACGACCCAAGGGGGGTTGCGGCTCAAGGCCAATGCCAAGGTCGTGGGCCGCGCGGTCGAGAAGCTCAAGCGAGCCGGCATCGAGGTGAGCCTTTTCGTGGATCCCGACGCCGCCAATGTGCGCCTGGCCAGAGCCTTGGGGGCCGATACCGTTGAATTGTGCACCAGCGCCTATTCCGAATCCTCGGGGAAGAGGCAGCGGACCGCGGAACTCGAGCGCCTGGAACTGGCCGGCTATCTCGTCGACGAGTTGGGGATGCATCTGCACGCCGGGCACGGGCTCGACTACCACAACGTCGGACCTGTCTCCCAGATTCCGCGCATGGGGGCGCTCAATATCGGGTTCTCCATCATGGCCCGGGCCATGTTCGTCGGCCTGAAAACGGCCGTTTTTGAAATGAAGCGGCTTATCAGCTGATATGTGCGGCATCGTCGGCTATGCGGGCCGCCAACAGGCCACGCCCCTTATTCTGGAGGGCTTGAAGCGATTGGAGTACCGCGGCTATGATTCGGCCGGCATCGCCATGGCCGAGGGGGGCGGCATTCAGCGCAGCCGCGCCGCGGGCAAGCTCGCCAATTTGGAGGCGATCTTAAAGAAGGCCCCCTTGAAGGGCGTCGTGGCCCTGGGGCATACCCGTTGGGCGACCCATGGCAAGCCGTCGGAGGAGAATGCCCATCCGCATTGCGACTGCTCCGGCCAGATCGTCGTCATCCACAACGGGATCATCGAAAACTACGTGGCCCTCAAGGAAAAACTGGCCGCCTGCGGGCATGAATTCGCCTCGGAGACGGACACCGAGGTGGTGGCTCATCTTATCGAGGAGAAAATCAAGGGGCAAGGAGCCCGCGCCGCCTCCGAGTTCAGCGAGCCGGTCATCTTCGAAGCCACTCGCCAGGCTTTAAACGAGATCAAGGGAGCCTATGCCCTGGCGGTCTTATGGGCTCGGGCGCCCGGAGTCATCATCGCGGCCAAGACCGCCTCGCCGCTGATCATCGGCTTGGGCCAAGGGGAGAATTTCCTGGCTTCCGATGTCCCCGCTTTCCTGGCGCATACCCGCAAGGCGGTCTTCCTGGAGGACGGGGAGATGGCCGTGGTCAAGGCCGAGGGCTGCCGTTACTTTTCACTCGCCGGCAAGCGCATTGAAAAAACTCCGGTCACGATCCAATGGGACCGGACCATGGCCGAGAAGGGCGGTTTTCGGCATTTCATGCTCAAGGAGATTTATGAGCAGCCCGCGGCCTGCGAGGACACCATGCGCGGCCGGTTCTTCCCACTGCGCGACGACGGGGTCCTGCGGCGAGACGCCGGCCTGGACAGCGCCACGCTCAAGGCCGCGCGGCAGTTCCATATCGTCGCCTGCGGCACGGCCTATCATGCCGGCTTGATCGCCAAGTACTGGCTGGAAGAGATGGCCCAAATCCCGGTCCATGCGGAAACGGCTTCCGAGTTCCGTTATCGCGAGTCGACCTTGCGCAAGGACGATCTGGTCATTACCATCAGCCAATCGGGCGAAACCGCGGACACCTTGGCCGCCGTGCGCAGGGCCAAGGAGCGCGGGGCCAAGGTCCTTTCCGTCTGCAATACCCTGGGCGCGGCCATTCCCAGGGCATCGGACTTCAACCTTTATACGCACTGCGGTCCGGAACTTGGCGTGGCATCCACCAAGGCTTTTGTCGGCCAGCTCTCGGCCCTGGCCGTATTCACCCTGCACTGCGCCTTGGCGCGCGGCGCCATGTCCGAGCCTGACGCCAGGAAATTCGTCGACGAGCTGGTCAAGCTTCCCGGAGACATCCGGGAGGTCCTCAAGCTCGACGACCGTATCCTGGAGATCGCCCGCAAGGTCCACAAGAAGGAGCACTTCCTCTTCATCGGCCGGCATGTGAACTTCCCTATCGCTTTGGAGGGCGCCCTCAAGCTCAAGGAGATCTCCTATACCCATGCCGAAGGTTATGCCGCCGGCGAGATGAAGCACGGCCCCATCGCCTTGATCGACGAAAGCGTGACCGTCCTGGCCATCGCCACCCGTTCGCGCACCTACGATAAGATGGCGTCCAACTGCCAGGAGGCCAAGGCCCGAGGGGCCCAGGTCATCGCCCTGGTCACGGCCGGCGATCCGCCCATGCCCGGGGCCGACTTCCAGATACAGCTGCCCGAGGTATCCGAGCTGCTTTCCCCCCTGGTCAACATCATCCCCTTGCAGCTGCTGGCCTATCACGTGGCGGATCTGCGGGGCTGCGACGTCGATCAGCCGCGCAACCTAGCCAAAAGTGTCACCGTTGAGTAACCTGCCTTCCTGGTCGCATTTTTCCAGGCCTCAGCATGGGGGATTGAAGCCTTTTCTTTGGGGCGTTCTCGTCGGGCTCTTGCTTGCGGTTCTGCCCTGGGAAAAAATTGTCCTCACGTTGGCGGACACGGCTAGAAATTTTCATTCCCGGAAAGCCCATTGGCCGCACGCGGGACTTCCTTAAGGTTTATGGACATAGGCCTGGATATCGTGGAGGTCAAGCGCATCCGAAAGATCATCCGGCGCACGCCGGGTTTTCTGCGCCGCGTCTTCAGCCCGGCGGAGTTGTCCTATTGCCGCGCCAAGAAGGATCCCTGGCCCCATTTCGCGGTCAGGTTCGCGGCCAAGGAGGCGGTCTGGAAGTCCCTGGGCCAGGACGGCGTGGCGTTGCGTGATATTTCCGTCGTCCGCGAGCGCACGGGCAAGCCCGGCGTTCTGATCAAGGGCCGGCGGGTGAGAGGCTTGAGGATTTCGCTTTCACATGGCGAGGATTACGCCGTGGCCGTGGCCTTGCGTGAGGGAAAACCATGAAGGCGATTCCCAAGGGCGAACTGCGCCAGGCCCTGGTCTGGCGACAGCCCCATGACCATAAGGGGGTGTTCGGGCATGTGCTGGTCGTGGCCGGCTCGCGCAACATGACCGGCGCCGCGATCCTGGCGACGCGCGCGGCCCTGCGCTCCGGCGCCGGGCTCGTCACCGCGGCGGTTCCGGCTGACAGCCAGCCCATTGTGGCGGCGGCCGCGCCCGAGTCCCTGAGCGTGGGCCTTCCGCAAGGCGCTCTCGGCTGCCTGCGTCCCGATGGGGTGGGCCGGTTGCGGGCTCTGCATAAAGAGGCCGATTTTACGGTTTTGGCCATAGGACCGGGGCTTACGGCCCATCCTGAAACGGCCAAGTTCGTGCTCCTGGCCTTGAACAGCCTGCCTTTGCCCGCGGTGGTTGACGCCGACGCCTTGAACGTGCTCGCGGCCCAGGACGCGGAAGGTGTCAGGCAGCTCATGCGCGGCCGGAAGCAGCCCTGCGTGTTTACGCCGCACCCCGGGGAGATGGCGCGCTGCCTGGCTCTGGATATCAAGCAGGTCAAGGCCGACCGCGCCGGCTGCGTCGAGCGGCTGGCGCGCGACTGGAGCGGCGTGGCTCTGCTCAAGGGACGAGGAAGCTTGATCTCGAGCGGGGCTCGGACCGTGGTCAATCCCACGGGCGGCACGGGCTTGGCCAAGGGAGGGTCGGGAGATGTTTTGACCGGCCTTATCGCCGGGCTTTGGGCCCAGATGCTGGCCTCCGGCCGCGGCCGCGAGGACCAGGGTTTCTGGGCCGCGGCCTTGGGAGCGTGGCTGCACGGCCGCGCCGGCGAGTTGGCCGAGGCCGCGCGCACGCCTTATGCCATGACGGCCCAGGACGTCATCGAACATCTGCCGGCTGCTTTTGCGGAGCTGCTTTAATCCCGTTGGTCGTCCGTTGGGCGCGGGCTTCGACTCCCGCGGTCTCTCAGCCTGCTCTAAATGAAGCGAGACGATGGACGGTTTGGGAGGCCGGCGTTCACTCTACTGGCCGGACCAAGAATCTTTTACTCTCTTCGGGAGCGTGACTCGGCCCTGACGCAAAGGCTGTCAGGGCCGAATGCCAGCTGCAACTAAATTTTCGCGGCTAATTCGTATCCTGGCAATTTCCTGTCAAAGTGATGCGCGAAAATACATCGGTTTGACAGGGATTGCAAAGGCAGCGCCCTGCGGTCACTGCGTCCGAACATGCCTCCTCCCTCCATCGACGCAGAAGGCCGCGTCGAGTTCGGAAGAATTTAGGTTAATCCGAGTATGAGACGCCCATTTCCATGCCGCCAGGGTCAAGCGGCCCATTATGGATGGGGCTCTTGGACCCAACTGAGGATGGGACTAACAACCCGCGGAAAGCGACCAAACGGCCCTTCTTTAAAATTCAGGCGAGGCTACACTATCCAAGAATGGATATCGCGGGAAAAAACACGTTGAAATCCTGCGTTTGCGTTGTGCTTTGCGTCGCGCTGATGCCAATGTCCGCCGGCGCGCCGAGCTATGCGGCTATCGGCGCCAGGCTGCATGGTCTGCGAACCCGAGCAGTCAATCCCGTGGCCGGGTCTGTCTCTGCGCCGGCTAATCTTCGGCAAGGTTCCGAGGCTTGGATTTTCGCGGGGCATGCCGCATCGGTGCCGCTTGTTCCCGCTATCGCGGAGAGGACAGACCGGCTCCGCGCGTTCGGCGTAAGCCCCTTGCCCCGCTTGCTTGCGGCTGATTCTGCTGCGCCGGATGCAGATGCCAGTGTCGAGCCCGCCGGGCCGCTGCGAGCTTTGCTGGACGGATGGCAAGGCGCGGGCCAGGATTGGCCGTCGCGGTCATGGGAGGAAGAAACCGTTGGCGATTCGCGGATGAAATTTGACGGCGCGGCTGGGGCCGGAGCGTTGAACGCCGCGCCCCATGTTCTCGCGAATGAAATTCCTGCAACAGCCTCCGATATCCTGGTCCCCGCACGACGCGGCCGCGCCGGCCAATTGTCGGATGAGGAGTACGCGGAACTCCTGAAGTGGGGGCGGCAGCTGCAGGGGACAATGGGCACTCTGGTGACGCCTCCGATAGGGACCATCGCGCCTGACGTAAAGGCAGCTAAAAAATTCGTCGAAAGCATGATCGAAAATCTGGCCGGCCCGCAATTAAAGGCGCAGGGCATCAAGCTGGTCGTCAATATATACGGGTCGGACGTGGTCAATGCTTTTGCGCGGGAATTTAAGTCCGGAGAAGTTGGGTCCCCGGAGACCGGCTGGCGCAGGCAGCACTCTGGGCAAGGGGCACCATGGCCCATACGCAGGCTCTACGGGATCTTTGATGACCAGCCTTTCTGCGAGTTGGGCATAACCACGGGCATGCTGAACCGCTGCGCAACTCAAGGCCAGCTTGCCTTTGTGATCGGCCATGAAATCACGCACCTGCTTGAACGACATACGGCGCTGGAGGAGTTTAAGCTGGCGGCTCTGGCCAAGCGCTGGTGGTCGGCGCAACAGTTTGAAGTCGTGGCCGATGCCGGCGCTGTTCGGCTGATGAAGGGGAAATATGATCTGCACGCGGCGGTTACGGCGCTGACGGACTTTGCCCGTTTGGGATCGGCGGCTCGTCAGGGAGATATCCAGGCCGGGACCTCGGATCATCACCAGCCGGGGTTCCGTATCGCTTTGGCGCAAATGGAAGTCGAGAGACAGCTGACGAGCTCTGTCCAGGCCCATCAGCCGGATCAGGCGCTGCCGGCGTTCATTAAATTGGGACGCATGACGCCCCGGCCCCTCAAGATCCAGAATTTCGCCAAGAATCTTGCCGATTTCGAGGTTGTCGCCGACGCTATTCGAGCGGACCCCGAAGCTGCTTGGATAGAGGATCAAGATTTCTCTGCCATCAAGCGCATCAGACCCGGCTATTCGTTCCAACAAGTCGACGATCCCGAGGTGCTGCATCGCTTTCTCATGGCTGCGGTGCAAAGATATTTGGCCGAGCCGCAATCATCTCAGGACGATGTTGTCGTCTTCTTCAAGCTGCTGTACTTCATCGAGCAATATTATGGCGGCTGGGAGCTTGACCATGCGCTGCAGCTTTTGACGCTCGATGAGCAGGCCCGCATCCGTTATTTTCTGGCGCGCCAGGCAAGGCCGATGAAAAGAGATCCCGCGGACGCGGTGTTTCGCTCATTTAACCCTAGCTCTTGCTTGAATTTGGCGCACACTCTGCAGGGCTTGGGCCTGCAGAGGATTTTGATGCCTCTGTCTAGCCGCCATGCAAAGTGGAGAGGGTTCTTGAAGCTCGTGCCCAGACTTCTGACTTCCTATTCTTTCAATGGGCGCAGAGAGCTTTCTGACCTGCGCTATCTGATCGAGAACCTTTCTGAAGAACAGGACATGGTCCCTGGCTATAAGTCGGCCATGCTGGGTCATGTGGCCGATTTTTTGGCGGAATTAGGACGCCTGCCTCCCGGCGAAATCCAAGGATATTTTTCCGAAGAATTCCTGAACAGCTCCCTCTTGTTCTACAGCATCCTGGAGCGGGCGCGTCAGCATCAGGGAGCGAATGATTCCGCGCAATGGGACCATCTAGCGCAAGCCATGGCTCCTCTTATGCGAGCCTATATGCGCTATCGGGATCAGGTCCTGGAGGAGTTGGTTGCCCGGCCGGATTTCGCGGCGCAAGACCAGGGCTTCATTCTGCGCGTATTGGCAAATCCGGCCATGCGGGACCCCAGTTATCCGCCCAGGGCCGAGATGATGCGAAGTCTCTATGCCGCCTTGGCGACCGTGACCGTCCACTGGGGTACCCGCAACAACTGGGACAACGATAAATTTGAGAGCCCACAGATCCTTTGGGGAGAGATGCTCGAGAGGGTTGACTTCTCGTTTAAGCAGAAGCTGCGCGTTCTTGAAGCCTTGGCCAGCTTTCAACCGCTGCTCCCGGATGAAATCTCCATGGACAAGCAAAAGCTTGTGGCTGGCTATCTCGCGCGCTTCCTGTCCCAGCCGGGCGCTACGGAGCATGCTCTGCGGCTGTTGCGCCGCGGCGAGATCGGCTTGGTTCCCTTGTTGGGGCGCGACGAGCGACAGAGCCGCCGCTGGGCCGAGGCCCTGCCCGAGAAGACGCGACGGGCCATTATCGATGAGATGCTTCAGCGGACGGAGAACATGCTGCCGCCGTTTCTTCAGATCGACGGCGGCAGATTTCTGCTGGATCTTCTGACCGTTTCCCAGGGGGATCTGGCGGACATGGATTGGTGGGTCAAAAGCCTGGACAGGCTGCTCAACGCGAGCCCCTTGGCGCTTCAGGGCCGCCAAGACAACGAGGCTGTCTTGCGCGGATTGCTCAACGCGCGGCTGAGCCGGCTTGCGCCGGAGGAGCTGCCGCAAAAATTGAAGAATCCTCGGATATTGAAGACGCTCTCTTGCGAGGAAGCGGCGGAGTGGCTTTTCCGCATACTGCCTGAGCCAACGGAGCTTTCAAGGACAGAGCTTGCCGCCGCGGTCAGGGCGCTTTTTGTGGATTACAATCTGGCTGTGGAGTTCCCGGCGGTTGAACGCCAACTCAAGATACTGTTGGCGCGTCGTTTGCGGCTTCAGCCGGGGGAGACGAAGCTGTTTTTTCCTGCAGAGGACCATATGGCGACGGAGCGTACGTCCTCTGCCGCGGGCTATATCAGGGGCATGAGCGCCTTGGTAGCGCAGATTCAGCAGCATTCGCCGCAAGAGCAGCTTGAGGCGCTTCGTTACCTTTTGGGCGACAGCAGCAGCCTGCCTTCCTTCCTTTCGGGAGCCGGCCTAGCCGCCTCCATGGACAGCGCGGTACTCAATATCATTGTGCAACAAGTCCGCGAATGGGCTTCGACGGACAATCCTCTTGGGAGGATACTCGTCGCCGACTCCATCCTGGCCGGCCCGCAGGGGCTGCTGGCTGACGCTCAAGGCGAGCATGTCCTGATGGAGCATATCCTCGGCTCGGTCGGTCCAAGCTATCGCGATCTCGCCCATGAGCTGGCGCTCGGCGTCCTGCATTCGCACGGCGCCTCAGAGTCCTTGGCCGCGGCCTACGTGCTAAGCAGCGCAGGTCATTACAAGGGCCAAGGCAAGACGGGTGAGCAAGCTCTGCTCAAAAGCCTGCTTGTGGCGCATGGCGCGCCCGGAATCAAGCTCGGCCAGTTTCTGGCCTTCACCAACCCCGAGCTGCGCGATGCCTTGGGGGATATTCAAGACAACGCCCAGGAGTTCAATGAATTGGAACTTCTTGAGGCGATCGAGGCGCGTTTCGGGGATCAGTGGCCTTCCCATTACCAGGTTATCGGCGTGCTCGGCACTGGATCCGTGAACGCGGGCGTCGAACTGAAGGATCTGCGCTCAGGGGCCAGCGTGGTCATGAGCATGGCCTATCCGGATATCGAGGTTCGGACCGCGGAGAATTTCAGGCGCGTGGAGCGAATCATCGCCGAATTGACGCGAACAGAGTCGGGCGAACGACGCTTTGGCTATATTAGGGATCTGCTGCCTTTGATCAAAGATTCCGTGTCTCTCGAATTCGATAAACGCAACGCTTTCAATATGCAGAAGCTGGCCCAAGGCTTCTATGACCGGACGATCGCGGGATGGAAGGTTCAGAGCGTTCCCGTATCAGCGTTGAGCCATATGTCGGTTTTCATGGGCAAGGCTCCGGGGATCACGGCGCGCAAGCTCTTGGAGAGGGATCCGAAGACATACCTCAGCGTTATGAGAATATTAAGCGGCATAGAGTATGGATTGCTCATGGGGGATGCTGGAACGCACCCCGAGGCAGTCAATAGCTTTTTCGCCAATCCCGATTTTCACGATGGGCAAGTTCTAGTGGATGTCGTCAATAAGACCATCACGATCCTGGACTTCGGGCAGGCCGTGCCTTTGTCCGATTCCGACCGGCGCCTCGGGCTTCGAATCCTTAGGGCCGCGGCAAAATTCGACAGTCACAAGGCTGTGCGGGATTGGGTGCAGAAGAGTTTCGGGACATCCCTGAGCGAGGCAGAAGTCCGCGAGATGTTGGAATCATCCGACCGCATGGGACGCTTCGTGAAACTGGTGGCAAAGATTCGTGCCCGCGGCGGGAAGGTCCCCATTGCCGCAGTGCATTGGGTGATGGCCGTCAACCGCCAGCTGGAGTTGTCGAAGAAGATCGGCACGCATCTTGATTGGAAGGTCGGCGCCCGTCTTCTGGCTTCAAAGTTCGGCCTGCTGGATTGATCCTCCGGGTCCGACGCTGAAACCCGATTGATTTGATAAAATAGATGATCAAGCCAAGAAAAACTTGCGGCAGCACGGGACACGCGCTTGATGACCGCGTGATGGTGAGGACTTCGGACGAGTCCTCGACTTTGGCCTTGGGCCGGCGACTGGGGCGTCTCTTGCGGGGGTGGGACGTGGTCTGCCTTTACGGCGACCTGGGCAGCGGCAAGACCACCTTGACCCGGGGCCTGGCGCAGGGCCTGGGTTCGCGCAGCCGGGTCGCGAGCCCCACCTTCGGCCTGGCCCGGGTCTATCGCGCCAAGCCCTGGCTCATCTACCACCTGGACCTTTACCGCGTGGCTCCTGACCAGACGCGCGACATCGGGCTGGAGGAATTCGTTTCCGACCCGAAGGGAATCTGCGTGGTGGAGTGGCCCGAGGTCGGGGAGAGCTATTATCCCAAGGACCGGCTCGACGTGCGCCTTGAGCATTGCCGCAACGGCCGAACCCTGAAGTTTAAGCCCCGCGGACCGCGCGGCCGCGAGATTTTGTCCGGTTTGGGACGCTCATGAATTTGCTCGCCATCGACACCACGAGCGCGCCTTTAAGCCTGGCGCTTCAAGCCGGAGACAAGATTTTTTCTTTTCATAAGGAACTGGCCCGTCCGCATGATGAGACTCTCATGCCCCAGGCTCTCAGGCTGCTGGCGCGCGCCGGCCTGCGCTGGACGGATCTTGACGGCCTGGCCGCGGCCTGCGGCCCGGGCCGGTTTACCGGCATCCGCATCGGCATGGCCTTGGCCGCGGTCTTGGCCGGGCGTCTGCGCATCCCGGCTCTGCCGGTTTCCCGCTTGGAGGCCCAAGCGTCGAAGTCCGGCGGCCGGCTTGTCTGCGGCGTGCTGCCCGGCCACAGAGACGAGATTTTCTATCAAGTTTTCAGCCGGGCATCATCCGGGCGGCTGGTTCAAGACGGCGAGCCGAGTTGGGCCGCGGCCGGGGATTGGCGCCAGGCCCGGAGGCGACTGGCGGACCGGAACGTTGTTTTTTCCGAAGGCGAGGTCCGCGCGCAGGACCTGCTGCCGTGCGCGGCACGTCTCTTTAGGGGCAGGCGCCGCCCCCGGTTCGAGCCCCTGTATCTCAAACCCGCCTCTTATGAGCGTAAGGCCGGCTCGCCTCGCTGATCTGGATTCGATCCGCGCTATTTCAGCGGCATGCTCTTTCAGCGCCCGCTGGAGCCGGGCGCAATATGGGCAAGAGATCGGTTCCAGGAACAGCCATTTCCTGGTCTGGGATGAGGGCGAGGTCCGGGGTTTTATCCTGGCGCTCAAGGTCGGTCCCGAGGCGCAGGTCGTGGACTTGGCGGTGAGGCCTCGGGATCAGGGGCGGGGCGTGGGGCGGGCCCTGATCCAACGCTTGGCAACAGAGGCGCGCGAAGGGGGATTTTCGAGGATCACGCTGGAGGTTAGCGCCGCCAACGACCCGGCCCTGCGCCTTTACCGCCGGGCTGGATTCGAGGTTGTGGGCCGCCGCGGGAAATTCTATAATGACGGTTCCGACGCCATCCTCATGGACCTGATTCTCGCTTGAGAACCTTACTGGCCGCGGTCTTGGGTGTCGTGGCTCTGGTCGTCGTTTCCTCGGCCTCGGCAACTCCGGCGGCTACGACCGCCATCAAGGCGGCGCAGCGGGAATACCTGCGGGGAACCTTGCTGGAGCACCGCGGCGATCTTGCCGGCGCGTTTGAGTCCTATGAGGCCGCCCTGGCCGCGGACCCCGCCTCGGCCTATATTTGCCATGAAGCCGCGGAACTGGCCTTGGAAATCGGCTCCTTGGACAAGGCGTTGGCATTGGCTCAACGGCTGTTGAAGATGGACGGGCAAAGCGCCAAGGCCCATGTCCTTATGGGGCGGGTGCTCTGGGCGCGAGATGAAGCCTCGGGCGCCCAGGCCGCCTTCGAAGAGGCCCTCAAGATCGACCCTCAGTCCGCGGAAACGATCCTCTCTTTAAGCGGCCTTTTGGCGGAGCGGGAGCCGGACAAGGCCCGCCGACTCTTGCTCCAGCTCATTGAGAAAGACCCCGACGAGGCGGGCGAGGCTTATTATCAGATCGCCAAGATGGACTACGATGCCGGCCGCCTCGATTCCGCCATCAGCCGCCTCAAGAGCGGGATTGCGGTCGAGCCCGACAGCTTGCCGCTGCGCTATGCCTTGGCCCAAGCCTACGAGACCCGGGCCTCGACGGATGCGGCCTTGTCCGAGTATTTGGAGATATTGAAGCTTGATCCAGGCAACGTGGCTTTGATCGACCATATCGGCGATATCTATTTTTTAAAAGGAGAAATCACGGAGGCGCGGGCGCGTTTCATGGCCGCCCGGCAGCTGCAGCCTTCCGACGCTTTTTCCAGCCAATGGCTCGCCACGGATGCGGAGCGGCAGGGGGATTGGGCGGGCGCCGCCGAGTATCTGGGCTCCAGCTCGGCCCTAGCCGATGACCCTTCGCTCAACTTGCGGCTGAGTTATTACCATAGCCAGGCCGGCCGTCTAGGGGACGCGGTGCGGACATTGGAAGGCGCGCATCAACGCTGGCCCGCCAATGACCAGATCGCCTATTTTTTGGCGTTGGGATATGACGATTCCAAGCAGGCGGAGAAGTCGGTCGGCCTCTTGCGCCAGGTCCTGGAGGTCAAGCCCGATTTCCGCGAGGCCCGGTATCAACTCGGCGCGATATTGGAAAAGCTCAACCGTTTCGACGAGGCGGAGAAAGAATTTCGCCGTCTCTTGGCGGACAAGCCGGACGACGCGGCCGTCCTCAACTATTTGGGCTATTCCCTGGTTGACCGGGGGCTCAAGCTCCAAGAGGCGCAGGCTCTCATTGAAGAGGCGGTCCGCTTGGTTCCGACCAACGCGGCCTATCTGGATTCTTTGGGTTGGGCGCTCTTCAAGCAAGGACGCTCGACCGAGGCGGTCGCCGGGTTGCAACGGGCCGCGGCGCGCGGGCCCGAGGATGAGATGATTTGGGATCACCTGGGCGATGCCTACAGCCAGGCGGGCGACGCGGCCTCGGCCTGGCTGGCTTGGAAGCGCTGCGTTTTCCTTGGCGGATCGCGCGCCTCTCTCCGCAAAGCCGCCCAGGCGCAGAGGCGCTTCAACGCCGAGGAACTCGGCGATCTTTATTTAGAGTATTTGGCCCAGGTGCATGGCCGCGTGGCCAAGCTAAGCTCTGTTTGCCGCGTGGAGGGCGAGGTCCTGGGCAGGCGTTTCGCGTACGACGGGCTGCTTTCCTTCCAGAGGCCTGGGGAGCTTTCTCTAGACATCCTGGGGCCGTTGTTCGTGCCGCTTTTTCGCGTCCATCTAGGCGTCGAAGGCCTGGCCATGGACGCCATCCGGATCGAGGGCGTCGATCCGGAGATCGTGCGCCAGGCCGTGGAAAGTCTTCTTTCCGCCTTGCGCGAATATCTCTGCGGAGATCTTTTCGCCTTGAAACCGGCTGCATATCGAAAGGGCTGGTGGAGCCAGGGCTGGCTTGAGGCCGGAGGGCGGCGTCTGGATTTGGATTCCCAAGGCCAACGCCTGGCGGGCATGCAGCTGCCGGCAATTAAGGGAAAAATCATCGTGGATGATTTCGATAAGGTCAGGGGTCATGCGATTTTCAGGAAGTTCACGCTTGCGGGCTTGGGGTATGCTTTGACCATCAGGCTGGGGCAGTTCAAGGTGGATTTCGTGGGGGGCGGCGTCCGGTGATCAAGGTCCAGTGTCCGGCGAAGGTCAATCTTTTTCTGGAGGTCACGGGGCGGCGACCGGACGGTTATCACCGGCTGGCGACGCTCTTCGCCAAGATCAATCTTTACGACGTCGTCGAATTGGAAACGGCTCCTTCCGGGGTGCATCTGGAGGTGTGCGGAGATGACGCGGGCGGAGCTTTGGGGGCCGGTCCGGATAACCTGGTCTGGCGCGCGGCCCAGGCGTTCTTGAAATCATTCCGGGTGGATGGCGGAGTCCGCCTGCGGCTGGTCAAGCGCATCCCCATGGGCGCGGGCCTGGGCGGAGGTTCGTCGGACGCCGCCGGAACCCTGTTGGGGATGGCCAAGCTTTTTGCAGTCCCCTTGGGCCGCGAAAAAAAATCTTTGCTGCGCAGCCTGGCCGTGTCCTTGGGCGCCGACGTGCCCTTTTTCATGCAGTCCGCGCCCTTCTGCCTGGGAACCGGCATTGGGGACCGTCTCAAGCCTATCCAGGTTGGGAAATCTCTTCCTTATATGGTTTTGGCCTACCCAAGCCTTCATGTGGCGACGCCTGATGTTTACCGGGCCTTGGTCAAGCCTTCCCGAGCCGTCGTGTTGACACGACTGTCCCATCTTGATAGACTAATTCGCAGCCTGGAGCGCGGCCGTCCCGTCGAAGAATGGGAAGGCCTGCTTTTTAATCGTCTTGAAGAGGCGGGACTGCCGGTGCTGGCCCAGGTCGAACAGGCCAGAAAAGTCTTGGCGCGGCTGGGTTTAAGGGGCGCGCGGATGTCCGGGTCGGGTTCTTCGGTTTTCGCTTTCGCGAAGTCTCATGGCGAGGCGGAGGCAGCCCTGGGGCGGCTGAAGGGCTACCCATGGAAGGTGTTCGTGACCTGTTGCAACGGTTGAGCGTTACTTGGAAATAACGGAGATCAGGGTCCACCTGCGCAACGAGGACAAGTTAAAGGCTTTTGCCACGGTCACATTCGACAATTGCTTTGTAGTGCGCAATATGAAGATTATAGAGGGCAATAAGGGGCTGATCCTCTGCATGCCCTCGCGCAAGATGGCTGACGGCACTTATAAAGACGTGGCTCATCCCATCAATATGGATTTTCGCAAGACGCTTGAAGATCGAGTCATTTCCTGTTATCAGGAAGAACTCAAGAAGAGCCGTCAGGAACGGGGTCTTAAGGCCGTCGCCGCAGATGAGCCGCGCAGCTGAAAATGGGCATTCATTTTACCAGCCTCCCAGGTGGTGTAATGGTAACACAGCGGACTTTGAATCCGCTATTCCTGGTTCGAGTCCAGGCCTGGGAAATTTGCGCTAGGGATATGCGATGATAAATTCACAACGCAAGGGCAGCAGGTCTTTGGGGGTTCTGATTCTCGCCGCGGGCCAGGGCACCCGGATGGAGTCGTCCATCCCGAAGGTTCTGCACCGGGTCGGCGGCAAGCCGATGATCTTTTATATCCTGCGCATCGCCAACGCCTTGAAACCCGCGGCTATCGGGATCGTGGTGGGGCATGAGGCCGAGAAAGTCAAGGCCGAGGTGGGGGAATTGGTCAAGGAATGCGGCATCTCGCGTCCCGTCCAATTCATCCTGCAGAAGGATGCCCGGGGTTCCGGCAATGCCGTCTTGGCGGCCGTCCCGTTCCTTAAGAAATTCAAGACCGCCGTGGTGCTGTGCGGCGATACTCCCCTGCTGACTTTCGAGAGCCTCTACGGCTTGACTTTCAGTCATGAGGAGCAAAAGGGGCAGGCCACGCTCCTGACCGCCAAGCTGGCCAACCCCAAGGGCTACGGCCGCATCGTGCGCAGCCCCATGGGCGAGGTCTTGCGCATCGTGGAGGATGCGGTCGCGACTCCCAAGGAACTGGCCCTCAATGAGGTCAATTCCGGGGCCTACTGTTTCGAGGTCGAGACTCTGCTCATGGGGCTTAAAGAGATCGGTTCCAAGGGTCCCAAGGGCGAACAGTTCCTTACGGACATCATGGAGCTGGTGCGCTGCAAGGGCGGCAAAATCAACGCTTACCTCAGCTCCAATCCCGAGGAGATCCTGGGCGTCAACTCGCGCGTGCAACTGGCCAACGCGGAGCGCGTCATCAACCGCCGGATGCTGGAGCGGCTCATGCTCTCGGGCGTGACCGTATGCGACCCGGCTTCCACTCATGTCGACGCGGACGTGGAGATCGGCCAGGATTCGGTCGTTGAGCCCTTCACCATCCTGCGCGGCAAGACCAAGATCGGCAAATTGTGCCGCATCGGGCCTTTCTGCTGCATGGAGAACGTCCAGGTCGGCAACGAGTGCGACGTCCGGGTCTCGCAGTTGAAGGACTGCCGGCTTCTCGAGAAATGCGTCATCGGCCCTTTCTCCAACATCCGGCCCGATTCGGTCTTGGGGCCGCGGGCCAAGGTCGGCAATTTTTCCGAGGTCAAGGCCTCCCGCATCGGCTTCGGCTCCAAGGTGCCGCACCTGAGTTATATCGGCGACACCGATATAATGGAGGACGTCAACGTCGGCGCCGGCACGATTACCTGCAACTTCGACGGCAAGGCCAAGCATAAGACGACGATCGGGGCCAAGGCCTTCATCGGTTCGAACGTCAATCTGGTGGCCCCGGTCAAGGTGGGGCGCGGCGCCAGGATCGGCGCCGGTTCCACGATCACGGATGATGTCCCTGACGCGGCCCTGGCCATTGCCCGGGCCCGCCAGGTCAATAAGATATGAGGAACGTTCTGCCGGAGATACCGATGTCTGCCAAACTCAGCGAGCCCGACCCTCACGCGGAAGCGGGGCACGGCCTGCGCCGCCTCAAGGTGTTCACGGGCAACGCCAATCCGCGCCTGACCCACGATATCTGCCGTTATCTGGGCCTCGAGGTGGGCAAAGCCCGCGTCAACCGTTTTGCCGACGGCGAGATCAACGTCCAGATCGACGAGAACGTCCGCGGCGCGGATTGCTACGTGGTTCAGCCCACCTGCCGCCCGGTCAATGAGCATCTCATCGAGCTTTTGATCATGATCGACGCCCTGCGCCGCGCCTCGGCGGGCCGCATCACCGCGGTCCTGCCTTACTTCGGCTATGCCCGGGCCGACCGCAAGAGCGCTCCGCGCGTTCCCATATCCGCCAAGCTCATGGCCAATCTCATCACCACGTCCGGGTCGAACCGCGTCATCACCATGGACCTGCACGCGGCCCAGATTCAAGGGTTCTTCGATATTCCCGTGGACCACCTCTTCGCGGCTCCCGTCATGCTCGACTATTTCCGAAAGAAAAAGCTCGATAATCTGACGGTCGTGTCGCCGGACGTGGGCGGGGTGGAGCGCGCCCGGGCCATGGCCAAGCGCCTGGAAGCCAAGCTGGCCATCGTGGATAAACGGCGGCCGCATCCCAACGAGGCCTCGGTCTATAACATCATCGGCGAGGTGCAAGGCCGCACCGCCCTGATCCTTGACGATATGGTGGACACGGGCGGGACCCTGACCAAGGTGGTGGAGAAGCTGCGGGAATGCGGGGCCCTGAAAGTCTACGCGGCGTGCGTGCATGGGGTCCTCTCCGGGGCGGCCGGAGAATTGATAGAGCGCTCCTCCCTGGAGGAAATGGTGCTCACCGATTCCATCCCCGTGCATCACCTGCATGGGGAAAAAATAAAAGTTCTTTCCATCGCGCCATTGCTGGGCGAGGCCATCCTGCGCAACAACCGCGGGATGTCCATCAGCGAGCTTTTCGTTTGAATTGAGGAGACCTCCATGGAAGACATCAAATTGACGGTTGAAGTCAGGGACGGCAAGGGCACGAAAAAAGATCTTTCGACTCTGCGGGCCCAGGCCCGCGTCCCGGGAGTCGTGTACGGAGGCGATAAGCCGCCGGTGCGCGTGGCGCTCGCCGAGAGGGAATTGCTGGACGCCCGCCGGCGCGGCGGCGTCAACGCGATTTTGCATTTGGTCATGGGCAAGACGGAGGAGACCGTGATAGTCAAGGATCTCCAGCGTCATCCGGTGACCGAACGTTTGGTGCATGCCGACTTCCAGAGAATCTCCCTGACCCAGAAGCTCGAGGCCAAGGTCCCCTTGCGCATCCTGGGCGAAGCCCCGGGCGTCAAGAACTCGGGCGGCATCCTGCAATACGAGCTGCGCGAACTCAGCATCCGCGCCTTGCCCAAGGACATCCCGCAGGGCATCGACGTGGACGTTTCTCGTCTGGAAATCAACCAGCATATCCTCGTGCGCGAGCTTCCCGTGCCCGCGGGCGTCGAGGTGTTGGACGCTCCGGAGCATATGGTCGTGAATGTCACCACGATCAAGGTTGTAGAAGAGGCGCCGGCTGCCGCCGCGCCCGCGGGCGAGGCCGCCGCGGCGGAGCCCGAAGTGGCTTCCACCAAGGGCAAGAAGGACGAGGAAGGCAAACTCGTCAAGGAGACGGCAAAGGGCGCGGCTCCCGCCGCGGAGAAGGGGAAGGAATCCGCGAAGAAGGAAGGCGAGAAATAATCCCATGCGCGCGTCGCCTGCGGCGACGCGCTTGGCCGGCCCCCTTCGGGGGGCCGGCCGTTCTTCTGAAGGAGCCAAGAGTTGTCACCCGAGACCAGCGCTCAAGGAGGAGGCTCCTCCAGCGTCCTGCGGCTCGTGGTGGGGCTGGGCAACCCCGGGCAGCGCTACGTCCGGACCAGGCACAACGTGGGATTTCGGCTGGTCGAGCGCTTGGCGGGAGACGGGGCGTGGCGGAATTTTGAAGGACTGGGGCAATGGTGCCGCGAGGGCGGCCTTTTGCTGGCCAAGCCCATGACCTTCATGAACGAATCGGGACGGATGGTTGGAAACTTCGCTCGTTTTCATAGGATCAAGCCCTCCGAGCTCCTGGTCTGCTTTGACGACGTCTCCCTGGCTCTCGGGCGCCTGCGCCTGCGCGCGCGCGGCTCCTCCGGCGGACAGAAGGGGATGGAGTCCGTCCTCGGGGCTTTCGGGACCGAGGATATCCCGCGGCTGCGCGTAGGGATCGGGCCGCAGACTCCGGGGATGGACTGCGCGGCTTTCGTGCTCTCGCCGTTTAGGCCGGAGGAGGAGGAACTTTTGGAAAAGGCGCTTGATGAGGCGGCGGCCGCGGTGCGCGCCGCGGCCGTCGAGGGTCTCGAGACCGCCATGAACCGGTATAACCCCTCATGAATCCGCTATTTAAGGTCATCGTCGGCGTTTTGTGTTTTTTGCTGGGCGCGGGCTATTTGTACCGTCCGGATCTCCTTGAGCGCATGTACGCTTTCCTGCGCGAGACCGTCCTCAATGACGCGCATATCGCTCTGGAGCGCCGCAAATGGGGGGCGTTTTTTCTTCTTGTGGGATGTCTTTTCCTTTATATGGGCTTGACCGCCATGGGCCGTTGATGAGCCTGCAAGAACTCGCCGGCGAGCTTTTGGAATGGATGCGGCGGCAGGATCCCGGCCTGGAGGCCGAGCTGTATCTGGCGCGCGGCGAAGAGCGCGGCGTTGAGATGCGCGACGGACGCCTGGATAGCGTCCAGCACGGCTCGTCCGAGGGAGCGGGCCTGAGGCTTCTGGCCGAAGGCCGCGTGGGCTTTGCCTCGGGCGGAGGCGTGACTCCGGAATCCATCCAAGATCTTTACCGCAGGGCCTACGCGCAATTAGGGCATTTGGAGAGCGACCCAGCCCGGGATTTTCCCGCCGCGCCCGCGGCGAGTCCGGACCGCGACCTGGAGCGATCCCTTTGGGACGAGAGCCTGTTTTCGCAGCGCATCGAACAATTCGCGGCGCGCCTGGAGGCCAGCCACGGCGCGGCCCTGGGCACGGACCGAAGGCTTTCGGCCGTGCTGCGCGCCGGTTACGGTGAATCGCGGGGCGAGACCGTCATCGCCAGCACGCGGGGCGTTCTGGCGTCGGATCGCGGGACCTCGGCGAGCGTCGGATTCTCCGTCCTGGCTCGCGAAAGCTCGGAGGTCCAGGTCGGCTCCGCCTGCCGCTCCGCCTGCAGCGCCGCAGACCTCGATTTCGACGCCGTGGCCGTGCAGGCGGCGCAGCGGGCGGCCGCTCTGCTGGGAGGGCGCAAGCTGCCCGGCGCGGCGCGGGCCGTGATCTTCGATCCCTGGGCCGCCGGAGAAGTGCTCGACCTGGTAGCCAACCTGCTTTGCGCCGACCAAGTGCAGAAAGGCAAGTCGCTCCTGGCCGGCAAGCTGGGCGCGCAGGTGGGCTCGGACCTGGTGACTTTCGTCGATGATCCCCGTCGGCCGGGCGGCCTGGGAAGTTGCCTCTACGATGACGAGGGCTGTCCGACTTCGGCCAAGATCATGATAGAGCGCGGCGTGGTCAGGGAATATTTTTACGATACTTACACGGCCCGCAAAGACGGACGCCCAGGCAACGCCTCGGCGGGACGAGGGTCCTATAAGGGGCTGCCGAGCCCCACTCATTCCAATTTCTTTTTGTCGCCGGGGACCATGTCCCGCGACGCCATCATCTCCGGCACTCGGGATGGGCTTCTGGTCATGGAGATCATGGGGATGCATATGGCCGACCCCATCTCCGGGGAGTTTTCCGTGGGCGTTTCAGGCCTGGCCGTCGCGAACGGACGCCTGATCCATCCGGTGAAGAAGGCCATGATTTCCGGCAATCTGCTGGACCTGCTGGCTCGCGTCGACGCCGTGGGCGGCGACCTGACCTTTTACGGCGGCCTGGGCGCGCCGACGTTTCGCGTGGCCGCTCTTAACGTGGCATGAGCATCGATCCCGAACTCCTCGGCATGCTCGTTTGTCCGGCTTGCCGGGCCTCGCTCGAGGATCGGCCCCTGACCGCCGATCTTTTCTGCCCGGGGTGCGGCCGCCGCTACCTGGTCCGCGACGGCATCCCGGATCTTGTCGTCGGGGGATCGGAATCTTGACAGGCCCCGGCTGGTTTTGGAGGATGGCGTTATGATGAGCTTCTGGTCGGTTTTAGCGGTCTTTATTGTCACGGTTTGCGCCCAATCCCGCGACGTCTTGCGCGCGAGCGCCGCAGCGGCCCTTGATTCGGCCCAAGCCGCCGCCAGCCTGTCTTTGGAGCGGCAGAAGGCGGGTCTGATCGGGGAGCACGTCGAGACCGCGACGCTGGCCGCCTCTTCCGCGGCGTTCGCGGCTCAAAACTTGACTCAGGAACTGGCGGCTTCAATGCGGAGCATGGAATCCGCCGTGCCCGGAGGCCGCGACGTTGATCCGCTCCAAGCGGGACTGGCGCAGGCGCGCCAGCAGTGGGATGCCGTCAGGGGCCGGGCTCAAGAATCCCGCCGCGCCATCGAAAGGCTGCCGGCCCGGCAAGCGGGCGGTTTCGACGCGCGGCGCAAGGGCCTCGACGATTTGTCCAGGCAGTTGGCCGCGGCCTTGGACGCGGCGCAGGCCCCGCTGCGGGCCGCGGAAGGGCGCGGCCGGGAATTAGCGCAGCTTTGCGACGCGTCCCAGCGCAGGCGCGCGGACGCGGCCCGAGCGCAGGCGCAAGCCGGACAAGCGGCTGCCCGGGCGGCAGCCATGGCCGCGGAGCTTAGGCCGGCCGGAGATGAGGTCAAGGCCGCCCTTGAGCTGCTGACTCAAGACGCGGACGGCGGCCGACGCACCAGGGTCTGGCAGAAGCTCGAACGCTTCAGGGCGATCACGGCCGGCCTCAAGGGCCAATGCATGTCCCTGCTGGGTCGTGCCGATGAATTCTCCAAGGCCCAAGGCACCTTCCAGAAGGTGAGAACGCAATGTGACGCCTTGAAAAAGCCCGCAGCCTCGGATTTGGAGCAAGCTCGAAAAAGAATTGATTTGGCGGCGGGTATTCTCGAAAAGATTGAGCTGGGGCTCCAGGGCAAGAGCAAGCCGTAGCCAGTCCTAGGCGGGCCTGGGCCTTATGTCGCCAGGCCGGCAGCCGAAAGGCCTATAGTCCCATTTCCGGCCTGGAGTAAACTATATACGTGCCCATGACTTGGCGCGCTTGGCTGGCTGCGAGCCTTTCCTCGGTCATCCTCCTTCTGTCTCCGGGCCCGGAGGCCCTGGCCGGCGCCGCCAGGGCGGTTTCCTCGGCAAAAGCGCTTCCGGCCTCGGGCACGATCCAGGCCGTGCGCCGCCTGGATTTCGTTACCGGCTTAAGCGCGGCTGCGTCCTTGGGCCGATTGGATCTCAAGGCGCCCGGTCTCGCGCCTTCTTCCCTGCCGCGGGTTTCCGGGTTGTCGGCACGCCCGGCCGCCCCGGCGGCTTCTGAGTCGGCCGCCGCGTCGTTCTCCGGCGAGACCTCTCTCGTCGAAGTCGGGCCAGCGGCGGCGCTTCCAGAGAGCCTGAAGGCTTCTGTCGCCGAAAAAGACGCTTCCTCCGCCGACTCCAGTCTCGAAACTCTAAAGACCGGCGTCGAAGACCTGCAGGAAGCCCAGGCGCCGGCCCAAAAAGAATCGGTCCTGCACCGTATTTTCAGCGGCTTGCGGCGCGCTCCTGTAGAGCAGGCGCTGCCCCCAGAGGAGGGCCTTGGCGCTGCGCCGGCCTCGGGCCTTGTCCCTGCCCGGGTGCTGGAAAAGGCGGCGCCGCAAGGACCGGCTGTCCCGGTCCCGGATTACAACAAAAAAGGGCTCTGGGCGTTTTTCATCACGAATACTCTCGGTCGTCTCTGCTTCATTCTGACTTCCATCGCGTATCCTTTCGTGGCGATCCCCGCGCTCGGCGGGGGGCTTCTGGGCAGGGGTCTTTTGGGAACCTTGCTGGCTCTGGGGCCATTGGCCGGGATTCTGGGCGGTCCGCTCAGCGGCATAATAGCCGACCGGCTCTCGGTGCGCAATTCCATGGTCATCAATATGGTGCTGCGTTCTGTTTTGAGCTTGGTCTTGCCCGCTTTCGCTTGGCTGGGGATCCTGAATTTCTGGACGCTGCTCATAGCCGGCGTGGCCAACGGTTTCATGCTCTCCTCTTTCGCGACCACGGACGGAGCCACTTTGCGGCGTTTGGCGGGCAGCCTTAAGGAAACGTTCACGGCTTTCTCTTCACTCCACTACGTGGGCATTCAGGTGTTGTTCGGACTTGTTCTGGGCATTGGCGCGATCGTCGACAATTTCAACCCCCTCATGCCTTTCCTGCTTTCGGCGTTGGTCAACGGCCTGATCAACGTGGCGCTGTTGTGGTTCTTCATGCCCAACGACCCGCCTCAAGCCGTGAACAAGCCGTCGTTTAATCTCCTGGGCAAGGCCTATGGCTGGCTCGGGAAATATTGGAAGGAACTGTTGATTGTGGCGGGAGCTGTGGCTTCATACGTCATCGTGCAATCGCCGCTGCCCATAGCCGCGGCGTTCTTTTATTGGGTCCTGCGCACGGATACCGCCCGGAACCTTCGCGCCGGTGTTTATCGAGAGGTTTCGCCGCGCGAAAAAGAAATTGCCGAACGCCTGGCTGAGCTGGAAAAATCCGGAGGCAGCGAGGCGGAAATAAGGGGACTCAAGGCCGAGGCCAAAAAATATCAACACAGGCAGTTCGTCACGCTCTTCTTTCATGCCGTCCAGGCTGTTTTGACTTTTCCCTTGCAGAACTACGCCTTGCCTCTCATGGCTTTGGCCTTGGTAGGCGCTACCGGCAAGGCTCTTCTTTTAGGCCAGCTTTTGGGCGCGATATTCTTCGGCAACCTCGTCTCCGTCGCCTCCCGGATTCGCCTCCCCGAGATCAAGCTGCCTTTCATCAGGGGCAAGGTCGCGGGCCAACGCATCGTGCAGGCAGGAGTCCTGGTCCTGGCTGCCGCGTTGGTGTTCGTTATCCTGGTTCCGGGAAGTTTCCTGGCCGCGGCCGCGGCTGTTGCCGTCGCCGCGGGACTGATGTGGGCTACAGGGCACATCTCAAATAGAGATTGGATAAAATTTCTCGGACTAGGCCTGGCCGGCATTTGGCTGCCGTATCTGGCGTGGACAATGCCGGCTTTCGCGGCCATCATGAGCGTGAAAACCGCCCTGTTTTTATCCTTGCTCCTTTATGGCATGTTCACCGGGCCCGCGACCGTTTCCTTCAACGCCTATCTGCAAGCCAATACGCCCAAGGAGGACATGGGCAAGGTTTACGGCGTGGGCAGTTCCTTCTTCAACACCTTCAACTCATTCGGTTATGGGCTGCTGGCCCTGGCCGCGGGCCAGTTCGCGCTTGGCTTTCCCGCGCTGCTGCTGCCCATCTGCATCGCCTTCACGATCGGGGGACTGCTCTTCTGGCTGGCGCCGAGGCATATGCCCGGCCTGCCGGATAGCGTCCTTAAAAAGCCCCCGACGACCTTCTGAGATCGGCTATATCTGCCGGTCTATGACGATGTGGATGCGCCGGTCCCCGGGATAGGCCATGTTGGGATGAGTGCCTTCCAAGTCGCCGCGCTTGGCCGTTCCCACCGCGCCATGGCTGTTCATTTGGACTTGGATGCGCAGGGGAGTGTCAGCGGGCGGGTCCGGGATGATGAGGTCGTCCGGGCCGAGGCTGAACTTGACCGGAAATTGGGGGTTGACGATGCGCTGCACGGCCACGGGCACGTCCCCCTGGTTCTTGGCGACGATGAACAAGACGCAGTTGCCCTGCGGCAGCCGATGCTGGAGTATCGACGCCACCGTGACCGTGCCGGAAAGCCGGAATTCCCTCCTGGCGCATCCGGCTGAAAGCGCGGCCGCGGCCAAGGCCAGGGCGAAGAGTCTTAGGAGGCTTGCTGCTGGGGGGCGTTGGTCTTGACGGCTAGCCATATATAGATGGTGGTCGCGGCCAGGGCCAGGGGGCCGAAGAACGGAACCCTGGCCGGGATGATCAGGAGGATGCCTTGGACGGCTATGACCAGGGTTTGGGCGAAGGCGCAGATATTGAACAGGGCCTTGTACTCCAAGCGCGCGTCGGCCACGCCGTTGATCATGAGCGCGACTAGGGAATAGAAGAGGGTCGAGACGGTTTTCCAGACCATGAAAAGCGCGAAAGCCGCGAGAAATCCGATGGGATATAGGATCGCCGCGAGTCCTCTTGCGATTTCGCGATAAAAATCGGCGTCGACGACCACGGGCTTGGGATTGGGGGCTTTGGAGAAATCATAGACCTCGACCTTCCCGCCCGGCTGCATGATGTACATGGCGTTGCCCGTGACATAGGCCAGGACCTTGTTGTCCGCCATGAGCTGGGGGGTGACGGGTTCGGTCCGGGCCGTGTCGAAGGCGACCGCGATCTTTTCGATCGTGGGATGGCGAACGGTCAAGAGTTCGTTGGTCGGAGTCGAGAGCCGGCCGTTGGCGAAAGTGAGCGTCGGGACGCTGGTTTCCAGCCACTGGAAGGTGTCCATGATGGCGGGCCAGACGCGGATTTTGAGCATGAACGTGAAAACGGCGGAGAAAATCAAGCCCACGTAGGCCAAATAGAGAAAACTTCGCCATACTTTTTGCCCGGCTACTTTTCGGTAAAAAGCGATGCTGGTGATGCTGTTGATCGGTTCCAGGATCATATCGAGAGTATATCAAAAACGCCGGTCAGAGGAGTTTGGCGTTTTTTCTTCTCCGGGCCTCGAGTCGACGCCGCCAATGTCCGCGCAAGGGAGCCGCGGGGAAGCGGCGGGCCGCTTCCAGGAGCAGTTCCACGCAGCCGGACGCGTCCGCGGCCCGGATCATTTCGGGCGCGATGGCTTTGGCGCCGATGCCGTTGTGATAATTGACCAGGGGCAGGGCCACTCCCGCGGCCTCAAAGCCGAAGGATTGATAGGCCGTGGCCTCGCATGTGCCGCCGGTCAGACGCAGCCTTTGGACCGGGATGCGGCGTTTCCTCAGGGCCTGCGCGGCTTCATCGAGCAGTGCGATGAGGTTGGCGTCGAAGAGCGCGGCTTTGTCCCCCAGCCGGATGACCGGGCCCTGACCGGGCCGCGCGCCGGGGAGCTGGCGGGAAGCCTCGATGGAAATGACCGAATCTTCAAGATGGGCGTGCCCCCGGGCGGCGAAATCCAGGGCGCCCACGAAACCGACCTCCTCGGCCCGGTGCAGATAGACCTTGATATTGGCCTTGAGGCGCCCGGCGACCGCCTGTCGCAAGGTCTGCAAAGCTATGGCGCAGCCCATGAGATCGTCGACGGACCGGGAGCAAACCCAGCCTCGCTTGAGCTCGAACGGCGTCAGGGCCAGGACGCCGAAGCAGAGCCGGGACCCGGCTCCGGGCGGCTGCGTCCAAGTCAATCGGAAAGCATCGCCTTTCTCGGGAGCCGGACCGAGAACGCCAAGGGCCGCCGGTCTGTTGTCTGGAGGATCGGAGGCAAAGGCCTCGACGCTGCGGCCTTCCAAGAGTTCTCTTGGATGCCCGCCCTTGAGAATGGCCCAGGCGCCCTTGGCCGTAACACCCTTGAGATGAAAGCCCGGATGATCCAGGTGCGCGGCCAGGGCCAGGGCCGGGCCCGGACCGGCTGCGCGATAGTCCACGATGAGCCCGCTTTTGAGTTTTCTCACCCGGACCTTGCCTCCCAGGCTGCGCCGTATCCATGCCAAGGTCTTGCGGATCACGGCTTGTTCATGGAAAGGCGCGGTCGGCACCGAGGTCAGATGCTGGAATATCGCCAGGCTGGAGTTCTTCATATTAGAGACCGATGTTCATGGAGCCGGCGCCCAGCATGGCCTTGAGGAGCAGCCAGGCTTGGTAGGTTTGCGCGCATATATAATAGGTCAGCCAGCCGATGGCCGCGGTGTATATCCAGCGGCTGCGCTTGGAGAGCACGGGCGAGCGCCAGACCAGCAAGAGGCTCAATGGGCCCAGCGCCAGCAGGGTGGCGGCGATGATGCCCCAATGCTGGTAGTACCAGGGAAAGGAGCGAAGATCCTTGCCGCAGAAGCGGCAGAAATTGTCCTCGTCAGCGGCCGGCCTGCGGCAATGCCAGCACAGGCCGCCTTCCTTCGGATTGTTTGTCATGAACGGTATTATATATCAGTCTCGGCCTTGCGGCTGGCCGTGCTCGATGGCCGAGCGCAGGCGGCGGGCTTCCGCGCGCGTGTCGTCATCAGGCGGCCAGATCGCGAAGGAGGCTTCGTAGGCGGAGAGGGCTCTCTCGCCTTGGCCCAGGCGGGCCAGGACGCGGGCCAGGAACAGGCTTTGACGGCTCTCTTGAATGCGGGCGTTTACCGAAGCCGCATCGAGGCTCAGGGAGCCGTCGGATAATGTCCGCGGCGAGAAGAGGTCGATATCGTAGATGGAGTCCGGGCGCCCGGCAAGGAGCGTTGAGTTGCGTTCCCCTACTTTGTAAACCCTGAAGTCCGGATTTTCATAGACCAATCGGAAATGGCGCAAGGATTCGGGATGGAAATGGAACAGCACGGCGGCCGTGTCGGGCTCCAGGCGCTTTTCGCCGGACGCATAACGCGGCCCGTCAGGGCTTTCATCCAAGATGTCTTCGGATGAATAGACAAAAAAAACCGCCCCGTATTCGCGGCAGAAGGCGAGGAAATCTTCCTCGCTGGAGTAGAGGGCGTGGAGGTATCGAGCGACCTTGGCCCTGATCCCGGGGGCCTCGAATTTGGGCTGCAGCAGGACCGGGGTTCCCGCATAGGTCAGCAAGGAGGGGGAAAGGCCGTAGTTGGCCAGGACCGGCTGGCCGGGGGCATTGCGGGCTAGCCAGCCGATGAGGGCCCGCTCGTTGGCAAACGCGAGAGCCGGGCGTGGGTCGGGTTTGGACCAGGCGGCGGCAAGCTTCATGAAGGGGTTGAGCCGCGAGGCAGGGGCGAGGGATTTGGCGCCCTCGAGCCCGGCTACGACGAGAAATGCGGCGGTCATGCCGGCGGTCTTGAGCCAATGGCGGGGCAGGCTGACCGCGGCCGCGCAAAGAAGGAATGCCAGCATGGGCATCAAGCGCGCGACCAGCATGGTTCCCGCCAGATAAGCGATGAGGAGCGCGTCGGTCAGCGTGCCTGCGGGATGCCCCCGGGTTTCTTGCCCGCGCGCCGCCAGGCAGAGCGAGGCCAGCCGCGGCAGGCCGACGAGGGCCAGGGGCAGAAAGCTGAAAAGAGCGAAGCCCGGCTCCGGCGATTGGAAGGGGCCGGCCCAGAGCAATCGGGCCTGGCCGCTCAGAAGCGACGGGTCGGAAGGCCTTTGCAAGCCGAGGCGCAGCTTGTCCCAAAGCAGGCCGTAGACATGGCCGTAAGCAGCGGACTCGCCGGGCCCGGTCGCGAAGCACATGGCCGCCATGGCCGCCAGGCTGATCGCGAGCGCCCGGCGCGGAACTATAAGGGCGAGCAGCAGGCCATAACCGGGCAGCATGACCGGCGAGCCGAGAAAGGCCGTGTGGCGAAGATGGGGAAAAGCCAGACCGGCGGCCAGGGAAAAAAGCACGAGGCACATGGTGCAATAGCGCACGCGGGCCATGGCCGGCGGGTGCTTGCGCCATCTCCAAGCCGTCCAGGCCAAGGCCAGCCAGAGCGCCGCCAGGTGAAAGCGGGAGAAATGCCAGCTTCCCAGGGCCAGGGCCAGCAGCGCTCCGGAGAGGAAGGCATGAAGCCGGCCAGCCCGGACATCGGGGTCCAGAGCGCAAGCCAGAAGCGCCAGGTTGGATAACAAAAGAGGCAAGGCGAAACTTTCCAAGCCGTAGGTTCCGATGCCGTTAGCCATGGCTGCCCAAGACAGGGCGAAGGCGGCGGTCGCGGCCAAGGCCAGGGGCATGGAACGCGATATCCGCCAGCAGAGAACGTAGAGCGCGGGCAGGGCGAGACTCGCCGCTGCGGCCGTCCAAAGAATCACAAACCATCGGAAATCCCGGATGGGAACAAAAAGATTCAATGCCCGGAAAGTCCAGCCGGTGGCATGTTCCATCAGGGTGGTCAATTCCTGGCGGGTGCGGATGCCTTCGGGATACTGGGCCTCCCGATCGATTTCCGGAACGCCGGCTCCGGAGGCGACCATGCGGGCATAGCGATATTGCGCCGCGCTTTCGGCGCGGAAATAAGCGGTTTCGTCTTCGCTCTGGAAACGCGGCAGGCAGACGCTGTGGCGAGCTCTCAAATGGATCTGGCCCGCGGCCAGCACGGCCAAGAAGCAGGCTGCCAGCCAGTGCGGGCTGCCTAGCCAGGTCTCGCCGCCGACAGGAAGCCGGATGCGTTGGTCGGGCATTTGCCTCCGAGGGGCTAAACTGATAAAATGCTTTTCTATTTGCTCCGGGTTCTGGTGGCGCGTTCGTCTAGCGGCCTAGGACGCTGCCCTCTCAAGGCAGAGATCACGGGTTCAAATCCCGTACGCGCCACCAGACCCCGGATTTTTTTCTGCCGCGTGAATTTCCCCGCCGTCACTCAAGCCATTATATCTTAGCTGGCACCGGACTGCTGAAATTCCTTGGGCGCTGCTTATCGGAGAATGGAAAAAAGCCGGCGCCCAAGGGAAAATGACCCGCCGCCCGTTGGGGCGGAAACGACGGGCCCGTTCCCTTGCGCGCCGCTAGACTCTTGGAGCGTTTCCTGTTATCGGCTTAGCTGAGGTGCTTGCTGACGAGCTTGGTCATCTCGAACATGTTGACCTGGCTCTTCCCGAAAATTTCCTTGAGCGTCTCGTCAGTGTTGATGTTGCGCTTGTTCTTGGTATCCTGGAGCTTGTTCTTCTTGATGTAGGCCCACAGCTTCTTGACGACTTCGGTGCGAGGCAGGGGCTTGGAGCCTACGACCTTGGCGAGCTCGGCGCTGGGCGTAAGTTCTTTCATGAAGGCATTTTTTGCCATGTCCTTATGTCTCCTTGATGAGTCTGGTTGACCGGATTGCGGACCATTGTTGCATGATTTGCCGCGCGAGGTCAAGGACTTCTCTCGGGTCTGGGGTCGCGCGGCTTGTTTCTGAACGGATAGGCTCGGAACGATTCCGGCGCGATAACCTCGCCGCTGCGGAGCGCGTTCCAATTTGTCTTCCTGCGCCTCGAACGTGGCGCGAAGAGAGTTTGGGTGCGCGGACTCAGCTTTGGCAGATGCCGCGCATGAGCTGGGACGGCGTGACCGTCAAGGCTTGGGCAATGCTGCAGAGGGTGGTGAGGCTAGGGGCCTTGGTTCCGCGTTCGATATGGCCCAAAAACGTATAGTGAATCCCAGCTTGTTCACTGAGCTCCTCTTGAGACAAACGCCGCAGCAAGCGCAATCGACGGATATTGGCTCCCAGGGTTTTCTTGGGCGTGACCATTGTCAGATAGCATAACCCATTAAAGGCCTTCTTGGGAACAGACTCTTAGACGCATTGATTCCGCGTCCTCTGGACATGGCGGCGCTGCTGGCCGCGATAACTTCTGCGGGATCCTGATCTGCGACGATGTTCCGTGGTTTTGCGTTCTTGCCGGCCTGCATGAATACGCCCCGGTCCGGAGGGGCGCAAGAATGCCTGGCTAATACAGCAGGAATTTTTTCCTGGCCGCGTCAAAGGGGCGCCAGGATTTTTCAAAGTCCGCGAGGATTTTTTTAGGCGGGTCCTGGGACGAGAATACGGCGCGGTAAATGTTGCTTCCCACCATGAGCGCGGCTCCGGCCTTTTCCATGCGAAAGGATTCGGCCTTGATATCGCGAAGAGCGCATACGGCATGGACGAAGATATCCAGGCCGCGCAGCCGGCGCCGATCCAGGATTTCGATGCTGATGCCTTGGCAGGCCTGGCCCGCATAGAGGTCCGCCGTGGGAGTCCGGGCCTCGAAGCGGAAGCGCACTCCGGGCAGCGCGGCGGCTTTAAGGATCCGGACCAGCCGCTGGGCGTCGAGCCACGGCGCCCCGAACCAGAGAAAGGGGGAGTCGGTCCCCCGGCCCACCGACACGTTGGTGGACTCGAAGCAGCCGATGCCCGGGTAAAGAAGAGCCGCGTCCAGGCTGCGGATGTTCGGGGAGGGATTGATCCAGCGATATCCGGTTCCGTCATGAAGCGTGTCGCGGGTCCAGCCCTGCAGAGCGATCACGCTGAGTTTGAGCTTGAGTCCCTTGGCCTCGGCATGGAGGAGGGCCATCTCGCCCGCGGTTAGGCCGTGCCGGACCGGGACCGGGTAGTAGCCCGTGAAATCAAAGGGGCCTTCCAGGACGGGTCCTTCGAGAGTCGCGCCGCCGAGGGGGTTGGGACGGTCCAGGACCACGAACTCGATGCCGCGCTTGGAGGCTTCCTCCATGCAATAGCCCATGGTGGTAAGAAAGGTGTAGAAACGGGCGCCCACGTCCTGGATGTCAAAGACCAGGACGTCGATGCCTTTGAGCATGCTGTCGGTCGGACGCTTGGTCTTTCCGTAAAGGCTATAGATCGGCAATCCGGTGGCGGGATCCACGGAGTTGTCCACCACGACCCCGTCGGCCAAATTCCCGCGGAAGCCGTGCTCCGGGCTGAAGATGGCGACGAGGGTCAGCTTCTTGGATGCATGAAGGACGTCCACCGTGCTGCGGCCCGACCAATCAACGCCCGTCTGATTGGTGATGATGCCGACCCGTTTGCCTTGCAGGGCCGCGAAATTCGAGCGTTCCAAAACATCGACGCCGGCCAGCATGCCGGCGGCGGGGCGCGCCCAGACCGTCAGGGCCAAGGCCAGCAGGGCGCATCCGATTCTTGAATTCATGACAACCTATATAATCATACCACAGCTAGGCCGCCGCGGAACCGCTTAAAATTTAGAAAAAAATCAAAGGTGGGATGAGTCGAAACGGCGCCGGGCCGCGATGCGCGCCATCTCCGCCTGGGCTGACGGGTTTTGCCTGAGCACGAATTCAAAATCAGCGGCCACGAGGGTGAATAACTGGGAGGTCTCCAAACAGGAGACTTCAGCGGTGCGGGGGCTGCGCGAGACGAGCGCTATTTCTCCGAAGAAATCGCCCGGGCCCAAGGTGGCGACGGTCCGGCGCAAGCTGAGCAGTCCTTTCTTAACCCTGACGATGACCCTGCCGACGTGGACGATATAGAACGCGTCTCCCGGCTCGCCTTGGCGGAACACGGTCTCGCCCTGGGCATAGCTGTAAAGCGAGATGTGGGGCAGGACCGCGTCGATCTGCCCCACGGTCAGGGGGGAGAAGAAGTCCACCTTGCGCAGGGCGCGAGCCAGAAAGCTTTGCTGCGGCGCGGAGACTTGGAGCTTGATCATGGAGTCGTTGCCCGATAATAGCTTGTTTGCCCGGGCCGGTCAACGCGCCGGGCCGGGCTTCAAGTTCTTGAACCGTCGATGGACCCATAACCATTGGGCCGGATTGGCGCGGATAATTTTCTCGATCTGGAGCGCCACGGCGGAGGCGACGCGGCGTGAGTCTTGCAGCTCCGGCCCCAGGTCGAGCTCCTCGGACATGACGATGCGCAGACGGCCGTCAGGCTCGCGCTTTTGCAGCGCGGGAATGATGGCCGCGCCGGTGCGCAGGGCCAGGGGGCCTATCGCGGCCAGGCTGTCGACCTCGATCCCGAAGAAGGGCACGGGGATGCCCATGGGCGGCGGCATATACTGATCCCCTGCAAAGCCGATGGCGCCGCCCTTGCGCAAAGCTTTCATGATCGCGGGCACGGTCCGGGGTTGATACACGCTCTGGCAGCCGACGGAGAGCCTTTGGGCCTCGATGCGTTTGTGCAGCCATTCCGGCTTGAGATGCCTTGTTACCAGGGTCAGGGGGATGCCGTTTATGCCGCCGATGCCCACCATCAGCTCCCAGTTTGCGAAGTGGCCGGAGATGAAAAGCACGCCCTTGCCCCGGTCATGGGCCCGTTTCCAGTTTGCATAACCTTCCAAGACCGTAACGCGCCGGGTGTAGGCCCGGTAATGGCCCGGGACCGGGGAGAAAAAGTGCAGTATCTCCAGGGCGAGTATGCCATAATGGCGGTAGTTCTCTTCCAGGAGGCGCTCCCGCTGCTCCAAGGAGAGTTCCGGCAGGCAGCGGGCCATGTTTTCGCGGGCGATTTTCTTGCGCTTCCAGTCAAGGACGAGGAGAGTCCTTCCCAGGGCTTGGCCGAGTCTCATCTCCAAGGGCCGGGGCAGGACGGTGACGAAGGAGCCGGCGCAGAAGAGAACCAAGCGCAGCAGGCCGGAGAGGAGCGGGTTCACATGGTCATTATCTCGATTTTAAGGAAACCTTGCAATACTCCGAACCCGCGACGCGCGGCCCGGGACAATGCTACGATAAAGAATATGAGGAATATATGCTTTCTGGCTGCGCTTGCCGGAGCGTCGTGCGGCTGCGGCATGCTTTACACGAACATTCAAAGCCCCCGCTCCTACCGTTCCGCTTCTCCCGCCGAGGTGAAGTCCTCGGCGGGCGACCAGACCGTCACCGGCGAGGCCTGCAACCGATCCCTGCTCTATCTTTTCGCCTGGGGCGACGGCGGCTATATCGCCGCGACCGAGAAAGCCCTGTCCGGCCGTCCCGACTCCATCCTCTACGACGTCAAGTGCGACATGAAGGTCAACGCCTACGTCCTGGGACTTTATGCTCGAGTCTGCACCAAGGTCACGGGCAAGGCCGCGAAGCTGTGAACTGGCTTCTGCTGGCGTCTCTGGCCGCGGCCCGCATCGCCGCAGGACAGGAGGAGTCCAGCGTGGCTAGTCCCGGTCTTATCCAGCCCGGCGGGATGATGATTTTTTATGCTTCGGAGGGACCGCTTTCTTTCGTGACCCCGACGCCGGGCGAGTTGCCGGCGGGGGCCCTGGACGCGGGCGAGGTCCGGGACCGGCGCTGCCAGCACGGTCTCTCCATCCCAATCGCCGCCCAGCTGCGGCCCACCACCGTCTCCGGCGCGGCCGGCGACGGGGGCTATCGCCGGATATTGGAGGAGATTCTCAAGAAGCGGCCGGAACTCGCCGGCATCTATGATGTGAAGGTGGATTTGCGGGTCTTGAGCATCCTGGGCTTCTACAGACGCACTTGCACCCTGATTCTGGCGCGGGGCTTTCGGCTTGCCGGCAACGGCTCTTCCGGCGTTCGTTGAGGGCCGCTGCGACGGGCGCGGCAACAATTCCTTAATCCTCATGGCGCCAGGCGCTGGTATAATGATGCGGCCTGCCCAAGGGGGGCCCTAGCTTCGCAACGCGTCCGTTGGGATGAGATTTCCAGGAAAACTCAAGATATGAGATTTTGGGTGCTCCATGAGGGCGGCGTCTTGGGTCCGTATTCGCCCGAGCAACTGCGCTGCGTGGCCGGCTTCGGCCCCGAGACCAAGATCGCCGAGGAATTGCCCGGCGGAGACCGGGGTTCCTGGCAATCGGCCCGAGACCACCCTTTCCTGAGAATACCTGTCAATGAGGGCGCGTCTGCCTGGTGGGTCTGCCGGGACGACCAGATCATCGGACCTTTTGATGAGAATGGCCTGCGGGCTTTGCCCGGTTTTGGCCCGGCCACCTTGATTTGCCCCGCCGGCCGCTCGGGCCTCAAGGACGGAGACTGGGTCAGGGCGGAGGCCTGCCCCGAGCTGCTCCAGTCTGTCCCGTTGCCCGGAGAACGCGGCGCCGACATGGTGGTCTCCGACGGGAAATACGCCAGATTTTTTTCCGAAGAGAGTTCGGTCTCCGAGAAATTCAGCATCATGCTGCGCGCCCTTCAGGAGACCAGCGAAGCCGGCTTGTCCCGGATGGAGACCCGCATCGACGTTTTGTTCAACGCCATCTGGCAGATGCTGGCCGAAAAGGAAAGCGCGGCTTCCGGGGGGGGGCTGTCTCGGGAACTGGCGGCCAAGAGCCAGCAGATCCTTCAATTGCGCGATCAGTTTTCCGAAATGGCGGGCCGTTTCGCGGCGCTGCCCGGCGAGGTTCGGCGGCAGGTCATGAGCGCCTTGTCCGAGGCCAGGAAAGACTTCCAGGCGCCCGACTCCCGGCAGATGGCGCAACTGCGCGAGCAATTCCTGGATTTGCAGGGCCAGTTCGCGGCTCTTCCCGGACGCATCCGGTCCCAGGTTTCCGAGGCCTTGGCAGGCAAGGGCGGCGAGGCTTCGGGCGCGACAGCGGTTGGTTTCCCGCAGGCCGCGGTCCAGTCGATCGGGCAGCTGCAAAAGAAGCTTGGCGAGCTGGAGCAGCAGTGCGCTGACTTGCCGGCGAATATCAAACTCAAGGTCAGCGATGCTTTAGCCGAGACCAAGCAGGACCTGGTCAAGGGAGCGGCCCGGATGGAAGAAGGGCAGGCTCGGTTGGCATCGGGGCTGGCCGCTGAAAATCACGAGATCGCGCAGCTGCGTCTGCAGTTGGGCGATTTGGAGCGGCAGTTTTCCTTGCTGCCGGGGCAGATCCGGCTTAAGGTCCTGGAGATCGTGACCGACGCGAGGCTGGCGTTTATCGAGGAAACCCTGAAGTCCAACGAGCAAGTCCGCAAGGTCGGCGTCGAGATGCGCGAGGTGGTGAATTTTGAGAAGCGTCTCGTCGAAATGGAGCGGAAGATCGACGAACTGCCGGCTCGGATGGCCAAGCTCCTGGATGGCGCCGTGGAGTTGGCCGCGCGAACGACCGCGCAGAGGACCGTGCAGGAGGCGCTCTCGGAACTGAGTCCAGCCGCGCCGCCGCCCGCCGCTCCGGCTCCGGAACTCACGCCGCCGGCGCTGACGCCGCCCGCCTTGCTCCCGGCAATCGCTTTTCCGGCGGAAGCGTCGGCCAAGCCTGCGGACGCCGTTGCGGCGCCGCTCCCTATGGGTTCCGCATTGCCGGCCGAGGCGCATGAGGAGTCCCGCGCTCCTGCCGGATCAACGGGCCCCGCGGCCTTGCCTGCATCGGCTGACGCGGCCCTGGCGCGGCCGGCACGGGTCTTGCCGTCCGCGACGGAGCCAGCGTCAGCGCCGGCCGTTGTCGCGGCTCCATCGGCCGCTGCAGTAGCCGCCGAAGCTTCCCAACCGGCTGCTCCCCAGGAGCCGCCCTTCGCCGAACTGGAGCCTTTTTCTTTTCGCGAAGAATCTTCCAAACCAGCTCAGGCTCCGCAGGGCTCTGCTCCCGTCCAAAGCGGCGAGCCGGCTGCGAAGATCGAAGCTCCCAAGGTTTCCGCCGGTTTATTCTCGGATCGCCCGAGCGGCCGCGGACGCGCTCTTTTCGGCTTGCTCATGGTCGTCATGATCCTGGCGGCTGCCCTGTTCTGGCCGCGCTTGCGCGGGCGGTATGAATCGTTCAAGCCGTCGCTTGCCGCCCCACGGCTCACGCCGGAACCGGCTCCTGCCGCGCCCACCGAATCCGAGGCGGCATTGGCTTTGGTGCAAGCGCGTCCGGTTCCCGAATCCGGCTCGAAATTGAAATTGTATCTGGAACAGACTCTTGATTCTCCGGAAACAGACGCATCCTCCCGCTGGTCGGCTCAATCTTCAGGGGCGGGGGTCTGGCGGGTGGAATTCCGGTCGGACCGGATCGATCCCGAGACCGGGGAGGCCTTGAATTATCGCTTCAGCGCGGATATGGCGAGCGGCTCCGTCAAAGGGGATAATATCCCCGCGAAGAGCATATTGCGGGAGCCTTGGTGAGCGCTTCTCCTGTGCGCAACCCGTCCCGAGCGATGCAGCTCCGCCTTAGAGCAGGATGAGGAGCAGGAAGTACACGGTCATCAAGACCAAGCCTAAGGGCACGGCGGCCCGGGCCCACTCGCGGCTGCGGATGTTGAGCTTGGCGGCGCTGATGATGTTTGGGATATTTCCGGGGATAAGCATGCCTCCCGATATCAGCAGCCCGAGGACCAGGAACTTGATCTTGCCTTGGCTCATGGAAGGAACGATCTCCGCCGCGGCCAGCGTGGCGTTGTCGAGCACGGCCGAGACGGAGTTGATCCAGTACAGCGCCCAATCCGGGGCCAGGGCCACGGTCCGTTCGGCCAATGGTCCGAGGCCTGATCCCAGGTAGACCAAGGCCATGACGAACAGGTAAACCTTTAGGGCTCGGACTAATATATCGCGGGTTCTTTCTGGTTTATCCTCGCTGAGAGATTTTTCCCCCAGGGCCGCTTCTGTGCAGGCCAGGCTGCTCCAAGCCGCGACCAAGGCTATGCCTGGAACGATCCAGAAGCCCAGCAGCCGCGCCAAGTAGAAGAAATCGGCGTTATGGGGAGGGCCCTTGAGCTTGGCCACGACGATGGTTGAAAGCGGCTCGCCCAGCGGGGTGAGGGCGGCGCCTAGGCCTATGGCATAGCAGGCGCAGACCACGAGGCGCAGTTCGCAGCGGCGTTCGAGCCTGAGGGCGGTGACGACCTCGGCCAGCACCAAGGCGGCGATGATGGCGGTGATGACGCTCGAGCTCAGGCCGAGTATCAGCACGATGGCGGCCAAAGCCAGACGCATGCCCAGCCGCCTGGTCAGGCCTTGCACGGCTTGATGCACGAAGCGCCGCCCGAGCCGGAAAAAGAAGCCCACGATCAAAACGGCTACGGCGATCTTGATCGGTTCCACCAAGGATTCCCGCACCAGATGCAGACTCCAGCGGCCCGAGGCCGTGACCGCCATCAGTCCCATGACCAAGAGGAAAAATTCGAGTTCCTCCTCCACTTTGCGCACGGAGAAAGGCAGGAATAGGACCAGGGCCATGATGATGGTCAATGCCGCCAAGGGCAGGTATCCCGGGCTCATGTCGGATTTTGGGGTTGTTTGGCGCCCGCGTTGTAGCGCACCACGGCTTCGTTGAGCTTGCGCAGTTCGTCGGGAGACAGCTCCGCCTGCCTGCCGGCGAGCAGCGTCCCCTGGACGATCTCGGCGAAGTGTTCCACGAGTTCCATCTTGCCGTGAGCTTCAAAGAGGTCCTTGCCGTAACTCACCACGCCGTGGTTGCCCATGAGGATGGCGGTGTGGCGCGGCACCAGTTCTTCCAGAGCGGCGGCCACGTCGGGGGTGCCGGGGGTCCCGTATCGCGCCAAGGGCACGGCTCCCAAGGCCATGGAGAATTCGCTGGCAATGGGCTGGTCCAACGGGATTCCCGCGCAGGCAAAGGACGTCGCCTTAGGCGGATGGGCGTGGACCACTGCGCCGACGTCCGGCCGGAGGCGATAAATCTGCAAATGCATGTCTTTTTCGGAAGAGGCGTTGCGGCGGCCGAAACGATGCCGTCCCTCCGGCGAGATCACGACCATATCTTCGGGCTTCATGCCGCCTTTGGAGACGCCCGTAGGCGTGATGAGAATGCGCCAAGGGTCCAGGCGAACCGAAAGGTTTCCGGAAGTGGCCGGACAAAATCCCTTTTCAAAAAGAAGCCGGCCGTAGTGACCAAGGTCGGCGCGATGCTGAGCGTCGCTTTTTACCATAGCTGACACAAGTTTACCAATTCGGGGGTTATTTGCGGGGCCTGGGATAGTTTTTGGCTATGTCAATGGGCTGGCTATAGGCCGAGGTCCAGAGTTGGTGGTGGATTTCCAGGGTTTCGCGGGCCAGGGCTTCATCCTTGACTACCACCTCGAGGTTTCGGGAGTTGTCCAGGTAGCCTCCGCTCCAGTTGCTCGTGCCCAGCCAGAGGGCGTTGCCGTCGATTACCATGTACTTGGAGTGGATGACCCGCGCAAAGGGTATGAACCCGTCGCTGGATTCCGGTATGGTGACGATGCGCACTTCGATGCCGGGAACAAGGGAAAGGCTTTTGAGATGCGCGATTTCAGGCGACGCCGTGTTCCAGTTGGAGACCATGAGTTTTACGCGCACGCCGCGAACCGCCGCATCGCGCAGGGCGTTGTCGATGGGGGGGTAAAAACGGCGGTCGCGCGATAAAGGCGCGTAGTCCAGCAGTTGAATCGACAGGTTATCGTTGGCCGTCTCGATGAGGCGCGTGAGTTCGAGTTCCGAGTCGCCTACGCCGGGAGGGTTGAAGCTCCAAGGGCTGGCTACCAGGTAGGCGCGCCGGTCCGCCGCGGCCGCGGGACGGGTCTTCTGCAGGGGCAAGACGGGTTTGCCGGAGGCGGAGAGGGCCTGGGCCTTCCAGTCCTGCTCGAAAATTTTTCCAGCGGCGGCTACTATATCGGCTTCGCTGATCAATAGCCCCATCTCATGTATATGCTTGAGCGAACGCCAGTCGAAATTTTGGGAGCCCACGTAAGCGGTTCGATTATCGATGACCATGTATTTGGCATGGACGATGCCGTCCTTCTTGATCTGCGAGAAGTCGATGACGCGCAGCTCCAGATTGGGAATGTCCCTCAGACGGGCGAATCCCTCCTCCGATATCCGGGCCATCTTTTTTTCCGCCAGGAAACGTATCCGGACCCCTCGTGCCCCGGCACGGCGCAACGCCGCGATCACGGGGTCCAGAGGCTCTCCGGACCGGGTCGTGACCGCCACGTAGAACTCGGCGATGTCGATGGTCTGGCGGGCGGAGTCCAGAAGTTCGGGCCAGACCGCGGCGGCGCTGCGCAGTTCCGGCCTTTGCAGGGTCGTTTCAATGGGAGCGGTATAGACCAGTTCGAAGCCCGGCACGGTGAAGGCGGCGCGCGCCGCGGCTGTCGCGGACCAGAAGACGGCGGCAGCCAGCAAGCAGCGGGATGGTATCGGCATAAGGACTCTCCGTCAACTAGGGATTCTTTTTTTCTTCGAAAGCGTTTACCGTAAAGACTGAGATGCGTGTTTTGGGATCTTTCCAGCAGTCGCGAGGCAGTCCCGCTTTTTGGGAGCAAAGCTCGGAAAGAAAATCGGCCTTGTCCGGGAGCTGCTCCCAGACCTGGGGCAGGAAAAGGCCGGCCTGGCCGCCTTGGGATAGGATGACCCCGTGGGTCTTCGGGATAACGGCTTGCGGCCCGGCCACCGGGCGGGCCGCCGAGAGCATGGAAATCTCGATATGCAGTCGGGAAAGTTCTTCCCGCGCTACCGGCGCAAAGCGGTGGTCCTCGAATCCGGCCGAATAGGCGGATGACGCCACGGCATCGCGCAAAGTGGCGCGTGCCTCGGTCGTGCCGATGCAGCCGCGCAGCTGCCCGCCTTTGGTCAGGGTCACGAAAACCGCGGCCGGCAGGTTGAGGACCGGATCGTCATCAAGCGCGGTTTGCGGACGCTCGCTTTTGGTCCCGAGCGCGACCGTGTCCCGCGCCAGCTTGAGCAGGGCTTGCTTCTGTCGCGTGTCGAGTAAAATGGCGGAGGCCGGAGGCTGGCCTGAGCGCACCATGGCCGCGGCCGCGTAGCCCACGGCGCGGCCTGCCTCGCCACGCGGCGAGTCGCCGGAATTGGCGTAGCGCAGGAGAACGGCGCGATCAGCGCCGAACTCCTTGGCCGCGGCCATGGCCGCGATGACCGCGGCCTCGCCGCACCAGGCCGTTTCCAGGCCCGGCTCGCGGCGCGCGAGCATGACGCGGTTGGCCAGCCAGAAATATTCCGGATCCAGGCGCTCCAGAGCCTTGAGCGTGGCGCGGTCTACGCGTGCCGCGACGTCGGAGGGCGGATAGTGGGAGAGGTCCGATGAGGCAAGGAACAGGACCTTGCGGCCCTTGGCGGCCGATGCCACGGCTTGGCCGACGCGCAGCGCCACTTGCGGGTTTTCGGTGTTGAGGACCAGCGGGAGGAGCTTCCAGCCGGGCTTGAGGCTCTGGATGAGAAAAGGCAGCTGCACTTCCACCGAATGTTCCTGCAGATGGGCGCGCGGCTCGTCTTGGAAGAGGGCTTGGTCTTTGAGCAGGCGCGCGGCAAGAGTCTCATCGATAGGAACTCGGCCCAGAGGGGTGGAGAACGCTCCCCGGGCGTAAAGAGCGGAGCCGGCGACCGGCATGGTATGCGCCGCGGCAAAGATCACGACCGTGTCGTACGTTGCGGCGAGATGCCGGTATCCGGCCGCGGCCACGGGAGCTGAAAATTCATAGCCCGCGTGAGGGACGATGAGCGCTACGAGCGGTCCTGGAAGTTTGGCGGGCTCTGGAGCCCGGGCCAGGTAGCCAGCGATGGCTTGGCCCAATTCCTTCATATTCGCTGGGTAAAACTGGCCGGCCCTGGCCGGGGCGCGGTCCTGGGCCGCGAGCCGCGGCCCGCAGAGAAGCGCCAGCAGCAGACTTGTCGCCGCGAGTCGTGTCATTTAAGGTAAGTGTATAAAAATCGCCTTCCGTTGTAATCCGCTTTTGCCTGGTCTGGCAACATGATATCCTATCCTCAAATATGAGCGGGACGATCAAAGGTAAAAAACCAGGAGGCCGTATGGCGCAGACCACCCTTTCCCATATCCGGGCATCCCGAAGGACCAATAACATCGTCTACGCGGTGCGCGATATAGTGACCTTGGCCCAAGAAGTCGCCAAGACGGGCAAGGAGATGCTTTACCTTAACATCGGCGATCCCAATAAATTCGATTTCGCGACCCCGCCTCATCTTATCGAGGCCGTGCTCAAGGCCATGCGCGATAATCACAACGGCTACTCTCCATCCTCCGGCATTCCTGCGGCGGTCAAAGCGATAACGGCCGAAGCCGAGGCCCACGGCATCTCCAATATCCACGACGTTTTCGTGACCAGCGGCGGCAGCGAGGCCATTGAGATATGCCTGACGGCTCTGGTCGACCCAGGGGACAACGTGCTCATCCCTTATCCGGGTTATCCGCTCTACGAGGCTGTCTTGGCCAAGCTTGAGGCCGTGGCCAATCCCTATTTCCTCGATGAGTCGAGCGGCTGGCAACCCGATGTCGAGGATATCCGCGGAAGAATCGACGCCAAGACCCGCGCTATCGTGCTCATCAATCCCAACAATCCCACGGGAGTGGTCTATGAGCGCGAGACCCTGCGCCGCCTGCTCGCTCTGGCCGCGGAGAAAGGCCTCGTGGTTTTCGCCGACGAGATTTACGACAAGATGATCCTCGACGACCATGAGCACGTTTCCATCGCTTCTCTCGACAAGGAGGCGCCGGTGGTCACTTTCAACGGTCTTTCCAAGGGCTTTTTGGCTCCGGGCTGGCGCATCGGCTGGGGCGTGGTGAGCGGCAATGGGGCGATTTTGAAGGATTACGTGGCGGCCATCAACAAGATACTTCGGGCGCGGCTGTGCGCGAGCCATCCCATGCAGCACGCCATCCCGGCCGCGCTGCGCGGAGAAAAGGCTTTCATCGATCAATGCCGCGAAAAGCTGCGCCGACGCCGGGACATCACTCATGAGATGCTCAATTCCGTCGCCGGCATCAGCTGCGTGAGGCCCCAGGCCGCCTTCTATGCGTTTGCGCGGCTTGAGATCAAAGGCTCGGACGAGGATTTTGTCAAGGAGCTGATCCGCGAGACCGGCGTGGTGGCGGTTCACGGCTCGGGCTTCGGCGAGAAGCCCGGCACCAAGCATTTGCGGGTGGTGTTCTTGCCGCCCGAGGACGTGCTGCGCAAGGCTTATGCCAATTTATTGGAATTTGTCGGCAAGAGCCGCGGTAAAGGGTCGCGATAAGAGCTGGTCGGATTCTGCGAGGGCGGCTTGTTTTGGTTGCTCATTCAGAAGGCGCTTTCGACTTGACAGTGGCACTTGGTGTCTTTCGTGATGAATTCGCCGAGGGATGTCAATATCCTTTTGAAGGATTGGCGGATTCCTGTCGCGCGACTGACGGACCAAGAAGCCCCGCGCGCGTCAAGGCGTAGAGCGCCAGCCCGTCCTCGCGCAAGAGCGGCCGGCTCCAGCGGGCCAGCACCCCGTCCATCAGGTCCAATGTGCGCCGGTCGTAATAGCCGAAACCGGGAGCGTACATGCCCAAGGCTTCATTGATCAGGATATGGGTGACTCCCAATTCTTCAAGCCGCTTGCGCAGGGCCTCGGGATCGGCCAGCCTGGCATAGGCGATGACGCCTTGGATGTTGGGGTCGCCCCACAAATAATCCGCGTTCAAGTAATAGCCTCGAATTTCCCGGAACAGCAGCAGGCGCGAACCCGGGGGCAGAACGCCTTCGGCCCGTCCGAAAAAGCGATGGTGGTCGAGGCTGCGGTTTAAGTAGATTTCCCGGGGAGGAGCCATGTGGCGGCTGGAACGCAGGCCCAGAACGACGAAAAGCTGGTTGTTTTGACTGGCGGCAAGGAGCGGCGATATCCCCGTTAGAATCAGAGCCGCGGCGACCCAGCGCAACTTGCCGACGCGGCCCCAGGCCTGCGCCAGCCCCCAGCCGGAGAGCGCGGCCAGCGCGGGAAATAGCGGAAAGAGAAAACGCCAGGCTTCATGGTGCGCCGCCACCGCCGCGAAATAGGGCAGCGCCGGGAAAAATAAGAATTTGACGAAAGGCGGCCAGCTTGATTTGTTCCACCAGGCCCAAGCGGCCGCGGCCGCGGCCGGGATGAGCAGGAACTGCGGGTGGTAGCGAAAGAGCAACGTCAGGTCCAAGGGCCAAGAGAATAAGGTGATGCGCTTAAGAGAGGCGGCCACGGCCTGGACTTCCCATCGTCCGCCGAGCCAAGAGGAAGCAAACGGCCAGAATGGATTTCCCGCGCCCATCCAGGTTTTGACGTACCAAGGCAGGACCAGGGCTAGAACGCAAGCTCCGTAGAGCGTCGCCGATGATAATCCGCGGCCGCGCCGCCTGGCCTCCAGGAATACCCAGAGTCCCAGGCCCGCGGCCGGGATCAGGCCCAGGAGCTTGCAGGCCGCGGCGCAGCCGCTCAATATACCGGCCATGGCGAGCCGGCCTGGCGCGGGCTGCTTGCGCCAGGACCAGAGCGCCAGGCAGGCCAGAAAATGGAAAAACGCCACTCCTCCGTCGCTGTGGGCCGCGCCGTAGAGCCGCAGGCTTACGGGTTGGGCAACGAACAGGATCGTCGCGATGCCCGCGGCCCGCGGCCCTAGTTCTTGGCGCGTTGAGCGCCAGAGGGCGAGGACGAGGCCCGCGCAGATGAGGCCATGGAGGACGGCGGCCGCGTTGTCCATGGCCGCGGTCAAGGGCACGGCGTAGAGCAGTTCGAGCAGGTGCGGCCAGTGGCTGTGCAGGAGCCAGGGCAGCTCCTCTATACGGCCCGAAGAGAGATAAAGTTTGGGAAGGGTGAGGTGGTAGGCCAGGGCGTCCCAGTCTGTGGGCGGCGCCAGGCCCGTGATTAAGGCGTGCCAGGCGGCGAAAGAGACGAGGCCGATAAAAAGGCCGGTCCAGGGGGAGAAGTAAGGAATGGCCGGGACTCGTAGCCGGGGCCGGGCCAAAAAAAATCCGGCGACCGCGGCCGGCGCCAAGATGACGGCGAATACCCAGCCTCTGAAAAGACCCAGGAGCCCGAGCATGAATAAAACGGTCCCCAGCGCGCCCAATCCCAGGCCAAAGGCGAAAATGTCTTCGGCCTTGGGAGACAGGATATTCAGCAGGACGCGGCCCAAGCCCCAAGCGCAAAACCCCACGAATAACGCCAGGGCCAGAGGCAGGAGACCGCCAAAGACCACGATGCCTAGGGAACTGAAATCGAAAGAAGCGGGGCGGGCCAGCCAGAATTTCCAGAATCCCGGGTTGCGCGTCACGGCCAGGATCGCGAAGAGGGCTGCGGCCGTGGTCCATCCGCTGAGTCGGGCCTTTGGGTTCATCCGAAAACCTATGGTATCATTCTTCGCAGAGTCCATGAACCGGCAGAGCCCCGCCGCCCGCCCGCTGAAAATGGAGCTGCTGGCTCCAGCCGGGGATTTCGCCGTTCTCGAGGCCGCCTTGGAAGCCGGAGCTGACGCGGTTTATTTAGGCTTGGAAAGTCTCAATGCGCGGCGCCGGGCGCGAAATTTTTCTTCGGAGGAATTGAGACGGGCCGTGGCCGCCGCGCACGAACGCCAAGCTCGCGTTTTTCTTGCCCTGAACGTGGAGGTATCCGAGCGGGAGCTGGGCGAGGCCGCCCGGATGCTCGAGTTGGCCCGCAGTTGTGGAGTGGACGCGGTCTTGGTCCGGGATCCGGCGCTTTTGGCCCTGCTCCGGGTTTTTTCGGAGCTCGAGGCGCACTTCAGCACCCAGGCCGGCGCAACCAGCAGCGCCGACGTGGCCGCAGCCGGGCAACTGGGCGCGCGTCGCGTGGTCCTGGCGCGGGAAATGTCTCTTTCCGAGATTGCCGCGGCTTCGACTTGCGCCGGGGTGCAGACCGAGGTCTTTGTCCAGGGAGCCCTCTGCTTCTCGGTATCGGGCCGTTGTCTGCTCTCCAGTTGGGCCGGCGGCCGCAGCGGCAACCGCGGCGCCTGCGCCAGCCCCTGCCGCGTGCCCTGGACCGTGGATGGCGAGCCGGCTGGCACGCCTTTGTCCATGCGGGATCTCTCCCTTTGGGAACATCTGGATGATTTGCGCGCGGCCGGGGTGGCGGCGCTTAAAATCGAGGGCCGCCTTAAGAACGCCGATTGGGTGGGGCGAGTCGTGTCCCTGTATCGCCGGGCGCTGTCCGGAGTGGATTGCAAGGATTTCATTGAGGCAACCTTGGATTTTGGCGCTTATACGGGACGGGACCTGACCTCCGGTTATCTGCAAGGACGACGCGATAACTTGACCGGTCTTTCCGGCCGCAGGCCTGGAGCGACCCCGGCTTCGGCGGAACAGCCTGCAAAAGAAGCAGCGGCGGTTTATGATTTGGAGCTAACGGTTTCGGACAAGGCGGTCTGTTGCCGCTGCTCGTGGACGGGACGCGCGCAGGCCTGGACCCAGCCTAAGATCGCGGTGCGCCGCGTCAAAAAGGCGGTGTCCCTGGCTGACATCCTGCATCGATTGTCGAGCCAGCCGCTGCAGGGGCTGAGATTGGGTCAGGGGCGAGCCAGCGATCCGGCTTTTCAATTGCCGCCGCGCGCCGCCAATGCGTTGGTCGCTCGCCTTTCCGCGGTCCTGCGCTTGATGCGCAAGAAGCCGGAGAGCCGGGTGCGCATCGAGCTGCCGGCGGCCGCGCGTGATTTGCTCGTCAAGCCTTCTCGCGCTCCGGTCAACGATCGTTGCCTGGGCGACGCGCCTGATCGGGTGCGGCTTGAAGCCTTGCAGTTGGCCGCATTTAAGGACAATGTGCCCAGCGGCGGAGCCATCGTGGAGGGGTTGGACGCCTCGAATCTGGAACGAGTTGCCGGAAAAATGTCCTTGGTGGCCGCATTGCCTCAAGTTTTTTTTGAAAGCGAGAGCCCCGGGCTGCGAGCCCTTCTTGACGCGTGCCGGCGCCGGGATATCGCTGTCGAGGTCAATAGCTGGGGCGGCTGGCACCTGGCCCGGGAAGCGGGGGTGCGCTTCGAAGGCGGCCCGGGACTGCCGGTGCTTAATTCTTTGGCCGCCAAACGCCTTGTGGAATTGGGCTTCTCCGGGGTTACCTTGTCCCAGGAAGCGGACAAGGGACAGCTCGCGGATATTTGTAGCGCTCTTTCGGCGCCGGCCAGCGTGGTGGTTTATGGCCGGCCGCCGCTCATGACCACGCGCGTGGAGTTGGCTGCTGAGCTGCGGGGCAGGGTGTTTGAGGATCGACGGGGCATCCGCATGCGTCCGCGGCTCGAGGCCGGGTTGTGGGTGTTCCGGCCCGTCGTTGCCTTTGATTGGCGGGGATTGCGCGATGCGCGCATCCAAGCCGCGCACCTGATCGTGGACCTGGTAGGCAGCCCGGATCCCTTGGCCGAGTGGCGGTCCCCGCCTTCCGCGGGAGCTTTTCTTTTCAACTACGACCGGACCCTGGCTTGAAACCGGCAAGAGCTGATCATATCGCGCCAAACCTGCTAGAATCTTTTCAGATCATGGCCGCTCCATCCAGGACTCCAGACCAAAGAGAGCTTTGCCGCCAGGGCTTGCTCATTCGGGCCGTGGAGCGCAAGCTCCTCGAACTCTTCGAGCAAGGCAGGCTTTCCGGCACGGTCCACACCTGCATCGGCCAGGAGCTCTCGGCCGCGGCTTTTGGCGCGGCCTTGTCTCCGGGAGACATCATCGTGGCGCCGCACCGCTGCCACGGGCATTTTCTGGCCCGGACCAAGGACGTGGCCGGGCTCTTGGGAGAGGTCATGGGCAAGGCGGCCGGCGCCAGCGGCGGCCGCGGCGGCAGCCAGCACATAGGCAGCCGCAATTTCTTCAGCAGCGGCGTTCAGGGCGGCATGGCCCCGGTCACGGCCGGCATGGCCCTGGCTTTGAAGCTTTCAAAACGGCGGGACATCGCCATGGCCGTGATCGGCGACGGGACCTTGGGAGAAGGCGTCCTCTATGAGGCCTTGAACATCGCCTCCAAGTGGGAGCTGCCCCTGCTCGTGGTCCTGGAAAATAATCTCTACGCCCAGAGCACGCGCCAATCCCAGACCTTGGCCGGCGATATCCCGGGCCGGGCCGCGGCCTTCGGCATCCCCGTCATGCTGGGCAGCACTTGGGATTACGTGGGCTTGGCCCAAGGCGCGCTCGAGGCCGTGCGCCGGGTCAGGGAAAGCGGCAAGCCCCTTTTCTTCATCGTGGATACCTACCGCCTCATGGCCCATTCCAAGGGCGACGACGACCGAGATCCGGCCGAGGTCAAAAGCTACTGGGAGAAAGACCCTCTGGAGCTTTTCTCGCGGGCCGAGCCCAAGCAAGCCCAGGCCATGATGGACGAGGCCATGAAGCGCATCGCCGAAGCCGCTGACAAGGTGGAGGCTTTGGGAGACGCGGTGCCGCATGACGACGACGAGGACTCCTCGGGCCTGGCGCCATGCCATTGGCGGCCGGGAGGATTTGTCAGCGAGGAAAGATGCGCGGTCCTGATCCATGAATCTTTCCGGCGCAACCTCAAGCGCGACGAGCGGATCCTTCTCATCGGCGAGGATATCGAGGCGCCTTACGGCGGGGCCTTCAAAGTCACCAAGAACCTGAGCCGCGAGTTTCCCGGCCGCGTGCGCAACACTCCCATCAGCGAGGCGGCCATCGTGGGGCTGGGCAGCGGCCTGGCGGTCGAGGGGTTCCTGCCCGTCGTGGAAATTATGTTCGGGGACTTCCTGGCCCTGGCCGCGGATCAAATCATCAATCACGCGGCCAAGTTCCGCTACATGTACGGATGCCGCGACCGCCTGCCCTTGGTGGTGCGCGCGCCCATGGGCGGCCGGCGCGGCTACGGCCCTACGCACAGCCAGTCCCTGGAAAAACATTTCTTGGGAGTGCCAGGCACCATGGTCCTGGCGCTTAATGGCCGCTCTGATCCCGGCGCGCTCTATGACGCCCTCTTGACCACGATCGACAGGCCGACCTTGGTCATAGAGAATAAACTCCTTTATGGGGCTCGTTTTTCTCAAAGAGTTCCGCAAGGATTCGTTTGGGAGACAAGCGACGAGCGCTATCCCACGGTTCGCCTGCGGCCGGCAGGCGCTGCGGATCTGACCATTTTCTGCTACGGCGGCGTGCTGGGAGAAGCCGAGGCCGCGGTGGAAAGGCTTTTCGAGGAGCACGACATCCTTTGTGAAATCGTCTGCCCGACCCAGCTTTATCCTTTGAACGTCTTTCCGTTGCTCGAGTCCGTCCAGAGCACGGGCCGGCTGTTGGTCGTGGAGGAAGGCCAGGCCTTCGCGGCCCTGGGCAGCGAGGCCGTGGCGCAGATCGTCGAGGCCGCGCCCAACGCTCTGCGACAGGCGGGGCGTTTGTCCGCGGCCCGGCATCCCATCCCGGCCGCGCCAATTCTGGAGCGCGAGGCCCTGCCCGGGGCCGGGCATATCGTGCGCAAGGCGAAGGAATTGATCCATGGCAAATGAAGCTGTGACGGTTTCCATTCCCAAGGACGCGGTCAACGACGTGACGGTGCGGCTCGCGGCCTGGCGCGCCGCCGACGCCGAGCGCGTCGAGGCTGGCCGCGTGATCGCGGAAATAGAGACCAGCAAGGCGGTTTTGGAGATTCGGGCTCCGGCCGGCGGTTATATGCGGCGGTTTCTTAAGGAAGGCTGCGATATCCCGGTGGGCGGGGCGCTGTGCTATATCACGGCCGGTCCCGCTGATCCGGTTCCCGAGCCCGCGGCTCAAGCCCCGGCGGCGGTCGCGGTCGGCCAGGGCGCGCGCTTGAGCCATAGAGCCGCCGAACTGGTCAAGCAGCACGGCATTTCCCCGGATCGTTTCCAGGGGCAGGGCTTGGTCCGCGAGGCGGACGTGCTGGCCCTTTTGGGCCAGACCCCCCGGCCGCGCGGCGCGGAGTTGGTCGCGGCCAAGTCCGTGACCTGCCGCAGGGAAGAACTGCCGAAATCCAAGCAGGCCGAGGCGCGCTATCTGGCCGCGGGCACCAACGCCTTGGCCAGCGTGGTAAGCGTAGCCTGCCCGACCCGGGGCTTGCGGGCCGCGGCGCTTAGGCATCCGCAATGGGGATCAAGTCCCGCGGCCGTGGTGGTTTTCGAGGCGGCCCGGCTCTTGCGCGAATATCCGGTCTTGAACGCTTTCTACGATGACGGGGCCGTGAATTTCTATGAAGAGGTGAACGTGGGCTTTGCCGTGGACGCGGGTTCGGGCCTGAAGGTTCCGGTCATCCGCGACGCGGACCGCAAAGACCTGGGCGCCATCGCGCGCGAGATCCAGGATCTGTTGTTGTCCTACCACAACGACGAAATCACCCTGGCCTCGTCCTCGGGCGGGACTTTTACCGTGACCGACTTGTCGGCCGAAGGGGTCTACTATTTCCATCCTCTTATCAATCATAGGCAGGCGGCCATCCTGGGCCTGGCCGCGGAATTTTTTCCGCCGGGAAGCGGCGAGGGCTTTTATCAGCTCATCCTCGCCTTCGATCATCGTCTAACCGAAGGCCGGACCGCGGCGCAGTTCCTAAAAGACCTGCGCCAGCGCATCTCCAGCCACGAGGGCCAGCCGTGAGCGATCCCAAGGATTTGCGCGAGGTCGTGGCCCGGTTGTGCCAATGCTCCCCTGAGTCGGTCCGGGATGATTTTTCCCTGGACATCGCGGCCTTGCGCGGCTCCATGAAGAAAGCGGTTCTCATCGCGGCTATCCGCCGCTATCTGGGAGTGGACTGCATGGAAGCGGCCACGGCTCGGACCTTTGGCGAGCTGCAGGGCTTGGTTTCCGGCAAGGCCCAGGCGCCAGCGTCTGCTTCTCCGCCCGCTCCGGCCGGGATTTCCCGGCCGGAGCCGGTTGCTGCTGCGCCCTTGGCCGGGCCGGCTTGCGGCATTGATATGGAGTCAGTGGCCCAATTGCCCCAAACCAGCGACTATGCCGGGCACGAATTCTACCGCCGGTCGTTTTCCGCCGAAGAGATCGCTTACTGCAGCCGGCAGGCCAATCCGCGGCCCCATTTCGCGGCGCGGTGGTGCGCCAAGGAAGCGCTCAAGAAGTGCGACGCATTTTTTGCCAACGCTCCCGCGGCTGAATTGGGATTGGTTCGGACCGCTTCCGGAGTTCCCAGGCTGCGCTATCGCGGCATGATCTTGCCGCACGCGGTCAGCGTGACTCACACCGAGGACGTGGCCGCGGCCGTGGTGATCGCTCCGGCGGCGACGCGAATTTCGTCCGCGGCGATCATGGCCATGGCTCTGGCCGGGTTGGGGCTTGTGGCGGCGGCCCTATTCGTGGCGCTGCGGTAATCCAGGGTTTGCCCGGGAGTTTCCTGGCGTTGATCTCTCTTATGCGGTACCGGAGAGCCGCCTTGATCATGTTTGTTGCTCCGGCAATGAGAGACGTTTGAACGCCCGCGACGTCGCCGTCGGAAATTTGGCGGGTGACGGACTCATGCGCGGATGTTTCAATCGGCTTGCCGCCCAAAGCTTCGATATAAGGTTTGACGACGCTCATGACCAATTGGTGGATGGTCCACCCGGGCAAAGACAGGGCCTCACCTCTGGGAATCGGCCTGTAAATGTTCAAGGATCCGTTTATGGCGCGGGTCAGCCAATCAGGCAGGGCGCTGGCCAGCAGGTAAAATCGATAAAACTTTCCGACGCTTTTGCGGATATTCTTATTGAGCGCATCCATGTCGATGCTCCCCAAGGCCTGCCTGGGCAGCGATTGCGAGGCGTGGGATAGAATTCCTCGGGCAAGGATTTCGGCGGTTTCTTTCTGGCGGAGGTTGTTGCGCGCTCCCGCCAGCATGACGACCAGGCTCCATTCGGTTAGGTTTTGCCCCAGGCGGGACGCTGCCGTGTCCTTATCCAAAAGGGCCAGGTGCTCCCAATCGGCAAGCCCAAAGAGCCTGAGATTGGCGTAGCTCAAAGCGGATTTCCAATCGTGGATGGAGCTTGGGCCAAAACGTCCCAATGCCTCCCGCCAATAACGCCAATCCCAGTGTTCCTCGGAATGCGATAGAGGGGCCAGCGACTCGTGGATATAGCCGTTTTTACGCAAGAGCACGATATCGTCGATGCCCTTCAGCGCGGCCCGGCCTATGATGATTTTTTTCATTTTCCGGGTAAGACCTGCCGGCGACAAGGCATCTCCCAGATAGCTCGTATAGTCCGAAGCCAAGTCTTTGCGGAGCAGGTAGGGGAGAAAAAAGGCTCCGGAAGTTCTGTCTTTTATTTTTTGGGCGCTCTCCTTCTGCAGCGGCCAGGGGTAGAAGCCGTCGCCGGCCGGGAGAGCGAGAGGCGCATCCAGGCCGAAACGCGCGGCTTTTTTCATCAATCGCCCTTCTTGATGCAGCGGGGAGCGATCCGCTCCGTGGGAGAATTTCAGGGCCAAGACATTGCCTTCGGGCAATGCGATGAGCGCGGTTCGGCCCTGCCATTTGACGCTATCGGCATTTTCGAGGGCTGTGACGGACCGGGTCACAAGCGTTCTTACCCGTGACTCAAAACGCTGTTTCGTTTCGCGATGCGCCCGCATGAGCTGGCTGAGCGTCGATCCGTCTTGTCCAATGGCATCCCGTATCGTGATGAGGTCTCGGATTTCAAGCTCAAGCTTCTTGAGGGATAAGATGGCGTCGGAAACGGCTTGCGCGCCATCTTCCGGAGCCAGCGCCTTGAGAATAAGTCCCTGGGCATAACGCGTCACAACTGTGCGCACGAGCTCCGCCTGGTCTTGCCTGGTCTTGACGGCCAACTGGGCAAGGTCAATTCCTGCTTTGAGCAGGACACGGTCAAAGGCTTTCAGGGTCGGGGGAATGCGGATTTGGTTTCCAAGAAAATCCGAGGCCAGGCGATCCGGAAAGGAAAACAGATACGGGCCGTTGCCTGTGATCCCGGGCGGCGCGCTGACGCGCGTTGATCCCGCCCAGGCTTGAGGCAGGCTGATCCCGGCCGCCAATCCCAAGGCAAGAAGCTTCGTGAAATAATTTCCGGGCAACATTCTTGAATAGGATAAGGCCAGACCGATTATTCTATAAGTGCCGGATGGTCTATGCCGGGGAAGGCGAACTTCCTATGCGGGTATTCCCCTAAAGACCTAAGGATCCTTGGGGAGCCCTGCTTGCCGCAGTATTGTCTGGCGCTGCGCCAAGGTCGGCTCTGGGATAGTCCAACGGCCCATTTGTTGGAAGGTCTTAAGACCCTTTTATCGGGACGCTGCACGGTTTATACTGCATAAGATGAGAATCCTGATGGCCGTCATGCTGCTGGCCGAGGGCATGCTTTGGGCGCAGGCCGCGCCGCAGCTTGCCGAGGTTTTCGCTCAAGCGCGCCATGCGGTGTTGGCTGCCAAGCCCTGTGGGGCGGCTTTCGCCCGGCCGGACCGGGTGATCGCGGCCATTCATAAACACCTTCAAGAAATTGAGTTGTCACGGGAAGCCAAGTGCATCACTTCTTCAGCCAGGATGCTGGATGTCCTGAGACAGGAAGGCATCCCGGCGCAACGCTTTATGGTTGCGCAAAAACTAGCCATCGCCAGGAGCGCCGGGGCGATTCAGATCCTCGACGTCCATTATTTCGTCGTGGTGCCGGCGGATGTCCCTGAACGCGAGCTTATTATCGATGGCACGTATCTCCAATTCTTCAAGCAGGGGGCCGCAACGGATCTTCCGGAACTGTTCGTCGGCACGCGCGCGCAGCTTAAGGATATCTTCTTGCGGAGAAGCGCGGAATTGGCCAGGCATGCCCCGGCTTTGGAGCCCGCGGCCTTGGTGGAACAGCTCTACGGTTTCGGCCATGCCGAGGGGCAGCGCAGGAGCAGCGTCAGCTGGAAAACTGATCAGCCGGCCGTGCCGTAGTCGCCCTGCAGGCCCACGAGGTAGGAGTTTTCCGCCTTGATCGTCTCGAGCAGTTTCGGCGCGCCCAGAAACAGCGCCCTGCGGCCCGAGGCCCGCTCCAAGAGGCCGGCGCGGCCGAGCCGGTCGCCGAGGCCGCGGTTGAAATGGGGGAATGTGAGCAGGTCCGCTCCTTGATTTTGGGCGTGTTCCCGGGCGGCTGCGATAAGGGACTCGAGAATCCCCCGGCCCGAGGGATCTTCCCAGAAATCCGCGCAGTCCAGGGAGGTCAGGCCGCGCCGCGCGCGCGCCTTGAAGATCATGTAGCCGGCCAGCCTGTCGTCTTGTTTGCAGACGAAGAGTTTCTTGGGGATAAAGGGATCCGCGAGGCAATGCCAGCGCACCGCTTCAGAGGTTCGTATGTTGGTGTTGAGATAAAGATTCTTGGTGCGGTCCCATAAATGGTCGAATTCCGCCCCGACTTCATGAGCCTCTGCCGACAAGGGCAATCCCCGGTCCCGCAGGGCTTTGAGACGCAGGCTTTGCAGGGGCGCTAAAGCGGCTGCTCCGGCGCGGGCCAGAGGCTTTAAAGGCCCGGGCAAGGCCGCCTCGATGCAGCGCTTTGGGTCCGCCATGATGAAGCTCTCGCGCTCCCCTGCCCAGGGCAGGGGGACAAATCCCAATGACTCGAGGATCGCGGCCACATCCGCGGTGGGCGTGGTGTCGAAGAGAAGGGTTTGCTCCGAGGCGCGTATGTGCTCCAGGAGCAGGGACAGGCTCTGTTCGCGGAATTTTGGGGAGACCATCCAGGTTGTGATCGAATGGACGGTCAAGCAGCGGCCGTTGCACTGCAAGAGGCTGGGAAGGTTGCCCAAAAAGCCCTCGATGGCGTTGCCCGAGCGCAGGACCCAGCCTGCCGGCGCGTTGACAAAAGCCGGATTATCCTGCCACCACAGCCGCATTCGGCTGAGCCAGAAATCGCGTTCGCCTTGCAAGCCTGGGAAGGAGGCCAGGAAATCTGCCAGGGCGGCGTGGTCCGAGGACGAAACAGGCGCGAGAATGGCCTGACTCATGATGGGCCTCCGGCCCAGGAGATAAGCCGGCCCCGGATTCCGCAGAGCGTGGCTGCTATCAAGGCTGGAGTGTCGTCCTCGGCGAGTGCGAGGCGGGCGATGGCATAGGGGTCTGTCCGGTCCGGGGCATTGAGGCGCAAGCCTCCGGCGACCGCGGATGAATAGCCCGCCTCGGCCGTCATGCGCGCGATCTCAGCATTGAAATCCCCGTTGGGGTAGGAGAAACTCGCGACGGGCCGGCCGCAGAAATCCTCGATGATGCGTTTGGAGGAGACGATCTCTTGGCGCGCCTGCTCCAGCGTCACGTTGGTCAGGATCGCATGGCGGCAGCCATGCGATCCGAACTCCACGAGCCCGGAGCCGGCCATTTCGCGCGCTTGCTGTCGGCTTAAGGGGGCGAAGAGGGGCGGCGTTTCCGGAGGCCGGGGCCCTAGAAGTTCGGCGCAGATTTTGTCCGCCAGGCTCTCGCGCTCCTCGTCCGGCAGGGACTTAAGACGGTTCTTGGTCTTGAGGTAAGAGAGAATTTTTTCTAAAGGAGCCGCTTGCGTGTTTTCAAAGGCCCAAGCCAGGCGGTCCACCCAAAGGGTCTGGCCCTGGGTCACGAAATCCGCAGCCAGGTAGACCGTTGCGGGCAGGGCGTATTTTTTGAGCAGGGGAAAAGCCAAGGAGTAGTTGTTCGTGTAGCCGTCGTCAAATGTGACGACGGCGCAGGGCTCGGGCAGAGGCGGGCCGCCTCTTAGCGAGTCGGCATAGCGGGATAGTGGGACCACCTGGAAGTTTTCCTTTAAGAAAGAAAGGTGTCGCTCAAGGGCCGAGGCCAGGATGTGCTTGCGCTCGCAGTCCAGCACGCCGGGCCAGCGCCGCGTCGCGACGCCGTGGTAGAAGAGGACGGGCACGTGGCGGCGCCGCAGACGCCGGGCCAAGCGTGTGACTCCCGCCGAATGGATGGCTCCGTAGAAAATATTTTTCAGGGTCTGGCGCATGGCGCGTTTACAGGGCATGGTAGCAAAATATCCCTGCGCGGCTCTGCCTCGCCTATCTGTGGTATCATACTCCTGGAAATTATAATGAAATCAGGAGATGATCGATGAGCAACACCGCCGCGGACAAGGAAATAAGCTCATGGGAGTCCGTCAAGATGCTCTTCGGCGCTTCCAAGGGCTTCTGGCTTGTCAATATGGTCAATTTCGGCGACGGCATTTCCTATTTCGGCATCCTGACCCTGCTTACGCTCTTTCTGGGAAAGGAGCGACTGGGCATGTCGGACCACCTCGCGGGCGTCACGGTCTCCATGTTCACGGGTTTGGTGACCCTGTTTATGTTCGGCGGCGGGTTCATCTCGGACCGGCTGGGAGTTCGGCGGGCCTTGACCTTGTGCCTGAGCCTCCTGCTGGCGGGCCGAATTCTCCTTTCCGGGTCGCCGTCATTTGGCGGCGCTGCGGTGGCATGGATGGCTCTGCTTATCCTTTCCCTTGGCGAAGGGGTCATTCAGCCCGCGCTCTACGCCGGGGTCAAGGAATATACGGATTCCCGCACCGCGACCATGGGCTATGGCATCCTCTACGCCATCATGAATTTGGGAATAGTGGCCGAGAATTTCATTTCTCCATTCGTGCGCACGAATACGGCGTTTGTGGGCGGGATCAGGGGTTTGGGGCTGGGCTTTGACGGCGTCTTTTGGATGTGCACCGGCATCACGGCCATCATGCTTCTCGTGCATCTTGGCTTCTTCACAAGAAAGGTCGAGCAAACCGATCGGGTCATGGTTGACGCGGCCGAACCCGAAGGCCCGGTGAAGACCTTCAGGGAGAAAATGCTGGAGCTGCCTTTTTTGGACAGCCGCTTCATGTTCTTCATCTTCATCCTCCTGCCCGTGCGCACGCTCTTCGCGCATCAGTTCCTGACCATGCCGGATTACGTTTTCCGGGCCTATCCTCCCGAGGTGGGCGCCAAATTCGAGTGGATCGCCGGCCTCAATCCCCTCATCATCGTGATCTTCGTGCCGCTCATCGCGGCCATGACGCGCAAGGCCAATATCGTGACCATGATGATCATCGGCACCGCCATATCGGCTCTGACCACATTCATCCTGGTGCCGGGTCCGGATTTGACCCGGCTGCTGTTTTATGTGCTGCTGTTCTCCTTGGGAGAGGCGGTGTGGTCCTCGCGTTTCCTGGAGTATGTGGCTAATATGGCTCCGGCGGGCAGGGTCGGCGCCTATATGGGCCTAGCCGGCATTCCCTGGTTTCTGGCCAAATTCACGACCGGTCTTTATTCCGGACGGATGCTGGAGATATTCGTGCCCAAGGGCGGCGTTCTGGATACGAGCACGCTCTGGCTCATCTACGGCGTCATCGCCTGCATCAGCCCCGTGGGCCTGCTTCTGGCCCGTCCGTGGCTGCTGGGGCACAAAAAAGCCTAGGAGAAAGATCATGGCCGAATGCCCGCAAAAGACGCAGAACCTCAGGGGCTGCAACTGCACCTATTCCTGCTCTACGAAAGGCAAGTGCTGCGAGTGCCTGGCTTATCACCGCGAGGCCGGCGAGTTTCCGGCCTGTTTCTTCGGCAGCCGGGCGGAGCGGGCTTATGACCGATCTTTCGCCGCTTTGGTTCGCGACCGGCAGGGCTGAAGCCATGCAAGAAGAAAACATTTTCCAATTATTGGCCCAGGCCATGAGCCAGGGCCGCGGCGCGGCCCTGGTCACGGTCATCTCGGCCGTTGGCTCCTCGCCGCGTGAATGCGGGGCCCATATGCTGGTCTATGAGGACGGGAGCATCGCCGGCACCGTTGGCGGCGGCCGGCTCGAGGCTCTCGCCATTGATGCCGCGAAAGCCGCGCTGCGGGAAGGGGTCAGCCGCAAGGCGGTCTTTGACCTCACTCCCAAGGGCATCGGAATGGAGTGCATGGGCCGCGTGGAGCTGTTTATCGACGCGCACGTGACCGAACTCAAGCTTCTGATCGTGGGGGGGGGGCACGTGGGCCTCAAGGTGGCCGAGGCCGCGGAACTGGCCGGCATCTCTTACGCGGTGGCGGATGATCGCTCGGAGTTCGCCAATCCAATCCGGTTTCCGCGCGCAGCCCGCATCCTGGTGGAAAGGCCTGACCGCGCTATCCGGAAGGCCGGCGTGGATTCAAAGACCTACATAGTGATCGTCACCCGCGGACATGCCTTGGACAAGGAATGCCTGGCCGCGGCCATGAAGACTCCCGCGGCTTACATCGGGATGATCGGCAGCAGGAGCAAGGTGCCTGCGGCGTTCAAGTTCTTGAACCGGAGAGGCTTGCATCCGCAGAAGGATCCCAGGGTATTCGCGCCCATAGGCCTTGACTGCGGGGGCAAGACCCCGGGCGCCATCGCCATCTCGGTCTTGGCCGAGATACTGGCCATCCATCATGGCCGAGACGGCCGGCATATGCGCGGCTAGGCGTCATGCTGTCTGCCCGGGCTTGGATGGCGTCAGCGGCGGTCTGCGTTTTGCTTCTGGCCTTGCTGCTGCCCGGCCTGGGCTATCGGCACCTTTGGCAGGACGAGATCGAGACGGCTGAACGCGCCCGCACCATCCTGGAGTCGGGCCTTCCCCGTGTCGTGGACGCGAGCGGCATGGCCTCGCTCAACGCGGGGGGCAAGGAGTTGGAGGAAGGCACCCTGCACCGCTACACGCCTTGGGCCCAGTTTTATTGGGCGGCCTGGGGCTTAAAGCTGAGCCGTTCTTTGGGATTGAACTCGGACGCCGGAGTGCGCTTCCCATTTGTGTTGGCCCATGCCGCGGCCGCGACCGCCTTGGCTGGCGGGTTGACTGCCTTCGGCGCGCTGGGCCCGGTTTCGGCGGCTGGCATCTCCCTGGTTTGGGGCCTGGAATCCATTCGCCTGCTGCATAACCGCACCGCCAGATACCATGCCTTGATCGACCTCCTGGTCGTCGCCGGATTGCTGGCCGTGGGCGCTTTACGCGGCTCTGCGCTCTGGGCGCGGCCGCTTCTTTTCATCGTCATTTTTCTCCTTCCCCAGGTTCAGACCTTGGGCGGCTCTCTTTTCAGCCTGCTGCTGGCTGCCGGAGCGGCGCATGTGTTGTGGCGCAAACAGGTTCAGGCAAGGAGGGGCGCGTGGGTGCGGGATTGCCTGAAATCGCTGGCTCTTCCCGGTTTTCTGTCCTTGGCCGTATTGCTCGTGCTTTGCAGGCCTTGGGCTTCGACTTGGGGGCGGCTGGACGGTCCCAGCCTTAAGAGCCTGCGGGACGTAGGCGGCTCCATGATCCCTTTGCTGTTCTGGTCCGGCTCAGGGTTTTGGCTGAGGCGGCGAGGAGAGAGAGGCTTGGCGCGGGTGATTTTTTGGGCCGTGGGCTTGAGCGTGGCTTTGACCGCCCTGGCCGAGTCTCATCCCCAATCCCAGCCGCGCTATTATCTGGCTTTCGGCATCCTGGGATTTTTCTGGCCGCTGGCCCTGGGCTGGGGAGGCTTGCCGGTCCGGGCGAGGCAAAGGTATTGGACGTCGGTCTTGGCGGCCCTGTGTTTTTCGGAGCTCGTTTTGTGGGCTTTGCCGGTTTTTATTAATGACCAAACTCGCGTTCATACCCACGCGCCTTTGCAGGGCTTGCGCCTGGTCCTGCACGACCGCGACGAGGCTCGCCGCGGCGCGCGCCAGCCTTTGCGCCAGGCTCTGGATATGATGCGCCAGGGAGAGGGGCCGGTTCTTATCGACTATGTGCCCCAATTCGTGAACTGGTACTTGCCTGGACGCGAACCCGCGCTCATGCCGGACCCGGTTTATCGCGGCCGGGCCAATGGGGATAATCCCGTCTGGGATCGGCCCCGCCAGCGGCCGGCCTGGCACCTGTGGTATCCCAAGTTCGGCAGCGGGACCTGGGAGTGCAAGCCAGGCTGCGATTTCCACGTGGAGGGCGATGATTGGGCCGCGGGACGCTACACCCTCGTTTCCCGGGAAATGGGCCGCCAGGAAATGTGCGTGGCGCGGACTTGGGCCACGCAGCAATGGAACAACGCGCCGTTTATGAACCTGCGCGCGTCAGCCTTCCAGCCCCAGGGGCAAGAAGACGGCCCCCTGGTCCTGGCCCGTCCTTGTCGTTTCTTAGCAGCGGCCCGCTGAGCCGAGAACCTTCTCGTTTTTGTCCATGTACATCTTGACGAGGGCCTCGCGCGCCGGGCCGAGGTATTTGCGCGGGTCGAACTCGCCGGGCTTTTCCGAGAAGACCTTGCGGATGAGCGCGGTCATGACCAGGCGGCCGTCCGAGTCGATGTTGATCTTGCACACCGCGGACTTGGCCGCGCGGCGCAGCTGCTCCTCGGGGATGCCGGCGGCGCCTTCCATCTTTCCGCCGTGCTGGTTGATCATGGCGATGTAGTCCGAAAGGACCGAGGAGGCGCCATGCAGGACGATGGGAAACCCCGGGATGCGCTTTTCCACGGCTTCGAGGATATCGAAGCGCAGGGGCGGGACCGTTTCGCCGGGCTTGAGCTTGAACTTGTAGGCGCCGTGGCTGGTCCCGATGGAGATGGCCAGGGAATCCACGCCGGTCTTCTTGACGAAATCCTCCACGTCCTTGGGATCGGTGTAGTGGGACTTCTCCGCGGAGACTTCGTCCTCGATGCCCGCGAGCACTCCCAGCTCGCCTTCCACGGTGACGTCTCGGGCATGGGCGTATTCCACGACCTTCTTGGTCAACGCCACGTTCTCCGCGTAGGGCTTGGAGGAGGCGTCGATCATGACCGAGGAGAAGCCGGATTCGATGCAGGACCGGCAGAGCTCGAAGGAGTCGCCGTGGTCGAGGTGCAAGGCGACGGGCACGGGCTTGCCCATCTCCTTCATCATCTCGATGGCGCCGCGCCCCATCCAGCGCAGGAGGGTGGCGTTGGCGTAGTCGCGCGCGCCCTTGGAGACCTGGATGATGACGGGCGAGCGGCTTTTTTGGCAGGCCGTGATGATGGCCTGGAGCTGCTCCATGTTGTTGAAATTGTAGGCGGGGACGGCGTAGCCGTTCTTCATGGCGTCCTTGAACATTTCCCGCGTGTTGACGAAGCCGAGTTCCTTGTAAGAGACCGTGTTCGTGGGGGCGACGGTGTTGGCCATTTGATTCCTCCTCAACGGATTGGGAATAAATATTACCAAATCTGAGGTGGCCGATTGATCGTGCGCGGAGATAAATCTTTGGGAACATCTGGGTCTTTTTATCCTATTAGCTTAGGCTATTTGACCCTGCCGGACTGCAACGCCGGAGTTTATAATTTAAAGATGAAACAGGGCCTGGCATCTGCGCTGAGCCTAAGTCTTCTCCTGTTCATGGCATTCCCCGGCGCCTTTGCCGCAGCCGCCGGAAAATCGTTGATCGTTACAGGCAAAGCCGCTGTTCCTGCCTCCATGGCGCCTGGAAGCGTGGGGCGGGCCACCTGCGTTTCGTGGCAGGTTGCTGGTCTTTCCCCAACGTTTCTTTCCGGGAAAATCCTGAGGCTCGATGCCGGAGTCCCGCATATCCAGCCGGTCCCTGGACCGCGATCCAAAGTTCAGGCCATTTTAGCCTCACCCTCCGCTGTGACTGCGCGGCTTTTGACGGATATTATTGGCCGGAGTCGTTTCTCCGACGGAATTTTTCGCGCGACCGCCGGTATTGCGCCGGATAATGCCGGTCTCGCGACTGCGGCCCGGATCTTGCCCGATGGCTCTGCAAGCGTCAATCTTCTGGCCCTGACCGAGGCCGGCACCGCGGCCGGCAGCATCAGCCAAGTCTATGATAATGCGGCCAAGACCGCCCATCATTCCTTGACCCCCGCCTCGGCCGCAGAGGAGATATCGCGCATCGACGCCCCCTCTTCGGAGGGTGATGCCCGTTTTATCATCGACAGCGTCCGTCGTCAGATTCGGGCGTTGACGGAAGGATTGCGGCAAGGCCGCGGCTGGAAGGAATTTGACCGCCTAGAACAGATGGCCTTCTCGGAGACGGGGCCCTTCGCTCAAGTCGAATCCGCCAGGGTCCTTTTGCGGATGATCGGCGACCCCGAACTCATCGTGCGCAGCCGCGGATTCATCAGGGAGGTCGGCCTTCAGGAAGCCGCCGACCTCGACGCCGTTTCCCGGTTCCTTTTTCAGACCCGCCCCCGCAAGGAGCGGGAAGAAAGACTGCTCAAACCGCTCATGTCCTACACCGCCGTCGAGATGGACGACGCCCTGCCGCCCGTCTCGCCCAAGACCCGCCGGCTGCTCCTCTTCGCTGCCGACAGCCGCATGCGGGAGCTGCCGGCTGATTCCGGAATGGAAAGGCGCACGGATTACGATCCCGTCCAGATCGAGAAGGTTTCCCGAGAAGGCGTCGGCGCCAGGAATTTTGGGCTGCCGGACTTCATCCAGCTGTGGCCGCTCACTGGCCTGCCGCCCGCCCGCAGTTTCGCCCTGCAGGAGGCGGACGCCACGTGTGTGCCTTCGCTCCGAATCCTCGCTCCCGAGGAACTCGCCATTCTCCATGAGGGCCGGACGCGAGCATCGCGCACGCTCAGCAATCCCTCCAGGGAGCATGCGAACTTCAAGAAAGCCGCCGCGCGCGTCAACGAATGGGTGAGCCGCGGAGAAGACCTCGACTTGAACAAGCTCCAGGCGCTGGGTGGCATCCTCCTTGATGGAACGGATCATGGCCGAGATGCGGGCAGGCTCCGAGACTTCTTCAACTCCATAGAACGCCCGGGTGCGGGCCCGCCCATCCCTTTTGCGCAATGGGAACTCATTCTGGCCAATCTAACGGACTTCATGCTCTGGTATGACGCCAACAAGAGCCTCATGCACCCTATCGAGCTCTCCGCCCTGGCGTATCAGCAACTCGTAAGGATACACCCCTTGGTCAACGCCAATGGCCGATCCAGCCGCCTCATTCTGGATTTCATCCTCCAGCGCAACGGCTACCTGCCCGCCTCGTTCGACGACGTGGATGAAGAGACGATTCAGAGCTCTTCCGCGGACGTCGTCGAGCGCGTAGCCCTTGGCATCCTTAAATCTTCAGCCGACCTGAAGCTGGCGCATGATGCGGGTGCCATGGCGAAGCCTCACGGCCGTTATCGCAAGCCGTCGTCCTGAGCCTGGCTTCCCGGGGGCCGGATAAGTGCGCTGCTAAGAGGGCCTTGAAAAAACGTTCTGCACTGGGAAACTTTCTAATGGTTCCAGTAGTCGCGCAGAAAATCCGGCTGCTCAGGCTGTTCCAGGGCGCGGCGCAGCCTCTCCACCAAGGCGCGCAGGATGCGTTCCTGGCTTGATGTCAGATTGAACTGGACCCCGTAACGGTGGAACTGCGGGTTTTGCGGATTTCGCGGGGCAATCCATACCACGCGGCCGGGGAGGGATAGTGAAGATATATTCGCGGGGAATCGAAGCAGGTAGGGGACCTTTTTTTCCAGCGGCCGGGCGCAGTCTAGAAGGGCTCCGCCCACCCCGAGGTTGACGAGCCGCCCTTCGGCCAGCCGTGCGTTGCCGAGGAATGACAGGATGGTCACGGGCACATCGCAAGGATAGCGGGCATGCAGGCGACGAAACGGGTCAGCCATGCTAAATTTTACTAAAAGTTTGGGGGGTTTAGGCCTTGACAATGGCGCGCTCTCAAGATAAGCTGGGGGCGTGGTAGAGACCTTGGAATACCTTATCCAGCAGGCTGCGGATTATCCGCGGCATTCGCGCGCGTCGCTGTATAAGGAACTCTTGCGCTCGCAGACCTTCCTTCTGTGCGTGGACGCCCCGCTGGAGAAAGCGGAGGACGTCCGCGTGACGCGCAGCCCAAGGGATTTTGCGGTATGGGCGGACCGCGACCAGGAGATGGGCGGAGTCTGGGTACCGGTGTTTCCGGCGCGCGACGAGGTGGGGGAGTTCGTGAACCTGCGGGGTCTTAAGCCGCCCAAGGGCAAGGACTTCGTGTGGATGGAGCACCAGCCGGGCGAGGTTTTTCGCCTCCTGCGCGGGGTGCGCTACTTCGCCGGAATCCGGCTTTATCTCGACAAAAATACCCAGATCCCGCTGGGCTGGTCCCTGGTCCGGTCCCTCTGCGACGGGAATGTCCCTTCAGACGAGCCCGAGCGCTATGAACTTCCGATTTCGCAACTGCTGATCCCGGAAGGAGTGCGCATCGCTTACGGCCGCATCCGGCTTGGACCAGACGAAGGAGAGGGCAAGCTTCTCTGCCTGCCGGCCGCGGGGCACTTCAACGCCGAGGACATGCGCAAGGTCGTGCGTTTGGATATGGGCAAGCACGGCGTGGTATGGATGGTCTGCCGGCATTTTTTGCAGGTTCTGCGCTATCTGCAGGCCGCCAAAAAGGACTCCGGCCGCTACGTGGAGGATATCCTACGGGCTCTGATCGGTTTTGAGATGTACGGAGAGGCCGAGGCTCTCTGCGAGTGGCTGGCGCATAAGGGCAATGAGGCTTTCGCCTGGGTGTGCCAGGCGGCCATTTACGGAAAGACCGGCCGGCTCTCCGAGTGCGCGGCCCTTTGCCGCAAGGCGGCCGCCAAGTATCCAAAAGAAAAGTCCTTCCGCGTCAACGGCGCCAGGGCTCTGGCGGCCATGGACCTTTGCGAGGAGGCGCGGGCTTTCGTGCGCCGGGGCTTGGAGGCGTTTCCCGAAGAGCCGGCCCTTCTGGCCTTGCTCAAGGACCTCGAAGGCGAGAACGCCTGAACTCTAATAGGGGAAAATCTGATCGAGCGTCTTCTCTTCCAGGTCCCCCAACATCTTGAGTTCGTCCGGTTTGATGCGGTCGCGGTTGCCCAGGATATAGGCGGTCATGGGGCGATTCTCGAAGCGCTGCGCGAAGCGGGCGAGGTCGTCGAGCCGGTACTTCAGAGCGCGCTCGAACCTCTTGGGCCGAGGGTCGCCTGAAAGGCCCTGGTCCTCCCAGGCGATGATGGCGCCGGGAACGTCGCGGAATTTTATGGGGTTGGTGCGGTAGGCTGCCTCGATGGCATGCGCGGTCTCTTGCAGGCGCTTCTCGGAAAGCGGCGGCTGGCGCAGCAGGGAGCGTAAAAGTCGGGCGGCTTCCAGGGTTTTGTCCGCTTGGGTCCCGAGGTAGCCCCACAGCTCGTTTTCATCGCCCTTCCTGCTCCCGCTGACATAGCCGCCGGAGGCCGCATAGGCCAGAGCCCGGGATTCGCGCACTTCCTGGAAGACGAGCGAGCTCATGCCGCCGCCCAGATAATTGGCGAGAAATTGGTAGTCGACCGCGTGCTCCGTGTCGAGCACCTCGTCGCCCGCGGATATGCCGACCTGCGATTGCAGCATGTCGCGATGGACGAAGAAGACCTTATCCCGGCCCGGCCTGAGGTAACGCTCGGGACGGTAGGCGGGGGGGGCTTTGTAGCCGCGGCGCCCCGCATCGATGAGGCGAGCCAGTTCGCCCGGGGATCGGGTGCCGACGTAGGCCACGCGGCGCTTGTAGCCGAAGAGGCCGCGCGTGAGCTCGAGCAGCCGGCTTTCCTGCAGAGAACGCAACTCGGCGTCCGAGAGCTCCAGCAGAACATGGCTCTGCCGGCCGTGCATGGCCAATTGAGCGAGGGCGTGGTGGATGGCGTTGGGGTCCTTTTTATTGTCCTGGTGGCTGCCCAAGGCCACTTCCACCATGTTTTTGAGCGTGCCGCTCGCGATGTTGGGCGCGGAGAAGTGAGCGTTCATGAGCTCCAAGGACGGCCAAAGATTCTTCTCCAGGCCGCTTAAGCTCACGCTGGATTCCTGGTCGGAACAGCTGGTGTTAAGAGTCGTGCCCAGGCTGTAAAGTTTCTTTTTGAAATCATCCGCCTTTATCCGGCCGGCGCCGGAGAGATCCAACAGGTCGAGGGCAGCGCACAAATGGCGCTCATGGCGCATTCCTACGTCGAAATGCCATGTGAGGGAGAACAGGTCGTTGACCGGATTGGCGGCGGCGTAAAGCCGGCCTTGGGGCAATTTCGTGACCGTGTAGTCCCGGCCTTCCGATATCCAGCGCGGCTCGGGCGCCACGATCGGCCAATGGACGACTTCCTCGAAGAGCTTGGATTGTTTCTGGGGCTTGATGTCCAGCTTTGTAAATTCCGGCTTGGCGATGGAGGGAAGCTCGGACCGGCCCTGCCTTCGGTAGGCGACGACCCGGTCTTCGCCCAAGTAGCGCGCGGCCACGCGCAGCACGTCCGCCTTGGTGACTGCGCGCAGGCGATCCATCCGGCCGAGAGTCGCGGTCCAGGGCTCGTAATGGCTGAAGGATGCCGCCATGAAGCCGGCCCGGCTCTCGTTGGATTCGAGACGATACTTTTCGTCGATCTCGAAGTTGGTCACCACGGCCTGGATATCCTCGTCCGTGAACTCTCCGGCCTTGAGCTTGGCTGCGGTCGCCATGAGCAGCGCCTCGGCCTCCTCCAGCTTCTGATCCTTCTTGGGCACCGCCCAAAGCACCCAGGCTCCGGCTTCATTGAGGAAATTTGGATAGGAGCCCGCGGTCTTGACTTTCTGGGCCTGGAGCAGGTCGAGGTTGATGATTCCGGCGGCCGAGTTGTCCATGAGCATATCCATGACCGTCAGGGCGTCGGCGTCGGCATGGTTGTGAGCGACGGTGCGCCAGGCCATATAGACCTTCTCTTCGGCTTCATACCTGACTTCCACGCGTTCCAGGCCTTTGGGCTTGGGCAAAGGGTCGGTTTTGGGCGGGGGCAGGGGCTTGGCTTTCCAGCCGCCGAAGGACTCCTCCACGAGCTTGAGTATCTCCTGCCGGTCGAAATCGCCGGAGAGCGCGATGGCCATGTTGTTTGGGATGTAGTGTTTCTCGTAGAAGGCATACATCTTGGCCAGGGATGGGTTCTTGAGATGCTCGATGGAACCGAGGACCGTGCGCCCATAGGGATGGGTTTTCCAGAGAGCGTTGTCCAAGGCCTCGTCGATAATGCGCTCGGCGTTGTCGAGGGACCGGTTTTTTTCCTCATAGACCGTTTCGATCTCGGTCTGGAACAGGCGGAAGACGGGGCGGCTGAAACGGTCGGACTCGAGCTTGGCCCAAGCCTTGGCGCGGTTGGAGGGGATGTCGCAGATATAGATGGTCCGCTCGTCGGCCGTGAAGGCGTTGAAGCCGCGCATTCCCATGCTGCGGTAGGCTTGCGCCAGTTCGTTGGGGACGGCGTAGGTCGAGACTTGAACATTGTAGCGGTCGATTTCTTTATACAGAGCCTTGCGTTCGGCCGGATCCGTGGCCGCAAAAAGCTTCTCATAGAGGGCCAAGATGCGGTCCAGAAGAGGCTTTTCCTTTTGGTAGTCGATGGTGCCCAGGTTGGCGGAGCCCTTGAACAACATATGCTCCAGATAATGCGCCATGCCCGTGGCATCCGGCGGGTCGTCCTTGCTGCCGGCGCGCACGATGATCCAGGCCGTGATCCGAGGCTCGACGTGATACGGGGAAAGGTATACCGTCAGGCCGTTAGGCAGCCGGTGTATGGTCACGCCCATAGGGTCGCCGGGCAAAGGCGCGGCCAGGGGCGCCGGCATGGGTGGCGTCTCTTCCAGGGCGTGGCCGGCCAGTCGGACGCAGAGCAGCAGGCCGCAGGCAAGAAGAATTTTTTTCATGGAACGGGGGACTCTTGTTGTTTTTCGTCTATAAAGGAATAGATGGGTTGGTTGTTGTGGCGCAGGGCCGCCCAGGTATAGCGGTTTTGCGGGTTCCAGAGGATCCAACTGGTCACCCCCTGCTGCGCTGCCGCGAGGATTTGGGCGCGCACCTGCTCTTCCCTGTAGCGATAGCCCAGGGAAAAATCCTGGAAGTAAGGCCTCAGGCGCCAGGCCTCCGCGCCGAGGCGCGCGACGGCATCGCGGATCCCGTAGCGGATGGTCTTATAGGGCTCCCGGTTGGGATTCTTGAGGCCGTAAATTCCCTTGTGGTAATGAGAGGGATACATCATGGGAGAGATGTAGTCGACTTTTTGAGCCAATTCCGAGAGGTGCTGGCCGATGCCCATGCCGGAGTCGTCGGTCGTGGTCATGCCGAAGACGCAGATAGAGAGCTTTACCCCCAGGGGCTTAAGCCTTTCGCCAGCCAGGCTCAGAAACTCCGATAGGTTTCGGTTGGCGGTCTTGTCGCTGTGGTCCGGCCGCGAATAGCGGCACAAGCGCACGTTGCCGTCCGACGGGAAGCGCACATAGTCGAACTGTATCTCATCGAAGCCCGCGGCCGCGGCGCGCGAGGCGATGGCGAGGTTGTACTCCCATATTTCATGACGGTAGGGGTCCACCCAGGCGACGCCCTTGGCGTTAGCCCAGATCCCGCCGCCCTGGCGGCGCACGGCCAGGTCGGGCCGGCGGCGCGCCAGCAGATTATCCTTGAAGAGCACGATGCGGGCTATCGTATAGAGCCCGGCGCTCTTGAATTCCCGCACGCAGCCGGCCAAATCCGGAATGGCGTTGACATAGGCCCCGGTTTCGCGGGCGAGCCGCACGTCCTTGACGAATATATAGCCGTCGTATTCCTTGAGCGCGATGACCGCGGCGTTGAGCCCGGTCGCTTGCATGTTTCGGATCAGGGCGCGGCGGGTCTTGGGAGCTCCGGCGGCCCAACCGGTTATATGCACTCCGTGCAGGGGCTTGGATGCCTCGGGAGACGAGGCTGGAGGCGGCGCCGTTTGAACGAGCGTCGCCGAGGAGTTGTCCGGCGGTGTGCCGGCTGAGGGCGCCATGGGCGCGGAGCTTGTCGTAGACGCAGCCAGCGCGGCCGGAGCTTCGGGGTCGGCGGGCGCGGCCCAGAGCGCGGCGGCGAGGCCGATCCATAGGGCGGGATTCACGATGATAAGATATCAAATCCGAATCCCGGCGCCCATTGTCAGCCATGGCGCGCTGGTATTCGGCCCTCTCCCGGACAACAGGCGGTCGGCTGCGCAAGAGTCTCGCGCCAAGTTCAGCGGCTCGTTTTAAGACCTTGCGGTGGGGCAGGAGCAGCCGTGTTGGAAACTGACTGCGCATATGCTCCCATGGCGCGGCAGGGACTGGAGGATTGCAGCCTGAAATCCTGAGCCGCCTCATTGATAAACAACGGGTTTGCGATAATCGAGTTCGCGTCGTAATGGAGGGCTTGGCCATTGTTTGAAAGCGACTGCCACTGGCTCCATTCATACACTCCCCCTTTCACGCCGTATTGCGGCCGGGTGTTTTGGCTGTTGTTATTGCCCGCCCCCATTTGGAATCGCGGCTGAGTATTGGGATTGTAATAGCAGTTGTTGGAAAAAGAGAGCGCTGCAGCGGATGCATCAAAATGCGTGTCATCCATGTAGGTTCCGATATCGACTATATTATTCTCCGTGTTATAGCTTGTCGCATGGTCCACTGTAATGTTGTTCCGGTAAACGATATTTTTTGGCAATATCGGAAAAAGGTTATTGTAGGGCGTCATGCTGGGTCCCATCGTGAAGGCTTTCGAATTGACGATGGTGTTGTACTCGTAGAGCTGGTTGACCTGGTAAGTGATCCCGCCGAAATCAGCCACCGTTATGCTGCTTGAACTGTTCGTAATGATATTGTGGTGAAACCACGTGTTTTGAGTGCCTGAGCCGAACGCCATCCTGCAGTTGTTGAACGCGTTGTTATAGACTTTGAGATACGCATCCACGAACTGCTGCGCATGTTTCTGGAACATGCAGTTTGCAAATCCCGCATTTTGTCCTTGAGGGTCTTTGCCCTGCTTTGTGTTGGTAAAGACATTATCGTGTATGGTGTGGTCAGCTCCCTGGAAGAGCTGTATGCCTGCGCCGCGAAGAAACCATGTTCCGCTGCCCGCCGGCGGCGGCGCCAGCGTGGGGTCTGAAAACGTATCATAAAACTTGCTGTTGAATATCTCGACGCGCGATGACCCCGTGAGCTTGATTCCGGCAGGGTTGCCGTCCGTATCTTTTCGCGCGCAGTCGTGCACTTGAAGATTCCAGACTTTAAGGTCCGAGCTGCCAGGTAAGGTCACGCAGTCTCCAGGTATGTTGCGAAACTCGATATCCGACACTTCCCACCATTTTGCTCCTAACAAATACAAACCATGGCCGTAGGCCTCCGTGTCGATGTCTCCGATAATCGCGCGTTCGCCAGGATACGATTTAAGATGTATAGGCGCGCCCTGTGTCCCGCTCTGCGCATTGAGGGGCCAGTCCCGGAAATATGCGATCGCCCGCGTGCCTCCGGACGGCCCCGTGGCGTCTCCGGGAGTCCGCGTTGTATTATGTACGCCAGCGCGAAGATAGATAAAATCCCCGGGCTGGACATTGACCCATCCGGCAGGGCGCCAATTGCTCTGATAATATGACTGGATGTTCGCAAATGTTTTCCAGGGCGATGCAAAACTTCCCGTATGGATATCAGCGCCTTTAGCCGGATCTATATAAAAGCAGCGGGCGCTTCCCGTGGCCTCACAGACTGCCTGCGCCGAGGCTTCTTGCGCCAAGGCCATCAGCCCCACCACAAATCCGGCAAATAATTTAAAAATCATTAAAATGCCCCTTATTCTCGTGTCGCCTCAATACTCTTGATGCCGCAGCTTAAGCATCAACTACCCAGGACATTTTAGTGCATTTCTATCCTGGTCGGCGATGCCGATGGCGGCGTGTCCGGTTGCGGTGGCCTATTTTTTGATAAGAGCAGTCAAGAATGGTATTCTTAAGAAGCAGATGAGGATTTCGGGCTGAGTCGAATAGGCGGTTCGCCTGAGAGGCTGATTGACGCTTGTTTGGACCGGGTCACTCGGTATATGGTCCTGGGGGCGCAAACCCATTAAGGAGGACGCGACATGTTCAAAGAGAAAGTCCGTAAGGCGCTGGAGAAGATTCGGCCGAACTTGCAGGCCGACGGCGGGGATATCGAGCTCATCGAAGTCGACGAGGCCAAGGGTCTGGTCAAGGTTTCCTTGCGCGGGGCCTGCGGCTGCTGTCCGCACGCGGCCATGACTCTCAAGGGCGGCGTGGAGCGAATGCTCAAGAAGGATGTCCCCGAGGTCAAGGAAGTCGTGGCGGTCTGAGGATTGCCGCCTGCGGCGTGAGCGGACGTGAAGATAGACCTGCATACCCACTCGACTTTCTCTGACGGTACGGCTGCGCCCGCGGAGATCGTGGATCGGGCCGAGAAGGCGGGCGTCACGATGCTGGCCTTAAGCGATCATGACAGCGTTTCGGGCGTCGGCGAGGCAATGGCCGCGGCCTCCGGCCGCAACGTGACCATGTATTCCGGCATCGAGCTCAACACCCGCTACGGCGACAGCGTCCACATCCTGGGTTATGGCGTCCGCTGGCAGGACCAGGTTTTCCTGGAGCGCCTGGCTGAGTTCCGACAGAGGCGGGTGGTGCGCGTCAAGCGCATCCTCGAACACCTGCGCCGGCTGGGGATTGAACTCCCCTATGAGGAAGTCCAGGGCGTCTCCAGCGAGTCCATGGGCCGGGCCCACGTGGCCGACGCTTTGCGGCGCCGAGGGGTGGTGCCTAACCGGGCCGAGGCTTTTCGGCGTTTTTTGAGCCCGGGGCGGCCGGCCTACGTCGGGTCTTTGGGCCCTGAGCCCGGGGAAGCCATTTCCCTTATCCGCGCCGCCGGCGGCTTTGCCGTTCTGGCGCACCCGGGAACGGTTCCCGAGCCGGATGTCGTCGCGGACTGGGCGCGCGCGGGCTTGGAGGGCATCGAGGTGCATTACGGCTCCCACGCGCCTTCGGATATCGTCCGATTTCAAGATCTGGCGGACCGCCTGGGCCTGCTGGCCACCGGCGGCAGCGACTACCACGGCCGAGGCAGCGGCCGGGAGGGAGCTCTGGGGGTCGAGGTTCCCGACGAGGTCGGCCGGCGCTTCCTGGACCGGGTGGCCCGATGCGCCTGATCGCGCATCGCGGGGCGAGCGGCCTGGCTCCTGAGAACACGATGGCCGCTTTCCGGCTGGCTTTGGAACTGGGTTCCAAGGCTATAGAGCTTGACGTGCACCAAACCGCGGACAAGGAGCTCGTTATCCTTCACGACGAGGACCTGCGCCGGGTCGCGGCCCGCCCTGAACAGATTCGAGACCTTTCCTGGCAGGAGCTATGCCGATTCGAGGCGGGCGGGTGGTTTGATCCGCGTTTTCGCGGCGAACCGGTGCCTCGGCTCGAGGAGGTTATCGATCTCGTCAAGGGGAAGGCAGAATTGCACCTGGAGCTCAAGCGGGGCTCGAGCTACTATCGGGGCGTGGAAGGCCGTCTGGTTGAATTGGTGCGCCAGCGCCGGGCCTTGAAGACCTGCGTGTTTTCCAGCTTCGACCATGCCGCGCTTTTCACGATCCGGGCCCTGGAGCCGCGCGCTCGCATCGGATATCTTTTGGGCGAGACGCCTCTGGAGACGGCGTGGGGGGAACTCAAGGAGCTGGGGGCTGAGAGCCTGCATCTCAGCCGCCGCCAGGCAACTGCCCAACGGGTGGCCTCATGCCATCGCCGCCGCCTCAAGATTCTGGTCTATACGGTCAACGACGCGGATGAAGCGCGCCGTCTGGAAGCGATGGGGGTAGACGGGATATTCAGCAATTTTCCGCAGTTGCTGGGTGAAAAAGCATGAGGCCGTCGCCCACGCCCCAGCCCACGGCGCGGGAACTCCAAGCGGAGATCGAGCGTCTTTCCGGAAAGGGCCTGTCCGAACTGGGCTACTGCGCCGGCGATTTGGCCCGGACTGCCTCTTTGACTTGGCGGATTAACGCCATCAAGCCGCTGCGCCGGGCCGTGATCCCGGGGCATGTTTATCAACGTCCGGAAATCCTCCTGGGCGTCGCGGATTTTATCGGGGATTCCTACCAACTGGCCAAGCTCTGCGGCGAGAGCCAGGCCGAGGCCGTGGTCTTCTGCGGGGTGCGGTTCATGGCCGAGACGGCCAAGATTTTAAACCCCGAGAAGGAGGTCCTTCTTCCCGCGCCAGAGGCCGGCTGCTCGCTGGCCGAGGCCATCACGGCCAAGGACGTCCGCGGCCTCAAGGCCCGCCACCCGGGGGCCCCGGTCGCCGCCTATATCAACACCTCGGCCGAGGTGAAGGCCGAGTCCGATGTCATCGTGACCAGCGCCAACGCGCATAGGATCGTGGAGAGGCTCTTCGCCCAACATCCCAAGGTGATTTTTGTCCCAGATGAGCTGATGGGCAGGAATCTGGCCGCAACCCTAGGTCGAAAATTGGGCGAGGAGCTTGTCATCTGGAAGGGGTCCTGCATCGTCCATGATAAATTCGACTCTTTTTCCATCGCCCTCTACCGCAAGATGTATCCGGGTGTGAAAATCCTGGCCCACATGGAATGCAGCCCGGCCCTGGTGGCCTTGGTTGATTTCGTTGGCGGCACGGGCGATATGATGCGCTACGTCGAGAAGACCAGGGCTCCGTATTATATGATGGTGACCGAGTGCGGGTTGGGCGAGTTGGCCCGCACGCGTTTTCCGGATAAGAACTTCGTGTTCATGTGCCGGCTTTGCCCACATATGAAGATGGTCGGGCTGCGCGCGGTTCTGCGATCTCTTGAGTCCCCGCTTCCCGGCCAGAGCGTAGAGGTCCCGGTCGAGATCGCGGGCAAGGCGGCCATCGCCCTGCGCCGCATGTTTGAGCTGGCGGAAGACGTCTGCAAGTCCTGACCGTCTACTGCGTGCGGGAGCGGTTGGTTTTCTAGCCTTCTATTGGCGTCGCTGCGGCCAGCTTGGCCGCGGTCTCGGGAGAGGGAGAGACGGTCTTGGTCAGGAGATCCGCCTCGAACTCATAGACCGGCTTTCTGCCTGACGCTTCCTGGACGTTGAATACGACGCTGCAGCGGTCATGGGAAGGACAATCGATATCCCAAGGCGATGGCCCGAGGATGCCTTCCTTATCCCCGACGAGATTTAGGATGTCGCTATCCGTGCCGGGCAGGCGGTATTCGTAAACCAGGCGCAAGGCCTCGTTTTCCGGACCCTCGGCCGCGTTGTTTGCGGCCGGCGCCACGGCCGGGATAGGATCTGCGATCGCCGCGGAGGAGGCATGGCTGGTCAGGACATAACCCATGCCGGCCGCCGCCAGCACGATGTAGGGCATGGCCTGCATCACCACGCCGGGATGCCCTTTGTCCGGCATGGCGGTTCCGGGCAACGGCGTCTCCTTGGGATCAGGCGTCGCTGCGGCCAATAAAAACTGTTGAGACGGCGAGGATGCTTGATTGTACGGCAAAGGCGCGGCTACCGGTTGCGGCGTCGGGAGGGCGGGTTCAACCGTAGCGGGTCGAGGCGGCTGGATTTGCGCCGCGCCCACGCCCAGAGCCTTGAGCCGTTGATCCATCTGCTCCACGGCCTGCCGCAAGGCCGCGGCCTGGGTTTGGAGTTCCTGGGCGTCGCGGCTGATTTCCGAGACAGACGAGGTCTGGTTCTGCAGGCTTTTCTGACATTGGGTCAGCCGCTCCTGCAGACGCAGCATCCTCGACTGGAGCGCCGTGGGATGCTCGGTCCAGTCCGCCGAGAGGCCTGCGTTGGATGGAGTATTCATGGCCAGCGGGAAAAGTATACCCGCGGGCCATTAAGGAATTATAACGGGCCTGCGAAGAGTTTTTAACGGCCTTCCAGGGCCGCGATGCGCGCCGCCAACGGCGGGTGCGTGGACAACAGCGCCATGAACCCTCCGGAGCGTCCGGAAATCTTGAGCGTGGCCAGGGCCTGGGCATTCTCCTCGGCCGGCTCGTAAACCCTCTGGAGGCGCTTCAAGGCCGCGATCATCTTGTCCCGGCCCGAGAGCCGGGCGCTGCCCGCGTCGGCGCGGAACTCGCGATGCCGCGAGAAAAAGGCCACGACCACCATGCCCAAGAGGCTCAGGGCGATTTCCAGGACCATGACCGTCAGGAAGTTGACCATGCGGCGGTTTTCTTCGCGCACGTTTTGGCTGATGGCAAAGGCCAGGACCCGGGCCAAAAACATGACGAAGGCGTTGACCACTCCCTGGATGAGGGTCATGGTCACCATGTCGCCGTTGGCGATATGGGATATTTCGTGAGCCAGGACGCCCTCGATCTCGACGCTGTCCATGGAGTTGAGCAGGCCGGTCGAGACCGCGACCAGGGCCCGGCTCTTGGTCGGCCCGGTGGCGAAGGCGTTGACCTCGGGGCTGTTATAGACGCCGACTTGGGGCCGCGGCAGTCCCGCGGCCTGGGCCAGCCGATGCACCAGAGCCACCAAGTCGGCCTCGCCGCCTCGCGCCTGGGAAGGATCGATCACCGCCACTCCCATCATCCATTTGGCCATGATTCTGGATAGGGCTAGGGAAATAAAGGCTCCGCCCATGCCCCAGACCAGGCAGAACAGCATGAGCGCCTGGTAGTCTATGCCGTAGTGGGTCAGGTAGGGCTGCACGCCCAGAAGATTGAGTGTGAAGGACAACGTCACCAAGATCAGGACGTTGACCGCCATAAATAGGAAAATGCGCTTAAGCCAAGACATGGATAAATCCTCCTCTCTCGATTGCTGTCTCATTTTACCAAAATCCGGCACGGGAGATGGTCCGGGGTTCGGCTCTCAAGTCGCGGGGCTGGCGGTCGCGCGGCGGGGTATGTGACTTATGGAACGATTGATCTGGCCAGGCGCACGCCGACGTAGCGGCCGTGGTTGCGGGGGTCGCCCTCATCCGTCGATGGGCCAACGAGGGTGTCGGGCTTCGACTTGAAGGACGCTCCAAAAAGAACGCGTTTCGAGTTCGCCGCGGGGTCCTCGGAATCCGTTGCCGTGGCGCCGATAAGTTCTTCCGGCCGGTTGTGCGTCCACTTCCAAACGTTTCCCACCAGATTGTAAAAACCCCACGAGTTGGGTTTCGTCGTGCCCACGGCGTGCGTCCGGCTGTCGTGCCACGCACTCTCATCTAGCGCTTTGCCGTACAGCGGAAAGGCGGAGTCGTTTCCGGCGCGGCTCGCGTATTCCAACTCCGCCGCCGTGGCATGGCGATAGCCTTCGCAGTCGTAGGCATTCCCGCTGGCCGCCGTGATCCTGACGCCCGTCGGCTTGCCGTTATCCTTGACGATCTCGTAGCAAGGCTTAAGCCCCTGCAGTTTGGAGAGGGCGTTGGCGGCTTCGACGCCCTCGTACCAGCTGATATTTTCAACCGGGTGTTTCAGGTTGTGCCCCTGGCCGCCGATGACCGCATGATCTCCGTCGCTGTCCTGCGCGCTCGTGAAATAAGAAGGATTGCGGCCCAGGAGCAAGAGCGCCTGCTGCTGCGTCAGGTCGTCGGCCTGGAGCTCGAAAGGATGGGGCAGAGTCACCTTTTGATCGGACATCCGAAAGCTGCCCGGCTTGACCTTGATGAACCGCGCCGAAACGCCCATCTTCCGTTCGTCCAAGACGTCGATCCGCGGGAAGCTCTTCGGCTTCGGGGCCTTGCCGCCGGCCGTTTCATCCTCGGCGGCCGGCATCCGCCGGGGCTTGGCGAAGAAGGCTTCGTAGGAAGCCTTCAGGGCTTCCGGGGAAGCGGCCGTGTCGGCGTCTAGAATATGCCGCAGCCAAGCGCCGAGCTTGCCGTCCGGCAGGTTTTTTTTCTCCACGGCCGGCTCTACCTTGGGCCGGCTGGCGACGGCGATCTTGCCGTCCTTCATGTCGACGGAAACATTAAGATTGCCTTCATGCGGCGCCAGCACATGATCGGTCACCGGATCGGTAATAAGCTGATCGATGGCCCGCTTCATGGGGCGGGCGCCGTACTCCGGGTCGAAGCCGCCATGATCGGCCACGTAGTTGAGAACCTTCTCGCTCAAAAATGACAGATGATTTCCGCCGCGCGCCAGAGGTTTTGCCACCAGCTTGTCGGCCATCAGCTTGCCGATGTCTAGTATATGCGCCTTGCTCAAGGGGTTAAATATCACGATGGTATTGATCCGGTTGAGGAACTCGGGGCGGAAATGAAGTTTCAGCTCCTTCTTGACCGCGGCGTCGATCTCTTCCCAGTTGGCGCCCGCGGCCTGCATCTCGGCGATCAAGCCGCTGGCCAGATTCGACGTCATGACCGCGATGGTGCGCCTGAAGTCCACGGTCTTGCCTTTTCCGTCCGTCAGCCGCGCGTCGTCAAGCACTTGCAGGAGGACGTTGAAGACCTCGGGGTCGGCTTTCTCGATTTCGTCGTAAAGGGTCACGGACTCGGGCTGATTAAATACGGCCTCCGTCAGTTGCCCTCCCGCGTCGTAGCCGGCGTAGCCCGGCGGCGGGCCGGTGAGCCGGGAGACGGTGAATTTTTCCATATATTCCGTCATGTCGATGCGGACCAGCGCTTCTTCGTCGCCGGAATAAGCCTCGGCCAGCGCGCGCGCCGTTTCCGTCTTGCCCACGCCCGTGGGCCCCAAAAAGAGGAAGGAGCCCAACGGGCCTTTGTCGGCCTCCATGCCCGCGGCGATCTTTTTGAGAGTGGCGCTTACCCGTTCCACGGCCTCGGGCTGACCGATCACCCGGGTGGGGAGCTTGGAGATGGCGTCGAGCAGCCGCTTCTTGTAGTCCTTGTTGTTGAGGATGAGATTTGCCTTGCCGGGATAGAGCTCGGCCAGCAATTCCCGGACGTACTGCGACGAGACTTCCCTGGCCCCGGGACTCTTCAGCCGGGCCTGCTCGTCCATGAGTTTTTGCGCCAAGTCCAGGACCTCGTTGTAGTCCTTGGGCGAGTCCGTGCGCCTGTATTTGGCCATGGCCAAGGACAACTGCGAATAGAGATCTCTTATCGCGGCTTGAGCGGCGTTGCGCTGCGATATGGATGAGCGGGCGTTGATCGCCCGCACCATGTTGTCCGCCAATTCCTGCGGATGCAGCGCGTGCAGAAAATTTTTCGCAACGCGGACCAACTCCTCGACGGCTGAGTCCAGGATGGAGACGCCGGAGGAGGCCTCCCAGCGCGTCTTGTGGGCCAGCAGCATCTGCATGGCTTCCTTGTCGTCGGGCTGGCCCAGTTCTATCGTTTCGGAGAATTTGCGCAGGAAATGATCCGTGGGCAGGGCCGCGGCGCTTTCCAGCACGAATATGAAGCGCTGGCCGAAGCGTTCGATGGGCTTTTCCAGCCGCTGCAAAATTCTATTGCCCCCTTCGGCCAGCAGTTTGTCAGCGCCCCGGATCACGATCACCGTGTCCCGGGATAGGGCCGGCAGGACGGTGTTGAAGAACGCCTCGAACGGCGGGTCGGCGTCGGGAGCCGGGCTCGCCTGAGGGTAGAGACCCGCGAGCTCGGGCAGGTCCAGTTCCAGGAACTTCATATCCAACTCGTAGGTCCCGGCCTTGATGCCGGAGGCGACGTTCTCGATCAAGGCGGTTCTGCCGATGCCCAGCGGTCCTGTCAGCAAAACGCTCGTTTTTTGCACGTCCCGGCGCGAGAGCACGGCCAGGAGATCGGCCGCTTGTTTGGACCGTCCGGCGAATGGTCGCGCGTCGATTTCGGTCAGGTCCCTAAAGACGCCGCGGGCCACCTGGAGGATGTCATGGTTTTGACCGTAATGCTGCTTTAAGAATAGCTCGAAACCCATCCGGGCCGTCGCGTTGTCGGCCGCCTCGTCATCCGTCGTTTCCTCCGGCGCCGCGGGATTGTCGCTCGGCAGCAGGCCGCTGCCATGAACGGTTTCCTCGGCCCCCGCGCCGGCAACGACCGGCGGGCGGGCTTCTTCCATGTCCTCGTGGCCCAGCGACCCAAAGCCGTCAAACAGGGCCGCCAGGGACGCGGGGAGGTTCAGGCGCGACTGGGCCAGGGCCTGGGCGGCAGCTTTCATGATGGCTGTGCGGGTCGCGGGGGCCGCGTAATCAGCGGTGAAACCGGCCAGCGTTTCGGCGGTTTGCCGGCCGATCTTGCCGTGCGTATTGAGGTTCCTTAAGTCCGCGATCATTTGCTCTTGTGTCTTGGGGTCGGCCAGCGCCGTCAATAGCGCGTAGCCCGCCGCGGTTTGAGCCGGTTCCCTTCCCGGACCCGCGGCATGCCCGACGATCGTTTCCACCAGACCTTTCGGATCAAGAGACGGTCCCTGCGCCTTTGACAGTCGCAAAAGGAGAGCGTTGAGGTTTCGGGCCAACTCAAGTCGCGCGGCCGCCGGCAAAGCCGCTATGGGGGCCATGCCCCTAACCTGCGCGGCCGCCCGGGGAAGAACGACGTTTTGGGCTGATGCGGCGCCGGGCGGCGGCGTCCAGATCAAGGCCAAGGCGGCAAAGCCGGCGGCGGCCTTCTTGCCGCGGTTCATGGCGCAAGGCGGTTTCATCATTGGCGCGCCTTTATCCAAAGCTGCGCGATGCTCGCGGCCGCCGTCGGATCATATTCAGCCCAATATTTGGTCAGGAGCTCCATGTCCTCGCGGTTCATCCTATACCAGGCTTCTTCCGGAATCCGACTGAATATCGCCGCCATCTTGTCCGGGTTTGCGTCCGGGTTCACGAGTCTAAGGATCGCGGCTATATCCGCGCTCTCCATTGCCTCGAATTCAACGCCGCGAATTTTTAGAATCAATTCGTCTCTTTGGGCCGACCTAGGCAAGACGCTCAGCGTCGCGTAAAGGTCTTTCCCCTTGACCGTCGATTCTCCCGAATTGCCTTGCCGGGCCGCCTTCCATAAAGTTTTGATGAAGTCGGGCATGTTCTCTTGCTTTGCCGCCGTCCATTGCTCGATGAGCCAGTCCGCATCCCGCAGGCGCATTTTGAGCCAGGCTTCTTTCGGGAATTTTTCATATGCGTTCGGCGCGCTGTGATGGAAAAGTCTGGCGATGGTTCTGCTTTCCATGGCTGCGTATGCGGAAATGGAGATTTTTGTGGCAAGCACGACGCCCCACCAGGAATCCTGCCGCAGAAGCAGACTTGCCGCCATCTCGCAGAGGTCTTCTCCCGTGGCCCCGGCCTGGCCCAGGCGATCCTGATTGGAATCTATCCAGAACTGCATGAGCAGGGAAGCCACTCCCGCAAACCCGGCCACCGTCCAGCGCTTTATCAGATTCTGGGCGTCCTGGCCGTCCATTCTCCGCCAGACCGGCTTCGGAATCTTGCTGTATAACTCCTTGGGGTCATAATGCACGAGGGCCATGGCCGCCGCGACGTCGGCGCTGTTCATTTGAGCATACACCGAAGCGGGGATGTTTAGGATCGCCCGATCTCTGGCGGGGGACTCCGGGATCAGCCTGATCGTTTCGACGAGGTTTTTTATATCGGTGTCTGTTTTGACCAGATAGTCTTGGCGGGCGTTAATCCACGACTGCGCGATGACGGAGGCGGGTTCCACGCGACCGGCCGTCACCCACTTTTCAATCAGGCCCGGCACATCCCGGCCGTCTAGTCTTTGCCAGACGGGCTCCGGGATCTTGCGGTAGATCTCCGCGGGGTCCGTGTTTCCATCCGGCCACACGAGGTCGAGAATCGCCGCGGTCTCGGCGCTTTCCATTTGCGCGTACGCGGAAACTGGGATTGCCAGGATCACGGTGTTTCGCGCGGTGGACTCCGGAATCAGCTTGATGATTTCTCCGAGGCTTTTTAGCTCGGCCTCTGTTTTACCCGGCTGCTCTTGGCGGGAATTCATCCATAGCTGCATGATGATGGAGGATGTCGCGGCATAACGGGCCGTCGCCCACTTCTTGATCAGGCCCTGGATATCCGGGGCTTCAAGTCGGCGCCAGACCGGCTCCGGGATATTGCGGTAGGATCCCGCGGTTTCAACATCGTTTTTCGCCCTCACGAGGGCCAGAATCGCCGCGACGTCGGCGCTTTTCATTTGAGCGTACACCGCAGCGGGTATTTTGAGGATTACCGCATCTCTCGTGCTGCATTCTGGAATCAGCTTGATCATTTCGACGAGGGTTTTTAGCTCGGCCTCTGTTTTGCCCAGATAGTCTTGGCGGGCGTTCATCCATGACTGCACGATGACGAAGGCCGGTCCTTCGCGATTGGCCTGCGTCCACTTTTTAACCAGGCCCCGGACAGCCTGACCGTCAAGTTTTTGCCAGACCGGCTCCGGGATCTTGCGGTATACGTCCGCGGGATCCGTATTGCCATCCGGATGCACGAGGTCGAGGATCGCCGCGGCCTCGGCGCTTTCCATTGAAGCGTACGCGGAAACGGGGATGGTCAGGATCACGCCATTTCTCGCGGCGGATGCCGGAAGCAGCGCGATGATTTCCCCGAGGCCTTTGAGTTCGGCCTCTTCTGTGCCTGTCTGCTCTTGGTGGGCATTCATCCACAACTGCATGATGACGAAGGCCGTTTCGGAATAACGGGCTGCCAGCCATTGTTTAATCAGGCTCTGGACAGCCTGGACGTCAAGTTTTTGCCAGACTGATCGCGGAACTTTATTGTATATGGTCCCGGCATTTTTCTCCGCCTCCAGGCTCGCGAGGGCCAGAATCGCCGCGGCTTCGGCGCTTTCCATTTGGGCAAATACGGAAGCTGTGATTTTGAGGATAGCCGTGTCTCTTGAGTTGGATTCCGGGAGCAGCTTGATCATTTCGGCGAGGTTCTTTAGCTCGGCCTCTGTTTTACCCGGCTGTTCTTTGCGGGCATTGACCCACAGCTGCATGATGGCGGAAGCGGTTCCTTTATAATCGACCGCCAGCCACCTTTTGATCAGGCTCTGGACCTCTTGGCGGCTCAAGTTCTGCCACGCTGATTGCGGAACTTTATCGTATGTTGCCCCGGCGGTCTTCTCCGCCTCCGGAGTCACGAGGGCCAGAATCTCCGCGATTTGGGCGCTTTCCATTTGAGCGTATACCGAAGCGGGGATTTTAAGGATCGCCGCCGCTGAGGACGACGGAAGCAGCTTGATCATTTCGCCGAGGTTCTTTTGCGCGGTTTTTGTCTTGCCGAGATACTCTTCGCGGGCGTTCGTCCACAGCTGTATGATGACGGAGGCCGTCCCCGCATAACCGGCCGCCACCCACTTCTTAACCAAGCCCGGGACATCCTGGCCGTCAAGTTGTTGCCAGGCTGATTGCGGAACTTTATTGTATATTGCCCCGGCGGTCTTCTCCGCTTCCAGGCTCACGAGAGCCAGAATTTCCGCGGCGTCGGCGCTTTGCATTCGAGCGTACAGCGAAGCGGGGATTTGCAGGATCGCCGCATCTCTTGTCTCGGATTCACGAATCAGGCCGATCATTTCGCCGAGGCCTTTGAGCTCGACCTTGGTTTTGCCTAAATAATCTTCGCGGGCATTCATCCACGAGCGCATGATGACGGAGGCCGTTTTAAGGTAATCGATCTTGACCCACTTTTTCATCAGGCCTTGGACATCCTGGCCGTCAAGTTTTTGCCAGACCGGCTCCGGGATCTTGCCGTATACCTCTTTTGGCGCCGCCTTTTCACCCGCCCGCACGAGGCCGAGGATCTCCGCGATCTGGGCGCTTCCCATTCGAGCGTACACTGAAGCGGGGATGTCCAGGATCGCCGTGTCTCTCGCGTCGGA
>DMMY01000005.1:248156-248451 GCA_003452935.1 Elusimicrobiota bacterium
TTGTTAGCTCGGCCTCGGTTTTGCCTAAATAATCTTCGCGGGCGTTCATCCATGAGCGCATGATGGCGGAGGCCGTGTTAAGGTAATCGATCTTGACCCACTTTTTCATCAGGCCTTGGACATTCTGGCCGTCAAGTTTTTGCCAGACCGGCTCCGGAATCTTGCCGTATACCTCTTTTGGCGTCGACTTTTCATCCGACCGCACGAGGCCGAGGATCTCCGCGACCTGGGCGCTTTCCATTTGAGCGTACGCTGAAGCGGGGATGTTCAGAATCGCCGTGTCTCTCGCGTCGGA
>DMMY01000005.1:248602-271316 GCA_003452935.1 Elusimicrobiota bacterium
TTGTTAGCTCGGCCTCGGTTTTGACTAAATGCTCTTCGCGGGCATTTATCCACGAGCGCATGATGGCGGCAGAGGTTGCCTTATAATCGACCGCCACCCACCTTTTAATCAGGCTCTGGATGTCCCCGCGGTCGAGTTTTTGCCAAGCAGAGGCCGGGACTTTCGCGAATATCTCAGGAGTCTTGCCTTCCTCGGGGCCTATGAGGGCCAGAATCTCCGCGACATCGGCGCTTTCCGTTTTGGCGTACGCCAGGGCGGGGATTTTAAGAATTAGGGCGTTCCTTTTTTGCGATATAGGCAGCAACTTCAATATCTCGGCAAGGGCCCTTGCCCCCCGTCTCTCGACATAGTCCTTGACCGCGGGGTGAACCTTGATTTGCGCTACTTCCTCGTCGGCGAGCAGGTCGGATGCGGCTGTTGCCGCGGCTTGCGGACTCTCGAACCGCAACGTCGCCGCGTCCCGGGATGCGTTTTCCAGCTTGTGCCGCTTGAGGATGGAATCGAGCGAATCCGGGAGCGCCGGCGTGATGAGTATGGCCTTTATGTCCGCGTCTTCCGGGGATGTGCCCAGTTTTGGGGGGCGCATGAGGCTGTCCATGGACAGCGCCGGCGGCGCAATGCCGCCGGCCTCGCGCTTCTGCTCGGCCGGTCCCGGGTATAATACGGCGAGCAGCATCTCATAATGCGCCGCCAGCTCCTCGGCAGTGGCCCGTTCGGGGGTGCCGCCGAGAATGTAGGCCCGAAAGCCTCCGCTGGGCGTCTGGCCGATCATGATGTGCGAAAGGAGCCAGTGTTGGTCCGGGCCGGGAACGAGCAGCGCCAAGCCGGCTTTGATCAGCCGTTGGAAGAGCTTTTTTACTTCCTCCAGCGGCTTGTTGTCGATGAGCAAGTCGAGGAGCTTGGCTCCCTTGACCAGTTCCTCTACGTAAAAGTACACCAATCCCTTGCCCTGGACCGGGGCCTCGCCGTGCTCGATGAGTTTGGGCGCTCCTCCCGCGGCCGACAGGGGCCCCAGAGCCTCGATTTTGGCGTTTTTGCGCTCGAATCCTTCCAGGGACGCCGGGCTGTTGTAAATCTTTACGAGCAGGCCGGGATCATCGGGGTGGATGTATATCTCCTTGGTGACGCCGTCCTTGACTTCCCTGTCCCTGAACATTTTGGCCGGCTTTCCGTTGATGAGGATGCGTCCGTTTTGAGAGGTGATCGCATGGACGCGCCGCTTGTAGCTGGAGTCCTCCTCGACGGGCCAGGTCAAGGCCGGGGCTAGCGGCGCGGTTTCCGGGTCGGCTGCCGCGGGCGCGTCCGGGGCTGCGTCTCCATCGTAAAACCGGTCGAAGTCGGGGACTTGGCCCGCGGGCGCGATTTGGCGCGCCAGGGCTTCCAGGCCGGCCATCACGCGCTCATCGCCTCGCGCTTCAATCTGCAGGTTGACGGCCAACTCCGTCAGAGCGGAGACTTGTTCTTGGCCCAGCTTCGCCTCGAGCTGCGCCCGATGCAGCTCGATCAAGCTGGGCTCGACTACGGCTGCCGCCAGATTGCGCATGGCCGGGTCCGTTGCCGCAAGCTCCTGGAGCCGCCGGGTCGCGTCGAGAGGAGTTAACTTCGGCAGTTGCGTCATCAGCGTCGACAACGGGGCAGGGGAAGTCTTTATGGTGTTGGGTTGATGCCCTCTCGATGTCAGGGGATAGGGATTACTTATTACAGAATGCGCTATGTTTGCGAAAGCCGGCGAGGCTGAGTTCCAAATTTGGGATAGCCCAAGCGCTGCGGCTAAAAATTGGCGTTTCATCTCGTTGCATCCCGCGGCCGGCGTCGGCGTGATTTAATACGCCGACGCCGGCGGTCGGGTCAGCGCCGCTTCCCCGGGTTCGACAATTGCCTGCCGGGATCAAGCTCGGCCATGATCTCCTCCCGCGGGGCAGCCGAATTTTCCATCCGCACCAGGGTTTTCTCGGTCTCTTGGGTCAGCGCGTCCAATTCCGTGATTGTCGTCGCCATCTTGCCCAAGGCCTCGACGCGGAACCTTGAAAGATCGTCCAAGGCCGCGATGAGGGTCGTGTATGCGCTCTTGATTTTCTCTATGTCGATGGCCGGCTGGGACGCGTCTTTCTGTATCTGGACTCCTTGCGTTCTCAGACGATTGGCGTTGTCCGTGATGAGCTTGGCGGCGAGGTCTTTGGTGCCCTGCACGGACTTGTTTACCCTATCCTCATCATCGAGCGCGATCGCCGTGCTGGCTCCGATCCGGAGCGCTGGGCCGATGGTGCTGATGGCGCGGTCCACGCTGTCGGCGAGCATTTCGTTGTTCTTGATCAGGATTTCGGCCGATAAGGCGCCTTGCTGGTTGACGGCGCGCTGCGTCTGGAGGTCCATGATCCTCTGCTGGAGCGGAAAAAGTATCTCTTCCTGCAGGAACTTGACCTTGTCGGCCGAGAGTCCGCCGTCCGGATTGTCCACGCGCGTCTGCACTTCCTGGGCGATCCGCTGGCCGTAAGCGATCGCATGCTCGAGTTGGCGTTCCAGGAGAATCATGCGCGTTCGATCGGCGGCCAGCGTCTTGTTGTCCGCGATGAGCAGTTCCTTGCCGTGCCGAAGAGAGTTTTCGATGCCTTCGATCACCCCCTGCGCCTTCTGCAATTTGGCCACGTAGTTCCCAATGGCCGATCCAACGAGGGGAAGCTTGCCGATCAGGCGCCGGAACGTGCCCAGGTCGACCTTCGCGGGATCCAGTTCCTCGACTTGTTTTTGGAGCGCCAGCAAGGATTGGCTGATATCATCGCCGTTTGCGCCGCGCTGAGCTATGGTGCGGATCGATTTCGCGAGGAATTCGCTGCTGCCGCTGGCCATCATTTGAGAAAGATCGCCCCCGAAGCTCCGGGCTCCGTTTTTGGCATCTTTGAGCATGCTGGCATCGGAAAGATCTATCGCCATGACGTTTGCCACGTACTGCTCCGCCTTGGCTTGCTCCTCTTTTGACAAGATGACCGGCTTGTCCTGCTGGGATTGGCGCGGCTCGCCGAAATCGAGTCCGGGCGCGGGCTTGGCGGGTTGCGTAGCGGGCGTTTGCTTGCGTTTGGTCGCGGCCCGTTCCGGACGGCTTAATTGCGATCCCGGCCGCGATCCGGGCTTTTCCTCGGCGGCGCCGCCGGCAAAGACCGCGGGCGCCGTCAGGGCGGAAGCGGATTTCTCCCCATCGGGCAGCGTCCCGTCGAACAGGGCCTGGCTATGGGCTGCATCAAGAAAGCCGGCCTGCGCCAGTTGGCTCTGCAAGCCTTTCGTTTCCACCATGATCTTGCCTTGGGTCGCGGGAGATTGTCGTATCTTGGAGAACCACGGCGTCAGGTCGGCGATAGCCTGCCTGCCGAGGGCGGCTTGTTCCGCGCTCTTGGCCGAGGTCAGGTAAGCATTTAAGGAAGAGAATTCTTCTGGCGCGGCCAGGGCGCGCATGATGGCCAGGCCGGAGACGATGCGGATGCCGCTGTCCGGAGAGGGTTGGCTTTGGGCCGCCAGGATATTGCTTTTCACGGCCGCAAGCAGCGCGCCCGCATCCAGGCGGCCAAGGACGCCGGGGTTCAAGCTGCCCAGATGGTTCTGTATGGCCGTGGCCATCGCGGCGGGCGGCATATGGACGCCGCCCCTCATCCCGGGCGCCGGGGTTTTAAATGCGACCGCGCCCAGGTCCGCCGTCAAAAGCAGGAGAAACAGCGGCAAGCTCGCCCCTGGCTTTGTGAAAATGAAACGATCATTTGCTTGGCAATGACGGTTGCGCGAAAGAGACTTTGGAGCGTATCGGTCCTTGACGTTCATGACTGCCTCCTGACTGGAATCCGGCATTAGCGTTGTGTCGACCGGCCTTTTGGATGGGCGCTTTGGGAAAAAACAAGGGTTGAATTCGGTCTGAACATGGCTCATTCGCCCTCCGCTTCCGGCCATGACGGTTTGGGGTTGGCCGCGCCGGCGGAGTCCATGCTCCGCGCCAAATCTTCTCCTATGCGCGTCAGTTCATCGAACTTCTTGATTTCCTCCAGCATCTGCGGCAAGGCGTTGTCGCGGAAGCTGGAAATCTCATTGAGCGTGTCCTTGAGCTTGCCGAAGGCGCTCTTGAGCGTGTCGACCGGGAGCGTCGCATCGACGGCCTGTCGGTCGATGGCGAGCGCCTGGTTTTTAATGCCCTCGGCGCTCTGCTCGATCATCTGCGAGCCCGCATGGTTCGTGGCGGTCACTCGATCAAGCACGGATTGCTGCTGTTTGAGGCTCAACGCGATATTGATCGCTACCTGCAAGGCCGGCGGAATCACGTTGACGGTTCGATCAACGCTGCCGGCGAGGAGCTCGTTGTTCTTGATGACGATCCCGGTGGCTATCACGCCTTGCTGATTGACGGCGAGCTGCGTCTGGAGGTCGATGAGCCGCTGCCGAAACGGAAAAAGAACCTCTTCTTTCAGGAAACGCGCTCTATCCTCGGAGATATCACCGGCCGCGGCATTCAGGCGCGCGTCCAGCTCTTGGTCGACTCGGCGCGCGAAGTCAATTTTCGTTTGAAGCTGTCGCGTCAGGGCGCGCAGCCGGGATTGATATTTCAGCAGTTCGGCGTTGTCCGCGAGCAATGCGTCGCGCCCGCTCTTGAGCGCGGTGACGATGTCCGTTATCGCTTGCTGCGCCTGATCGTAGTTGTCTGCATAACGCTGGGCAGGCAGTTTAAAGTAAGGCACTTTCAAGTATAGGAGAGTGCGGTCAAGCCACAGACGCAGCGGCCCCGGCGTAAAGTTGACTTTTTCGGGGTCCAGCGTCTCGACTTGGACTTGCAGGGCCTTGAGGGCCGAATCGATCGCGTCTTCATTTTCACGACGCTTGAGAGGATTTTGCAGCACCGCGCTCTGCGCGGCCGCTGCTTCCTGATCCTTCGCCCCCCAGGTGCGGGCCGCTCCCCGGCCCTGCTGCCTTTGATTGGCGTCATCGGGATCGAGCCGCAAGAGCGCGTCCACGTAGCCGGCGACTTGGGCGTCCTGTCCGTCTTTTTGGGGCTGACTCTTTACGGGCGCCGAGGGAATCCTTGTTTTCTCGTCGCCGAAATCAAGTCCAGGCGCGGGCTTGACGGGTGGCGTGGCGGGCGTTTGCTTGCGTTTGGTCGCGGCCCGTTCCGGACGGCTTAATTGCGATCCCGGCCGCGATCCGGGCTTTTCCTCGGCAGCGCCGCCGGTAAAGACCGCGGGCGCCGCCAGGGCGCCAGCCGATTGCTCTTCAGCGAGAGTCCCATCGAACAGGGCCTGGCTATGGGCTGCATCAAGAAAGCCGGCCTGCGCCAGTTGGCTCTGCAAGCCTTTCGTTTCCACCATGATCTTGCCTTGGGTCGCGGGAGATTGTCGTATCTTGGAGAACCACGGCGTCAGGTCGGCGATAGCCTGCCTGCCGAGGGCGGCTTGTTCCGCGCTCTTGGCCGAGGCCAGGTAAGCATTTAAGGAAGAGAATTCTTCTGGCGCGGCCAGGGCGCGCATGATGGCCAGGCCGGAGACGATGCGGATGCCGCTGTCCGGCGCGGGTTGGCTCTGGGCCGCCAGGATATTGCTTTTCACGGCCGCAAGCAGCGCGCCCGCATCCAGGCGGCCAAGGACGCCGGGGTTCAAGCTGCCCAGATGGTTCTGTATGGCCGTGGCCATCGCGGCGGGCGGCATATGGACGCCGCCCCGAATCCCGGGCGCCGGGGTTTTAAATGCGACCGCGCCCAGGTCCGCCGTCAAAAGCAGGAGAAACAGCGGCAAGCTCGCCCCTGGCTTTGTGAGACGATTGGCGGCCGAGCTTTTTGACATTTGTCGTTCCATGCGTTCAGCTTCCCTTCCTTGATTAATAGTGTGCGAATGGGCCTTGAGATTTTCGGCGCTTTCTTGCGCGGCATAGGGCTTGAGGCTGATCGGCTTGGCTGGCAGAGGTTCTTTCCAGACTTGAATGTGATTCACCAGGACACTAGTATACAGGCTAGCAGCCCAGATTGGCATGAGCATTTCGGTAACTCTCTTGTCAAGAAAAGGGCCTAGGCAAAAATGGACCCAAGAGCCTAGGCGCGCGTGCGCAAGTGGGTGTGGACATCGTGACCCCTTTTGGCATTTTTCAGGGGTGGGAAATGGCTTCTGGAAGGGATCGGGTTTTAGGCCCGTTGCGTCTGCGGCTTATGGGCTGCGCCTATAACCTGGAACCGGCCTGCTTGCCCAGCATGATCTCGACGATGGTGGGGTCCACCTGGGCCATGCCCACGGCCGAGATGCGGCCGAGATTTTGGATCGTCTCTTCGGCGCAGCGGCCCACGAAGCCCTCCCGCGACGTGATGCCGTAGTGATGGATGCCCATGTAAGCCGAACGTATGGCCGAGTCCGTGGAACTGACCACCTTCAAGGCGCAGCCGCTCTTGGCGCCGTCGCAGAGCATGCCTCCCAGGTCGCTGATCACGTTGTTGACGGCCAGGGTGATGCCGGGGATGTCTCGGCCGTTGCGCTGGTAGACGATGGCCGCGGCCGCTCCGACGCCGGCCGCGATGGCGCAGCCGCAGACCGGGGCCAAGCCGCCCGTGAATATCTTGACGTAGGCGTTGAGGAGGTGCGAGAAGGCGATGCTGCGGCATATGGCGCCGTCATCGACGCGGAAGGCCTTGCCCACGCTGTAGGGGACGAGGATGGCCACGATGCCCTGGTTGCCGCTTTCGCCGCTCGACATGACGGGCACGGCCCGGCCGTCCATGCGCAGGTCCGTGGCGCAGGCCGTGAGTATCTTGGCCGATGAGAAGACGTCGTCTTGGAGGTAGCCCTTGCGCAGGAGGTCCTGCAAGTAGAAACCGACCTTGCGCAGGCTCATGCCCTGCCGGGCTGCGGCCAGGTTCATCTCCACGCCCTTGCGGATATAGGCCTGATCCTTCTCATCCATGCGCTCGGCCATGCGCAGCATGTCCTTGATGGTGGCGCGGCGCAGGAGATTTTTATACTGGGTCGTTTGTCGGGCGCTTTTGCGGGCCGATCCCAGGAGCTTGCGGCCGTCTTTCTCGGCATAGGTCAAGCTGGTGTGGCTCTCCGAGATGACGCAGACCGCGGAGTGCTTGCGGCCTTTGAGTCGGGCTTCCACGTGGATGCCTTGGTGGCCGGGAAGCACGGTCATCTGCACGCTTCCGGACTTGACGAGGCGTCCGGCTTTGGCCACCAGGACGGAATTGGCGGAACGGAAAATTTCCATTTTGAGGTCCGGCCGGGCGGCGAGCAAACCTATGGCCGCCGCCAGGAGGTTGCCCTTTTGGCCGTTGGTGTTGGGCAGGGTGACGCCCATTCCGTTCTTGTAGGTTCCCGGATCGAGGATGAATAGGGCCTCGCGGGCCGGCTCGCCCAGGAGCTTGGCCGCGTGGGACGCGGCCAAGGCCACGGTCACGGGCTCGGTGCAGCCCATGGCAGGATAGACTTGCCGCTTGAGCACTTCTTTAAGAATATTCATGGAGTTAAAGGATAGCATTCCCGTTGGCCGGCATGTCTGACGAATTGTCCATCCCGAGGCGTTCTGATATCAACGTGATTCCGATCCATAATTTGTTATCATCCGTTCAGTAAGACTCGGATTTGTCCAGGAATAATAAGGAGAGATCATGAACGCCCGATTCCAGGTCCCGACCCCGGTCAACGAGCCTATTTTGCCCTACGCGCCCGGAAGCGCGGAGCGCCGGTCTTTTCAGGCGCGCTTGGCCGAACTGAAGTCCCGGAAACCCGACATCCCGCTCTATATCGGAGCCAAGGAAGTGCGCACGCGCAAGACCGCTCAGTGCCGCAGCCCTTATGATATCGGCCAAGTCCTGGGCCAGTATCATCTGGGCGGGCCGGCCGAAGTTCGCGCCGCCATCCAAGCCGCCCTCTCGGCCCGGAAGGCCTGGGCCGCCATGCCTTTCGAGGACCGGGCCGCAATTTTCCTCAAGGCCGCTGATCTCCTGGCCAATGACTGGCGCTGGACTCTCAACGCCGCCACCATGCTTTGCCAGTCCAAGAATATCTTCCAGGCCGAGATCGACGCGGCCTGCGAGCTCATCGACTTTTTCCGCTTCAACCTCCATTTCGCGGAGCAGGTTTATGCCAGCCAACCCTCCAGCCCCCGCGGCTCCTGGAACCGGCTCGAGCACCGTCCCCTGGAGGGGTTTGTCTTCGCGGTCACGCCTTTCAACTTCACCTCCATCGCGGGCAACCTGCCCACGGCTCCGGCCATCATGGGCAATACCGTGGTCTGGAAGCCGGCCGCCTCCACGGTCTATACCGCGCACTTCATTATGAGACTTCTGAAGGCGGCCGGCTTGCCGGACGGGGTCATCAATATGGTGACCGGACCTTCTGCCATGGTCGGCCAGATCGTTTTCGAGTCCCCTGACCTGGCCGGCGTGCACTTCACGGGCTCGACGAACGTGTTTCATTGGATGTGGCAGACCGTGGGCGCCAACATCAAGAGATATAAGGCCTACCCGCGCCTGGTGGGAGAAACCGGCGGCAAGGACTTCGTCTTCGTGCACCCTAGCGCCGAGGCGGTCTCCGTCGCGGTCGCGCTGCTGCGCGGGGCTTTTGAATTCCAGGGCCAGAAGTGCTCGGCCGCGTCGCGCGCTTACATTCCCAAGAGCCTTTACCCGAAGGTCAAGGAGGCTCTGCTGGGCATGCTCAAGACCGTGCGCATGGGCTCGCCCGAGGATTTCTCCAACTTCGTCAACGCGGTCATCGACAAGCCCGCCTACGACAATATCAAGGGTTATATCGATCGCGCCAGGAAGAACCGGTCCTGCAAGATCGTAGCCGGCGGCAAGTGCGACGATTCCGCGGGCTTTTTCATCGAGCCTACCGTGATCGAAAGCGCGGACCCCAAGAGCGAGTCCATGGTGGAGGAAATCTTCGGCCCGGTGTTGACCGTGCATGTCTATCCGGACTCCAAATGGGGGGAGACTCTGCGCCTTTGCGACAAGAGCTCGGCCTACGCCTTGACCGGGTGCGTGTTCGCGACAGAGCGCAAGGCCATTCTGGAGGCTTCCCGGGCGCTGGAGAACGCGGCGGGAAACTTCTACATCAACGACAAGCCCACGGGAGCGGTCGTGGGGCAGCAGCCTTTCGGCGGAGCGCGGGCCTCCGGGACCAATGACAAGGCTGGCTCCTATCTCAACTTGATTCGATGGGTCTCGCCCCGGGCTATTAAGGAAACTTTTGATCCGCCCAGGGACTACCGCTATCCTTTTCTAGCCGCGGATTAGCTGGGTCCTTATTGGGCCTTGACAGAGCCCGTATCTGGTGCTAAATTAAAGTTAGGACGCCCTGCGGGGCGGCCTACAAAAGACTCCAGGCGGCGTTGCCGCCGGAAAGCCAAATCCCCGAAAAGGGGATTTGGCTTTATTAGGAGTCCTTAACCTATCCTCCTTTTCCGACATTGGAATAAACCGGTGCTGCTTGCGCAAGCCCCAGGTGGTCCTTCAGGCCGCGCGGCCGTCGAGCGCATCGTCATGCATGTGGATATGGACTGCTTTTTCGCCGCGGTCGAGGAAAGGGAGAATCCCGCTCTTAAGGGGAAACCCGTGATCGTGGGTTCCGATCCCAAGGGAGGCAAGGGGCGGGGGATCGTGGCCACCTGCAACTATGAGGCGCGCCGCTATGGCCTGCATAGCGCCATGCCGATATCAATCGCCTACAGAAAGTGTCCTCACGGCGTATACCTTCATCCCCGATTCCCTCTCTACAGCCAGGTCAGCCGGCGGGTCATGGACATCCTGCGGCGGCATGCGGACGTGCTCGAGCCTGGAGGCATCGATGAGGCCTACCTTGACGTTTCGAGCCGCGGCGGCTTCGCGGCGGCCCGTGATCTTGGTTTTGAGATCAGGGCCCGGATCCTGGACCAGGAGAAGCTGTCCGCTTCCATCGGAGTCGGCCCCAATAAGCTGATCGCCAAAATCGCCAGCGATCATCGCAAGCCCGGAGGCTTGACGATCGTCATTGCGCGTCGAGTGGAGGAATTCCTGGGCCCCAAAAGCGTGGGCGTCTTGAGAGGAGTGGGTCCCAAGACCAGGGTCCAGCTCGAGGCGATGGGCTATCGGACGGTCTCCCAGCTTCTGGGGGCCTCTCAGGAGGACCTTGCCCGAGAATTCGGCAAGTTCGGCATTTTCCTCTGGCGGGAGGCCCGGGGTCAAGACGACCGGCCGGTCGATCCAAACTGGATACAAAAGTCCATCGGCCGGGAGATCACTTTTGAAACCGACACGCGCGACGCCGAGGAGATCAAGACCCGGGTCCTGCAATGCGTGCGTGAGGTCCACGGCGAGATGACGGCGGACGGGCATTGGTGCCGGACCTTGACCGTGAAGATCCGCTTCGAGGGCTACGAGACCCATTCCCGCCAGACTACCCTGCCTCTGGCCTCGGGCAGTCTCGCCCATCTTTCCAGCGGTGCGCTGGCCTTGCTGGAGCCCTTCCTGGCCCGGGGCAGGCGCGTGCGTCTCGTGGGCTTCGCGGTCTCCAACTTCGTCCCCCCTGAAGACCTCTTGCCTCTCGAATAGGACCCTCGGCCGCGATCTTGATATCGTTTTGACGATGCCTGGGTAATATCCCATGGTCGGGAGGTGATCGCGATGTTCTTGAAATCCTTCATCGTCACGCTCTTGGAAAGGCGGCTGGCCGGAGTTCCCTTGCGCGTCAGGCTTTGGGACGGGACAGAGGTCGATCCTTCAGGCCGTGCGCGGGTGGGAGTGATCTTGTCGTCGCCCTCGGCCCTGCGCTATCTGTGGGCCTCGGATTTGTCGAGTTTGGCCGAAGGCTACGTGGAGGGCCGTTTCGGGATTGACGGCCGCGTCGAGGACGCGGTCAAGGCGGCGGAAATGCTGTGCCGGTCAAGAGGCGTTCTGCCGTCCGGGGCCAGGCGCCGGCCGCGCCGGCATACCCGCGGCCGCGACCTTCGGGCGGTCCAGGGCCATTACGATCTGTCCAATGATTTTTTCTCGCTTTGGCTCGACCGCCGCATGACTTATTCATGCGCCTATTTTCGCTCGGGAAGCGAGGATATCCATCGGGCCCAGGAGCAGAAGCTCGACTATATCTGCCGAAAGCTCATGCTCAAGCCGGAGGAGCGCTTTCTGGACATCGGCTGCGGCTGGGGGGCGCTTATCTCGTGGGCGGCGCGGCATTACGGCGTCAAAGCGACCGGCATCACCCTGAGCCGGCGCCAATACGAATACGCCTGCGCGCGCGTCAACTCCGAAGGCCTGACCGGGCGCTGCCAGGTGCGTCTACTGGATTACCGGGATTTGAGGGCGGAGGAAGGCTTCGACAAGATCGCGAGCGTGGGCATGTTCGAGCATGTCGGTCTGAGGAACCTGTCCCGGTACTTCGCGGCCATGACCCGTCTGCTGCGCCGCGGCGGCCTTTTTCTGAATCACGGCATATGCTCGGCGCAGCTTGATGGGATATGGACAAAAGGAGGGGGAGGCGATTTCATCGACCGCTACGTCTTTCCGATGGGAGAGCTGCCGCATGTGAGCCATGCCCTGCGTGAAATGGCCGCGCAGGGTTTTGAAGTCGCGGACGTGGAGTGCCTGCGGCCGCACTATGCCCAGACCTTGCTGCATTGGAGCCGGAGGTTCGATATCCGCCTGGGCGAGGCGCAGCGCCTGGTGGGCGAGCGCACGTGCCGCGTATGGAGTCTCTATCTGGCGGGCTGCCGCCACGCTTTCCAGAGGGGCTGGATTTCGGTCTATCAGATACTCGCTTGCAAGGGCTCCGAGGCCGGCGGCTGGCCCTTGCCCTGGAGCCGGCAGCATCTTTACGAGGCATTCCCTGTCGTGCGGTCTCCCGGCGACAAGGCCGGGTCGCTGGCGGAAGAATTGGCGGGTTCATCGTAACGGATACGGAGTGAGGCTCCATGAATGCCAAATTTTTCTTGCTGGCCGCGGCTGCGCTGCCATGCGGGGCCTGGGCCGACGAGCCCCAGGCGCGCAAATGGAAGGAACAGGCGGAGTTCTCCATGGTGAGCACGAACGGAAACAGCAAGGCCACCACGGTTTCCGCTAAAAATTCGTTGGGCTACGATTTCAGCAGTCTCTCAAAGCTGGAGACGCAAGCCGGTGCCCTGGGCTCGCGCAGCCAGGAAACGGTCACGGCCGAACAATATTACGCATCGGAGCAGGTTTCTTATAAGGTAAGCGATCGGAACTATATTTTCGAAAAATATCGCTGGAACCGGGATCGTTTCGCCCAGGTCGCGCACCGGCACGAAATTTCCGCGGGCGTGGGGCGCGAGCTTTGGAAAACGCCCAAGGATCTGCTTATTGGGGAGGCCGCTCCGGGCTATTTCAACGAGCAGCGCATGGACGCTCCGCGCAAGGACTATGCGTCCGGGCGTCTCTACGCCAAGTACGCGCATCAATTCAGCGCTACGGCCCAATTAAGCCAGGACGCCGAGTACTTGCAGAGTCTCCAATTGGGCAAGGATAACCGGCTCAGTGCTGAAACCGCGTTGACCGCGATTCTGACCAAATTTTTGTCCTGCAAGGTTTCTTATGTGTGGAAACACGACAGCCGGCCCGCGCCGGGCGTGCGCAAGGACGACACGATAACCGCGGTGGCGCTGATAGCGACTTTCTAAGGGGGGTCTATGTGGAAGGATTTCAAGGCTTTTGCGTTGAAGGGCAATGTCGTGGACATGGCGATCGGAATCATCATCGGCGGCGCTTTCGGCAAGATCGTAAGTTCCATGGTGGCCGACGTGCTCATGCCTCCGATCGGCCTCTTGATGGGCAATGTCGATTTTTCCGGACTCTTCATAAATCTTTCCAGGAAATCTTACGCTTCCTTGGTCGAAGCCAAGGCGGAGAGCGCGCCGACCATCAATTATGGGGTATTTATCAACCATCTCATCGATTTCGCGGTCGTGGCCTTCTGCATGTTCGTCGCGGTGCGGATCATCAGCCGCATGACGCCCAAGCCGCCGGCGCCGCCCGCGACCAAGGATTGCCCTTTCTGCCTTTCCACGATCCCGGCCAACGCCGCTCGCTGCGCGCATTGTACTTCGGCGTTGAACCCGTAGGTTATTTGTTGGGACGGCGGTAGGTCGCGCCGGAGGCCACGCGGTCGTAAAGGAAGCCGGGCATGTTGCGCACCACGTATTTGACGGTCGCGGAAAAAATCCAGGGAAAGTGCACGAGACGCTGCTTGCGCTTGATGCCGGCGATCATGCGGCGGGCGGCAGCCTCAGGTTCCATCAGGAAAGGCATATCCTGCGGTTTCCAGCGGCTGGTCAGCTCGGTGCGCACGAAGCCCGGGCAGATCGTGATTACGTCTACGCCCGTGCCGCGCAAGTCCACGCGCAGGGATTCCAAAAGAGCTATGACCGCGGCTTTGCTGGAGCTATAGGCGCCGGATCGCGGTACGCCCCGAAATCCGGCCACGCTGGCCACGCCCGCGATGGCGCCGCGGCCGGCCTTGAGCATGTCGGGCAGGACCGCCTCGATCCAATTGACCATGCCGAAGACGTTGACCTCGTAGACGTCCCGGAAATCCTGGGCTCGGAAGCCTTCCCGCGCGCTGCCGGATTTTGAAATGCCGGCGTTGAGAATGGCCCAATCCAGGCCCGCGAACCCGGCGCGTATGGCCGCGTAATGGTCCCGGACGCAGGCCGGGTCGCCGACATCTCCGGCCAGGGGCAGCACCTCGGCGCCTAATTCTTGGGCCGCCTGCGCGATTTCGGCTAGCCGGTCCTTGCGGCGGCCGGTCAAGGCTAGACGGCAACCTTCGCGGGCGAGCTGGAGGGCCAGCTCCCGGCCCAGGCCGGACGTCGCCCCGGTGATCAGAACCCGTCGGGTCATGGCCGGGTCCGCCTGCGCAGGTAATAGACCGGAATGCCCAGGAGCACGATGAATACGCCGGGCCAAGTATAGGCCGGCTTGTAGATGAGTAAATCCACGCTGATGGCTCCAGCCGCGAGAATATATAGGATCGGAACCAGGGGGTAGCCCCAGGCCTTGTAGGGCCGGGGGGCTTCGGGTCGCTTGCGGCGCAGGACGAATACGGCGGCTACGGTCGTTATATAGAAGACGAGGGTGGCGAAGATGACGTAATCCAGAAGGTCGCCATAAGCGCCGGAGAGGCACAGCAGACCCGCCCAGACTGCCTGCAGGATCAAGGCCGCGCCTGGGACGGAGCGGCTGTTCAGCGAACCGATTTTTTCGAAGAAAAGACCGTCGCGCGCCATGGCGTAGTAGACTCGGGCCCCCGAGAGAATGAGTCCGTTGTTGCAGCCGAAGGTGGAGACCATGATGAGCGCGGCCATGAGCGACGCTCCGGGCGCGCCGAATAGTGCGGAGAGGGCCGCGGTGGCCACGCGGTCGTTGGCCGCCGTCTGGATGTCCGAAAGCGGCAGGGCCGCAAGATAAGTCACATTTGCCAGCAAGTAGAGGCTCATCACAAGGGCCGTGCCCAGGGCCAGACTCAGGGGGATGTCGCGCTCGGGCCGGCGCACTTCCGCCGCGGTGTAGGTGATGTTTTCCCAGGCCGTGGCCGAGAAAAGCGAGCCCACCATGGCTACGCCCAGGGCGCTGAGGAGCTTGAAGCCGGCGAGGCTTTCTCTGGACTGAGCAACGTCCGTCCTGTGCAGCCAGCTCGCCTGCCAGGCCGTTTGGAAGTTGGCCGCCAGGGCCGGGCCGCGGCTCAACGCGAAGAAGACGAGCAAGGAGAGCCCGCACAGCGAGGCGATCTTGGTCACGGTGAAGAGATTCTGCACGATCTTGCCCAGGCGCAGGCCGCGCAGATTGATCATGGTCAGGGCCGCGATGATGCCGATGGCCAGGAGTTGGGCGGCTGAAACATGAAACCGGCCCGTTGTCCAGAGGATATGGCGTTCGCTGAACCAAGGCAATAGCACCCCGGTGAATTTGGCGAAGGCCACGGCCACGGCCGCGATGGTGCCGGTCTGGATGACCAGAAAAAGAGTCCAGCCGTAGAGAAAGCCGGCCAGCGGCCCGTAAGCCTCGCGCAAATAGACGTATTGTCCCCCGGCCTTGGGCATCATGCCGGCCAGTTCGCCGTAGCTGAGCGCGGCCGTGATCGTGAGCAGGCCGGTGATGACCCATATGGCCAGAAGCCAGCCGGCGCAGCCCACGGTGCGAGCGATGTCCGCGCTGACTATGAAGATCCCGGAGCCGATCATGGATCCGGCCACCAGCATGGTGGAGTCGAAGAGTCCCAGTTCGCGCTTGAGTCCGGAATCGGAGCTTTGGCTCATGGGGGGCATAGTATCATAATCGGGCGGGCCCGCGAACGAAATGATATGATATGAATGGTGGAAAGAATTTATCTCGACAACAACGCCACGACCATCGTGGATCCCATGGTCAAGCAGGCCATGGAGCCTTATTGGTGCGAGCGGTACGGCAACCCCAATTCCCTGCATAGCTTCGGCACCGAGGTCCATCCCGATTTGCGCGTCGCCATGAACCGGCTTTATAAGGGCCTCAACGCGGCCGAAGACGACGATCTCTTGGTCACCAGCTGCGCCACCGAGAGCAATAATACCGTGCTGAAGGGCGTTTATTTCGACCTCATAAAAAACGGCGGGAAGAACCATATCGTCACGACCACGGTCGAGCATCCTTGCGTGGCCAATACCTGCCGGTTCCTGGAGACGCAGGGCGTCAAGGTGACCTACCTGCCCGTCAATCAGGACGCGCGCGTGGAAGCCGAGGCCGTGCGCCGCGCCATCACCGACCAAACCGCCCTGGTCTCTGTCATGTGGGCCAACAATGAGACCGGAGTGGTTTTCCCGATTCCCGAGATCGCCCGGATATGCCGGGAGCGGGGCGTCCTGTTTCATACCGACGCGGTGCAGGCCATCGGCAAGGTGCGCGTGGACGTGCGCGAGGCGTCGGTGGATTTCCTCTCCCTGAGCGCCCATAAGTTCCACGGCCCCAAGGGGGTCGGCGCCCTTTACGCGCGCCGGGGTCTCAAGCTCGCGCCCCTGCTTCATGGCGGAGAGCAAATGGCGGGCAAGCGCGCCGGGACCCTCAACGTGGCCGGCATCGTGGGCATGGGCCTGGCCATGGAACTGGCTAATGACCAGCTCCGTTTCGAGGACACCGAGGTGCGGCGTCTGCGCGACAAGCTCGAGGACGGCATCCTGCGGCTCAAGGACGTGCTCGTGGTCGGCCGCCGCGAGCTGCGCGTGCCCAATACCGTGTTCGTGAGCGTGCGCGGCGTCGAGGGCGAGTCCTTGCTTTGGGATCTTAACAAGAACGGCATCGCGGCCTCCACGGGCAGCGCCTGCGCTTCCGAGAGCCTTGAGGCCAATCCCATCATCAAGGCCATAGGCGCCGGAGAGGAGCTTTCCCATACCGGCATCCGCCTGAGCCTTTCGCGTTTCACCACCGAGCCGGAGATCGACCGCGCCATCCAGGTTTTCACCCAGGCCGTGGATCGCCTGCGCGCCATTTCAGCCAGCTATTGACGGAGGATCAATCCCATGCCCAAGAAAGACCTCATCGGAGGCGCGCTCTGGGAAGCCTACTCCAAGAAGGTGGCCGCGCGCATGGACAACCCGGCCAACCGCGGCGAACTGACCGAGGCTGACGCGCGCCGGCTCGGCGGCCGGCTCATCATCGCCGATCACGGCGCCGAATCCTGCGGCGACGCGGTCCGGCTTTATTGGGTGGTCGATCCCGATACCCATGTCATCAAGGCCGCGCGCTTCAAGAGTTTCGGCTGCGGCACGGCGATCGCCTCGAGCGACATGATGGCCGAGCTTTGCATGGGCAGGACTGTGGACCAGGCCTCCAAGATCACCAATATCGACGTGGAGCGGGCGCTGCGCGACGAGCCGACAACGCCCGCCGTGCCGCCGCAGAAGATGCACTGCAGCGTCATGGCCTACGATGTCATCAAGAAAGCCGTGGCTCTTTACAAGGGCGTGGACCTTTCGTCCTTGGAGACCGAGACCATCGTTTGCGAATGCGGCCGGGTGAGCCTGGGCACCATCGTGGACGCCATCCGGCTTAATGACTTGAAGACTGTTTCCGACATCACCCATTACACCAAGGCGGGGGGCTTCTGCAAGTCCTGCGTGGAGCCCGGCGGGCACGAGAAACGGCAGCATTATCTCGTCGACATCCTGCGCGACACGCGCGCCCAGATGGAGAAGGAACAGCTCCAGATGCGCATGGAAACCCAGGATTTCGCCTCCATGACCTTGGTGCGCAAGCTCAAGGCCGTGGAAAAGGCGCTCAACGAGAACGTGCGCCAGATGTTGGCCGCGGACGGCGGCGATGTCGAACTCGTGGACCTCAAGGAATCCAGCGGCGTGTTGGAGGTTTATATCCAATACCGGGGCGCCTGCCTGGGCTGCCCGAGCGCTGGCACCAATACTCTTTCCGCCATAGAAACGGTACTGCGTCAGAAAGTGGCGCCGAACATCAGAGTCATTCCGTCCTGAGCGGGCCGGGGCCGCTCAGCCGGCCTGAGAACCATGCATAAGATACTGGCCGTCATGGGAACTCGCCCCGAAGCCATAAAGCTGGCGCCGGTGATCCGCCTTTTGCGCCGGACTTCCGAATTTCGCATCCGTCTTTGCGCCACGGCCCAGCATCGCGATCTGCTCGATTCCATGCTGCAGGGTTTCGGGCTGAGGCCCAATGTCGATTTGGATGTCATGCGGCCGGGACAGAGCGCCAGCGAAGTGCTTCGCAGAGTGGTGCTCGGGTTCGATGGCGTGCTCCGCGGCGACCGGCCTGACTTGGTGCTCGTGCAGGGCGACACCACTTCCGCCTTGGGCGCCGCCTTGGCGGCCTATTACCGGCGTATCCCGGTGGCTCATGTGGAAGCCGGCCTGCGCACCGGCGATCTGGGCAACCCTTTCCCCGAGGAGGCCAATCGGGCCTTGATCGACCGGATCAGCGACCTGCTTTTCGCGCCGACCCCGTCGGCGCGGCGCAACCTCCTTCGGGAGGGTTTATGTCCGAAACGCATCTTCGTCACCGGCAATACCGGGGTGGATTCCCTTCTTTGGGCGGCCAATCGCCCCCATCGTTTTGCCTGCCCGGCCCTGCTGGGCCTCGGAGCGCAGCCTTTGGCCGTGCTCACGCTGCACAGGCGGGAGAGCTTCGGCGCTCCCATGGAGCGGGTGTTCCGCGCCATTCTGGAGGCTGCCGAGCGCTTTGCCGCCGTGCGCTGGGTCTATCCGGTGCATCCCAACCCCAACGTCCGGCTGCCGGCGAAGCGCATTCTCCGCCACCCCCGTATTTTGCTCACGCCGCCGCTGGGCTACCTGGATTTCGTGCAGCTGATGCAACGGGCGCTCTTTATCGTCACGGATTCGGGAGGCATCCAGGAAGAGGCTCCCTCTCTGGGCAAGCCGGTCATCGTGGTGCGGGAAAGGACCGAGAGAACCGAGATTTTGGGCCGGGGCGGCGTCCTGGTGGGGACTTCGCGTCTGGCGCTGCTTGGCGCGATTTCGCGGCAGTTCTCCGGGTCCCGGGGCGCCGGATTGGCCGGGGCGCGCAATCCTTTCGGCGACGGGAAGGCGGCTTGGCGGATTGTGCGGGAGATCCGGCGCTGGGCCGCGCGGCGCAAGACGGGAGAATGTGGTACACTGAAAAAATGAGGGGATTGCTTATCCTAGGGGCGGTTCTAGCCATGTCATCCTGCATCCCCTATCCTGGAGGGCTTCCCGAGGATTTCGGCAAGAAAACCGCCGTCGTGGCTGGAACCTTTCCCGGTCTCGATGCCGGCGCCGCTGAGCTGCAAAGCCTTCACTTCTATATCCGAGCCTATGGAATTCAAAACGTGCAGAAGATCGCCGAGGTGGCGGAGGCGGCTTACAGCCGCATCATGGCGGATACGGGCCTTTACTCCTTCAAGCCGGCCGGGCTTTACCGGATCGTGGTCTATGCCGATGCGGCGGAATACCTGCGCAAGACCGCGCAGCCGGCTTGGTCCGGGGGAGCCGCGGTGGGCAACGCCATATACAGCTTTTCCGGCCCGCAGTTGGAGCGGGTCTTGATTCATGAAATGACGCATCTGATCTTTTACGAGTATATGGGGCATGCCGGGCTGGACCAGCGTTGGATCAACGAGGGCTTGGCGGTCTATGAAGAGGGCAAGGCCGTGGAAGCCGGTTCCGACGGTTCGGTTTCCGCCGCCATGAGGCCGCTGATATTCGCGCCCATGTCCCTGGAGAGGATGAGGGTCTATGACCCGGCCGTGGACAAGGACTATGTGGTGAGCCAATGGTACGCCCAGGCCGGCAACATGATGCGCTTCATGGTCGAGACGGGCGGCCACATCGGGTTCTCTCAATTCCTGGGCGCCTTGCGGCAGGGAAATTCTCTGGATCGCGCCATGGCCGCGGGTTTCCCCGGGACGTGGGGGAGCTTGGCGGAATTCGAGCAGGCCTGGAGAAAGACCCAGCCCGAGGCCTTGCCCAAGCCGGGCTGACGCAGGACCCCAGGCGTCGTGTCCCGGATGCGGGGATCACGCCGGCGCCGACAAGGGCAAGGTGAAGGAGAATGCTGAGCCGCGTCCAGGCCGGGACGCGACCGAGATTTCGGCTCCGTGCATGCGCACGATTTCCCGGCAAATGGCCAGGCCCAATCCCAGCCCGGTCTTATGCCTGGCTTGGGCGGCTTGTCCCTGGAAATGGCGGTCAAAGATATAGGGCAACTCTTTGGCCGGGATGCCGATTCCTGTGTCGCGCACCGTGATCCGCAGGCCTTCCGCGGTTTTTTTAGCGGAAACGCCGACGCGGCCGTTACGGGGAGTGTATTGCAGGGCGTTGACGCACAGGTTTTGAATGACCTGTTCCAGACGCCAAGGATCTCCGGTCGCTTTGGGAAGATCCGGAGGGCATTCGAAGCCAAGGCGGATGCCGCGGCGGCGCGCTTCCAGGCTGGTCAGGGCGCGGACGTCGCGCAGGACCGCGCGCAGGTCCATGGGACGCGGGTTGATCCGGAGCTTGCCGCTTTCCATGGCGGCCAAGTCCACCAAATCATTGATGAGGCGATAGAGCGTCTCAGCCGCGGTGCAGATATTCGCGGTGTAGCGGGACTCCGTGGGAAGGCTCTTGAGCCGGTTAGCCAGCATGCCGGCATAGCCCAGAATGGCGGTAAGCGGGTTTTTGACATCGTGGGCCACCATGGCCAGCAGCCGCTTTTGGGATTCGTTCTGCTCCTCGGAGGCGCGGACTCTTTTTCGCAAGGACCGGAGATGTCTGACCAAGGGCCGGATTTCTCGCTTCACGGAATTTTCGAAATGTCGGCGGCCGCCGGGCACTGCCGCGGCCTCCCGATAGTCGCCGGGCTTCGGGGCCGGGTCGTCTTCCATGATGCGCCGGATGGAAGACGCGACTCTGCTGCAATCGGCTGAGCTGTATTTGTTCATGGTTTCTGGCTCTTCGCAAGCGCCGATTCTAGGTTAGCCCAGGATTGCTGTCAGGACAAGATATGATTTGTCATTTTTAGTCAGGCTATGTCAGAGAGCTCGAAGCGTCACGGCTCCGTGCTATGATAAGGCGGTCATATGACGTGAGGAGGAGTCTTGGTGCCCTGGCCGCGGCCTTCCTGTTGGCGCGGCGACCTCCTAGCTACCGCGGTTTGAGCCGGCGCCGGGCTGCCAGGACCGTGTTGCCCAGGACGACCGCGGTCGTCACCGGACCGACCCCCCCGGGCACGGGGGTGATGAAGGCCGCGGACTCGGCCGCGCCGTCGAACTCGACATCTCCGACCCAGCCGTCCTCCGATCGATTCATTCCCGCGTCTATGACCGCGGCGCCGGGCTTGATCCAGGCTCCGCGAATAAACCGGGCGCGTCCCAAACAGGCGAAGACGATGTCCGCGCGCCGCACGTGGGCGGCCACGTCCAAGGTCCTGGAGTGGCAAAGGGTAACCGTCGCGTCCAGGGCGCTTAGGTAATGCGCCGCTGGCCGCCCCACGATTTCGGAGCGGCCTATGACCACGGCTTGCTTGCCTTTGATCTGCAGGCCCGTCTCTTCCAGGAGCGCGATCATGGCCGCGACCGTGCAGGGGGGGAAGGAATCCGAGGCGGCGATCTCTGCCGCGGTTTTGGCCAGGAAGAAACGTCCATAGTTGAGCGGATGGACGCCTTCGACGTCTTTGGCCGGCGCGATGGCGCAAAAGACCGCGACGGGATCGCAGCTTTCGTCGAGGGGTTGTTCCACCACGATGCCGTCTATCGATGGGTCCTCGGACAGCTGCGCCAGGAGGCGGACGATCCCGCTCTGTCCCGTCCCGGCCACGCAGGGGAAGGCTTGGGCCTGGAGGCCGGTTTCTTGGGCGGCTTTGAGCTTGGCGCGCAGATAGGCGCCGGCCGACTCTTCAGCGGTGTGGGTGACGACGGCAAGCTTCGGGGGAGTTCCTCGGGCCGCTCGGATATTGGATATTTCCGGCTCCAGGGCCGCGCGTATGGTGCGGGCCACGGCCTTGCCGTCTAGAATGATGGCTTTCATCTCGATCGCTCCAAGCGCCGCAGGGTGGCGGCGATAACCGCGAGCATCGGCGCCGGGCAGCCTGTGCGCCGAGCGGTCCCCAGAAGGGGGCGAAAAACGGCATCGGCCCCCGTGCGGCGGAATCTCCGCAAGGAACGCAGCCAAGGATGCGTTTGGTTCGGCGAGTTCCGGCAGATTTTCGCGGCGACGGCCTGGGGACGAGCCTGCAGGGCCTCTCCGGCGGCCTGGAAGATGGCGGCGGCTTCCGAGGCGACGGCCTCAAGGAGGCGCTTGAGAATCGGGTCGCGCGCCAGTTGGCCGAGGGGGACGCCGGAGAGGGTTGAGACTCCGCCGATCGCCGCTTCGGCGCAAAGCATGGCGCGCTTCTTCTGCGGGGAGGCTGAGGGCCGATATAAAAGGAAGCCTGGCTGATCGCGCATAGCCGCGATGTTATCAAAACAAAACCCCCCGTCGCTAGGGGCGACGGGGGGTTGTTCTGAGGTCAGCCGCTTAGGCGTTGACCATCTTGGCGCGGGAGATGTCACCCTTCTTGTCCAGGTAGTAGAGGTAGCCCTTCTCCTTCTTCAGGCCGACCTTCTGCACCTTCTCGGGCTTGCCGCCCTTCTTGCCGCCGCGGGCCATCTTGGCGCGGGAAATATCGCCTTGCTTGTCGATATAGTAAAGGAAACCCTGCGCCCGCTGGACACCGCACTTCGTGATTTTCTCTGCCATTCTGCTTTCCTCCGTAGTCTTCTCGGCGGGATGACGACGCCGCATCCCTTTGAGGTGTCAATATACCACATCTCAGACGGTAATGCAAGGAATTTCCGACGGTAATGCGACGGGGAGCGGGCGTCTGGCCGCGATTTCGTCGTCGGCGGAGGCCTTTATTTGTTGGGCTTGAAGAGAGGAATCTGCTGTTCCGGGGAGGGCATGATGAGCCGTTCCCGCAGCCACGCGTCGACGAGAGGCTTGGAAAATCGGTACTGCCGGCCGATGCGCGAAGCCGGGATTTTCTTCTGGCGGATGAGCCCGTAAATTTTAGAGCGGCCCATGCCCAGGTACTGGGCCAGGGTCTTGATATCCATGACTTCGGGGACGTCTCCGGTAAACGGCTTTTTTATGGTCTTGCGCTTGCGTTTCATGAATTTTGGGATAATATCCAACAGCCTAGCCTGTTCGGCGGCTGTCACAATGTACGGAATCTGTCATGTTTTGTCAAGAAGAAGCGGCTACGTGTCGCTAATTTTTCAAAAGT